>JAKAGT010000032.1 GCA_021825585.1 Bacteroidota bacterium | reverse complement strand
GCATCTGAAGGAAGCCATCCACGAGGGCGCCGTCAGAAGAGTACGCCCGAAGATGATGACAGCTTCCGCGATCCTTGCCGGACTCTTGCCGATCATGTGGGCGACAGGGACTGGCGCGGACGTGATGAAGAGGATCGCTGCCCCGATGGTCGGCGGCATCATCACGAGCGTGCTGCTCGAGCTCATGGTGTATCCGGTGATTTATTACCTGTGGAGAGGCAGAGAGCTGAAACAGCAATCGCAGATTTCAGATGCATCCGTCGGAGGAGGAAAGTAAAATGCAAAACATACATCCATTGTTCGTCCATTTCCCGATAGTCCTTTTGCTGCTGGGACTTCTGTTTGAAATTGGATATATCATCTTCAAGAAAGAGTTATACAATTCTTTTGCCGCAGTACTTTTGGTATTGGCGGCAATTGCCTTTATCGCCGCGGCGACTACAGGCTGGATTGCGGCGCACACAGTACCCCATCCTGATCAGGCCCATGAGTTGATGGAGACTCATGAAACACTCCAATTGACGGCAGGAGGAATAACCGTTTTTATCGCTTTATGGATAATCTTTTTCAAGCACAAACTTCGTGTGCTGAGATTGATTGTGACGATCGTAGCCGCAGGAATAATGATTGTCGGCGCTATTTATGGCGGAGAATTAGTCTATAACTACGGAGTCGGTACTGCGCTTGTGAACGGCGGAATGATAGACAACGGCTCAATGAACATGGATAATTCGCAATCAAGCGGCGAGAGCAAGACCCAACAGAGCGATTCAACTATCGCAAAAGGAAAACATGCTTATGGAGATTCCTTGAAGGCTCCGTCGGTTGAGGGTCATAAGAACTTAAATCATAAACATTGAATGAATAAAAGGAGGTATCATGAAAAAGATGCCTTTTACGCTTACGATCGTGATTGTACTTGTAATGTCATCCGGTGCAGTTCATGCACAGGAGATGATGCACCATAATGACAGCACTGCCACGGCGGCAAATATTGATTCCACGGGAGATATGACAGGAAGACACATGGATGGTATGCATCACTTTGGCATGTGGTCGAGTGGCAGGAAGGATCCCGGCACTGCCGCGCTTCTATCAATTCAGCCCTTGCCATTTGATTTCGGTGGATTCTACGCTGGGAATTGGCAGAGAGGAATCATTTACACTACTGCGGAACTGGGGCTGTTCATCCCTGCAATGGTGCTGTTGTCCCAAAATTGGAACCATATGGATTACCACTATCCGTACGCAGGAGATCCTGGCTACTACAGAAGTTGGTCTACGGGCGAGCGCAATACTTTTTACGTTCTTGTTGGAAGCTATGTATTGGTGAAGTTAGTTGCTGCCTTCGATGCTGGTTATTCGGTCCAGCGTGCCGCTGAAAAAATCTCTGTCGGGTTTGATCCAAAAGAGCGAAGCGCAAGCCTACGATTGGCAGTAGCAATTCGGTGAAGTCCAGTATGAAAGGAGAAATATCATGAGAACGATCATATCGGGAATCGCTGTGATACTTTTGATCATAGTGGTAGTCGGATGTTCGGAGTCGTTGGTCACGAGAGGCTACATTACGGGACGAACAGATAGTAAAGTCTTCATTGATGTCGGCTCGGCAAACGGGATTCAGGCCGGCGATGTGCTCCAGCTTTATGCGGTAAATGAGAAACGAGCCGTTCTCGCGGGCAAAGTGAAGGTGGAGAAGGTCCTCGGCGACAATTCTTCCGTGGCTGTTGTGCTCAGAGGAAATCCAGTCAGAGGCGACAAAGTCGAGAAATGGAAGAAATAATGAGGAGATAATCGCCATGACAACTGTCGAAGAACAACTGGTCACCAGCCGCGCGAAATTTTTAGGTTACATCCGCAAGAGGATTACCGACCCGGACCTTGCTGAGGATATCCTCCAGGATTCCTTTCTTAAAGCGATCCGCTCAGCACCTCAGATTAAAGATGACGAGGAGCTCGTGCGATGGTTCTACCGGGTTTTGCAGAACGCAATAATCGACGCATACAGGCGCAAAGCAGTTGAGCTGAACCGCAGGATTAATTACTCTGCCGACGCCGATGTTGCCGTCGGACCCGAAGAACAAGAAGAAATCTGCGGATGTATGAGCGAGCTTATTCCCACTTTGAAACCGGAGTATGCCGATGTAGTGAAAGCAATTGACATAGACGGAGAGGACGCTGAAGTGGTGTCCGCTCGTCTTGGAATTTCCCGTAACAATCTCAAGGTGAGGTCCCATCGTGCGAGACTGGCACTTCGCAAGCGTCTCGAGGAAACGTGCCGAATGTGCGCGCAACACCATTGTCTGGATTGCTCATGCAAGAAATGACGGAAGCCGGACACCGGAGGCAGGAAGCCCGTTCCCTTTCTCCTTTTTTCTGTCTGCCGTCTCCTTTTCATTTACTGTAACCGCCTTCGACATGCAGCGTCATGGAGAGTGAACAAACAAAAAAGTGAGGTTTATAAAATGTTGAACGAAGTGAAATCCCGCTCAGCGGGAAAATGCCCAGTTTGTGGAATGGAAATCGACGAAAGATCGGCCAGGAAAGTTGAGTATAATGGCCAGACTTACTTCGTCGCATCGGAAGACTGTAAGGCTCGTTTCCAGGCGGACCCTGCCAAGTACGCTGGGAAGGCTGCAGAATCCGGCCCAACATCAAGCCATGGACACCACGGTGGTGGACACGGATGCTGCTGAGCAAGCTGTTGTCTGTCCCCTGCTCGCCGGTCGGAGATGCGCTTCAGGCGCAGATGGAACGGTCCGATGAAAAACATACTTCGCCTTTCCGTTCCGCCTCCGGCTCGCCGGGACAGGCTGCTCTCGTTGAGGACAATGAATGACGACAAGTGACATTTTCTTAAGAAAGGAGAATTAAGACATGAAAAAGATTAGACCTCGTCCTGTCGCTTGGGCGCTCGGAAGCTTCTTAGCTATTTCGTTCGTCCTATGCGTTCTGTGGGATTTGATTTTTCCGAAGGAATGGCATATGTATCCTTTTTGGCAGGGGTTTCTCCCGGGCTTTTCGTGGTTAAGCTGGAGGACATTCTCCCTAGGATTCTTCGAGTCATTCCTTTACGGGTTCTATGTGAGCTATGTGTTTATCCCCCTCTATAACCTGTTCTCCCGGTCTGCTCACGATACACAGGCATGAACTGACGTTAAGAGTGACAATTGAACTCAACAGTAAAGAGTGAAAAGAAAATGGATATCATGGACGAAATAGAATCGAAGAACGAAAAGCAGAACACTGAAGATCTGTCTCCGGACTCCGCTTTCCAGTTTCCTTTCAAGAAAAGATGTGCTATCTGTGGAATGCAAGCCAATCCCGAACTCCAACTTGAGTTTGAGGGCGAAACCTACTATTTCCACACCGGCCTTTGCATGATCACATTCGAGATTCAACTCGAAAGAATAATTGTCGAACGGAACCGGCTTCTCGAGGAATCGCGCAGGTCGTTAGGCTTAAGCGAGTTTCATGGGCCGTTTCAATTGAATGAGGCCGTGATAGCTGAACGAGACCGTGCTCTCGATTGCGCATGCAAGCCGCTGAATCAATATGAAACTTCTGACAATTTTCAGCTGAACAATGGAGGTTACAATGACTAGCACAGTGGCCGCTCTAATCGGAATACCGCTTGCCATCGCTCTTTACTACTGGTTCTGGCAGGCCATGGATAAAAAGGAGCAGGCACAATTGGAAAGCAGCCGAATCCAGGAAGCTAATATCATAGTAGATCATGGCTACTCCCCTGATGTAATCACCGCGAAAGCGGGAAGGCTCCTGCAGGTGAACTTCCTCCGGAAGGACCTGTCTTATTGTGATGAAGAGATTCTCTTCCCCGATTTCAACAAGAGGATAAGACTGCTTCACTATGTGGTTGTCTTTACAGAGATAATGCCGGAGAAGTCGGGCGAATACTCCTTCCAGTGCGGGAAGGGGAAGCTGAAAGGCAAGTTAATCGTGGAATAGTGCAACAGAACAACGGGCTCAGCGCTATGCGGAGTATGTTGTAAAACAAAATGAAATTTCAAAAGGAGTCACGGCAATGAAAGAAATAAAGGCTTACATCAGGCCAGAGAGAGCGGACACGGTGATTTCGCATCTCGAGGCGATAGGCATCAATGGAATGACGGTTATCGACGTGTCTTTGCTCGGGAGCTGGGCGGATAAGAAGGAGCTAAACATATCCATGGAGTACTGCCAGAGGTACAGCAAGGCGGTTAAGATTGAGCTTATATGCTCCGATGACCTTGCCGAAATTGTAATCAGCTCAATCCTCGACCACGCTCACAGCGGTCAGCCGGGCGATGGGAAAATATTTGTCACAAACGTCGAAGACGCCGTCAGCATCCGCACAAAAATGCACGGCATCGACGCACTTGCATGAAAGGTGGTGAAAACCATGTCATCGACTCTGCTTTTTCTGATCGGATTTGCACTCTTGATGTTCTTCATGCACCGCGGCCACGGCGGAATGGGCGGCTGCGGAGGGCACTCACAACGTCAACACGGTGAAGACAACAAATCAGGACAAAGTGCAGCCGAACCAATCATCCATCATCACTAACACTTTATGGGAAAGGAGACATAACATGTTGAGCGAAGCGAAAACCCACACCGCGGGAACACGCGACCCAGTATGCGGAATGTCCGTAAGGATCCCTTCGGGACAGATCGACGAGAAGAAAGCGACTGCAAAGAGTGAGTACCAGGGTACCACTTATTACTTCTGCTCACCTTCGTGCAAGGCTGCTTTCGACAAAGAGCCGCCGAAGTATGCCAAGCCCAAAGAAGGCGGAGAACACGAACATCATCATCACTGAGAGTGAGAAGAGACGGAGCAGGAGACAGGAGAAAGGATACCTGCCTCCTTACTCCTCTTTCCTATCTCCTCTTGCGAGAAAGGAGAAACATTATGCACGAATCTTATGACTATGGGCTCTGGACCATGGTGCTTATCAACGTGGTTATATTTGCCGCTTTTGCCATCGGGTTTCTTAAGCCCAAGAAAAAATATGAGTGGCGTACACTCGGAATATTCGCCGCCTTCATCGTCGCCCTCTTCACCGAGATGTACGGTTTCCCCCTGACGATATATATTCTGCTCTCCCTTTTCGGGAACAAGTTAGGCGTTGCCAACCCTTTCGGACATGTCAACGGTCATTTGCTCGGGACGCTGTTCGGTGCTCCTGAGTGGGTGAAACTTGTCATCTGCCAGATGGGCGGCTTTGTAATGCTGATCGGGCTGTGGATAATGGGCGCGGGTTGGAAGCGAATTTACCATGGAGATGGAGGCTTGGTTACCGAAGGCCCGTATGCACGTGTGAGGCATCCGCAATATTCAGGACTCTTCCTCGTGACGATCGGAATGCTGATACAATGGCCCACGATCCTCACGCTTGTCATGTTCCCGATATTGACCTACGCCTACTACAAACTTTCCCTGCGTGAAGAGCGCGACATGGAAGCCAAGTTTGGCGAGGAATACAGGGAATATGAGAGAGCTATACCGCGTTTCGTTCCTAAGTCGGGAGTCCGGTTCCCGAAGAAACTGGAATTTGCCGGGTGAGCAATGTGATCCATATTATAGGTGCTGGTCCGGCGGGCCTTACAGCCGCGATTAATCTTGCAAAAGCCAACGTGGATGTAGTCGTACACGAACAGAACAACGATGTTGGGCTCCGGTTCAACGGCGACTTCCAGGGATTGGAGAACTGGTCGACGGGCGACGATACGATTGATTTTTTGAGGAGCGTCGGGATCTCCGTGAACTTCCTCTGCCAGCCTTACAGCGAATTGACAGTGTTCACACCGTCGGGCAGCGGACATCTCGTGAAATTCCCAAGGCCGCTTTTCTATTTGGTGGAAAGAGGCGCAACTGGAGCATCGCTCGACCAGGGACTCAAGCAGCAGGCGATTTCGGCAGGCGTGAAGATTATCTGGAACGATAAAGTGGAGGAAGTGAAGCAAGGTAAGGCAGTAGTAGCTACGGGGCCGAAATCGGCGGATGCGATTGCCAAAGGAATAGTTTTTTCAACTTCGCATAACGATGCCGCAATCACATTTGTAGATAATCGGATTGCACCTAAAGCTTACGCGTATCTACTTATAAACGGAGGCAAGGCAACCTTCGCGACCTGTCTGTGTGGTTGCCTCTTTGATGCAGGCACCTATTTCCCCAGAGATGAAGCCGGCATGGATTCAAATTCAACTATCCGGGAGGTGGCGTGATGGAAGCAAAGATGGAAAGATTTCCGTTTCGTAATGCTGCCCAAACCGTTAGTCGGCGCGCTGGCAGGAAGACGAACCAAATTCCCTGGATAGTGGCACTCACCTTTGGTGTGTTTTGGTCGGCAACCTACCTCCTTTTGGGACGAATGCACGGCATGTGGCCAATGTTCAATTCGGAGTTTCCCTTTTCAACTGCCCATCTTTTCATTTCGCGGATTGCTGAATTACCGACAGCTCTCGGTGCATTATTTGCGTTCCTTGACGGAGCAGTTGCAGGATTTGCAGGAGGCTGGATCATCCTGCTTGCAGCCAGGATTAACTCGGAAGTTGGAAGATAACAGCGAAGATGCTTAACGGAATGAATCACGAACAAAGGAGGATATCATGTTGAACGAAGCGTCGAATATCCCGGTTCAATCGGGAAAATCCCGCGTCGCGGGAAAACGATTCACATTTGTCGCGGCATTGCTGACGGTCATTTTTCTCTTTGCCGGGGCACAGGCCCAGGAGAAAAAGGTGAAGACGACCGACCAAAAGGAGCAAATGATGGAGATGATGAAGGATCCGTCCATGATGAACATGATGATGGACCGCATCGTCTCCGATCCACGCATGCGCTTGATGATGATGGACAAAATGATGAAGCATGCTAAAAGCGATTCAGCATCCATGATGTCGATGTGCAGGAGAATGATGAAGGACAAAGACATGCATGACATGATGATGAAGATGATGATGGGCGGCGGTATGATGGACCACCGCAAGATGCAGAAGAGATCAGCCGACACCACCATGACAGATCATGAAGCGCACCATAAGAAGAATTGAACTGGGAATCGGAGACCGGGAACCGCGGTCAGGAGTCTGACCTGCGGTCTCCCGTCCAGGTCCTCAGGTTTCTCTAAAGAAAGGGAGATATAAGAATGCCGAGTGAAACGTCGGATATCCCGATTCAATCGGGAAAGTCCCGCCCCGCGGGACCAAAAGACCCGGTATGTGGAATGCCGGTCGAAGAAACGACCGAGTTCCTTTCGGACCGAGTTGGCACGAGGTTCTATTTTTGCTCTGCGGCCTGCAAAGGAAAGTTTGAGCAAAACCCCGAAAAATATCTTGCGCCGACAACGGAAGGAGCGGAAAAAGGTTCAAATTCGAACGTGACAGCTTCTCATCACGCCGCTTCGAGTGTGGACAAATCAAGTCGCGAAACCGCACAAATTCAAATTCCAATTGTAAACATGGATTGCGCCAACTGTGCGGTTACAATTGAGAAGCAAATTAAACAGTTGGATGGCGTGAAAAAGGTCAACGTCAACATAGCGACCGGGAAGGCCTTTGTCGAATATCAGCCGACTGTGACAAACTCTCGGCAGATTGTCGGCGCAATAAAGAAGGCAGGTTACAAAGCAGGGCAAAGCTCGCTCACGCTCAGGATCGGCGGAATGTACTGCGGCTCATGCGTGACGAAAATTGAAGACGACCTTCTCAGAAAGCCCGGAGTTATTTCCGCTAGTGTCGATCTTGCGAGCGAAACCGCAATGGTGCAGTACATACCGGCCGAAGTGAACATCTCGGAAATAACAAAGTCGATTGAGTCTCTCGGTTACACCGTCCGCGACGGGGCGGCCGGTGAAAAGGCGGAACCGCGTAAAGAAGGCGAAACGAGAGACGAGACTGAGATTGCGCATGAACAGGAGTACAAACGGCTGATGCGAAAATTCATCTTTGCTGCAACCGTCTCCGTTCCCGTCGTATTCTTCAGCTATCCGAATCTCTTCGGGATTTCCAATCTGATGCGAATTGGAACCGCCAGCGCCGAAATCATTACCTTCTCTATGGCGTTCGTCACCCTGATCGTGATGTTTTACTCCGGTGCGCAGTTTTTCACGGGTGCAGTCGCCGCATTCAGAAGCCGATCCGCGAACATGAACACGCTTGTTGCAAGTGGAGAAGCGGCGGCATGGCTCTATTCGACTGTGGCATTCCTTTTCCCGTCGGTCTTTCCGTCACAGCAGCTTGCCGGGCAATTCTATGATGTTGTTGCAGTCGTCACCGCGCTTGTCATTCTCGGCCTTGCGCTTGAGGTGCGCGCGAAAGGGAAAAGCTCAGAGGCGATAAAGAAACTCATCGGCCTGCAGGCAAAGACCGCAAGAGTTGTCCGGGACGGTGCCGAAAAAGACATACCGTTCGAAGAAGTTATTGTCGATGATATCGTGGTAGTCCGTCCCGGTGAGAAAGTCCCGGTCGATGGCGTTGTGGTGGGTGGCACGTCGAGCGTTGACGAATCCATGATTACCGGCGAGCCGATTGCGGTCGAGAAGCAGTCGGACGACGAAGTTATAGGCGGCACAATAAACAAGACAGGCTCATTCAAGTTTAAGGCTACAAAGGTCGGCAAAGACACCGCGCTCGCACAGATCATCGGAATGGTACAACAGGCACAGAGCTCAAAAGCCCCAATTCAACGAGTTGTTGACCAGATATCTGGCTACTTCGCTCCGGCCGTCATGATCCTCGGCGTTTTAGCATTCATAATATGGTACGACTTCGGTCCGCAGCCGAACCTCGTTTTTGCACTCATTGTCCTTGTTACAACATTAGTCATCGCTTGCCCGTGCGCGCTTGGAATCGCGACCCCGATTTCTCTGATGGTCGGCGTGGGAAAAGGTGCTGAGAATGGAATATTGATTCGCAGTGGTGCAGCGCTGGAGACTGCCCAGAAGCTGAATGCTATTGTCCTCGACAAGACCGGAACGATTACGAAGGGGAAGCCAGCTCTGACCGATGTGATTGCCGTCAACGGCTTCGATGAAAATGAACTGCTCGGCTTGTCGGCTTCTGTTGAGAAGGCTTCCGAACATCCCCTAGCTGAAGCGATTGTAAATGGCGCCGTCGAACGAAAAGTTCAAATAAGCGACACTCAGTCCTTCAATGCAATCCCAGGGAAGGGCGTCGAAGCAACTGTAAACGGGAAACACGTGCTCCTTGGCAATTCCAAGCTGATGAAAGATGCAGGAATTGAAATCGGAACATCGGAGGAAAAGAGCCGCAAGCTTGCGGAAGAGGGAAAGACTCCGATGTATGTCGCAATTGACAATCGATTTGGCGGAATTGTTGCTGTGGCGGACACGGTAAAGGAAGATTCTAAGAGTGCCGTGGCACAGCTTCAAAAAATGGGATTGGAAGTCGTGATGTTAACAGGCGACAATGAGCGCACCGCAAAGGCGATTGCCCGACAGGTTGGGATCACCAGAGTGTTTGCCGACGTCCTCCCTGAAGACAAGGCGCACAATGTTCAGAAGATTCAGATGGAGGGGAAGAAAGTCGCGATGGTGGGTGACGGAATAAACGACGCACCGGCGCTTGCCCAGGCAGACATAGGTCTTGCGATCGGCACCGGAACCGACATTGCAATAGAAGCCTCAGACATAACACTGATCAAAGGTAACCTCAGTGGTGTAGTTGCCGCAATAGATATTTCCAGAGCGACCATGAAGAATGTCCGGCAAAATCTTTTCGGCGCGTTTTTCTACAATACACTCGGGTTGCCGGTCGCAATGGGAGCTTTGTATCCGTTCTTCGGAATTCTGCTCTCGCCGATCATAGCCGGAGCGGCGATGGCTTTCAGTTCGGTAACGGTTGTCACGAACGCAAACCGGCTTCGCGCATATAAAATGAAAACGTCATAAGGCCCTGAAAGGAAATACAATGACTATTGACCGAATACTCGTAACGATAGCCGGATTATCCCTCAGCGGATGGATCGGATGGTTCTTCTGGTTCTCAGAAAGGAAATCAACGAAAGTTGAAACCATGGAATCTGGAATCCAGGAAGTCGTAATCAAAGTGAAAGGCGGATATTCGCCGGACGTGATAACCGTTGAGAAGGGAAGGCCGGTACGCCTGAACTTCTACCGGGAAGAAACCGCTGTATGCTCGGAACAGGTCTTATTCCCAGACTTCAACAAGCAGGCGATGCTCGCGCCGTTCAAGACAATCCCTGTCGAATTCACCCCGGACAGAGAAGGCGAATTCGGTTTCCAGTGTGGAATGGGAATGCTGCACGGGAAAATAATTGTAGAGTAACAAATCAACACCTTCAAAAGAAAAGGAGAATCAAAATGTTGTACGAAGTTAAGTCCCCCTCGACAAGAAAACACATTGCAATCCATCTCTTCAGACTCGTGGCAGTCGCCTTGTTCCTGACTGCAGTTACATCGTACGCTCAAAGCTCGATGGGCAGCGGCATGGGGAATATGCAGCACATGCAGCAGATGAATAACATGCGGAACATGGCCTCCATGTCAGACATGATGCAGCATATGCAGACCATGACGCATGAACTTTCAGGCATGATGCAGCAGATGAACGACGACAAGGGAATGGGCCAGATGGGAAGCATGGACCAGAACATGTCCATGATGCAGCAGATGCAGAAGCTGGGAGCGAACATGGAATCCCTGATTCACCAGATGAGCCAGACTATGGCGGACAAGGGGATGATGGCGGATCCTAAGATGAAGGACCAGATGACGCAAATGCAAATGCACATGGGCTCGCTGGTCAACGATTATCACGAGATGATGCAGAATCTGAAGTCGAAGACCCCGCCCGCCGGAAAAACCAGCGGCAATAAATGAAAATCCAGATGTGGGGAGGCGGCACACCCGTCTGCCAAAGCACTTTGGCGCGCAGGCACACTGTACAGGTTGACTGAAAATACAATGCCGCCTTTCCCTCCGGCAAAACAGGAGGTGAAATGAGGATGATTAAGTATTTGAAGAAAGCAATCCCAAGGATGCTACGAAAAGGGGAAGTATCCACGTTCGCGTCATTTCTGTACCTTCTTCTGGGAACTCAGAACTCATTTGCCCAGGGCAACTGGTTCGCGACCGGATACTTCCAGTATTCTCAGGGCAATTACATTTTCGGGAGCAATACATCGACGTTCTACCTAGTCCCCGGGCTGAGGTACGAAGCGAACGACTGGAGCGCGTCGGCAATCCTCCCGATTGTTTCTCAGAACAATAATCTCGTTACTGCGGCCGGCGGGATGTTGCTGCCGCACGGCGGATCGAATATGAACATGTCTTCAGGCACGGGAGGTATGATGGGAGGTCCCGGCAGCTCCTCGATGGGAAGTATGTCAAACATCGTCGGGTTAGGAGACCTATTCCTGACCGCAGAGTATGAGATCATTCGCCCGGACTTGGGCCATTCGACAGGAAGTTTCGGACTGGGGGGAAATTCCCCGACGCTCGGTATAGACGCTCAGATGAAGGTTCCCACTGCAAGTACGGCAGACAACTTCGGGACAGGAAGATTTGACTTCGGAGGCTCGCTCAATTACAGGCAATTATTCGGTGCTTACGTCGTAATGGCTAATGCCGGGTACCTGCTTATAGGCAAGCCGGCGGGAGTTGATTTTAAGGACCCATTCTCCTACGGAGGCGGAATAGGAAGATTCTTCGGCGAAGGTGACTTCTCCCTTGCACTCATGTATCAGGGATACACGACGATCCTTTCAGGTTATCCACCGCCGAATCAAGCATCACTCGGTCTGAACTGCAAAACAAGCTCCGACATGATATGGACCCTACTCGTCTCGAAGGGGCTCACGGAAACCGCGCCTTCATTTGGCATAACAGGAGGGTTCAGATGGAGCTTATGAGGAGTAACCCCGCAAAAGCCCACCGTATCACCTTCACAAGGTTAATTGACAAGCCCGACAAGAATGGAGAACCATGAAATCAGAAATCATAACATTTGCCACACTTACATGTCCCAATTGCGGTTACAAAGAAACTTTGGAAATGCCTGCGAACGCCTGTCAGCATTTTTATAGATGCAAGGCGTGCAGTATTGTAATGAGACCGAAACCCGGCGATTGCTGCGTATTTTGCTCTTATGCCGACGTGAAGTGTCCGCCGAAACAACTGGAGGCAGCAGGTGAAGACTCTGAATTGCGAAGTGACACATAACTGTCGTTTCATTCCCAAATTTTGAATGTTCGAGAGACCGGAGAGAGGACAATGGCCTATCTGAATCTAGCTGTCCTGCTGGCATTCATTGTCGGACAGGTTCAGTATGGCTGCATTTCACATTTTTGTACCATGATGCAGAGCCCGGTAAGCGCTCCGGAGCTGTCCATGAACTCAGAAGCTTATTCGTGCGAAGGCCCCTGCAGTTGTTCTCGAAGAATCACTCTGCGGCAATACGGGCTGCAGTTGGTCGAGAATAATTGTGTCAAAGCTGTCTATTCTAAGAAGAGTGTAATAAGCAGTTCCACGGATTCGACTAAGTTGCTCAGCCATTTTGTGATGGTGCTTGGCTTTATGCCAACTCTCTATGGGCATAAGTCAGCAATTGGCGATCAACTGTCGGCTATCAACAACGCAGCCTCCCCTCCATTAGATTTACCCATCCTGAACAGCAACCTCCGCATTTGAGACCCTCTTCGACATTCGGGTCATCTGATCGCGTGTAGAAATCTCGGACTTCAACTCCGGGAATCGATTATTAATCTTGGCGCAAAATAAGAAATCATAGAAGGATAAAAATCATGTATAACTTTGTCAATCGCCTTGTTCAGCAAACGGCGCTTTCGACAGCCATCGCTGTTACGTTGGCCCTCGCTGTTTCACAAACGGCAAAAGCAATCCCGAGCTATTCCCGTCAGACCGGACTGAGCTGCGCAACCTGCCATACCGTTTTCCCGCATCTCACACCGTTCGGCAGGGACTTCAAACTTCATGGTTACGTCGGCAATAACACTCAGCTAATAAGTGACCATGAGTCCACAAGCGATACAGTCAGTCAGGGCAGGACAATTCTGGAATTCCCAGCCACACCAATGATTTCTGCCAGAATCTCTTCACGGTGGAACTACCAGCAGGGAGGCGGGAATGGACTCGTTCCCCATGGGGTTGTAACCGCTGGACAGGGTTTCGTCTCCAGTCCTGATGGTTATGGAGACAAAGATCTCCTCGATTACCTCTCCGGGTCAAGCATATACATTGCAGGGCGAGATCACTCCACGACTCGGAAGCTTCATTGAGTTCGGCGGACCCGATGACGAAGGCGGTACTGTTGGGCTCGGAATGTTCGATGTAGCTCTCGTGTCCCCGGATGAGACTGTCGCAGGCCAGAACTTTGTTTACGGTATAAGGGCGGAAGATGCCCTGGCCGCCGGCGATCCTTCAAACTCGATCGGAACCTGGGGGCTGACGGCAAGCCTTATGGGACTCAGCACGCATAATACTCTCTTCGATCCGGGTACGGCCTTCATGGAAGGCGGTGAGCTTTTCGGAATGCTCGGCGATTTCGACGGCGGCGGGCTGTACGCAAGTGTGGGAGTCTACAGACCGACGGCAAATCAGACTGCCAACGGCTACGTACAAGGCGCCGTATCAGGCTCAGGCGCGTTCGATGGGGTAGGCGGTGTAAACAGTTATGTCAGAGTCTCTTACTATCTTCCTCCAATCGGTAAGAACACCTATACGGAGATCGGAGGTTTCGGTTATTTCGGGAAGCTGAGTATGACCGCCGCGCCGGCCGCAGCGCTTGCAGTTCCGGATTATATCGACAACTATTACAATTTGGGATTAGACTTCCAGGCTCAGTACATCGGCAACAACAATCTCGTAGAGCTCTTTGGACTACTCCAGTCTCAGCGCGATGGCGCCTTCTACGGTGTGGACGAATTTACAGGACTTCCGGGCGATGGTGCTCCGGTGTCGAGACAGGGCTTCGGAGTGAAGGCGGATTATTATTACAGCAGTTTGATTGGCGCCTACTTGAAATACCTCTATCAGACATCCAGTCAGCTTAAGGACATGAATGTCAGCGGGGCGGTCGTCGGTCTTGGTTGCTTTCCCTGGGAAAATGTCAACCTGAAACTCGAGAGGACATTCTTCTCGACATACAACATCGGTGCTGCGCAGTACGGAGCATATGTTGTTGCGGGAGCACCAAACCCAAGGTCTATCTCGGCGTCCGACTTTGACGTTACAGCGGTGAAACTGGAATACCTGTTCTGATTTCACGCTCGTTGTGTCGCGTCAGTGTCTCCGACCTGACGCGGCGCAGCCTGACAGCATGGCGTTCGGCTTCTCTCCAGAGGTCACGGACTTTTCTTCAAATCGCACATCCGGCAGCTCCACTGTCCCTAAATACATCACACCTCAAAAACCTACCCCTCAAACGTAAGTCTCATATTCCCATTTTCCCTCCTTTTCGTTCCAGTTCGCTGGTTTCGTCTTTCTTGATGTCGGCATGATGCTTGAACGGTTACAGCAGGATTCGCGGAACGTGGCGGCATCCGGGTGATGACTGGCGTCTCATTGATTACGAAAGACAGAGTTCCCGATCACGATTCAAATTCAAATAGAAATCAGGAGAAGAGACGAATGAAACTTTCAAATACAAATGGTAGATCACGCAACCATCTTGGACTGTTGGTTCTAGCGGTCTTGTTGTTCCCTGCGTTGAGTTTTGCGCAGATGAACTACAGCAACTGGGTTTACCGAAATTCGACGGATACCACCCTCGCGAGATGCTGGAACGACTCGGCATCGGCCATCATGTTTCCTCCCGGTTCGATTTCCGGGATGATGATGAACATGCCCGACTCCATTTACTGTCGCATCGACAAGATGCCGATGGACAGCCTCTCGATATCGCACGACTCAACATTTATCGGTTGGTATCGGATTCAGATAGGGAAGGACTCAACTGACTTCAACATGATGAGCTACTCGATGATGGGCGGCAGCAACATGATGCAGTTTTACAAGAGCATGTCATGTTACCTGTATTGGGATAGCATGATGACCGATTCAGTTTATCGGAATTGGCATCCTACGGGAGTGATGGGCTGGAACGGCTCCAGCTGGACCGCGATGTCCGGCGTTACATTCAGCGGGAGCAGAGCGATGTTCACGACACCGGAAGCTTACTCGGCATTTGCATTTGTGGGCCAAGCTCCAAAAACATCTTCCGGCCAATACAGTTATGGCAACTGGGTACGGAAGAACGCGTCCGACACAACGGTCATTAAATGCTGGAATGATTCGGCGACAACCATGATGTTTGCGCCGGGGATAATGTCCGGGATGATGATGAATATTTCTGATTCGATTTATTGTCGCGTTGATGAGATGCCGATGGATAGTCTCGGCCTATCGCACGATTCAACCTTCATAGGATGGTATCGGATACAAATTGGAAAAGACACAATGGACTTTAATTTCATGAGCTTTTCCGGAATGGGAAGTGCCAACATGATGCAATTCGGTAAGAACATCGTGTGCCACCTTCATTGGGACAGTGTAACAGCAGATTCGATGTACCGGCATTTCCATCCGACGGGCATAATGGCCTGGAACGGCAGCGGCTGGATTTCTCTCTCTGACGTATCCATCTCCGGAAACGTTCTATCCTTTGCGACTTCAGATGCATATTCAGCAGTTGCTTTCGTAGGCGCACCTGAAAAGACTACGGCCGTCGTCAGCCATCCTGGAACTCCATCGACATTCTCGCTGAGCCAGAATTATCCGAATCCCTTCAACCCGACAACGGTTATCAGCTACCAGCTTCCGGCGGTCAGCCACGTTACTCTGAAAGTGTACGATATTCGCGGCAATGAGATCGCGACGCTTGCCAACGGAACGCAGGCGGCAGGGATACACACTGTTCAATTCAGTGGGTCCGATTTGGCGAGTGGAGCTTATTTTTATCGCCTGTCAACGCAAGAATTTGTCAGGACGATGAAGATGCTGGAGCTTAAGTGATAGGGTCACTTAAGCGTAAGTCCGCCGCGATTTTTTTGACGGAATATTGCTGTAGTAAGGACGAGGTGTCACTAATACGTGTATGCTATCCCTCCTCCGGCTCCGAAGTGTGAATCGTAATTGGCCGAGAGCGAAAACCTCTTCGTCAAGATGTAACGCATGCCGACGTCGTATTCCCTGTCGGTGTTCCACATTGCATCGAGCCTCAGCCTTGCTGTGAGGTCCAAATCACTTCTGCTGATCTGAAACCTGAAATGGCCGGTATCATCAACCCGCAAGTCGGTCTGTATGAACATCGGAAGAAGATATCGTACGCCGAGGGTGGCCGCCAAGCGATTCTCGGTCCGATACTTGCTCGAGCTGGGACTGAAGTTATGCAGCCTGTTAACCCAAGTTCGACACTTCTCGATTGAAAACGGCGATTCCGTGCGGAAACGAGGGAAGGCGGGCAAAAGTCGGCACTACAATTGGTAATCTTTCTTGAGTCGCTCGGGTGGGACGATCTGTAGTTTCTGGAGCATCCACGCGAGGTCTTTGTCAGGTTTTGACACGCATTGTAGTCTGATGTCGACCCCCTTCCGGGTCGGCAGGATGACATCGACGAGCGTCATTGCCTTGAGCATCTGGATGAGTTTTCTTGGTTCGTCACCTAAACCGGCGTTCCTGCACATGCGACCGAATGTTTTCCAAAGGACGTATGCCATGAAGCAAACCAGTGAGCGCCTTGCGCCATCCCGCATTCCCTTATAGAATAATTGAGCGGGAGATATGTGCGTTAACGCGATGCTCAAGTTGATGCCACACTGGCCGCAACTCTAAGTCATGCTTGTTGAGTCGAAATGCCTCTTCTGCCTTTGTCAATTGGATATAAGCTGTCCAAAGGTCTTCCGGTTCCCAATCGGAAACATTACTTCTTAAGAGATAGCACCCTTCGCTTATGCGAGCCCAATCGCTTAGATTGTTTTTCACTGTCCATGTTATCTTCACCGCGCCATCGACTTCCTTGACCTCAATGTCAAATAGAGACGCCGCTCTCTGATTGCGCTCAAGCAGGCGGCCGATCCGGCGTTCCACAATGCTTGCCTTCTTGACCCGTCCATCGGTGCAACTCTTCTGAAATCTCTTAAGACCTTCCTCTATTCTTGTCACAAAACGGTCGTGGATAGCTTCTTCCTTCTTCTGCCGGTCTGTGCTACGGCAGAGAATAAACACTTCGGTGGTTCCCTCAGGTGATGGGCAGAGCTTCACTTCAACTCCGTTGCCGCCTTGCGGCATCCCGACACATAAATAATTCTGACGGGACACGAACCTTCTGCCAATCTCCGGATAGAAGCTCTTTCTCGAATCTCCTTAGTTGTGCCTTTGGGGTCCCGATGATGTATCTGCGCCCTTCGCTGCTCAACAACTCAAGATTGTCCGGGCTTATCATTCCTCGATCCATAATCCAGATGCGATCCGATTTGCCGTACATCGACTCCATCTTTTCTACTATCGTATCTACCGTCTTTTGCCGAAGGCATCCATTCGGAGAGTCATGCTTGTTCCCTTCGAAAATCTCATAACCAAATGGAAACCCTTCTTTTGTCACAACAAGTCCTATGCAAACCTGTTTACAGTCAGGTCGGCTGTCCCTTGAATATCCTCTCGCAGCTTTTGGGTTGGCCGCTGCTTCTCCCTCGAAGTATGTAGAAGTCACGTCATACAAAAGAATGTCATACTTCAGATCAAACAACACCCCTAAGCGGTTCTTCAAATGCTCCTGGATCTTATCCTTCTGCTCTACCAGTTTGTCCAGCGCCCGATAGAGCCTGTTGTCATATATATCCCCCTCGCTGATCCCGAACAAATCCACCAGTGCGCTTTGTCGATAGAACTGTTCCGCTATGAATAGTTCGCTCGTTGGTTCACAAAACCGTGACACAATCAAAACCTCTGCAAGTGTTGACCACCTGATCTTCTCATGTGTCTTGGGGATCAGTCTCTCAAACAGCTCAGGCAGCCCAAGCTTCCTCATTACTTCCAGTGCGATCCATGCGTCTCCAAACCGACGACATCGTTCTGTTCTAACCCGTTTGACATCAACTTCCACCCATTCCGGCTCACTATCAGAGAAGATATTCCCTTGCTGTCCTCTGTCACCTTCGGCAGCATCCTTGACACCAAGTCGTCCTGCTTCATCCATGTCTCCAAGGTATGCAACCGTGCGCTGCCGTGGACCCGAACTCGTCCTGTAAGTCTCAACCAGTGACCAATAAAAGTGTGCCTTGCCATCTTTGTGTCTGCACTTCCGTCGCAGGAACATGGTACAAAGTTAACACATCCCTGTACCACGTTGCAATAAACAAGGTCGGCACTACATTGACTTTTGAACCCCAATCCCCCAGTCCAAACTGAATCCGCAGAAAAAATATTTTTTCTGCGCCACTACCGTCGAACTTGGGTTAAGCTGGAAGTTGACGTTGACCCTCCGGCGGGGGCGACGTACGAACTCAAGCATCAACTGATGCCGATACCATACACCATAAGACTCTTTTCCCAGCCTTCACTATTCGCGGGAAAGCTCCATGCGATATTATGCAGGAAATGGGGAAGCGGCCGAATGAAGGGAAGGGACTTGTACGATTACGTTTGGTACCTTGCCTATTCAATCCCCGCCGACCTTAAGCACCTGCAGTCCAGGATGGTGCAGACCGGTCATTGGAAGAAGGGGGAGACACTCACTGAGAAGGATCTCCACGAGTTGCTCGACAAGAGATTCGGGGTTATCGATTATGGTCAGGCAAAACAAGATGTGTTCCCTTACATAACTGATCATTCAGCTCTGGACCTGTGGTCGGCGGAGTTCTTCAAATCAATTACCGCCGACAAACTCATTTGTGGTTGAGGCTCTGACCAGCGACTCTACCTTGCCCAAGAGGGCATCAATCCAGGTAAGATCCTGCCCCGGCACTTGCACTCTGTAAGTTTTGTGATTAAAATATGAAGGCAGGTGATGGAGTTCGCCTCGAAACCATCCCGAATGTGCGAAAATGCAAGGGATTGATAACTCCTACTCAACCAAGAGTAGGAGTTTTTCGTTTTATGATGTCACCTACGGACCTTCAATCTACAAGCGAGATCGGACTGGCCCCCACTAATTCTCCAGGCAAAGTCGATAAAAGGATGCGGCTGATCCGGCTGCTCGAAAGTCTCACTCAAAGTCTGTCACCTTCTTTCCCGGACCTTATTCCGCACTCCGTTAACGTCGCCAGTAAACTCAGAGACAACAAATTCAACCTGGTTGTCGTCGGACAATTCAAGCGTGGCAAATCCACTCTGGTCAATGCACTTGTCGGCGACGACATACTCCCGACGGCAGTTGTTCCCCTAACCTCAATTATCACAATCCTTCGCTACGGATCAGAGGAAAAGATCACAGTCGCCTTCGCCGGCGACGTTAGTGAAGTGATCACACGGGAACAGCTCCCTGATTTCGTAACCGAGAAACGCAATCCCAACAACCTCAAGAAAGTCGAATCTGTACACATCGCACTACCGTGCAGCTTCCTCGAAGGCGGAGTGCAGCTTGTCGACACTCCCGGTGTCGGCTCCGTCTATGCACACAATACGGATGCTGCCAACCACTTCCTGCCTGAATCCGACGCTACCATATTCCTCATGACCGCCGATCAGCCCCTGAGTATCGGCGAGGTCGAGTTTCTCCGTAATGTCCGCGAGCATGTCACCAAAATCTTCTTCGTGTTGAACAAAGTAGATATGCTAAATGAGACCGAGAAACAGGAAGCTGCGGACTTTATCAGGGACTCACTTTCCAGGGAAATGGCCGTCCCTAAAGACAATATCAGACTGTTCCTCGTAAGCTCAAAAACCGCCTTGAAAGCGAGACTCCAAGGTGAGAAGAAACTGGAAGCTGAGAGCCATATACACGCTCTCGAAAGTTCTCTTATGCAGTTTCTCAACGAAGAAAAGTCCACCGTCATGGTTAGCTCGGCGGCTCGCAGGGCCAGGAGGATCGCAGCGGAAGCCTCGACACTGGCAAAACTCCGGCTCAAAGCGTACTCTGAATCGTCGGAAAGCCTCCGGAACAAGGTCGATGAATTCAGGAAATTCCGCGCTGAGATCCACAGGCGTCAAGAAGATATCTCCCGGGTCATCTACACCGCCTACAACATCGTGACGATGGTAGAAGAGGACAGGGTGTTGTTCGAGGACAAGACGCTGCCAAAACTCGAAGCACGGTTCGATGAAATTGCTGCTCAGTACCGAAGCTCAAACGCCCCTGACCTTATTGACCAGCTGAACAAAGCGATCGTAAGCCTTGTAACCGAGGTGGTCGATAAATGGCGGGCAGACGAAGAGGCAAAAGTCAGGGAGAAGTTCAATAGTGAGGTCAAGGATTTGTACGGCCGGATGAACGAGCTCATCGACGACGTCTACCAGCACGCCGCGGAGCTATTCGATGTGGAATTCCAGAGGCTGGAAGAGTATCCTCTCTTCAACGACGAATCCGAATTCTATTACTTCATCCTCGAAGATATCAAGCCGTCGCTCGAACAACTTTCCGATGCCGTGGTCAAACGGCTGCCGAGAGGAATCGCACGGCATCTGATAGTCAGGAAGCAAAAAGAGACTCTCAGGATTGAGTTCGACAGGCAGTGCGGAAGGGCTAGGTATGATATCGTCCAGAGAATAGACAAGAGCATGTTGAAACTTGGCAAGGCGTTCTCCGATTCCGTAAACGGTCATCTTGCCCGCATCGAGGAGATAATCGGAGACGCGATGAGCATGAGAGAGAAAAATGTATCCGAAACCTCAGGCAAGGTGAAAGAGTATGAAGCGGCTCTACACATTATGTCGAGACTTGAGGCCGAGTTCTCAGCGTTGGAAAAATGAACCCCGGTTCTGCCTCATCATAAAGTTTAGCCTGAAGGCGATGGAGTTCGCCCGAGATATCATGCTAAGCATGATGATGACTCCTGCTCCTGACGATGTCGGAAGCAGTTTCTTTTTGTAATTAACCGAAGGAGCCACACCATGGTCCCGGCGTTGAAAGTTAAGTTCAGAAAGAGGAAGGGCGTCCCGTTCGCGGTCGAACGACTCTCCGGCGTCCAATACAGGTGCAGAGCGTGCAACAAGTTGTTTCTGGAAAAGGAGGAACTTGACAGACACCTCGACGCGAAGATAGATGCTCATCGCGTTGCCACACCGTCGGGCGAAGCTCCAAAACTTAACGAGAACCTTTTGATAAAGGCGATCTACATCGAGGACATTATTGACAGCCTTAAAAAGGATTACATAAAACGTGACGAGTACGACGATCCGTGGAAATAATGCTGATGAAGCGACCCAGGTTTCAGAGGGCTGCCCGATTTGTGAGCATATCTGGAATGTGCAGTTCGATACGCTGGCACAGTTGCAGTTTGAAGTGGGAAAGCGGGACGAGAATTATCTCGAGACAAACGGACTGTATGCAATATGCGGCAAACACCTGAGGATGTTCAACCGGATCACCTCTTCGGGGATTTCCTCAAAATTGCTCAGATATTTGATAAGGAAAAGCCTCGGTGAGGATGGTACGAACGATATCAACGGTATCTTCCGCGAGTACGAGCGGAAATGTCCAGTCTGCGAGTACCTTGAGTCAGTCGATAGGGAAGAGGTACGGAAGATAGCGGATGTACCGTTCGAAAATTCAGCCGGAGATTTTGTCTGTCTTGATCATCTGAAAAAGATACTCACCGACACTTTTGCTGAGAACAAACAGAGAATAGTGGAAGCATATGCACAATCGTTGGAAATGCTGTCCGACCAGCTCAAGCTCCTTGAATCGGAGAACTATTACCAGGCCCCTGGTGAAGCAAGAAGTTCACTGTGGAGGACCGTCGAGAAATTAGCAGGAAGGAAATAGATGTCGGAGCCTTTTATCGAAGATGAGATGACACGCGCGAAGCGGGGAATAACCTGGATTCGCCTCGAAGAAGCACTGCGCGGAACGGGCTGCCCTGTTTGCACTGAAATTGAAAGGACAGAAAAGCACTACTTGGAAGGGATGCTCTATGAATATGTCCTCGATCCCGGTGTGAGGAAGAAACTGCACCAGCAGCATGGCTTCTGTACCCGGCACGCGAAACTCGCATTAGCAACCGAGCTGACATTGAAGAGCGACGGACTACATCTTGCCACGATGTTTGAAACTGTAATGGATGAGCATCTCCAATTGCTTGAGAAACAGGCTAAGCGTGTCAGAGAATCAAAAGAAGTGACGACGAAACGGAAGAGGAAACCACCCTCCGGTGCCGTCGACGCAGGTGAATGCTTCGTATGTGCCTTCCTGAAGGAAAGTGAAAATATAGCGCTGCACGGTCTGGTCTATTTTTCCGATGATGGCGAGTTCATCGAGGCTTACAGGAGATCCAGGACCGTCATTTGCTTCAGGCATACTCAAATGGTCGTGCAAGAAGCTGCCGATCCGATTTGGGCGGGGAAGACAAGCGCACGTGTCCTCGACGTTACGCTTGAGAAGATGAACAGAATGAAGGTTGATCTTTCGAATTTCATAAAGAAGCACGATTATCAGAGCGATCACGACTACACACGCGACGAGCTCGACAGCTATCTTGATGTCGTGAACTTCTTTTCGGGACAGATGAGGTTATGACGGGGAACGCAGACTCTATGAAACGCGCTCGTGATGAGCTCACATTTGCGGTCGACACTCTACGCAAGGTTTGCACTTCGCGCGCTGACACGAAGCGGCTGGACACACTCATAACTCTTCTTCTCGTCTTTGTTGAGGATCCCGAGAGAGCCGCCCGCGATTTGCTGGAGTTCGTCGACAATTTTGAACGTGTATTGAAGAGCGAAAAGATGGAGATACTGTATCCTTTCGAGAATGTGAAGATCGCCAATCACGATTTCGGCTCGAAATTCCTCGAAGGTTATTTTGATTGGAACGAGGTATCGTACGATCCATACGAGCAGCTCGCCATTGCCGACAAAATGCTGGACGACGTAGAGGTGGCAAAGAGTTACGTACAAAAGGCCCTGCACGAGTTGAAGGATTCGCATTAATGGGAGTCCACCTATGGTTCAACCCCTCTCTACAGAATCCGTCATCGCGATCCCGATCACTCGCCAGCGGGATCGGGAGTGGCGATCCACTCCATAGTGAGTTCACGACTCAATCGAGATGTCTGAAGTAAAGCTGTTCTGCACAGAATGTTGGCGCGAAGTCCTTCAGGAAGACGCCGTCTGTCCTTCATGTGGCAGTGACCTTACAGTCTTCAGTGATTTGAGTTATGAAGAGAAACTGATCAAGGCTCTTATGCACTTCGAGCCCCAAACTGCGATTCGTGCCGCGGAAATCCTCGCGATGCGAAAATCGAAAGCCGGTGCGGCGGCAATCGCCAATGCTTTTGCGAACCGCGCAGATCTTGATCCCATCATGGCGCGTGCTTTTATACGTGCAATCGCGTCGATCCTCGGTGAAGACGACGCGAGTGTGGCTTCCGGTTTGAAGAAAAGAGGGAAGTTCAACTCTGCGGTTGCTTCTTTGATTGTAGAGAGAATTTTGGATAAATAGAGAGGCCCGTTGAATTCTTTTTTAGTTTGCTTACATGGCGGCGTTAATTAAATTGTTGGTGTGCCAGATCGTTGTAAACGGCGACGGCACAAATTGACATAGGCGATGGAGTTCGCCGAATAAGCTTTGCGTACGTGACGCAAATGATGACTCCTGTCCGCACGGTCTTTTTAATTATGGACCAACTGTGCGCGACAGGAATTTTTGTATATGCCCAAATAAAAACATGAAAGAAGTCAAATGTTTAGAAATATACTCGTTATTATCGGTGGCGGCATCGGAGCTTTTTTTCGATATCTGCTCTCCGGCTGGGTTTATAAAGTCCTTGGAACGAACTTCCCATACGGTACTCTCGCAGTGAACGTAATAGGCTGTTTCGTCATAGGTCTGTTTCTTACGATGGCAGAGGACAGGTTTCTCATCAGCCCCTCTTTCCGAATCTTCTTTGCGGTTGGAGTGCTTGGTGGATTCACCACGTTTTCCACTTTCAGCTTCGAGACCGTTGGGCTGCTCAAGGATGGTGCCATCGCGATTGGGTTGTTGAACGTTGGCGTTTCGATCGTCGTCGGACTCACCGCTACATGGGTCGGAATGCTGGCAGGGAGAATAATCTAATGGAGGATAAAATGAAACTTGAAGGCACGGGTAAACTTCTCCGGATCTTTATCGGCGAAGAGGACCACCTCAACCGGAAACCTCTCTATCAGGTATTCGTGGAACGGGCGAAAGAATTCGGACTTGCCGGCGCGACAGTCCTTCGCGGCGTGGAGAGCTATGGGGCAACAAGCAGGATCCATACCGCAAAGCTTCTCGAACTCAGCGAGGATCTCCCACTGGTCATCGAGATAGTGGACACTGAAGAGAAAATCGATTCTTTCCTCCCAATAGTTACCGAACTCTTCGAGAAGGCCGGTTGCGGAGGAATGGTCACAGAGGAAAAGGCAACCGTGATCCACTATACCCCGGGAAAGACGCCCTGACACGTGACGCGGCCTTGCGATAGCATTTGATTCTTCAGGGCCGCTTCACTAAATTATCGTGTCATTTAGGAGATGACGCCCTCCTTTCCGAAAATCCTTTCGGAAACACGCTATCGCTGATGGCGCCTACCTTGGATTTAGAAACTCTAAATTCAAAATGCTAAACTCTAAACAAATACGAATGTTCAAAAGAATCTGTGCTCTCTTGGATTGGAGACAAAGAGTTTTGGGTATTTTGAGTTTGTGTGTTTTGAATTTGTTTAGGATTTAGAGTTTCGTATTTAGGATTTTACTGAGTGAGTTAGTTCTGTTTATGCTTCTACTATTAAGCTTACTACAACTTCTGTACGTTCTACTGCTGGCGCCGCTGGCCGCTGGGATACTCGTGAAGATCGAGGAAGTTCTCGAGTCGAAAAAGGGTCCGTCTGTTTTCCAGCCGTATTATGATCTCGCGAAGCTCTTCCGCAAGGAGAGCCTGGTGCCAACTGTTGCTTCGCCCTTCTTCATGGTCGCGCCTTACATAACGTTCGCGTTCTATCTTCTCCTCACCCTGGTCCTCCCCATCTTAACTGCCTTTCCGCTGACTTTCGGACCGGTCGTTGACTTCATTGGCGGCGGCCTCGTATTCGGAGCTGCGGCCACAGTGAAGAAGCTCGCTGCTATCGACAGCAGAAACAACTATTCGCATTTGGGAACATCGAGGGCCGCCAGCGTCGGGGCCCTCTCGGAGCCTATAATGCTCCTCATTTTCATAATGCTTGGGGTCATATCCCAGACGAACAACCCGTATGTCATAAACAATGTCCTTCAGACTTCCGGCACCTGGTACGGCTCACTCGTGCACTGGTTCGTTACGATAGCGTTCTTCATGGTCTTAATCGTTGAGACAGGCAAGTTGCCCATAGAGTCTCATACCATGGGCGAATTGGGGATGATAGCCCAGTCAATGGAGATGGAATATTCCGGCACGGAACTGGCCCTCTATAAATGGGGAGGGTACATGAAGCATTTCCTCCTTATGAATGTTTTCATGAACGTCCTCGCCGTTCCATTCCTCGTTCCGATGACGCCTTCAATGACCGTACTCCTCGTTTACCCGGTAATAAATTTTGTGAAAATACTGGCGCTCCTCATCGTGTTTGCGCTCCTAAACGAGTCGGTTTCCAAATACCGTCTGTTCAAGATATTTGATTTTGTGTCCGTCACGTTTGTATTCGCATTCCTTGCGGCCCTGGTATTCTTCACAACCCGGACAGGCGGGGGATTTCGATGACACTTAACAGCATCTTTGTTCTTGTCGGTTTTGTTCAAATTGCTCTCGTCACCTTCATGCAGTGGCAGACTTATGTATCCAGCGTAATCAAAACTTTCTCAGTCGGCTCTTACGTTCTGGCCGCCTTCCTGCTTGCTGCCGGCTATGTCGGTCATGAGCCATACCTGATTGCACTCGGCGGGTTCACCGCGCTAATACGTGCATGGTTCATCCCGAGCTTTCTCTCGAGAATGCTTCGACGCGACCGCTGGAGGGCGAGAGAAATCAAGCCGGTGCTCGGTATCGCGTCGACTATTATCCTCTCACTCTTGTTCGCGGTATTCGGATACGTGATCTATTCATGGACGATGTATGACTACGTTCATTCGGCACTGGGTGCAATACCGATCGCCCTCTTCCTTCAGGGTGCCTTTCTCATAATTTCAAGACGCACGCCAACCACCCAGCTCATCGGCTATCTCGTGATGGAAAACGCCCTTTACCTTTTTGGCTTTCTCTTTCCGGAACTTCCATTCGTGGTGGAAGCCGGGGTCGTGCTCGATGTAATAGGTACCATAATGATCTCCGGAGTCATTGTCAGGCTCAAAGAGGAACCTGCCCAGAACGCCGACGTGGACGATCTGACTCCACGTGAGGACTTCACGGAATTAAGAGGTTAATCGATGATTTGGATTTATTATTTGCCGGTCGTCCTCAGCGGTATTGGCGGACTACTCTGTCTCGTGCCGAGAACCAAGTTTGAAGAAGATGTCTCAATCATAGCTTCATTTGCCTCTCTGGCATCATCGATACTTATTGCTTTCCTGCCGAACGCAGCTTCGTTTGGACTCTATGTGGACGGATTCTCCAAGCTCATGCAGATAATGATTTCTGCGGTCTACGTTCTCACCGTCATTTTTTCTATACAATATCTTGAACACATTGAGAACAAACTCTTTCAGGCCAATCTTTACTTCCTTCTTTTGAATTTGTTCGTCGTCTCCATGTTCTTCACCGTCATGGTGGACAACGTCGGGCTGCTGTGGGTCGGAGTGGAGGCCACCACCGTCACCAGCGCGCTCCTGATCGCGACAGACAATAACGAGCTCGCGGTAGAAGCCACCTGGAGATACATTATTATTGTCTCAACGGGCCTTACCATCTCCCTCCTTGCTACAATCTTCATCTACGGCGGCTTCCACACTTTGTCACTTAACGCACTTCTCCAGGCCCCGCAGGCAACAAAAATTGTCTCTGTCGGCGCCCTTCTCGGGATCATAGGTTACGGGACGAAGGGCGGAATCTTCCCGATGCACACCTGGCTTCCCGACGCCCACGGCCGTGCTCCGGCACCCATAAGCGCGATGTTCTCCGCTATTCTTCTCCCGGTCGCCCTATATACTATCGTGAGGTTCGTCCAGATCGTCCCGATGCAAAGCGTCAGGAACTTCGCCGTTGTCCTGGGCTCACTTAGTGTTATTGTGGCCTCGCTCATGACTTTCTCGCAGAGACAGTACAAGCGCATGTTTGCGTACTCTTCAATCGAAAACATGGGCGTCGCTCTCATCGGCATCGCGCTTGGAGGGAACGCGTTCATCGGAAGCGTGATAATCATACTGACTCACGCCTTCGCGAAATCAGCCGCCTTCTTTTTGACGGGTAACGTCCTCGCCAGCTATCGTACGAATGCCATAAGGGATGTGAAAGGTGTTTCCAGGACAATGCCACTTACTGGTTATTCATTGTTCTTCGCCGGTTTGGCCGTGACGGGAGCTCCGCCTTTCGGGACTTTTTTCGGCGAGATGTTAATAATGACTCGTATGTTGCAAGTCTATGGCGTCTGGTTCACGTTATTCATTGCCTCGTTCCTCGTAGTGGCATTCATCGGGGTGAACTACCGGGTAATCAGGATGGTGTTCTCCGAACCGGCTGAACAGTCCGGAAAGATGGACGATAACGCCACGGTCCCCATCGTCAGCTTGATCATTGCATTCAGTATGGTCTTCCTTACTCCGGTTGTCTACTACTTCCTGAAGGGAGTGGTTGTACGATGATTCGGGCAGTAGGTATCGCGGGATGTGATCAGGATAAACTCCTGCTCCATGACGGTAAGAAGGTTTGGTCGACGTCGGAAGCAAGCGGGGAAGAATGGATTGCGAAGCAACTGAAGTCGGTGGCCGATCGCGACAAAGGGATAACAGGGCAGGAGGTCTTTGGTGACGGCGTCTTCGATTTTAGATATGGACCCGTAACCGGTGGTGTTATGGAGGCTGGCGCGTATCATCTTTACACATACGGCGAAAGAATACTTTGTGTAAACATCGACTGGAGTTACAAACACCGCGGTCTCGAAAGTTCAGCCATCGGCCTCGGCGTCGAAGATGCCTTGAACGTCGCTGAGAGCGTCTGTGGTAATTTCGCTTTCTCTCATTCGCTCGCAATGTCAAGGGCAATCGAGTCGGCTCTTGCAATAGAAGTTCCTTCGCAGCTCAGGAAGGTTCGCATAATTGCGCTAGAGTTGGAGAGAATTTATAACCACATTTATGCCATCTCGCAGCTGGCATCCGCCGCGGCGCAAAAAGTCATGACGAGTCACCTTCAGGCGATTTACGAAGACCTTCTCCGTCTTAACAATGACTTCTTCGGGTCGAGGTTCCTCAGGGGATTCAACGGAATCTCAGGTACAGCAAAACCTTTCAACGATGAAGCCCTGATTCATCTCTCCCGCCGACTTGGGAGCCTGTCCGACCGATTTGATTATCTCTACGAACGCGCACTTGAAAGCGAAAACTTCATGGATCGTTTGCACGATACTGCAAAACTCGATTCAGAGAAGGCTGAGAAAATTGGAGTTACAGGTCCGACGCTCAGAGCCACAGGAGTGAGGGAGGATTTCAGACTCCAGGACCAGGATTATGAAGGTCTCAGGTGCGCCACATCTCAGATGGGAGATTCACTGGCGCGAATGGAAGTCAGGGCGGAAGAAGTGTTCGAGTCTGTGGAGATCATATCGGATATGTCCGGAGAGTTAAAGGAACTAAGAGATTCCGGAAGTGCACCGGCCACCGATAATAAATCCGTGCCTGACGGCTCCGGTTCAGGAATCGGCTATTGTGAATCGCCGAGCGGCCTCCTGGCATATTATGTCGAGCTGCAGAACGGGAAGATATCCTCTGTTTATGCAGCCACACCTTCAATATTTGGATTCAAAGCCATAGGTGAATCCCTCGTTGGAAACATTTTCACCGATTTTCCATTCGCAGTCGAATCTTTCGGAGCATATTTCGCAGATGCAGCAAGGTAAATTCGAAATCCTAAGTTCTAAACTCTAAACAAATACGAATGGTCAAGATTCAATTTCAACAAACCGTGAAAGGAAGATAGATAGTGATTTTCGTAGGCCTGAGTTTTGCAGTTTTGAGTTTGTTTAGGATTTCGGATTTAGTGTTTAGAATTTCTTCCATAATGAGTTGCAGGCCGCTTCATAATCGAGTGACATCATGAAGTCGCCGAAGTGGTGGCCCATTTGGGGATTAACAAGAAGACTTACCGAACGGACAGGTTATTCGAAGGACCTGGACGTCCCATCGGCATCCCGTATTTTCAGAAAATCCCTTCACGTCTATCCGATCGATGTCGGCAATGCAAATGATCTGAACTTCGACATCAGGGCTCTCCAGGCACCGCAGTACAACATTCATAGATTCGGAATATTCTTCGCCGACGTACCGCGGCACGCCGATGTTCTCCTGGTTCTCGGCAGACCAATTGAAAAGATGGTCCCCGTCTTACTCGAGACGGCAAATCAAATGCCCGGTCCCTATTCAATTGTGTCAATAGAGTCCGAAGGAGAGAACGGGTTTATCGGAAGGGAAGTGGGAGTTGATATCGCCAGTCTTGGGCTTACAAATGTTGCAGCCCGTATCACAAACTACCGTGAGCCGAAAGACATCATCGCCGTCCTTCTAAATCTGATGGGGAAGGTGAACTAAGATGATATTTCTTTATCTTTCTCTTGCCTTGTACTTGATCGGGGTTGCCGCATCATCAAGAAAGTACCTGAGCTACTGGACAGCCTTCGCGGCTTCCATTTCGTCCCTCGTCGCGGGCATATCCGCCATGATAAACAGCTTCTCGTCGCCGGGCTGCTCCATCATACCTGGACTCTCCATCAGCGTTGGCCTCGACGCAACTTCCGGTATTTTCCTTGTGGTCGCCTCCATTTCTTTCATCGCACTATCGTTCTACTCCATCGATTTCGGAAAACTTTTTAGCAGGAAGATGGCTGCGTGGTTCAACCTGTCACTCTTCGGGATGACTCTCGTGATGGCTGCCCAGGATTCAGTAAATTTTATGATCGGCTGGGAAGTAATGACAATTGGCTTGTTTCTTCAAATCCTGGAACGCAAGGATTCCTACGAAGATGCTTTTCGATTCCTGGCATTTGGCGAAGCATCGGCCATGGCTCTCATCATCGGGTTTGCGGCTCTCTTCCTATCCAGCGGCACGTTCTCGATAAAGGCGGGTGTGACAGCGACTCCGTTTTTTCTTGTGATGGTAACTCTGGGATTCATTATAAAAATGGATATTTTTCCATTTCACACTTGGATCACGGGCTCCTATTCGAAGGCTCCCTCTAACACTGCCGCCCTCCTGAGTGCCCCGTTGACTCTCATGGGAGTCTACGGCATTGTCCGAGCTTTATCAATCGCTGGGTATTCGGACTGGTGGGGAATAGGTCTCATGGCTTTCGGAGCGGTTTCGGCTTTCTGGGGTGCGATGCAAGCCGCTGCCGAGAGAAGTCTTAAAAAGCTTCCGGCCTATTCTACGGTGGAGAACAACGGTATAATACTCACTGCCATCGGCCTAAGCGCGATGGCAGGAGCGTCGGGGTCACAGCCTATGATGGTACTCTCGCGATTTGCCTTTCTCGCGGCTCTGTTTGTCGCATTCTCACATACCGCGGCAAAGTCGCTACTTTTCATGTCGGTTGGGCACGCCAAAGAGTCGCTTCAGGAAGAATCGATAGACAACGTCCGTGGAATATGGAGCAACGTTGGGGGAATTCCTGCATTCGGCATCCTGACCTCGGGACTTTCATTCAGCGCGTTTCCTCCGACCATCGGGTTCGTGGGAGAATGGATGATCCTCGAAGCTCTCTTTCAGTCATATAAGTTTCAGGGCAATGCTCAACGGCTATTGACGGCTTTCGCCGGAATTCTCATCGCGCTCGCGATTGGCCTCGCCGCGTTTTCCATGATAAAACTGATCGGGTACACGGCCCTCGGTCCCGACCACGGTAAAAAGGCCCACCGGTTCCCGTCGCTCAAGATAAGGTCTTCGGAGGTGTTCCTTACCGCGTTGATTCTTTTGGGCGGAATATTTTCGCCTTTCTTGATCAAGATCCTCGGCTACTCAAATTTCCTGGGTGGGTTGCTTGCCGTACCGGATCCGTTACTCATTCTTTCGAGTAATCCGATATTCGGAGTTGTCTCGCCTACAATGTTTGTTGTGGTGGTCGGATTCCTGTTTATCGTACCTTACCTCCTTTACCACCGGAGTGCAAAGAAAGCCAGGCGCGTGCAGGCCTGGAACGGAGGCCAGACGCTCACCGAAGACGAGTACTTCACAGTACCGGCATACTCATTCATTTTGGAATACATTCTCCGCAAGGTTTACCGCACGAAGGAGACGAGGATGGGCTACACGGCGGAAGTCACCAACAAAGATCTCGCTGAGTACCTTTACGAGATTCTGGACAAGTTTGTAAGGAGGCTGAGCTACCTTGTCGGCCGGACCATTATGAATGGAAAAATCTCATTGTACATCCTATATATCGTCATTGTGTTTGTGCTTGCCTTCCTGCTTTGATATGACTATGAATGACATGAAATCTTCAGGGCGATTGCGAACGATAACGGGTGACTTTCAGCATTTATGGAATGATCTCATTTCGTTTTACAGACTTCCATTCGGATGGAAAAGGACGACCTGGGAATATGTGGCCGTGGGAGTAATCGTCTTTCCCGGGCTCTTCTTTCTCGACCCGCACATACGGATGTTCTTTGCGGAAATTCATACTCCCTTGCTTGACGAGGTCTTTGGATTCGCACATTGGTATGGCAAGATTCATCTGACACTTGATACCTTTGTTATCCTCTACGTGTTTGGCCTGGTTCTCCAGCACGAGAAATTACGGATAGCGGGGTGGATGATTTTTGAGGCGTTTGCGATATCCGGTATCATCGTCACAGTCCTTAAGTCGATCTTCGGCAGATGGAGACCGTACACCGGACACGGCAGCTTCGCGTTCGTCGGATTCACATTCGGTCCCAATGCTCATCTGTCGCTTCCCTCGGGCGATGTCGGTGTAGCTGTGGCATATTCGATGATCCTCGCTGGCTTTTCCAGTAACAAAATATGGAAAGCGTTCTGGTATTTGCTCGCAGTGCTTACCTGTCTTGGGCGAATCTATCACGATCAGCATTGGTTTTCGGATGTCGTGCTTGCGGCGATAATATCTGTGTCGGTTGGGAATTATGTGAATGCAACCTTCAAGGAGGAAGCTATGCTGCGGTCGGCAGCGCAATAGATTTCATTATCAGGAAGATTTATGTCAGCAGGCGAAGAAAAAGTGTCGGTCTACGTAGAACCGCAGAAGAAGCGGTCCGCTCTGAGATTTGTGCTCCTTATTGGCATCGTCAGCCTCTTTGCGGATGGCACGTACGAAGGAGCGCGAAGTATCGCGGGGCCGTATCTCGCGGTTCTCGGCGCGAGTGCCACACTTGTCGGTATCATCGGGGGATTCGGCGAACTTCTCGGATATGGCTGGCGCCTCGTCTCTGGCAGGTTCAGCGAACGCACCGGGAGATTCTGGCCGGTGACACTCTTCGGCTACGTCATTCAAATGAGCTCAGTGCCGCTAATGGCGTTGGCTCCGAACTGGCTGGTCTTTGGCCTCCTCGTAGTTATGGAACGGCTCGGGAAGGCTACCCGCAACCCGCCCCGCGATGTTATGCTATCCCACGCAGGCAAGCAGCTCGGGGGATACGGATGGGTCTTCGGAACGCATGAAGCACTCGACCAGCTTGGCGCGCTCCTCGGCCCTCTCGTGCTAGCGGCTGTCCTCGCAGCACACGGGAGTTACAGAATCGCCTTCGCCACACTCCTTGTGCCTGCCGTGATTTGTGTGAGCCTTATCTTCACTGCCCGCATTCTGTATCCGAAGCCGGAGGATCTTGAACCTGCACCTCCGCCAAATGTGGAGTCTAAGGGGCTCCCGAGAATGTTCTGGATCTACCTGGCCGGGGCCGTTCTAGTCGCTGCGGGATTTGCGGACTTCTCGCTTATCGCATTTCATTTCCAGAAAACCGATGGTATCCCCACTACGTGGATTCCTGTGTTCTACTCGATTGCAATGGCCGTCAGCGGGGCCGGCTCACTTGTCTTCGGACGTTTGTTCGATCGCGTCGGCCTGAAGATACTGATCCCTTTAACTATCATCTCCGCTGCATCGGCTCCTTTGGTATTTCTGGGCGGATTTTGGTTTGCTCTCATCGGTTCCGCCTTATGGGGGCTTGGAATGGGAGTTCACGAATCCATTATACCTGCCGCCGTTGTCACCATGGTACCGCAGCAGCGTCGGCCCTCGGCCTATGGAATCTTCACTGCAGGCTACGGTATCTTCTGGTTTATCGGAAGCGTCTTACTGGGGATTCTGTACGATGTCTGGATACCTGCGGTTGTCATCCTTTCAGTTGCGCTCCAGCTCATTGCGGTTCCGATCTTCATGAGCCTTAACAGGAAGGCCGCCTCATGAGTAGTGTCGCCGCGAATCTCTTGGGTTGCCTTTGCAGGGTAGACCCGTTCATAAAAAACTCAGGAGAGATTCATGTCTAACGAACAAAAGATTTTCCTGCGCATGTCGAAGTCAATGGCCGCAGAACATGTCACCGGGGGGCATCCCGATAAGATATGCGATCAGATGGCTGACGCCATTCTCGATGCCGCCATCGCGCAGGATCCCCAGGCACGAGTCGCTATCGAAGTGACCGGCGGGCACGGAAAGGTTTTCGTTGCCGGCGAAATGACCGCAAAAGCCAACATCGATATCGAGAGTATTGTGCTCCGGACCTATCACGAAATCGGTCACGCCGACGATATCGACGTGGCAGTCAAAGTCGCAAAGCGGTCGCAAGACATTGCCGATGGCGTCGACACAGGTGGAGCAGGAGATCAGGGCATCATGGTCGGATATGCCGTACAGAAACTCGTAGTAGATAATTACGGACCAAACGTTGAAATTGGAGGCGGCGCTTACTCCGGCAAAGACCCTACCAAAGTGGACCGCTCGGCCGCCTATATGTGCCGTCTCGTTGCAAAGTCGATTGTCGCTTCGGGAATCGCAAGCAAAGCTCTTGTCAAGGTCGCGTACAGCATCGGCATCGACCGCCCGAGCGTCCTTACCGTGCAGACTCCTTTTGAACCGCAACAGGAGGCCAGGCTTACGGAAAAAATACGGCGCGAATTCGATTTCAGGCCGCGGGCAATTACTGATCGGCTTGGGTTGCAGCATCCCGACGGGTGGAGTTACATGGAGACTGCCTCGTTCGGGCATTATGGCCGAAGGAACTTCCCATGGGAACACGCTGTGTAGTTGTAGATGAAATGAGAATATTGCAGTAGAAATGAAAGAGTGAAGAAATGTCTAGTCTAATAGATTTGCCGGTTGGCGAAAACGCCCCGGCTGAGGTCAATGCAATTATCGAGATTCCGAAAGGGACTCACGCGAAAATCGAGTATGATGTCAAACTAGAGATTTTTAAGGTCGATCGAGTTTTATACTCCGCTGTACATTATCCCACGGCATACGGCTTCATACCGGGTACCCTTTGGGACGATGGGGACCCTCTCGATGTTCTGGTCCTGACAGAGGAAGCATTACAAACCGGTCTGTTCCTCCAGGTTAGGCCGGTGGGCATCCTTGTCATGACGGACGAGAAAGGTTCTGACAGCAAGATACTATCCGTGCCTGTTCAGGATCCAAGATACAACGCAGTAAATGATATAGGCGATGTCCAGAACCATTTCCTCCGTGAGGCGGTCCATTTCTTTGAGACTTACAAGGAACTTGAAGGAAAGTCTGTGAAGAGTTTCGGTTGGGAGGGAAAGGATAAGGCTGCAGAAGCAATAATGAAATCTGTTGAAGCATACAAGTCGTTGAAGCATTGAGATGAGCGAACTGGCGGAGATATGAGAACTCTGATTTTGTCTGACATACATGCGAATCTTCCCGCTCTCACAGCTGTGCTGAGGGATGTCGGTCACTACGACCTTTGTTTGTTTCTTGGAGATTCCGTTGATTATGGCTCGTTTCCGAAGGAGTGCGTGGAATTTCTTCGCGAGAACATGGACCAGGGTGTAATGGGAAACCATGACAATGCAATGGCTAACGACAAGGACTGCGGCTGCCGTGCAGACTTCAAGATATACGCCGAAGAGACACTTGAGTGGCACAGGTCGCTTCTTGCGAAGGACGACATAGATTTTCTAAAATCCCTTCCCACTACGCTGTTCGCGCACATCGATGGAAGATATATTTACATGACGCATGGCGCGCCTGACGGGAACATGTACAAGTATATTCGCGAAGAAGAAATCGGAGAAAATGAGATTCGAGGATTGGAAAGATATGATCTGATACTTCTTGGCCACACACATTTTCAGTTCAAAAAGAAAATAGGAAATGTGACCGTTGTGAACCCGGGAAGCGTCGGACTTTCAAGGGAAGATCATAACGCGTGCTACGCGGTCCTGGAAGACGGCGAGGTTACTCTTCATCGGGTGGCGTACGACAACAAACGGACCGTCGAGATGCTGTGGCAAAGCCCAGTTTCAAATTTCACGAAAGAGGGTCTTTCAAAGATAATCGGCTGGATGCCACCACAGATGCAGCAGAAAGGATAAACAATGCGACTGTATGGAGAAGGGAAACTTATAAGAATTTTCCTCGGTGAAATGGACCGAAAGGACAATGAGCAGGTTTACAAAACGATTGTCCTCAAGGCCAAGGAATTCAAGATGGCTGGGGCGACCGTCTCTCGCGGCGCTCTGGGATTCGGACCGGACAGTACTTTCAGCAATTCGAAATCCGTGAAACTCAGCGACGATCTCCCCATGATTATAGAGATTGTCGATACGGAGGCAAACATAAGGAAATTCGTTCCGATCGTCGAACAGATCCTTGACGACACCGGCTGCGGCGGCATGATCACAGTCGAGAACGCCGAAGTCATCAGATATTTGAGAGGAAAAAACGCATGACACTATCAGGAAAAGAAAGAAGGGGAATGGAGACAGGAGACCGGAACGTCTATGCCTTCTTAGCGTTTGTTCTCATGCTGGCAGCCGGCACACTTTCCGTCCAGGCTCAATCCTCCCGGCATTCGGATATTTATTCGGTGCCCGAGCCCATGAACCTTGGAATCCTTCAGGATTCCGTAAGGTCGTACATTAAATCCGGGGCGTACGAAAGAGGATTAGCGGAAGTGGCAGACTCGGCGAAGTCCTTCATCGAATCGAGGTACACCACGGTCAGGAAACCTGCCATCGTTCTGGACATAGACGAGACATCTCTCTCTAATATCGAGTTTGAATATCGCTACGGCTTTGGATTTAACTCCAAGCTCTGGAACACATGGGTTAGGGAAAAAGCCGCTACTGCGATAAAGCCGACCCTCACCCTGGCACGATGGGCAGCCAGCCATCAAATAGCAATCTTCTTCATCACGGGAAGATCGCAGATATCCCGTGATATTGCTGCCGACCCGACTGTTATTAACCTCAAAAAGGCCGGCTATCCCAATTGGGCTCGGATCTATTTCAAGAATTCAAGGGCCATCTCCACATCCGCATTCAAAACATCCGCCAGGAAGGAAATCGAATCCGAAGGCTACACCATCGTGGCAAATATCGGAGATCAGTACAGCGACCTCGAAGGAGGTTACGCTGAGGGCAAGTTCAAACTTCCAGATCCAATGTATTACATACCGTGATGGATGAAGGCAGACAGAGGCAAAAAGAAAGAATTGAGAAGCACACAAGTCAAAAATACGGTTGAAGCTAGGACCCCGTTCTATGGCATCTTGTCCGGGCGTCCTGATGCTGATTCACTGAACGGGGTCACTGAGATGCCAGAGTGTTTCAGCGATTTGAATCTCGACCAGGTCATCGATACAATTACGCGCGGCAAAGAAAGGTACGAATTAAGACCGTTCTTCTATTCTCCGCTTAAAGACATCGGGACAATACAGTACCGCCACGAGGTGATGCGGGACCTGGAAGACCTAACGCTCCTTGACGACATAAGGTCGTTTGCACAAGGAATGAATACGGTGCGGGAATATGTCGAATTATCCACGAAGCTTTCTTACAAGTACCAGAAGGAGAGATGGTTTCTCGACGCGGTAGGTGTCTATTGCGATGTAGTAAGAAATCTCCTGGGCGATTTGACCCGCGCGGATGTGAAATCACGAGGTTTCCTGGCGTTCCGTGATTTCCTCGCCACGTATGTGAGTTCGAACCCCTTCACGTCCCTCTGTTCTGAGACAGAAATCGTGCTGAGTCAATTGTCACAGCTCAAGTACTCGATCATTATACGGGGCGGGAGTTTTACGGTTCGCAAATACAATTCCGAGGTCGACTACAGCACCGTAGTGGAGAAGACTTTTGCCAGGTTCAACAAGGGGGCGACGAGCGACTACAGGGTGAAATTCTCAGATCCCCTTGAGATGAACCATATCGAGGCTCAAATTCTGGCATTTGGCTCTCAATTATTTCCGGACGTTTTCCACGACCTCAATAATTTCTGCGAAAAACACTCCGACTTCCTCGATGAGACAATTGTGAATTTTGATCGTGAAATCCAGTTTTATATTGCCTACATCGAGTACCTTGCGCCGTTGAAGCAAGCAGATCTGAAATTCTGCTATCCGCAGCTTTCCGAACCATCGGTCAACATTCCGAAAGATGCGATTCAACTTTATGACTACGAATGCTTTGACCTGGCTCTTGCCCGTAAGCTCGTTTCCGAAGACTCGCCGGTTGTCTGCAATGACTTCTATCTCACCGGGCAGGAGCGAATATTCGTCGTGACGGGCCCGAACCAGGGAGGGAAGACCACTTTTGCCAGAATGTTTGGACAGTTGCACTACCTTGCCAGCCTTGGGATGCCCGTTCCCGGGAGAAAGGCACGCTTGTCTCTCTTCGACCAGATCTTTACACATTTCGAGAAACAAGAAAGAATGTCCAGCCTTCGTGGAAAGCTCGAAGATGACCTCATCAGAATACACAAAATTCTGGAGGCGGCGACGGCTCAAAGCATCATCATTATGAATGAGATTTTTACCTCCACGACCCTCCAGGACGCGTTGTTCCTGAGCAGGAACGTGCTGCAGAGAATTATCGACCTTGGTTGCCTTGCCGTCTGCGTCACATTCATCGACGAGCTTGCGTCGATGAGCGACTCGACTGTAAGCCTGGCCAGTACCGTTGCATCGGAGAATCCCGCACTCCGGACTTTTAAGATACTGAGAAAATCCGCTGACGGTCTCGCATTCGCTATGTCGATTGCCGAGAAATATCGTGTGACATACGAGCACCTCAGGAAACGCCTACTGTCATGAAAGCGCTGCTGCTTTACAAGGACCGTGACTTCGAAACTGACCAGGCGTTACCATGGAACGAAGATGCCCTCACGCAGGATTTGTCACTCAACACCCTGTTCGAGGCGATGGCAGGTCAGGACAAGTTCGTTCTGGATATTGCAAGGAAAGTGGTTCTGTCCGGCTCGACGGATTTGGACACGATACTGTATCGTCAGGAAATCCTCAGAGACTGTCTCCGTAATCCCTCTGTTCTCAGAGAGGCTTATCAAGTCGCGGTCGATGCAATTGAAGAGAAGAGGAAGTCGTTCTGGGCTTTCTTCTCACATCGATCGCCCGGGTCGGTACTCTATGGAGCCATCGAGTCGCTGCAGATATTTGTCTCAAAGCTGAAGCTGCTTAGGAATATAGCCGATGAACACGAACATGAATTCCGGTCATCGGGCTTTTCGAGACTGGTCGCCATGCTGAGGCAGGAACTCACGGATGAGTACTTCGAAGAGATTGAATCGCACCTTAGGTACCTGAGGTCTGATCACGATGTGCTTGTAAGTGCAAAACTGGGGGCCGGCAACAAAGGGACGAACTACATACTTAGAAAACCCCCGGATCTCAGATTGGGCTGGTTAAAACGCGTTAGGCTGGCGGTTTCACGAAAATCAGAGCCATACACTTTTCATCTCGATCCGCGGGATGAAAGAGGGGCGGAAGCGCTTGGCAACTTGAGAGATCGCGGGATTAACCTGGTGGCAAATGCACTTGCCCAATCGGCGGATCATATACAAACCTTTTTCAACATGCTTCGGACTGAGCTCGGCTTCTACCTTGGTTGCCTCAATTTGTATGAGCGGCTTAATGAGAAGGAAAACCATGTTTGCTTCCCAATCCCATCTCCTGTACGCGAGCGCCGGCATTCCTTTTCTGGATTGTATGATACTTGCCTTGCATTGACAACATCGGCGAAAGTCGTCGGTAATGGTATTAGTGCGGACGGGAAGAACCTCGTGATAATTACAGGTGCGAACCAGGGAGGGAAATCAACCTTTCTTCGCAGCATAGGACTTGCACAGCTGATGATGCAGGCGGGGATGTTTGTCTCGGCAGACTCCTTTACCGCAAATCTATGCAGTGCGGTCTTTACTCATTACAAACGAGAGGAGGACACTGCAATGGAAAGCGGAAAATTTGACGAAGAGCTGAGCCGGATGAGCCGCATCGCAGACCATGTTACACCCGACTCCCTCCTCCTTTTCAACGAGTCTTTTGCTGCAACAAACGAGAGGGAAGGTTCTGAGATTGCCCGCCAGATAGTCACAGCACTGCTGGAAGGCCGAAACAAGGTCTTTTTCGTTACCCACCTGTACTCCTTTGCCGGAACTTTCTATGAAGCGGCGAGGGAGAACACGCTCTTTCTGCGTGCCCAAAGGCTCGAGGATGGCACGCGGACCTTCAAGCTGGAAGAGGCGGAACCGCTGGAGACGAGTTTCGGTCAGGACTTATACGAGCGGATAGTTGCAAATTCTGACGACACAAAAAGAAGAAACGGAGAATCGTATGAAAGTTAAATCTATCGATGCACTCGAGATACTGGATTCAAGAGGTAATCCAACCGTTGAAGTTGATTTGATTCTGGAAGACGGAACGCAGGCCCGTGCCATGGTGCCGAGTGGCGCTTCCACCGGTGAAAGGGAAGCTACCGAACTCCGGGACGGCGACAAGAAACGTTATGGCGGCAAAGGTGTCACAAAGGCCGTCGAGAATGTTTTGAAGAAGATAGCTCCTGAGATTACTAAAAGAAATTTCTCCTCACAGAAAGAGCTGGACTATTTCTTGATCGGGCTCGATGGGACAGAGAACAAATCGGTGTTGGGCGCGAATGCCATCCTTGGTGTTTCAATGGCATACGTCAGGGCGTCCGCAGCGAGCGCAGGAGTGCCTTTGTATCAGTTCATGGGCGGGCTCAATGCCAATCTCCTCCCGGTCCCGTGCATGAACGTTATCAATGGCGGCAAGCATGCCGACAACACCGTCGATTTCCAGGAGTTCATGATCGCGCCGCACAACGCCCCATCGTTTGCGGAGGCCATCAGGATGGGAGAGGAAACATTTCACGCTTTGAATTCCGTGTTGCACGGCAAGGGACTGAGCACCGGCGTCGGCGACGAAGGCGGTTTCGCTCCAGACCTGAAGTCGAACGAAGAAGCTGTTGAGGCAATCCTGGAGGGCATTACAAAGGCTGGCTATAAACCGGGCGCGGACATCAGCATCTGCCTCGATCCGGCAGCGAGCGAAATGTGGGACAACGGCAAATATCTTCTCTTTAAGAGCACGAAGAAGACGATATCAAGCGACGATTTGATCAAACAATGGGAGAGCTGGGTTAAGCAGTATCCAATCGTTCTTCTCGAAGACGGCCTGGCTGAGAACGACTGGGAAGGGTGGAAGAACCTTACCGATGTGCTTGGTTCGAAGGTAGAACTTGTTGGTGACGATATCTTTTGTACGAACAAGAAGATCCTAGCGCAGGCAATCGAAAAGAAAGTCGCAAATTCAATTCTAATAAAGCTGAACCAGATCGGAACCGTCACTGAGACCCTCGAGACAATCGAGCTTGCCTACAAAAAAGACTACAACTGCTTCGTCTCTCATCGAAGCGGAGAGACCGTCGATGCGATCATCTCGGATTTGACAGTTGCCGTGAACGCCGGTCATCTTAAAACCGGAAGTGGCTGCCGCGGTGAGAGAATTGAGAAGTTCAACCAGCTGATGAGGATCGAAAGACAACTCGGGAAGGCTGCTCGCTTTGCGGGGAAGAAAGCGTTCAAGAATTCATAATTTCATCCTGAGAACGACGACTGTCCCTAAAGGCCAATGCTCTGAAAGGTGCTCGAGGGCAGTCGTCGCTCCCTTTGCTGCAGCACCTGGTAAAGGTTTCTGAGGCTCACCCGCCTGCCTCAACAGGCTCAGTTGGTAGCGTGCCAGCAACAGAGATATTCCCGATCACAATTATTTATATGTTCGGGTTCCCGTTCGCAGTGAACTGCGAAACGGGAAATCTCCCTCTCTCCGCCGAACACTTCGGCGTCGATTTCCCGAACAGGACGTTCGGGAAGCCGCACATCACAGGATGTGATCGGAGCGGCTCACCCCGTCCATCAAGTAAAGGACACGTCTCGCCGAAACCATTTCATTTCCCTCAGATGATTATCGGAGAATTGAAAGTAGGGGTATTTCTCGGCATGCTGTCAGCATCTGCGTTCGCAAGAAACAAACCCCGGAAGAGATGCCCGCAACTGGCCTGCCCCGAAATGCTCTTATTCGGGGTCCAGGCACGCCGATTCAGAGAAAGAGATAGCTTCATCTCGAATAGATCGAGACTCCGCAACGTCTTTATCACTCGCTCCTTGTCTCGCTCGAACATTCGTTTGACCGGGATCCTTCGGACCAGAAAGGCAGCTGCGCTGTCTTATGCGAAGGATCTCGACACGGCGAAGCCGAGTCGGACAGGCATCACGCCACCTACGTGTCGTGAACGGAACTCAAAATCAATCGTCGTGCCTTTTCCTTCCACCCCATATAGAATGAGAACCCCGCGCCAGCGGGGCGCGCTGCGGGCGTCTCCCAACGGTTACCTTCCAATAGGAAGGGCTGTCCCGTTCTATGCTTGTCCTGACGCCAGGAAGGATTTCTGTCACGTCGAAGATCCCGCCCTTGGCGGGACTAGCTCGGTCACGATATTTGCAGTCACCTTGTCGGAGCGTAGCGGAGATCCCGTTCACCGGGACGAGACATCCGCTTACGGCGAATGACTCGCATCCCGATACGATTCTACTCGTATCGGGACCGCTGACAGACTATTCATTCCGATCCGACTACTTCGCCTGTCGGCGAAGAATAGATCAGAAACGGAAAGAATAGATGAGCAAATTGAGGCCTTGCCGAAATCCCGCTTCGCGGGATAATCGTGCCCTCGCGCCTGCCTGCGCGGAGCCGCTTCGGCGGAGGCAGGCGTGCCGCCCGCGAACCCAAGCCCAACGAATGGCGCGCTTCGCGCCACACCACCCCTAATTGCTTCCTTGACCTCAATTGATCGGTCACGTCGATTGTATGTCGCTGTGCGAGAGCCTCGTCCCGCTTCTGGCGGGACTCGGCACACGCACTTACGCTCCAACTGCCATAGACTCTGAGCCTAAGGCTCAAGAGCCTCCGGCTCAGTAAACTCGTCTACGGCAACAATCGTCGCGCCCGACCAGCCCACCAATCCAGAAAATCATCACCCCCCAATTCCAACATTCCATGACTCCACTATTCCTCTTTCTCCCTACACCAACACCACAACAGAAATCCATCCTTAACAGAACGCTTCCGCGTTCCACCTCCTATTGAATGCCCGAACGTAAACAAGATAAGCGCCTCCGCTTGCTGCGAAGGCACGTGTGGTAAGTGAAAGTACTTCCCGCACATGGATGTGCGGGATCCCGAACACACACGATGCGTATTAAGGTTCGGGACAGCAGCGTGTCCCAAGACCCCGCCGTCGGCGGGGTCGGGATCCCTTCGGGACGAGCCTTGACAGCCCGCACGTCTGCGGGACTGTCAAGGCTATACGGAGTCGCACGCCTGCAGTAAAGATTCTCTTAATCTGATATCACTCTTCTTCGAGGATAGTACCGTCGCCTTCGCAGCTGCGCTCCGGCGCTTAGAATTACAATTACGTTCGGGCATTCATCTTTTTTTGCGACGCAAAGGAGGCCACAGATGGATATCAGATTCGATTCGGAAGTTAAGTTCAGAGAGTTCGCCGCCGACCTGAAGCGACAGCACTCTCGAATTCAAATCAGAGTAACGGAGAACCTTCTCGTCCACAAGTTCTTCGTTTACATCTACCGCTGGTGCAAAGACTTCCCAGGCGGTGCTTGGGATCGCGAGGGTTATTTCGTCACGAAAGAAAGAGAAGTCGCCATGAAGCTTTATGATTTGGAAGGGGAGAAGTAAGATGACAAAACGGGATTTCACAGCACTAATGAGCTATGCACGAATCTTCGTACATACCGAGGACGATTCCGACGAGCTGCTCCTGCTGGCATACCAGGAAAGTCTCCGCTTGGGTTCGAAATGCACTCTCGCGTTGCTGATCAACTATATGCGACTTACTGCGAAAGGCATCCATGAAAGGAGCTTTCTCGCTCTTGATGAAGTGGGGAAAAGCCGGCTTGATGCGTTCAACAAAGTCAGATGCTATATGTCCGATCCCATTATGGATCATTTCACACTCGAGAACGTAATCGCATCGGATTCACATGATCCTTTCGACGATTACATATCTCAGGAATTCGTCTCTTCTCTGAACGACCGCGAGCGGCAGGTGCTATCAGAACTAACGGCCGGTTACTCTGTGAGGGAGATTTGCAAGGACCTCAGGATGTCTTCGAAGACATTCGAGAAAGTGCGCGTGTCCCTGCAAGAGAAGGTCAGTTCGTATTTATAGGAACAAGATCCGGCGAGGTCGGACCGGAAAACATCTTCTTTGATTCTCTGCATAGTAGGATAGGAACAGGCACCTGACCTGTTCACGATAGGTATCAACAAAAACAAGGGAGGCTGTCATGCTACAGCAAATCGAAAAGAAGACATCGAAGGTTCCGGTTAGTGGAACAATCGAGAGAGTGAATGAGAAGGGCATCAAGGTCAACGGTGAGTGGTTTAATTTCAGCAAGTTCATGTCCACCATTCCGACTCTCCATGAAGGCGATCTGATCGAGTTCAAGTCTTCGAAAAACTTCATCAACGAAGTTTCCAAAGTCACTCCGGCAAACGGTTCCGCCAAGTCTGCCGCCGCTGCGCCGAAGGCTCCTGAAGTTAAGGAAACTCCGAAGAACGAGGGCAAGGCGGACGGACCAGACCCGTCAAGCGCTCCACCTTCTCCGAAGGACCCTCCGCGGAAGGAAATTCTGGCCGCAGACTCCGGACGCGCCGAGAGCGATCGGGAAGAGCTTCTGAGGTGCCTCAAGGACGCTGTCCAGATCACAGAGCAGGTTGACTCCGCAAGGTTCTCTACGCAGGACATCATCAAGCTGGCCCTGACTCTCTTCATCCACCGGACAGCGTAGTGCCATTCCAACCGAACTTAGCGAATGAAGTGAAGCTAAGTCGGAATTGGAATGAGCATCCCGCCATGTGATAATTGGCGGGATCAATTGAAGAAACTTGGGGTACGTCGGATCCCGTTGACATATCCCGAAATCATAAGGAGAAATCATCATGGAAGTCGACACAATCACCCAGGAAGTGGACACTGAGACCAGGCTTCAAAGAGCATTTGAGCGGCTAATCGAAATCAAGCATCAGAGAACGCTTCTCGACGCGGAAGAGCAGCTGATCAAAGACGATGCGTTTGATTACCTTAACGGTGTGGTGCATGCAACTTCCGGCCGCTTCGTCGCGAATGACATCACTGCCGATGTGTACGTCTCTTACCTTCCGCAGTCCAGCACGGATGTCCGGGGAGCCGCACATCACACGATGTGATGAGAGCAGCTTGTGAATACGACACCGAAACCCTCCAGTAGATCAAGGACCTCGAGATGTCGGGGGACACATTGTTCCCCATTGTCGTGGCCGGGGCCAACTTCTCCGACGTTATATTAACGGATAGAAATGTTGTCCAATCGTGTTGCGGCCCGCCCTTGGACTCATATTTGCAATATTATCTGAGGTCGCCTAAATTTGAAAACAAGTCTAGTAGGGAATGGTGCTATATCTAAGCGCATGATCCAATTTTGGGCGGACTACTAGGCCATATAAGTTCGTACAGGAATTCCAGCTTCATCTATTACCGGGAACAGATAGATATCAACTGATAACTGGCTGACCCAGTTCAGCCTTTCAGTAAAAAGAAAGCTAAGGTAACCGTATGGACAAAAGCGGAGGCATCATTGCGTGGGCCGCAGAATGCCTCACCTCAAAGTTTGCTGACATACGCGTCCCAGAAGAATTCAAAGCTTCCTTTGGAATAGCAGGCATACCATGGGATGTTCTGGTCGATCATGGAACGCTTAGACTACCCACCAAGAGACTGCGGTCCATTTTTGCAGACGTTACACTCCATCCTAACGGGGCTCGGTTCAGCTTACCGGATGCGTTCTTACCGTCCGAAGAGCTTGGCCCTGAGAGAATTACTTATCCCGAAGGCGATGGGAAACTCGACCTTGGGCACATTCCGGAAAACATTACAGACATTCTGAGCGACGAAAATCGATGTCTGGTTTTTCTCGAACGATACGGTTCTTTTCTTCCTGTCTCCGATGAAGACGAATATCGACATATCTCATTCTATGATTTTGTAAAATCTGCGGCGGCCATTCAGTCCTGCTTATCAGAACCAAACAAGCGTGACGTTCACAAGCCTTTCCTACTGGTCTCGGCAGATTTCTCAGGAATCCAGAATTTTGTTTATACGATTTCCTCAAAGGGTGCCTTGAAGACGCTCCGTGCTCGTTCGTTTATGCTCGAGATGCTGACAGAGCACGTCATTTATGAAATTCTGACTAATGGAGAAAACACTTCTCGCTGCAACGTCATCTATGCTGGAGGTGGAGGATTTGCACTAGGAGTCTGTCGGGGAACAAACATTTTTGTGTACAAAGTTTGTTGAGCCGTAATCATGATATTTTGTTAGTTTAGAGTTGGGGCATTTTTTGTCTCGCTAAGATCCGAAGAGATGATTCCTCCA
>JAKAGT010000057.1 GCA_021825585.1 Bacteroidota bacterium | reverse complement strand
CGAGCGATTCTTGTAAATGTCGAGATCATGCGGACTTTTGTCAGGCTAAGGGAGATACTCGCCACTCACAAAGAGCTGGCGCGCAAGCTGGAGGAGCTTGAGATCGCCGTCGCTCTTCGACCTGCCTCCGGCAGGCACGTGGCAATCCACTGCATGAGGCCGCCGCCGCCAGTTTAACTGTCATCGCGAGGAGGCCGACACGTATCGCGGGTCGGACGATGTGACGATGCCCATAACGAAACCTCAACTGCGGGCAATGTTGTTCATTTTCTCTTGTTCGCCCAAGAGAAAATGGACGAGAAGAGAAGGGCGCCACGCGAAAACGGAAATGGCTCTGGGATGTCTCGTCCCCTGTAGAGTGAGGCGATTTCAATATACGGTGGATGTTATTAGACGGAAGGGATTTCAGAAATCGCCTCTTCAGGAGTCAAAGTGATTCAGTGGAACGGGGACTCGACTCCGTTTTCGCAAGGGGAAATACTAAGCCTTAGGGGTTCCTGCTAACTAACCTGTCATTGCGAGGCGCGAAGCGCCGCGGCAATCCCCTGCACGAATCCACCCCCGCCAGTTAGCCAGTCGTCGCGATCTGTCCCGATTATAGAGGGACGGACGACCTGGTTGAGCCCGTCCGATGAGGACGGGCGAAATCCCGCATTCGCGGGACAATCCACTGCATGAAACCACCTCCTCGACATTGTATGTGGTCGGAGGCATTGATGGAATCGGATTTGGAGTGGTTGGAAACCAAGCGATCGCGGTTTCTGGGACGTCCGGTTGCTTTCGTTCAGTGGGAGGAGGATTGGCACTACTTCTGTGTTATGAGCCTTTATACCATGGATGGACCAGGGTAGTCCAAGCGGATCGGATCTAAAGGCGATGAGTTATCTCAAAGCTCCGGCGGAACATTGCAGATGAAGTGGGAAAGGGGTAAATTCGACGAAGAAATGGGCAGTATCTTGGAGGGAATCTGATACCAGAACTTGACTCGCATATTTTAGGTCCTCCGAATTGGGCTAAAATCTTCGGTTGCGATCATCGGTGGTGTTGAACTGTACTTGCGGGCAAAGGGATGCTTTCCAACTATACGTAACTATGAGGAGCAATTCAGATGGCGAAGAGTGGTAGAGGTTCTAAATGTCCCCATTGCGGAAACGGTACTCTCCATGAGAATTCCGGGGGGTATTCGTCGTGTTCCACCTGCGGTTATATTGGATGGTCGCTGTTTCAGCCAGCCCAGGCGGCTGGAAAGGGGAGTGGGAATAAGTGTCCTCACTGTGACAGGCAGACATTACATAAGCTGTTCACATTGAACACCGGGCAAAGCATCCGACGGTGCGCCACGTGTAGCTACTGCGCAATCGAGCCGGCACCTGCGCCCTAGTTTGAGTTGGTCGAGCTAAATCATATCTGATGAAACAAGTCGTTATTGAGAATCCCGTCCTGAACTCCCCATTTCAGGAGCCTTCCCGCCATTTCAAGTTCACGGATGAAGGTATAACGAACGAGATTATCGAGCAGCGCCGGATAAGTTCCTACTTCGTCCCGATTGCACAGCCTCGAAAGAAGTCCAAGATCCAACTGTCTTTTGACACAGAATGGACAGAAGACCGGATTGAGGAGAACAGGTTCATTAACCAGGTTCGGGAGCGCGTTGCTGCGTGGAGAAGAGACGGCTATCCTTCCTACAGCATAACAAAGACCACGAAACTTCTGCTGGATTACTGGCAGCGGGACGATCGATTCCGCAAACTCTTCTTCTGCCAGATTGAAGCTGTCGAAACCGCCATCTATGTGACCGAAGTCGCGAAGAAAGTGGGCGATGCGTGGATAGAGAACAGGATCCGCGATGCCAATCTCGAGGCAAACCCTTTGCTTTACCGAATGGCGTTCAAGATGGCAACCGGTTCCGGCAAGACTCTGGTTATGGCAATGCTTATTGCCTGGAATGTCCTCAATAAGATCGCAAATGCGCAGGACCCGCTTTTCTCTGACACTTTTCTCATAGTTACACCGGGCATCACCATCCGTGACCGCCTCCGAGTTCTGCTGCCTAACGATCCTGAGAATTACTATCGGGCAATGGACATAGTACCGGTTGATATGATGGAACAGCTCGGAAAGGCAAAGATTCTTGTAACCAACTTTCACGCGTTTAAGCAGAGAGAAAAGATCGCGGCGGGGAAGCTGACGAAGAGCATTTTGAGCAAAGGCAACGGCTCGGCATTTACTGAGACGCCCGATGAAATGGTTAGGCGAGTCTGCCGGGAGTTCGGGAACAAGAAGAACATAGTTGTCATCAACGATGAGGCTCACCACTGTTACCGGCGAAAGTCAGGCGGCGAGGAAGAGATTCTGAAAGGCGATGACCTTAAGGAAGCAAAGGAGCGAGAAGAAGAAGCCAGAATCTGGATCTCCGGACTTGAAGCGGTTAAGGCGAAAATCGGGTTAAAGGTCGTCTATGACCTCTCGGCCACTCCTTTCTTTCTGCGTGGTTCTGGGTATCCCGAGGGAACACTATTCCCCTGGGTGGTTTCTGACTTTTCGCTGATAGACGCAATTGAGAGCGGCATAGTGAAGGTTCCGCGTGTTCCCGTCGCGGACGATTCGATGGTTGGTGAGCAACCCACTTATCGCGACCTGTGGCTTCGCATCAGGGAACACCTCCCGAGAAAGGGGAGAAAGACCGACGCGGTGAAGGGAGAGCCAAATCTCCCGGCTGAGCTTGAAGGCGCACTCCAAAGCCTCTACCTCAATTACGAGAAGTATTACAGGAAATGGGAAGAGAACGCGGAAGCACGTTCGCGTGGTCTCACTCCGCCGGTGTTCATAGTAGTGTGCAACAACACAAATGTCTCAAAGCTGGTATACGACTATGTCGCTGGATGGGAAAAGCAGATCGATGAAGAGCGGACGGTTGTAGTTCCGGGAAAACTTGCTCTTTTCAATAACGAGTCTCATGGAACATGGAGCGCGAGGCCAAATACCATCCTGGTGGACAGCCAGCAGCTCGAATCTGGCGAGGGGATGAGCGACGAATTCAAACAGGTGGCCGCCAACGAAATCGAAGAGTTCAAGTCCGAGTACAAGGCCAGGTTCCCTGGCAGGGATGCAGAGAATCTTACAGATGAAGATGTCCTGCGTGAAGTCATGAACACCGTCGGCAAGCCGGGCAAGCTCGGGGAACAGATCAAATGTGTTGTGAGTGTTTCGATGCTCACGGAGGGCTGGGACGCCAACACAGTAACTCATATACTTGGAGTGCGTGCGTTCGGTACTCAGTTACTTTGCGAGCAGGTTGTCGGCAGGGGCCTGAGACGTATGAGTTACGTTGCCAACGATGAAGAGAAGTTCGAGCCTGAGTACGCGGAAGTCTACGGAGTTCCGTTTTCATTTATACCTTCAGCTGGGTCCGCGGTTGATCCCAGGCCCGGTCCAATGCCCACAAGAGTCCGCGCACTTCCTGAAAGAATCGCCTGTGAGATCACTTTCCCGAGGGTGATGGGCTACAGGTACGAATTACCCTCTGAGAGACTCACTGCAGAGTTCACGGCTGATTCCCGGATGGCTCTTTCGACACAGAGTATTCCAACCAAGACTGAAAATGCACCCATCGTTGGTGAGACAAGTATCCACACCCTTGACGATTTGAAACAGCGCCGCGAGCAGGAAGTAATCTTTTTGCTGGCGAAACTTGTCCTTGAGCGTTACCTGGTAGACGGCGACAGATCTGAAAGACCCTGGCTATTCCCCCAGCTTCTCGGAATTGCGAAGCAATGGCGGGAGGAGTGCTTAACACTCAAGGATAATACTTTTGTCCAGCTTCTACTCCTGGTACAGTTCGCAAACGAGGCGGCGCAGAAGATATACCACGCGATTGTAACCGGTGACAACGGCGTCAAGAGGCTAATGCCGATCCTCTATCCATTTGATGCCATAGGGTCAACTCGCAGCGTCGACTTTGATACCACCAGGTCGACTTTCCGAACGCGGGAAGACAAGTGCCACATCAGCGATGTCGTCCTTCACAGCGGCTGGGAAGGGAAGATGGCACAGGCCCTTGAAGATATGGAGGAAGTAGTCTCTTATGTCAAGAACCAGAATATGGGCTTCAATATTCCCTATGCGCTTGACTCTGAGGAGCACAATTACGTTCCGGACTTCATTGTGAAGCTTGATGACGGGCATGGAAGGGAGTGCTCGCTGAACCTTATTGTCGAGGTCACGGGTGAGAAGAAAAAGGACAAGGAGGTTAAGGTCGCGACTGCTAAAACCCTCTGGATCCCGGCGGTGAACAACCACGGCGGGTTCGGACGCTGGAAATTTATTGAAATTCAGGATCCCTGGGACTCTGTGAATGCCATAAGAGACTTCTTGAACCAGCAAACGAAAGTAGTGTGATCCAAATAGTGCGGAAGAAAACCCAAGATAATAAATGTCATCCTATGTTTACATTATGGCAAGCAGGAAACATGGCACGCTTTACATCGGTGTCACGAGTGATATTAAGCATCGAGTGCTTCAACACAAAGAGTCTTTAATACCTGGCTTCACTCAAAGGTATAACGTGCACATGCTGGTTTACTTTGAAGAACACTCAGACATCCGTGATGCAATTAAGAGAGAAAAGCACCTGAAAAATGGAACCGAGCGTGGAAAATAAGTCTGATTGAGAAAACGAATCCGGAATGGAAGGATTTGTATGATGATTTATGATGGATTCCCGATAAAAGCACTCGGGAATGACGTTGAATCTCTGGGAGTTGACTTCTCCCCGCTTCCAGCGTCATTCCCGCATGTTTCAAGCGGGAATCTGGTTTTGGAAGGTGGATTCCTGACAGGGGCATCCGGGAATGACCGTTTGGTGGTTGCGTTGCCGGTGCATGTTGTTGACAGGAATCAGTAATGCTTATTTATAGAGAACCGAAAAGAACTTTCCCGAATGATGCCCCTCCTTCTGGCGTCATTCCCGCATGTCTCAAGCGGGAATCTACTCGTGGGTTTTCGACTAAGAACAGAGGGTCTGGAACAGAAAGACTAGCATGAAAAGTAAACCGAACAAAACAAAGAAGACGAAGAAGATCACCTACCCAACTCCGGTTGAGCACGTAAAGCACTGCGACAAGCGGGTGAATATCCCAACAGAGGAATTGCGGGACTTCGTGGCCGAATACGAGGCAGCACCTACGAAGATGCTCTACCCACGCGACCCGTCTCTCGATCCGCAGCTTGTGTGGAAAGGCAAAGACGAACAGGATGCCAAACCGCTTGAAGTACCCATAGTACCTATTTACATACAAGAGAAGATTCATCCGCAGGCAATAGTCGATGAAGTAAGGGCACAGGGAAGAAAAGAGAAACAGGAAGATCAGCTTGGGCTCTTTGCCGATTTCAACGGGATCAAGTTCGAAGAGATGATCGAGTTCTAACAGCACGAGCAAAAATGGAGCAACCGAATGATCCTTGGCGACTCTCTGCTCGTGATGACGTCGCTAGCAGAGAAGGAAGGGTTGAAAGGAAAAGTTCAAACCATATATTTCGATCCACCTTATGGTATCAAGTTCGGATCGAACTGGCAGGTCTCCACGCGCAAACGAGAAGTGAAAGACGGTAAGGGCGAGGATGCAACTCGGCAGCCAGAACAGATAAAAGCCTTCCGTGATACGTGGAAGCTTGGAATTCATTCGTATCTTTCTTATCTCCGTGACAGGTTCAACGTGTGCCGCGATCTGCTGACGGAGAGCGGGAGCATCTTCGTGCAAATCGGAGATGAGAATGTACACCTGGTGCGTGCCATACTGGATGAAGTTTTTGGCAGTGAGAATTTCGTGGCGGAAATTCCTTTCCAAACTGCGACAAATCAAAACGCAGACAGGATTCAACGTTTGTACGATTTCATCCTTTGGTACGGGAAAGGGCAACAATTAAAATTTCGACGATTATATCGAGGTCGAACGCTTGAAGAAATTGAGAACATTTTTTCAGACACTGATGAAGTGACTGGTAAGCGTGTCAAGATTGCGCAACTCCGTGAAAGTTTACCGAGCGAGACGCTTTCTTCCTTGGAACATGCCGGAAGGTTAACGGCAGATCAGAAGTACTGGAAGCGTTCTGAAGACGATTTCGTTGTCACAGAATATGATAATGTCTGGTACGGCACTGTGATTTCTACATTCTCAAAGGAAAAGAAATACGCCGTCCAAACAAGTACCATTCCGATTCAACGGTGTCTTCTCATGACCACCGACCCCGGCGATCTTGTCCTTGATCCAACATGCGGAAGCGGAACGACTGCTTATGTTGCGGAGCAGTGGGGGCGAAGATGGATCACAATTGACACTTCGCGTGTTGCGCTCGCCCTTGCACGTACGCGTCTCATGTCCGCGAGATACCCTTACTATATTCTCAGCGATTCACTCGAAGGAGTCAAGAAGGAAGCGGAGATGACGGGGAAGATTCCTCCAAGCTCAGCACCTGCGACTGAGAACGACGTCAAGAAGGGTTTTGTGTACGAGCGTGTTGCGCATATCACGCTGAAGTCGATAGCAAACAACGAGGAAATTGATGCCATCTATGCCAGATGGCAGGAGAAGCTGGAACCGATACGAAAGGATCTGAATAAGAAGCTCAAAGAATCGTGGGAGGAATGGCAAATTCCGAGAGAAGCCGGAGAGAAATGGTCAGACGAAGCAAAGCAGCTTCACGCAGAATGGTGGAAGCTGCGGCGGGAGCGGCAAAAAGAAATAGACGAGTCAGTCTCCCGTCATGCCGATACCGAGCTGCTTTACGACAAGCCATACGAAGACAACAAACGCATCAGAGTGACCGGACCTTTCACGGTAGAGTCGCTTTCGCCGCACCGAGTCCTTTCCACAGCCGATGATAACCTCGACGGCACCGTCTCCGAGAAAGAGGCAAAGCAGCAGCAAGACTTCGTATCCATGATCCTGGAGAACCTCCGAAAGGCCGGGGTCCAAAACACAATCAAAAATGAGCGGTTGAAGTTTGATCGTCTCGAGCCGTTCGCGGGAGTGTGGCTGCACGCACAAGGAGAGTATACCGAGAGTGGAAAGAGCAAGAGAGTTGCGGTTTCGATAGGACCTGAACACGGTACTGTTGGACCTGAACTTGTCAAAGAAGCTGCCAAAGAAGCGGTGAAGGGGGTTGGTTTCGATCTGCTAATTGTATGCGGATTCGCGTTCGATCCTCACGTGAGTGAGGAGACCAAGCGATATGGAAAGCTTACGGTTCTTACCGCTCGAATGAATCCGGATCTTGCCATGGGCGATGAACTTCTGAAGAAAACAGGAGCGGGCAACCTCTTCATGGTCTTCGGCGAGCCAGATATGGACGTGAAGCAAAAAGATGGGAAGTTAGTCGTGACGATAAAAGGTCTCGACGTTTACGATCCTACGACGGGGCAAATTCGCTCAAGCAGCACCGAAGACATTGCATGCTGGTTCATCGACACGAACTACAACGGGGAGAGTTTCTTCGTCCGCCACGCATATTTCCTTGGTGAAGACGAGCCCTACGAAAAACTCAAGCGCGCTCTCCGTGCCGAGATCGATGAGGCCGCATGGTCCACCTTATATTCAAATAAAAGCCGTCCATTCGATGTACCTGAAACCGGGAAGATAGCCGTGAAGGTTATCAACCACTACGGCGATGAGGTGCTGAAGGTGTTTGAGGTGAAATGACATCACTGAATTGTTTCTTGACTGCGGACAGATGAACTAGAAATCAAGACTAATCAGGGGAGAGAAATGGGCCTTTCCGATTTTAGGTACGTCCGGGTACCGTTCACATTGTACGACCTCTTTGGATATCTACTACCCGGAATCTTTTTCTTTGCGTTGTTTCCAATCACCTATGATGCTGGTTCAGCAATGAATCTTGCTGCGGATTACATACGGAATCAGACCGTGCGGGGTGATACGACAAATCATTTCTTTTTGCTACAGTTTGTCGGACTAGTGCACCAGTCTCCATGGTTGTTGGCTGCGTATTTCCTTTTGGTATCTTATCTGCTAGGGCATGTAATAGCTGCCCTTAGCGGGTTATTGCTGGAAAGACTCGGTGTGGAGAAGTTCTTGAAGTATCCGGCGGCGAACATGTTTGGGCTCAGGACACATGAGGGATTCATTGAGACCACAACCTTTGCGTTACTCAAGAAGATACCCCAATGGGACAGCGTTAAGCAGTTTATCTTCAGAAACTACAGACGACCATATTCTCAAGAGTTCATAGACAGATTCAAGAATAAGTACGTTGAGCGTTTTAAAGTGGCTCCAAACAATCCGAGTGACGTCTTTTGGCTGTGCTTTGCATTTACCAGCCAGAATTGCCCTGCGACGTTCGAGAGGGCGTCGCATTTCCTTAATCTTTATGGCTTTGCACGCAACCTGAGTATGATGTTCTTTGCTTTTTCAATCGTGATGATTGGGTTTGAGTGGTCGAAAGGGCTGCACATCAATTGCTGGGTTGAATCAGCCTACCTTCTATTGGGGATCGGATTCTTCTGGCAATACCTAAAATTCTTTAGGCGTCTCAACGATGAGGTGTTTCGGGGATTTGTTAGCTACACGTCTGTCACGAATGATGCCGACGACAAGCTTCCAGCCAACGACGCACGGTAGTCGCAAGGGTTGCCAATCAGGTCCTTTGCGGCTGGAAAAGTATAGATGGAGTCACCTCTCCAAGGTGCGGTCTGGATTGTTGAAGTAAGTGAGATTCTGGCTAGAGTTTGGTAACTTGTAACCGAAAAACAATGGCCGACGTCCACATAAAGCCCGAAGTCTTGCGTTGGGCAAGAAAACGCTCCGGTCTTTCGAGAGAAGTCCTCGAGCAAAAATTCCCGAAGCTTAAGCTGTGGGAAGAGGGGAAGAAGTATCCGACTCTGCGGCAAATTGAGAATTTCGCCAAGAAGACGCGAACTCCTTTGGGCTATTTTTTTCTAAAGGAACCGCCTGAAGAACGCCTCCCCATTCCCGTCTTCAGGACCGTCAGGAATAACCGAATACCTAACCCAAGCCCGGACCTTCTCGAAACCGTCTATTTGATGGAAAGACGTCAGGCCTGGATGAGAGAATATCTCCTCGGTCAGAAGGAGACACCGCTGCCATTCGCAGCGTCTGCCAGGGCTTCCCATGATCCGGTGTCTGTGGCGCTAGAGATCAGGGCAGCGTTGGGATTGGATGAACAGTGGGCTTCCCGGTTCAAGACTTGGCAGGACGCTCTTCGCGCGCTTCGGGACTCTATGGAAACTGCCGGGATTCTTGTCGTTACCAGCGGAGTCGTGGGGAACAACAACTACCGAAAGCTCGATGTGAAAGAGTTCAGGGGATTTGTACTTCACGATGAGTACGCCCCGCTGGTGTTTGTTAACGGGAGCGACGCGAAGGCTGCACAAATGTTCACTCTTGCCCATGAGATTGCTCATATCTGGTTCGGGAGCAGCGCCGCGTTTGACCTTCGTGAGCTGCAGGCTGCTGACGACTCGGTTGAGCAGGCATGCAACAAGGTCGCTGCCGAGCTGCTTGTGCCTGAAGAAGAACTGAGACGTATTTGGCCTGCAGCAAAAACAAACGATGAACCCTTCCAAATACTAGCCCGCCATTTCAAGGTCAGCTCGTTGGTTGGAGCCAGACGGGCACTTGATCTTGGAATGATCGGGAAAGAAAAGTTCCTCGCCTTCTATAGAAGCTACTTAAAAGATGATCGCCGTCGGAAGAAAAGAAGTGAAGGCGGTGATTTCTATGCCACACAATCTTCGCGCATTGGCCGGCTGTTTGCTAATACCGTCGTGACAGCAGTCAAGGAAGGGAAGTTATTGCCCTATGATGCGTACAAGTTAACCGGGCTGCAGGGCAAAACCTTCGACCAATTTGCAGAGGAGCTGTTCGGAAGCCGGGCTGCGTGAGCGAGATTCCTGTTCCACAAACGGTACCCTCCATTTTTGTCCTTGACGCAAACGTTTTCATTAGTGCTAAGAACTCTTACTATGCATTTGATCTGGTTCCCGCTTTCTGGGATAGCCTCATCCGTTTCTCGGCGGACGGACGAGTTCGGAGCATTGACCGGATCAAGAAGGAACTGGAAGCCGGCAACGATCAGCTTGCCGATTGGATCAAATCTGGAAATATGAAAGAGGCCTTCGACAATTCAGGAACGGCTGATGTTGTCAAGGCCTACGAGAGAATAGTGAACTGGGTCCAGGAGAGTGGTCAATTCACTCCTGCCGCCAAGGAGGCTTTTGCGACCGACCCTGACGGTTGGCTCGTTGCCTACGTGGCCGCGCACAGCGGACGCATCGTCGTAACGCAGGAGGTATTCAACTCAAACATCAAATGGAAGGTCCCAATTCCGAACATCTGTCGGGGGCTTGGCATCAAGTATGTGGACACGTTTGAGATGTTGAGAGAGCTTGGGTTTAACCTGAAATAATTCCATTTGGCCGAGTAGCGGTGCCAGCGCGCAATGTTAAATGCCAGGTTAAACGCGGAGAACTGCACTTGCCCAGGCCATGCCCTACGCGGGGAATGGCGTCGCCCTTCGACCTCCCCGCTGGCAGGCAGGCTTGTCGGCACGCTTTCGCGTGCCTCCTCGTCCGTCCAAGTCATATCTGGACGGACCTACGGCTCAGTGTGACGGATGCTTGTTGCCTGGTGACCTGGGAAGGTCGTCGCACTTCGACTGCGCACTGAAGTGCTCCGCTCAGTGTGACGGGGCTCTTTTGGGGACCACACCCTCCCAACGTCATCCTGAGCGACGGCGCCCTTGGCGCCAGAGTCGAAGGATGAGCTTAGTCCAAGCTACGCAAGGGGCGTGGTCGTCGCACTTCGACTGCGTCCCGATTTCATCGGGACTTCGCTCAGT
>JAKAGT010000007.1 GCA_021825585.1 Bacteroidota bacterium | reverse complement strand
ATCTCTGCTTCACTTGCATTCCCTTTTTATCCATCGCTTGTACTCCTGTTTTTATCCAGAATATACATACAAACTGTAAACGATCTTGTGGAACTTCTTGTGTAAACGATGTTGTGCAACGCGTCATCTAAATTCTAAACAAATTCGAAATCCAAATGTTCAAAATCTCAAAAACGGTTTCGAAGTTTCTGGTTTCGAATTCATAACCCTTAGGCTAAAGGGGGGAAACTAAAGATGAACAAACTGATCGTTTACTTGGGTCTTACACTCGACGGTGTCATGCAGGCGCCCGCCAGACCTGACGAAGATACGCGCGGCGGTTTCATACACGGGGGCTGGGCAGTACCCTACGTCGACTCCGTAATGATATCGGTTGCCTCTGAAGGAATGTCGAAGAAGGGCGGCGCTTTATTGCTCGGCCGTCGCACGTACGAAGACTTTTATGAAGTCTGGCCGAAGCGCAGCGACGGCAACCCGTTTACAGATCGGCTGAACAATTCCAAGAAGTACGTAGCGTCAACGACCCTGGAAGAGCCGCTCGCATGGGTGAACTCCTCGCTCCTCAAAGGCGACGTGCCATCAGCAGTAGCTTCGCTCAAGGAGAAATTGGATGGAGACCTCGTTATCCTCGGCAGTGGAATCCTGGTACGTTCGTTGATGAAGCACAATCTGATCGATGAGTACCAACTTTCCGTCCACCCGCTGGTTCTCGGTTCGGGAAGCCGTCTCTTTCCGGAGGGGGGCCCTTTTGTCTCTCTCAAACTGGTCAAAAGTACGATTACGACAACCGGAGTCATACTGGCAACCTATCGTCCGGCCTCAGGGAAAAAGTGAGAACACTGAACCGGAGTATTGGAAAGTAATTCAAAAGAATCGAGGAGGAGTTATGAAATACATCTGTCTTGGTTATATGGACGAGGGTATTTTTGCTGAATTCTCCGAAAGCGAACGGAATAATTTCGTCGATAACTGTTTTAAGTACGACGAGTAGTTGAAAAGGACCGGCCACTATGTGGGCGGCGAGGCTCTCCAGCCGGCACTGAACGCGGCGACCCTGAGGATTCAGAGCGGCAAAGTATCTGTCACAGATGGTCCGTTCGCCGAAACGAAGGAGCAAATAGGCGGTATTATGATGCTTGAAGCCGATGACCTGAACCACGCAATTCAGCTGATGTCGAAACATCCGTCGATTGCCTTGAGCAAGGGGGGCGGAAGCTGGGAAATTCGACCTGCCGCCGACTTGAACGCGATGCTCGATGAAAGTTCAAAGCGGCGCTCGGGTGGCAAAAGAGAATAAATTGTGAAACATCGCAACTAAACTACGGCAGAAACGAGAATCTTATGAAATACATTTGTCTTGCGTACGAAGAGGAAAACAAACTCAACTCGCTTACAAAGAACGAGTGGGATTCTTTGCGAACCGAAACGCTCTCTTATGTCGAGGACCTTCGGCGGCGGGGGATACTCATTTCAGCCGAGCCGTTGCAGAGTATCCACAATGCAACGACGGTCCGTATCCGAGACGGGAGACTTTCCGTCACCGACGGGCCATTCGCCGAGACGAAAGAAACGCTTGGCGGATTCTTTCTTATTGATGCGGCCGACTTAAACGAAGCGATTCAAATTGCGGCGAAGTGGCCATCGGCCAGGTTGGGAAGCATTGAGGTGAGACCAATTGAAGTGAAGCTCAGAGAAGAAAGTCGATACCTATGAAGGAAGATGAGCTCCTGCGCTGGCCTGCATCAAGGCGTCACCCGTCGGATGCGGGGCGCTTTCCGGCTGTTTCTAGTTCTCCAAAGATCATACTTCGACTGCAGATCAAGCCAAAACTGAGCATCAACACCGAACCCCTCCTCCAAACGCAAGGCCATTTCAGCCCTTATGCTCGCGGTTTCGTTGACTATTTCGGACAGGTATTTCCGGCTTACCCCCAATTTCTCAGCAGCTTCAGTGATGGAGACGCCGATCTCTTTCAAAATATCTTCGCGAAGTATCGCGCCTGGATGGGCGGGTTTCATGGTACGTTTCATAATTCACCACCTCGTTAATGGTAATCTATATAGTCAAGATCGTAAACATTTTCATTTTCAAACCTGAATATGATACGAAAATTTCCAGTGACCGCGATTGACCAAAAACCTCTCATGTCGCCTGTTAGCCGGCGCAGCTTGTATCCGGGAAGGCGCCGGACGGGTTCCAGAGTTCTAATCGTATCCAAAACGGTCATTATTCGTCTGATTTTGTCCACTTGCCTCGGAGGCAGCTTCGAAGGGTCGTCTTTCTCCCAAAGAAGCTGTAATCCTTTGTGCGTTATGGATTCAATCACGCAATAAATTTAACGTGTAACCTATACGGTTACACGTTAAATGTTGATGGCAATTGGTTTTCAATGTGAAATATAAATGTCAATCCATGCAGTTCTCATTCGACTATTTATAAAAAGGGAGTTAAGATGGCAACTGTGCAGAAAATAACCCCGTTCCTCTGGTTCGACAAAGAGGCGGTGGAAGCCGCCAAATTCTATGCTTCGGTCTTTAAGGGATCAGAAATCAAGGATTCGAGAAAACTTGAGAACACCCCTTCGGGGACCGTCGAGATTGTGACCGTCGAACTCCTCGGCCAGGACTTCACGCTCATGAGCGCCGGCCCGTTCTTCAAGTTCAACGAATCCGTTTCCTTCATGGTCCCGTGCGAGACACAGGAAGAGATCGACTACTACTGGGAGAAACTGTCCGCAGACCCCAAGGCGGAACAATGCGGCTGGCTCAAGGACAAGTACGGCCTTTCGTGGCAGATAGTCCCGACCATCCTGGCGAAGATGCAGAAGGACAAAGACCCGAAGAGGGTCGCGCGAGTGACGGAGGCCTTTCTTAAGATGAAGAAGTTCGATATCGCAACTCTGAAGAAAGCATACGAGGGCGAGGTTCTCAAAACCCAGCGCAAAAATGCTAAACTCTAAATTCTAAACAAATCCAAAACACGAATCTCAAAGATTCAAAACCCCAGGTGACAGTTTGGAATGTTTTACTTCTGAGTTGGGACACTTTTTAGAATTTCGAATTCAGACAATGCGGCGTTAACCACGACAAAAACAAGAGGAGACTCATCATGGCAACATTCAATCCCTACATAAATCTTCCCGGAAATACCGAGGAAGCTTTCAACTTCTACAAATCGGTCTTCGGAGGAGAGTTCAGTGCGATCCAGCGATTCGGAGAGACGCCGGCAGCAGATAAACTGCCCGCGAATGAGAAGAACAAGCTGATGCACATAGCCTTGCCCGTCGGAAAAGGGAACGTGCTAATGGGCACCGATGCGCTCGAATCGATGGGTCACAAGCTGACATTCGGCAACAACTTTAACATCTCGATAGAAGCGGACACCAAGGAAGAAGCGAAGAGCATCTTCGAAAAACTCTCGGCCGGCGGAAAAATCGAGACACCGATTCACGACGAATTCTGGGGAGCTTACTTCGGCATGTTCGCCGACAAATTCGGAATACGATGGATGATCAACTACACTTATCCAAAGAAATGAGGAAACTGGTCCTGTCTATAAACGTTTCGCTCGACGGCTTTGCCGACCACACGGTCGCCGTGGCGGCGGACGATGCGCTCGATCAGTTTTTCAGCGAGCTGCTGGATGACACGGACATTGCCCTGTTCGGCCGCGTGACGTACCAGCTGATGGAAAATTACTGGCCTAACGCCCACCAGGATTCATCTGCCACCAAGGGAATGCTTGAATTCGCCGATAAATTTAACGCCATCCCGAAGATCGTGTTTTCGCGGACTCTTCGGAAGGCTGAGTGGAACAACACGAGATTGGTCAAAACCGATGCGGTTGAGGAAGTCACCAGACTGAAGCAGCAGTCCGGCAAGAATATTTCCCTCGGAGGGATCAGTTTCAGCCAGGAATTCATGAGACGAGGAATGGTCGACGAGTACTGGCTCGTCGTCCAGCCTGTTGTTTGCGGCAGCGGAAGGCGTTTATTCGATGGAGGCGTGAACAAGTTCGGATTCAGGCTGATCGAGTCTCAAGTCTTCAAATCGGGTGTGGTGGCTCTGCACTACTTGCCGGCTGAGAAACAAATGAAATGAGGACCATACGCAGGGAAGCGTTCCCAGGGCAGTGGTTCTTCTCTCGATTCCGATGATTCTTGACCTGCGCCTGGAAAGCGTCTTCGCACTTGTCGACATGTTCTTCGTCGGGAAGCTCGGCCGGAACGCGAGCGCTACGGTCGGCTTAACCGAATCGGTCATGACCGTCGTGTATTCGATTTCGTTCGGATTGAGCTCAGCGGCTACAGCGATTGTCGCGCGCAGGATCGGCGAGGAGAACCATGAGGGTGCAACACATGCGGGGGCGCAATCGCTCATCGTGGCATTGATCGTCGCCGTCGCTTTGAGCGCTGCAGGGATCACTTTCGGCGGGAAGATTCTGTCGCTAATGGGTGCGAGCGAAGACGTCGTGAGAGACGGCGCGATCTTCACGCGAATAATGTTCGGTGGAAGCCTTTCGATCGTGCTTCTGTTCCTCGTGAACGGAATCTTCCGCGGAGCCGGAGATGCGGCGATGGCGATGAAAAGCCTCTGGATTGCAAGCGGCGTCAACATTTATTAACAGGGAGCGGCCGGTTTCATTCCGGCATGAGCGCTTCGGACAATTTTCAAGCAAGATGAGAGTTTTCGCTCATTGCATCTAAAGCGCTGACGTCCTAATTTAACTCGGTCTTAAGGAGGTCATGAATGGTATCTCTTATTTTAGTGGTGCTCATAAGCTATACGGTTGGTTCGATACCGACCAGTATTATTGTTACCAAGGCCCTGAAGGGGATTGACATACGAGACTACGGCAGTGGGAATGCCGGAGGAACGAATGTGATACGAGTTCTTGGTTGGGGACCCGGAGTAGTTGTCATCATGATAGATGCTCTCAAAGGTTTTCTGGCCGCTGTTGTAGTTTCAAGATTGTTCTACGGCCACTTTCCGCTGGAGAATGCCACACCGTTTTCAGACTTTACCGTCGTTCAGATAATCGCGGGAATGAGCGCGATTCTCGGTCACACGTGGACCGTCTTCGCTGGATTCAAGGGGGGCAAGGGAATCGCAACAGCCGCGGGTATGCTGCTTGGAATTGCGCCCATCGACGTAGGTATTGCTGCGGGAGTTTTTGCGATCGTTGTTGTCAGTTCGCGCTACGTCTCACTTGGATCCGTCAGCGCCGCCATTGCGTTTCCTTTAGTCATGTTCATACGTGCTAACGTATTTGATGTAGCCATGCGCTACTACCATTCGATGATCATCTTCAGTATATTCATCTCCGCCTTTCTGATCTACAATCATCGGACGAACATAGTCCGTTTGATAGAGGGGCGGGAACACCGAATCGAGAAATTAAGGTTTTTCCACAGTTCAAAGATCCGTCCCAATACGGGCAAATGAAGGTTGCGGTTCTCGGTGCAGGGGGATGGGGTACAGCACTTTCCATCCTTCTTCATGATAACAAGCACGCCGTAACTCTCTGGGCATACAAGAAAGAGTATGCCGAGGAATTGACAAACCTCAGGGAGAACCGTACATACCTGCACGGCGTTACAATCCCCCGTGAGATAGCAATTACGTGTGACATCGAGGCTGCCGTGAGGCAAGCGGACGTTGTCGTTGCCTCCATTCCGTCGCAATTTCTCCGTGAACAGCTTAAGAACATCGAGAACGTCAACTTTCGTAAGAAAATATTCGTTAATACCGCGAAAGGCATTGAAGCGGCGACGCTCTCCACCATGTCTGATGTCGTTAGTTCGACCATGAAGAGCTGTCCACCGGAAAACTATGTCGTCCTGTCAGGACCGAGTCATGCCGAAGAAGTCAGCCGCCGCATGCCGACAGCAATTGTAGCGGCTTCTCACCACCGAAAAAGTGCGGAAACAATTCAGTCCATCTTCATGAATCCATACTTCAGAGTTTATCTAAACAGGGACGTGAAGGGAGTCGAGCTATGCGGCGCCCTGAAGAACGTGATTGCACTCGCCGCCGGCATGAGTGACGGTGCCGGTTACGGCGATAATACGAAGGCTGCACTGATGACGCGCGGCATGGTCGAGATTACAAGGCTTGGCGAAGCCCTCGGGGCGCATCATAAAACATTCTCCGGACTTGCCGGGATGGGCGATTTGATTGTCACTTGCATGAGCAGGTACAGCCGGAACCGGTTTGTCGGAGAACAGGTTGCCGCAGGAAGGAAGCTGGAAGAAGTTCTGAGTGAAATAAAAATGGTTGCTGAGGGCGTCCCTACGGCCAGGGCTGCTCAACAACTGGCCGCGAATCACGGTGTTGAGATGCCCATAATGGAGCAGGTTAACAAAGTGCTCTTTGAGGGAAAGGATCCGCAATCAGCTGTTGGAGACCTGATGAGAAGGCCCGGGAAGGACGAGTACTGAGGGGATACGAGTATGTTCGGATTTGACGAGCTTCACGTTGGAAATACCGAAGACCGGGAAGGCATTACCGGCTGCACCGCCATCATCTTTGAAGGTGGAGCGGGGGCAAGTGCTGACGTGCGCGGTGCCTCGCCCGGGACTCGCGAGCTTGCACTTCTCGCTCCGGACAAACAGATGGACCGGATAGATGCGATTATATTGACCGGCGGGAGCGCCTATGGTCTGGCAGCCGCAACAGGTGCAATGAGGTTCCTCTCCGAACACGGAATGGGTTATAAGACCCCCTGGAAAACAGTGCCAATAGTACCGGCTGCAGTAATCTTCGATTTGAACATAGGAAGTCCCGATAGATTTCCTGACGACCGGATGGGATATCTCGCGTGTGTTGCAGCAATGCGGGATGAATTCAGGAAAGGGTCCCACGGCGCCGGGACGGGAGCGACGGTGGGGAAATGGTCAGGAATTGAAAATGCGATGAAGGCCGGGCAGGGGGTTGGAATCGTGGAGTCAGAAGGAATAAGGGTTGTGGCTCTTGCGGTCACAAATGCTGTCGGAGACGTACTCGACTCTTCGGGACATGTCCTGGCCGGCGCGTTCGTAAGCGGCAAGTTTGTTTCAGATACTCCTCGCGAATCGGCAAGAATTCCAAAGCGTGCTTTGCCCGGCGTCAATACGACACTCGTCACAGTCATTACCAACGTTGATTTAACAAAGACCGAGTTAAACAGGATTGCGCAGCGAAGTCATGATGCGCTCGCAAAGAGGATAGTGCCGGTTCACACGAGCTATGACGGTGACACAGTTTTCGCAGTCTCTGCCGGGAGCGTAAAGGCTCCGCTTGACCTTGTTGCATCCCTCGCCGTTGACGCCGTATCGGACGCCATCATCGATGCCGTGAAGTCCGCCGAATCGCTCGGGGGATTCCCTTCGTATTCGGATTTACATAAGTAAGACTTCCTCGAATCAGTTCATTATCCTTCCTGTTGTTATTAATCGTTTCTCACAGAAGGTCACTTTACGGCTGCATTTCTCACTATAACGAGAACGCCGCGGCGATGGAGAGTGCGTTGTGGAGTATGAAAGACGTTCGTGGAATGGATCACCGAAGCACTCTGTTCAACCCCTGTAATGTTGAAACGGAGGCGGGGCAAACCTAAATTATGCTCATCAAGGAGTTGGAATGAAAATAGCGTACTTCGATATATTTGCGGGCATTGCGGGAGATATGGTACTTGGAGCCTTCGTCTCATCCGGAATTGACCCTGACGATATCATGAAAGAGCTGACTAAACTGAAACTTGGTGGAGTTGATCTTAGAGTAAGCAAAGTTGTGCGGAGCGGGATAACAGCCGCAAAGGTCGATGTGGTCGTCGCAGGAGAGACGGAGAAGGTGTCTGACCTCGGCAGTGGTGTGCATCTGCATTCTCACGGTAAACATGGCTCAGACTCCCAGGAGCATTCTCATAGCCACGCGCACGGGCGAAGCTACCTGGAAATAAAACATCTGATTCAGGAATCGGACCTATCAGAATCCGTGAAGCGGAATTCGCTCGACATATTCCGGAAAATCGGGGAGGCCGAAGCGAAGATCCATGACACGACCGTCGAGAAGATACATTTTCATGAAGTGGGAGCCGTAGATTCCATCGTGGATATAGTGGGTACGGCGGTCTGTCTCGAGCTGAGCGGCGCAGAGGCTGTCTATACTTCACCTGTGAGACTGGGCTCAAGCGGGTATTTCGAGGCGAAGCACGGCGTCCTGCCGGTTCCGGGACCTGCTGCACTCGAGATACTGAAGGATTACCCCGTTGTCTTCAATGATGTCCCTTATGAGCTGACGACTCCGACAGGGGCGGCGATCGTTGCATCGCTCTCGAAGGGTCTTTTGAAGGACAGGCCGGTCGAAATAAAGAGCATTGGATACGGCGCAGGCTCTCGCGAATTAGAGCGGCTTCCTAATCTGCTGAGGGTTGTCATCGGTGAGGTCAGCTCCAGTCTAGAGGAGGATCATGTCGTTTTGGTTGAAACAAACATGGACGATATTAACCCGCAGCTCATTCCACACGTCATCGAGCGAATCCTCGCGGTTGGGGCGACGGATGCCTTTGTGATTCCGCTTCTGATGAAGAAAGGGAGGCCGGGATTTCTGCTTTCCGTCCTTGCGTCAGAGACGCAGCTGAACGCAATTGCCCTTGAGATATTCTCGCAGACAACGACCCTTGGGCTGCGGATTCAGCACATTCAAAGGATGAAAGTCCGGAGAGAATTGAAGAAGGTAAGCACAAGCTTCGGAGAAGTGAAGGTAAAAGAGAGTTACGTGAACGGCAACAAGAGAGTGATGGCAGAATTTGAGGAGTGCAAGAGGATTGCCGAGTCGAGGTCGCTCCCTCTCATAGAAGTGATACAAAAGCTTAATTCGGAGTTGAACCACGAGTGAGCCGGAAGTTCTGTGAAGTTGCGTTTCCAATTCCGGTACACAGGGAGTTCACTTACGAAATTCCCGAAGAGCTCGCCGATTCTGTAACTGTCGGGGTTAGGGTAGTCGCTCCGTTCAGGAAAAGGTTCATGACTGGAGTTGTGGTCGGCCTGTCGGCAGAGACGAATCTCAAAGAGGTCAAAGCGATTCGCGATATCGTCGATAGCAGCCCCATTTATTCCCCCATATCTATGAAGCTAACCCGTTGGATTTCTGATTATTACCTGAGCTCATGGGGGGAAGCGCTTAAGGCCGCGGGACCCGCCGGGACGTCGGTGGAGAGCTCGCAAGTCGTACGACTTGTAGATGCGGCAAAAGGCGGGAAGAACGAGATGCGCCGGAGCATTATGGAGGCTCTTGTTTCCGAGGGCAAGATGACGGTGAAGCAGCTAGGAAAGAGATTCGGGGCGAGCGGCATCAGGTATCACGTCGGCAAGCTGCTCGAGGCGGGCGCAGTTGCACTGGAGGAGAGGCTTTCCGATCCGCGCGCATCGATAAAGTATGACAGCTACGTTCAGTTCAGAGAGGAATATATAAATCCCGAAAAATTGGCCGAGGTTCTTGATGAACTGGACAAACGCGCCACAAAGCAGGCAGAACTTTTGTTGAAGTTGGCCCAGCTCCAGAAGATGTATGAAGGCGGAGTGAGTGTGGTTCAGCTCCTCGCGCAGTCTAAAGCAAGCATGAGTTCACTTCAGGCGTTGGCTGAAAAGGGAATTGTCGAGCTCTTCGGAAAAGAGGCCTACCGCGAGGCGGAGTTTGGCTACCATGAACGGGAAACTAATTTCGAGCTGACGTCACTTCAGAGGGAGGCAGTCGGGAAGATCGGAGGCTCTCTCTCGTCAAATGCGTACTCGACTTTTCTCCTCCATGGGGTCACGGGGAGCGGGAAGACGCAGGTTTATATCGAAGCCATCGATCTCGCGTTGAGGCAAGGCAAGGATGCTATTGTCCTGGTGCCGGAGATTTCATTGACCCCTCAGATTGTCGACAGGTTCAAGCGTCGCTTCGGGCAGTCGGTGGCCGTAATGCACAGCCGGATGTCCCTCGGGGAAAGGTATGATGCCTGGCGGAAGATTCACAGGGGAGAAGCCGCAGTCGTTATCGGCGCCAGAAGTGCCGTGTTTGCGCCCGTAAGAAACCTTGGATTGATTGTAGTCGATGAGGAACATGAATCGAGTTACAAACAAAGCGATTCCGTCCCGCGCTATAATGCCCGGGACGTAGCCGTCATGCGATGTTCGATCGGCAGCGCCGTAGCTGTGCTCGGAAGCGCGACGCCCTCGGTCGAGTCCTACTACAACGCCTCCACCGGCAAGTATACGCTTCTGAGTCTTCCGAACCGCATCGACGATGCGAAGATGCCGAGGATCGAGATCGTCGACATGAGAAAGAAACGGAGGGAGAAGCTTGTATTCGGGAGTTTCAGCGACGAGCTCAAGTGTAAAATTGACGACCGGCTGGCGAAAAAAGAAGGGATAATCATACTGCGCAATCGCAGGGGTTTCTCGACTTACCTTCAATGCACAGACTGCGGCATGACTGAGATGTGCCCCAATTGCGACGTCGCATTGACTTTCCACAAACGCCGGAGGCATCTGCGCTGTCACTACTGCGGCTTCGTCAAGGAACCGCCGGTGCGCTGCCCAAAATGCGGAAGCGAGAAACTCTACTACGGGGGAATCGGCACGCAAAAAGTGGAAGAGGAGATGACCGGATATTTTCCCGAAGCAAAGATACTCCGGATGGATCTGGATACGACCTCCGCCCGCGGCGCCCATGACAAGATTCTCACACAATTCGGGAACGACGAGGCCGACATGCTCGTCGGCACGCAGCTGGTAGCGAAGGGCCTGGACTTCCCTCGTGTGACGCTCGTCGGGGTTATCTCGGCAGACTCGACGATGTTGATGCCGGACTTCAGGTCGAACGAGAGGACCTTCCAGCTCCTGACGCAGGTTTCGGGAAGGGCAGGGAGACGCGAGAAGGAAGGGGAGGTAATAATCCAGGTGACCAACAGCGATGAGGGTGTGCTGAAATTTGTCGCTGATCATGACTACCAGTCTTTCTACGACCAGGAAATCATAGTCAGGCACGAATTGAATTACCCCCCCTTCTCACGCATGGTGGTACTGGAGTTCCGTGGAGGGGATTTCAATGATACCAACGGCGCAGCAGAGAAGGCTGCGAGACGAATCAGGAAGAGCCTGCCGGTCATAGCGGTGCTCGGGCCCGCGCCGGCAGTAATCGGAAGACTCCTCGGAAAATTCCGGTTCCAGATAATCATCAAGATGAGCAAGCAGCTTGACAAGGCCGGAGAGCGTCTCGAAGCTGTGCTCGATGAGATTGATCTGGATATAAAACGGGACTATGGAGCCACAGTTCGGTTTTTTCCGGACGTTGATCCTGTGACAACGCTGTAACTAAAGACTCTCGAAGGGATTCATCCTGGATTTCGGTTGACCTTGAAGCGATGCTCACACCGGAACGATCATGGCTGACGGCGCGGAGGCACCTGCGAAGAGGTGCATAAACCCCTGTTCATACTGTTGCATCATCAAGCCGCACATGGATTTCTTCTGAGTGCGAGAGGCTATCCCGGAAGTCTCCTTGAAAGGGACTTCCTCGCTCTTTATGCAGGTGCATCTACCCGAGATATTTCAGCATCAGGTAGATCAACGGGGCGGAGAAAAGCAGGCTGTCGAATCTGTCGAAGATACCTCCGTGACCCGGAATCAGGTTGGACGAGTCTTTCACGCCTGCGTCACGTTTGAACATTGACTCGACGAAGTCGCCTGCCTGCCCGAATAAACCGACGATGACTCCCGTGGCAGCTGCAATTTTCAGGCTGAGGTCCGGCATGGCTAAGTATTTCGCGCCGACAGCTGCGGCAACGGCGAAAATGAAACCCGCGATTCCGCCTTCCCACGTTTTGTTGGGACTTACAATCCTGCTCATCTTATGTTTGCCTGTTGCCTTGCCGACGAAGTAAGCTGCGGAATCACAGATCCATATCGAGGCAAGGATCGCAATAATGAACATTCCGGCTTCCCTGTCGCTCCGCAACACACTCTCAAGTCCGATTCTTTCTCTTATCACGGTCAGCATCGAGCCAAAGAGTCCGACGTAGACTATCCCGGTGAGGGTGGCGCCCGCGTTCTCGAAAGTGCCGGTTACTTTCTCCGTTCTCCGCCGCGCCAGCTCCCACAACAGGACGAACGCAATTATCAGGATGAGGAGATCGAACGCGGCACCGAGCCCTGACGAATACGCGATGGCATTGAGCAAGCCTGCCGAGACCACGCCGACGGCGGCGGAAGATTCAATTTTCTTGGCCTTTGCCAGAGAGTAGAACTCGTTGGCCGCGAGGATAACGATCGCGGTTGTAAGGAGGAAGAAGTAAGGTCCGCCGAAGTAACATGCTGCGACGATGAGCGGTATCGCTATTACGGCGACAAGGACCCGTGCGGCCAGATTTGACATTAGAATTCTTCCTCCTCGTCTTCTTCCCATAGACCGAGCGTTCTCAAAATGTCCTTTGCATCTCCGAGTTTATTGTCCCGGACCAGTATCTCCACGATTGTCGGGCGCACAGGTGCTTCCGCCGAATCAGGGTTCATCTTTGTGAACACCTGGGTCTCGATGCCTTGCTGTTCCAGGTTGGCATACAGAATGGCGGCTTCATATTCGAAGTCGAAGGTCCGGATAACCTTCCACTTCTGCAGGTATTGCCTGTGCTCGGGGTCGTCGCAGAGAATCTTACTGCCGAAATTCTCCGCGCACTCGGCGCAGACGGCTTTTCCGCATACGACACAAAATCCTATTGCGCGGTTGTCAACATGGTTGTCGCAGACAATCCCCTCATTCACCGCCTTTTCTTCGTTTATTGCACCGCAATTCGCGCAGTAAAGATACGACTCAGCGTCGATTTGCTCGCCGCAGTTGCGGCAGTGCCACGGCGAACCGGGTTCAGTTCCGCACTGAGGGCAGCGCGAGAAGTCGTTCGCGCTGACAAATCCACAATTTGAACAAATCACTGCTCAAGTGCCTCCTGAGTTTCTTTATGATGCTTTCTTGTAAGGTAGAGTGTGCCGACGAATGCGGCGGCTAAAATGACCGACCATACAATAAGGTACCACGGGTCGACTCTTTGGTTCCCGGAAGGTGCGATGAGACTGTCTCTTCCGGATTCATAGTAGACAAATGCGGAGATGAAGTTGTTGGTGAAATGCGCCGCCATCGGCACGAGTATGCTTCCCGTAGTCGAAACAAGATATCCGAAGTAGATGCCCAGCACGCACAGCGCCACAAACGTAAAGGGATCGAGGTGATAGGCTCCGAATATTATGCCGGTCCATATGATAGCTTTGGTCCTTGACATCGGCATCTCAAAGTTGCTCTGAACGAGGCCCCGAAAGAGCAACTCTTCGCAAATGGCGGGCGTTAACCCGACAACGAGAAGAACGAACAAAAACTCGCCTGGAGTGTGGGCCGCTATGAGAACTTTGTAAGTATGCTCAACGGCTTGTTGAAACTGGTTAATGAATTTATCGAGGGGGGCTGGAACCGGGATTAACCCCTGGAAATAGAGGTAGACTTCGAGGAGCTGTTCGAGGGTTATTACTCCAACAACTGCGAGAATTACGTACTGCCAATCTGTCTTCCTGATGCGAAGGAACTCTCTCCAACTGCCAATTTGAATCCTTGTCAGGAAGTAAGTCGGGACGAGAATAAAGAGAAACTCTGCGGCCATGGTTGCGAGTCTGAAGATGAGCGCCTGGTCGGCCGTCGGTGCATTCCCGAAAAAATAGATGGTCAATCCGCCTCCGATCAGTTGGTAAAGAAAGAACACAACCACAAGGGAGAAGAGTGCAAATCCTATTGGATTATACCTTGGGCCATTTCCGACGGGTTCCTGAATCGATTCTTCTTCCGGCAAGTTAACTCCTAGAATTTTGAGGTCAGTTTACCTGCGAGACCACTGTAGCTCGCGAGTTCAGCAACTACAGATCCGATCAGGACTTTGCTCTGAACCTTGACGGGCAATCTCAGCGAGTCATCGCTTATCCAAATTACAATTCGACCCGTATTCTTGAATAGTCCCCCTTTGACGATAATCGGTTCTATGATCTGGCAATGAAATCGACCGGCCTTCGTCTTAATATCCTGATGCCCGAGGTATTTTACATCGAGCGGGTAGACTTTATTGTCATAGAAATTTGAAAAATGGATTTCCTGCCCGACGTTGAGTGTGTCGTAGTTCAATGTCCTCGCATAGAAGAAGGTGCTTACGGCGTCCTGCGTGTAGGGTTTTATTTTATATGGTCCGCCAGAACTGGTCTCAGCTGTATGATCGGTCTGGTTGAACCACGCCGTGAAGTCTTTCTTATATCCTCCCTCTCTTACATGTTGTTCGAATTTCCAGGGGAAGAGACCCTGAACGTCGATGTAGGACATATACGAATCGCGTACCTTGAAGAAGAGATCAAAAAATTTCGCGGACCGCATCGAGAATTCCACCTTATAGCATTTCCTCCCCGCGTACTCGACGTAAGATGGAATGGAAATAGTAGCAGCGCCGGCGACTATCGGACCGTACTCAATATCATAGTTCAGCTTCTCTCCGACGGTGAACGCTTCGTTGTGAATGACACGGAACAGTCCGCTGTCCAGTTCAGAGCCTTTATACTCACGTCGTGACTGTGAAATCGTATCCTTCAGAGTTGTGTGGTGGACGGCTGATGCGTTGTGCGTTCGGAGTTCCCGCGAAAACGAACCGAACCATGTGCCCATTAAGAAGAAGGCGACTACCGGCGCGATTGCATAGAAGCTGTTTTTCACTGCGCCTTCACCGAGATAAGGCGGGTTATTGACTGCATGACCTCGTTCACACTTATTGAGGATAAATCGTCCGAACCATCTTCGGGAGTAAGAATTACTTTTCTGTCGGTCAACGGCGCCCACCTGACCGGGGTCATAGGGGCGGTATTCGGGTAAATGCCGATCACAGGTATGCCGACCGACGCCGCAAGATGCAGCGGACCCGTCGAGTTTGAAACGAACGTTTCCGCTTCGGAAAGCAGCGCGATAAACTCGAGGAGCGAAAACTTACCGGCTGTGTTTAGAGTCCGCGATATCCCGTCGGACATTTTTGTGCAGAGTTCCTCCTCGGAAGATGTCCCTGTAATCAATGCCGTCAGCCCGAGCTCGCCGGTTATCGCGCGCGTCAGTGACCGATAATGTTCTGCTCCCCATTCGTGGGCGGACCCTCCGCTGCCCGGGTGGACAACAACGAATCTTCCGACTTTATTCTTGTCCAGGAATTCTTTCACGCGCAGAAGCGACCCGGAATCGATGTCGAGGTGGGTGTCCAAGACAATCTCATTGCATCCCAGCGCGCGTGCGAGGGCCAGATTATATTCAGCCTCGCTCTTGGTTGAGTCTTTACGATGCTCATGGACTTTCAGGTTGAACAGGAAAGAATACCAGCGATATGCGGTGCCGACCCGTGTCGGGATTCCTGCGAGCACGGAGGCCAGGGACAACCTGAATCTTGGAAAAAGCATGACGATGGAATCAGCGTTCGCTTGTCTCATCCTTCGGCTGATTGACCTGATCGATTCGCCCGGACTAATGGCGATGGTACGATCCACAGAGCTGGATGACGAGACCACGGCAGACGCGTAACTGCTGACAAGCGCTGTGAGCTCCGAGTCCGGGAAGCACTTCTTGAGGCTGGCGAAAACCGGCAACGAGAGAACGACGTCTCCGATCCTGTCGGTGCGCGCAACAATGATTCTCTTAGGTCTGTCCAACATTCGAAGCAATATAATGTTACCACGACTTCAAATTCAATTTGCGTTGAGGATTCGCGGCATGACACATGCATGCCTTTCACTTGAGGTCTTGAATGTTTATACTTACCGAAAGCGGAGGAGGCCCCGTTATTTTCACAGGTTTCGCCCACGTCCTTCCATCTCAGGCACGCGCGGCACGTAATGTCATTTATGAGGAGCTTTTAGGTGCAGGACGAAAACTTGAGTCTCTTTGATCGACAGGCGACTGTTCCGTTCGAAGATAAGATCCTGACGGTAAAGGATCTCACGAGAATGGCGAAGGAGATTCTCGAACAGAGGTTCCCGTCTGTGATTGTCGAGGGTGAAATCTCGAACTTCAAGAGACACATGCCTTCCGGACACCTGTATTTTACTCTCAAAGACGACGAAGCCCAGGTCCGCGTCGTCATGTGGCGCTCGGATGCAGTACGCCTGAAGTTCAGCATCAGCGACGGCATGAAAGTCCTCGTGAGGGGAAGAGTATCGCTTTATGAGTCGAGGGGAGATTTCCAATTATACGCGGTGAACATTACGCCCGCCGGACAGGGCGCGTTGCAGCTCGCCTTCGAGCAGCTCAAGAGAAAGCTGGAGGAAGAGGGACTTTTCTCCGACGAACACAAGAAGCATATCCCGCTTTTCCCGAAACGCATCGGAGTTGTTACGTCACTGGAGGGAGCCGCGGTTCGCGATATAGCGAGCATAATCGAAAGGCGTTTCCCGGCTGTCGAAGTTGTCATCTATCCCGTCAAAGTGCAGGGCGAAGGCGCAGCCGAGGAGATAGCGTGCGCCATAGATGACTTCAACAGCAGACCGAACGTAGACGTGCTTATTGTCGGAAGGGGAGGCGGAAGCCTGGAGGACCTCTGGGCATTTAACGAGGAGATCGTGGCACGATCAATATTCAACAGCGAAATACCCGTAATCAGCGCGGTCGGTCACCAGGTTGATTTTACGATTGCAGATTTTGTCGCAGATGTGCGCGCGGCTACGCCGAGCGCCGCAGCAGAACTCGTGGTTCCTGACCGTACCGAAGTTTTAGACGGACTGCGGACCCTGGTCGGAAAAATGTCGACCTCAGTCGGGCGGACTACCGACCAGCTTGCGCTGCAACTGGACAAACTCAAGCACCACTACGCGCTGCGCCAGCCGATCTCACTGGTCGAACAGCGGCTACAGTTTGTCGACGACCTGTTCAGGAGAATCCAGACCTCAGCGGAACATTACATTGAGAGTCAGGATCAGAAGATGAAATCCATCTATTCTCACTTGAATGCACTGAGTCCCAGCGGGATACTCCGGCGCGGATACGCTTTCGTTGAGTCCGCGGGCAAGGTCGTCACTTCCGCGAGGAAAGTCGAAGTTGGTCAGAGAGCATCGATACATTTGCACGATGGAATATTGGATACACAAATTACCGGGAAACATGAGCAAAAGCAGTAAGACGAAAGAAAATCTCGGTTTCGAGGAGTCTCTGAAGAGGCTGGAAGAAATCGTAGACACTCTCGAGGCAGGGAATACGCCTTTAGACGAATCGATCAAGCTCTATGAAGAAGGGATGACGCTTGCCAAGTCTTGCATGATGCAGTTGAACGAGGCTAAATTGAAACTGAAGAAAATCCAAAGAGCTGCGGGAGGCGCCATTGAAGAGAACGATCTTGAACTGTGAACGGAGAGAAGATGGAATATAAGTACCTTTATTCAATAAATTCTCCGGAGGATCTCAGGAAGCTTGACCTGAAAGAGCTGAAGATTGTTGCGCAGGAACTAAGAGAGTTCCTGATAGACACCATATCGAAGATCGGGGGACATCTGGGGGCAAGTCTCGGCTCGGTCGAGTTGACTCTGGCGTTGCACTATGTCTTCAACACCCCGGTTGACCAGATCGTTTGGGATGTCGGACATCAGGGTTACATTCATAAGATCATCACCGGCAGGCGAGATGTCTTCCAGACAATAAGACAGTTCCACGGGATAAGCGGATTCCTGAAGCGTTCGGAGAGTCCATATGACGTTTTCGGGGCGGGGCACGCGAGTACTTCGGTTTCAGCGGCTATCGGCATCGCTACGGCCCGCGATTTTATGAATGAGAAATTCAAAGTCGTTGCGGTGATAGGTGATGGCGCGATGACCGGGGGCATGGCATATGAGGCAATGAACAACGCCGGCATGTTGAAGAAGAACCTCATAGTCGTCCTGAATGACAACCGTATGTCTATCGCCCCGAATGTCTGGGCCGTCTCCAACTACTTCAGTAGTTTCACGGTAACCGGGGCATACAACAGGTTGAAGTCCGACGTGTGGGATCTTACCGGCAAGCTGGACATGGTCGGCGACCGCATAAGAAAAGTTGCCGGCCGCATAGAGACAGGGATGAAAGCGGTCTTCACCCCCGGGATGCTTTTTGAGGCATTGGGGTTCAGATACTTTGGACCCTTCAACGGGCATAATCTGCCACAGCTGGTGAAGACCTTCAACGAGCTGAAGGATCTCAAAGGTCCGCTGCTGGTTCATGTAACCACCGAAAAGGGGAAGGGATACCTACCCGCCGAAGAGGACGATCAGCGGCTCCACGGCGTGGTTGCTTTCGACAAGGTCACAGGCACGCAGTTCAAGAAGGATGGTCCGCCCTCGCTGACAAAAGTCTTCGGCGAGGCGCTGGTGGAAATCGCAAGAGAGAACGACAGAGTTGTAGGCGTAACGGCTGCAATGCCTGACGGTACCGGGCTCAACATCCTCCAGAGGGAGTTTCCGGAAAAGTTTTTCGACGTAGGTATTGCGGAGCAGCACGCAGTGACCTTCTGTGCGGGGATGGCAACACAGGGTTACGTACCGGTCGCGGCGATATACTCTACATTCCTCCAGAGAGCCTTCGACCAGATCATCCACGATGTGGCTCTTCAGCATCTTCATGTCGTGTTTGTCCTCGATCGCGGCGGTCTCGTCGGAGCGGACGGCCCGACTCACCACGGGGCGTTTGACCTGACATACCTCAGGCTAGTGCCGGGCATGGTGATCATGGCGCCGAAAGATGAAAATGAGCTGCGTGACATGCTGTTGACTGCCGTGAATTACAAAGGGGGACCGATTGCCTTGAGGTATCCGCGCGCGAGCGCCATCGACGCACCGGTGAAGGAGATGAATACGATCCCGCTGGGAAAGGCCGAAGTATTGCGTGATGGTGACGACGTGGCCATTCTTGCGGTCGGTATGATGGTGCAGAACTCGTTGAAGGCGGCGGAGCAGCTTGAGAAGGAGGGAATTCACGCCAGGGTCGTCAACATGAGGTTCGTGAAACCAATCGATACAGAATTGATGGAAGAGGTTGCGGAAAAATACGATAACATAGTTACGGTAGAAGACAGTTCAATCATCGGCGGTTTCGGAAGCGCCGTTCTTGAAACGCTGCAGGAGATCGGGAAACCGCGCCGCGTATTGAGGATCGGCTTGCCGGATTCTTTCGTGGAACACGGATCGCCGTCGCAGCTTTACGAATTGGTCGGATTGCATCCCGAAGGACTGGCCGACAAAGTGCTCCACTTTCTTAACGTTGAAGGATCATCGCCCAGGCAAACCGTATTGGTAAACAAATAGACTATGGAAGACATCAGGCTAGGAGTCATCGGCGGAGGGGCGATAGCCCAGATTATCCACCTGCCGCTTTTGAAGAAGATAAGCGGTGTCAAGGTCGTGGCGCTTTCTGAACTCGACAACCAGAGGCTGCAGATACTGGGAAATCAACACGGCATACAGAAGCTTCATTCGACCCCGGAAGAACTTCTCAAAGATCCGGACATAGACGCAGTCGACATATGCACCTCCAGTGAGAGTCATTTTCCGATTGCGCTAAGTGCCCTGAATGCCGGAAAGGATGTTTTTATCGAGAAACCGCCGACTATTTCGAACGGCGAATGCGAGGCGCTGGCAAAGGCTGCTGCAGAGAAAAATAAGGTCGTGCTCGCTGCGATGAACAACAGATTCCGGGCTGACTTCATGATGCTGAAAAGTTACATGATCGACAAACAGCTCGGGGATGTGTTCTATATAAATGCTGCATGGCACAAGAAAGAACCGAGCACGAAGGTCCGGGTCAGTTCTAAGACGGATTCGAGACGGGGAGTCATGCTGGATCTCGGAATCGTGCTCATAGACCTCTCCCTCTGGCTTCTTGATTTTCCGAAAATATCCGGGGTTAACGCCGCTTTCTTCAGCAGGCGGTTCAAGAAAGTGGAGGATACGGCGCTGGTCACATTGCGGACAAGCACAGGCGCGATGATAAGACTGGACTCGAGCTGGGGTTTGCAGCAGCCCGACGAGAGTTTCAAATTCGAAGTGTATGGTACTAATGGTACCGCGACGCTCAGCCCACTGCTTCTTCATCACAGGGTGAAGGATGAACTGGTTAGCCTTACACCCGTTCAAAACTCTAAATTTGAAAATGTGTTCAAGCGGAGTTACGAGACTGAACTGACCAATTTCGTGCGGTTTCTGAAGGGGATGAAGACAGACGTTCCTACGATCAATCAGATGTGTAACGTTATGAAGATCGTCGATGCGTCTTACCTTTCGGCAAAAAGAGAAAGCGCCGTGAAACTGTAATGCCTGTGATCGTTCTCCTGACCGATTTCGGCAGCAAAGACTATTTCGTCGGAGTGATGAAGGGGGTAATCGCTTCAATTAATCCCGTGGTCCATGTAGTGGACCTCACGCATGAAATCGAGCCGCAGAATATCAGGCAGGCCTCGTTTGTCCTCTGGGCGTCGAGGAAGTCGTTTCCCGAGGACACGATCTTCGTTAACGTGGTAGACCCGGGAGTCGGCAGCGTGCGGAAGATTCTTTGCGGAAAAATCGACGGCCGGATTTTCATCGCTCCCGACAACGGCCTCCTGGATTACGTAGCCGCCGAGACGAATGAAAAAGAGTTTTACGTGGTGTCAAACCAGACATATTTCCCGAAGGATATAAGCAGCACCTTTCACGGGAGAGACATTTTCGCTCCGGTGTCCGCCCATCTCTCCCGCGGAATGCGGATGGGTGAACTCGGCGAAAGATTTCGTTATCCGGAAGTAAGGCCGTTTCATAAGAAAATAGCTCCGGGCAAGAACAATGGCGAGGTCGTCTATCAGGATCGGTTCGGGAATGTGTTCACGGACCTCGAATGGGATGATAGCCTTCTTGTAAGCATGTCATATGCAAAAGTCGGAACGAAGTCTGTCTCGAAGTTTTATCTATCGTACTCTGAGGCGCAAAGCAAGACAGTGGTTGGAATAAAAGGGAGCAGTGGGCTCCTGGAGTTGGCGATAAATCGCGGGGACGCCGCCAGGACACTCAAGACGAAGATAGGTCAGAAAATCATTCTTACAACCAGATAACGTCCTGTGCTTACCAAGGAAGAATTGATGCTGAGATGCATCAGGCTTGCGGAAGGTGGAAGAGGAAGCGTCAGTCCAAATCCCATGGTCGGGTGTGTAATCGTCAAAGACGGAGCCGTTATCGGGGAAGGATTTCATGGAAAGTTCGGCGAGGCTCATGCCGAGGTTAACGCGTTCAACTCTGCAAAGGAAGACGTAGCGGGCTCGGACGTATATGTCAACCTGGAGCCGTGCAGCTTTTTCGGCAAGACACCTCCGTGCACGGATCTTCTTATCAGGAAGCGGGTTCGCAAAGTCTATGTCGGGATGCTCGATCCTAATCCGAAGGTCAACGGAAAAGGTGTGCAGAAGCTGAAGGATGCCGGGATCGAAGTTGAAGCGGGAATACTGGAGCAGGAAGCCCGCCGGCTGAATGAGGCATTTGAAAAATTTGTCACGAAGAAGCTTCCGTTTGTCGCGTTGAAGGTGGCACAATCGCTGGACGGAAAAATTGCGTTGTTGAACGGCAAGTCGAAGTATATCACTTCTCACGAAGCGCTGGTCAGGGTTCATGAGCTGCGTTCGCAATACGATGCGGTGCTCGTGGGAGCCGGGACGGTTCGGGACGACAATCCTGAATTGACTGTGCGATACGCTGAAGGCCGGTCTCCGGTCAGGATAGTTCTTGACGGCGCGTTATCATCTTCCGTCGACTCAAAGGTCTTTCGGGAGGGGAGGAGTATCGTGTTTTATTCTACCGCGGTGGCGAAGAACTCGAGAGTACTGCGGAGTAAACTGCAAAAGCTGGAGAAGAAAGGCGTCGAGACCTATCCGCTGAGGGGCAGCTCGAAAGGGAGACTATCGATTGCGATTCTGATGAAGAAAATTGCGGAGCTCGGGATTGCCTCTGTGATGATTGAAGGAGGGGCAGAGGTGTTCTCTCAATTTGTCCGGTCCGGCATGGCGGATAAGCTTCACCTTTTCGTCGCGCCGAAACTTCTAGGGAGAGGGAAGAGTCTTGCGGATGGAATGGAATTAAGAAATCTTTCAGAGTCAATCGGGATTGACAACATTGCCGTAGAGCGAAACGGAGTCGACTACTTATTTACCGGGTACTTTAAGTAGGGGGATTACGATCTTCGGTCTTAATCGAGAGGGATGAATCATGTTTACGGGAATCGTAGAAGAAATAGGGACAATTGACGAATTAAAGGGATCCCGGAACGGCGCTCGAAGATTCTACATAAAATGCCGCGTCGTTCTGGAGGATTTGAAAATAGGCGATAGCCTGGCAGTGAACGGAGTTTGTTTGACTGTTGTTGAGAAGAGCAAAGGGAGCATTTCGGTCGAAGCGGTCGAGGAGACGATCAAGAAAACGACCCTCGGCAGCTACAAACCGGGTGATTCCCTGAATCTCGAAAGAGCGGTGAGATTGACAGACAGGCTTGGCGGCCACATTGTGCAAGGTCATGTGGACGCGACAGGGAAGGTGGTGTCCATCGACCGGTTACCGATGAGCCGAATGTACAGGTTCAAGATACCCAGGGGTTTGATGAAGTATATCATTCCTGTGGGAAGCATTGCCGTAAACGGTGTCAGCCTGACGGTCGCTGAAAAGCTCTCCGAGTCTTTTCGAGTTGCGGTAATCCCGCACACTTTCGACAATACATGTTTTAAGTTCCTTCGTGTCGGAAGTGAAGTGAATATAGAAATCGACATGATAGCAAAATACGTAGAAAGCATAATGAAGAAGTAATATGGCAAGGAAGATATTCTATCGTATTCCCGACAACGGAGAAAATTTCATATCCGATGAAGAATGGGAGTCCATCCGGTCTCTTCAGAACTGGTACAACTCCGAGTTCTTCTGGACCGGCGGCAGGATCGACTTCCGGCGTTTTCTTGTGTTTCCCAACTACGATTCAATCGGCAGTGATACGGATGAAATTCGAAAGCGATTTTCGGAGCTGAGAAAGGCAGGCTATTCCGAAGTGGAGATGGTCAATGAGCTCGAGGCCAGAGGCCTGATAATTGTGAAGCGCGGAGGGTATGAGGATGGGATGGTCGCGAGCGGCTTCACGAGGGTGGCCGACAACGAATTCAACGCCTTCCTCGTTCTCGATTTCCTTCTAAAGGTGTCGCGGCTTGCCCCGACTGCCGAGATCGAAGTGTTGGACGAGGGGGATTTTGTCAAGACTCATTCGTTGAAGCTGACAAACGGCGACGCGGAAGTAAGGGGCGGAAAAGTGCCGCCTCGAACATTGGAGGAAGTGAAGTTCACGAGACGGGTGTTCGCGGTGGTCAATCCCGACAAATACGACGGGCACCCTGAATTCACGAATTGTGTTATTGAATTCAACGAGCTTCTGCCGGACGAACGAGCGAAAGTAGTCGCCAACTGGAACTGGCTCGGCTACGACAGCAAGGCCAGCTTCGATTTCAATGGCGACGACTTTTTCGGGTTCGACTTGAACCGGAAACTTTGTCATTTGTTTTTCAAATAGAGAGGAGGAAGATATGTTAAGAAGATTCCTGTCTCCCCTGCTGATGATCCTGCTCGGCTTCACGGTAACCGCCAGCGCAAGGATCACGGTAAAGGTAGGCGAGATGGCCCCGAATTTTACGCTGAGAGGCAGCGACGGGCGATTGCATTCCTTGAATCAGTTCAGAGGTCAGTACGTAGTGCTCTACTTCTATCCTAAGGATGAGACGCCGGGCTGTACGACCGAGGCATGCAACTTCAGAGATCACATCTCGGCAATCACCAGGGACGGGGCGAAAGTGATCGGAGTCAGCGTTCAAACCGTCAAGTCGCACAGGGCGTTCATAAAAAAATACGATCTGGACTTTCTGTTGCTTGCGGATCCCCATCACAAGGTGGTAAACGAATATGGGGTCTACAATAAGAAATGGGACATGGCTGACCGAGTGACATTTCTCATAAATCCAGAGGGAAGGATCGTGAAAATCTATCGGGACGTAGATCCCAAGATCCACGCAAAGCAGGTGCTCGACGAGTTGGCAATGCTTCGTACCAAACACTAAATCATGAAAAAAGAGGAGCTGTTTGTCCGCGGAGACAGACGGCTCCTTCTTCCATCCGGGAGCTGATATGCATCCAGTGCAGTTCAAGAAACTGAATGATTCGGAAATTTTCATCAAGTGGGACGACGGCAGCGAATTCACGTTGAGCATGAAATATCTCCGTGACAGGTGCCCGTGCGCGTCTTGTGCCGGCGAATCGGTACTCTGGCGCGAGTACAAGCCGGCAACCCTTCCTGTTCTAACACCCGGAAAGTACAATTTGAAGTCCGCCGAAATCGTCGGCAACTATGCAATAGCATTGACGTGGGTGGATGGCCACAACACGGGGCTCTATGCGTTCGATCACCTCAAGAAGATATGCACTGAGTATGGCAAGGCGGCGACAGCAATCGAGGATTGACAGAGGAAGTAGATATCCGATCACCGGGACCCGATGCAGCGTCCTGGTGTTCGGCAAGTAACGGTCTCGGGGAATGGATCTGAGCGGAAAAAAAAAGGAAGGCGGCCGCCGTTCGGCTAAACCGTCTTCCTCTTATTGGGGGAGTGGAGCAAAATCTACTTCTTGGGTATCTCGAGCGCTAGAAATGCACTGACCTTTGAGGGGGTAGTCACCCTGAACAGGAGCGCATTTCCCGGTTTGCGAGACTTCACAATCTTTTCCAGTTCGTCTACTGTCTTGACCGGCTGGTTGTCGACGCTTGTAATCAGGTCACCCTTTTGAATCCCGCGGTCATCCGCTACGCTGCCGGAGGTAACGTCAGTCACGAGTACACCGGACTTTTTGCCGTACTTCTCCGCTGTTGCCTTGTCTGCGCTCTGGACGGACAGACCGAGTGAGCTCAAATCTGCGGAAGCGTTGGACGAAGACGTCGTTACGGCAAATTGCGATCCGCTTCTGGCCTCGAGTACTACGGTCTTTTCTTCCTTCTTGCCGTCTCGCAGTATTTCGACAGTCGCCTTGTCTCCGGGTTGTTTCGATGCTACCAGAGCCTGCAGCTGGTTTCCGTGTTCGATTTCTTTTCCGTCGAACATCAGTATGACATCTCCGGATTTGATGCCTCCCTTTTCCGCCGGTGAGTTGCTCTCAACCGATTGAACTATCACACCATGCGCGGTTTTCATCCCCAGCGCCTTTGCCATTGTCTGATCGATATCTTGAATCTCGACGCCTATATAGGGCCGGATGATCTTGCCGTGTTCAATGAGATCGGTCGCTACTTCCTTGGCAATGTTAATCGGAATAGCGAATCCGTATCCTTCATATGAACCGGTGTTCGTTGCAATCGCAGTGTTTATGCCGATTACCTGGCCATGAAGGTTGACAAGCGGGCCACCGCTGTTTCCGGGATTGATAACCGCGTCGGTCTGGATGAAATCTTCAATCCCGTACTGGTTGCGGATGATACCTATGTTCCTGCCAAGGGCGCTGATGATTCCCTGGGTTACCGTGTAATCCAGGCCAAACGGGTTTCCTATCGCAACGACCCATTCTCCCACATGGGCGCTATCCGAATTTCCCAGAGACACATACGGGAGGTCGTGACCTTCTATCTTGATGACCGCAATGTCGGTGGTGGGATCGCGTCCAATCAGCTTCGCGTGATAGGTTCTTCTGTTGAGCAGAGTGACCTTGATCCCATCGTGATCGGCACCCTGCACCACGTGGTTATTTGTGATGATATATCCGTCCGGATTCACGATTATACCTGAACCCAGGGCAACCTCCGGTTGCGGTTTGGGGCTGGGCATATTGAAATTGTGAAAGGGAAAATTCGGACCAAAAAAGAATTTGAACAAATCACCATTTGGCGCCCCCCCTCCGTTAGGTACGTTGACGGCCTGAGGTGTCGATGTGACTTTTATTTGCACTACTGCTGGGGTCACGGCCTTCGCCACTGAAATAAATGCATTGCTCAGTTGTTGAACTGCGGGAGGCATTTGCTCTATAGGCGGCTTTTCCGCCCCAAGCTTCACGTGTTTGCCTGTCCCACCGATCTTTCCGTATGTTAGACCCATGGTGAGGATAAACAGTCCGGCGACCAGACCAAGAGCTCCAATTCCGTAGATAAGTTTTCTTTTAATTAAGTCGGCCATTTTCGGTTCTCCTTTTTTCTGCGAACAATATTGCAACGGGGGCATGAATCGGCAATTAAAATGGGATGAAAAGATTTTCACGGCAGGTTGAGGGGTCCCCGATAGGGTTCGTCGACACGAGCGCACAGAGCAAATTTTGCAATTGATAATATTTAGCCCGAATTCTATATTTACGGAACACAAAAACACAAGGCAAAATGAGCGAAGGTAAGATTGTTCAGATTATCGGACCGGTGGTAGACATAGCCTTCGAAAAGGGCGGTCTCCCGAAAATTCTCAACGCGTTGAACATACCCAGGAAAAACGCAGGCGGTGCGGACGAGGTACTGGTGGTCGAAGTTCAGCAGCATTTAGGCGAAGACACAGTCAGAGCTGTCGCTATGGATTCAACCGATGGGCTGATGCGTGGCATGACGGTGTTCGATACAGGCGGCCCTATAACCGTACCGGTCGGTCCGTCAGTGCTCGGCAGGATGGTGAATGTCATTGGTGAGCCGATCGACGGGAAGGGTAAGGTGGAAACCAAGGAGAAGTATCCGATCCATCGGCCGGCACCGAGGTTCGACGAACTCAGCACTACCAAAGAGATGTTCGAGACCGGAATTAAGGTCGTCGATTTGCTCGAGCCATATTCGAGAGGTGGAAAGACGGGGCTGTTTGGCGGAGCAGGAGTAGGAAAAACAGTTATCATTCAGGAGCTCATTCACAACATAGCCACCCAGCACGGCGGATATTCCGTTTTCGGCGGAGTAGGCGAAAGAACCCGTGAGGGTAACGACTTGTGGATAGAGATGAATGAGTCGGGTGTGATAGGTAAAACCGCGCTTGTGTTCGGTCAGATGAACGAGCCGCCCGGCGCGCGCCAGCGGGTCGGGCTGACAGCCTTGACTCTTGCGGAGTATTTCCGCGACTCGGAAGGGAAGGATGTTTTACTCTTCATCGATAATATATTCAGATTCACCCAGGCAGGTTCCGAAGTGTCGGCTCTGCTGGGACGAATGCCTTCGGCGGTGGGTTACCAGCCGACGCTTGCCACGGAGATGGGTACTTTGCAGGAGCGTATCACTTCGACAAAGCGGGGTTCGATAACATCGGTGCAGGCGATCTACGTACCTGCAGACGATCTCACAGATCCGGCGCCGGCAACGACGTTTGGACATCTGGATGCAACGACGGTGCTGAGCCGACAAATCGTGGACCTCGGCATTTATCCCGCCGTAGATCCGCTCGATTCTACTTCCAGGATACTCGATCCGCTCGTAGTGGGAAATGAGCATTACCAAGTCGCGAAGACAGTCAAGGAAATTCTACAGACGTATAAAGACCTGCAGGACATAATAAACATCCTCGGAATCGACGAGCTTTCCGACCAGGACAAGTTAACGGTATCGAGGGCGAGAAAAATCCAGCAGTTCCTGTCGCAGCCGTTCTCTGTCGCGGAGGCGTTCACAGGCCGTCAGGGGAGGTACGTGAAGCTTAGCGACACAATCGCGGGTTTTAAGGCCATAATCGAGGGCCGGTGTGACGAGTGGCCCGAGAGCGCACTGTACATGGCCGGTACCATTGATGAGGCCGAAGAGCAGGCGAAAAAGCTGCAGGCTTCGTGATGCCTGGAAACGTATTTAAACTTGAGATAGTGACTCCGCAGAGGAGCGTGTTTTCCGGTTCGGTGGAATCGTTCAACGCCCCGGGGGCGATCGGTGCCTTCCAGGTTCTCCACAACCACGCCCCTCTTCTCTCGGCTATAACCGTGGGGGAAGTCAGATTCTTGGACCAGTCCGGAGATGAATTCGTTTATGCGACCAGCGGTGGATTTGTCGAGGTTAATAACAATAATGTGATCTTTCTTGCTGATACCGCCGAGAAGAAGGAAGAGATCGATATCAAAAGGGCGACCGCTGCAAAGGCACGCGCCGAGGATAGATTGGGGAAGAAGGAACCGGAAACTGATTTCGCTAGAGCTCGGGCAGCTCTGGCACGTGCTATTAACCGATTGAAGATAGCCGGCGGCGCTTAAACTCCGGGTCCTGCATTCTGCTTCGTGTCTTTTTTCCTTTCTTGTTTGGAAATCACTCCAAACTTAAATTGAGCCGAAGAGGAGAAATAGTGTATAAGTTTGCAGTCATTGCTCTTGTCGTATCTACGTTAGCGATTGGCGGATGCTCCAGTACTAAAGAGACATTGAAGCAGGGAGCCGATAAACGGCCGCAACCAGATCTGATGGCAACGGACCCGAATTACCGGGCGGCTATGGATCATTTCATCGATGGAAATCTGAACGACGTGGTGGGCGATTATGCCAACGCCATACTGGATTATCAGGAGGCGCTGCAACGTTATCGTTCACCCGCAATACTCGATGCCATGGCACAGGATTATGTCAGACTTGGGAAGTCTGAAATGGCTATCAACCAATCCCGCCAGGCGGTTGACATGAGCCCTACGGATATAAACTACAGGCGGACTCTCGCGCAGGCATACCTGTCGGTTTTTAATATTGACAGCGCACGGGTGCAATTTGAAAAGATTCTTTCCGTTGACAGCATGCAGGTCGGGGACATGCTGGTCCTCGCGCAATTATATCAGAAGGACGATCCCAGGAAAGCTGCCGCGCTGTACGAGCGCGCGCTGAATTTGACCGGTCCGGATCTTCCTACGATGATGCAGCTGGTTCAGCTGTATAATTCGACCGAACAGTACGGCAGATCTATCCGGGTTATCAAGGAAATGATTCAGGTGGATCCCACGAATGAGAAATTGAAGGAAATGCTTTCGCGCCTTTACCTGCAGACGGGAGAGAATGCCGAGGCTGTGAAAGTGCTCGACAAATTGATGCGGGGCAACAAGAGTGACTTCAGCCTGAAGGCATTGGCCGCGACCGCCTATCTCCGCATGAAGGACATTGCACACGCCGACAGCCTTCTGGATACGATATTTACTTCGGATTCCAGCAGAGCTGATGCCAAATTTGCGATCGGTCAGTTCTACCTTGATGAAATGCAGCACGATTCTGCTGTGGTTCCGTTTGCGGAACAGATTTTCAAGAAACTCCTTGCTCTCTATCCCGGCGACGCAAGATCTTATCTTATGGCCGGGCTTGGCGCATCTTATGCCAACAACGATTCCCTTGCCGGGGAATATCTCGAAAAATCTGTCGCACTTGACTCGACGAACAAGAACGCGTGGGTGGCTATTGCCGTCTTCTACTACCAGAACAGCAATTTTTCTCGAATGGCAGAGGCGATGTCCAGAGCCGTCCGGATCTTTCCTGACGATTTCAGGATAAACCTGTTCTATGGGCTCGCCCTTAACCGGTCGGGGGACAATGCGGATGCCGTGAAGCCGCTCGAAGCAGCCGTATCGTTGAACCCGACCGACATGGATGCTCTGAGTACGCTGGCCCTGGTGTACGAGTCACTGAACAGGTACAACGATGCATACAGGATCTATGAGACCGCGTTGAAGGTGGATTCAAAGAACTCTCTCATATTGAACAACTACGCTTACAGTCTCTCCGAGCGGGGACTCCATCTGCACAAGGCGCTTCAAATGGCACAGCTTGCCGTCAAGCAGGATCCGACTAACAGCGCTTTCCTGGATACCATGGGATGGGTGTACTACAAGCTGGCAGACTACGGTAATGCAGAGAGATATGTCAGGGAGGCGCTCTCGATGAGGAAAACTTCCGACGGGTCGCCTGCCACTCTGGAAGAGCACCTGGGTGATATTTATGAGAAACTGGGTAAGGAGAAACAGGCGGTCGAGCACTGGAAGAAGGCGCTTCAGCTGGATCCCAAAAATGAATCTCTCAAAGTGAAGATTGAGAAAGTGAAGATTTGAGGCGCGTTTTTCCTCTGTTCGCGGCTGCAGTTTTCCTGTCAGGGTGTGCTGCCACGTCTTACATGAATTTGACGAACGTATCGGCCGTGCAGGTCGCCGAGAATATAGAGAGCCAGTCCCGTTCGCTAAGATATTTTTCATCCAGCGGGTACGGGAATTTCGAAACCATGAACGGTGCTTACAGTGCGAGATTTGACTTGTCCGTCAGGAGGCCTTCTTCTGCTTTTGTGAGTCTCTACGGTCCACTCGGAATAAAGGTGATGCAGGTGAAGCTGACGGCAGACTCGCTCCTGGTGTACAACAGCATGCGAAACGAGGTCTTCGTCGCGAGACCGACCGAGGACAATCTCAGGAACCTGTTGATGATCGCTTCGAACGGCACCTCTCTCACCGACCTCCTCCTCGATCTAATGACGCCGGTAAGCCACCTTGAGACACCGACCTGCACGTCGCATGCGAGGGGGAATGTCGTTGATTACACATACGTTAACGAAGACACGGTTGAGAAGTACACGGTCGACGGTCAGTACATGCGGACCAGAGACTATGAGAAACTGGTAGACGGAGAAACGGTGATGAAAATCGGCTATTCCGATTTTACGAGCATCGATGACATGTATTTCCCGCGCAGCGTATCATTTCAGGATACCAAACGCGGGATTTCTGCGAAATTGTTCTATCAGGACATAAGTTTGAACCACAAAGGCAGAGTTGATTTTATCGTACCGCCTGATGCGAAGAGAGTTATTATATATTAGTGCCTCGGCACTCCTCCTTCTTTGCGCCGCCCTGGTTTTTGCTTCCACATCTTTCGGCCAGGACAAGCGCAAGCTAAACACCAAGAAACAGGAGCTGAGCAAACTTCGGGGAAATATAAAGCTGTATGAACGGAAGATCGCTGAGAGCAATAAGAAAGAAACAACCTCACTCGGAGCACTAGACTTGTTGGAGAAGCAGAACCTTAAAGCAAGGCAAACGATAAAGAAGATATCGGACGATATGGCGGCTAACAACGATCTAATCGACGGCGTAGAAGAAAAGATCGGCGATGCTTCGACGCGGCTTGATGATCTGAGGGATGAATACGCTAGGTTTGCAAGAGGTTTCTACGAGCAGGGGAGAATGCACGATCTCGAGCTTATGCTGAGCGCTTCTTCTGTTAACGAGATGATCGTTAGATACGAGTACTTGAAGAGATTCTCGGACCAAACAGAAATCGACCTGAATTCAATTAGCTCGGAGAAAGCAAGGCTGTCCGACTTGAAGGAGCAACTCCATCAGCGGATGACGAAGCAGCAAACTTTTCTGGGCCGGAAAAGAGAAGAGGAGAGGATGCTGGCTTCGAGAATCGTCGAGCATCGGAGGCTGATCGGCAGGCTGCGAAAAGACAAGAAAGCGTATGCCGAGCAGCTGAAGAGATCGAGGAACGCTGCTTCGGAGCTGGAACGCCTGATTCAGAATCTGATAGCCGCAGAAGCCGCCAAGAAACCCGCAGGGAAGAACGGGGCGAGACGTTATGCAGAAAGCCGTTCAACACCTTTCTCGCGGAGTCTTTCCACACTAAGAGGACATCTTCCGTGGCCGGTAGTCGGCGGTCGAGTTGTTGCCAAGTTCGGCGAGCAGGAGAACCGCGTTCTGAAGACCGTGACCCTGAACTACGGAATTGATATCGCGGTTCCGGAGAATGCCCAGGTGAGGAGCGTAGCGGCTGGTCAGGTGTCAAGAATATTCTGGCTCCCGTCGTACGGCAACCTGATCATTATCAACAACTATAACGGACTGAGAACAGTATATTCACATCTATCCGATATTTTTGTCAGGGAGGGAGATTTGGTAAAAGCGGATGAACCGATCGGGACTGTCGGTGAGTCATTGGGTGGGTCAATTCTGCACTTCGAAGTCTGGGTGAACACCACCAAACAGGATCCTGAGACGTGGCTAAGCAGAAGGTAGAGACAATTTCGGGCGGACAGCGCCTGCTGTATTCGTATGTATTCATGCCATTGATGCACCTGTTCTTTTTTGCAATGTCATTTTTCAACAAGAAGACGCGTCGGGGTTTCAGGGGGCGGAAGAATCTCTTTGCGGAGCTCGACAACAAGCTTTCAAAGGTCCCGGAGGGCAACCGGATATGGTTCCACGCTTCGTCTTTCGGTGAATTTGAACAGGCTAAACCGATCATAGAGATTCTCAAACAAGCCGGATACAGGATTATAGTCTCGCTCTTTTCCCCCTCCGGATTCGACTATTCCAGGAATTATCAAAATGCGGATGTGGTCACGTATATCCCTTTGGATAGTCCGTGGAACGCGGCGAAATTCGTCTCTCTCGTAAAGCCGTGCGTAGTCGTGGTCATGAGATACGATCTCTGGCTCAATCATCTGATTGCCGCCAAGGAATTTGGTGCCAAGGTGGTGATAGCAGACGCGACTTTCCCCGTGAAGCTGCTTCAGCGGGCGGATTTTCTGAAAAACTTCTTCCGAAAATTATACGGCCTGTCAGATTTAATCCTCACCACGACTTCCGAGCACAAGAAGCTATTCGATTTCTTCCTTGGCACGGAAAAGTCAATGGTCGTCGGCGATACTCGCTTCGACCGTGTTTACAGCCGCCGCGCTGACAACAAAATATCGGAGAAAATTCCGTTTGTCATCGACAACGGGAAGAGAACCGTGGTCGTTCTCGGTAGCACTTGGCGGCAGGACACTGATGTACTTGCCCCCGGCCTGAACAGGCTGTCGAAAAAATTCTCATCCCTTACGGTTCTCGTTGTGCCGCATGAACCGACGTCGGAAGAAGTGGGCCGGCTTCGGGAGCAGTTCCCTACGGCACGAGTTATGTCTGAAATCGGAGCAGGGGAGCGTGAGTTTTCCTTTCTCATAGTAGACAGGGTTGGCATACTTTCCCAGCTTTACGTGCTGGGAGACGTGGCGTATGTGGGGGGAGGCTTCGGTGCCGGTGTGCACAATGTTTTGGAGCCTGCCGTTTACGGGCTCCCGATCATCACAGGGCCGAGAATCGACAGGTCCGACGAGGCGATCCATTTGCTGCAGACAGGTGGTCTTTTTTTCGTTAAGGACGCGGCCGCCGCTTACCGAGTTCTTTACGGGATGATCGAGAACTCCCTGGCCAGGAAGAAGGCGGGTGATATTGCAAAAGCCTATGTGGACCAACATCTCGGCGCCTCGAACGCGGTCGCTACGAGAGTGAGAGATCTCTGCGACGGAACATTATTGTAGAATCTTCGCGCTTGAAATAATAAATTACTGAGGTCCGCCCTGCGAACCGGCTGCGGGCGGCATTCGCAGTGACTTCGGCTGCAATGTTCGAGAGTTTTCGATAATCTGACATGTGGGCCTCGCTCAACCGCTCACAGGTAGGGTCGCTTGAACCAGAGAACTAAAACCATTATGTCAACCAGTCAACTCGACGGAGAAGAGCGGAAATGAAATTATCATTGCCGAATATCCTGCCAAAAATCTTCCCCGCTGTCAGATCCGGTGGCAACCGAATTGACGTGTCGCCTCAGCTGCTTAAAGCGTCGGTGAGTGCCGTCGATGAATTGTACGCGGAGCATGGGACTTCTGCCGGCGGCCTTAACAGCGAAGAGGCGGAGCGGAGGCTTGAAGAATACGGTGCTAACGTAGTCGTGCAGGAGAAGAGGAGCGGCTGGACAAAGCTTCTCTTCAACGCCATAATAAACCCGCTTGTAATATTGCTGGCTGTGCTGGCAACAATTTCGCTTCTCACTCAGGATGTCGAGACGGCGGCTATCATAAGCGTCATGGTGCTGATGGGCATCGTGCTGAGATTCGTCCAGGAATATCGCGCCGACAACGCCGCCGCGAAGTTGAAGGCGATGATTCATGTGACGGCTACGGTTATGCGCGATGGTGTCGCGAAGGAAATTCCTCTCGCGGAGATCGTCCCCGGCGACGTTGTTAAACTGGCTGCGGGAGACATGATTCCGGCGGACGTCAGGCTCGTCGCTTCAAAGGACCTGTTCGTCATTCAAAGCAGTCTCACGGGAGAGTCTCTTCCCGTCGAGAAATTCGATACAATTCAGGATGGGGCCGCACGCACGCCGCTGGAATCGCAGAACCTGTGTTTCCTCGGGACCAGCGTCGAGAGCGGAAGCGGGACTGCCGTGGTGATCAATACAGGATTCAATACCTACCTCGGCCGCATGGCTGGAATGATCACCACTCAAACGCAGGAAACAAGTTTCGACAAGGGAGTCAAGCGGTTCACCTGGCTCATGCTTCGTTTCATGTTCGTCATGGTGCCGTTTGTTTTCCTGATAAACGGATTGACGAAAGGCAGCTGGCGGGAAGCGTTTTTCTTTGCATTGGCGGTCGCCGTGGGACTGACTCCCGAAATGCTGCCTATGATAGTGACCGTATGTCTTTCCAAGGGCGCCATTGCCATGTCGAAGAAGAAGGTGATCATCAAGAGGCTGAACTCGATACAGAACCTGGGAGCGATGGACGTCCTCTGTACCGACAAGACCGGCACACTAACCGTCGATCACGTTATCCTTGAGCAGCATTGCGACGTCGTTCAGAACGAGGACGATGACGTGTTGATGATGGCATATCTAAACAGCCATTTCCAGACGGGGTTGAGAAACATACTCGATCGCGCCATTCTCGCCAGGAAGGAAATTCACGAACAGCTTCATATTCCGGAACACAATAAGATAGACGAAATACCATTCGACTTCTCGCGCAAGGTAATGTCGGTAGTGGTTGAACTCCCCGATGCAAAGACACGAATGATAACGAAGGGCGCCCCGGAAGAAATCTTCAAGAGGTCGACGGACTTCGAGCTTGACGGCGAAATCCATCCGATCGACCCGGTTCTCATAGCAGACCTGAAGGAAGAATACGAGAGATTAAGCAGCGACGGGTTCAGGGTCCTTGCCCTGGCATATAAGGATCTTGACCGGAAGCAGGCCTACACAAAGGACGACGAGAGCGGGATGATACTTAAGGGGTATCTTGCATTCCTGGATCCGCCTAAGGAGACCGCGTCTCCCGCCATCCAGGCCCTTCAGGCCCACGGTATCGCCGTGAAGGTTCTTACCGGCGACAACGAACTTGTAACGAAGAAGATCTGCAGCGAAGTGGGCCTCGCGGTCGACCACCTGTTGATGGGGAGCGATGTGGCCGAGATGTCCGACCAGGAACTCGCTGATGCGGCGGAGAAGACTACGGTCTTTGCCAGACTCTCGCCGGCCGACAAGCAGCGCATCGTCAAGGCGCTGCAGGCAAAGGGACACGCAGTGGGTTTCATGGGAGACGGCATCAACGATTCGCCCGCCCTGCGGGCTGCAGACGTGGGAATATCGGTCGACTCTGCGGTCGACATTGCTAAGGAATCTGCCGATGCCATCCTTCTCGAGAAGAGCCTGATGGTTCTGGAAGAAGGCGTGCTCGAAGGGAGAAAAGTGTTTGCCAACATCCTGAAGTATATCAGGATGGGAGCAAGCTCAAATTTTGGGAATATGTTCAGCGTATTGGGAGCGAGCATTTTTCTGCCGTTTCTTCCGATGATGCCGGTTCAGATTCTGACGAACAACCTGTTGTACGATGTCTCCCAGACTTCCATTCCGACGGACGAAGTAGATCCGGAACAGATCGCGAAGCCCCGGCCATGGTCCATCGGTGAATTGTCTCGATTCATCCTTTTTATAGGACCGGTAAGCTCGATCTTCGACTATTCCACTTACTTCATGATGCTCTATTTGTTTAACTGCTGGAACCCTGCCAACGCTTCCTTGTTCCAGAGCGGATGGTTTGTGGAGTCTCTCCTGACGCAGACTTTGATTATTCATGTCATCAGGACGAACAAGGTGCCGTTCCTGCAGAGCAGGGCAAGCTGGCCTTTGATGTTGACCAGCGCCATAGTTATGGCGATAGGAATCTGGCTGCCGCATTCCCCATTTGCCGCCTCCCTCGGCTTTGTCGGTCTGCCCGGGTTGTATTGGCCTTTGATTGTGTTGACTCTGCTTTGCTATGTCGTTCTCACCCAGGTCGTAAAGAACTTCCTGTATAAGAAAGGGTGGTTGTGAACGGGGTAGGCTCAGGATTGCCATGACTAATTCCCTGATTGGCGGAATAGGAATCCTGAAATCGAAGTGTGTTTTGACTGAGTTGTTGAAATAGAAATTAGGTGTAAGAGCCGAAAGGATTTATGGATAAACCTTTTCATATTGCTACCGCAAAAGAAATTCTGGAAGGCAAAGTCACAGATGTGTACTTTGAGCGGGCACTAAGTGTTCTCAACGCAAAGAATATACGCAAGAACGTGAAGGCAGAATTTGTTGTTAAACGGTTCCCACGCAATTATCCGTGGGCGGTGCTTGCGGGTTTGGACGAGGCAATTGCTCTCCTTAGCAACCTTCCCGTGAAAGTGAAGGCGATGCGCGAGGGGACCGTTTTCTATCCGAACGAGCCCGTGCTTATAATCGAAGGCCTATATCAGGATTTTGCGGTGCATGAAACGGCAATACTCGGTTTCCTTTGCCAGGCGTCCGGCATTGCCACGAAGGCTTCGCGTGTGAGAGTAGCCGCCGGAGATAAGCCGGTGGTGCATTTTGGCGCACGGAGAATGCATCCGTCGATTACTCCGATGATCGACCGGAATTCATACATCGGGGGGTGCGATGGCGTAGCCACGCTCCTGGGTGCTGAAGACGTCGGAATCAAGCCGAGCGGTACTATGCCTCATTCGATGATCCTCCTGTTTCGGGATACAGTGGATGCGGCAAAGGCTTTCGACGAAGTTGTGGAACCGTTCGTGCAAAGGACGGTGCTGATCGATACCTTTCATGACGAGAAGTTCGAGTCGATCAGGGTGGCCGAGGCACTCGGGAAGAAACTGTTCGCGGTGCGCCTCGATACTCCGGGTTCGAGGCGCGGAGATTTTCCGGCAATATGCAGGGAAGTGAGATGGGAACTTGACATCCGCGGCCATAAGGACGTGAAGATATTTGTGAGCGGAGGAGTAGACGAATTCTCCATTCAGCAATTGAACGCGATGGTCGATGCGTACGGGGTTGGAACGTCCATAAGCAGTGCGCCCGTGCTCGACTTTGCGATGGACATAATCGAGATAGAGGGAGAACCCGTTTCCAAGAGGGGAAAACTCTCGGGGGAGAAGCAGGTCTACCTGAACCCGAAAACAGGGAAGAGAAAAGTCGTCCCTGCATCACAGAAGCGGGAGAGGTCGTTCGAGCCTCTGCTCAAACCGATCCTCAGCAACGGCAGACTATTGCTGAAGCAGCCTGAGAATGCCGAACTCCGAAACTATGTACTCAAGCAATTAAAGGATTCACAATTAGAAATTGAAGCGCCATCCGGACGGTAAAGCCTTTGTCGTCTTAGTAAGCTCGACCACGGGGCGCGAGCTACACTTCGGAGAGCTTATAGGCGAGCTGTACGAAAGTTGCAGTGACAAGGGTTGTTTGGCCCTGTTCAGCGATCTTGCGTTCGTCGCCAAGAGCTTTCAGAAACTGAAACACCTCCTGGATAAGGGCATCTCGGATGAAACCGTGAACTCACGTTTGTCGATGGAAGCCGAGGACACATTCAACAAATTTGTTTCGCTCCTGTCGGAGGCAGCCGACTGCTTGCCGGATGCTGAGAAAAAGGACATGCGGGATGGATTTCTTGCGGCCTCGGGGGAAGCTATCTCTAAGACGGTGAGCCTCCTTGAGGATTTCTCTGTGGTGAAGGACTTTTTTCTCAGTCGTCGTGATCTGGAAGGAAGACGATGAGAAGCGGCCTGAGCATACGCATGAAATCTACCGTCACTTTTTCGGTGGACAAGAGTCACGCGGCCGCGTTTGAGGGAAGGGTTATTCACAATGTCCTCTCAGCGGTTCACTTGGTCTATTATGCGGAGCTTGCTGCGAGAAATTTGATTACACCTTATCTGCAAGAGGAAGAGGATGCGGCGGGAGGTGGAATATGTCTGAACCACATCGCGCCGACAAAGATCGGCGACATCGTCAGGGTTACCGCAATCCTTTCGGGGATTGACGGGAAGAAGTTGATTTGCAGGATAGAAGGGGCGAATTCGAAGGGAAGCATCTGCAACGGCACCCAGACGCAGATTCTCATCAAGAAGGGGGGCTAGACTGAGACTGAACGCAGGCCGATGATTTCGCCTGCAATTTCATCGCATACCGTGAACCCCTTTGCAGTTAAAATGAGCGTATCATCGGCAGTAGTACAGTAACCCGCCTCCATCATGCCTGAAAGAAAATCTTTTTCAAGAGTCATCCCAAACCTCGCTTTAAGGACGCGTAAATCCAGTTTCCCCTGCCGCAGGCTGAGAAAAATGAACTCGTCATGTTTCTGAGAAGGTGATAGAATTTCCATAGATGATATGGGGAGCTCGTTGTTCCCAAGATGGGCGAGGTACCCGTTTAAGGAAGAAATGTTCCACCACCGCTGGTCGTCGAGGTGAGAGTGCGCGCTTGGTCCGAAGCCGATGTAATTTCCCACATCCCAATATTTTAGATTGTGTCTGCACTGAAAACCGGGAAGGGAGTAGTTCGATATCTCGTAATGATCGTAACCTTTCCCCGCCATGAAGTTCATTACGGTTTCATACATCGCCGCTTCAGTATCTTCCTCCGATGGCTTCACGTCTCCTTTGGAAACTGCTGAGAAAAGTGGAGTCCCGGGTTCAACGATTAAGGCGTATGCCGACAAGTGGGTCGGGCCCAACTTCGTTCCGGTTTCGAGGTTTGACAGGAGCCTTTCGGTGGTCTGGGACGGCAGGGCATACATCAAGTCTATGTTGATGTTATCAAAACCCGCACTCCTTGCCTCTCCCACAGCCGTGATTGCCTCCTGAGAATTGTGTATTCGGGATAAGAAGACGAGCTCATCATCGAAGAACGACTGGACTCCAAAACTGATTCTGTTTATTCCAAGTCCGCGGTAATCGTACAGGTATTTTGTGTCGACCGTCCCGGGGTTGCACTCGATCGTAAACTCAAGATTAGCGGCGACATCGAAATGACGGTGGATCGCATCGATAATTGTCTCTACCTCGGTCGGAGTGAGAAGGGAGGGGGTACCGCCGCCGAGGAAAATCGTGTCGACGACTTGCTTCCGACCCGATACGCAAGCCAGCGATATCTCGCTAATGAGGGCCGCGACGAATTCGTTTCGCTGAGAATGGTTTTCGATTGAATAAAAGTCGCAGTAGAAGCATTTCTTCTCACAGAATGGGATGTGAATGTACAACCCAAGTGGCGAGGAAACCGCTCGAACGGGCGCAGCTATCGTGGGATGATTCCGATCCTGTCCCATTTTATCGATGCTAATTTTTGAGGGAGATCATAGATTGGAAGCGCCTGGTCCCAATTCCAGTAGACTATCATTGCCTCACCGACAATATCCCTGAACGGAACGAATCCCCAATACCGGCTGTCAAGGCTATTTTCTCTATTGTCACCCATCATGAAATAGTAGTTTCCCTGAACGACGTAATTCGTCGTCGGCTTGTTGTCGACGTAAACGTTTGCTCCACGCAGGCTGCACGCATGGCCTTCTCGTTCGATAAAAATCTTCCATTTCAGAAAATCGGACGGGTTAAGATGGATAATGTAACCTTTCTTTGGCACGACTATCGGTCCATAGTTGTCGGCATTGAAATCCGAACCCTCCGGGAAAATCATTGGATCCGCATAACCCTTGGGGAGAACGTTGTATGTGTCGAATTTTACTCCCGGCGGGAAGGGGACGCGATTACCGTTCACGTAAACGATTCGGTTCACAATTGATATGGTATCTCCTGGTAGCCCGATGCAACGCTTCACATAATCGGTATCGAGCAAGGTACTGACTTCATCCCGGTCTCCCGGCCAGTCGAATACGACGATGTCGCCGCGCTGAGGAAGGCGGAGCCCCGGAAGACGAAAGTACGGAATTGGGATCCTCGTCAACGGGATATATTGAGGAGGCCGCGCCCCATATATGAACTTGTTGACGAACAGGAAGTCTCCCGTCATTACCGTGTTTTCCATCGACCCTGTTGGGACGCCATAGCCTTGGACGACAAACGTGACAAGAAGCAGGGCAAATGTGATTGGAGCGACGAAGCTCGCCCCCATAGAATAGATTCTCTTCAGGAATGAAGATTCTTTGGTCGCGTGGGGAGCCCCTTTCACCGCCTGCTTTCCAATTGCTGCAGGGACGTCGTGTTTCCCGAGATCTCTCTGTCCAGCGTTTACCTGCCTTTTTGACCGGCCATGTGGTGACGACATACCTACATTCTCCGTTTAAGCTCGTTCAAGAACCTGCAACCATTCTGCTCAGTGAATTATCATGCCAATTCTATTCCAGCGCACGCTTCCAAGTTTTGCGAAGATGTCATAGATCGGTATGTCCGGACTCCAGGACCAGTAGACAATCATCGCCTCACCTACGACGTTTTTGAACGGCACAAAGCCCCAGAATCTGCTGTCCAAACTGTTTTCCCGATTATCACCCATCATGAAATAGTAGTTGTTCTTGACGGTGTACTCAGAGGCTGGCTTGTCGTTCACAAAGACTGTTGAGCCATGAAGGTTACAGGTATTTCCCTCGCGCTCGATAAATATTTTCCATTTCAAATAATTCTTCGTGCTGAGGTGGATAACCTCACCTTTCCTGGGCACCACTATAGGTCCGTAATTATCCTCGTTGAAATCCGATCCCTCCGGAAAAATCTGGGGATTCGGGTATCCTTTTGGCAGAATAGTATATGTGTCGAACTTCACTCCTGGGGGAAATGGCTGGAGTTTGCTGTTTACGTAGACTGCTCTGTTGACGACCTGGACCGTGTCGCCAGGGACGCCGATACATCTCTTTATATAATCTACGGGCTCCGGAGGCTTCACTTCGTCGCGGTCCCCGGGCCAGTTGAACACTACGACGTCTCCACGGTGCGGATATCTGAGCGGCGGCAGTTGAAAATAGGGAATGGAAATGTCCGTGAAAGGAAGATATTGCGGGCTTTTGGAGCCGTAGATGAATTTGTTTACGAGGAGGAAGTCGCCGACGAGCAGAGTGTTCTCCATCGAACCTGTCGGGATCCTGAAGGCTTCGACAACAAACGTTTTCAGGAGTAATGCGGCGATAATAGCGAATATCAATCCCTCTGCAGAGTCTCTGAATCGCTTTTTCTGAGTCTTGGCGTGCTTTTTCGGTGCGGTTGGTTCCACATTGCGGGTTCCCGTGGACTGTTTCAATTTGTCTTCTCCATGATCCTTAGAGTTATTCTTCTTCGTTCAATGAAAGCACAGCGAGGAAGGCTTCCTGCGGGACTTCGACTCTTCCGATTTGCTTCATCCTCTTTTTGCCTTCCTTTTGTTTCTCAAGGAGCTTACGCTTCCTTGTTATGTCGCCGCCATAGCATTTTGCGATAACATTCTTCCTTATCGGGGAGATGCTTTCGCGTGCGATGATCTTGCTGCCGATTGCAGCCTGAATCACAACTTCGAATAATTGTTTAGGAATCAGCTTTCGCAATTTTGAGCTGAGTTTTCTTCCCCAGTCGTAAGATTTGTCCCGATGGACAACCGACGACAACGCGTCCACGACCTCTCCGTTCAACAAAATATCCAGCTTGACAAGGTTGGACTCACGGTTGTCGAGGTATTCGTAGTCGAACGAGGCGTAACCCCTTGTGAGGGATTTCAGCTTGTCGAAGAAATCGAAAACGATTTCTGCAAGCGGAAGTTCAAATCTTATGTCTGCACGCTTCGTGTCAATATAGGTCGTGTTTCTGTAGACGCCCCGCCGGTCCATGCAAAGCTTCATGACATTTCCGATAAATTCGGATGGGCATATTATCTGCGCAGTGACGTACGGCTCCTCGATATGATCGATCTCGGCCGGGGAAGGCATCTCAGCGGGGTTGTCCACCAGCAGGACTTCTTTATTCGTCTTGACGACTTTGTATTCAACGTTGGGAACAGTGGTAATGATGGTCTGGTTGAATTCTCTCTCAAGCCTCTCCTGCACGATCTCCATGTGCAGAAGCCCCAGAAAGCCGCACCTGAAGCCGAACCCGAGTGCAGTCGAAGTCTCCGGCTCATAAAGAAGAGCTGCGTCATTGAGTTTGAATTTTGCGAGCGCGTCTCTCAGTTCCTCAAAGTGCTCGCTCTGTGCGGGATAGAGGCCGCTGAATACCATCGGCTTGACTTCCCGGTAGCCGGACAGCGGTTCGGACGCAGGGTTGGATGAGTCCATCACGGTGTCGCCGACCCGCGTTTCAGTCAGCTCTTTCACTCCGGCTATCAAATATCCGACGTTGCCTGCCTCCAGTTCCTTCGCCGGAACCCGATCTATCTCGAGTATCCCTACCTCCTCCACCTGGAATATTTTTCCTGTCTTGTGAAACAGGACTTTGTCATTTGTCCTGAGGACGCCGTCGACTATGCGAATATAAGTGACCACTCCCCGGTAAGAATCGTATTTGGCGTCAAATATAAGTGCCCTTGTGGGTGCGTCTGATTTGCCGGCAGGGGGCGGAATCCGATTGACCACGGCCTCAAGTACATCGCCGATGCCGAGCTTGGCCTTGGCGCTGGCGAGGAGGATCTCCTCCTCCTTACATCCGATGAGGTCAACGAGCTGTTTCCTGACCTCGTCTACCATTGCGCTGGGAAGGTCTATCTTGTTTATGACAGGTACGATTTCAAGTCCTGCATCTATGGCCAAATAGACGTTGCTGATTGTCTGGGCCTCTACTCCTTGCGATGCATCTACAACGAGTATGGCGCCTTCACAGGCTGCCAGCGATCGTGACACTTCATAAGAGAAATCAACGTGGCCCGGTGTGTCGATCAGATTAAGAGTATACGTGTTCCCGTCATTCGCGCCGTATTTCATCTGGATGGCGTGGCTCTTGATCGTTATGCCGCGTTCTCTTTCCAAAGGCATATCGTCAAGTATTTGGTCGACCATCTGGCGTTCGGTTATCGTACCGGTCTGCTCCAGAAGCCTGTCGGCAAGGGTCGATTTCCCGTGATCTATGTGCGCAATGATACAGAAATTTCTAATAAGCTGGGGAGAAAGACTCATTGTGTGGCTAATTCATCTCATCTTTTTTGTGCATCAATATACACAAGCGGGTGCCCTTTATCAATTTACGCGTTTGCGAACGGTCGGCATAGTCGGGCGGAATCGGAAGCCACTCTTTCGCTCTCCCAGCGTTGGAAGAGCAATCAAGTTTGATGGTTTCGGGTAAGTTGACCATATTTGCATGAGAAATTCTCATCGCCTCTTTGTGGCCGATAGACCTTGACAGCAAGACCTGAATTCTTAATCTCTCGATTGGAAAGGAGTATGTGATGAGCAAGAGGGTAGCCTACGAGCTGCGGGGAAAAATAGCTTACCTTAAAATGAATCGTCCTGAGAAAAGGAATGCCATTGACGACATCGCCGTAGAAGAGTTGACTCGTTATTTCAACGACGCAAACTCGAACGAAGACGTGCGAGCCATTGTGTTCGAAGGTGAAGGAAGCGCCTTCTCTGCCGGGGCCGACCTTGATTATCTCATGAGGCTCTCTAAAAATTCTTCTTCAGCCAACTTCGAAGACTCGTGCGCTTTGAAGAAGTTTCTGATCGACGTATACAGCAGCAGTAAGCTTGTCTGCTCAATGGTAAGAGGACCCGCGCTGGCAGGAGCATTCGGGCTCGTTCTGGCCTGCGACATGGTCTTTGCATCTGAGAAGGCCAGGTTCGGTTTCACGGAAGTAAAAATCGGATTTGTACCGGCAGTGGTCGTTAACCTGGCATTAAGGAAGCTGAGGGAAGCCGACGTGAGAAGGCTCGTGTTGACCGGACAGATCGTAGGCGCGGACGAGGCACTGAGAATTGGAGTCATCTCGGAAGTCGTCGAAGACTCAGCAATAGAATTACGCGTCGATGAAATCCTGAGCGGGTTTGTCGCCGGGACAAGCCGGAAGGCCATTTCGTTGACAAAGGAGATCCTGTCCGAAGTGAAAGACATGACGCTTGAACAGGCGATGAGATACAGTGCCATGATGAACGTTGCGGCGCGTTCGACGGAGGATTTTCAAAAAGGAGTAAATTCATTCTTGAACAAAACACAAGTGGAGTGGGACTAATGGAAATTGGGAGCAAGATCAGAGCGGTGCCAGACTTTCCCAAAAAAGGAATAATGTTCAGAGACATAACGACCTTGCTGAAGGACAGTGAAGCGTTTGCTTATGTGGTGGAGGAGTTTTACCGGCATTACAAAGACAAGAAGATCGACAAAGTCGTCTCCGTGGAATCACGCGGATTCATATTTGGAAGTGTTTTGGCGTACAGGCTGGGGGCGGGGTTCGTGCCGATTCGGAAGCCTGGCAAACTACCGGCTGAGGTGATTCGGCAGGAGTACCAGCTCGAGTACGGAACTGACTCAATGGAGATTCACACAGATTCTATCCAACCGGGAGAAAGAGTCCTGGTCCATGACGATTTGCTCGCAACCGGAGGAACTGTGGCCGCCGCCTGCAAATTAATCGAGCGTCTCCAGGGGAAGGTGGAAGGAATTTGTTTCTTGATTGAACTTACGCCGCTGAACGGTAGAAAGGCTATCCCGGAGAAGGATGTATTTTCGCTGATAGAATATGACGCCGACTGAAGCGCGGGTGTCAGCGACCGGTTTGAATGGGCGAAAGGCGTTGGCAGTCCGCAAACCATCATACCTCAAAACCGGATTCGGAAAATAGCGGGAAACGTCTTATTTTCAGTTTACGATTCATGTTTTGGCGGTTCCTGAATTTGCCAGTTCATCACAGCAAGTTTACAATCAGAAGAGAGAGGAAAATGGAAAGAGTAATTACCACGACAGACTTTGCGAACCTCAAGTTATTTCAGCGCGGCAAAGTCCGAGACATATACGACCTCGGGGACAAGCTGTTGTTCGTTGTCACCGACCGGATCAGCGCATTCGACGTCATACTTCCGAACGGAATACCATTCAAGGGAAAAGTCCTGAACCAAATTTCGAATTTTTGGTTCGACTTTACGAAGAATATTGTCAAGAACCATGTCGTCGCCACCGACATTAAGGACTACCCGGCGGAATGCAAACCTTACCTCGGCGATCTCGCCGGACGGAGCGTAATTGGTAAGAAGACAAAGCCGCTTCCCGTCGAGTGCATCGTGCGTGGTTACATCAGCGGGACCGGATGGAAGGACTATCAGAAGACAGGTGCCATTTGTGGAATCTCCCTGCCGAAGGGATTAAAGGAATCGGACAAGCTTCCCGAACCTATCTTCACTCCGTCCACCAAAGCGGAGATCGGCGTCCACGACGAGAACATCAGCTTCGATGAAGTGGTTAAGCTTGTCGGGAAGGATATGGCCGAGAAAGTTCGGAGTCATACTATTGCGGTTTACAAAGCCGCAGCGGCTTACGCCGAAAAGAAGGGAATCATCATCGCCGATACTAAACTCGAGTTCGGTCTCGATGAGAAAGGGGAACTCACGCTCATCGACGAGGTCCTGACTCCCGATTCTTCCCGGTTTTGGGACAAGTCGAAATACGAGCCCGGTAAATCGCAGCCGAGCTTTGACAAGCAATTTGTCAGGGACTATCTCCTGTCCATAAATTGGGAGAAGAAGCCTCCGGCACCTAAGCTTCCTGATGGCATCATAAAGGGAACGAGTGAAAAGTACCTGCAAGCGCTTAAAGTTCTCGCCGGCATCGAGCTTTCATAGTAGCCGGCATTGTTTGGCGCTTACACTTGACTGTACCATTGCGGCGTGAATCTCCGGGTGTTTTGAAACTCTGAGGGCATGACTTTTGAGCGGCACCGGGTCGGCAGTGGAAGCGCAGAATCGGCGTTACGGAGTCAGCCATCGTGTCAAACGCCGGCCTGGTCGTTCAGGAACGACTTAACAGTTTCCAGTACGGTATCGGGGTTTGTTTCAAGCATGCATTTGAAATGTCCCTTCGGGCATGACTCTCTCCCGACATGTGAGCACGGACGGCATTTCAAGCCTGAAACTTCCAGCACTTCGTTCTTCACGCCGTACGGGAAGAAGCCGAATTCGCGGACGCTGGATCCGAAAATTGCTACGATCTTCTTCCCCAGTGCATTCGCCGCATGCATCAGGAATGAATCGTTAGTCACGACGACCGAGGCATGCCTCAACAGGGCCACACTTTCTATCAACGAAAGTTCCCCGCTGAAGTCCAACGCACCGCACGACTTCTTTATCAGATTACAATCTCCTGAGTCCGCTTCTCCGCCGGCGAGAGCAACTCTGCCGAATCCCGACACTCTTCGTGCAAGGAGAGACCAATATGCAACCGGCCAGCGCTTCGTGAAATGATTTGCACCCGGGCACAGAAATACGGCCTGGTCGCCGCCGGCGCCGGCAGCTTGCCAAAGCCGGTCTATCTTCTCCACGACGCCCTTCGGAAAGAAAATCTCCGGTGCCGCGACTTCAGAGATTGAGCGGTCATAAGTCTGGACATATTTGAGGGCGGTCGATCTGATGTTTGAATAAAGATTTACTTTTGTCCCCACGAGTATTGCCCTCTTGAAAATGTCCTTGTCAATCACTTTAACATTCTCTGCCGTTTTCTTCCTGAGGTACACGCTCCGAAAATTATTATGCAAATCGAGTGTGACGTCGAAGTGTTCGGCGATGAGAGTTCTCCGCAGGTTTTCGAGATTGTGTATGTCAGCGTGGTCCTGAACTAAATGGACGACGTTGACGTTAGGATTACATCTGATAAGGTCAGCGTATTGTGATTTTACCACGAAATGAGTTTCAGAATCGGGCTCGGTTTGTCTCAGCAGCTTCAAGAGCGGAGTGGTCAGTAATACATCACCGGCTGAGCTTAACCTTATGAGGAGCTTTTTTGAGCTTGGCATTGTTAGAAAATATGAATTTGACTTAGCAGTTTCAAACTTGAATTGCAGCGCAATGGACGGGAAGCGTCCCGGATCCGTAACGATCGGCAGGATACCTGTCTTGAATCATAGATGAGCGCCGTCGAACATTCATCATGCATTGTCTTTACCACAGAAGGGATAAGCCTGCGCTTGCCGGTTCGGCTTTCGATGAGAGGGGTAAGCGATGGAGAAACGGGTTTGCTTTTTGGACCATGTAAAAATAAATTCACAGCAGAGGTAAGAGGTAATTATGAAGCAGCTGCCGCGCACGATCGATGAGCTGAAAAAGAGCGGTTACAGAGTTCTCCCTGTGAAGGAAGAGATAAGGAAGAACCTGATTGCCAGACTCAACAGGGGAGAGAGTTTGTTCTCGGGTATAATCGGGTATGATAAGACCGTAATCCCGTCCATAATCAACGCACTGCTTGCGAAGCATGACATGATCCTGCTCGGATTAAGAGGTCAGGCCAAGACCAGAATCGCGAGGAGTCTGATTACCCTGCTCGACGAGCAGATCCCTATAATAAAGGGATGTGAGATCAGTGACAATCCTTACAGCCCTGTCTGCAAACGCTGCGTTGATCTCATCAAAGGGCGCGGAGACGATGTCGAGTTGGACTGGCTGTCGCGCGAGCAGCGTTACGGAGAAAAACTCGCGACGCCTGACGTTACAATAGCCGACCTGATTGGAGACATAGACCCCATTAAGGCTGCCGTCCAGAAGCTTCACTATTCGCACGAGGGGGCGATTCACTTCGGGATAATTCCCCGGACCAACAGGGGCATTTTCACCATTAATGAGCTTCCTGACTTGCAGCCCAGAATTCAGGTCGGACTTTTCAATATAATGGAAGAGAAGGATATTCAGATACGCGGATTCAACGTGAGGATCCCTCTTGACGTCATGATGGTCTTCACTGCCAATCCGGAAGATTACACCAATCGCGGAAATATCATCACACCACTTAAGGACAGGATAGACTCTCAGATCCTGACTCACTATCCACGCACTCTGGAGGAAGCCATGAAGATTACGCAGCAGGAAGCATGGCTGGTCAGGGACGGCGGAAGAGAAGTTGTGATGCCCGAATATCTGAAGGAAATTGTCGAAGGGATAGCGTTCCAGGCGCGCGGCAGCGAATTCGTAGATCAGAAAAGCGGCGTGAGCGTTCGGATGACTATCTCGGTAATGGAAAATCTGATAAGCAGTGCGGAACACCGCGCGATTATCAATAATGAGAAAGTCATCGTCCCGCGGATCTGCGACCTGCAGCAGGTGCTTCCCGGAATGACAGGGAAACTCGAGTTGGTCTTCGAGGGTGAGCAGGAGGGGTCGGTAAAAGTCAGCCGGGCGCTTATCGGAAAAGCCGTCAGGGAAACATTCAAGAAGTACTTTCCCGATCCGCTCCAGAAACGTGTGAGAAACTCACAGGGTGAGGAACCGAAGAGGCGGGATGATGAATACACGCAGATAATCTCCTGGTTCGAATCAGGAAACAAGATCGAAGTCGCCGACGATATGCCGTTTGACGAATACTTCTCCGAATTGAGCAAGGTTGCGAATCTGAAAGAAGTCGCGCGGCGGCATCTGAAGGTCGACGATTCCAGAAAATATGAGCTGGCTACGTCGATGGAATTTGTCCTCGACGGACTGCACCAGTTCTCCAGGATAGCGAAAGATGATTCGGATAACGTTGTCGCTTACAAAGATCTGGTCGGAAGCATCTTCCCGCCAAAAGGGAGATACGAGGAGGATTGAGTTTGGTAATCGAGAAATTTGAGGATGGTCCGATCTGGACTATCGGTTATTTGGTTTACGACGAGGAATCCCGAGAGGGAATGGTGGTAGATGTGCCGATGTGGTCATCAGAGAAGATATACAAGCGCACAAGAGAGCTGGGGCTCTCAATCAAGCATATAGTGGCAACTCACGGGCATTGGGACCACATAGGCGAGATGGAAAGGCTCGCCGAACTGACGGGTGCTCAGGTGTCTGCCCTCAGGGGAGACGAATGGATGATGCGCGATCCTAACGGCATGGTGATCCCGCCGCCCGAACAGATCGAGCCGGTCAATGTGGACAGCTTCCTCGATGAGAAGTCAATTCTTCAGATAGGGAAAACAAGCTTCAGCATAATTCAGACGCCGGGACACTCAGTCGGCTCTCTTTGCCTTTATGCCGAAGAAGAACGCCTGATGTTCACCGGCGACACGCTCTTTGCCGGATCGATCGGTCGGACCGATCTTCCCACAGGCTCGATGGAAGAAATTTCCAGGAGCATTTCGGAGAAGATAATGTCTCTTTCCGATGATGTCAGAGTGTTGCCGGGCCACGGCGCGGAGAGCACATTGAAGAAGGAAAGAGCGGAGAATCGGTTTGTTCATATGATTTTTGCGGAAAAATAGAGCGCGCCCACGACGAGGTGAGATATGAGATTCAGATATTCGAAATGGACTGAGAATTCGGCGACTGACGAACAGCGGCTTCAGAATATGATTTCGCTGTTCAGTTACCTTCTCCTTCAAACAAGCGGGGATACCGAAGAGGCTCTGGACTGGATGCGTCAGCTGGGTCAGGAATATGAACTTTTCGATGAGGACATGAGCCTGGAGGACTTCATCGACAAGTTGAAAGAACTCGGCTATGTCGAAGATGCGAAAGACGTCGTCGTTCTCACTTCAAAAGGAGTTCAACGTATCAGGGAAGACGCGCTGAGAGAGGTCTTCTCCAACCTCAAGAAGAGCCCGGAAGGTTCGCACGAATCTCCGCACATGGGCCAGGGGGTCGACAGGCTGAGCGAGACGAAGAAGTATACGTTCGGAGATCTCCCCACTAATATTGACCTGACATCGACCATCACGAACGCTCTCAAGCACGACGACATAGATAACTTCAGACTGCAGGAAGACGACATCGAAATTTATGAGACGGAGCATCTTACAAATTGCGCGACAGTCGTGCTTCTGGACATCAGCCATTCCATGATTTTATACGGCGAGGATAGAATCACGCCGGCAAAGCAAGTCTCACTGGCTCTTGCGGAATTGATCCGTACGAAGTTTCCAAAAGATCATCTGAACATAGTTGTATTCGGCGACGATGCCAAAGAGATAACCCTTGCTGAGCTGCCCTTCGTGACTGTTGGGCCATATCATACGAATACTTTAGCGGCATTGCGCTTGGCGAGAAGCATCCTGCGAAGAAAAGGGAATGTGAACCGGCAAATATTTCTGGTGACGGATGGAAAGCCCTCCGCAATATTCGAAGAGTCCGGCAAACTTTACCGAAACTCGTTCGGCCTAGATCCGAGGATAGTGAATAAGACCCTTGACGAAGCTGTCGCCTGCAGAAGGGAGAAGGTTGTGATCAGTACCTTCATGGTTGCCAAAGATCCGTACCTCATCAACTTTGTGGAGGAACTAACACGGGCCAACAAAGGCAGGGCTTACTATTCATCACTCAACAAACTCGGTGAGTATATCTTCGTGGACTATATTCGGAACAGGAGAAAGAAGTTTAACAGCACACTCCCCTAGTCTGTGTGCTTCTTCCAGCGGCGGAAAACAATGGCCGAACCTGCTGACAGGGCCAATGACTCAGTTTCTCCGGGGGCTTTTTTAAGACCGGTTGTCCCGATGATATTCTAAATTCGGCCGGAAATTGACGGGAAAGTCTACGCCCAGTGACGGAAAAGAGGAGAACAGTCACATCCGCGGCTTGGACGAGACGGTTCATTCCGGAGGGATGTGAACATTACAAATAGAGAGGAGGGATCGAGAAGTGAAGGCTACGCTCACTCAATCACAAATCGACAGTTATCGAAGGGATGGATTTGTAGTCATTGACGGATTGTTGGATGACGATGAATTGGCTTTTTGGAGGGAAGCAGTCAAGGAAGCAACGGAAGAGCGGGGCGGAAGGAAATTTCCGAATGAGGATATAAAAACCGGGGAAGACGACGGGATCAACAAGGATGCGGAATACTACGGGAAAGTATTCGATCAAATGATAAACCTGTGGCAGACTAACGACAAAATGAGAAGTCTAATGCTCGACGAGAAGTTGGGGAAATTAGCGGCGGATTTGTCGGGATGTGAGGGAATAAGGATCTGGCACGACCAGGCATTGATAAAACGGCCGTGGGCCAATCCGACTGCGTGGCATCTGGATACTCCTTTCTGGTCGTTTAGTGACAAACGTGCAATTTCGATCTGGGTTGCCTTAGATGACGCGACTCTTCAAAATGGATGCCTGTATTTTCTCCCCGGCTCCTGTCATAAGACGAGTTTCGAGAATCCGGGCATCGGCAAGAACATGGACGCGATATTTAACTTCTATCCCGATCTTGCCATTTGCAGGCCTGTGGCAGTTCCGATGAAAGCAGGAAGCTGCTCCTTTCACAACGGCTTAACTATTCATGGTGCAGGACCCAATATGACTCCGGGTTTTCGGCGGGCTATGACATGCGCCTACATGCCGGACGGTGCGACTTTCAATGGTATTAAAAACGTTCTCAGCGTCGAGCAGGTTGCTCGTCTGACGATTGGCGATCTATTGAGAGATGACAACCAAAACCCTTTGATCTATTCCAGTAGAAGCTAGGGAACGCTTAAAAGCGTTTGTCATTCTCCGCGAGAGGAAGGATAGTGAACTCGTCGGGGCGGTGGGATTCGAACGGACGACCTTGGCGCGAAGCGCGCCACGCTCTAACCGGGCTGTTGAGTTGTTAACTCCATGAGGTATCTATTCGCACCGCATGCCTTGATTTGCTTCTCTGTACATGGATCGTCGGGGCGGTGGGATTCGAACGGACGACCTTGGCGCGAGGCGCGCCACGCTCTAACCGGGCTGTTGAGTTGTTAACTCCATGAGGTATCTCTTCGCACCGCGTGACTTGATTTGCTTCTCTGTACATGGATCGTCGGGGCGGTGGGATTCGAACGGACGACCTTGGCGCGAGGCGCGCCACGCTCTAACCGGGCTGTTGAGTTGTTAACTCCATGAGGTATCTCTTCGCACCGCGTGACTTGATTTGCTTCTCTGTACATGGATCGTCGGGGCGGTGGGATTCGAACCCACGACCTCCTGGTCCCGAACCAGGCGCTCTAACCGGGCTGAGCCACGCCCCGAATTCCGGCGTTAATATAACGCTCAAGAGGCGTAACAAAAAGGGAAAATTCCTAAACCTGTGAAGAAGTCTTTTTGATTTTTGCAGTTCCGCTGTTCATATTTCTCTATGCTCGTTAAAATTAAAGTCCATCCGAACTCAAAGAGGGACCTAGTAATCCCAAAAGGGGCCGATAGCTTCGAGGTCTTTGTCAGGGCTAAGCCCGTCGATGGAAAGGCAAATGACGCAGCCATGGATTCGCTGAGTGAATTCTTGAAAGTCCCGCGTTCCAGGTTGCGTATGATCAGAGGAGCTACCAGCCGAAACAAGCTCATCGAATTGCACGACTGATCTTACGTCGCACCCACTGCGAACGCAAATTGGAATAATCTTGTGCAATGGAGAGAATGTCCGCTTTTAATGATGTGGCAATAGGGCTAAATTAAAAGGTGAAAGAAAGAGCAGCACTTGCCGTATCTTACATCTTCATGCCGACCACATTTGCCATGGTCGCTTTCATCTTGCTCGCCTTTTGCACGCCTCAGGGGACGTACGGCCTGCTTGTTGCCTTTATTGCCGTCCTTTTCGGGGCAGTAGCTCCTTTTCTATACCTGTATTTGCTTCTGCGAAAGGAAAAGGTAACTCGGATCGACGTTCCGATCCGGCAACAACGGACGATACCATATCTCAATTCTTCCGCGATTTACTTTGCGGGATTTGTGCTCCTTCTCCTTGCAAAGGCCTCGGCTCCTGTGTGTGCACTGATGTTTTGTTACGCTACTAATACACTCGTGATATCTTTGATAAATACGCAATGGAAGATAAGCGCGCATGCGATGGGTGCGGCCGGCCCGTTGACACTTTTGGCAATTGCGTTCGGTCCTTATGTTTTGCCTGCATTTCCGATTATTGCAGTGGTAGCATGGGCCAGGGTCGAGTTGAAGGCGCACTCGACGGCTCAGGTTGTGGCAGGTTCTGTTCTAGGTATTGTTCTTACGGCCGCCCAAACGGAGGCATTTCTTAAACTGGCAGGGGGACACTAGTGGATAAGAAGCAAATCGTAGAAGTGCTGGAAGAAATAGCTTCTCTTCTGGAGCTTAAAGGAGAAGATAAGTTCAAGGTCAACGCTTATTCCCGGGCCGCTCGTTCGATAAGCCAGTCGCGCCTCGATGCGGTGGATCTGATTTCGAAGGGCGAGGCGAAAAAGATTCCGGGAGTCGGGGAGGCGCTGTCAAAGAAACTGACGGAGCTTGTGGAAACAGGCAAACTCGGTTACCTGGAAGAGCTGAAGAATTCATTTCCGGCGGGTCTTCCGGATTTGTTCGAAATCCAGGGGCTTGGCCCGAACAAAGTGCGGGCCCTGTACGAACAGCTGGATATAAAATCTGTCTCGGAGCTCGAATATGCGTGCAACGAGAATCGACTTGTCGCGTTGAAGGGGTTTGGAAAGAAGACGCAAGACAAAGTACTGGCCGAAATAAGAAGGATGAAGGCTAATAGCGAATATAGGCTGCTCGACGTGATCCACGAGACGTCGTTGCACATATCGCAGGCGCTGGAGAAGTTGACCGGCGTGGAACATTATCAATTTACAGGAAGCTACAGGCGCCGACGGGAGACTATTCGGGACATCGATTGCGTTATCCACTTTCGCTCGGGTGAGCGGGACAGACTCTTTGCTGCGCTCCAGAAATTGAAGGGTGTGAAGGAGGTTAAGGATGTCCAGGATGACCTCGTGTCGGTAATTTGGGAAAACGGCATTCCCGTCGAGTTCATCATTGTTAACAAGGCGGAGTATCCCTTTGCCGTTCTCCATTCAACCGGGAGCAAAGAATTTTTCGGCAGGCTGAAGGAATACGCATCTTCACGGGGGTATAATCTCGGCATGCGCGAACTCAAGAAGGGGAGGGACAAGATTCGTTTCGAAACGGAAGAGGAAATCTTTGGTGAGATAGGCCTTCAGTTTGTTCCGCCTGAACTCCGCGACGACGAGGATGCGGTAACCGCAGCTTCGAAGGGCGATATTCCCGAACTCGTAAAGGTCGAAGACATAATTGGTTTATTCCATGTTCACACGAATTGGAGCGACGGTGCGGACACACTCGAAGCCATGGTCGCCGGGGCCCGCAAACTGGGCCTTCAGTATTTGGGATTGAGTGATCACAGCAAAGCCGCCTTCTATGCAAACGGACTCGATGAAAAACGTTTGAAGGAGCAGTCCGACGCGGTCGACAAGTTGAACGGTGAGCTCGAAGACTTTTTCGTCTTCAAGGGGAGCGAGGTCGACATCCTATCGGACGGCAGGCTGGACTTCAGCGATGCTGCACTCAAGAAGCTGGATTTTTCCGTTGGATCTGTTCATAGCAAGCTCACGATGAAAAAAGATGAGGCGACGAGGCGTCTCGTGGCAGCCCTGAAGAATCCGTATTTGACTTTCCTCGGCCACATGACCGGAAGGCTCCTCCTCGGGCGTCCGGGGTATGAAGTCGACATCGACGAGATCATTAAGACTGCATCGCGCAATAAGAAGGTCATCGAGATCAACGCTAACCCTCACCGCCTTGACATTGACTGGAGGCACTTGAAAAGGGCGAAAGCGGCCGGCCTGAAATTCTCGATTAACCCGGACGCGCATTCGGTTGCCGGATTGGCGGACTTCATTTATGGGGTGTTCATCGCGAGAAAGGGTTGGCTGACAAGAGATGATTTGTTGAACACGATGACAGCGAAGCAGGTAAAGAAGTTCCTTAACGATGCCAAAGGTTAGGTTTGTCCCCTTGAGCAAAGTGGTCGAAATAAAAAATGGCGAAACCCTTTTCAAGGCTGCCCGTGTCAACGGTGTTCCCCTCGGCAGCTCGTGCCGCGGCGACTGTGTTTGCGGGTGGTGCAAAGTTGAAATAGTAGAAGGCATGAATAACCTATCCGAGCCGACCGAATGCGAGGTCAAGCTCATGTCGAAGGGCAATTACACTGAGAATGAACGGGTTGCATGCAGCGCACGAGTTTACGGCGACGTGAGCATTACCACAGGGTACTGGTAGTGCAGGTCTTCATATGTAAGGGTTTCTCCGGAGAAATCTTGAGAATGGAAATTGATGCGGAAGGTATTGCAGGAGTCCAAACGACCAAAGTGGCTTCGAAAATCTTCGGCTGGAGCGACGGAGATGACTCCTACATTCTGGTCAATTTGACGAAGAGCTTCGAATACTCTCCGGACGACATCATTAAAGAGAACACGTCGGAGAACGATGTCCTGCTGGTAATTAATTCAAAGAACTCTCCGGGGTGTTAATCTATGAGATACATCAGGCACATTTTCATTTGTACTAACAGGAGAAAGGAAGATGACCCCAAAGGCTCCTGTGCCCAAAAGGGAAGCGAGGAAATCCGCGACATCTTCAAGAAGGAACTGCATGCACGCGGCCTAAAGACAAAAGTGCGCGCTAACAAGTCAGGTTGTCTGGACGTTTGTGAACACGGACCGAACGTGGTTATCTATCCGGAGGGAGTGTGGTACAGCCACGTCACGAGGGACGACGTCACCGAGATCATAGAGAAGCATATTATCGAGGGAAAAGTAGTCGAGAGGTTGCTGCTTGGCGATCCAAGGTATAGGCCGGGGCAGATGGAATATCCGCCGCTGACGGATCAGGAAATCAAGCCTGCCGTCGGCTGAAGTGTGGTTGCACGGGTAGCACCTTCTCGTCGGCCTGCGCATGGAAAGCGCCGGACGCGCGGCCTGAAAGATAGATTTCTCATCCTTAAGCTAACAGAAACAGGTCAAGAACAGGTACTGACTTTTCGAGAACCTGAAGATTGTGCGTTTAAAAAACGGGGGAGTGTTATGAAACGCAGTCTCGGAATAGTTTTAGCTTGTCTTTCCTTTGCGACCGCCGGACTCTACTATGGTTGCAGCGATGTGACCTCGCCGTACACCAAGGCTTCCGGCCCAAATCCACCTGGCAGCGCCACCTTACAGAAAGTCGAGTCTGCAAGCAACTCTTTCTCGACCTCACTCTTTGATCAAGTGGCTGCCCAGGAACAGGGGAAAAATTTCTTCATCTCTCCCTTCAGCGTTTCTATGGCTCTTGCAATGACACTGAATGGCGCTCTGGGGCAGACTTACGACGACATGCAGCAAACGCTCGGGCTGAACGGCCTCTCAAACGATGAAATCAACCTGTCATACCAGAACCTTATGGCGACCTTCAGCAGCCTGGATCCGGGCGTGAAATTCGACATCGCGAATTCAATCTGGTATCGGGACACATTTGCAGTCGAAGACAGCTTTCTTGATGTCGACTCGACTTATTTCGATGCAAGGGTGAGTGCCCTCGATTTCAGCAACCCTGGTGCCGCCGACATCATCAACTCCTGGGTGAGCGACGATACTAATAACAAGGTCACGAAGATAATTCAGCCGCCGATTGATCCAAGAGCGGTGATGTTCCTGATCAACGCCCTGTATTTCAACGGAACCTGGAAGTATACTTTCGATTCGAAGTACACTAAACCCGGGACATTCTATCTGGCTAACGGCTCCACGGAATCCGATTCAATGATGGTAGTCCATGACACGCTGAACTATTACGCCGACCAGAGTCTTACTGCCGTGGAGCTTCCTTATGGCCGGGGCGATTACAGTATGCTAATTTTGCTCCCAACAAATGCTGCATCGGCAATGAACACAATTGGCACGATAAGCCAGAGTGAAGTCAACAGCATCGTCTCTGAACTGAGGCCTGAGGATGTCCAGTTGACAATGCCGAAGTTCAAGTTGAAATACTCGACGAGCTTGATCAAAGCCCTTTCACAAATGGGCATGGGAATCGCTTTTTCGGACGGAGCGAATTTTACGAAGATAAATCCGGCAGGTGGGCTCTACATATCTGAGGTGCTGCACAGTACTTATATTGACGTGAATGAGCAGGGAACCGAGGCTGCTGCGGTGACGGTGGTCGAAGTTTGGAAAACAGTTGTAATCGGGGAGCATAGCGGACCGATAATGGTTAATGTCAACAGACCGTTTGCGTTCCTGATCAAAGAGAAGCGCGACAACACAATCCTCTTCATGGGTGCGGTAATGGAGCCAGGCGTTGAAGTCACAGACTGAGAGTGCAGTGAAAGCTTGACGCCTTCAAGAGTCTCAGTTTGCCTAAGCAATCCCCATTAGCTAAATTGACGTGCAAAAAAGCGCGATATAAGTCAAAAACCATGAAACACACTGCCCCGGAGAAGAAGAGCCCCAGGAAGGGCGCGGAAAAAGCTCGCGCAGGGAAAATCTTTTCCCTGCTGGAAAAGGAATACCCTGGCACCGGGATCGCATTGAATTTCAATACCCCATTCGAACTTCTTGTCGCTACAATACTGTCTGCACAATGCACGGATGCGCGGGTGAACATGGTTACTCCGGCCCTGTTCAGGAAGTATCCTTCTCCTGTGAGCTTTGCGAATGCGAACCAGACTGAACTCGAGCAGGACATAAAGTCAACCGGTTTCTACCGCCAGAAGGCAAAATCCGTGATCAACTGCAGCAGAACCCTGGTGGAGAAGTTTGGTGGAAAGGTCCCTAACACGATGGACGAGCTGCTGACGTTAGGCGGCGTCGGGAGGAAGACGGCGAATGTTCTTCTTGGGAATGCTTTCGGAATACCGGGTATCGCAGTCGATACCCATGTGGGCAGGCTGGCCCAACGACTCGGACTGAGCGGGGAAGAGGAGCCGACGAAAATAGAATTCGACCTGATGGAGCTGTTCCCGGAAGAACAATGGACACAGCTGTGTCATCTGCTGATGTCACATGGAAGGAAGGTCTGTGCGTCACGGCTGCCTAAATGCGCGATTTGCTGTATCGGCGGATTATGCCCCTCGGCTTTTAAATTCTCAAAGGAGAAAAAACTGAAAGACAAGAAAGGAAAATAGGTTGAAAATCAGAGTAGCACACAGCCCGGATTCAGACGACGCATTTATGTTTTACGCCCTTGCGAACAGGAAGTTCGACACCGGCGATCTGGAATTTGAGAATATCCTGAGTGATATAGAGACGCTCAATCAAAAGGCGATGAGAGGAGAGTATGAGGTAAGCGCAATCTCAATACACGCGTATCCGTATATTTCAGATAATTATCAGTTGCTCAGCAGCGGTGCGAGCATGGGAGACGGTTACGGTCCGATAGTCGTGAGCACGAAGCCCTACGGCGTTAATGACATCAATAATTTGAAGATCGCAATACCGGGGAAGAAGACCTCTGCATTTCTCGCGCTGAACATATTCGCAGGCACATTCGAATACGAAGTCGTCCCGTTCGATCAAATCATAGACAGGGTTCTGGCGGGAGAATTTGAGGCCGGGCTCATCATACACGAGGGGCAGCTTACGTACGGGACCAGCGGTCTCCACAACGTCGTCGACCTCGGAGCCTGGTTTAAAGACAGATTCAAGCTGCCTCTTCCGCTGGGCGGCAATGTGATCCGCCGTGACCTCCCTGAAGATGTGAAGAGAAGGGTGGCCTACTACCTTAAGAAGAGTATAGCTTACTCGCTCGGGAACCGTGACGCGGCGCTCGATTATGCACTCGGCTTCGCGCGCGGCCTGAACACTAAACTCGCGGACAAGTTTGTCGGTATGTACGTGAACGATTGGACTCTCGATTACGGACCGAAGGGGAAGGAAGCCATCCAGTTGTTTTTGGACATGGCTTTTGAGCGAGGGCTTCTCCCGTCGCGATGCATCGCTGAGTTCATCGATACGCCGGAAACTTTGTAGACCTGCATGGATTTCGAGAGCACGCCGTTATGAGCGAGTCATCCCCGAGTACTGCTTCAATTTATGATGGCTTCTCAAGGGGCGTGAAGATCGCCCTGTTCATGATGATAGTTGGAGGGGCGTTTTATCTGGGCGGCTCGGCAGCGCGGGGTATAATTGGCAACAACCTTGTCGAACTCGGCACGCTCAAATTCAGGCAGGACATCCCTTTCGATGCCGAGAAGGAAATCTACGACCTTCTTGCAAGGACGTCATTGTTGACTGATTTCGGTTATATCCTGATGTTGATCGGGTTCGTCGTGGTTCTCTTCAAGTCGGATATCAGGATGAAAGAACATCCGAATATTTTGATGGCGATGATCCTTTTCGGAATATTTATCCCCGTCGAGTTATATACTTGCTACCTCGATTTGAAATTCTTCATTTCGTACGTAGATTTCCAGTTGCAGCTCTTCCTGGGAGCGGACCCCGGCCCCTTGCGCGACGAGATGAGGAAGCTCTTCGTGGAACGGGTGAGCGGACTCGGGGGACTGTCTGTGATCGCCATACTTTCGTATTACAGCGGGATTGCGGCGATCGTATTTCGCCCCATCAGGTCGAAAAAAACAGAAAAGATTATCGAGGAAAATGTCGAAACTGAAAACTGAAGCATTAATCGCGGAGCTTGAAGAGGCAGCTTCCCAGCTCGGGCTGAAGGTTATCTATGAAAAAGGTGACTTCAGCGGCGGCTATTGTATACTTAAGGAAAAGAAGCTCATCGTCATAAACAAGAGATTCGACCCGAAGCACCGTGCCTCTACAATCGCGAGGAGCCTCGTCGAAGTCGGAACCGAGAACGTATTTTTGAAACCGGCAGTGCGCGAGTATGTCGAAGAACAGGCGGAGAGAGAAGATGAAAATTCTAGTGGCAAACGGTCCCAATCTGAACTTGACGGGCCTGCGTGATCCCCAGTTCTATGGAAGTGATACGCTGGAGACCATCAACTCGGAGCTGAAGAAAGAGTTCCCGGCTATGAGTTTTGAGTTCTTCCAGACAAACAGTGAGGGGGAACTGATAGGCAAGGTTCAGTCCGTGCGGGAAGGCGATACCGATGGTATCATCTTGAATGCCGGTGCGCTCTCGCATTACAGCTATGCCCTGAGAGATGCGATAGCAGCCGTCAGGAAACCGGTGGTTGAGGTTCATCTTTCACAGGTCTTCTCCCGTGAGGAGTTCCGGAGAACAAGTGTGATCTCGGAAGTCTGTAAGGGAACGATAACAGGTTTCGGGAAATATTCTTATTTCGCGGCGGCGTTCGCGCTGGGCGGAATTCTCAAGAGATGATCAAGGCCGTCGTATTCGATCTGGACAATACTCTGGTTGACTTCATGAAGATGAAGACTGAGGCGATCGATGCGGCGATACGGGCAATGATCGATGCCGGGCTCGAACTTCCTTACGACGAAGTTAAGCGGCGCATTGATGCCATCTACAAGGAGAAGGGAATCGAGTTTCAATATGTTTTCGATTCTCTCCTTTCGGATATTTTTGACAAGGTAAACTATAAGATACTCTCGGCCGGAGTTGTAGCTTACAGGCGGGCGCGGGAAGCCGCATTGGTTCCTTATCCTCACGTCTACATCACACTATATGAGCTTCTTAAGATGGGTATGAAACTCGCGGTTGTTTCAGATGCGCCGGCGAGGGAAGCGTGGCTTCGCCTGACATATCTGAACATGCACCATATTTTCGATGTTGTGGTGACGTTCGAGGACACGAACAAGCGTAAGCCTCATCCCGCCCCTTTTACCCTTGCGTTGCATAAACTCGGCATCGAACCGAACGAAGCCCTGATGGTCGGCGATTGGGCCGAGCGTGACATCCTGGGTGCGAAGGAAGTAGGGATGAAGACCGTGTTTGCGAGGTACGGTGATACGTTCAATACCGGAATATCGGGGAGTGATTACGAAGCCAATGACATCCAGGAGTTGATAGGCTTCATCATTCAGGAAAATGCCGATGGTTGAAGGAGTCGGGATAGACATTATCGAGGTGAGCCGGATACGAAAGAGCATCGAGGATTACAGCGTGTCCTTCACAGGCAAGATTTTTACCGAGGATGAGGTGAAATACTGTTCGGAGAAGCCGAATCCATTTCAGCACTATGCCGCACGGTTTGCGGCAAAAGAGGCGTTCAGCAAAGCGGCCGGAACGGGATGGAACAGCGATTTTTCCTGGCAAGAGGTTGAAGTTGTCAATGAGCCGAGCGGGAAACCACGCTTGAGGCTTACCGGGGCCTCACTTAAAATGTTCGGCCAGAAGAGGATTTTCCTGTCCCTTTCACACTCCGGAGACTATGTCACTGCCGTCGTCATAATCGAAGGCTAGCTTAAACCGTTTTCTTTGTATTTGCGTCATATTCTCGACATTAATTGAGGATCGTGAACCAGTGAGATCTACCGGAAGAGGAAACCTTCCAACGAACAGCGTGATTACAGTGGCGCCTCTATCTGATAATTCCCCGAAGGCTTTTGACTAGAGTTCTTTGAATGGAGAACACCAGCGATCTAGAGCTTGTCGAGCAAGTGAAGTCCGGAAACGACAGAGCATTCGGCGAGCTGGTGAATCGATATGAGAAGAAGGTCTTCTTTGTCATCAAGCGAATGTTGAATGACGACGATGAGACGGCCGATGCAACGCAGGAAGTTTTCATAAAGCTTCACGATTCCTTGAAGAAATTTCGCGGCGATGCAAATATTTACACCTACATATACAGGATTGCCACAAACGTCGCAATAAGTTATCTCAGAAAGAGAAAAGTAAGAGCAGTCGTCAGACTGGATGAAGTGATATCGAATATGCTATCTGGTGGAAATGAACCTCAGCGAGAGGCTGACAGGTCGGAATTGAAGAAGCTGGTCGCCGCGGCGGTAGATTCTCTACCGGTGCAGCAGAAGCAGGTTTTCATCTTAAGGTTTTACGAAGAGCTTTCTTATGAAGAAATTGCGCAGATGATGCACAGATCACTCGGAGCCATGAAGGCGAATTATTTTCATGCAATGAAGAAAATAGGGGAGTACTTGAAAGATGCGATGCGATGATGTTGCCGTCAACCTTCCGGACTATGTCCTGGGAAAGATCGAGCCGAATCTAAAGAGATCGTTGGAATACCATCTTGAGGGTTGCTCAGAATGCAGGGCAGAGCTTGAGAGCATCAGGGAGCCGATCAGGCTCCTGGGTGAGGTTGAGATCGAAGAGTACCCGGATACTTTTTGGCAGGAGCTGCACTCTATCATAATGGATAAGGTGTCGGCAGAAAAACCGGTAAGGTGGAGAGTCCCAGCCTTTGCAGCCGGGTTGGCAGTACTTCTGCTGGCGGTCGGAGTGGGTGTTTACGAACATGGCTTAAGGACCGTTCGGCCTGCGCCGAGTGTGTCGGCTCTGGCGACTTCTCTTTCTCCGGATCAGGCTATCAGTCTGCCGAGTATGAATATCAATTACGTGAATGCGGTATCCTACCAGGCCGAAATAACGGATGAGATGAATGCGGTTGATGACTCTGTTCAGGAAGCCGTTGTCAAGTCGATGTGGGCATCGGTAACTGACTCGAGCGCCTCGCTGGAAGACTTCTATTACACAGGAAATGCCATCGTTAATTGAGAGGAAATATATGAAACGAGTAGCGGTTCTTCTGTTGATTTGGCCGGTGTGGCTGTCCGCCGGTTTCGCACAAGGCATGAGGATGGGAAATCCGCCCCCTCCCGGCTTTCCACAGGAGATGGGAAAAAGGGGACAGGAGATAAGAAAGCAGCTCGAACAGATCAAGATCTGGCAGATGACACGGGAGATGAATCTTCCGACGGATAAGGCAGAGAAGTTCTTTCCGCTCTACAACAAATACAACGAAGAGATGAAAAATATTACTTCGGAGAGAAGGCAGATTGTGAGGGAGCTGGACAGTTCGATCGACAACAAAGTCAGCAACGAAGAGATCAATAAGGAGGTGCAGCGTCTTATCGATTTGGACAGACAGCTTGCAGAGTCACACGCAAGCTTCATACAAAACATGGGAAAATTTCTGAGTCCTGTTGAAGTGGCGAAATACCTGGTCTTTGAACAACAGTTTGACCGCGAAATCAGAGATAGAATCAGGATGATCATGTTACAGAGAATGAGGGGACACGATCGGTAGGAAACTTCTACTCCCTCTTTTAAATCCCACCCTGTTGTCTTAAATTTGGTCTCAGAAACAGAGACTAATAAATTTCTTATCCAGACTTGAGACCGAGAGTTCTTTTGCACACGGCCGCGCTGTTCGATATCGCAGCGGCGCTGAAGATTTTTGCAGACAGAGCATGGGCTGAGAATTTGAAAAACGGATTGATGAGCCCGCAGAACCTGCCGCTTGCAGCGGTCGTTTTCGTAATTGTTCTCCTTGTCGAACTCGCCTACAAGAAATTCCGCAAATCAAGGGCTTATCTTTTGACTTCCCTCGGGATAATATTCCTCCTCTGTTCGCTCTACATTTATCCCCAGAACAGGTTCAAGGACGAAGCTTCGATCCTTGGGTATGGAGTTCTATTAGTTCAGGTCTCGACCGTTTGGGTCACCCTGTTCTTCAGGAGAGGCGGGATTGGCCGGATACTTAGCGTGGCACTCTTCGTTTTTGTGGTCCTGTCGATTGTCGGTTTCGCTTATACTTTTTCCGATGCGGAGACGTACAACGGCCATTCTAAAGTTGATGCAGTCGTTGTGCTCGGAGCGTCTGTTTGGGGGAAAGATAAGCCCAGTCCGCTTCTGCGCGGGAGACTGAATGCTGCATTGAAGCTATTCAAATCGGGGTTCGCGAAGAAGATTGTGGTCACTGGGGGGACGAAGCGTTTTGGAACGGTCGAATCCGAAGTAGAAGCTTCCTACCTGCGGGAGAAGGGGGTCCGAGACTCCGACATCATAAGAGATCGCCGCTCTATGAGCACTCCCGAACAGGTAAATTTCGTAAAGGACATCCTCATCGACTCGCTCGGTATGAAGAAGATAGTTATTGTGACGGACAAATGGCATTTGCCGCGTGTGCTGCTGATGTGCCGCTGGCAGGACGCAAGGGTGAAAGGGATGGCAAGCGGTTATAGAATGTTCTTGCCCAGCGAGGTATATTACCGCATACGCGAATCGGCCGCACTTCAGGTCTATTTACTATTTGGAGCATAGTTTGAGTTCACTCTCAGTGAAAGAAAAGTCGAAATGGGTTGGTAATTTATGACATCACAAAGAAGACTTGCCCGAGAGCGTGTGCTTCAGGCACTCTACGCATACGACATTTCCCGCACGTCGCCCGAATTCCTGAGCGCTGATATCTTCAAGGATATTGAAGACCAGTCCGCCCTCGAGTTTGCCAAGAAACTCTATCGGGACACGCTTGAAAACCTGGGTGAACTTGATGCTATCCTTCAGAGCCATCTGGAACATTGGGATATATCCCGGGTCAATCCCATAGACAGGAGTCTATTAAGAATGGGGATTGCCGAGATACTCTATTCGGTGGAAATACCGACGAAGGTTACAATCAATGAAGTGATCGAACTCGCAAAAAGATACAGCACTGAGGAGAGCCCTAAGTTCGTGAACGGCATTCTTGATGCGGCTTTGAAGCGGCTGACTACCGACGGGAAGGTTCTGAAGAGCGGAAGAGGGTTGATAAACACATCGGCGAAGAAGAAGTCGTGATGGACGAGCGCTACTCTCGTCTTACGATTTTCACCTGGATGCTTTTCGATTATGCCCGCACATCTTTTTCGGTGATGATAAAGACAGTGGGGTTTGCATTATACTTTAGAGAAATCGTAGCGGCGGGGACGGGACACGGCGATTTTTACTGGGGGCTTGCGGACAGTATCTCGATGATAATCGCGGCAGCGCTCTCTCCGGTTCTCGGTGCGGCGAGCGATTACTCGCACAAGAAGAAAAGATTTCTCCTGGTATTTGCAGGCCTTTGTATTCTCGCGACCGCATGCTTGTATTGGATTCAGAGAGGGATGATCCTGCCGGCGATGCTCGTTTTCATCGCGGCGAATGTGGGATTCCAGGGGGGATATACTTTCTACGATGCGTTCCTGCCGGAGATAGCACCGAAACATCTTTATGGTCGCGTCTCGGGATACGGATTCGGAATGGGATATCTCGGTGCTCTTTCGATACTCGCGATAGCCTTTCCGTTCATAAAAGGCGGATTCTCGGCCGGAAACCTCGAGAACTTTCGAACAAGCTTCCTCCTTGTCGCCGGGTTCTTTGCCATATTCTCACTCCCGACGTTCCTCCGGCTTCGCGACCACTCGGGCGGTTACCACCGCAAGCTGCCCTATTTCCGTCTCGGTCTCAGGCGGGCCGTCAGGACTTTCAGACGGCTCGGGCAGTACAAGTCACTATCCAGATTTCTTCTCGCCTTTTTCCTCTACATAGATGGCGTCAACACAGTAATATTTTTTGCGGCGCTTTATGCAAGAGGGACGCTCAACTTCACCGAGGTGCAGGTCGTTGTGTTCTTCATCGTCGCTCAGACTACGGCGATACTGGGGTCAATCGTCTTTGGAATCTTGGCGGATCACTGGGGCCCGAAGCGAAGCATAAACATCACGCTTGTAATCTGGGTGGGCGTCGTTTTGTCGGCCTTCCTCATCCAGACGAGAACGCAATTCTACATCGTCGGCCTTTTTGCAGGAATTGCCATCGGCTCTTCGCAGTCATGCAGCCGAAGTCTTATGGCTCTCTTGACCCCGCCGGAGCATGCGGCTGAGTTCTTCGGATTCTATGACGGCATAGCCGGGAATGCGTCGGCTATTATGGGGCCGCTTACTTTTGGTGCGATATCGAGTTTCACGGGGAGCCAGCGTATCGCCGTTCTGTCCGTGCTGATATTCTTCGTGGGCGGACTTATATTGCTCCAGCAAGTCAAAGTCGAATGGAAGAAACGAACGGAGACCGCTTGAGAGGGAATTTTAAATGGATAATGTTGGTTGGGTTTTCAGTTATGAGTCTCGCCTTTGATTCAAATAGGTATGTCGCCGTCGAAGTCCCGACCTCTGCGGTGGAGGTCCAAAACGGCAAGCCTGTTACTTTCTCAATCTGGCTGAAGACGACCGACGGAATTCATGTAAATGCAGAGCCCCCGGTGACTCTCAGCTCCAAAACCGAGGGAGCCTCTTTCAAGATCACGAGTATCGGCAAGGACGGCGATCGTATCGATGAAGGCAAGCCGATTGTGATAGAATGTGAGACAGAAGGACTAGCACCCGGATTGCACCGTGCCGTGTTCCTAATGCGTTATACTTACTGTTCAGATACGGAGAAGTGGTGCCGAATGGCCAGCGACTCGGTTACCGTCGACCTGAAGGTGAAGAAGTAGTTGAAGCCCGTTTATTTCATTTCGGACGTGCATCTGGGCGCTCCTTCACTCAGCACGGACTTTGAGGTCAAGAGAAAGAATGAGCTGTTGAAGTTTTTTGATAAAGTAGCGAATGATAGTAGCAGAATGATAATAGTCGGTGACCTTTTTGATTTCTGGTTTGAATACAGGTCGGTAATACCGAAAGACTATTTCTGGATCTATTCGAAACTCAAGGATTTGACCGATGGAGGAATTCCGGTGGATTATGTTGCAGGGAACCACGATTTCTTCCTCGGTGAGTTTTTCTCAAAATCTGTCGGGCTTACCGTACACCCTGACGGCTTCTCGGAAGAATTGAACGGCAAAAAATTCCTTATCGTGCACGGCGACGGCCAGGCGCTTAAGGATTCAGGTTATAGAATGCTGAAGCGAATATTGAGAAACGGAGTGGTGAACTCGGTGATCAGGTGGATCCATCCGGACATCGGGTTCCGGTTCGCAAAGGCTTTTTCCAGGAAAAGCCGCGAGTACACCTCGAACAAGGATTTTGGTGAAGTTGACGGGATGACATTATTCGCCGAAAGGAATATCAAAGACGGATACGATTATGTTGTCATGGGACACAACCATGTCCCGAGGCTGGAACATCTCGGGAAGGGAGTTTACGTCAATCTTGGTGATTGGCTCAAGCACTTTACGTACGGGATTTTTGACGGCAATCAGATGCAATTAGTGGAATGGGAATTCGAGAAATGAAGTGGCGCTATTCAAAAGAGGAGATGGAGCGTTATTTTAACGACCCTGAATACAGGAAGTCTGAACGGAGAAAAAGAAAGTTGAAATCCAAAGAGAAGCGTGCGATGAAGTGGGGCGTCTGGTCCGCTATTATTCTTCTCCTGATCGGCTATACCTACTATGTGACGACGGGACTTCCATCCCTCGAAGAACTCGAAAATCCGAAACCGGATCTGGCTACCCGGGTCCTTTCTGCCGACGGGCAGGTGATAGACCAATTCTACCTTAAGAATCGCGCGCTCATAAGCCTGAAGGAAATTCCACATTATGTTGTCCAGGCCCTCATCTCCACGGAAGACAAGAAGTTCTATTCCCACTGGGGAATAGATCCTGTCCGTATTCTGAAGGCGGCTCTCATCGATCTGGTACACCTGCGTGTGGTCGAAGGAGCAAGCACGATAACACAGCAACTCGCCCGGAATCTATATCTCAATCAGGAAGTCAATCTCACGCGGAAAATTAGGGAGGCGATAACTGCGATCCAGATCGAGCGGACGTACACGAAGGAAGAAATCCTTTCGATGTATTTGAACGACGTATATTTCGGGCGCGGTGCTTACGGGCTTCAATCAGCTGCACAGCTCTATTTTGATGAGTCGGCTTCGGACCTGACTCTGCAACAGGGAGCGCTCCTCATAGGCATGCTGAGATCGCCCGGTATCTTCGACCCGATCAACCACCCCAAGCGCGCGCTGGATGTTCGTAACCTCGTGCTAAGAAACATGCTCAACAACGACAAGTTGAGCGAAGCGCAATATGAGGCCGCAAAACGAACGCCACTCGGAATAAAATATCACAGTCCTTCATCCGGACTCGCCCCTGCCTTCGTTGAAATGGTCCGACAACAACTGGAAAAGCTGGCGGAGAAGTACGGATTTGACATTTATCGGGACGGGCTGACAGTCTACACTACGCTCGACTCCAGGATGCAACAGTTTGCCAACGACGCTGTCGACCAGCATATCTCACAATACCAGAAATGGTTTGATACAAAGTGGAACTGGAAAGATAATCGTGCCACGCTATGGGATGCCGTGGACAGAGCGATAAAAGACTATCCCGACTATCGCGATGCGGGCTCGGCCGCGGCACGCGCCGCGATATACAAGAAACTCCATTCGAACACCGCTTTCGTCGATTCCGTCAAACAGGCTGAGCAAACCATTCAGGTCGGGTTCGTCTGCATCAATCCTAAAGACGGATACATCAAAGCAATGGTCGGATCGTCCAACTACAAGCAATTCAGATATGGGCTCAACCATGTGACTCAAATTGCGAGGCAGCCGGGTTCCGCATTCAAGCCGATTGTTTACACGGTAGCCATTGACAACGGGTACGCGCCGTCGTACAAGCTTCTTAATCAACCCGTTACAGTCATTAACCCCGACGGAACGCGCTGGTCGCCGAGGAACGCCGACGGAGAATTTGGTGGAGAGGTCACGATTAGCGACGCTCTCAAGTATTCGATCAACGTCGTTGCTGTTCGGGCGGTACTCGGGCAAGATGCCATAGCCCCGATAAATCAGGTGATCGACTACGCACACCGGATGGGGATCACGACCGATATTCCGCCTTATCCATCCATCGCTATAGGTTCGGCTCTCGTAGTCCCGATACAGCTCATCTCGGCTTACGGCATATTCGCCGACGATGGAATTCTCTCGAAGCCGATTTCGATACTGAAGATCGAGGACAAGAACGGCAATGTTATATACGAGAACCACACGCAATCTACCGAGGTTTTAAGTCCGCAGACGGCGTACTTGATGACCGACATGCTCCGCGGAGTGATTGACGGCGGCACGGGGGCGAGGGTGAGGAATTACTTCAACCTCGATTGCGCAGGCAAAACAGGCACTACGCAGGATTACGGCGACGCATGGTTCATCGGATATACACCCCAACTCGTAGCCGGGGCATGGGTTGGCTTTGACGATGACAGGGTACACTTCACCAACTGGGATGGGCAGGGCGGAAGAGCTGCCGCGCCTATCTGGGGAATCTTCATGAAGGATGTCTACGCAGACAGAAGCATCGGACTTCCGATTACTTCTTTCGTTCAGCCCGAAGGAGTCGTTACCCGCATGATATGCGCGCAGACAGGGATGCTTGCAACGGAATTTTGTCCAGACAAGGTACCTGCGATCTTCAATGCAAAATATCTCCCGCCGGTGTGTAATGTACATACTGGTCCACACCAACAGACGGTCGCTCAACCCAAGGGCAAGATCGGGTATTGAAGAACTCTGAGTGATTCCTGAGACCGGTTTCAGCGTGCCAGATTAGCCTCGCGCCCCGGCAACGATCTGCTCTTTCCGTTTAACGGGGTCGGGTCATCTGTTCCACTAAAGCATTCCCCTGTAGGCGCCGCCGTCAAACTGGATAGTTGCTCCAGTGACATAGCTGTTTCTTTCGGAGCACAGGAAGGCGACGAAATCCCCGAACTCCTCCGGAGTACCTAACCGGCCTATGGGAATTTCCTTAACGATGTCCTGCAACGCTATCTCTTTGGAGATTCCCTTCTTCGCGGCGGTTTGCTCCATCAGGTAGTCGATTCTCTTAGTAGAGACATAGTACGGGGCTATGTTATTTATCAGCACGTTGTCACGCGCTACATCGCGAGAGACAGACTTCGCCAGCCCAATAATGGCTGCGCGAATTGCATTGGACAGGAGAAGGTTATCTGAGGGCTGCTTCACGGTTAAAGACGTGAGGTTGACAATGCGCCCCCATTTCTGGGCTTGCATAATGGGGATTGCCTTTCTGATGAGCCGGACAGTGCTCATCAGGTTCAACTGCACGGCCTTTTCCCACTGCTCGTCGTCAAAGTCGAGGAAGTTTCCAGCCGGCGGCCCGCCTGCGTTGGGAACAAGAATATGGACGGCTCCGAAATGCCTCATCACTTCATCAAATAGCTTCTCGATGTCGTCGGGCTGGGTGAGGTCTCCCTGCACCGTGAAAGGAGTTTGCCCTGTCTTGAGTCGTATTTCGTCGGCGGCATCGTGCAGATTTTGTTTGTGCCTTCCGTTGATGACGACGCTTGCGCCCTCGTCAGCAAGTGAGGCGGCAACAGCTTTACCTAATCCCTTGGTGGATGCGGCGACGACGGCGACCTTTCCTTTAAGTCCAAGATCCATATCACGCTCCTAATGTTTGGAAATCACGTCCGTGATGCCTACCCGGATCATCATCACGGCGATTGCGGCAAGAAAGAGAGAGGCTACTTTGCTGAATACTCTTGATCCTGCGTTTCCGAGCAATCGCGTCACGATGTCGCTGTAGTTGAAAACCAGGTAGACGATTGTAAGATTTACTGCAAGGGAGAGAGTAACGAGAATATACCCATAGGAATTGACAAGTATGAGTATCGTCGTTAAAGCAGCTGGTCCCATAATGAGCGGTATTCCAATTGGAACTACACCGACGGACCCACCCGGATCCTTTCTCTGCTGCTCATGTGCAAAGAGGAGGTCGTTGACGGAGAGTACGAGCAGGATTATGCCGCCCCCAATTCTGAAGTCGCTGAGCGTTATACCGAGAAAACCAAAAATCTCCTTTCCGGCGATAAGAAACAAGACGGAGACAGCCAGGGCCGCGAGAGAGGCTTCGAAAACCAGCTTCCTCCTGCCGATCTTCTCCATGCCGCCGGTAAACCCAACAAAGATGGGTAAAACTCCGAACACGTCGATAGCGACAAACAGGGGTATAAAGCAGTAAAGAAAGTCCTGATAGAAACCCATAGACGAAATTATCCGTGAATTTGTAAACTTGCAAGTTTGAGGCGCTAAGCTCTAATTCACAACCTCTCGCTGTCAATTATGAGGAAGGGAACCTCCATCGATAACCTGCCTGATGCCTCCCCCATGTGATTCAGCTTTTCTTCGATCCTGTCGAAAACCGATTTGTGGAGACCTTGCGGGACGACATCCAGCCAGGAGGGCATAAATGCAGTCTTGATGAATGAATGGCTCAACATTGCCGTCCCGTCCGAAAAATGATAACTGAAGCTGTCTTTTTGCATTGAGATCAATTCAAAACCGCTTGATTCCAGAAGGCTTATGTATTCAACCAGCGGCTTACGCTTCGAATATACCTGCTCGCCCAATTTCACCAGCGATTCATGCAGGTTAAAATCGGTAAGGACTTCACGAAAAACGATGTAGAAAGACTCGAAAGTCCGGTTCGTATTGAAAGTGAAAGCAAATTGTGCACCGGACTTTGAGACGCGATGGATTTCGGCGAACGTCCGCTTCAGGTCATTAACGTTGTTGACTCCGTTGTTGGAGACTACCAGGTCAAAGGAACCGTCTTCGAACGGCATTTCTTCCGCACATCCTTCGACGAGTTGGACATTGGCGAGATTATGCGATTCGACAATGTGGGCCGCCTTGAGCACGGCTGGCTTCCAGGGATCGAGACCGAACAGCGTCGATGATTGTCCCAGTCTCATGCTGAGCTCTATGATGGGGAATCCGAAACCACATCCTAAGTCGAGCACCATCTGAGATTTCTTATGACGGACAATGTCGAGGAGGCGCCGGCCGAAAGGAGCGGACCAGAACGCCATGTCGTCTGCTAAGATTGTCGAATCAGCACCGTAAAGACTATCCGGATTGTGATGAGCCATTTCATGCACCTGCGAGTTAGTGGATTGACAGAGCTAGATGGTAAAGAATATTGTAAGCGCACATCTGGAATGACCTCTTAAAAAGTATGCATGGGCTGCTGGAGAGTCAAGAAGCCCGGGCAGGGAAAATGCAGACGGCTCATACCGTCCGAGCCTGCGTCAATATGCTAAAACCGCTTCTTGCCACGCGTAGGGGAGAGCTGTGGTGGCCACACTCGCTGAGTATTGCAGTTTTGGGTTTGCTTTCAGCGTTGATTGTTTATGCCTCATTTTTTATATTTTTTGCGTTCTAAAAACACACGGAGGTACTCGGTTGAATCTTGAACAAATTGCCTTTCTAATTCTCGCTGTGGCTGCCATCGCCTCCGCTATCCTGATGATTACCCGCCGGAACCCGGTAACGAGTGCACTTTTCCTCGTGTTCAACTTCTTCATCATCGCGGTTTTGTACCTGTTTCTCCGTGCACAGTTCATAGCTATCATACAAATTACCGTCTACGCGGGCGCCATCATGGTGCTCTTTCTGTTCGTGATAATGCTCCTCAACCTGGGCGATGACAAGCTGCTGAAATGGAAACTCAACTCGGCAAAGACGATCTCAGTACTGCTCGGAATTGCGCTTCTTGTCGAGGTCTCTTATTTCGTTTTACACTTCACTTCGACAGAAGGGATGTCGCCGAACGCAGAATCAATCGGAACGGTAGAATCCATCGGCAAGGTTCTTTATTTGAATTACCTTTTCCCCTTTGAAGTAACTTCTGTTTTGCTCCTGGCTGCAATTGTCGGAGCAATATTCCTGGCTAAGAAAAAATTCGAATGATATGATACCATTAGGATACTATATAGGACTGAGCGCGATACTCTTCACAATCGGAGTTGTCGGTGTGCTCACGTTGCGCAACGCCATAGTAATTTTCATGTCTGTGGAGCTTATGCTCAACTCTGTGAACCTGTCACTCATAGCCTTCTCGGCATACAGCGGCAATCCTGCCGGCCAGATACTTGTATTCTTTGTGATAGCAGTGGCCGCGGCGGAATCTGCAGTTGGCCTTGCCATCATCATCGCACTATTCCGCAACAAACTGACAGTAAACATAGACGAAGTCAACATTCTGAAATGGTAGCCGCTTACATGGTGGATCCTTTTCGAATGCAAGCACGAGTACCTTTCTCAAAGGATTCTTTATGCATAATTTAGTCGTTTACGTCGTTCTCTTTCCAATTATTGGCGTATTAATAAACGGGCTCTTCGGAAGTCTCATACAGAAAAAGTTCGGCGAAAAAGTCGTCGGAGTAATAGGCAGCGCGGCGATAGGCCTGTCATTTATCTTTGCCGTCGTGATCTTTGCGGACCTGTTGAAGGACCCCTCGAGTGCGCGAAGCCACGTTCTGGATGTCTATACCTGGATTGCCGCAGGCAATCTCAGGGTCAGCGTCTCGTACTTGATCGACCCGCTTTCTATCGTAATGCTCCTGATCGTCACCGGGGTAAGTTTCCTCATTCATGTCTATTCGATAGGCTACATGCACGGTGACAGGGGCGTGTTCAGGTTCTTCACTTACCTGAACCTTTTCGTCTTTGCCATGCTGAATCTTATTCTCGCCGACAATTACCTGCTCATGTTCCTCGGCTGGGAAGGCGTGGGACTCTGTTCGTATCTGCTGATAGGTTTCTGGTACGACAGGAAATTCGAGGGGGTCAATATTACGTGGACCGGCGACGCGGGAATGAAGGCGTTCATCGTCAACCGGATCGGAGATTTTGCATTTTTGATCGGAATGTTCCTGATTTTCCAGAATTTCGGGACGTTCAACTTCGACACAATCTTCGGCACCGCTGCCGGACATTTTGCATCCGGGAGTTCAACGGTCACGTGGATCACGATGCTCCTTTTCATCGGTGCTACCGGAAAGAGCGCACAGATACCGTTGTACATCTGGCTGCCCGATGCCATGGCCGGTCCGACGCCGGTTTCCGCACTAATCCATGCCGCGACGATGGTGACTGCCGGTGTCTACATGATTGCCAGAAGCTCGATACTCTTTGCACTCGCGCCGACCACGATGCTTGTCGTGGCCATAGTGGGTGCGGTGACCGCTATGTATGCGGCTTCTATGGGCCTTGTTCAGAACGATATCAAGAAGGTGCTTGCTTACTCGACTATAAGCCAGTTAGGCTACATGTTCCTTGCCATGGGGGTCGGTGCCTTCGGTGCCGGCGTGTTCCATCTTATGACACATGCCTTCTTCAAGGCGCTTTTGTTCCTTGGTGCAGGTGCGGTTATTCACGCTTTGCATGAGAACCAGGATCTCCGGAACATGGGTGGTCTGAAAACACTTATGCCGGGCACTTACAAGACATTCCTGATGGCGAGCCTTGCCATCTCGGGAATCCCTCCATTTGCAGGTTTCTTCAGTAAAGACGAGATTCTCGGACGTGCGTTTGCCAGTTCGTTCATCCTCTGGCTGATAGGCGCAATCACCGCTTTCCTGACCGCATTCTATATATTCAGACTCTTTATACTGGCATTTGAAGGCAAGCCGCGATTTGATGTCCATCACGTACATGTCCACGACGCGCCGAAGACAATGCTGATCCCGTTATGGGCGCTTGGAATACTCTCCGTAATCGGCGGGTGGATCGGGATCCCTGCTATACTCGGCGGAGGAGATACGTTTGACCGGTTTCTCGAACCCGTGTTCGAGAATGCGCAGGCTGCCATGCCGTCTCTCTTTGTCGTAGAGCCATCGACGGAGTACATCCTGATGTCCATATCCGTCCTTTTGGCCGTAGCTGGAGTATACCTTGCTTACCGGGCCTACCTCAAGAGCCCGGAGCTGTCGGCGAAACTCAAGCGAGCAGCAGGCGATATGTACGATATCATACTTAACAAATATTACATCGACGAGATTTACCAGGCGGTAATAGTGAAACCGATTGTCTACGTTAGCGACCGGTATCTGTGGCATGGTGTTGACGAGATGCTTATAGACGGGTCTGTAAACGGTACGGGCAAGACGGTAAGATTTCTTGGCCGGGTTATTCGCAAGATACAGACCGGCTTCGTTCAGAACTATGCTTTGACGTTTGTAATCGGAATTATCATAATAATCGGATACATAATCCTGAAGTAACCTGAGAACAACGAAATGTTCGAAACCCATTTTCTGACTTACATAATATTCACTCCGCTTGTCGGCGCTCTCACACTCCTGCTAATCGGCAACGAGAAGCTTGTCAAGAGTGTCTCGATTTTCTTTGCGGCGGTGACATTCATCTTCTCGGTGCTCCTTTACCTGAACTTTGACGCCTCGAAGCCGGGGTTTCAGTTTGTCGAGTACGTACCGTGGATCTCGAGCCTGAATGTGGCATACCATCTCGGAATAGATGGAATATCCCTGCTCCTAATTACGCTCACGACGTTCCTGACGCTGATAGCCCTTGTCGCATCCTGGTCTTCGATAGGGAAGAGGGTGAAAGCGTTTAACTTCTTTGTCCTCCTCCTTGAGGTCGGGATGCTCGGCGTATTTTCATCGCTGGATCTTTTTCTCTTCTATATTTTCTGGGAGGCGATGCTGATCCCGATGTACTTTATAATCGGCATCTGGGGCCATGAAAGAAGAGTGTATGCCGCCGTTAAATTCTTCGTTTACACGATGTTCGGCAGTCTGCTAATGCTTGTCGCGATCATCTGGCTCGGCTACTATGCCAGTACGCTTCCCGGCGGACAGTTTACGACAAACCTCGTTGAGCTGTACAGTATAGGTCCGACCATTCCGATTTCGATCCAGACATGGCTGTTTCTGGCTTTCACCCTGAGCTTTGCAATCAAGGTCCCCATATTCCCGCTCCACACCTGGCTTCCGGATGCACACACGGAGGCGCCGATGGCCGGGAGCGTCCTGCTGGCGGGCGTTCTTCTGAAAATGGGAACGTACGGGCTCCTGAGATTTTCTCTTCCGCTTTTTCCGCAATCTGCGTTCAAATTTCTGCCGCTGATGGCCATCCTTGCAATAATCGGCATCATTTACGGTGCATTCGTTTCTATGGTCCAGAAGGACCTGAAGAAACTCGTGGCGTATTCATCTGTTGCACATCTTGGATTTGTAGTGCTTGGCATATTTGCCGTAACTGTCGAATCGATACAAGGTTCAGTGATTCAGATGGTGAATCACGGACTTACTACCGGCGCTCTCTTCCTTCTCGTGGGGATGTTATATGACAAGAGGCACACAAGGCAGATAAGTGACTTCGGTGGATTGGCCAGAGTCGTCCCCATCCTGGCGACCTTTTTCATGATAGCCATGCTGGGATCGGTCGGGCTTCCCGGTCTGAATGGTTTCGTGGGTGAGTTTCTTATCCTGGTAGGCTCCTTCAAGAGTGATTTTCTTGGGAGCCCGGCTTATGCAATCGTGGCGACGAGCGGCGTTATTCTTGCCGCGGTCTATCTCTTGTGGATGTACCAGCGCGTGTTTTTTAAGACCGTGGACAAGCCGGAAAATGAACACATGACCGATCTGAATCTCCGCGAAATTTTGGTGCTTTCGGCTATCGTTGTCTTCATAGTGTGGATTGGTGTTCATCCGATGACTTTTCTGTCGAAAAGCGAACCTGCGGTACAGGCACTGGTCGATACTCTGACTAAAGCGAAGATCGGTGCATTGGCGGCGCAGTGACTGAAGATTGACCAGATGTTCAAAGCAGTGCTGCCGTCCATTTTGAACAACTTGAGGGCGAGGAAGATGACGATGGGTTTCCGGACCGGCAATTCGTCTGTTTCTTTCGAAACATTCGCCCGTCGTTTTTCTCCTGGTTGGTTATCAATTATCCAGTAGTCAGGATAACCGGAGGAGCAGCCATGGCTAAATTTGAAAAAAGAGCTTTCAAGTTTGAGACGCCCGATCATTTCAACATTGCTGCCGATTTCTACCTGGAGCCATCAACGAAGGATGTGCCTCAACCGTGCGTGGTGCTTGTCCATCAGTTCAACCACAGCAAGGAACAGTGGGACACGTTTCCGGAGGAAGTGATGGCTCTGGGCAGCAAGGTCGTTTCTTATGATATTCGAGGGCACGGAGCCTCCGACAAAGTGAAAGACATGCCTTCTTTGCTCAGCGATCCACAGCAGGCCCCTTTCGATTTTGAAGGCCTGCTTAACTGGATGTCCGGAGCTCGTGGCATCGATCCTGAGAAAGTTGCGGTCGTTGGGACATCGATCGGCGGTTACGTCGCCTGCATGGCGAATGCCCTTTATCCGAAAAATGTGAGGACGGCAGTGGCTATCTCGAGTTCGAAGGAAGGAGTTCTTTCCTTCTTGCGCCACAAGCCCGGAGAACACCGAATGCGTTCCGTATTGTACATCGCCGCAAGGGGTGATGGAAGCAACGCCTCGGATGCCGGGGAGCTTGCAAAAAGTTATACGGATGAGCCGAAGGAAGTGAAGATATACGAAGATGTTTCCGGTCATGGCGCAAACCTGATGAATGAGAAGCCGGAGATTAAGGGCGTTATTATAGATTGGTTGAAGAGAAACCTGAAATGAGCTTAGTAATATTTCACCGGATGATGCCGGGATTCCATGGAGAGAGAGACAATGCCTTTTAACTATAGTGATGTAGTTGCCGTCAGTCCGATACTTTTCCTCACCGCGTTTTCAATACTGTTGCTGGTTGTGGATGCGAGTGTCAAGAAGCCCGCAAACCTCGCTTACTGGCTAACGCTGCTCGGCTTGATCGTAACCGGATTCTTAACAGTGAACACGTATTTTGCCTCCGGCGTCGCGTTCAACGGGATGGTGTTTACCGGCCACTTCCCGGCCTTTTTCGAGGTCGTATTCCTCTTGAGTGCGGCATTGAGCGTCCTCCTCTCGAAGCCGTACCTGGAAAGGGAACAACTTCACTTCGGCGAATACTACACGCTTCTCGTGTTTGCAACCATTGGCATGATGCTGATGGCGAGCGCACGTGACCTGATGGTCCTCTTCCTCGGGCTGGAGCTGATGTCAATCAGTTTGTATGTCCTTGCCGGTTATGCGCGCAGCGACGCAAAGTCCAACGAAGCATCACTGAAGTATTTTCTTCTCGGTGCTTTCGCGACAGGATTTTTCCTGTATGGAATATCTTTGGTTTACGGGGCAAGCGGCACAACAAATCTTGCATTGATACTTCAGGACTTCTCTGGGCTGGAAAACAACCCGCTCCTCTGGGTGGGCGCGGCGTTGATCCTGATCGGTTTGAGCTTTAAGATATCTGCGGTCCCTTTTCACATGTGGGTACCGGACGTATATGAAGGCTCTCCAACAACGATTTCGGGATTCATGTCAACAGGGAGCAAGGCAGCGGCTTTTTCCGCACTCGTCATCCTATTCAGTTATTCGGTTCACCCTTCGTGGCAGCTTCAACTGGTGATTGCTTACCTTGCTGCGTTCACTATGGTGCTGGGTAACCTTGTCGCGTTGGTACAGCAGAACATAAAGAGGATGCTGGCTTATTCCAGTATAGCTCACGCAGGATATGCTCTGGTCGGCATTGCCGCAGCAAATAGTCTGGGTCGCACGGGCGTCCTTTATTATATGCTTGCCTACACTTTCATGCAGATAGGTGCCTTCGGCGTAGTGTCAGTTCTCGAGAACAAGGAGGGCAGGTATTTGAACATTTCCGATTATGAAGGCTTGGCTCACCGGCACCCGTTCATAGCAGCACTGATGGCGCTGTTCATGTTCTCGCTCGCCGGGATTCCCCCGTTCGCAGGGTTCTTTGGAAAATACTATCTTTTTGCGTCAGCAGTGAATGCAAATTTGACCTGGCTCGCGATTGTCGGAGTGCTTGCGAGCGTCGTTTCAGTATATTTCTATATCAACGTCGTAGTGAACATGTATTTCAAAGAATCGCCTGCCGGAAGTGCACAGTCCGTTATTTCGAGGCTTGGGGCGACGGCATTGGTTATCGCGGCTGCTGCCGTCATAGAGCTAGGGTTGACGCCGGGATACATAGTTGCGTTGACGCAGAAGTTGTTTTAGGTTAATAAAATAAACTCGGATGGTTGGGGCCGCTTCTATTTTGAGGCGGCTTTTCTATATTGGTAAGGAGATTGAATGGAATATCTTTTGACATCGGATGAAATGAGGGGGTGTGACCGCGAATCGATTGAAAGCGGTAAGGTCAGCGGTTCTTCGTTGATGGACAAGGCTAGTCTTGGGGTCGCCAAGGTCGCAGTGCGGCTTCTTGGCGATGTTCGCGGGAAGAGAATCGCGGTCTTGTGCGGTAAAGGGAACAACGGAGGGGACGGCTTCGGCGCATCTCTCTATCTTGCTCAAATGGGGGCGAGCGTCAGCGTGCTGTTGACGGATAAGCCTGATGAAATCCCGGGCGATGCTAAGATTTTCTACGACAAGCTGAATGAGCTTCCTCCCGAGCAAGGGACTGTCGAAATTTTGGAAATCGACGAAAGCGGGCGGGTGCCGTCCCTTGATGATTTTAATCTCGTGATCGATGCGGTTCTGGGGACAGGGTTGAGTGGGGACCCGAGGGAGACGGCTGAAAAGGCCATCAACATGATGCTTCGATCGCGAACTCCCGTTCTCTCCGTCGATATTCCCACAGGTTTGAACTCCGATGACGGGACCGTGTATACGATAGCTCCCGACGCGGTAGCGACTGCAACAATGGGAAACCTGAAGCGCGGCCTGCTTCTGAATGACGGCAAGGAAAAATGTGGGAAGGTCTATGTCGTGGACATCGGCATTCCCAAAGACCTTGCAGCCTTCAGAGAAATCAATACCTACCTCGTCGGGTGCGAAGACGTGAGAAGCGTCCTTCCCAAGCGACAACCCGAGACACACAAGCACGCCGTTGGAAAGATCTTCGGCCTTGTCGGTTCTGTCGGTTTGACGGGCGCCGGTGTTATGGTGGGACAGGCAGCGATGCGAGCCGGAGCGGGCGCGGTAGTGCTCGGAGTCCCTTCGGATTTGAACCCGATTTTCGAAAACAAGCTGACGGAAGTAATGACAATTCCGCTCCCGCAAACGGCAGACGGAAGCCTTTCTCTCGCAGTACTGCTCCAGATTCAGCGAAATCTCGGCTGGGCAGACGCGCTGGTAATTGGGCCCGGCATCTCCAGAAATCAGGAGACCGCACAGTTGGTTGCTAAGTTGATTCGGAGTTACGACGGAACCATTCTCATCGATGCAGATGGTTTGAATCCGATAGCGGATCACCCGGAGATACTTCATGAGACTCATGCGGAGATTGTCCTGACTCCGCATCATGGTGAATTCAGCCGTCTGTCAAAATTCTCGGTAGAAGAGATTGCGAAAGAACGGGTGGAAGTTGCTCGGAAATACGCTGCGGAGAACAATGTCACGCTCGTACTCAAGGGATCACCTACGGTGATCGCTTCTAAGGAGGGTAAGGTCTACGTGAACGTACATGGAAATCCCGGGATGGCCACTGCCGGGTCCGGAGATGTCCTGACCGGCATAATAGCGGCTATGTTGGGACAGAAGCTTAGTCCGCTGGACGCGGCGATGGCGGGGGTCTACATTCACAGTGTTGCCGGAGATGTCGCTTTGGAATCGAAAGGGATATATTCTCTGATAGCAACGGACATAATTGATTCCCTCCCCGAGGCATTCAAGAAAATCGAGAATGGAGACGTTGTCGAGTTTGAGAGAATATCCTGACTTCGTGAAATTTCAGCTGCCGGCCCTGCTCTGGATGGGCTTTATATTTTGTTTGTCCTGTATCCCCGGTTCGGATATCGCACCGATGGAGTTTCCGTACGCTCATATCATTGCCCATACCATGCTCTACGCCGTGCTTTACTATTTCGCATACAGGGCTATGAAATTCCAGGGATATAGCAAATGGTTGAATGATTTCAGCATAATCGTTGCTTATTTGTTTGTAATGGTCTATGGCGCAAGTGATGAGTTTCATCAATCCTTTGTGCCTGGCAGGACGGAGGAATTCAGGGATTTCGCGATTGACGTCGGCGCTGCCACGATAGTGCTGGGGGTCATCCTATTGAAAGACAAATTCCTGCCCGGGACAAAGAAACACAAGGAAAAGCGGGCAGACGGTTGATCGTTTATGCATGCCGGTACCGATTTCATCACAGCGATATTTTTCGTCGGATGCTGAATCTCTATGATGTTTGAAGTCGTTGTTTTCGGCATCTCGTTGCTATTAATAGCCTGCTTTGAAGGTGCGGAGACTTCGTTTGTCTCTTCCGACAAGGTCGCACTTATCGTCGACAGACGGGATTCGTTCCGTTTCAAATCCTCCTTCTTCTTTCTGCAAAACAACGAGTTGTTTTTTGCCACCGTAGTCGTGGCTACCAACCTTTTTATGACACTTTTCTCCTCGACGGCAGAGATTCTATTTCACGAAGACTTGCATCTCGAGATGCCGATCGTTTTGTTGCTCACCACCGTAGTCGGATTTCTATTCGGCGAGTTGATACCGAAAAGCGTCGCGCTTGAGCGCTCCGAGGCTTCGGCCAAAATTCTCATGCCTGTGGTCAATACCTTCTACATAATAGCGCGGCCGCTCGTTAAGCTGACGGCAGATGTGTCGACTTTCATGGCCGGACTCCTTTTCAGTCCATCTTCGAAGCCCGCTATCTTTCAGAGGAGGGATGTCTACCGTTTTCTTGGGAATACTGCCGGAGGCGGTTATATGGACAAGATAGAGTCCGACATGATTCGCAAGCTGGTAGCGAACGCCGGACTCCCGGTGCGAAGCATTGCTGTGCCAAGGACCGACATTGTAGCGGCGAGACTTGGAACAGGCATCAATAAGGTTCGCGAGCTGTTCGAAAAGTCCGGCAAGACTAAAGTGGTGGTATACGATTCTTCCATCGACAACGTTGTCGGAGTCGTTTATGCGAAAGACATCTTCAGGGAAGTTGAAGTTATTGATGAATTGGTGAGTGATGTACTGTTTGTGCCGGAAAATATGTCAGTCATCGACCTTCTTGAGGAATTCAGGACTGAAAAAGTATACCTGGCTATTCTAATCGACGAATTCGGAGGGACTTCAGGACTCGTAACATCGTCCGATGTGATGGAACTGTTCCTTGGCGAAGTCGCAATCCGGAATAGCGAAGAGAAGATAAAAAGGCTGAATCCTAAACAGTATATACTGAAAGGGAATACTGAAATCGGGGAATTAGAGAGCCTTCTGAAGGTTAAATTTCCGCCGGGAGAATATTCCACCATGGCCGGTCTGTTAATTTTAACACTCGGCAGAATACCTTCCAGGGGCGAAAAGATCATCCTCGGACACGTAGAAGTTCAGGTTCTGGAAAGCGATGGGAGAAGGCTGGACGAACTGAAGGTCACCTTAAAATAGGTCGTTTTGCAAACCACAGGTTGTGACCAACGGTACGCTGCCACGTCTAATTAAATTGGAACTACGGGAAACTGTTTCCCACGCAAGTCTGTTAACTAATTTGTACAATGCCGGCGTCACAAACGTGCGGCAATGTTTGTTAGATGGAGTGGAGCAAGAAAGAGGAGGTACCGGTCCGCTCTAAATTGAAGAAGTCGCCTCTTTTCATTCTGAAAATCGCTCATTCTGGCGTTGCTGAGAATCTCAACAGCGAAATCAAGCATTCCTCGGAAAAGGTCGGCACAAATCCTCTCGCAACGAGCATCCTAATGTTCTCAAGAAACAACATGGCCACTGAGAAGGGGCAACACCTGCATCAGACAATATTCTGCGGAAAGGGCAGCCTTGGGAGAATCATGCGACGCGAACATAAAGGGCCGGCGATCCTCCAAGAAATTAATAAACCTGAAGATATGCGCGGCGTCTTACATACTGATATGCGCATTATGCAACGTGGTCACTGTTTGCAGATCGAGAGCCGACACCATTTTTGATCCGGTGGGGTGGTATTTGTTTCTTCGCGAGATTCTTGCCATTATGAGAAAAAGATCGGACATTAGAAATCGCATTCAAACATACAGATTCCGTGTTCAATGGCAAAGGGCTGGATAATCGAGTACCAACGGGAAGTTCGTTGCGGTTATGACATCACATGAAAAATTTGATCCTCCTATCCCGAGCGTTAACGTGCTTATTACATTTGGTCATCTAATCGAGAGGCCGTCATGAGGTGCGTTCACGACTTGTTTCTGTTAATTGTCGCACAATATCACATCTAATTCTAAGGGATGCTATGAGAAAGATTGTCTTTGCCCTTTTTGCACTCGTTCTTGTTCCTACGGCTTTCGCACAACAGTTTGGACAAAACAAGGTACATTATGTTGACTTCAAATGGGAATACATAGAATCCCCACATTTCAACGTATACTTCACTCATGGGGGATACGAACTGGCTCAGTTTGTGGCCGTCGAGGCAGAGAGTTCATTAACTTCGATTTGTACCAGCTTTCATTATCAGATAAACAAGCGGATCAACATCGCAGTGTTCAACTCTCATAACGATTTTCAGCAAAACAATATCGTCCCTGAATTCCTTCCGGAAGGCACCGGAGGCGTCACTGAGTTGTACAAGAACAGGGTAGTGCTGCCCTGGGAAGGGAGTCTCAGCCTGATGCGGCATGTTACTCACCACGAGTTGGTGCACGCCGTATTTGACGAGATGTTTTATGGCGGGTCAATACAGTCGGTAATTGAACACAACATAACGTTCCATCTTCCTACTTGGTTCAACGAGGGGATGGCCGAATACCAGTCGCTAAATCATTGGGAAGTAAATTCCGACCAATTCTTAATCGATGCGACTGTGAACGGTTACATGCCTCCCATAGAATACCTCAACGGTTATCTCGATTATCGAGGAGGAGAATCGGTTTGGCACTTCATTAACGTTCGATATGGTCACGAGAAAGTAGGTGAGGTTGTAAACGCGGTCCTCGCAACTCACAGCATCAACAAAGGATTCCAACGCGCCACGGGGTTAGACGTGAGCCAACTTTCCGATGAGTGGCAGAAGTACAACAGGAAGGAGTATTTTCCCGAGGTAGCTGAAAGGCAGTCGCTCGCCTCCTTCGCCCAGAGAGTTACAGATCACCTTAAGGGAGGCGGGTCGTACAATACGAGTCCGGTGATTTCTCCCGATGGCTCGCAGGTTGCATTCATCACGGATCGCAGCGGTTATTTTGACATCGTAGTCGCATCGACGGTAACGGGGAGGATAACGCGTACACTTGTGAAAGGAAGTAGAACGGCTAACTTCGAAGAACTTCATATACTGACTCCCGGCATCGCATGGACACCTGACGGGAAGTATATCGCAGTTGCTTCAAAGACGGGCGAGTACGACAAGATTGCGCTCATAAATGCGAGCACCGGGAAGGTGCGGGAGCTTCCTGGAATCGAATTTCCCGGAATTGACGGAATAGACTTCTCGCCGAACGGTGAGGAACTTGCGATATCAGCTTATAAGCCGCTCCAGTCTGACATCTACGTCTATAATATGAAGACACACGAGCTCAGGAACCTTACAAACGACATATTCACGGACCAGGATCCTCATTGGTCGGTCGATGGAAAAGAGATCTACTTCGCATCCGACCGGGGTGACAGCCTTTATCAACGCAGCGACCCGTTGAAACTGGCACATTGGGCCGCCGGGAATCCGCTTGACATTTTTTCCATAAATGTGGCGACCGGCAAGATAGAGAGGCTTACGCACACAAACTTTCCGAATACCCCGAACGTCGTACCACACGGCGGCGACAACACTTATCCGCTTCCAACGCCCGACGGGAAGGGACTGATATTTGAATCCAGCAGGAATGGTATCGACAATCTGTACCACCTCGATTTTGCCACGGGCAAGCAAACGGCACTAACAAACTCTCTCTACGGTATTAACGAACCGTCTCTATCCCGGGACGGTCAGAAACTTGCCTTCACATCGCTGAACTACGGCGGCTATGATGTGTTCACGATGGACTTGCCTCTGTCTCACGAGCTCAAGGGCGAACTGAAGCCGACAGAGTACGTGAAAAGCTTCTTGTCAAAAAAGGAACCGTTGGCAGCCGAGGCACCTGCTGATACCAGCAAGGCGGAGGCAGCAACTTCACTCTACGGGGCATCGCTCACTTCTGACTTCAGCCATTACGTGTTTTCCCCGGAATATGAGACCCATTACACGAAACCAAAGGTCTCGCCGTTCGCCCTTACAGGAAACGTAGATTCAAGCGGCAACTATATTCCGTTTCCTTACAAAATCGATTTTACGCCCGACATTCTGACGGGAGGGGCTGGTTTCAACACGCTGTACGGTTTCCAGGGCGCTACGGAGCTTGCGTTCAGCGATATGCTCGGCAACAATGAGGTAGACCTCTACACTGACTTTGTCATTGACCTGCAGAATAGTGACTATGCGATCTCGTATCAGAACCTTGCATCCAGGATCAATTTTGGGACGACACTTCTTCACACGGCAAATTTCCTTTATCTGTACGACAATGTTACCGGCAACTACGAGCTGAATCGTTTCCAGTCCACGATCGGCCAACTGTCGCTGTCGCGGCCGTTCGATAGATTCCACCGTCTCGATTTGAACATCGCGTATCTGGGAATTTCAAGGCAGAACCTGGACAATCCTTCGGATTCGGGCTCGACGGCCAATGCAATTCTAACGTCGTTGAGTTACGTTAGTGACAACAGTCTTGAGGGATACTTTTCACCTGTCAACGGAACGAGGTACAATCTGACACTGAGTTACGTACCGAAGATTTCGTCGGCTTTTCTCGGATTCCTTACCGGTCAGTTCGACTATAGAACTTATCTCCCGTTTCTCGACGAAAACGTATTTGCGTTCCGGGCCTCAGGCGCGGCGAGCGTCGGACCCAATCCGCAGAAGTTCTTCATGGGCGGCGTGAGCAACTGGATAAACATAAACTACTCTTCATTGAACATCCCCATCAGCTCCGTAGGTGATTATGCCTTCCTGACGCCAGTGTTTCCGCTGCGAGGCTACGAATTCAACACGCAACTTGGGACCAAGTACTTTCTGGTGAACGCCGAGGTAAGGTTTCCGCTTGTCAGATATTTCGTGCCAGGTTTGATACCGATTCTGCTGGATAACATCGAGGGGGTGATCTTCACCGACGCCGGAAGCGCATTTGATTCTTTTTCTCAATTCAAACCATTCATGAAGAACGGTTCCGGAGGAACGGTGACACAGGACCTGTTGATAGGATCCGGGTTTGGAGCAAGGGTTCCGTTTCTGTATTTTGTGCTGAGGTTTGATTATGCGTGGCAGTATAACATCGAAGGTTTCCACAACCCAATATTTTATTTCTCTCTGGGAGGAGACTTCTAATAGCGAAAGCGGCGGCTTATTGTCTGGTAATATTCCTTACAAGATCGGTTCTTGCGCAGTCGATTTATCTGAATGGAGAATACATCCTTGCTAACAGAGCCGCCGGAATGTCAGCCTATGTAGCAGCGCCCGACTACGCGCACGCAGTGACATTGAATCCCGCCAGCCTGGCGTATGTCTATAACATTTATGCGGCCTCCGATTACGAGTCCTTTGCGCGCCAGCCGGGTGAGTTATTTCTGCCGAGTCTTCCCTCACAATACCTTTCGAGCGGGACTCTTAATGCCTGGGACGTCTCAGCTGCATTTCCAGTCGGCCCATTAGGGGGCGGAGTGTGTTACAGCAGCTTCGAACTCGGGGGCTGGAAGACGACGGTTTCTTCGCTCGGACTGGCAGCCGGTTTGCCGTTGGGGTTTTCCGCGGGCGTGACCGGCAAGTATGTCACATTCTCGAGGGATTATTTCGCTGCCGAGCAGGTCATTGCTCCGAGCGTGATGAATGCTAACCGATTCACATTCGATATCGGAGCCGCAGACAGGATTGAACTCTCCAACACGACATTCTTCCGGGCGATCCTATCCACAGGTGCGGTCTTTTCGAACGTATTGAACGGCTTGACGCTGAAGCCGGAAAACCAGACTGCAGTCGGCCCAGTCAGGAATGTGAACGTGCAGCTTCCGCAAACGTTCAGCTGCGGCATAGCCTACACGTTTGCATCGAACTACAGACTTGCTGATTTCGAATTGTTCAAGGTAATGACAGCGGCGGATTATGTTCACCTCGTGGGAAGCGATGATCCGGTAGATGATTTCCCGTCATACAAAGACCAGTATCGGATTGGGCTTGAGACAACAGCGTTGGGCATCCTGGCGGTACGGCTTGGTTACACGTTCAAAGCGCCTGCCGTCAGCGGATTCGATTATTATAATAATCTGCATATCGCGCAGATGGGAAGCGGCTTCTCGTACGGATTCTCACTGAGGTTCCCTGTTAAACTCGTTCTTCCGGATTGGCCTCTCGCGTCCCTTGAAATGTCGTATGCAAAGAATCCTGAGTGGAACACCGGGATGTACCATGACCTATTCGGAATTATAGCCGAACTTGCGTTCTAGACGGCACACGCCTCGTGTTGCACCGTTCGTCGAGAACCAAATGACGTGTTGCGGGTTGGGGGACCGAATAATTGGAAAGAACGCCTGCCTCTAATAAATTGTTAATGATGATTACTACAGAAATATTTCCGGTACTAAGTATCGGACACGACCAGGCAAGAGAACGACTTAAGAGAATTAAGAACAGAAACGTCACAGTCAGCGCCGAGCTCATGGCCAAGGTTGAGGCGATCGTACGAACTGTTCGGACGGATGGCGATTCCGCATTAATCAGATTCACCCGAGAGTTCGACAAAGTATCCCTGACTCATCTCCAGGTATCCACCAACGACATAGAAAAGGCGAAGAAGAAGGTAGATCGCAGGGTTCTGGAAATTATCCGTGAGTCTGCAGAAAACGTCCGGAGATTTCACGAGAGACAGAGACAGAACTCATGGATAGAGCAGGATAGAGGCGGTACCATCCTCGGTCAGCGCGTCATACCCATCGAGAGAGTTGCGCTTTATGTACCCGGAGGCACCGCGGCTTATCCTTCGACCGTTATTATGAATGCCGTTCCTGCACAAGTTGCGGGAGTGAAGGAGATATGCGTTCTTACGCCTCCGAGCGGAAACGGCAGCGTCAATCCCGTAGTTCTTGCCGCATGCAGCGTTCTTGGAATCGACATTGTGTACTGCGTCGGCGGTGCACAGGCGATAGCCGCCGCCGCATACGGCACCCAAACCGTGAGGAAGGTCGACAAGATAGTCGGACCAGGAAACGTGTTTGTAGCGGCCGCGAAGAAGCTCGTTTACGGTGATGTGGATATCGATATGATTGCGGGCCCAAGCGAAGTCGCGGTACTTGCAGACTTGACTGCAGCCCCGAGAGAAATTGCGGCGGATCTGCTCGCCCAGGCCGAGCACGACAGGAATGCGGCGGCGGTCCTGGTCACGACGGAGCGGAAAGTCGCGCTGAAAGTGCAAAAGGAAATCAGAAGTCTCCTTCGCAATCTGCCGAGGCGGGACATTGCTAACGAGTCGATGTTCCGCAACGGTGCTGCTTTTGTAACCCGAAACATCCAGGAAGCGGTTGAGCTTATTAACGAAATAGCCCCCGAACATCTGGAGATAATAGCGAAAGATGACTGGGATATTCTGGGCAGGATTAAAAATGCCGGTGCCGTGTTCATCGGGCGATACTCCCCAGAGCCGGTTGGCGACTATTTCGCGGGACCGAGCCACGTGCTTCCGACCGGGGGAACCGCAAAGTTCTCTTCTGTTTTGAATGTAGATTCATTCGTAAAACGATCCAGCATAATTCACTATTCCAGGGAGGCGTTCGAGCGGAATTCTGCAAAGATCAGGATGTTCGCAGAGAGCGAGGGTTTATCCGCTCACGCATTGTCAATTAAGGTAAGAGAAAAAAGTGGACGTAAGAGATAATTTCAGAAGAAGTGTGCTTGAGTTAGCGCCCTACGCGGTCTCAGGTCACCCGGCCAAGATTAAGCTGAATCAGAACGAAAGTCCGTTTGATGTCCCAGAGGCACTGAAAAAAGAAATCATCGATGAGTTTATCCGCAAGAACTGGAACCGCTATCCGGAAGTCTTTTCGGTTGAATTGCCGAAAAGGCTTTCTGAAATCCACGGTCTTCCTTCCGACTCGTTCATAGTGGCAAACGGGTCGAATGAGCTTATTTACACTGTGGCGATTTCAATTGTCAGGGAAGGAACTGAGGTACTCATCCCTCAGCCGACTTTTTATTTCTTCGAAAAAATATCGAGGATACTCGGCGGGGAAATCAGAAAGGTTTATGCGGACGGCGATCTGAATTTTGACGAGAAGGGAATATTGGCGACCGGCAGGAAGATGAAGAACGGCCTCATCATAATTGGCTCTCCGAACAACCCTACCGGGAAGTCGGTGTCGAGAGAGTTCATAGTGGAGCTTCTGAAATCTACGGGCGCAATTGTCCTCCTCGACGAGGCTTACATAGAGTTCTCGGATAAGCCGAGCTCGGTTGATCTGGTGGGTTCCAACAGAAACCTTGTGATTCTCAGGACGTTTTCGAAAGCCTTCAGCCTTGCCGGTCTCAGGATGGGATACTTGGTGGCCCACCCGGAGACGGCCTTTGAAATCCTGAAGGTGAAGATACCGTTCACAGTCAATCCGCTTTCCGAGTTTACGGCTCTGAAACTTCTCGAACACCGTGCCCTCTTTGCCGATCGCGTGAAGTTGCTGAAGGAGCAGAGGGCTTTTATGACTTCCAGGCTGCGCGTCATGGAAGGTGTCAGGGTTATCGATTCCGACGCGAATTTTTTCCTTTTTTCGACGCCCCTGCCGGCGGGCAGGATATTTGAGGAGCTTCTCGAAAGACAGAGCGTGCTTGTCAGAGATGTGTCTTCGTATCCTCTCCTCGAGAGATACCTGCGCGTCAATGCGGGCACGGAGGAAGAGAGCGCCTACTTCATAAGATCGATGCTTGAGTGTCTGGAGAGGCTTGCTGTCTAGAGGTCTTCTATGCGCACCGCTTGACTTCGCGCCATTAGCGATGTGAAAGTGGTTGTGCGTCAGAAGGGCAAGGGCTATATTTAAAGAATATGCCGCCACCTCTGGTCTATTTACTCGATGATGACGAGAGCATCATAAAGCTTGTGAAGTACAGGCTGCGCAATGAGCAGCTGAACGTGAAGTCCTTTTCCCATCCTAACGAACTCATTGAAGCGATAAAGATCGAATATCCGGACCTGGTCGTCAGTGACGTCATGATGCCGGAAATCGACGGGATTCGTCTGATCGAGAAGTTGAGGGAACTGGAACGACTTATGCCCGTGATTTTGGTGACGGGGAAGGCGGCGGTAGATACGGCAGTCCGCGCGATGAAGAGCGGCGCTTTTGAATATCTGCTGAAGCCGATAAATTTCGAAGAGTTAAAGCTGGCTATCGGCAGGGCGGTAGAGATAGGCCGGCTTCGGACCGAAGTCGCGGAAATAAAGTCGGGCTTCAAGTCTCGTTATTCGTACGACTCGCTAATCGGGGAGAGCAAGCCCATTTCGGAAATTCGGGAATTCATACGCCGGGTCTCGCCGGTTACGGGCTCCGTCATATTGCTGCGCGGCGAAAGTGGCGTCGGAAAGAACCTAGTGGCGCGTGTAATCCACTACATGAGCCCGATTGCCGAGAGACGCTATCTTGAAATCAACTGTGCCTCTCTTCCGTCCAACCTGTTGGAGGCGGAGTTGTTCGGTTATGAAAAGGGCGCTTTCACAGACGCAAAGACGGCGAAGAAGGGACTCCTCGAAGTAGCGAGCGGGGGAACAGTCCTGCTCGATGAAATTACGAGTATGGACCTGAGCCTTCAGGCTAAATTCTTGTCATTCATCGAGAACCGCAGAATCAGAAGAGTCGGTGGGCTTGAGGAAATTCCTGTCGACCTCAGGGTTATTTCGGCCACGAATTCCGATCTGGAAACAGACGTTGTTGCTGGCAAATTCCGGAGCGATCTATTCTACAGGATCAACGTCGTATCGTTGAACGTCCCACGGTTGCGCAACAGGGAAAATGATGTGATCTTGATCGGCAGGCAGTTCATAAATGACTTCAACCTGAAGTTCAAGAAGCAGGTGAAGGGCTTCAGCGGCGCAGCAGAACGGAAACTGCTGGCTCACGACTGGCCGGGAAACGTCCGCGAGTTGAGAAATGTCATCGAGCGTGCGATGATATTTGCGGAGAAGGACCATATTGACGCCGACGAAATCTCGCTTTCAAACATTTCTGCTGCCCCTTCGCTCGATGACGGGCTGTACCTTCCGAAGGGGTTGTCATTTGAGCAGATCGAAGGAGAGTATCTGAAGAGAGTATTGGAGTGGAATAACTTCAATCTGGAAGCGTCCGCGAAGCAACTCGGGGTCACAAGGAAAACTTTGTGGGAAAAAAGGAAGAAATTCGGTCTCTTAAATTAAGCGGGCGATCGCTTCAACGAATTTCGTCTCTTCAGCCTGCCAGTTAAGCACTTCTGAAGCATTTTCGGAATTCTTCGAGAACCGGCTATAGCTCTCCGGATCTGCGGTAATTTCCAGGACTGTTTTTGCGACCCCGTCAAGATCAGTGGTGTCAACAGCCGCCCCGATATCGTATTCCTTCACAATCCGTTCCATTTCTGGAAAGTGCGGTACGATTACCGGCAGGCCCGCGGAAATGAACTGGAAGAGTTTGTTTGGAAGGGAGAGGTAGTGGCACAGGCCGGTGTTTTCCATCAGATAAATCCCGATGTGAGCTTTCGACAGTTCGTTTATCACTTCCTCCTGCCGGACTCTTCCGGTAAAATGGATCCTCTCCTGAATACGCAATTCGGATGCCCGTTGGAGTAAGTCCTCCCTCATCGATCCGTCGCCGACGAATCTAATTTCATATTTTGCGGGAAGGATGCTGATAAGCTTAAGAAGGTCAATCAGGCCGCGTCCGGCCTGGAGTCCGCCTGAGAATGTCAAAAAGATTTTGTCAAAGCTCTTTTGAATATAACGGCGTGCCGTCTGCTTATTCGGGACATTCCTCAAGACGGTCGTGGGTAGATGCCACTTAGCTTCCAGGATATCCGCTATTGACTGGTTTACCGTGAAGACCCCATCGACATATCTGAGCGACGATTTCTCAACGAGATTCCAGAAGAGGAAGCTGGTTCGTTTGACTTTCAGGCTTGGAAGCGCTTCGTACAGCTCCTTCGAGTCGTACACAAGTCTTACCGGACGCCCCCTGTGAGAATGTCGCTGCTTGTTTATGATTGCGGGCGGAAGGGAAAAAAGGTCCCCGGCGATGACCAGCTTCGCCGAAACCTTCATTGCTTCCGGTACGACTTTCTGATAAAATTGCATGAAGAATGCCTTGCCGCCTCTTGAACTGATCGGGACGCGCACAAGTTCCTCTGTCCTATCTCCAGTTCCATCTGAGGCGGCTCCCACAAGCTTTGCCTTGAATCCGGATGAGAGAAGGCTTCTCAGATACTTCGTGCTTCTCGCGTCATACCGTGGATCGGAGGAAACGATTATCAGAACATCTATCGAGGAAGAACCTATTGGCATCTCAGAGATAGAACGACAGTGTGAACGTCTGGCTGTTGCCGAAGTCGAGCTTCATCGGGATGTATGAATAATCGAATCTGAGGAACTGGTAGTTGACGCCCGCTCCGAACGAGAATCCCGTCATTTCGCTCCCCGATGCGTAGCCTGCCCTGAATCTGATAAGATTATCGTAACTCAATTCGGCACCAAGGGCGGGAGTAATCCCGCCGGACTTAAATGTCGCGGCGCCTGCAAATCCTGTCAGGTCGAAGTTCGATCCGACAGGCATCCTATAACTTCCACCCAGCCGCACGAATACAGGAAGCGCTATTTTCTCGGAGATCATGGCAGAAGATGAACCGAGGTTTCCGGTAGATAAGCCCAATTGAACGTTCTCGGCGGGAGAGTATTTCAGTCCTGCGTTGAATGCCAACCCTGTCGATTCATACACGAACAGCTTCTCGTAGAGATACATTGCCGAAACGCCGACGTCCACTTTTCCGAATGTCCTTGCAGCACCTGCCGCAAATACGAAGTCTTTGGCAGAAAAAGTCCCCTGTGGGTCCCCGGGGGTGGTTCTGATCTGAATGTCGGGGACGCTCGAGAGAAGGAGACTAGTGCCGAACGACATCGTTCCAGCTTTGAAGCTCGTCCCGAACATGTCGACCGTAGTTCCGGCTATGTACGTCCTATGTGTCAGCATGACATTCAGTCCGATACCGGGGGCATTTTTGCCGAATGCGAGACCGGCGGGATTCGTATAAATTGCGATCGGTTCGTTCGTGACTGCATCTGCGGAGCCCGCGAGAGAGAGGTCGCGTGCAGAATAGCCAAGTTTCAGAATCTGCATTCCCGAACTCCCGGCCTGAGAGAAAGCAGACGATGTTGCAACAAGGAGAAGTGCGAAAGACAAGCTAAGTGATTTCATGGAATTTAGAACTCGAAGATTAGTGATATAGTTTGTATTCCGTAGGGGGAAAATGGCTCGGAAACATATGCATAATCGAGCTGCGGCGTCAGATCAAGGAAAGCTATTTTGGCACCGAAGCCAAATGTCGGAGTTACTTTGGTGCCTACATATTGCTCGTTGGCGGCGGCGAAGCCGGCTCTCAGGACAAGCACGTCGAGCGGAGAAAACTCCACTCCGCCTCTTAGCCCATTAAGAGGCGATGGGGCAATATCGTATTCCGCCATAACGGAAGAGTGAATCGCCGGGAGACTGTAGGAAGCGGCTACTTTAAATATGTGCGGGAAAGGCGTTGAGAAGTTAGAACCGTCCGTGCCGTAAAGCTTCGAGGAGTCCCAATGGTATGACTCCCCGAGATCGGTGGCAACGACGGCGATCGAGAGATAATCGGTCGGTTTGTAAAGACCGCCGACATCGAATCCTATTGTGGTTGCAGACATGCCTGAATAGAGATTGTAATAGTACATTTTCAAGCTGACGCCGAGTGAAAACGCATCCAGAAATTGGTTTGAGAAGCTGAAGAAGAGCAGGTCCTCGCTTGTCGAGAGATTCGATGTATGCACGCCGTCAGCATCTCTTCCGTCGATGTTTGACACGGTGCTGTTTATCACTCCGAGGGCCAGTCCCGCAGTTGGAGCAAGTCCCTGAGTGTACGTGATGACATTCAGCTGCCTGTTGAGAGACATTAGTGCGACCGAAGCTGAGACGCTTCCGCCATTCTGGAACGAGGCGAGCGCCGGGTTGTAAAACGGGTACACGTTGCCGGTAGTCATGGCTGATATTGCATTGCCCATCGACATTCCCTTCGCGTTAAGTCCGATTCGAGCGAAACTCCCCGGGTAGCTCTGGGCAAAGGTGACCGAGTAGAATAACAGGACAAAAAGTGTTTTTTTCATCTGACCACCAATATTTTTCCCCAAAGCGGATTTCCATTATTTACGCTCACGCTGTAGAAGTAGACTCCGTTGTCGACCATCCGCCCGCCGTCGTCCAACCCGTTCCATACTGCGTCATTTTCGCCGGTCATGCGTTGAGCATTTTGGAGCAAAGTTCTGATTACGTGCATTGAAAAATCGTAAATCCTGATTGTCACGCGGCCGTTGGCCGAAGTCACGCTGAAGTGAATTCTTCCCACATCAAGCCGGGGCGAGAAGGGGTTAGGATAGAAATAAGTGAGGTTCTGGTTATCGACAGGAACGAAGGTCCTGAGCACGTTCCATTTGCTCAGCTGGAATCCTCCGCCGTTGTCAATCCCTATTGCCGTTCCGTCACCGGAACCGGCCCATACTGAGTCTCCTTCTGCCGCCACGGCATAGAAAGCCGGTGAAAGAATCTGTTGATTCGTGGCCGTGTCCAGTACGTTGGTGACGACCTCGCTGGTTTGTCCGAGGTCGGGGGTCCTGAAGAGGCCGTCATCGGAAGCTCCGTAAACTATGGAATCCTGGAAGGCAACACTGTGAAAGAAGTGTCCGGCGAGAATGTAATGCCAGCTTGCGCCCCCGTCGGAGGTGTAGCTGAGCGCCGGAACCTCGGTAGGATCGTTAGCATTAACGGTTGCAGCCCAGATGTTGTGAACGCTGCCATAGTTTTGCGCATTTATCGATACTACGAAGTTGCCCGACATGGGACTTCCTTCATTTTGATGATTGAACTTGTGCCATGAGAATCCATTATCGGTCGTCTTGTCAATTCCGTCTGCAGTACCGACGTAGAGCGCACTGTCGCCGTCTGCGTACAGGGAAAAAGCTTCATGATTGTAATTCGTTTCGGTGGTAATATTTCCGGCAATGGGAGAGAGCTGAAACGAGTACGTGCTGTCAGCATTAATGTAATTGAGGTAATCAGGCGGAAGTACAACCCTATGCCAGGTTCTGCCGAGGTCGGCACTTCTTCTCAACCCGCCTGCGAAATTTGCCGCGTAGAGATAACCGGCGTAAAACGCCAGTGAGTAGGTAATGTTGTTGATCTCCGTGGTTATGGGAAGGGCCTTCAACACGTTGTGACCGAACGTCACGGTAGAATCTGACAGGGAATCGAGGCTCTGGGGCTCATGTGTCCATGTCCCTCCGCCATCAGTAGAAACATACAGACCGGTTCCCTGGGGATACGAAGTTCCGTTTTGCTCGAATGTGGTGGACACTGCGGTAACTATTGTGTCGCCTTTGACCGCAATTGCGTTCGTGCTGACTCCCGTAGGACCTTTCGGTCCGAAGTCGGTCTGGAAGCTCGATCCTCCGTTGTTCGACAGGTTGAGTCCCTTGTTGGTTGCCAGGTAGACTGTTCCATTTCTTATGAGTATCTGATTCACGGTGTTGCTGGATGGCTGCGATAGCTGGCCGTCAAGCTTGTAAGTCTCTTTCAGGGATTGCGCGTTGGCGCTGGCGAGCGCGCAGAGCGCCGTGAGAACGAAGGCGATTTTCATTGATAGATCCTGATCTTATGGGAAACTGGTGCGCTCGAAACACCGCTGCGGTCCACGGCGTGAAAAGTGAATGTGTAGGTGCCAACGGCCGTCCCGGCCGGAAGCTGGACAGACAGCGTGTACGTACCGTCATGTGCTACTCTATCATCGTCTCCAACCTGGAGACCCGCGGCACCGCCGTCGTCGTACATCATGAAGGGATTGCCTGTTGAGGGCGTCCCGTCAGGTTTCACAACGTCGAAATAAACATTCGAGACGTCGCTCAGTCCGGCGGCGTCAGTAACGTATGCATATATATCGAACACAAGGCTGTTTGTTTGTGGAAGGATAAGCGAATCGGGCATTGACACGCTGTCGATGACCGGACCGGCGTCTTTGGCGTTGAACAATCGTAGTTTTTTCTCCGCATAGTTTCCGGAGGCTCCATGTGTGTTATATGCCGTGAATACGTAAGTGAGGTTACCGACGTATACGCTGGACAGTGTCGTAGATATCGCGCCTGCGACTCTATTCCCGTTGACGTTCGTGAAGTCAGCATTGTTAAGGACTATTCCGGAATCGTCTTGCACCTGGACATTAAGATGCGAAAAATCCTTTGAAGAGCTCAAAAGAATCTGAAAGCTGTCGCTAATCGTCGGCTTGAGAGAGGAATTGCTCAAATATTGAGCGACGTCAAGGCTGTCCTTGTCGAAATACGTAAGCTGAGCGTTGATTGGAGCCGAGGAATCGACTACTACATCGTTCGCCTTCTGGCATGCCCCTACCATCAGACTAAGAAAAAAAACTAAAAATACTTTCCGCAAGATTACCTCAGTGCGATTGTGAATGGGATTGGTGAGAAAGATACCAGGAATATGAGAATCGTCAACCACCCGACCACTTTTCTCCGGGCATCGAGCGGGGAAGGATCCATTATCGGGGGGTGATCGAGCTTTACAACGAGAAAGAGGATCAGACACCACATAAGCCAACCGGTCCAGCCGATCTCAAGGTTAACTCCCACGAGGGGCAGAAGGCCCAGCAGACCGATCGCAAGTATTACGGCGAAAAAGATTCTCGCTATTTTCCGGTGCGCGCGTCCGAACATGGCATAGATCATATGCCCGCCGTCCAATTGACCGATGGGAAGGAGGTTCATAGCGGTCACAAACAACCCGAACCATCCTACGCAGAGAAACGGGTAGTGGTAGATTTCCGTCATAGGCGGGACAAATTCCGTGCGGGGATTTGTGAAAATGAGCTCGAGGAGTTTAAAGAGGATCGTGTTGCCGAAAGCAAGCGGGATTCCCGCAGAACCCGGAACGGTATTGTTTGCGAAGTCGTAGCCCGGATGAATCTGAAGGAGAAATGCCCTTGAAGGGAGGTGAGTGAATCCGAAAATCAATACGCCGATGCTCACAATGAAGCCGACGATCGGTCCGGAGACGCCTATGTCGAAGATGGCTTTTCGCGAAGGGACGGGAGTCCTGGTACGGATAACCGCCCCGAGAGTTCCGAAGTTCAGCATTCCCGGAATGACGGGGAGCGGTATGAAATACGGGAGAGTGGCCTTCACACGATGCTTCAGCGAATAGAAGAAGTGACCGAATTCATGCGAGCCGAGGATGAGCAAAAGCGAAAGACTGTATTGCAAGCCCATGGAAAGATTTTGAAGGTTGAGCGGATCCCGCCCGACCCATTCCACACCTGCCATCGTTGTGGTGACGAGTGTGATCAGGAAGAGGGAAATATGGACAGGCAGCCTCAGTTCCCGCCATGTCACAACAGGAGTCAGATCCGTATACTCGTATCCGCTTCCGGCAGACGAATCAGACATCTAATACCTTCGTCCTTTCCAAATTATCGCTCTGCCCAGGTAGACAGAAAAAGGGAGAATCGCAACATATAGCAAATAATAAATCTCAAAATAAACTATAAATTTCAAGTGCGCAATCTTTCCGTAAAGGCGGAGTGTCGGCGAGACGAAAGCACCGTCCACCATTGTCTTCAAAAGGAAAAAAATCAGGAAAACCGCGGGAGAATAAAAGAGAGATACAATGAGTGCCCAGTGGAAAAGGAAGCCTGGAGCGAGCGTCACAATTCCGAACAAACCGGTATCTTTGCCACCGGTTGCCCATCTCTTCCTTTGCAAAAAAACCTCTTTCAGCGAAGGGACGGGGAGAGTCTCTACGAGGTTCTTCTTATCCATCGGGAACTTGTATTTCCATTTGTGCGAATGGGCGATTGCCTTGAAGAGTGCGAAGTCTTCCGTAATGCTGAACTTGATTTTGCGGTAACCTCCGGCTTCTTCGTATGCCTTCTTTCTGAAGACCAGGTTGTTTCCAAGACACGCGACGGGTTGTCCTATCGTAGCGGCGCCGGCGCCAACGGTAAGCAGAAAATCCCAGTCGAGTGCCTGAATGCCGTAAACACGCTGTGAAGCATTTGAGATCAGCGTAACCCCTCCTACAATTCCTGTGTCATCGTCAAAATATTTCAGCGTCTCGCTAATCCAGGTGGGTGGTACAACGCAATCGGCATCTGTCAGGAAGATTAGCTCCCCCTGCGCCCGGTCAATGCCCTGGGCGAGAGCGTTCGCCTTGCCGCGAGTCGACACGCTCTCGACGGCATCGACTCTTTTGACAAAGCGGCTTTCACGTGCCGCTTCATCTATGATTTGTGGAGTCGAGTCGGCTGATTGATCGTTCACAACGACGATCTCAAGCAGCTCCTTCGGGTAAGCCAGATTCAATAATGATTGCAGACAAGCAGGAAGATTCCTCTCCTCATCCTTTGCTGCAACAACGACGGAAACCTTCGGGTAACCCTGTGGTGTTGGCGCGCTTCGGTGCGCCATTCGCGACCGCCGGGCGGCACGGCTGAAGAAGGCCAGTTCCATCAAGTACAATACGCCCAGTACCTCCAGAATATGAAGCAGAGTCATCGTGCGTATCCCAGCCGCTGTTGTATCCCGATCTTGGCTGTCAGGGCAGACTGTGACCCAGGATCGACTTCAAGCGTTTTGTCGAGCCAGACCAGGGTACGTCTCAAATGTCCGTATCTGTATTCGTACGCCGCACGTGCGAGAAACATTTGACTGTAGAAGTTTTCAATCTGATGAGAATACACGTTATCCACTTTCTTTGCTGCGCGAAAACCGTTTAGCCCCTCCTGACCGTATGAAGTATATGAACTGTCATTCGTGAGTTCGTAGAGGAGGCCGTAGGGCACTTTGTTGTATCCGTAAAGATATCTGTTTTCCATTTCGGGGCCGACGAATACGTCTCTCCCGTTTCGGAGTGCTCCGTGAATTATCTCACGAATGAAATCAGAATAAGTGTGCTCGATGCTGTTCGGGTCGTAGGGGAGTCCGTTCTCAAAAAGGCGGAGGTTATCCATGTATGCCGAGAAGATGGGATCGGGATTCGGGAAGAGATATGCATAGCGGGTGTGTATCTGATTTGCATACCAGGATCTTCGAAGGAGCTCTTTATCGATAACAATTATGTCTGGCCTTACCTTGTCTACGTGCTGGTAGTAGAGAGAAGCGGACACGAAATCGTCCCACTGGAAGGACAACACAAGCGAATTCTGCGGCAGGCTGGTAAGTATATCTCGGGTGTACCTTTCGACCGCAAAATCATCGCTCTCGTTTACGTTACTGTAATTCAAAGCGGCTGAAACCACCGGCAACAACAGGACGAGCAGCGCGACGGTATATTTTGTCCCCGAGAGCCTGATGATCTGTTGGATAATGAATTCAAAACCGGTAGCGGCAAAGAGTGTGAGCCCTATGTATGCCAGAAGGAAATAGCTTAAAATGTCGTGGATGTTGTAATTGGCGGCGTAAAAAATATCGCCGAGGAGGAGCAGGATCGCCCACCAAAAATATCTCCGTCGGGAAAGGAGTGCTATGATAATTCCGAGGACGACAACTACGAGACTGATGGTGAATTCAGATGGAAGACTGGAAAAGAAGACTCCCAGCTGGTGCCGGAAAACGTTGAATGAACTGAACATCCACGTCCTGAACTGTTTTCCTGTTACATGCCAGATGAACCTCTGCAGGTTATCCGGATTTCCCCAATCGAGAATCGGGGACTGAGCTGCGCGAATCGGAAGGTAGATGTAAATAAGAAGCGGCAATGCCGCTCCTGCCGCTGTGAAAGAAAGGAGCTTTGTCTTCATTCTCTTTTCCCTGTAATTCAGGACCAGGAGAAAGAGGATTGCGGGGACGGTCAGCACGGTCGTCATGTGATTTGAAAAACCAAGCCCTAACGTCAAGCCCGCCAGAAATGCCTGCCGTCTTGTCGGCAGGGCGTAGAACTTAAGCCAGAAAATCAATATCAGCGCAAACAGCGCCAGCTGAAGGGGGTAAACCTCGATAGAAGTACTCTGATCCCAAAATGTAGCCGAAAATATCAGGCAAAGGGCCGCATCAGCAGAAGCCAGCCTCACGACGAATCCGGTGGTTGAATCGTTTCCCAGGGACCGATCGCGATTTTCGCCCCGTGTTTTCTTTGATTGAGAGGCAGCGGTTGAAGCCGAATCGCCGGCGCCGAGCGCCCAGTGAGCACGCAGGATTGCGAGATAGAAAAGGCCTCCGGCAAGTGCCGTACATGCGACCGCAAATAAATTTGCGCGGACCGCAACCTCGCTGGAGATGGGAATGTGCACGAACGCATATCCCAACAGCGTGAAAAGCGGATACCCGGTCGGATGCGCGATGCCGAGCGTCCAGAGAACCGTTGTGAGTTCTCCACCATCGATATAAGGAATGCTCCTTGACATCGTGAAGAAGTAGATGAGAAACGAAATGGCGGCAAGATTTCCGGCTATCAGGAAGTCAAGCCGCTCGAATCGCGTGGATGCATTTGACGGGACCTTATTGTTTACAGACTTGAAAGAGGTCTGGGCGACAGGCTTCCGGCTGCCTTTCAAGAGTCTTGCCTCAATCCGCTGATTCGATGAGCTGTGAGATCGTATTCTTGAACAGCGAACTGATCTTCCTCATCCGTGCTTTCAGGCTGTCGAGAAACTCGGCTGAGTTCTTGAAGTCAAGGTGTGCCGCAAGCGACTCCAACTCGCGTTCATCGTGCGGGATCTTGTGATTTGTCTTCGACAGAGAGACGTAATTGGAAAACTCGATCATCCTGTAGAATTCATAGCTCTCTCTGACTTCATCTGCGGTCTGTTCAGGCAGAGTGCCGTTCTGCTTCAGATTTACTATAGATTCGATAATTGACGCGGGCATAATCCGCCCGGTGTTCCTGGTATCACTCAGGAGAAGAGTCTGAACAAGAAATTCGATTGCAAAGATCCCGCCATCCCCGGACTTCACGTCAATCTCATCAAAGAAACTTTTTGACTGGACGACTTTCCCGTATAATGCCGCTATTTCATCGATTGATCGGCGCGTAATCGAGACATTCCGTGTCGCGTTCCTGATGATCCCTTCGATCTCCTCGGATGGGAAGATGCTCCTGAACCGGGTCATGGCCATTGTCTCCCACACGGAGAGGCGCTTCTCCAGGTAAACCTTGTATTCCGACACGGTCATGAGGAGCGGCGCGCTCTTTCCTTCGGGTCGGAGTTTAAGGTCGATCGCGAAAACCGGACTTCCGTTACTATCCAAGAGCCTCTTTTGGATCTCCGTGATCTTGCTCTCGATTGCCGGTTTCTTCTGCTTCAGTGAATCGGGGAGAATGAAAAGCAGGTCCAGGTCCGACATGAAGGACATTTCCCTCGAACCGAATTTTCCGCCGGCGATGACGTGCGGGCGGCTCTTCGGCATTACCTCCTCAATTGCGTCGATCAGGAACCGTTCAGCAACGCCGGACCACTTCGCGTGCACCTCGGCGAGGGATATTTGATCAAGAAGATAAAGGAGTCCAAGTTTGATTTCGTTGAATTGTTTCAGCAGGGAAAGGGATAATGAATCCGATATGTAAGCATTCTTATCAAGGAGTCTGTCGGGTGAAATGATCAGGTCGAGGAGCAGCGGCTCGGCGGTGAGGTAGTCCACAAACCGGGTAGCTTTCGAGCAGAGCGTCAAAATTATTTTTCTGAAGTGTTCATCGGAAAGAGAACTGTAAAAGACCTCCAGGCTCTTAATGGAGGGGACGATGCGGGCAAGGTTCTTCAGAGTGAGGTCCTGGTCGACGGTAAGCTTTATATCCTCGAAAAGTGCCGGGGCGATCTCGCGGAATGCTTTTGTCACGCCAGCAGGAAATTCGACATCTCCGGCCCTCGTTATACCGCGGGAAAGGAACTGCACATTCCTATAGCTTTCCTCGATTCTGTTGAGACCGTAGTTTTCCAGGACGCGCCGCGTTCTGTTGTCGTTCACAGAGCCCTGGATGAGCTGTTCGATCTCTGTCCGCTCGATAGGCTGTTCAATACGAAAAACACTGCTGAAAAGCTCGGAGACAGCATCGAAGTAGTTGAAGAGCTGATTCCTGAACTTTCTCTCGTTCCTGAAACCACATCGTTTCGCGAGGCTTCTGAATTCAATACCGTCCGTCGGCAGCGTGTGGGTCTGCAGATTCTTGAATAGCTGCAACCGGTGTTCGACAAGCCTGTAGAACTTGTAAGCCTCCGCGAGGACGGCCGCTTCCTGTTTATTCAGAATCCGGGCCGTCCCCAGGAGCTTGATTGCCTGGAGCGTGTTGCCAGTCTGGATTTCGGGGGAGGAGCCGCCGTTCAGGAGCTGAAGGGCTTGAACGATAAATTCTATGTCTCGAATCCCGCCCCTTCGAAGTTTTACGTTGAGTTCGTTCGGGTTAGCGGTTTCGATCCTCATCTTCATCCTGGGGATTTCGTCGATCGGATTTTCAAGCCATGTGCGCGGATATATGAACGATCTCATGTGGTTGAAGAAGGTCTCGCTGACTTTCTCTTCGCCCGCGACATGTCTCGCCTTGATGAGCATCTGCCGTTCCCAGAGCTCTCCCCGGGACTCATAGTAGGCAAGCGCGCTCTCAAGGCTCTGTGCAGCAGCTCCGGAAGAGCCGTCAGGACGAAGCCGAAGATCGATTCTGTACAGATGTCCTTCGGCTGACTCGGAGGTCAAGTCCTTGATCAACTCGCTCACGAACAGATTGGCCTGCTGAGAGGCGTCGTGGTCGCTCTTATTCTTGCCGGCTGAGAAGAGAAAGAGGAGATCGATGTCCGAGCTGTAGTTGAGTTCGTTCCCGCCGAATTTTCCGAGGGCAATGCAGCTGACGCGCGGGGGAGTCCCCCCGTATTTCGCCCTGAACCTCGATTGCATTACCAGGAATGACACTCGCAGAATGGACTCGGCCAGCTGCGAAATTTGTAATGTTGTCTCTTCGATATCGTCAAGTCCGCAAATATCGCGTGCTCCGATTCGGAGTATCTCCCGTTTGTATACGCGCCGCAGGTAATCCTTTGCGTGGGAGGTTTCCCGGTAAATCTCCATCTGACTGGAGAGTTCGGGAATAAGTGAAACAGGGTTGAGCCTTGACTCTATCCCGGCGGGGGAAAAGAGAAATCGGAAGAAACCGGGGTGCTTAACCAGAATATCGGCAAGATACTGGCTGGTCGAGATTATCGCGAAGAAGTCTTCACAGAGCCTTTTGTCCCTGGAAAGATCCGACAAGATCGATGTTGAACTCGGAGTAGCTGCCAGGAATCGTTCAAAGTTGTTGAGTGCCATGAACTGGTCGGGAAGCTTGGCTGTAAGGAGTTCGGTATTCTCAATGAATTCCGTAGGATTAATTGCCGCACCGGAGTTTACGGTCAACTCAAAGATTTTCTTGAGAAGCCCCAGGACGTTTTCTTTAGCTTTCGCGGCCACGCTGTCTCAAATATTCGATGGTTAGGTAGGCAAGGAAGGCTGCACCGTGCATCAAAGACGACTCGTCTATCCTGAATTTCGAACTGTGAATCGAAGAGGTCGCTCCTGCCTTTCTGCTCCCTGTCCCAATCCACCAAAACGTCCCCGGTATCTTTTGCAGGTAATATGCGAAGTCCTCGGCTCCCATCACGGGCGGGATTGTCACCGCGGCGTTTTTTCCGTAAAGGCTGGTCAATGCGCTCCGCGCCAGGAGTGTTTCCTGCTCGGAATTCACCAGCACGGGGTACCCGTGGCTTATTACTATCTTACAGCTTCCGCCGAAAGCCTTTGCGGTTTCCGACGCGGTGCGGATTATCAGCTCATGAGCACGCTTCCGCCACTTCTCATTCATCGTCCTCAGTGTCGCGGCAAGCTCAACCTTATCAGGGATAATGTTCGGGGCGGTTCCTCCGTGAATCGAACCTATCGTAAGGACTGACGGGTCCATCGGATCCTTCATCCGGCTTATGACGGACTGCAGGGAGTCCACTATGCGCGCCGCGATTGTGACAGGGTCTACGGTCTCATGCGGCTTAGCACCGTGGCCGCCTTTTCCGATGACGGTGATATAAACCTCATCGGCGGATGCCATGATAGGCCCCGGGCGGAAGCCGAACTTGCCTGAAGGCAACTCGTTGGTGACATGCTGCCCGAAAACCACATCGACATCAGGATTCGAAAGTGCGCCGTCTTTGATCATCGCAGGGGCACCGCCAGGATTCTTCTCTTCACTCGGCTGAAACAAAAACTTCACAGTGCCATTCACTTCTTTTCTCAGCCGGGAGAGTATCATGGCGGCGCCTACAAGCATTGCCATGTGAGCGTCGTGGCCGCAGGCGTGCATCTTGCCGGCGTTCCGGCTGGCAAACTCGAGCCCGCTTTCTTCGGCAACGGGAAGTCCATCCATGTCGGCGCGAAGCGCGACGACGCCGGAGTTAGAACTACCCCTAAGAATCCCGATCAACCCGGTCTTTCCGACACGCCTCTTCACGCCGATTCCTATTTTCCCAAGTTCTGCGGCGATCGTGTCGCTGGTGTCAAATTCCTCAAAGGCGAGTTCGGGGAATTGATGAAGGCGGCGCCTGAGTTTGACGATTTCAGGGAAGACTTTTTTTGAAAGAGAAAGGATATTATCAGTCATTTCCTAAAAATATTTCGTCGTAGCTACAAATTCAATTGATAAACGAATCCTCGGGGCACTGGCTTAGTAAATGAAGAGGGGTGTCCGGACTTGACCCCGATTGGGTTCGCACTTAAATTGTGTCAGGATGACGTTACCTAACCAGCTTACAATTTTAAGAATACTACTCACGCCTCTGTTCGTCCTCCTTTTCATAAGCGAAAGGCTCGTTTTCAAACAGGCATCCGTGGTCGTCTTTGCGGTTGCCGCCCTGACGGATTGGTACGATGGCTGGGTTGCGAGGAAACTTGGCAAGGTCACCAGGTGGGGGATATTCCTGGACCCGCTCGCGGATAAGATCCTGACCTCGGCCGCCTTCGTGGCTTTCGCATGGCTGGGGATGATTGAGGTGTGGATGGTTTGGGTTATAGTCGTAAGGGATATTTCGATCACATTGCTGCGCTCTTTTGCCGAACTGGGTCATCATACTCTGCATACGAACTTCAGTGCAAAGGTGAAGACTTTCGCACAGATGGTCTTCATTTACGCGGTAATGCTTGCGGTCGTACTAAGCGATTCCACGTCCTCATTGTCGCCGTTAACGAAGGTCATCCTCGATAAGAACGTGCTTTATTTTTCTATGCTGGTTGTAACGGTGCTCACGTTCGGGACGGGCGTTCAGTACCTCATTGAGAATTACAAGGTGATATATTCTTCTTTGCGGGGGGTCAATGGAAGAGCGGAGTCCGAGTGAACAGCTGCCGGAGACCTCTGCCGGCAGGGCTTCTTTTCTTGATAAGTTAATCTCCACCGGATTTGGGAGCGGTCTCTCTCCGATTGCGCCCGGTACGGCGGGATCCGTGGTCGGGCTCCTGTTTTATGGCATTGACGGTTTCGAGAAACCGTACATCATCATTCCTGCGATCATGGTGTTCTTTGTATGGGGGAGTTATGCAGCGGGGAAAATGGAGAAGGTTTACGGACACGACCCTTCGAGAGTGGTTATCGATGAGGTCATAGGCATGTGGATCAGTCTGGTGTTTCTTCCGAAACGAATGCTCCTGGTTGCGATAGGTTTCCTTGTGTTCAGATTCCTGGACATTTTCAAGCCTTTTCCGGCCAGTTATTTTGATAAGAAACACGGGGGACTGTCGATCATGCTGGATGATGTGATCTGTGGAATCTATGCAAACGTTCTAATCCAACTTTATCTTCACATCCTGAAATGAAAACGGCAGCGGTAGTCACTATCGGCGATGAAATCCTGATCGGCCAGGTAACGAATACGAACGCGGCGTTTATCGGGCAGGAGCTGTCCGAGGTGGGCGTTGAAGTCACCCGGATGATTGTAGTAGGTGACGAGTACGAAGAAATCATGGCCGCTTTCAGGGAATATTACGAAAAAGTCGATGCGGTACTGGTGACCGGAGGACTGGGGCCGACTCATGACGATATCACGAGGAAGGTGGTAGCGGATTTCTTCGACGTCCCGCTTGTCATGGATAACAGTGTACTTGAAAACGTACGCGATCGGCTTGCAAAGCGAGGGATCGCACTTCGCAAAGTAAATGAAGAACAGGCACTCGTCCCCAGTGGGTGTGAGGTGCTAATGAATCATTGGGGAACCGCTCCTGGGATGCTGTTCGATGAGGATGGGAAGTTTTTTGTCGTGATGCCCGGTGTTCCTCACGAGATGCAGAACCTTATGAGGGAGTACGTAATCCCACGCATGAAGCAGAAGGCCGTCGGGCAGGTCATCAAGCATCGGGTGTTGAGAACAACCGGGATTGCCGAGTCGAGTCTCTACGAGCTGCTCGGCGACATGGGTGTCCTGCTTGGCGGAAAGGCCAAACTTGCCTTCCTGCCGAGCCAGATTGGTGTCCGGCTTCGTATAACAGTCAAGTCCGCGACCGTCGAAGGGGCGGACTCGATTATCGGTGAAGTGGAGCGGGAGATTCGGGCGAAAGCTGAAAGGTACATCTACGCTGAAGGCGAAGTCGAGATCGAAGAAGCAGTCGGGAGGATGTTAGCGGAAAGGAAGCTCACGATTTCGGTGGCGGAGAGCTGCACCGGCGGTTTCATATCTCATCGCATCACTAACGTGTCCGGAAGTTCGGCCTACTTCGACAGGGGCGTGGTCAGTTACAGCAACAGGGCAAAGATGGATATCCTGCACGTTCCCGGAGACGTGTTGGAAAAATTCGGGGCGGTGAGCGAAGAAGTAGCAAGGGCTATGGCGGAAGGCGTGAGGAAGATTTCTTCTGCGGACATCGGCATCTCCGTTACGGGGATTGCTGGTCCGACTGGCGGCACGCCCGAAAAACCTGTAGGCCTGGTCTATATCGGCCTGGCCGACAGCGCGGGGGCAGTCGTAGAGAGGCGCGTCATGCCGGATGAGCGGCTGCGGTTCAAGGACCGTGTGTCTCAGGCGGCACTTGAACTCGTACGGAAGCGACTCCTGGGGCTGAGCTGAATGCGAATATTCTTCGGAGCCACGATCCCGGAAGAAACCAAAAATGAGATCATCGACATTCAGAGCGGGCTTCGGGCGCGAGTACCCGACGCGAGATTTGAAGGAAGGGATAAACTCCACATTACTCTGCAGTTTATCGGAGACTTCAGCGCGGAGAGAGTGGATGAACTTTACAATTCTTCAGTCGGCAGGTTGAGGGAAAATCTGGGACATGCGACCGAAGTTGAGGTTGTCGGGCCGGGATATTTCCCGAATGAGAATGCCAGGAGAGGAATCTGGCTCGAATGCAGGGATGACGGAACGTTAGCTGCGATTGCCGATTCGCTCAAGTCGAGCACGAGACAATTCGGAATAGTGCCGGAATCGCGGCAATTCAAAGCGCACATCACGATTGCCCGTACCAGGGGACATGAGGCAGGGGGGATGAGGCGAATCGACTTGCAGAAAGCTTGGGACGAAGGTAAATTGTCGGCGAAGCGATTCTTCCCCAAGAGTGTTGCGTTGTTTCAAAGCAGATTATTACCTTCTGGCTCTGAATATGAGATCATACATGAGTTTCTATTACAACATTAGTTCGAAGGGCGCCTTCGGAAAGGAGTTTTGAGAAATGGCAGAAGAAAAAGATGCACGGTTAAAAGCGCTCGATATTGCGCTTAACCAGATTGAGAAGGATTACGGCAAGGGCGCCGTGATGAAAATGGGGGAAGGCCCCATCGCTAAGATAGATGCGATCTCGACCGGATCGATCTCGCTCGATTGGGCGATAGGCATCGGAGGCATACCCCGCGGAAGGATTACAGAGATTTACGGTCCGGAGTCTTCCGGGAAGACGACAGTTTGTTTGAGCGTCATTGCGGAGGCTCAGAAGCAGGGAGGTATTGCGGCATTCATCGATGCTGAACACGCCCTCGACATGAACTACGCCAAACGGATCGGTGTCGATACGAATAACCTGCTCCTCTCGCAGCCGGAATTCGGCGAGCAGGCGCTCGACATAGTTGAAACGCTCGTGCGTAGCGGTGCGATAGACGTCGTGGTCATCGACTCAGTGGCGGCTCTGACTCCGCGTGCAGAAATTGAAGGCGAAATGGGCGACGCGCAAATGGGGGCACAGGCACGGTTGATGTCGCAGGCGCTCAGGAAACTCACGTCTGCAATAAACAAGAGCAACACTTCGGTGATCTTCACCAACCAGCTTCGCAGTAAGATCGGCGTGTTTTACGGAAATCCCGAGACGACGACCGGTGGAAACGCGCTGAAGTTTTACGCTGCACTCCGGCTGGACATCAGGAAGCGCGACCACATCAAAGAGGGCCAGGATATAGTAGGCAACAGGGTCCGGGTTAAGGTTGTGAAGAACAAGGTCGCTCCTCCGTTCAAGGAAGTCGAATTTGATATCGCCTACAACGAAGGCATTTCGAAGCTTGGAGATATACTCGACGTGGCGGTCGATATGAATATTATTCAGAAGAGCGGTGCATGGTTCTCGTACAAAGACGACAGGCTCGGACAGGGACGGGAAGCGGCACGGAAATACCTGCAGGAAAACCCCGCCGCACTGAAGCTGGTCGAGGCAGAGGTACGGGCAAAGTTCGGCCTGGACACGCTGAAGAACGGCTCGGCGCATGAGAAGAATGGCGGGAACGGCAGCCCGGCATCGGCCGAGAAAGCCGAAAAGTCTAAAGAGACGAAGAAGCCGAAAGAGTAAGAAGGCTTCTTAAGCAGACTCCGCAGGATGCGTATCATACTGATAGAAAAAGCTCATCGCGGAGCCAAGTACGTCGTTCATTTCGACGAGGGGGCGGATATCCTTCTCTCGAAGGAGGTCATAATAGACTTCGGCCTCCGCAAGAACGACGAGTTGGACGACGCGAGGCTTAGGGATATACACGAAACGCAATCCTACCATGATGCCTACGCAGCCGCGTTGCGCCTGCTCAATTACAGGATGCGGACGAAGAGGGAACTTTTTCAGCGTCTTGAGAAGAAAACCTTTGCCGGGCCGATCATCGAGCGCGTTGCGGACAAGCTTCAGTCACTCGGCTTGCTGGATGATTCTGCCTTTGCGGAGGCGTATATTTCGGACAAAGGCGCATCCAAACCGATCGGGAAAAGGGAGCTCGAGCGCAGACTGCGTGAAAAAGGTCTCTCGAAGGAGACGATCTCCGGTGCGCTTGCCGCGGTAGGTACCGACGAAAAACAACTTGAGCTGGCTTCCGCGGCAGCGGAAACCAAGATGCGCTCTCTGGCTCGTTTCGCAGGAAGGGAAAAACAGGAGAAGCTTATCGCCTTCCTTTTGCGGCGCGGATTTGAGTGGGGTGTGGTAAAGAAAGTGGTAAAGAGCTTAACAAAGGAAGAGGTGAATGAGAACGATTTTTGAAAAGAGCAGCGTTAGGGTGTTGGCGCTCGTGATCGGACTCCTCATTGCCATCTGGATACTCTCGTTGCTTGGAGTAGTCTTTGTAATGGTTCTGGTCGCCTTAGTCATGACTTACGTCCTTGCTCCCGTTGTGGATATGATGGAGACGCGCGGGCTAAACCGGGTTGTCAGCATACTACTGCTTTACCTGGTTATCGCCTTCTTCATCGTCGGACTTCTCAGCACCATCTTGCCCCCGCTGATAGGACAGGTATCGAGCCTCGAAGATGCGATAAGGAGTCCTGCATTTGCCGAAAGGTTAAGCGGAATCCAGGCAGAGCTTCATGCCAGGGTTCCATTCATAAACTTCGGCGACATCTCGGACCAGTTGAACCGGTTGCTGATCCAGCTGGCGGGGAGGTGGCTGACGATATTGACGAGTGCTGGTTCTGCCATGATCATGCTCGTGATCGTGCCTTTCGTGGCCTTCTTCTTCCTCAAAGACGGGGACGCCTTAATCCGCCGCTTCATCGCATTGGTCCCGAACAGATATTTTGAGATGACACTCAACGTGGTTTCCAAGATAGGAATACAGCTGGGTCGCTATGTGCGGGCCTGGCTGACGGAAGCGGCCATCGTAGGGGTTCTGGCAATTATCGGATTGAGTTTCATGGGGGTGAAATATGCCGTCATTATCGGCGCGGCCGCGGGAATTGCCAACCTCATTCCTTATCTCGGTCCGGTTGTGGGAGCGGTGCCGGCGATAATCGTCTCGTTCGTGCAAACGGGGAATGCCGGGCTCTTCTTCCCGATTGTCGCACTCTTCATTGCGATAAGGTTGTTGGACGACATTGTTATTGTGCCGACCGTTTACTCGAGGGGAGTGTCAGTTCATCCGCTTACCGTGGTGCTCGTTATCCTGGTTGCCGCGGAATTGAAGGGGATAGTCGGTATGGTGCTCGCCATACCGCTATACACAGTCTTTAGAGTAATTGTGAAGGAAACTTACTGGGGACTAGAGTCTTACAGGATTACGAAAACCGAGGCCAAAAGGAAGGCACTGCGTACCGAATGAAGGCGACAGGAAAGTTCATCAGACACTGTCGCCGGTTCAATCTATGCAGCTTTCCGCACGCGTCCCTGCTTGATGCATGACGCGCAGACTTTCATGCGCTTCACTTTCCCGTCGACGACGGCGCGAACGCTCTGCAGGTTCGGATCCCATCTACGGTTGGTGATATTATGAGCGTGGCTGATGTTGTGACCGTATATCGGCTTCTTTCCACAAACTTCGCAAACTTTTGCCATTTATTTCTCCAAAATTTTAATTAATCTAACACCCGGCATCTAATTTTTCAAGATGGGGAATAAGATGAAATGCAATGCCTCCGTTATGGGAGGGTGAAGAGGGGTTTCTAAATATAGTGGTACAGTTAAGCATAATAAATCTCCCCATTCCCCTCTTTTTCAAAGAGGGGGTGTTGGCAAAAGCGAAGCCTGACCCCTCCCCCTTTACAAAATGGGGAAAGAGGGGGATTTTCAATCTTTCAAAGGACCTGAAAACCAGTGAGTTCCTTTGTGAGAACAGCCGGGTTGAAAGATGAATGAAAGGTATTTTTGCGAGCAATTCATCTGAGCGCAGAAGAAGCAGAGGGTCGAGAGTCAACCCTTTCAGTGAGCGATTACGATGAAATACCGCTAATATATTGAAACTGCGGAGGTACGTTAATATATTCTCCTATCTTAATCTTAATTGAGACCCAGGAATTCTTGCTAAGTAGAAGATCAGAGAGGCTCGAAATAACTCACCGCGATCGTCAATGGCTGTCAATCTGACCAGTGTGCTCATAACCGGCGGAGCAGGTTTCATCGGGAGCAACTTTGTACGGTTCTTTCTGAGACGGCATGGTGAATCGGAGGTGATCAACCTCGACAAGCTGACCTATGCGGGGAATCTCGAAAGCCTGAAGGATGTCGAGGGAAACCGTCATTACCATTTCTATCGAGGCGACATCTCCGATGGGGCGTTTGTAAGGAGATTGTTCAATGAGTGGCATTTCGACGCCGTCGTGAATTTCGCGGCTGAGTCTCACGTTGACAGAAGCATTCTCGGACCCCAGGTCTTCATTGATACGAATGTCCGCGGGACAACGACGCTACTCGAAGCGGCCAGGGAGTTCGGTGTGGAAAAGTTCGTCCAGATTTCCACCGATGAAGTCTATGGATCGCTTGGACCGACGGGAAAGTTCACTGAAGCAACTCCTTATTCGCCTAACAGCCCATACTCCGCAAGCAAGACGAGTGCAGACATGCTTGCAAGAGCCTGGTGGAAAACCTTCGGAATTCCGACAGTGATCACGCGCTGCTCAAACAATTACGGGCCGTACCAGTTTCCGGAGAAGTTCATTCCATTGATGATAATCAACGCACTTCAGGACAAGGAGCTGCCGGTTTACGGCGACGGAAAGAACGTCCGGGATTGGATTTACGTCGAGGACCATTGTGAAGCTATCACGGCCGTCCTTGAGAAGGGAGTTATCGGCGAGGTCTACAATATCGGCGGCGGGAACGAAGTGGAGAACATCGAGCTTGCGAAGCTCATACTTGCCAGGCTCGGCAAACCGGAGTCGCTTCTGAAATTCGTCGCCGACAGGCCGGGTCACGACCGGCGTTATGCGATGGATTCGGAGAAAATAGAACGCGAGCTCGGGTGGAAACCGAAGAGATCGTTCGAGCAGGGAATTGAAGAGACGATACGATGGTATGTAGATAACCGGAAATGGTGGCAAAGAATTGTGTCCGGAGAGTATCAAAAGTATTACAAACTTCAGTACGAAGAGAGAGCGTCATGGAGCAACTCAAAAAGAGGATAATCGATAAGAATATCACCATCGGTGTTGTGGGCCTCGGCTACGTCGGACTGCCGCTTGCGGTTGAATTTGCGAGCCGGGGAATCCGTACCATCGGGATCGACGTGGACCGGACAAAAGTCGAAAGTGTGAACAAGGGGAAGAACTACATCGGCGATATAGAAGACAAAGTATTGGCCGGGGCCGTGAACTCCGGCACCTTGTCCGCCGAAAACAACTACGGCTCCGTTGGAAAGTGCGATGCGATCTTCATCTGCGTGCCGACTCCCTTCACGCCGAACAAAGAACCCGACATAACCTTCATCGTCGAGGCATCGAAGGAAATTGCGAAAGGCCTTCGCAAGGACCAGATAATAGTTCTCAGGAGTACGACCTTTCCGAATACGACCGAAGGGTACGTGCAACCGATACTTGAGAAGACGGGCCTCAAAGCCGGAAGCGACTTCTTCCTGGCATTTTCGCCCGAACGCATCGATCCGGGCAACAAGAGCTTCAAGACAAACAACATCCCCACCGTTGTCGGCGGTGTAAATGAAACGAGCACGGATCTTGCGGCGGCCGTCATCCAGCACAGCGTCTCACAGGTCGTGAAAGTATCCAACCCTAAAGTTGCGGAGATGGAGAAGCTTCTCGAGAACATATTCAGAAGCGTAAACATCGCGCTGGTGAATGAGCTCGCACAGCTCTGCGACAGGATGGGCGGAATCAATATCTGGGAAGTGGTCGAGGCTGCAGCCACAAAGCCTTTCGGGTTCATGCCTTTTTTCCCCGGACCGGGGATCGGCGGCCACTGCATTCTCATCGACCCGTATTATCTCGAATGGCTTGCCAAGGCCTATGATTTCCAGACCAATTTTATTTCGTTAGCCGCTGAAGTCAACGAGAACATGCCGTTCTATGTGAGGAACATGGTTCAGCGCGAGCTGAGCTTCAAGCCGATCAGCTTCAGAGAGGCAAAGATCGTCATTCTCGGAGTTGCCTTCAAGCGGGACGTGGACGATACGCGGCACTCTCCGGCGTTGAAAGTAATGGAGCTGCTTCTTCAGGATGGCGCGGCAAACATCTTCTACAACGATCCTTACGTTCCCGAAGTAAGGGTGGACGGAAAAGATTTCAAGTCGATCGAGATTACGAGAGATGTTTTGAAATCTGCTGACTGCGTGTTGATCACCACCGACCATTCATCGTACGATTACAGCTTCGTAGTCGAGAATGCTGCTACCGTCATCGACGCGAGAAACGCCACGAAGAATGTGAAAAAGGGGAGGGAGAAGATAGTGCTGCTCGGTGATGGGAAATGAAATTTATTAGTGTAGTTGGCGCTCGACCGAATTTTATGAAAGTTGCCCCGCTTCACCGTGCATTCGCCGGGATGGACGATATCAGACACATGATCGTACATACAGGGCAGCATTATGACCAAAACATGTCGAAGGTGTTCTTTGATGATCTGGAACTGCCGAAGCCGGACGTGTACCTCGGCGTCGGTTCGGGATCGCACGCGGAGCAGACCGCAAAGGTAATGGTCGAGTTTGAAAAGGTCTTAAGAAATGAAAAGCCCGATCTCGTGATCGTGGTTGGCGATGTCAACTCTACCGTAGCATGCAGCCTGACGGCCTCCAAACTTCTCATACCCGTTGCCCACGTGGAAGCAGGCCTGAGGAGCTTCGACCGGACGATGCCGGAGGAAATAAACCGAATCGTAACCGACGTACTGAGCGACTACCTGTTCGTGACCGAAGAGAGCGGCGTCGTCAACCTGAAGCACGAGGGGATCAGCGATGACAAGGTATTCCTGGTCGGCGACGTGATGATCGACTCGCTGATGATGTATCGTGAAAAGGCGAAACGGTCCGCAATGAGCGATCAGCTTTCAGCGATCAGCGGTCAGCGGATTGAGCCTCAGGGATATACGCTGGTGACGCTGCATCGACCGAGCAATGTCGACGAAAAGGAAAACCTGGAGACCATTCTGAGAATTTTCCAGGGGAGCGAGAAGCACGGCCCGATAGTGTTCCCGATCCATCCGCGGACGAGGAAACGGATTGAAGAATTCGGACTTTCGTCACAATTTGCGCAGGTGCGTGGACTTGTGCTGACTGATCCGCTTGGCTATCTGGATTTCCTCAACCTCATGATGGACGCCAGGATTATTTTGACGGATTCCGGCGGAATACAGGAAGAGACTACTTTTCTCAACGTCCCGTGCGTCACGCTGAGGGAAAACACCGAGCGGCCCGTTACCTTGGAAGTCGGCACAAATGTTTTGACCGGCCTGGACACCGACAAGATTGTTTCACTGGTTGCCGATTGTTATGCCGGGAAATGGAAAAAGAGCATGATGCCGAGGCTGTGGGATGGAAAGGCGGCGGAAAGAATAGCAAATATTTTGTATGGAGCAATGCGGCTCAAAACAACATCTGTCCATTAATTTTCTGGAAAGCATAAAATGAAAATTCTCTCAGTTCAGACTTTGGCTATTCCGGATGTAAAAATTATCCGGTTTGCCCGCTTCGGTGACGAGCGAGGCTTCTTCACAGAACCGTACCGGAAAAGCGACACAGCCAGTAACCCGGGCATCAAAGGCTTTGACAAGCTGGAGTTTGTACAGGTGAACGAGAGCTTCTCGAAGAGCGGCGTTTGCCGCGGCCTTCACTTCCAGTGGAACCCGTATATGGGGAAGCTTGTCCGGACACTATATGGACGAATGGTCGATGTCGTTCTGGACATAAGGAAAGGCTCTCCCACACTGGGAAAGATTATCGCCTACGATATGCCTACGTCGGTCGAAGATCGGTACAACGAGTGGATATGGGTTCCGCCCGGATTTGCCCACGGCAATTTCTTTACCGAAGACTCCCGAATTGAATATCTTTGCTCCGGAGAATACAGTCCCAACTGCGAAGCCGGAATCTCTCCGCTTTCGGAAGACATCGATTGGTCTTTGTGTTCACCGGATCTGAAGTCGCTTTTTGAGCGAGTCGTCAAGCAGGGGGGACTCCTCAGTGAGAAGGACAGGAAAGGACTTTCGCTGTCGCAATGGCTGAGCGACAAACGTTCGGACAATTTCGTGCATGGATCGTGTTGAGTGAGGGTCGAATTAACTGCGGATTCCACATTCAAATATGAGCGCTGACATTGTTGTTTAAGTCACGGCTGGCAGTCATTTATGTTGAGTACAGCCCCGACAAGTATGAGGGGGCATTCGAGAAAGTGAAGTCCTACCTGGGCGATTCGCTCCGGGAGAGGACTGTCTACGTTATCGTGAATAACAGGGATGAAGGGAACGGCTCGAGTATTATCGACGCGGGTACTTATTACATCCAGGGAAATAATCTCGAGCGGGAGTTTTCCGGCTGGCAGAGAGGTCTGCAATTCCTACGCGAGAAGAAAATTCCATTCGACGTGGTTCTGTTTGTGAACGAGGCATTTGAGGCAGTTCAACCGAGTTATCTCGGGAATTACAATGCCGGATGGATTGCGCTTAAGACGCACCTTCTTAAGTCTGCGTTCGGTGCCATCGACACTCTGTGGGAAAAAACGAAAATTCACGGGAAGAGCACGAGAGCGTGGATTAATACGAATTGCTTCTTCATGCCGGCATCGCTGCTCGAAAAACTCGGCAGTTTGGTGAGTATCGATAACGGTGAGATGGATACTTATATTCCGAAGGAGTTCCCGGGTCCGGCGGGGCTATTCACAGACTCTTCACCCGTCAACTCCGTTTACAGGGAGCACTTGATAAGTTGGCTGACCGAGGGGTGGCATGGCAAGTTCGTCCTTGACGAGCGTACTTGGCCGATCTTTCGCGCGAAGACGAAGGCGATACTCAACGAAGCGCTTCTGTCGATCCGGATTCGCGAGTTGGGACACTTCATCCTGCCATACAGTGTTCCGACTTTTGCGTTCCTTAAGACGCGCGGCCTCTTCAGAAGAATCAGGAAGGTTATCTTCGGCAGAAGCGAAGAAGTATGCCGTGAGGAGACGTTGGAAGGGGGAGAACGTCATAAAGGAATCGCCTGATGGCCATGCCGGTATCAAGAATTGCCGGATTTTCTTTCCGAGAGGGACAATGAGCCGGAGTTCATCCCGCAGAACGAACTTTCTTACCATGGAGGTTGGGTGCCAATGATCGATCAGAATAGAATACTATTTACCGGCGGTTCGGGTCTTCTGGGACGAGAGTTTCACAGATTGCTGCCCGGGGCCTTGTACCCAACAAAGGCGGAGTTCGATGTTCGGAACTACGACCAAATGGACGGCTACCTCAAGGCGCATGAAGTCGGGACAATATTTCACGCCGCCGCATTTACGTCGCCGCCGAATGTCGATAAGAATCCCGAAGAAGGAATCACGGCAAATATCGTCGGGACGGGAAATGTAACGGCCCTGTGTATCAAACACGGACTGAGGTTGATTTATGTCTCGACCGATTATGTATTCCGCGGCGACAAGGGACGTTACACCGAGGACGATCCGGTGCACCCTGTTAACAAGTACGCGTGGTCGAAGCTGGGAGGCGAGTGCGCGGTTAGGATGTACGATAATTCGGTTATCATACGGACGACGTTCGGCCCGAACGAGTTTCCGTACGAAAAGGCGTTTACCGACCAGTGGACCAGCAGGGAAACAGTCTCGGTCATCGCAGGTATGATGGTTAAGGTGCTGGACTCAGATTACCGCGGCGTCGTTCATATCGGCGGCGACAGGAAAACTGTGTATGAGTATGCGCAGAAGGCGAGCCCGCATAAGACTATCGGCAAGCTGTCAACCAGCGAAGTTGCGTTCAAAGTGCCTAAGGACACGTCATTGGACGTCGGGCTCTACAAAGAATTGTTTGGAAAGTAAAACTCATAAGAAAAGGACGGTGAGATGGCAGATAGCAGCATGAAGAAGATTCTTCTCGGAGGTGGCGCAGGATATATCGGAAGTTCACTTGTGCCGGTATTGCTGGATCACGGGTATGAAGTTGAGGTCGTGGATCTCCTCTGGTTCGGCAATCATCTTCCCAAAGGCGTGAAGGTGATACAGAAAGATCTCTTTGACATGAAGAAAGAGGAGATGGCGGGATTCGACGCTTTCATCTTTCTCGGAGGGTTATCTAACGACCCGATGGCGGAATTCAGTCCATCGAAAAACTTCGTTCATAACGCCGCATTGCCAGCGTATCTTGCGTACATTGCGAAGCAGGCGGGCGTGAAGAGATATATTTACGCTTCATCCTGCTCCGTTTATGGATATACGGAGAACAACCTGTACAATGAAGATTCACCAGTTACCTGCGGATACCCTTATGGCATCTCGAAGCTGCAGGGTGAGCGGGGTGTATTTCAGATTCAGGACGACAAGTTCTCGGTCATTGCGCTGCGGCAGGGGACAATCAGCGGTTACAGTCCCAGGATGCGTTTCGATTTGATAATCAACACGATGTTCAAGACTGCCATGACCACCGGTAAAATTACGATTAACAATCCGGCAATCTGGAGGCCGCTGTGCGATATTCGTGATATAGTTTCGGCATACGTCAGGTCTGTCCAGGCCGAGCCGAGCCTGAGCGGAGTGTTCAACATAGCAGCCGGAAACTTCACCGTCGGCGAAGTCGGAGATCTTGTGAAAATGCAGGTTGAGAAACTCACCGCGAAGAAAATCGCGCTCGAAATAAAGAACGTCCAGGATTACCGCAACTATAAAGTATCGATCGAAAGGGCGAGGACCAGCCTCGGGTTCCAGCCGCTGTTTTCCGTCCGGGATACGGTCGAAGAAATCTACCAGCATCTCGATTTGTACGGTGATTTTGAGAATGACGAGTTTTACAATATTCGTACTTTCAAGAAGATAACGTGGTAACGGCCGCATCACGGCAATTCTGATTATCCATTCATGCCAAGATAGAAGGAAGTAATATGGAGACACCCGAGAACACAAGTCCGGAAACAGAAAGAGTAGCAAAGAGCAACTTTCTGAACTTTCTGGACAAACTACTACGATGGCGCCGGTTCCTGTTTGTACTCATCGTTGCCGTGATGATCGTTACCGTCGTCATCGTGCTTCTGATTCCCAGGTATTACAAGGCAGAGGCGTCTGTCCTTCCGCCCCAGGGCGGCGGCCTGATGGGGCTCTCCGCGGGACTGTCATCCATGCTGGGCTCAATCTCTCCGATGTTGCTGAAAGGTACCGGGCTCAGCGGCGTCGGATCTTCTATGACATTCCTCGCAATTTTAAACAGCCGGACGGTTGCGGAAGATGTGATAAACAAGTTCGATCTTGTCAAAGTTTACAAGATCAAGAGAGATACAATATACAATGCGATCAAGGAACTGCGTCAGAATACCAACTTCGACGTAGACGAGAACAATGCAATAGTTATTACAGTCTATGACAAGAGTTCCGAAAGAGCCGCAGGCATGGCAAATTATTTTGTCACACGCCTGAATGACATCTACATAAGGATGAGTATCGAGGAGGCGCATAATCAGAGAGTATTCCTGGAGAAGCGCTATCGCCAGAACCTCTCCGACCTGAGGGCATCGGAAGACAGCCTGAGGGACTTCCAGGAAAAGTACAAAGTGTACAGTCTTCCGGAGCAGACAAAGGCCGCTATTTCTGCGGGTGCGGACCTTCAGGCCCAGGCCATCTCGAAAGAAGTGGAACTGGGAGTCCTTCAGAATCAATTCGGTTCTCAGGCGCCGCAGGTGGCACTGGTCAGACTTCAGATTCAGGAGATCGAGAAGCAGCTCAGAGATATGGAGACCGGTAACATGCCTGATACGAAGGGAGTAGTTTCGCTTCTCCCCGCATTCAACCAAGTCCCCGAGCTGGGCGTTGCGTATCTGAGGCTTTACAGGAATGTGGAGATCCAGACAAAACTCCTGGAGATACTGATGCCGATGTATGAGCAGGCAAAGATCGACGAGCAAAAGAGCATCCCCGCCGTTTACGTCCTCGATCAGGCAATACCGCCGGAGCGGCCTTCAACTCCGAAGAGAGTCTTCATAGTAGTGCTGGTCTTTATTTTTCTCTTAGCATTTCTCGTCTACATCATCTACCTGTTTGAACGCGTCGGCAACGAAGCCGCTCCTTCTACGATGCTGGAGGGGAGGCTCAAGAACATGGCTTTGTGGTCGGTCAGGAAGTTCAAAGTAAAGGGAGCAATAAGGAATACCGAGGATTGAAAGCCACTGTCGTGCGTGTCATGAGGTGTTTACCGCGGTTGGCCGCGACGACAATTCAATCAGAAGGAAGTTTGACGGAATGTTTCTTGAGCCAAGAAGCGAGTTGCGTTTTTGAGAGCTTGTTTGAGGACAGATCGACAATGACAGAGAATGCGTCTTCTTCCCGGGCAACGATCTCCCAGCCGTTTCTTTGGAGAAAGATGTCCATCAGGACAAATGCGACACGTTTGTTACCGTCGATGAAAGGATGGTCCTTGCAAACATGATATCCGTAGGCCGCCGCTTTTTCGAAGATTGTTTTGTGGGCCAACTTGCCGCCGACAGTGACTCTCGGTTGGGCAAGTGCGGATTCGAGGAGATTCCTGTCCCGGATTCCGGACTTTCCACCGTATCTCTGAAGAAGGTCGGCGTGGATCCTGAGCACGAGCTCCTTGGGAATGAAACGAACCGCCATTACTTGGCGAACGCTTTCAGGGTATTCCTGAACTTCTTGTTCGTGCGCTCGTATGCTTCAGCCCACTCCTTGAACTTAGGGTCGAAGGGAGTAACGATGATTCCTTCTTCGGTTTCAAGCAAGTGGAGTTCGTCTCCTTCATTGAGGTGGAGGTTGTCGACAATAGTCTTCGGCAGTGTAATCCCAAGGCTGTTGCCGACCCTTCGGACCGCTGTTTTAAGCATAAGTAATTCTCCTATTGATGTTGAATTATAACAATTGTATTACCTCGAAACAACCGCCGCTGCGGTTGGCAGCCGGAAAGGAACGGGATTACAATTTGAGTCTGGAGTTTAGGTAAATGGCCGAAACGCCTAAGGCAATCGGAACGCGGGAGGTGCTGGCGAAGAACACGCTGCTGAACTTTGCGGTCCAAGCGGTCATGATCCCGCTCGCAGTCGTGTCAATTCCAATTCTTATCAGGAGGCTCGGCAGCGACACGTTCGGCATTCTCTCCATGATCTGGGTCTTCGTCGGCTACTTCGCGCTCCTTGACTTCGGGATGGGGAAGACCGTCACGAAGTACGTGGCCGAATCGCTCGCGAAGGGGGAAAGGAAGAAGGCGTGGCGGATTGTGTGGGTCTCGATGTTCGTCAGTCTGCTCATCGGGGTTGTGCTGATGACACTAGTCGGGGGCTTCGCGGGTTTCCTGTCACATAAACTCTTCACGGGCAAGTCGATAAACTATCCCGAAGTGAGGGCTGGTTTGCTGATCGCGGCCGGGACATTGCCTTTCGTCCTGGGGCAGGGAATACTCCGCGCGCAGTTAATGGCGATACAGAGATTCGATGTCGCAAATCTCGTCCAGGCGTCATTCGGTGTCGCACAGTGGGTCGGAGCGATCGTACTTGTCGAGCTGGGGTTCGGCCTGATCGGAATCCTTTTCTATACGCTGATTCTCAGAATGATGAGTGTGGGAGTTCTCCTTTTTGTGGTACATCGCACCTCCGAAGGGTTCCTTGACGAATTCATCTTGGGCGACCTTGGGATCCTGAAAGGCCTGATAGGGTACAGTTCCTGGATCGCACTGATGCAGATGGTGAGTCCCGTGCTGATTTACGCCGACAGGTTTTTCCTAAGCTCTTTCGTCTCGACTACAAAGGCCACATTTCTGATCGTGCCTTACGAGATGGTGAGCCGGTTTCAGATAATACCGATGGCACTGACCACGACTCTATTTCCCGCTTTTACTGAAAGACACACGCTTGAAGGCATGAGAGAATCGATGGAGACTCTGTACAGGAGATCGATAAAATACATCTTCCTGGTGATGCTTCCGTTGACATTGATTTGCCTCGTATTTGCACACGATATCCTCAGAATATGGGTTGGGGCTGAGTTCGCCAGCCAAAGCAGTCTTGCATTCCAGGTTTTTGCCGTGGGATTCCTGATGAACGCCGTAGCGTTCATTCCATCAGTAACGTTGCAGGCTGTCGGGCGTCCGGACAGGGTTGCAAAACTTCAACTCGCGGAATTGCCATTCTATTTGGCGTGTTGCATATTCGCGATTCCGGCTTTCGGAGTGAACGGAGCGGCCATCGGAAATGCGGCGAGGATGGGTGTGGACATGGCTCTCCTGTTATTTCTTGCCAGGCGGGAATTGGGGAAGAGCTATTCCAGGCTGGATTTCCGGTCCATTTCAAGGATGGCCGTGCCCGCATTGTTCTTATGCGGGGGCGCTTTTATTATTGACCTGGTGCCGGGTGGATTAGTTTTCAAGATCGTCGGCATCTTATGCCTGTTGATAGCCTACTTGGGGGTGGTGTACTATTTCACCTTTGACAATTCCGAAAGGGACTTTCTGGGGAGCTCCGTGTCTCGCATTATGACCCTTGCCGCAGGGAGGCTGCCGAATGGCAATTAGTCCCACGTTCCTCTTCCTCCTTGGGCTGTTCCTCGCTTTCGTTGGCAAAAGGGCATTCGGGAGGTGGTTTAACCCTGTCAGTGTTTACTCGGGGATCTGGGGGGTGATGTTGGGAATGCATGAGCTGAAACTCCTGAAATATACTGATATGCATACGTACACCTGGCTCCTCATTTTCGCGAGCTGGGGAATGTTCCTCTTCGGTGGGTACACCGCGCTCCACAGCCAGGGGAAAAAGGACCAGCAGTCTCCCTCCGAGGTCGCGGTCGACGAGCGTTTGTTGGCGAAATGGATCCTGATCCTCTGCGCGATTGGAACAATCGGAGTGGTTCAGCACTGGATGGTTTTGATAAGGAATTTCGGCTCTATCTCGTCCGCGATTGTTCTGGGAAGCATCGTGTACAGCGCCCGCATACACGGAGAACTCCCGGGTATGATGCCGTACGTTGCCGACACCATCCTCGCGGCGGTGAGCCTTGCGGGCGTCTACTTCGCCAAGCGGAGGAAGGTCGGTCTTGTGGTCATCATTCCAATGGTTCTCGCTTCGGTGGAGTCTATGGCCTGGATGGGGCGGGCGAAGATCATTATTTCCGGGATTCTAATATTCAGCGCGTTCTCTTTTACGACGCTCAGCGGTACGAGGGCGAAGTACACGAAGAAGGGGAAGTGGAGCATCATTATCTCATCTGTGGTCGTTGTGCTCATCGTAGCGATTGCATCCGAAGGAATACTGAGCATGCGAAAGAGCACCGAAAAGTTTTACGGCGCCTCCCAGACTCTGAACAAGCTTCACGGAGTGCCTTTCCTGACGCCTTCGATCTATGTCTACCTGAGCGGCCAGGTTGCGGTGCTGGATAAATTTCTTCAGTACGAAATGGATGGAACCGGTGAGAAACTGGTCTTTGGTGAAAACACTTTCGCGCCAGTATTCAGAGTGGTTTCCAAGTTGTTAGGCGGCGGAGACTATGTATCGGCCTATCAGCGGTTCTACATGGTGCCCGTCGCCCTGAATACGGGGACTTATTTGCGTGAACTCTATGTGGATTTCGGAGAGCTTGGTCCCCTGATATTCCCGTACATACTCGGCTTCGTGGCCTCACTACTTTACATCGAAATCAAAAGGAGACCGAAACTGTGGAAGATAGTCCTTCTCGCCCACATTTTCGTGATAATAGTGTTCAGCTTCATGATGCAGGCCATGCGCTGGGGATACTGGTGGGACAGCGTAATCATTTCGCTCGTCGTGGCACGAATCCTGGAGAGAAACACATCCCTGACAAAGATACAGGAAACGAGCAGCATGTCGGGTGAGGCATGAGGAAGTCGGATTCTCCGGGGACTGGAATGCGCGGGGCGATTCTGATAAGCTGTCAGATAAGAGAAAGTCGCTAGCAGTCCTCCAATGGGAAAGAGCGGCGACATATTGATTGTGTACCTTGGCTCCAGCGGGGGTGGTGTGCTGGACACGTTTGAAATTGCGGAATCCCTCTCGAAGCATGGGGGCAACCGATATTCAGTCCTTATTTCGGCCAATAATCCCTTCAAGGAGCAATTCGAGAGACTTCCTCTCGGAAGGATCTTCGTTGAGGAGACGCACACTGCGAAGACTTCTGACTTTGTGCTGAAGACTCTGATGCGGAGCAGGATTCGGAGAATTGCGCGATCAATCAGGGCTTCCGGGGCCGGCTTGATTCTGTTCACGATGGAACACGCCTGGATGTGGCCGCTCATCTCCCGACTGAAACAATCGCCCCGGCGACCTTTGCTCTGCTACATCAGGCACAATCCGTCGGGGTTCGTAAACGGCAGGTCGGACGTACGAGACCGCCTCCTCTCTTTCGTCGAACGCAGGATAATTCGAAATGTCGACTGCATATTTACTTTGAGCGAGCACGTCAGGCGGGCCACGATCAAGGAATTTGGAACAAGAGAAGACAAGGTGATCAATATCGGGCTGGGCTCTCATACATCATTGTGCAAGCACTGGAAACACCATGGTTTCGCCGAAGGGGGACGAGTAAGGCTCCTTTTTTTCGGAAGGATACTTCCTTACAAAGGCGTCGAGGTTCTTGTGAAGGCTTTCATCAGGATGAGGGAACAGAGACTTCCGGTTGAACTAACCGTCGCCGGAGAGGGTAAGATAGGGGAGGCACTCCTTGTTGGTGGGCAAAGGGCCGGTGTGAGATACGTTAACAGATGGCTTGATGATTCGGAGTTATGCTGTCTGCTGTCGGACACGGATGTCGTTGTTCTCCCTTACAATGAGGCGTCGCAGTCGGGACCCGCCGGTATCGCCGCGGGTCTGGGAATACCGATAATTGCGTCGAATGTCGGCGGACTGGCTGAGCAGGTCGTGGACGGGGAGAATGGGATCCTCGTTCAGCCCGGCAGCGCGGATGCCATCTGCAGAGCAGTAAAGACCTTCGTTGATCGTCCGGAACTACTGAGAGAATATTCCAATCGTACAAAGCGGTTGAGCGATAAACAGTTCTCGTGGAGAGAAAAAGGAAACAGGTTGGACGCGATTTTTTCTGAGCTGATAAATGCAGCGTAAAGTGCTGATTATTTCGAACGACGACTGGTCAACTTACAATTTCAGAATGCCGCTTGTGCGCGCGCTGAGCCGGGAGGGATATGATGTTGTCCTCGTATTTCCGTTCGGCAAGTATACGGAACGGCTGAGGGCGACAGGATACAGGGTCATAAACTGGGATCTGGACCGGGGAAGTTTCAATCCATTCAAGGAGCTCAGATCGATATTCCAGCTGATTCGCATATACCGGACTGAAAAGCCCTTTCTGGCACATCACTATTCGATAAAATCAAACATATACGGACTGTTTTGCAAGAAGCTCACAGGACTTGAGAACATTATGGTGACCTGGACGGGGCTGGGGTTCGTATTCTCGGACTCGGTCCGCGCCAAATGGCTGCGATTCTTTCTGCTGCCTGTTATGCGAGGTATCCTCAAGTCAAAGGACGAGCGCCACATTTTTCTCAACCCGGAGGATCGCAACCAGTTCCTTCGCTACAAGCTGGCTTCGTATAAGAAGTCTGCTGTGATACTAGGTGAGGGTGTGGATACCGGGAGGTTCTGTCCGGGTGGAGAGAAGGAGAAGCCAGCGGTCGCCCTTCTTGCATCGAGACTTCTATGGGACAAAGGAGTAGGTGACCTGGTGGATGCGGCACGGATACTGCGAGCCGAAGGAGTGCCCGTAGAGATTTGGATAGCCGGCGAACAGGATCGCAGCAATCCGTCGTGTATCCCTGACAGGGTGATGGAAGAGTGGAAGACGGAGAACATTGTCCGTTTTCTGGGACGCGTGGATGACATGCCTGCTTTGTTTGGCAAGGCGAGCATTGCGGTTCTGCCAAGCTATATGGAAGGTGTTTCGAGATTCCTGCTCGAGGCCGCCTCCGCCGGTCTGCCGCTCGTCGCAGCGGATATACCCGGATGCAGAGTGGTGGTGAAAGATGGCAAGAATGGTTACCTTGTACCCGTGAAGAGACCCGATGCGCTGGCCGCCAGAATAAAGGACATCATCGAAGACGCGAGCAAAATGAAAGAGATGGGAAGGATAAGCAGAGAAGATGTCCTCGCGATGTTCGACGAGCGAATAGTGGTCGGGGAATTCCTGGAGCTTTACAGAATGTTTTCTTAGGCAATCACTAGCGGGGATTGAGAGATTCATGGAGCACGTTGAGCAGTGCCGCGTTTGCGGCGACGACGGAGGAAAGAGAGTCCACCTTGCCCGGGAGATGATGCTGGGCACCTGAGCCCAGTTCGAATACCTCGAGTGTGGCAATTGCGGGTCTCTCCAGATTTCAGAGGTGCCTGCGGACTTGAGCAGATATTATGAGAATCAGTATTACAGTCTCACGTCCCTCGCATCTGAAAGGTTTGCCAACCCATTGGTTCGATTTTCAAAGAGGCTGCGTGACAAATATGAACTCGAAGGACGAGGTTTCACTGGCAGGATGCTTCACAATATCGCACGCGACGGCCTGGTCCTGCAGTCATTGAGACCCACTGGCATAATACCCGGATCCCGGATTCTCGACGTGGGCTGCGGGACGGGGGTGCTTCTCTATTCTCTCAGCAACCTCGGATTCAGGCATCTTCTCGGAGTCGACAAGTTCATCGACAGAGACATCCAATATGCGAACGCTGACGGCATATTCTCCTAGCACCACATCCAGTCTGAAGTAGAAACCATGGATTTCCTGGGACGATACCATTCAAGAGTCTAAGTTAAAGGCAGCAGTCCAGCGATTGGAAGGCTGACAGAAGCACAAGACACTTTATGGTGTCACGCTTTGGGGGGAGTCGATTTCGACCGATGCGTTTCAGAAGCAATCCGTCTGCCGATGGTAGTTCGTTGCACCCTTGACGTTAATCTCAATCTGCAATGCTTACCATCCCTTCAAAGGAGATTCTGATGAACAAGAATCTTTATGATGACTAAAAAATTGCTTAATTTGTTTGCAATGAGTGGCATGTATGCGAATCCCCAGCAGACCGTGCAACACTTTGTCTTAAGAGGCAAATTCCGTTCACTTGATCCGGCTCGCTAAGTGTTGATAACAGATTCGATCAGGAAGAGAAACGGGGAACCGCTGGTTCTAGTCGCGGTTGATTTCCTTTCTCTCGCTCTGGCCAACGCCGTTTACTATTACATCCGCGTCTTCAGCGGGCTCTTTCGTGTCGTAGCCATTCCTGACTTCTGGGGACCGCTCATCACGCTGTCACTGTTCGTGATGTTCGTGTTCTGGTTCTGGGGACTCTACCGGTATTCCCGGCTTCATTCGAGATTCGACGAGCTTTCTACGGTAGCGAAAGCCTCTGCCGTGGCCGTCATCATCCTCTTTTTTGCCATTTTCTTTGACGACGCTACGAACGGCCGGATTCCTCACTTCAGGCTGCTGGTCGTGATTTACTGGGGACTCGTCGTGTTCTGCGCGGGCGGAGCAAGGGTGTTCCTGAGAACATTCCAGCGCAACCTGATAATAAAGGGTTATGGCGTACACAACGCGCTCATTGTAGGAACCGGAAGGCGGGCAGTCGATGTCTATAACCTGACACTGAAATATAAAGCGCTCGGATACAAACCGGTAGGTTTCGTGACAACCACAACGGGAGCTACAATCACCCTCCCCGCACCCGTGGTTGGAAAGATTGACAATCTTGAGAATGTCATAAAGAAGTCTTCGGTGCAGGAACTGATCATTGCGCTCGAGGAGAACGATAGAGAGCAGCTGTACGGAATCCTGTCGGGTGTCAACAGTGCGAATGTCTCGGTAAAGATGGTACCCGACCTGCACGACGCAGTTTCGGGTCAGGTAAGAGTCGGACAGCTTTACGGCTTCCCACTAATCGAGATCATGCCGCAGATCATGCAGCCCTGGGAGGAGGCCACCAAGCGCACGCTCGACGTAGTCTTCTCGCTGGTCCTGCTCGCCGTCGGCTTGCCGGTCTGGGTGATTGTCGCGATAGCGGTCAAAATCGAATCCCGTGGACCCTCGATCTATAAACAGGACCGAGTCGGGCAGGACGGGAGGGCTTTCACTCTTTACAAGTTCAGATCAATGTTTCAGAATGCCGAGACGCTGACCGGTCCCACATGGGCGGACAAGAACGACCCGCGCATCACGAGGATCGGAAGGATGATCAGGAAGCTCCATCTGGACGAGGTACCGCAGTTCATCAACGTCCTGAAAGGGGACATGAGCCTGATAGGCCCGAGGCCCGAACGGCCGTATTTTGTCGAACAATTGTCGAAGGAAATTCCCCTTTACAGGAGAAGACTGAAAGTTAAACCTGGAATTACAGGCTGGGCGCAGATAAAACATACCTACGACCAGAGTATCGACGACGTAAAAATCAAACTACAATACGATCTGTTCTACATAGAGAACATGTCGCTGCGCATGGACTTCAAGATTGCCTTGAGTACAATTGTCCATATGCTGTCAGGAAAGGGACACGCTTAATGAAGATTCAAATGGTGGATTTGGGAAGGCAATACCGGGAAATAAAAGGAGAGATCGACGATTCTATCCAGAGTGTTGTCGACTCCGGACAATTCATCCTTGGTCCGGACGTGAAGGAACTTGAACACGATCTTGCCGATTACGTTGGCGTAAAACATGCGATCGGCTGCGGGAACGGCACGGATGCCCTGCAGATTGCGCTTATGTCATTGGGAGTCGGACCGGGAGACGAAGTCATCACGACACCGTTTACTTTCGTCGCGACTGCGGAGGTGGCTGCGCTTCTCGGCGCCAAGACGGTGTTTGCCGACGTGCGCGAGGACGACTTCAATATCGATCCGAAGGAGGTCGAGAGGAAGATTACAGGAAAGACGAAGGCTATTGTACCTGTGCATCTCTTCGGCCAGCCGGCGATGATGGATGAACTCGTTGAAATTTCAAGTTCCAGAGGTGTCCCGATAGTTGAGGATGCGGCACAGGCGTTCGGCGCCGAATACAAAGGGAAGAAGATGTGCAGCCTCGGTAAGATTGGATGCGTGAGTTTCTTCCCGAGCAAGAATCTCGGTGCGTACGGAGACGGAGGAATGATCTTTACCAGCGATGATGACCTGGCCAAAAAGATGAGGGCAATAGTCAGTCACGGCTCGGAGAAGAAATACTACCACGATTACATCGGTGTGAACAGCAGGCTCGATACCATTCAAGCGGCCATACTCCGTGTGAAGTTCAGACGGCTCGACAGGTACAACGAGCTTCGGTCCGGTTTTGCGGGCAAGTACACCGAAAGGTTGAAGGGCGCAGTCGGCACACCGCGGACTTTCAGCGACAGGAAACACATTTTTCACCAATACACCATAAGGACGGGAAGACGCGACCAGATGCTCGATTACCTGAAAGAGAACGGCATACCTTCCGCCGTTTATTATCCCGTTCCGCTTCATCTTCAGAAGGCATATCAGTATGCAGGATACAAAGCGGGAGATTTCCCGATATCTGAGAAGCTTTCCCGAGAAGTCCTGTCGCTGCCGATGCACCCGCATTTGCTCGATGAGGAAGTCGAGCTGATAACCGCAACCATCAAAAGATTTCTTGGAAAATAGCATGCCGACGGACAATTCCAGACGATTGCTTGTAGTAATGCCGACATACAACGAAGCCGAGAATATCGGCACAGTCATACCGCGTGTGCTGGATTCGAACTCTGACTCCGACATTCTCATAGTGGATGACAATTCGCCTGACGGAACGGCCCGGCTGGTCTCGCAGATGAGCAATACAGACCACCGGGTTCACCTGCTGCAGCGGGAAAAAAAGGCGGGCCTCGGTACCGCATACGTCGCCGGGTTCAAGTATGCCATCGACAGCGGATATGACTTCGTGATGGAAATGGACGCGGACCTGTCGCATGATCCGGGGGAGATCCCGAGATTTCGCAAGGCGCTGGAAGACGCCGATGTTGCCGTCGGCTCGCGTTATGCGCGCGGCGTCTCTGTTCTAAACTGGCCGATGAAACGACTGTTGTTGAGTTACGCGAGCAACATCTTCGCGAGAGTCGTGACCGGAGTCCCGGTGAACGACCTTACCAGCGGCTTCAAGGCATTCAGGGTCGACGTGCTTAAAGCCATAGACCTGAACTCGATTCGTTCCAACGGATACGCTTTCCAGGTTGAGATGAACGTGCGGGCTTACCGCAAGGGGTTTAAGATTGTCGAGGTCCCGATAGTATTCACCGAAAGGAGAGTCGGGGCCAGCAAGATGTCCAGGAAGATTGTAATTGAGGCGATGAAAATAGTCCTGCTGCTCGGCCTCGGTAGACTTCTGAGATTTTTGAAGTTGAGATAAGCCTTATGCCGCAGGTTTCGGTAATTATCGTCAGTTATAACGTCCGCGGATTTCTGGAAAACCTGCTGGCGTCGCTGGGTAAGGCTCTCACCGGGATCGATTCGGAGATTATAGTGGTCGACAATTTCTCGGACGACGATTCGGTCGAGTTTCTGAAGAAGAGCCATCCCGAAGTCATGCTCATCGAAAACCGGATGAACGTAGGTTTCGGGCGGGCAAACAACCAGGCGGTGAAGGCATCGTCCGGAGAATATTTGCTGTTGATTAATCCGGATTCGGTTGTCGAGGAGAACACTATCGGGGAAATGATAAAGTTTCTCGATCTTCACCCGGACGCCGGAGCAGCAGGCTGCAAGATCCTGAATGCAGACGGCTCATTACAGAAAGCCTGCAGGAGGAGTTTCCCGACTCCATGGGTTGCGGTGTCGAAGATTTTCGGGCTCAGCGCCTTGTTCCCGAAGTCGAGACTGTTCGGCCGTTACAACCTGACCTACCTTGACCCAGGGGAAGTCCACGAAGTCGATGCCATCAGCGGCAGTTTCATGTTCATGCGGAAGAACGTCTTCGGGCAGGTCGGAGGGTTCGATGAGGACTACTTCATGTACGGCGAAGACATCGACCTTTGTTTCAAGATCAAGGAGGCGGGGTACAAAGTGTACTACACTCCGGCCACCAGTATCATCCATTTCAAAGGGGAGAGTACCAGAAACAGCAACTTCAACCGGACGTATGAGTTCTACCGGGCGATGAGTATTTTTGTCGGCAAGAGATACGGCCAGCGTTCTGCACTCTCGATGCTCCTCAGGCTCGCTATATTGATCAATCGCCAGACCCAGTCGGCCCTGACCTCGCTCCGAAACGCTTTCCCCTTGATAGCGGACTTTGGTGTCAGCGTAGCAGCCATGTTCATCGGAGAGCTCCTGAGAACGGATAAGCTCTATGCAATCCCGAGCTACGGGCGGCCCTACTTTTACATCGCGCCTGCGATTGTGTTCGTGATGTTCGGGGCAAGTTTCGGCATATATGGAGAGAACAAGTATTCGTTCAGGTTGTCTCTTTTGAGCACCGCACTGACTTTCCTGCTGTTTTCATCGCTCACATACTTCTTCAAGGCCTTCGCCTTCTCACGGTTTATCGTGTTGATAGCAGGCCTCGTGATGGCGATCGTGATACCCGGCTGGCGGTTGATCTACCAGCTCAGGAGTACGGTCGGTTCGCAGCGGCATCCGGTTTTCGGAAGGAGGACACTTGTCGTCGGAATGGATGACAGGGCGGTGGAGTTGATCAAGAAGATTCGGGGAAAAATCACGATGGGGTATGAGATAGTCGGAATAATCTCCGAAGATGCGGGCGCGGAGAGCCGGCTTCTCGGGATAAGAGTGGTGGGGACGATTGCCGAACTCCCTAGGTTGGTCCGCGAGATGAAGATAGACGATATAGTCTTTGCGTCCGGGAGGGTCTCCTATTCCCAGGTGTTGCAGGCGGTAGCCAGCGTAGATACCCCTGCCGTCTCTTTTAAGCTCGTCCCCGATACCATGGACGTGATCATCGGCAAGACTTATGTGGATGGATTAGCTGATGTGCCGTTCGTCGATATCGATTACAGCATAAACCGAAAACGGAGCAGGGTGACGAAGAGAGTTTTCGATATATTGTTTGCAATCGCAGGCCTTGTCTTCCTCTCGCCGGTTTCACTGTCCAAAAAGGATACGGCTGCGAGAAGGGTGTTCTCGAAGCTGCCGAAAGTGCTTAGCGGACAATTGTCTGTTGTTGGAAGATCCGAATATTATCCCCAGGGGACGGACGAAGTGTTCGGAAAATTGGGGATTACAGGCGTGGTCCAGCTTAACCGGGGGCAGTCGCTTTCGCCGGAAGAGGTAGAGAAGCTTTACATTTACTACGCGAGAAATCAATCTATCGGGCTCGATCTGGAGATCATCGCAAAGAGCTTCCTCCAGATGTTCGGCTGAAACTTCCCCCCTTGACAATGGAAACTAATAACACTAACTTAGTTTCCATGGTGCCGCATACTAAAAACATCCGGCAAGCGATTCTGGACGTCTCGTACGCCAGGTTTGCCGAATACGGCTTCAAGAAGGTGACGATTGACGAGATTGCCGCCGAGTTGGGAATAAGCAAAAAGACCGTTTACAAGCTGTTTTCGAGCAAGGAAGAGATACTCAGGGAGGTCGTGCTTGCCAAGATGAACGCCCTCCTTTCGATTTTTGAAAACATACAGGCTCTTAAAGAGTCGTCGGTGGACAAAATCCAGGCTATATCTGAAATCGTCGGGACCCACATCAATGAACAGTGGCAGAGAATCCTGATCGAAGTTCGTATGAACGCTCCTTCTCTCTTTAAAGAGATAGATACCATCATCCAGGAAAAGCTTGCGCTGGGATGGCAGAAGATCTTTATCGAGGGGCAGAAGGGCGGATGGATCAGAAAGGACATCGATCCCGTAGTTTTCACTACGGCGTATGTCGGCGTGGTAAGGGAGCTTATGAAGACAGATTTTCTGTCGAAGCACGCGCTTACGGAGTCGGAAGTCCCGAAGCAGGTTCTCAAGATGTTCACAGAAGGTATTCTTACCGAGAAAGGAAGAAAAAGATAAGATGAAGAGGTACGTCGTTTTATTTGCCTTTGCCTTTTTGCTTGCAGGCTGCGGGAGCAACGGGAACAAGAACGAGGTTACGGGGACGGGAACCGTCGAAGCCACCGAAAGCTCCATCGCAGCCCAGGTGCCGGGGCGTCTGGTCAAGATGAATTTTGAAGAGGGTACCATTGTGCAGCAGGGAGACACGCTCGCTGAAATAGATCACCGGACTCTGGCACAACAGGTCAACCAGGCGAAAGCTGCACTTGAGATGGCGAAGCAGCAGTACGACCTTCTCGTCGCCGGAGCGCGAAGCGAGGACCTGAGAGTCGGTGAAGAGGTGGTTAAGCAGGCGAAAGCGAACTTCCAGCTTGCAAAACTGGCATTCGACCGGACGAGCAAGCTCTATGCGGAGCACAGCGTCCCGCAATCACAGATGGATGCGGCACGAGCCCAGTATGACGTCGCACAGGCTCAGCTGGCGTCTGCCCAGCAGACCCTGGAGAAGCTGCAACATTATGCAAGGCCGGAAGAGATCAGGAGCGCCGCGGCGCAGGTCCAGCAGGCCCAGGCAGCCTTAGACTACGCGACGATAGCATTTGAACACTCATACGTGACGGCGCCGTTCAGCGGTACCGCACTGGACAAGCTTCAGGAGCCCGGCGATTTCGCAAACGTCGGTACGCCCCTCTACACGATCGCCAACCTGAAGACGATGAAGATGACGGTCTATATCGATGAGGTGGATCTGGCCAGAATAAGATTGAACGACAAAGCACAAGTCCTTCTCGACGGCATGCCTGACCATCCGTTCGACGGAAGGGTTATATACATATCGCCGACTGCTGAGTTCACCCCGAAGAACGTGGAGACAAAGCAGGACAGGATAAAACTCGTTTTCGCAGTGAAGCTCGCGATTGCCAACCCGGACGGATATCTGAAAGCCGGCTTGCCTGCAGACGCCACGATTTACACAAAATAGCGTTCAGCGGTCAGCTTTCAGCTTCGAGAAGTATGTGGGCCGGAAGAAAGAGGTTTACACGCAACTGAAACAGATATGATAATTCAGGCGGAAGGACTTACAAAGAAATACGGCGACCTGGTCGCGGTCGACAATATCTCCATGACCGTGGATAGAGGCGACCTCGTGGGTGTAATCGGCCCTGACGGCGCCGGGAAAACGACCTTCCTCAGGATGCTTGCCGGCGCACTCGATCCGACGAGCGGGAAAATCGTCGTCGATGGAAAAACGTTTGCTGACAACCGACGCGAGCTGAAAGAGGAGATCGGATACCTGTCGCAGGTCAGCCAGGCATACGGCGATCTCACTGTGTGGGAAAACATAGAGTTCTTCGGCAAAATTAGGAAAGTAAGGGATTGGAAAGAGCGTGGTGAGCGATTACTCGAATTTGCCAGGCTTACAGAATTCAAGGGGAGGCTGGCCGATCAGCTATCCGGCGGTATGAGACAGAAACTCGGTATCTGCTGTGCAGTAATCCACCAGCCGAAGATACTTATTCTCGATGAGCCGACCACGGGTGTGGACCCGGTATCAAGGAGAGAGTTGTGGTTGATTCTCGCCTCCTTCCTTAGAGAGCAGATGACGATATTAGTCGCGACTCCGTATCTGAACGAGGCAGAGAGATGCAACAAAGTCGCCCTGTTCAGCGACGGAAAGCTGCTACGGTACAACAGTGTCCCTGCGTTGATATCCGGGGTGTCGCTGCATGTTTTCGAGGTACACTCCAGAAATCTTAAAGGGGCATTTACGGTCATTTCCGGTTTTGATTTTGCCGAGAACCTCGTAGTCCTCGGCGACAGAATAAGTTTCCTCGTTCCGGAAGCTTCAATCGAAAAGGTCGGACCCATTCTGACTGCGGTGCGGAACAAGGTGGACAGTAAGGCGGAATTAAAAGGAATCAGTGCATCACTCGACAATATATTTGCAAGTCTGATAAAGACGTAAAGGAGGAACATAAAGTGCGGAAATTAATGGTTATGTTTGCAATGGCAGGAATTGCGGCCTCGGCTTCTGCCCAGGTGCCGCTTACGCTTCAGGAAGCATTGAAGGTGGGTTTGGAGAATTCAAAGACACTCAAGATATCGGAGCTCAATGCCGTCTCTGCGAAAGCGAAATATCATGAGGTAGATGCAAACAGGTGGGCTAACCTGTCGTTCCAGGGAAGATACACCAGGCTTTCTACAATTCCACCCTCTTTGCTGACGCTGCCGGTCAGTATCCCCGGATTTGGAAATTCATTCCAGATTTCCCAGAACGTATACAACACATACAACCTTGAATTGACAGTCCAGCAGCCGTTATTCACGGGCTTCCAGCTCCTGAATGCATCGAAGGCCGCCAGGGACAATGAAAAGGCCTCCAGGTACGATACAAAAACTGACAGAGCCAATCTCGAAGTTCAGATCGCGACCGCGTACTGGAACGTTTACAATGCCATGCAATCCGAAGAGTTCATGAAGGAAAACCTCGACAGGACCAGGTCGCACTATCAGCAGGCCGAGAACATGCTTGCCCAGGGAATGCTCACACAGAGCGATGTCCTTAGCGCGAAGGTCCAGGTCTCAAGCAGCCAGCTGATACTTCTAAATGCGGAGAACAATCTGCAGCTTGCCGAGGTGGCCTTGAACAATGTATTGGGCGTCCCTCTCGATACCAGGTATGAAATCAAATCTGTTCCTCAGGCAGGCGACACCACGGTGCCGGCGATCGGGCGGCTTCTGAAGGATGCGCTCGATCACAGAAGCGAACTGAGATCATTGAGACTGAAGGCACAGGCAGCCGGAGCACTCGCCGCTGGTGCGTGGGGAGCTTACCTTCCGCAGGTTTCGGTGGTGGGCAACTTCTACTATCAGCGTCCTAACCAGAGGATTTTCCCGACACAGGATGAATTCAGAAGCACCTGGGATGCCAGTCTGGTAGTCAGCCTCCCTATCTGGAATTGGGGGCAGACTCAGTCGAAAATCGATGAAGCTACGGCCCAGAGGGAGCAGGCCCAATTGGCCGAACGGCAGACGGCCGATAATGTTTATCTTGACGTGACACAGAATTACTTGAATTTCAAACAGGCGAAGGACAGAATCGTAGTTGCGCAAACAACAGTGAAGGATGCAGAAGAGAGCTATAGGATATCGGATCAGAAGTTCAGGGTTGGACTCGTTACGAATACAGACCTCATGGATGCAGAGGTCGCTCTTCTTCAGGCAAAATTGAGCTATTCGCAGGCATTGACCGACCTCGAAATTGCCCGTATCAATCTTGAAAAAGCCACGGGGCAGCTGTGATATTTCTGCCGCCGGTGATCGGTTTCCAAATTTAAAAATCGAGTGAATGATATCAGCATTGGGAAGTTGAAGGGTAAGAACTGAGAAGATGGCACCCGCGATAAGAGCACATGATCTCACGAAGAAGTTCGGCAGCTTCACGGCAGTCGATTCAATTTCTTTTGAGATAGAGGAAGGCAAAATAATCGGGTTCATTGGTGCCAATGGGGCGGGGAAGTCCACGACGATAAAGATGTTATGCGGTCTCACAAAACCGACATCGGGAGTGATGGAAGTCGCCGGATTCGATGTGGCGAAGCACCCTGAGAAGGTGCGAGAGAACATAGGCTACATGTCACAGAAATTTTCGTTGTACAGCGACCTCACGGTGAAAGAAAACATCGAGTTTTACGGCGGCGTGTACGGACTGAGCAGAAATGAGTTGAAGGATAGATTGTCATGGGTCATCGAGGTGGCCGATTTAAAAGGAAGGGAAAATCTGCTGACCAGCGATCTTCCACTCGGTTGGCGGCAGCGGCTGGCTCTCGGATGCGCGGTTCTCCATCATCCGAGGATCGTGTTCCTCGACGAGCCGACAAGCGGTGTGGATCCGGTCGTAAGGGATAAGTTCTGGCAGCTCATCGGCCAGCTTTCTGGCGAAGGGGCAACCATCATAGTCACGACCCACCATCTTGAGGAGGCGGAGTTCTGCGAGAACATCCTCATGATGCACCTGGGAAGGATAGTGGTGAACGGTTCACCGGAGGGAATACGGAAACAATTCTCCGACCTTCCGCTCTTTGAAATCGAGACCGCTGAGCCGCTGAAGGTCTTCAACATGGTGGAACAGGAATCCTGGATTACCGACGCGGCGATTTATGGAAATAACGTACACGTCTACGCCGAGACACAAGGTCCGGTAGAGGCGCTCGATGAAGTCTTGAAAAAAAGCGGCATCGCAGATTTTAAGATAGTGAAGGCGGCTCCTACACTGGAGGACATATTCGTGAAGGAAACGCGGCCGAAGGGAAGAGCACCAAATGTTTGAAAATATCGCAACCATTTACCTCAAGGAATTCAGACAGTTGAAACGCGATAAGTTGTCGCTGTCTGCAATTATCCTCGTGCCTACTCTTATGCTTCTGCTGTACGGATATGCCCTGAATTTCGACGTCAAACACGTCAGGCTCGGCATTCTCGACGAATCGATGACGAAAGAAAGCAGGGAGCTCCAACAGAAGTTCTTCAGCACGGAGTATTTCGATTTTGCCGGAACAGTACCGGATGAAGGCGCCATTGATAAATTCATTCAGGATGGAAAAGCGAAGGCCGTGCTCGTGATTCCGCGCGATTACGCCAGGGAAATCCTGCTCGGAAGGAAGGTCGACGTTCAGGTGCTCCTGGACGGCGCTAACTCCAACACTGCTACTATCGTCATGGGGTACGTGGAGGGCATTCTTCAGAATTATTCCGCGAATTTGACGGCTCGTTACCTGGACGAGCGGGGAATTCACATTTCATCCGCCGGCATCGATTACCGCCCCAGAGTTTATTACAACCCGGAACTCAAGAGCGCCAAGTTCCTGGTCCCCGGACTGATAGGGTTTATCTTGATGATATTGAGCATCGTGACTCCGGCGATATCAGTAGTCAGGGAAAAAGAGCGGGGGACGCTGGAGCATATCAGCATGGCTCCGACAACCTCTCTCGAGATTATTCTCGGCAAGACGACGCTTTATTTCGTGCTCTCTCTTGCCGCCGCCGTACTCGTTATCTCCGCGAGCTTCGTCCTCTTCGACGTTACGATCCGCGGCAGCATACTCCTTTTGGCAGTGACAATAGTAATCTTCCTTATCGGAACGCTGGGCATAGGAATCCTGATCTCTACATTTACCAACTCACAGCAGATGGCATTCCTGGTTGCAAGTCTCCTATCAATACTTCCCACCTTCATCCTCTCGGGGTTCGTGTTCCCGATAAACAGCATGGCGCTGCCTCTTCAGCTGGTGACTTATTTTCTCCCGGGAAGATACTTCCTTTCCGCATTGAGGGCGATTATGCTGAAGGGATCGGGTTTCGGTGATATTTACACACAGATTTATCCTCTTCTGATTTTTGCTGTGGTAGTTCCCGCTTTCGCTTCGATCAGACTGAGCAGGAAAGGGTTCTGATATGAAAAGGATTTTGCGCGTCGTGAAGAAGGAATTCCTCCAGCTCAGGCGGGATAAGAGAATGTTCGGCATGCTGTTCGTAGCTCCGGTACTGCAGCTGATTCTCCTGGGGTATGCCGCAACTGTCGATGTAAAGAACATTCCCATAGTTATTTGCGATCTTGACAATACGAAGGAGAGCAGGGAGCTGCTCTCGCATTTTACAAGCTCCGGTTATTTTACGACCGTTGCATACATCGATGATGTCAACCAGGTGGACTACTATCTAAAAAGCGGGAAGGCCGGGATGGCCATAATTGTGCCCGTTCATTTCGGACGCGATCTGCAGGCCGGTAGGACCCCGCAGCTTGCTGTGATCGCCGACGGTTCGGATTCAAACACGAGCGGGATCGGGCTTAGTTATGCGAGTACCATAGCCCTGAACTATGCGCGCAACATCGTCGTGAAGCGCGCCGAAAGCTATAATCTTATCAAGAACGCAAACGACCTTCCGCAGGTTGTCGCACAGACGAGAGCATGGTACAACCCCGACCTGGAGAGCGTCAACTTCATGGTACCTGCCGTTCTTGTAATGGTGCTCATGGTGATTACGCTCACAATCACTTCACTGGCAATCGTGAAGGAGAAGGAAAACGGAACAATAGAGCAGATAGTGGTCACACCGCTTCACGACCTGGAATTCATACTCGGAAAGATGATCCCGTTTATACTTATAGGTATGGTCGAGGTGCTCCTTGTTCTCTTTGTCAGCGTGTACGTGTTTCATGTCCCGTTAAGAGGGAATGTCATCACGCTTTTGGTGCTGAGCCTTTTGTTCATAATGGTGGCACTCGGGCTCGGGCTCCTCGTCTCTTCGATCTCAAAAACTCAACAGCAGGCGACGATGACGGCACAGTTCTTCGTTATGATGCCTATGCTTATCCTGTCGGGTTTCATCTTCCCGATCGAGAACATGCCGAGGCTCTTCCAGTATATAACATACCTCATACCCGTTCGCTATTTCATGGAGATAGTAAGGGGAATATTCCTGAAAGGCGATGGGTTTGCCGATCTATGGCCGCAGACCCTGGCTCTGTTTGCCATCGGGGTTGTTGTGCTTTCGATGAGCGTTTACACCTTCAGGCGGTCGATCCGCTGACGGCCGGAAGAGAGTTAATGGAGTCCTGGTCGGGCCTTCTCTGATGCTGCAGGAGACTTCTCAGAGTTGACGTGGTGTTGTGAGTGCTTCGAGCCGTGTCCTCTCGGGATTTGAGAGACTGGGCAACAAGGACTCCGCTAAGATAGAATACGATGAGGCGCTCCAGCCTGATCCGGGTCTGGAAGAAGCAAAAAAGTCTCTCGCGAATCTCAAGTAATTACGGTCCAGAGCCGGTCTGGCCGGGCCGGTGATGCGAACCCTTAACGATAACGCTGCGGTAGAACATGTCGGGATAACGCCGGTTGCTCATCTGAAGCAGGTTTGTGCCCGCCCCCCGTCGATGCTGTACGTCACTCCCGTTATCCATCCTGCCTTATCCGATGCGAGAAAAAGTATCAGATCTGCCACTTCTTCCGGGTTGCCGGCTCGGCCGAGCGGATGTGTCTCCTTAGAGTGTTCTAGGAATTTTGCATAAGCGGCTTCGTCCATACCGCCATTCCTGTGCAGGTTTGTTACCACAACGCCGGGATTGACGGCGTTGACGCGGACGCCTTTCGGCGCGAGTTCAAGGGCTGAACATCGCGTCAGCTGGTCGACTGCGGCCTTACTCACGCAGTAAGCGAGCACTCCGGGAAAAGCACGTGTCCCCGTCACACTCGACACGTTCACTATGTTTCCTTTTCGCTCAATGAGAGAGGGAAGTGCAATCTGCATCAGCCTGAAGACGGAGTTCAGATTAATGTCCATCATCTCGTTCCAGCGTGCAACGGTGGTGTTTTCAATCGTCCCGTTGGCAATTATGCCCGCAGCCTGAACGAGTATATCGACCCCGCCGAAACGCTGTAGAGCCGTGTCAATTAATCTCTCGCGGTCGGCCTCTTTTGTTACATCGCCGGCAAGAATCTCAGTCTGCCCGGCAGCGCTCCTGCATTCCTCCTTAAGGGATTCGAGTCGTGAGATGCTACGTGCAACAGCCAGTACCTTCGCGCCGTCTGCGGCAAGTGCCTTTGCCGTAGCTCGCCCGATACCGCTGGACGCACCGGTGACAACTGCAACTTTTCCTTCAAAACTTTTCATTGTCTTTCCGTTATTGATTTCGAAATGGTTGGCAATACAGAAACCTGCCTGCGACTTCTTACTGTCAGGTGATAAAAAAGTATGCAACTTGCGGTAAAATTTCAATCGCTTGGCGAAGTCGGCCTTCGGCGGCATTGTGTATCCTTGATACATTGGCGGTTTTTGGCTAATATTTGAACTAACCTAGCCCGACTCTGCAGGAATGCTGCTGTCCGCAGAGGGCTTTGCGAAACCGGCTTGTTTTGAAAGACGAAGATAAATGTTCCTACCTAAAATCTTGAGGTTGCAATGGCACAGTTTAGCGGCGTTGATTACTACAACACCGAAAGTCTATTAACTACCGAAGAAAAATTAGTGCGGGATACAGTGAGGGAATTCGTCTCGGATGAAGTTGTCCCAATCATCGAGAAGCACTACCGTGAGGGGACTTTCCCGATTCATATAGTGAAGAAGATGGCCGAGCTCGGAATTCTTGGTCCGACTCTTCCCGCGAAATACGGCTGTGCCGAACTCAATAATGTCTCATATGGACTGATCATGCAGGAGCTTGAACGCGGAGACTCGAGCATCAGAAGCTTCGCATCGGTCCAGAGCGGTCTCGTGATGTATCCAATTTATACTTTCGGCACAGATGCGCAGAAAGACCGCTGGCTTCCGCGATTGGCAAAGGGCGATGCGATCGGGTGTTTCGGTTTGACGGAGCCGGACTTCGGTTCCAATCCGGGCGGCATGATAACGAGGGCTGAGAAGAAGGGCGACAAGTTTGTTCTGAACGGGGCGAAGATGTGGATCACTAACGGCACCATCGCGGATGTTGCCGTTGTTTGGGCCAAATTGGACGGCGAAATAAAGGGCTTCCTTGTAGAGAAGGGGACTATGGGATTCTCTGCGCCGGAGATGAAAGGAAAACATTCTCTGCGCGCTTCGGTGACGAGCGAATTGGTCTTCCAGGATTGCGAAATACCTGCCGAAAATATACTCCCGAACTCGGGAGGCTTGAAGTCACCCCTGATGTGTCTCGACCAGGCGCGATATGGAATTGCCTGGGGTGCGATCGGATCAGCGATGGCGACATACGATGCCGCCCTGAATTATGCCAAATCCAGAATCCAGTTCGGGAAACCGATCGCTGCATTTCAGATCACTCAGGAGAAGCTGGTCTTCATGTTGAACGAGATAACAAAGGGACAGCTGCTGAACCTGCAGCTCGGCAGATTGAAGGATCAGGGGAAGCACAAGTTCACACAAGTGTCTATGGCCAAGCGGAACAACGTGCACTTTGCCCTCGAGATAGCCAGAGTTGCCCGAACCATACTCGGCGCAAACGGCATCCTGGATGAGTATCCTGTCATGCGCCATATGGCAAACCTGGAGAGCGTGTACACGTATGAAGGCACACATGATATTCATACGCTGATAATTGGAAGCGACATAACTGGAGTCCAAGCTTATTATTGATGGAGAATACACAGATGGAAATGAGCGAAAAGATAGTCGGCGATGCCCTGACTTTTGATGATGTATTATTGATTCCAAGGTACTCCGAAGTTCTGCCGCGTGAAACCGTCGTTACCACGAGGTTGACCAGGGAAATCAGGTTGAACATTCCGCTTATCAGCGCCGCGATGGACACGGTCACGGAAAGCGAGCTTGCGATAGCGCTGGCCCGCGAAGGCGGAATGGGGATTATTCACAAGAATTTTTCAATATCGCAGCAGGCCGAACAGGTGGATCACGTCAAACGTTCCGAGAGCGGAATGATATCGGACCCGGTCACGCTCGGACCTGAACACACGGTGCGCGAAGCAGTTGCGCTGATGAATAAATATCACATTTCCGGAATCCCGATAGTCAGCGGAGAGAGGCTCGTGGGAATACTCACCAACAGGGATCTCCGCTTCGTCGACGACCATGACCGTAAGCTTTCCGATTTCATGACAAAGGAACATCTGGTCACGGCCAACGTGGGAACGACGCTCGAAGATGCCGAACAGATTTTGCAGAAGCACAAGATAGAGAAACTGCCGGTCGTCGATTCGGACGGCAAGCTCCGCGGTCTTATCACGTTCAAGGATATACAGAAGAAGAAGCGATACCCAAATTCGTGCAAGGACGAGCGCGGGCGCCTGCGTGTCGGTGCGGCCGTCGGAGTAAAATCGGACACCATCGACAGGGCCGAGGCACTGATCAAAGCGGGTGTCGATGTTTTGATTGTCGACACTGCGCATGGGCATTCCAGGGGCGTTATCGGAATGGTGAAGGAGATCAAGAAGAGGTTTCCGAACACGCAGCTCATCGCCGGAAATGTCGGAACAAAGGAAGGAACGGAGGAGCTGATAAGGGCCGGTGTGGACGGCGTTAAAGTCGGCATCGGACCGGGCAGCATTTGCACGACGCGTATAGTTGCCGGTGTCGGAATGCCGCAAATTACCGCGGTGATGGAATGTGCAGCCGTTGCGGGGAAGTACGACGTGCCGATTATTGCAGACGGTGGTATAAAGCAGACTGGTGATATTGCAAAAGCGATCGCGGCCGGTGCCGACAGCGTGATGATAGGAAACCTGTTTGCCGGTGTAGAAGAGAGTCCAGGAGAGAAAGTCCTCTACGAGGGCAGGGCATACAAGACGTATCGCGGAATGGGATCGCTGGAATCGATGAAGGCCGGGAGCAGCGACCGGTATTTCCAGGATGTTGAGGACGACATAAAGAAACTGGTGCCCGAGGGAATCGAAGGCCGGGTGCCGTATCGTGGTTCGTTGAGCGACACAGTTTATCAAATGGTCGGCGGTCTGCGGGCGGCCATGGGATACCTGGGATGCGCAAATGTCGGTGAACTGAAAGAGAAAGGGAGGTTCGTAAAGATAACTTCCGCCGGGTTGAGCGAAAGCCATCCGCATGATGTGGATATCGTGAAAGAAGCCCCGAACTACCATCTATGATACTTTCGGATTTGCAGAATCACTCGATAAGGTCGGTAAAGAGACTACAGTCGCATCTGCGGAAGAATTCGCTTGACGCATTCTTCGTTGCCGATGTTCCTAACGTCCGTTATCTGACGACCTTCAGCGGCACATCGGGGTTCTGCCTCATATTCCAGGACGCAGCATACTTCCTTACCGACTTCCGTTACAAGACGCAGGCAAAGCGACAGGTCGCGAGCAGTGAGGTGCTCATTTACAGCGGGAACGTTTTCGAATTCGTGCAAAAAAAGTTCTTCAAAGAGACCCGACTGAAAAGAAGCGTGATCGGCGTGGAAGATTCGCTGCCGCTTGGTGTATTTGACGAGGCGGCGGCAAAAATTGGCTCGTGCAATTTCCAGAAAACCTCGCTCGTAATTGAAAAACTCGCCGCGGTCAAGTCGAAAGCCGAAATAAGCAGGATAAAATTAGCCTGTTCCATCAGCGCCGACGCTCTCGATGTCCTGGCTCATGAAGCCTGGCCCGGCATGAGGGAGTGCGACCTGTCGGCAACCCTTGAATTCAATCAGAAGGTACTCGGTGCCGCGAAAGAGTCATTCGATACGATAGTGGCCAGCGGCTGGAGGGGCGCGATGCCGCACGGCGTCGCTTCCGACAAAGTCATTGAGCGAGATGAGTTCGTTACGATTGATTTCGGATGCTTTTTCGACGGCTACGCTTCCGACATAACGAGAACATTTCAGACAGGTGACAGAGTTAAACCACAATTGTTGAAAATATATCAGATAGTCTATGACGCTCAGCGAAAAGGGAGAGATGCGGCAAGGGCAGGCGTGCCGGCAAAGAAAGTAGACAAGGCGGCCCGCGATTACATCGAGAAGAAGGGATACGGAAAATACTTCGGGCACGGGCTCGGACACGGCGTGGGACTCAGAATACACGAGTTGCCGAGAGTGTCGAAGGTGAGCGAAGATGTCCTCGATGAGGGACACGTCATAACGATTGAACCCGGAATTTATGTCCCTAATCTGGGTGGAGTGAGGATTGAGGATGATTTCCTGGTAACCAAAGATCGTGTAGAACAACTTTCACATTTCTCAAAAGATAGGGATTACTACATTTCAACATATGGAAAATAGAGTACTAGTTATTGCCTACTACTTTCCGCCGATGGGTCTGAGTGGAGTCCAACGGATACTCAAGTTCGTCAGGTATCTTCCCGAATACGGCTGGCAGCCTACGGTGCTGACGATCACGCCGACAGCGTACTTTGCTCTGGACTACAGCCTGATGCGTGAGGTGACTGAAAATAGCATCAAGACCGTGCGGACGAACTCACTTGATCCTACAAGATTGTTCGAAAGCGGGAAGCCACTGAAGATGCCTCATGAAAAATTGAGGAGCATCCTCAGCCGCGTCAGTCAGGCAGTGTTTGTCCCGGACAATAAGATAGGCTGGAAACATGAGGCCCTTAAGGTCGGAAGGAAGCTGTTCCAAACCGACAATCCTGATGGCCGGCCTGCCTTCGACGCCATCCTCTCTACGGCGCCCCCGTACACGTGCCACCTTATCGGTGCAGCGCTCTCGAAGGAATTCGGAGTCCCTCTGGTCCTTGACTACCGCGACGCCTGGGTAGACAATCCTCTGCATTTCTACCTGACGCCTTATCACAAACTGCTGCATCAAAGTCTGGAGAAGAAGGTCCTGCGCGCGTCAAGCAGGGTGATCACGATAAACCGGCGGATCAAGGAACTGATGATCCGGCGCTATCCTTTCCTCGGATATAACGATATCGCCATAATTCCTCAGGGATACGACTCAAACGATTTTCACGTTGAGGACACTCTACAGTTACCCTTTTCCGACAGGATGAGATTTACCTATGCCGGCACATTCTATCACAACAGGACCCCGAAGTATTTCCTCAGGGCCCTGTCGGAATTATTGCGCGAAAGGCCGAGCCTGAGAAGCAAAATAGAGGCGGTCTTCATAGGAACATTCAGAAAAGAAAACCTGGCGCTGATCGAATCCTTGGGGCTCCAGGATGTCGTGAAGGTTTTCGGCTACCTGAACCATAAATCTACCGTGAGATACCTGATCACCAGCGATGTCCTGTGGCTGACTATCGGTTATGGGAGAGGCGAGGACATGGTCTCGACCGGTAAACTCTTTGAGTACATCGGGAGCCGGAAGCCGATATTGGGACTCGTCCCGGAAGGCACAGCAAGGAGCACGATACTCGAATCCGGTGCAGGCAAGGTAGTGAAGCCGGACGATGTGGCGGCGATAAAGAAGGCAATAGCCGAGTATCACGAGCTGTGGGAGAAGAACTCGTTGCCCGAGATACCCGTCCAGTTTGCGCAGGCCTATGATCGCAACAAGCTGACGGGCGAGCTGGCGCGCGAACTCTCTTTCCAGTTGGACTATAGAGGCTCTTATATCAAAGTTGGAGATATGAATTGAAAGTATTGGTCGTGGGGAGCGGCGGACGCGAGCATGCGCTGGTCGATGCTATTTTGAGAGATAAGGGCACGCAGGTCTATTGTGCGCCCGGCAACGCTGGAATTTCACGACAGGCGGAATGTGTGAACATCAAGTCCGACGACATCTCCTCGCTTCTGCGCTTTGCAAAGAGTGAAGGGATAGACCTGACAGTAGTCGGACCGGAACAGCCGCTCGCCGCTGGGATTGTTGATGTCTTTGAAAGTCGCGGACGGAAGATATTCGGACCCCGAAAGCTTGCCGCGCGATTGGAAACAAGCAAGGCATTTGCAAAAGAGTTTATGAAGCGCTGGAAGATTCCGACGTCGGACTTTATGACTTTTACGATCAAACAAACTGACGAATTGAGAAGATACCTGGAGGATGCTAAGTATCCGTTGGTTCTTAAAGCCGACGGGCTTGCAGCCGGCAAGGGAGTCTCGATAGTCGGGTCGCGCAGTGAGGCGGAAGCTGAGCTGGAGAAGTTCTTCGTGAAGAAGGTGTTCGGTGAATCCGGCGAAAGAATCGTTGTTGAGGAGTTTATGACGGGCACCGAGGCGTCTGTGTTTGCAATAACGGACGGCGAAGACTATGTGGTTCTTCCTCCGGCACAGGACCATAAGCGCGTCGGTGACAACGACCTCGGAAAGAACACCGGAGGGATGGGAGCTTTTGCGCCGACACCGTTCGTCTCACCCGGCGACATGGAAAAAGTCAAATCGCAGGTCATCGAGAGGGTTATCGAAGGGACGCGTGCAGAAGGCTATGCGTTCAGGGGGTGCCTGTACTGCGGGCTGATGTTGACCGAAGAAGGACCTAAGGTAGTGGAATTCAACGCACGCTTCGGCGATCCGGAGACTCAGGCGGTTCTGCAGCTTATAGACTCCTCGGTCCTCGGTCTTCTGCAGACAGCCGCCGACAGGAAAATCGGCTCTTACAAACTGACGCTGAACGGCGCGGCGGCGGTCTGTGTAATTGCTGCGTCGCAGGGTTATCCGGACCATTACGAAAAGGGAAAGGAAATCATCGGCCTCGATGACAATCTGCCCGGTACAAAGATATTCCATTCGGGCTCTGTTATAAAGGAAGGCAAGACGCTTACGGACGGGGGGAGAGTCCTTGGCATAACCGGTGTGGACAAAGGGGGAGAAATTAAGCGGGCATCGGAGCTTGCTTATTCTCGCGCCCAGAAGTTACACTTCGATGGTATGTTCTTCAGGCACGATATCGGAAACAAAGCCATCAATTTCGAGTTGAAGAAAGGACCCAACAGATGAATATTCTGGTAACCGGCGGTGCGGGGTTCATCGGTTCGAACATCGTGGACGCTTATCTGGAGCGCGGTCACGAGGTCTCCGTCGTCGATAATCTCATTTCCGGTTCACTTGACAACCTCAATTCAAAGGTAAACTTTTTCAGGATGGACATCCGCGACCCGCAGATGACAAGGATATTTAAGCAGAAGAGATTTGACGTCGTGAATCATCTGGCAGCACAAATGGACGTTAGACACTCGGTCGCAGATCCGATGTTCGACGCTAGTGTGAATATCGTGGGGACACTGAACGTCCTTGAGAATTGCATCAAGGCCGGCGTCAAGAAGGTGATTTTCTCCTCTACCGGCGGCGCCGTTTACGGGGAACAGGATTATTTCCCGGCCGATGAACAGCACCCGACGAGACCGCTCTCACCTTACGGCATAGCGAAGCTCGCTGTCGAGAAGTATCTCTTCTTCTATAATGCGGTGCATGGTCTGAATTATGTTGTGCTGCGTTACGCCAATGTTTACGGCCCGCGCCAGAACCCGCAGGGCGAAGCGGGAGTCGTCGCCATCTTCACGGACAAGATGCTGAAAGGCGAGTCCCCCATCATCAACGGAGACGGAAAACAGACGCGCGATTACACTTTCGTCGGGGACGTCGTTTACGCGAACCTGCTCGCTCTTGATTACGACAAGACAGACATTTTCAACATAGGGACCTCTTCGGAGACAGATGTCAATACGCTTTTCCAGAAGCTGAAGAAGGCAACCAGATCATCGGCGGAGGAACGCCACGGGCCTGCAAAGAGCGGTGAGCAACTCAGGAGCGTCATCGATTTCACTAAGGCGAAGAATCTGATGGGATGGACTCCGAAGGTTTCTCTCGACCAGGGGCTGGACAGTACCGTGGAGTTCTTCAAGAAGAAGAATAAAGGGAATGACTGATACGAAGCTGATCGAAAGATTGTTTTCGGGCGAAAAGACGGCGGTAGCCAGGTCTATTTCGCTGATTGAAAACCAGGACGATCGTTCGGTGGAGTTACTCACTTCGATTCACAGGAAACTCGGGCACGCTTACCGTGTAGGTATAACGGGTCCGCCGGGGGCAGGCAAAAGTACTCTGGTGAGTAAGCTGGCCCGTGCTCTGAATGATGCCTCGAAAAAAGTCGGAATAATAGCAGTGGATCCGACAAGCCCGTTCTCCGGTGGTGCACTGCTCGGAGACAGGGTGAGAATGATGGACCTCAGCTCACGAGACGGAATCTTCATAAGGAGCATGGCTACAAGGGGGAGTCTGGGTGGGCTGAGCAAGACCACCCAGCAAGCGGCAGATGTCCTGGATGCTGCGGGTTTCGATTATGTCTTTCTGGAAACAGTTGGAGTTGGCCAATCAGAGCTGGACGTGGTTCAGGCTGCGGATACGACTATCGTGGTACTTACACCGGAGTCGGGTGATTCGGTACAGGCGATGAAAGCGGGGCTGATGGAGATCGCAGACTTCTTCGTGTTGAACAAGGCCGACCGTCCCGGAGTGGACCAATCTTACAATGCGATCTCGACGGTATTGGAGATCTCAGCACATCCTCATGAAACGGGAACAGGAGCGAACGGATGGAACCCGTTCATTGTTAAAACTGTCGCAAGCGAAAACAAAGGCATCGCCGAGGTCGTAAAGGGAATTGAAAGGCATTACAACTACCTGGTCCGAGAGAACAAGTTGTTTTCTAAACGCAAGGAACGCCTCAGGAAAGTGGTCATTGAAATCGTAGAAAATTATCTCCATCACCGATTCTGGACGAGAGAGCGTCTTTCCGAATTAGACCAAAAACTGGAACTTGTCCTCTCGAACACGCTTTCAACCATTCAACTTGCGAAAGATCTGACGAAGAAATAGAGGCAGCCACCCAAAAGGGGCTGCCTGGCGGAAGATCCACGAGGCTTCACACTTTCTTCAAAAAAGAGGAACGCATAATGGATTTTGAATTCACGCCCGAAAACAAACAAGTTCGAGAGCTGGCCCGCGACTTCGCTCAAACGGAACTCAAGCCGGTGGTGATGAAGTATGACGAAAGCCAGGAATTTCCACTTGAGATTATGCATAAGCTGGGCGAGCTCGGCTTCATGGGGGTCACTATCCCGGAAAAATACGCCGGCGCCGGATTGAGCTACGTCGACTACTGCATAATTGTGGAAGAAATCTCCAGGGTCGACCCGTCGGTAGGCCTGTCGGTGGCGGCACACAACGGGCTTTGCACGAGTCACATATACAACTTCGCGTGCGAAAGCCTCAAAGAGAAATATCTGCCGGATTTGGCCTCCGGAAAGAAGATCGGGGCGTGGGGGTTGACTGAACCGACGAGCGGCAGCGATTCCGGAGCCATGCGCACGGCAGCCGTCCGTGATGGAGATCATTACGTGTTGAACGGAACGAAGCAGTTCACGACACACGGTTCGGTCGGACAGACTGTTGTCGTAATGGCGTTGACGAATCCCGCAAAGAAAAAGAAGGGCATAAGCGCGTTTATACTTGAAAAGGGGATGTCCGGTTTCTCGGTCGGCAGGAAAGAGAACAAGCTCGGCATGCGTGCAAGCGATACGTCTACGATGGTATTCGAGAATGTAATTGTCCCTGCCGGGAATCTTATCGGTAATGAGGAAGAAGGTTTTAAGCAGGCGCTGCAAGTCCTCGATGCGGGCCGCATAGGAATTGCCGCGCTCTCAGTCGGTGTTGCCCAGGGGGCCCTTGACGCCAGTGTGAAGTATGCCAGGGAACGTGTACAGTTCGGAAGACCGCTCGCCGAGTTCGAAGCGATACAATGGAAGATCTCCGAGATGGCGACTAAAATAGATGCGGCGAGGCTTCTCGCTTTTAAGGCTGCTTATCTCAAAGATCACGGCAAGGACATCACTCTTGCGGCAGCGACGGCGAAATACTTCGCAAGCGAGATTGCCGTCAAATGCACCGAGGAATCCATCCAGATACATGGGGGTTATGGATTCACGAAAGACTTTCCGGTCGAGAAGTTGTATCGTGATGTCAAACTATTGACGATCGGCGAGGGTACCAGCGAGGTTCAGAAGATGGTGATAGCGAGGAATATACTTGGCCTGTGAGGTGACCAGGGTGTTCGCTCTTCTGTCGCTTCTTCAGGTTGTCTGTCTTGCACAGCAGAAATCAGACCAGCCGTGCACTAAAGTCCTCGGAAACGTGAATACCTTTGCTGCCGTTTATTACGACGAGCAATCACTCGCTTCGCTTGGGAAATTCGATATGGTAGTTCTTGATCCTGCCAACTACACATCTGCAGAAATCGGAGAACTCAAATCCAAGGGTTGTATACCTATTGCATACCTGAACATCGGCGAGGTCGAAACATACAGGAGTTACTTCACTCTGGCAGATACCGATCTCTTTCTGTCGCCAGATCCGTATTGGCGTAACCGCTACTACGCCGATCTTTGCAATCCCGTCTGGCAGAAAGTCGTCCTCGAAGACCGGATCCCCCACATACTGAAAAAGGGCTATTGCGGCCTATTTATCGATCTTTCTGACTTCCTTCGTGAATATCCCCGGATGAGCGACTGCGCTGTTTCCCTCATAGGCAAAATCAGGCAAAGGGCCCGCGATTCCTACCTCGTTCTCGACGGTGGATTGAGCATCCTGGACAAGGTCGGCAATGAAATAGATGGAGTTGCCGTTGAGGGGCTTATGGGCCTCTACGATTTCAATTCTGATAAATATGAAATCAGGCCGGATAGTACTGAGGATCGTGAGACCTCTGTGCTGCTCAAGGCGGCGAAGAAATACAGGATAAAGATATTTCAGCTTGACTACGCCGCGCCCTCCGATACGACTGTTAGGAACGGCATCATACTGCAGGCCAGAAGACTCGGGTTCGTCCCGTATGTTGGTACAGTCGAACTTGACACCCTTTTTCTGAATACGGTCCAGGGAATAAGACTCACACCTGTTGTGAAAAAGAATCCGTTTCCCGATTGATCGGATTTATCGTTAACTCCGTCGAATGGGAAATTCTAGAGTGCCGGACGGGAGGCGGGGATACGTTGAAAGTTGGGCCGGGGAATGCTAAGTTTATTTATTCTTATTGGAGGATGTAATGACTCGTGACGAAATAATTGCTGTACTGTCAAAGATAAAAGACCCCGATCTTCACCGTGATATTGTCTCGCTGGGTTTCGTGAAGAAGGTGGATATAACCGATCATAAAATCGATGTCGAAATTCAGCTGACGACACCTGCATGTCCCGTTCGCGACGACATGAAGACACAGGCGGTCGAAGCCATCAAAGGGCTTGGGTTCATGGGAACCATAAACGTTGCAATGACAAGTCAGGTTGTCGGGCACGCAAATCAAAACAGGGATCAGGTTCTCCCGGGCGTGAGAAACACGATCGCAGTAGCAAGCGGAAAAGGTGGAGTGGGCAAGTCAACAGTGGCCGTCAACCTGGCTGCTGCTCTTGCGAAGGATGGTGCGAAAGTAGGGATAGTCGATGCGGACGTTTACGGCCCATCACTTCCCCTGATGCTCGGAGTTACCGAAAGACCCGATACGGAGCCGATCGACGAAAAACGGTTCAGGATACGTCCGGTGGAGAAGTTCGGAATTAAGCTGATGTCCATCGGATTCCTTGTCGACACCGAGACCCCGATGATTTGGCGCGGACCGATGGCGAGCGGCGCTGTGAAGCAGTTTCTTACCGACGTGACCTGGGGCGACCTGGATTACATGATATTTGATCTGCCTCCAGGCACCGGCGATGTGCAATTGACGCTGGTTCAGACGATTCCCCTTACGGGAGCGGTAATAGTCACAACCCCGCAGGATGTCTCTCTTGCGGACGTCAGGCGCGGCGTCCGGATGTTTCAGAAAGTGAATGTCCCGCTGTTCGGCATCGTTGAAAACATGAGTTACTTCGTCTGTTCACATTGCGGACAAAGGGAAGAAATATTCAGCCACGGCGGAGGAAAAACGACCGCAGAGAAGTTCGGAGTGCCGTTCCTCGGCGAAATTCCGATTTATACCCCCATCAGGATCGGCGGAGATACGGGCAGACCAATTGTAATCAGTGAACCTGAGTCGGAACAGGCGCAGATGATTCAATCCGTGGCGAGACGGCTCGCCGCGCAAATCAGCATCACGAATATGACCGCGGCAGATAAACCTAAAATAGAGATTGCGATTTAAGTGCATGTTAGACTCGGGTGAAGATGTCGTCGAAAGAATAAAAGAAGTCCTCGTCGAAGCGAACAAATATCTGGCAATTGACAATGGCAACGTCGAGTACGTTAATCTCGAGCACGACGGAATCCTGCGCGTAAGATTCTCAGGGTCGTGTGCCGCATGTCCGCTAAAGCCGATGACCCTGAGGGCGGGGGTAGAGAGGGCAATCCTCCTGAAGATAGAAGAAGTGAAAAGGGTAGAGCTTGCTCTGAGCTGAGGCCGGCCATCCATCCTGCATCGGCTCCTGTTCAGGATTACTGTCAGTCAAAGGCGTTTACAGTGTCAGAGGGTCGACGTCCCCGCATCTATAGTCTCTTATGGCGACTGTTCTCGAAGGGAATTTCTTGATTAGTTCGTAGTTGTGAGTTGCGAGGAGGACCGTTGTACCCGAAAGATTGATTTTCTTTAACAGGGTCAGTATGTCCTCCGAAGTCACCGGATCCAGGTTGCCCGTGGGTTCGTCTGCAAGTATTGCGAGTGGCGCCTTAGCAATGGCACGAGCGATGGAAAGCCTCTGTTGTTCACCTCCCGACAATTCACCAATAGGGGAGTTCTTCTTGTGGATGAGCCCGACCTGGGTAAGCGCCTGGGTGGCTGCCATTTTTGTCTCTTTGCCGGAGTAACCCACTGCCTGCAGGGCAAACGTGATGTTGTCGAAAACTGATCTGTCGTGCAGGAGCTTATAATCCTGGAATATTATCCCCAGCTTTCTCCTCAGAATATGCAGCTTCCTCTTCTTCAGCGACGAGGATGAGAATGTATCGACCTTCACCAGACCGGAGGTGGGCAGAAGGTCCATATAGAGAAGACGCATGAGAGTCGTCTTCCCGCACCCGGTCTCTCCTACGAAGTAAACAAACTCCCCCTTTTCGACGGAAAGGTTTATTTCGGAAAAGATGACATGGTCGTCAAACGCGAAGGACATATTTGTACATTTAATCATGTTGGCCTTTCAGAAGTACGAAATGGATACGTTCAGAATCCTCGTTCGCTTCGAGCATTGTGAAATCCCCGGCTGCGAACTTTTCTTCGAAGCCGGCCCGGGCAAATAGCTCTCTCAAAGTGTCGAGTTGGTATACATACTCCCGATGTATCTCTTCGAATACCTGTCCGTCCTTCTTTACTCGCACAAAGGTCGTGTGTACCTTCCGCATCGGATCATATTCCGATTTTCGCTCGTACTGCAGGCCCTTGTGGCTGCCCTTTTGAACGAAGAGCGACGCGTCACCGAGTGAGTTCGATTCCATGCTGGCATCGAAAACAAAAACCCCACCCGGTTTTAAACTTGCGTAGACACTTTTGAAGAAGCGGCCTATCGCAGCGGTATCATTGACATAGTTTATGCTGTCGTAAACGCATATCGCTCTGTCGAACGTCCCCGCGGAAACAAAGTTTGTCATGTCATGACACAAGAATCGGGGATGATCCTTGCGCTTCCTGGACAGTTTCTCGCCCGCCATTTCCAGCATCTGCTCCGAACTGTCCACGCCGGTTACGGCATATCCCAGTCGCGACATTATGAAGGATATATTTCCCGTCCCGCACGCATAGTCGCAGAGTTTCTCTCCGTGAATCTGAGAACGGCGCGATTTCTTCCCGGCGAGCGCCATAAGCATGATCAGGTACTTCGCCCATGACCTGTAGTCTACTTCTTTCATCATGTGATCATAAATGATCGCTGAGGTGGTGTACGGGGGAGCACTCACTGCAGGCAGCTCAAACAGGTCCTTCTTTGCGTCGCGGGAATGCCTACTAGCTATCACTGTCGAAATTACTTCCTCGTCGCTTTTCTGTTTTTTGCTATGTCGATAGCCAGCTTGATTGCTTCGATGGTACTTGAAGGGTTGGCAATTCCTTTCCCGGCGATGTCGAAGGCGGTCCCGTGATCCGGGGAAGTCCTGATTATGTCTATACCAGCCGTAAAGTTGATGCCGGAACTGAACGATTTCATCTTGAGTGGTATGAGCCCCTGGTCATGATACATTGCGAGTATCCCGTCAAAAAGTCCCTCGCGGTACGTTCCGAAGAATGCGTCGGCAGGGAATGGCCCCACAGCATTGATCTTAAGCGAGTTTGCCTCGAGAATGGCAGGCCTGATTATATCGTTTTCCTCCCGGCCGATAAGCCCATTCTCGCCTGCATGCGGGTTCAGCCCGAGCACGGCAACTCTCGGGGACTTGACGCCGAAATCCACTTTTATCGATTCGTTGAAAAGCGACAGCCTCTCCAGTACGACTTCTTTCGTCAGGGCTTTGGGAACCTCCGAAAGGGGGATATGTATCGTCGCCAGTGCGACTCTGGCAAAACCTGAAGCCATTACCATGATTGATCGCCTGCAGTTTGAAAGATTGGTTACCATCTCCGTTTGTCCTGGATAATTGTAACCTGCCATTCGCAAAGCTTCCTTGGAAAGGGGGGCTGTCACCATCGCGACAGCTTGATTCTCCATGCAGAGCTTGACGGCAGTCTCTATCGCTCTGCCCGCGGAGAGGCCGGCTTCTTTGGTCAGCTTACCTGGTTTGATTCGTTCGGTGAAGCTCTCTTCGTTGTCGAAAATTGTGATCTCACTTCTTCCGACTGCATCTGAAGGTGAGCCGACTCTTAATATCTTTCTACGGAGCGAATATTTCTCTGCGTAGTACTCAAAGGCCTTGTATGGACCGATTAGCAGGGGCGTGCAGTTGCCGCGAATTGTGCGACTTGCAGCCGACTTCAGGGCAACTTCGGGCCCAATTCCGTTATAGTCTCCGATTGTAATTGCGATAACACTCATGATTTCTCCGTTCGGTAAAGCTTGAATTCTCCGTAACGCTCCTCTTTGAAAACGAGGACGCTCTTCAAGTTGGGATAATGCCAAAACTCGTAGGTACCGTCACTCATAAACTCTCGTGTGATCCTGGCGGGCGAGCCGTAGATTATATACGCCTTTCCCCTATCGGTGTAAGCGCCATTTTCGTTTACGAGCGTCCTGAAATGCTCAGCTGCATAGTCTGCTCGCTCGTAAAACTCGGCCTCCAGTTCATTGTAGGCAGTGTTCGGAGTGGGATCTTGTGATTTCCAGTAAGACTCGAACTTCTCTCTCTTCTCCCGCTCGTTCCCCGAGTTAATGAGAGAATAGAGTGAGTCAGGAACGATGTATTTTAAAAGGGAAAGCGCCGTAGCGAAGTCCCTAAGCGAATTAGGCTTATCCAGCCAGGTGTAGTTGAACTTCAGCTTCTCACTTTTGGCGCCGGATGTGATTTCGAGAACATACCGTCCTTCGGGAAGCGTGTTGGTCTCAAAACGGACAATGTATGTACAGTAAGTCGTGTCCGGTTCCTCGCGGAAAGTGAAGAAGTTGCCGGATGTGTCGGGTTCCAGTCTTACTTTTAACGGAGCCGGTGAATCGGAATGTGAAACAATGCTATCCTTCGTTGTCTGCAGAGCCGTTTCAATCGGTGCAGAGCCTTCCTCCTGTAGCGTGAGAGCCACAACGATATCCCGCGGAAATGGTGTAACGTTATCCGACATTTCGGGAAATAGATTGCTGCCCGACACAGAATCAAGGAAGACTTCCGAGACGATGCCTAACCGGGATGTGGGGTTGAAAGGGCTTGTCTCGTTGTAGCCCAGGTATTTAATCTGCTGATTGTCATCGCGAACCTCCGCCGTGACATGGTAGGTCGACCTCGGGACAGTCAACACAAGAAAATCCTGGCAATGCAAATTCGGATCACGTGTCAGCGAAAAATTGTCTACCTTAATCTCCTTACGATGGAATCTGTGATACGTGTTGCCGGTACCGGAATCGGCTGCGTCCAGAGAGAAGGAGAGTGTGGCTTCGAACACGTTGGGGAATCTTGCGGACTTTGTGAAAATCATCCTGGTGTACGGAAGCGAGTATGCGTAGCACACCGTTACGCTGTCTTCAGATGCCGCGAGAACCCATGTTGCCACTGGCGGTCGAAAAGGAGCGGGTTGATGGCGCCGCATGTTTTGCGAAAAGGCTTGCGAGGTTGAGACAAGCAGTACCGCCGCCAGAAGGAGAATTGATTTAGCCACCATCATATGAAAGTTAATTACACCGCCAATTTTTGTCAAAATTCAACAGAAAATTCTGTTGATGGCAGCATGTCGATTTGTATTTCGGGAAGCTCAGGAAGATAATTCTCCCTGCAAGGATATACCGCGCCGAAATACATGTGTTGTGGACATTGTGAGAGTAAAATCGCCAACTACTCAAAGTTCCCGGCGATTCTAAGCGGCGCGTCTTTTCCGTAAGGGGAAGAGCAAACTGAATCTCTAACCTGAGACTCAGGGGTGGAGCGGAAAGGGAAGGATGAACCTGCGTATCCCAAGGGATCCTGAAATCTGCGGCAGGCCAGATCGTATCGCACCATTGAAGTCAGCAGCATCTCCGGCATCTTAACTACGCGGCTGAGAGTGCAAAGAGTTAGTCCGGTCCTGTTCAACATTCGATGCCGCTATGCCTTCCTTCTCTAAATAACCGAGTCGAAATCGGTTATCGTTACGGCTTCCAAAGTCCAGAATGGCTCAGCGTATCTAACACCAGCCATGCGGCCGAAGTATCTCATCCGACCAAGCAAGTAGTCCATGAACTCTGGAGTGGAGAGGACTGTCTCGGGATCCTTGCTTGCAGGATTGAAGAACTGCGACTTGTGGGCCTTAATGGCATCGACCTTTGTTTCAAAGTCATTTGAAATATCGACGTACACTGTCGGAATGAAGGTCCTGTGCTGCATATAGTAAAAAGCCCGGCGCGGTCTGTAAGCGGCCAAAGTGCCTGTCTTGAGTTTTCTAAGGCCTGAATAGAACATAGCATTGCTGACGAGCTGATGAGTGTGCACGTGATCGGGATGTCTTTCTTCTCTATATGGTGCGAAGACAATTTCAGGCTGATATTTCCTTATCACTTCCACGACTTTGAGGAGGTTCTTACGGCTTCTTTCTATATCTGAGTCCGATATCCCGAGATTAACCCTGACGTCGGCGCCGAGAATCCTGGCGGCTTCCTTTGCCTCTTTAGCTCGAATGGTGGCGTTCCCGCGCGTTCCCATTTCGCCGCGTGTGAAGTCGACTATCCCAAAAGATTTACCATGCCTGTGTAACATTGAGAGGGTGCCGCCGCAGCTCATTTCAACATCGTCCGGGTGGGCACCGAATGCAAGTGCGTACAATCTCATATCTTCTTTATCCTTAAGAAATTTGGTACTAGCTTTAACAGTGATTTTGATTTTGCGAAAAGACTCTTCGAAAACAATAAATCCACCGTCGCCTCAAAGAAGTGAAGTAGAGTGGAATCGTAGGGATACCACCAAAGCTTCTTAGTGCGCCAGGCCCGTTCGATTTCGTAATATTTCGGGAAAACCATCTCGAACAAACCTTCTCTTCCGTGGACTCGCCCGCTGCCGCTCTCTTTCGGACCTCCGACAACACCGTCACTATTTCCGTAGTAACTAATGATATCGTTCAAGATCACGGCACCCGCCTGCAGTCTCTGCGCGATTGCCATCCCGCGTTTCTTGTCCGCCGTCCATACGCTCGCCGCCAGGCCGAATCTCGAATCGTTCGCAAGTCCGATCGCCTCGTCATCTGAGGAGAACTTGGTTATCGGTAAAACGGGGCCGAATGTTTCCTCTGTCATGAGGGAACATTCCTTGGGCAGGTCTATAAGCACGGTCGGTGAGATGAAGTACGTTCCGTTTTTTTCCAGAAAGTCGCCGCCCGCGGCAATTCTGGCTCCCTTGCGAACAGCGTCTTCGACCTGAAATCTTATCGTGTCGAACTGCGCCTTATGTATTATCGGTCCGATATCTGTCCCGGCATCACTGCCCTTGCCTGTGCGGAGCTTCTTTATCTTAGTCTGCAGAACATCCAGGAAACGGTCATAGATCTTCTCGTGGACGAAACATCGTTCGATAGATACGCATGTCTGACCGGCGTTCATGAGTGAGCCCCAGATTGCTCCGCTTGCCGCGGAATCGATATCTGCGTCGTCCAGCACAATCATCGCATCCTTGCTGCCAAGCTCAAGGGAAAGCGGCGTCAATGTATTTGCGGCAAGCCCTGAAATTTTTTTCCCCGTCGCTGTACTCCCGGTGAAGAAAAGTTTATTGACTTTCGAGCAGGCAAGTGCAGCGCCTACATCGCCTCCGCCCTGGACAATGTTGAAAACCTTTCGTGGAATTCCAGTCTCCCACAGAAACTGTGCGATCATGTCGCCCACCAAGGGAGTGTACTCGGACGGTTTGAACACCACGGTGTTGCCGGTCATAAGGGCAGGGATGATCTGACCGCACGGCAGGAGGAGAGGGTAATTCCATGGTGATATGATTCCTATCACCCCGTAAGGTTCGTACCGGACGAATGCCTTCTTTGTCTTCATAAGTGGGATCCGGTTATGCACTCTCCTGTCCTTGATTGCTCCGGCAGAACGGTAGGCATAGTACCTGACAATATCAAGCGTCGGGATAATCTCCGATGTATAAGATTCGGCGATGGGTTTCCCATTCTCCTGAGAAATGAGTTCGGCAGCGATTCTTTTTCGTGATACCAGTATTTCGCCAAACTGGCGGATGTGTTCGGACCGCTTTCGCAGAGGTAACCGGCTCCATTCCTGCTGGGCAGACCGGGCCTCGGAGACGATCCCTTGTATCAGATCGGGACTGGTAGCTTCGAGTTCCCCTATCAGGCTGCCCGTGGCGGGATCAAGCGAATTCATTTTCACTCCAAAATTTACTCCCTAATCAAATGTTTTACAATTCAACGGGCAGACTCGATGATTATTCTGCGAAAGGCTCATTTTGTAGTGAAAACGGTTGAAATTTAAGCTCCTTTCGGCATGATATCTCGGAAATCGCCTCCATCGATTATTGTTCCTAATTTTCGTGGTTAGTGATTGAAAATATACCCCTCATTCTGTTATATTCCACGCAAAATGAACGAACTCCGGCACCATCTAATCTGAATTTCTCAAATGAACGAAGATACTAAAAAGCCAGTGAAGAGGTACGTATTTGACGACATCAGTTCGGAGTATTATGCCGAATATGAGGAACCTCAGGTCGCTCATTTGGAGAAAGACAGTCCCCGTCAGCCACAACAGACGCAGAGTCCCGAGCCGCCGAGAACTTTTGTCCCCAGGAAAGAGGGACCCCGGTCAAGCATAATCGACGCCTTCTACTTCAAACCGGAAGAACAAGTTCCGGCCGAGCCGAGAGCAGAATTTCACTCGATATTACACAAGGTGCTCGAGCTCGTCCAGGAGGTGCTCTTCGCCAACACTACTGCACTGTTCTGGATCAACAGGGAGAGGCAGCTCCTCGCCGTGGCCGACAAGATGACGAACTCCGCCGTGTTCACGAAGGAGTTGCGTCTTCCGATCGGAAACGATGTGATCAGCAGAATAGCCCTGAGCGGGAAACCGGAAATCATCTCGGAGATAAACCCGGCGGCGGAGGTAGATGTCGTGCCGTACTATGAGGCACCGGGGGGCGTGAAGAGCCTTATCGGCGTCCCGATATTCTTTCGTGACGAGGTCATCGCGGTCCTGGTTGCAGATAGTTTGACCGACGAAGGTTTCGGAAGGGAGACCGTTCCTCTCCTTGGTAATTTTACGCGCCTGCTTTCTGCAGTTCTGCGGGCCCTTGCCGAGAAGTACGATCTCGGTGTCATCAAAACCACTTTCAACTCACTTAAGTGGTTCACAAATGAGCTGATGTCCAAGACTGACGTGAGCACTATACTATCGACCATTGCTACCGTGGTTTCTGACACGGTGGATGCAGAGTTTGTCGCCTTGATTTCTCAGAGCGACCTCCAGTCGTGGACCGTATCGCGAGTTGTGAAACGTTCGGGCAGCGAATACGTAGAGGAAGGGTGCAAGGTCAGCCTGAGTGATTCGCTTGCAGGCAAAGCCATCAGGGAAAACAGGTCACTCTATCTGGAAGATCTCTCGAGAGTAGAGGATCATCGCTTCACACAGAATGAGCCGTCAGGGAAGGGCTCTTTTGTCGCCCTACCGATCTCCGGATACAACACATGCTTTGGGGCGATCACCGTGGAGAGTCTGTCCACATCGAAGTTCTCCTCACTCGAAATTGACGGGATGAAGCAGCTCGTGAACCTGGGAGCATTCGCATCTGAGGTCAGTTCTGCAAACCAGCTTGTGGAAAAATTTGTCGTTTTCGACAGGGTCACCGGCACGTTGAATAAGAAATTTTTCCTCGGAAGACTGGAGGAAGAAATAGGAAGAGTTGCAGACCTTGGCATAAAAAGCGCACTGGTCTTAATGGGGCTCGATCGGGTTGATGAGATCAGGAACCGGTTCTCCGTGGAGGGAGTGGATTACCTCCTGACCGATATCGCTGAGACTGTCAGAGGTTGGCTCAAGCCTTATGACGCGATAGGCAAAATCTCGGCTCATTCTTTTGGGATCATACTCGAGAGCTTCTCTCAGCATGAAGCATTGGCATGGGGAGAGAAGTTTCGAAAGACTCTTGCTACGAAGGTATACTCAATAGGAAGCAGAAATTATATGGCGACGATAAGCGTTGCCGTTCTGAATATAGATGGAAAGAACGACCCATCCGAACTTGTGATGACCGCCCAGAAGGTTTTGCAGCGGGCTCACACGAGCGGTGGGAATGTGGTGAAGATTCTATAAGAAAGGAGAAATATAAATGGCAAAGACAACTAGTTTTGCTGAAAAGGCCGCAAAGGCTATGGCAGGTAAGAAAGGTTCCGAATGCCCAAAGTGTGGAGAGATAATGCAGAATGTTTTGGTTGTCTCATCAGAGAAAAATGAGAAATCGAACTACAAGTACAACCAGCATTTCGTCAAAGTTTGCAAGTGTAACGAAAAAGAGGTCTACGCCTAGGAATGGCGTACTTTCTGGCCGATTTTGACGGAATTCAATATCGGCCCTGGGTCAAATATCAAGACTTGGCTAAGGTGCAAAGGCTTGTTTTTTACGCAATCTTGATCGTACCCCTCCGTTAATCGAGGTTTTTCACAAAGGGAATCTTACCCGGAGATTCTTTCGAGCATACTATTGCCATTCTCCGGGAGTTTATAGGAGGCGATTATTGTTTTGATTGTGTAACCAATTTGCGATTGTATTGTCAAATGATAGGATTAAGTACTTTAGAATGATGACCGGATTGCGCAAAATAAGTGAGGTAATAAATGATAAAAGTCGGTAAACAATATCCTTCTCGCGAGAATCAGACTATCGACAAATATCTGCAAGAGATCGGGAAGGTGGATCTCTTGACTCCCGGGGAGGAGATTGAGCTGGCGATTAAAGTTAGGGAGAACGATCAAAGGGCCCTTGAAAAGTTGATCAAGGCTAATCTTAGATTCGTCGTGAGTGTTGCGAAGCAGTATCAGAACCAAGGTCTTTCCCTGGGTGATCTGATAAACGAGGGGAACCTCGGTTTGATCAAGGCCGCGAAGCGATTTGATCCGACGCGCGGATTCAAGTTCATTTCATATGCGGTGTGGTGGATCAGGCAGTCTATTCTGCAGGCGTTGGCCGAACAGTCCCGAATTGTAAGGTTGCCGCTCAACAGGGTTGGAGCGCTGAACAAGATTGGAAAAAAGTTCAGCGAACTTGAACAGGAGTTTGAGCGTGAGCCAAGCCCATCTGAGATTGCAGAACAATTGGATATGAGTCTTTATGAGGTAGACAAGACCCTCCAAATCTCCGGCAGGCATCTTTCAGTGGATCAGCCTTTTGTTCAAGGTGAGGATAATAAACTCCTTGACGTCATGGCCGACGACAACCAGCTTCCTCCCGACTACACGCTGATGAAGGAGTCTCTCAGGACTGAGGTGGAAAGAGCACTGAAGTCATTAACCGACAGAGAGGCCGAAGTAATAAGATTGTATTTCGGAATTGAGAGAGAACACCCGCTTACACTTGAAGAAATTGGCGAGAAATTCAACCTTACGCGGGAACGCGTACGGCAGATAAAAGAGAAAGCAATAAGACGCCTTCGGCACGCAACACGTAGCAAAGCATTGAGGGCTTACTTAGGATAGAGTAGTTGCACAGGACATCCCGAACACCCGCCAAATTCGGGGTGTCCCTCAGTTTGAAAACATTTTTCAAGCATATTATCTTCAGTTGCTAAAGCACCAAAATATGTCATTCCCAAGACGTTCGTTTCAGGAAATCCGGCTTTTGCTGCTAGAAGACTCAATGGATTTGAGAGAGCAATTGAGTCGCTTGATAGGGTCTGCCAGGATGGGGTTCACGGTTGAGACACTCCATGGTTCGGTAGGGCTTAGTAAGAAACTCTTGACCGGGAATTACGATGCACTTATTGTCGATTACGACCTCGCTGTCGGCGACCCGGCGTCAGTTGTTGAAACTGCAAAGGGGATCGATCCTTTCTTGCCGGTCATGCTCGTGTCAAGGGAGTTCTCCGAAAACATATTCCTTGACCACTCGAGTATTGGAGCTGACGCCTACATCCCTTTGTCCGGCGTACCACTCAAGATGCTGCCGAACACGCTAATCAAGCTTATCGAAGATTTGAGCTTCGTCAGAGAGGCGACCGATTTCCGGCACCGCTCTCTTCTGAAATCCTATCAGATCGAAATTCTCGCCTCGCTCGTCCGCAAGATGGTTGAGACAAACGATCTGAAATCGGTCATGCAGGAACTCGCTGAGCAAGTGGTGAGGAAGCTAGACATGAAGGTTGTAAGCCTCCAGCGGTATTTCCCGGCCCAGAAAGGATTCGCCGTTTACGGAATTTATCCGCAGGGTAAACTGGTCAAGTTTGCACAGATGTTCTTCGACATCTCGCTGGATACTTTCGTGTTTCCGTTCGATCCGGAGCATTGTATAGTGGACCAGTACACGGCGGATCGGAAAGCCTGGGTCGGGTCTGATTTTGCCGACGTGTTCGGGACCACGATGCCTGCCCAGGCTGCCAGGATGATACAAAAGTTTGCGGGTGTCAAGTCGATTTACAATGCGCCGTTTTACAGCAAGGACCAGCTCCTCGGCGGAATCGTAGTCGGCAATGTCAGGGAAAAATTTACGGACGAAGAACTTGAGGCCTTCGACGCGATTGTGCATACCAGTTCGCTTCTGTTTGAATATAATGAGGGCGTCAAGTCGCATTTTATTCAAAACCGGAAGCTGCAGGCTATTCGGGAAACGAGTTCACAGCTGCATGAGAATCTCGATCCGGAGAAGTTGTTCGACATAATCGACGAGAAACTCAGCACTATTGTTCCCGCTGACGTTGCACGATTGTTTATCTACGAGAAGCAGAAATCAGCGCTTGTCGAGACGAAATTGAGAGTCAGAAGCGGCAGGCGCCCATCTTTCATGATGACGGAGGTTCCACTCGGGAAAGGGCTGATAGGGAGAGCGGCGGCGGAGAAAATCTCCTTACTGGAGAATAACGCTCAGGCGAACCCGATGTCGGTCTATCCGGCAGAGAGGCCGAAGATAGAACACCTAGTGGCGGTCCCTGTAACCCACCAGGGGCAATTGCTCGGACTTATCGCATTGACCCGGCTGAATGAAGAACCGTTTGTTGAAAGTGACCGGGAAGCGCTGGAGATTTTTACGTCTCAGTTTGCGATTGCGCTCTATAATTCAAGGCTCTACCAGGATCTGCTCAGGAGCGAACGATTATATCGTCTGGTTCTCGAGAATGTGAATGACCCCGTTATCTTTGTCGGGATAGGCGGCAAACTCCTTTATGTGAGCCCTAAGTTTGAAGAGGCCTCCGGTTATACAGCGGAAGAGGTACTCGGAAAAGACTTCGGATTCCTCGTGCATCCCGATGATCTGCATTTCGTTTTGACCCGATATAGGGAACGGATCTCCGGTAGAGACACTGTCAGCAGATATGAATTCAGATTTGTCAAGAAATCCGGAGAGATCAGGGCCGTTGACTACAACGTGACGACTATCTGGGAAGATGGAAAGATAACGGGGCTCCTCGGTGTCGCCAGAGACGTGACTGAGGACAAGATCGCAAGGGAAGAACTAAAACGGAAGACGCAGCAGCTTCAGCGGATGCTGGATTTCAATGCATCCTTGATGCACAGCAGCAATCTTCGTGAGCTGTTAAGCAACCTGCTCGCCGCGGTGAAAGAGGGAATTCCCGAGGCGGACGGAGGATCAATCCTGACTTTTGATAAAGTGGAGAAGAAGCTCAAGATGAGCGCTTCCATCGGCTATCCGGATGAGATGGGCGAGATGTTCACTCTTGACTCTTCCGAGGGGTGGGGAGGGAGAGCCTTTGCAACAGGCATGTCCGTGATTGTCGATGACGCATCGGAGTTTCCCCCTACCGGCAGCGGTCCGCCCCCCCTGCTGCCGAAAATTAAGTCTGCCGTCGCGGTACCACTTGAGGTAGACGACGAGATACTGGGTGTTATTTCGCTGGACAATTTTTCCGTGACCGGTGCGTTTCACGAAGAGCACCAGCATCTTCTTGAAGGGTTTGCCCACCAGGCGGCTCTTGCCCTGAAGAAGGAGCAGATGCACAGCGAAATTAAGGAGTCGGAACTGAGGTATCGCACGATCACGGAATCGAGCAGCGACCTGATAGTGGTAATAGACACTGCCGGCAGGATTGAATTCTGTAATGACAAGTTCCTCAAGACTTTTGGTGTTTCCTGGGAGTCCGCCCAAGGAAGGATGCTCATTGAATTTTTTGATGATGATTGTCGGGAAAACCTGGTCAGTGCCGTTGTACCCGCCGATCCCGGGAAGAAGCAACGCGCAACAGCCGCTATTGATGGATGGAGGCACCATTTCGAGGTGGTCTCGAGCAGCATCACCTCAGACAAGGGAGCGCTGCGACACATCTTGTTTCTAAATGATGTCTCGGATCTCGTCCGTACCAGCGAGTGGATCGAGAAAGCATATGGAGTTGCGCTGGCACACACCGGGATAGAACTGATTGAGAACTACGCGGATTTGCTGGCGGAGGTGTTCAACACCGATGTCGTGTTCCTCGGAGATTATGATCCGAGCAATGATTCAAGCCTCGCCCATGTTGTGAAGATAGGAAACCGGTACCTCCACACGCTCGAGATTCACGGTGTGGAGGAGCTTATGGAGAAAGCCGACGCGAAGATTTCCTACCTGGGTGCGATTTTGGGGGGCGATAGAAAAATAAACTCATATTACGCAACGGATATAGAGGTTGATGGACGGCGAGTAGGCATAATTATCATGGCAGGAGAGAAGCTGATCAATTCCACCAGATCGCAGATGAACGTTCTCCAATTGGTGAGGCAGCGGTTGGCTTTTGAGTATGAGCGTGAGAGAAATGAAGCAGAAACTCACAGACTCGAAGAACAGCTGCGACATTCCCAGAAGATGGAGAGTCTCGGTACACTGGCAGGTGGAGTGGCACACGATTTCAACAACATATTGGGAGCAATTCTCGGATATTCGGGACTTCTTAAACTTGAGCTTAAGGGAAACAGGAAGCTTTCCAGGTATCTTGATACTATCGAAAAGTCCGCCCAGCGCGCTGCTGAACTGACCAAGCAGCTTCTCGGATTCGCGCGCAAAGGAAAGACGTCTGTGACTAGCGTGAACTTCAACAGGATATGCACCGAGACTATCGACATGACGAAGAAGATGATTGAGAAGAATGTCAAGGTGACCCTGCACCTTCAGGAAGGACTCCCGTTGGCGGAGGGAGATGAGTCGCAGCTATCCCAGGTGGTGATGAACCTGGTTTTGAATGCTAGGGATGCAATGCCTCAGGGAGGCTCGCTAAGATTGTCCACCAGGAATTTAAGTTCCTCGGACGCGGAAAAGTCAAAGTTGAATCTCGAGAAGAGGAACTATGTAGTTGTTGAAGTATCGGACACAGGGCATGGGATCTCAAAGGAGGACTTACCTAGAATATTTGAGCCGTTCTTTACGACAAAACCGAAGGGTAAAGGAACCGGTCTCGGCCTGTCGATGGTTTACGGGATAGTCAAGAACCACGGAGGGGAAGTGGAGGTAGAGAGCGAAACTGAAAAGGGAACCACTGTCAGAGTTTATCTACCTGTCACATCAAGACCTGCCTCGTCCGGAACGGCAAGCGGAGAATCCGAGAATCCGAAAAAAGTTAAGGATAAGGTCTGTCTCGTCGTCGACGACGAAGTTGAGATTCGTGATTTGCTGAAAGATTCGCTTACGCTCTTCGGCTTCGATGTCTTGACCGCAGAGAACGGTGAGACCGCGATTGAACTCGTGAAAAAGAGTTCGAAGATAGATGTAGTAGTTCTCGATATGATCATGCCGGGTATGGATGGGAGCGAGACCTATTCTCAGATTCATAAATTGCGCCCCGAACTCCCGGTTCTGGTGGCAACGGGATACAGTGCAGAAGGGAGAGTTCAGGACATATTGAACAACGGGGGGGTGGGAATACTCCGGAAACCTTTCACCCTTGATGAACTGCAGAATCGGCTTGTCGACAGGTTTGTAAACTGACGGCCGTGGTCTCATCTGATTCGTCTTTTCCTTCCGTAGGTTCGGAAACCCTTAAATGTGGCCTTGTTTTGACACACAGGGTATGGGCATTCTCGATTTTTCTTAATTCTTTAGTTGCTTTTGAATTTGTCAAGCACTATCATATACGCGCAAATAACAGTACACCGTTGTTTGCGCCAAATGGCGCTCAAGGCGCCATGCCGCTTATGAATGCAGATGAATGAGTGGCAGTGGTGATCCCGGGAAACAAAGGCAAGTGGGATCATGCTTTTATAGGTTGTAGCTGCAGTCGGAAGAATCCGGAGTGCCTGCCGGATTCTACGAGATGTAAGCCCCCGTGTGCTGGCTCCGTTGTTTAGGATTCTACACGAGGCGTAGCATCGTATGCAGAGGTGAAGTCCTGAGATTTCTGTCTACTTCACCGGTCCCGGCTTCAAGTCGGGATCCCGATTCGTGTCGGGACAATACTGTATAAGCCAAGGACATCTGGCGCGACGGCTCGGGTACGCATTTAGAAACATTATTGAAAGGATCCAGCAATGGAGCAAGGAACCGTGAAATGGTTCAACGCAACCAAGGGATACGGCTTCATCTCCCGCGAAGGGGGAGACGATGTGTTCGTACATTTCAAAGCCATAATTGGCGAAGGCTACAAGACTTTGAAAGAAGGCGACAAGGTCCAGTTTGAAGTCGAGCAAGGCCCCAAAGGTTTGCAGGCGGCCAAGGTAAAGAAGATCTGATCTTCTCAGGCCGATGCTGACTCCGGTCAGCGTGGGCCGAAGCCGCTCAAAGCTTCGAATCCCGACTGACGGCAAGTTGGTCGGGATTTTTTTTGTGACATCGGAACGATTCCCCAATCATTTTTCAGTCGGGTAACCTTTTGGCCGCTTTACCGTAATTCTCTGCAAAAGGAGTTCAACCATGGACCGAAGACTTTATCGATCAAGGAAAAACCGGGTGATTGCCGGCGTCGCAGGCGGGTTGGGCGAGTATTTTGATATCGATCCGGTTCTTGTCAGAGTCATTTTTGTGCTGGCCACGCTAGCCAGCGGAGTAGGCGTCCTCGCTTACATAATCCTATGGATCGTTGTTCCCTTCGAAGCAATTGAATTTCAGAAAACCGCAACACAGACAGAAGAGGGGGCTGGTATGCAAGAGAAGAGTCAATACCCTGATCATAAGTCTCACCGACGTCACGGAAGCGTAGTTGGGGGAACCATTCTGATAGTTCTCGGAGCCCTATTCTTGTTGCAGAACTACCTGCCGAACTTCAGTTTCGGCGACACCTGGCCGTTAATTCTGGTAGCGATCGGGGCAGGAATGATTTTCAATTCACTGCAGAAGGAAAACGGGAAGGAGGAGAATCATGAGGGTTAGCAGACTGTTTGCCGGACTGTTAATAATAGTCCTTGGGGTGGCGCTTGTCCTGTCGAACTTCGATGTTCTCAGACTCGACTGGCACTTCATCTTCAGGCTCTGGCCGGTACTCCTGGTCTTCGCGGGAATATCCGTTCTCGTTCCCAATCAGAAGTGGCGTGCGGTTCTCTACGCAGTGACATCCGTGCTCGTGCTGGCCTGGATCATCTCGGCTGCGTCTGTCGGCTGGGGAAACGTAAAAGGATTATTCTCCGGTGACAGGCGAAGCCTCCACACGCAGGAGTTTTCGCAGGCATTCGACAAGAATACTCGACACGGAGTTCTTACATTGAACGATGGGGGCGGCACGTTCACAATAAACGGGACGTCTGCTGATAATTTGATAGAAGTGACTGCACAGTCTGATATCGGGGATTATATTTTCAAGACGGATAAGAGTGGACGCACTATGTCGGTCAATCTGAAGTACGAAGAGGGTAACAATCACTGGCGCTGGGGGGTGAAGAATACACTGGATATGAGGTTAAATCCTGCAGCCGACTGGACGATTGACGCCAGTATGGGCGCGTGCAAAGTGGATTTTGACCTGAGCCCATTCAAGGTAACCTCGGCTGACATAAAGGCCGGTGCGTCAAAGATCAAGATTAGACTGGGCAACAAGGCGGACACGACAAACCTGAATTTCGATACCGGCGCATCCTCCCTTGTCGTTTATTTGCCCGCTTCCTCCGGGTGTCAGATAAAGGATCAGGCCGAGATGTCAACCAAATCGTTTCCCGGATTCGTGAAGGGTGACGACGGTTACTACACCAGCTCCAATTTCTCGACCGCCAGGAAGAAGATTTTTATGGATGTGAACGCAGGGGTATCGTCCATAAAAGTCCTGACTTACTGAACTTTGGTTGGGCTGGGCAGATTGCTCGGCCGCGCTCGATCAAGCAGGAGAATGATTAAAGGGTCCGGCCTTCAGCTCAAACAAGCAGAGAACCAACGAATGTGTATCATGGAATACGGGATGAGCAAGACATCCCCGTTGCCTTTTTTCACTGCCGCTTTTGAATTATCATTATTAAAACCCGGAGGACCATTGTGAAGAAACTCTTGATATCTCTTCTTTTTCTCTTCTCTAACGCATTTGCAATCAATGATGCCCGGCTTCTTCGATTCCCTGACATACACGGTGACAAGGTCGTCTTCGTCTATGCCGGGGACATTTATGAGGTATCGTCGCAAGGCGGTGTGGCGAGAAGACTTACTTCAGACCCAGGGCTCGAACTCTTTCCAAAATTCAGCCCGGATGGGAAATGGATAGCATTCACAGGCCAATACGACGGAAATTTTAATGTTTACGTCATGCCCAGCGACGGCGGGCAACCCCGTCAACTTACATTTCGCCAGGACATACCGGGGATTCCCGAGAGGATGGGCCCAAATGACGAAGTCATAAGCTGGACACCAGACGGGAAGAACATAGTGTTTCTGTCCAGGATGCACACCTACAATACATGGTTCGGAAGTCTCTATACAATCTCGGTCGAAGGGGGCATGCCGACACAGTTTCCCGTTCCAAAGGGAGGACTCCTCAGCTTCTCGCCCAATGGGAAGGAATTTGCTTATAACAGGATTTTCCGAAATTTCAGGGCAAGGAAAAGATATTACGGCGGAATGGCCCAAAAGATTTATATCCATAACATGGAGACGATGGACGAAGAGCAGATCGGCGACTGGAAAGGAACCGATACGGACCCGATGTGGTACAAAAACACGATTTACTTCATCTCAGACAGGGATGCGAACCGGCGCAAGAACATCTGGGCTTACGATCTGAAGACGAAAGCCTTTAGGCAGGTGACTTTTTTCAAGGACTACGATTGCAACTGGGCATCGTTAGGACCAAACGCTATCATCTTTCAGAACGGCGGCTACTTGTACGTCCTCGATTTGCCGGGTGAGAAACTGAGAAAGCTGGATGTCTCTATCCCGAACGATGAAGCGGTCGCAATGCCGAAATGGGTTGATGCCAGCAAGAGTATCGCCAATTTTGCAATTGCGCCGGACGGGGAGAGGGCTGTCTTCCAGGCCCGCGGTGACATATTCACCGTCCCGAAGAAGACCGGCAACACAAGAGATATCACCAACACATCCGGAGTGGATGACAAAGATCCGGTATGGTCGCCAAACGGAAAGTACATTTCATACATTTCCGACAGAACAGGCGAGGAAGAGATTTACATCCGCGAGGACAAACCCAATTCAAACGCAGTCCAGATCACTCACGGCAACAAAGAATACCTGGACCAGATGGTATGGTCACCTGACAGCAAGGAGATTCTATATGCCGATCAGAGTTTTAAATTGTGGTATGTGGATATCGCAACGAAGAAATCCGTATTGGTCGACAAAGACTCGGTCTGGCAGTTCAACGGCTATTCGTGGTCACCTGACAGCCGGTACATCACTTACGCCAAACACCATGCGAATACTTTCACTTCTGTCTACATCTATTCGCTTGCTGACAGCAAGATTCACGAAGTTACGACCGGCTACACGAATGATTACGACCCGATTTTCGACAGGGAGGGCAAATACCTGATTTTCCTTTCGGACCGCAACTACAATGGTGTCATCGGGAATTTTGATATGGAATTCACCGACACAAAGTCGACCGGTATTTATGTGGCCACCCTGCAGACAGGCAATGTTTCGCCGTTTGCTCCAAAGAACGATGAGGTAAAGATAGCGGAACAGAAAAATCAGGATGGTAAACCGGTTGCTGAAAAGAGAGAGTCGAAGCCCGAAACAGCTAAAGAAGTCAAGATAGACTTCTCCGGGTTGGGGTCGAGGGCGGTCGAAGTCCCGATTCCAACTAATAATATCGGCGGTCTGAGCGAGGCGAACGGCCACATCTATTACGTGACTTTCCCGACTATGGGACTTTCAGGCAACGCATCCGGTGAGGAATCCGCGCTGCATTGCTATAGCCTGGCGGAGCGCAAAGACACGAAGATGCTGTCACCGGTGGACGGGTATGACCTGTCTGCCGACGGGGAGAGTATCATGTATCAGAGCGGTAAAACGTTCGGCATAATAAGTTCGAAAGCGGCCGAAGACAAGGTCGGCGAGGGCGAACTTAATCTGTCGAAGATGCAGATGTTCGTCCATTTCCATCAGGAGTGGACAGAGATATTCAACCAGGCATGGAGGCTCGAGCGCCAATTTTTCTATTCACCGGAGATGAATGGCGTGAACTGGGAAGCAGAAAAGAAGAAGTATGAAGTCCTGCTTCCTTATGTCAATAACCGTTACGACCTGACTGATATCATCAGCAGTATGATCGGTGAACTCCAGAATTCCCACACGTACGTGGGCGGCGGTTATTACCCTGAAATTCACAAGACGGTCACCGGGCTGCTGGGTGCCAACTATTCACTCGACAAGGCGACGGGATATTACAAGGTTAGCAGGATAATGATCGGCCTGAACACCAACCCGAGCCGCATATCGCCTCTTACCTTGCCGGGCATCAATGTTAAACAGGGGGACTATATTCTCGCCATCAACAATCTGCCGGTGAAATTTCCTATGAGCATAGACAGCGTAATGGAAAACACCGTCGGCACGACCGTTTCGCTTCTCGTCAATTCTAAACCCGACCTTAAGGGCGCCTGGACGATAGAAGTCAACCCGATCGCGGACGAATACAATTTGCGATACAACGATTGGATCGTTCGGAACCGTGAGCTTGTGGACAGCCTGTCGGGCGGAAAGATCGGCTATGTTTATCTCCCGGACATGGAAGCTGCCGGACTCAACGCATTCGTTCAGCAGTACTATCCTCAGATCACTAAGGCAGGATTGATTATCGACGAGCGGTACAACGGGGGAGGCTTCGTGGACCAGCTTCTTCTCGAGAGACTGCGGAGAATCCTTGTCGGGATGTCGATGTCGAGACACGGCGCGCCTACCACTATACCACAACCGGTCTTCAACGGTTATCTGGCCTGCCTGATCAACCATTACTCAGCGTCCGACGGAGACATCTTCCCGTATTACTTCCGGAAATATGGTCTCGGTCCACTCATCGGGACGAGAACCTGGGGCGGTGTCAGAGGTATTGTCGGATACAGGCCTCTCGTTGACGGCGGATATGTCACCGTCCCGCAATTCTCTCTCTACGGCATGAAGAGTGAGTGGATTGTGGAAAACTACGGCGTCGAGCCGGACATAAAAGTCGACGAGACACCCAAGCTCGTCATGGAAGGGAGGGATCCGCAGATAGAGGAAGCGGTCAATTATCTCATGAACGAGATAAAGAAGAATCCCAAGAAGATTCCGCCGATACCTCCATACACTCCGGCGTTCCCGCCCGAGCACTAGGGCTGTCAATCAGGTAGCCTGCAGGATATTGATCCGCAGGCTACTTTTTTATGTGCAATTCTCTTAACATTGTGAGTTACGTCTCACGAGGAGGAACCATAGAGCTACCTATATTTATCGCCTGCTCCGCGTTGATTACATACCTGTCCAGAAACGGGCTCCGGGAGCGTCACTCCTACGGCTACTACAGATTTTTTTTATTGGAGTTTATACTGCTTCTTATCGTGGCAAATCTTCATGCCTGGTTTAACGATCCTCTGTCTCCTCTGCAAGTCCTTTCTTGGGTCTCGCTCCTCGTTTCTGTATATCTGGCGATTTCGGGTTTTAGACTGTTGGGCTTGAAGGGGGCCACTGGGACGGAGGAATCGGATGAACTTGTCGAGTCAGGAATATACAGAAGGATAAGACATCCGCTATATTCATCTCTCCTTTTTCTGGCGTTAGGAGTCTATCTGAAGAAGCCGTCGCTTTTTTCATTGATACTGATCTTGGGATCGGTTTTCACATTAATGGCCACGGTCGTCGCTGAAGAGAAGCTCAACGAAGAGAAATTCGGTTCGCGCTACGTCGATTATAAGCGCAGGACAAAGGCTTTTATCCCTTATATTTTCTGAAATAAGCCCGCAATGGAAAGCGGGTTTGAGTGTGCCGATTACGATATCCCTCACTTAGAGGAGGACCTTTGAAAAGCAGATTCAAGAGCATCGGACAGGATTTCAAAAGACTTTTTGCAGAATGGGGAGAATACTATTCGATCCCTAGGCGCTGGAAGCTGAAGCAGTGGCTTATCCTGGTCGAGTTTCTGTTACTCGTATTCATCGCAGCATACTTCGACGAACCGATCAGATATTACTTCCTTATGTTGCACGGCCCGCTCGAAAACCGGGTGGCGGGATTCGTGCACATATTCGGCACAGGAAAGATAACACTTTATCTCTTTCTTCTACTCTACATTGCCGGAATAGTAATCAACTCCGAGAAGGTCAGAGTCGGAGGGCTGATGATAGCTCAATCGTTCCTGTATTCAGGTCTGATTACGATAGCACTCAAGTCTTTGGTGGGAAGGTGGCGGCCAAATCAGTGGCACGGGAACCTGACATTCAAGCCGCTGATAGCGGGTCCGAACGCATATCTCTCATTTCCTTCGGGCGATGCGGCAGTGGTGTTCGCGCTCGCAATCGTAATGGCGGGACTGTTCAAGAACAGGCTCTGGAAATTTCTCTGGATATTGATAGCCGTGCTGACTTCGCTCTCGAGAATTTATTATAATGCCCATTGGTTCTCCGACATTCTTTTTTCGAGCGTCAACGCCACAGTGGCGGGGGTATGGCTGGTAAGAAAGTATCACGCAAGATATTCTAAGAATTTCTCCAGATGATGTATCGGTAGCAAATTCTGAAAATCCTTTGAATTGAAGGGATTAGCGAGTTATATTCTGTCAAGCTGCGCGACGTTCCGGAGAGGTGGCCGAGTGGCTGAAGGCAACGGTTTGCTAAACCGTCATACTCTGTAAAGGGGTATCGAGGGTTCGAATCCCTCCCTCTCCGCAAGCGAATTTCGAAGGTTTTTCCTCCCCTCCCATGTGCAGAAAGTGCATACTTCCCAAATAATCTGAATTTTACTACACACTTTACTACACAGCTAACTACACACCCCCGGACGGATGCCTCTAAGCACGGAGGCAAAATGTATTTGTTCAAACGAGAGAATGGCATCTATTACGTTGCCTATGATGACAAGGGCAGAACAAAGAGGGTATCTACGGGTGCGAAGCTAAAGCAAGACGCCCTATCGTTCCTTCGCAACTTCAACGAAGAACTTAAACGAAGAGAAGGAGAGAAAACAGCCCCGGTTTCTCTCAGGGAGTTTACGGAACAATTCCTGCGATACTCCGAAACAGTCCACACAGTCAAAACCAATAATGCGTTCAAGGTGACATTCGGAATGCTTGAAAGACATTTCGGAGAGGTGAAGCTAACCGACTTAACCACGGGCAAGCTTGAACGGTTCTTCACCAAAAGAATCAAAGAGGCATCCGTATATGCAGCGAGGAGAGACTATATCAATCTTTCCAGCGCATTTAATAAGGCGGTAAGAGACAAGCAACTAACTGAAACCCCATGTCACGGCATAGGGAAAATTCGGATCCCCGAGAAGTTACCGCTTTTCTTTTCGCCGGATGAATTCCAGGTCTTACTTGCAGTCATCGACAAATCGGATATCCGGGACTTGGTAGAATTCGCGTGCTATACCGGACTTCGACAGATGGAGCTCTTAACTCTCCGATGGGAACAAATCCGGCTTTCGGATGCAATGCTGATTCTTGATAATCGAACGCACACAACGAAATCAAAGAGAATCAGAACGGTTCCCCTGAATCGCAAGGCTCAGGATATACTCATAAGGCGAAAGCAAATTTCAGAAACCGAAATCGTTTTCACGCTTAAGCACAGGCCCGTTTCTCAGGGATATATTACGAAACTATTCAAGCGGTACGTGTTGAGGGCAAAACTGAACCCTACGCTCTCGTTCCATAACCTCCGGCATACGTTCGCGAGCTGGTTAGTTCAAAGAGGCGTTTCTATTTATGAAGTTTCGAAACTACTCGGCCATTCGAGCGTGAACGTCACGGCGATTTATGCACATTTGCAGACGGATAATTTGCGTGAATCTGTGCAGAAACTCATTGAAGCAAGCAATTGAATGCACATAAACCTTGAGATCGTGCAAGAAGCGCGTTAATTGTTTTTAATTGCCCGTTAAATAGCCCTTAAATGCTTATAGATTCAGTATTGTTCAACGGGGTTTATAGGGTGCGATTCACAGCGAATCTGCATTTGAACGTAAACGGAGAATCTGGTAATATGCAGTAGAAAAGGCACAATGTGATGACATAACTGATTAAAACAGATTTTTCAATTCGCGTAGCTTCGGCTACTGTCTTCTTACGAAACGACCAATTTCGAACTCCAAAGAACAGACGCATGAACTACGCCCGATTCGGGCGTGGTTTGAAAGCGTTTCTTTGGAAGGTATGGTCGTACCTGTAAGAAGGACGTGAGTAGATCACGCCCTTTCTTTTTGGTGCGTCCACCAAGGCAGGAGAGCGAAGCCGAAGACCAAATTACCACAAACTTATAACCAAACGGAGGTAACGATGAAAAGAACGGCTACGGCTTACTTCGATTTATTCGTTCTTTTAACTGGCATGGCGTTGTTAACGTCGGGATGCAGTAAGAGCAATCCAACAGGCCCGGCAACGGGAACAATCACAGGCGCAGTGACAGACGCGACAACAAACACAACCATATCCGGGGCGACCGTTACGCTCGGTACACAATCGGCCACAACATCTTCGGGAGGTAGTTATTCTTTTTCAAATGTTCAGGCTGGCAACTACACTGTCACAGCGTCAGCAAACGGATATAACTCGACCTCACAACAGATTCAGGTCTCAGCCGGAGTCCCGCAAACTGTGGACTTATCACTCCAGGCGGTGCAGGAATCCGTGCCAATTAACAGCACACTTAACTCTGGATATTATTCTTGGCAGTCATTCAGTTTCGATACCTACCCATTCGTTCAATGCTCGAATGGTTTCATGAGTCATAACGTTAGGGTCACCGTTACGGTCAATCCAACTTCAAACCCTATCAACATTATCGTTATGAGGCCAGATGGATATTATAAGCTTGAGGCTGACTCAACGACAGCAGGATTGAACCAGTCTTTTGAGAGTAACGCCTGCGGCACATGGGAAGTAGTTGTTTGGAACTATGGGAACGCACAGACGACTATTTCAGGAAATGTGAGTATGGATTTCAGCAATTACTCAGTGTCGGGAAATGATGGCTCCGCGCAGGTTCAAGTGCCGATCAACTACCCTTCGATTAGTCCGGGATCAAACGGCTATGCTTATTTTTCCAGATTCTTAAAACAAGGCATGACATACAATCTGCAATTGAATATTTCCGGTGGTTCAGGCAATGACATCAATCTTATTATAAAGAACCCAGATGGAAGTTCCGCATTCGACAGCAGGGTTTCAGGGAACTACACAAGTCAAACGTTTACGGCTACGAGTACCGGATTACAATTGTTCGAATTCGATAACAGCTTCTCGGTATTCTCAAGCAAATCCGTCACAGGGACCTTATTGATAAATAGAGGGATCAGCTCGCAGAATCTCAAAAATGGTCAGGCTAAGATAATTAGATAATGAAAAATGGCGGTCAACCAGGCGTCAACAAATTTTTCTGACTGCCAGGTAACCGCTCAGTTACGGAGGTGGAGGCAAAGGATGTGAGGAGGATTCGAAGAAAAGAGATTTGTAGACATCAATGGAGGGGTTAGCGGCGTAATGATTCAGAAAGGAGGAGAGGCGCTGAAGGGA
>JAKAGT010000088.1 GCA_021825585.1 Bacteroidota bacterium | reverse complement strand
CAACGCAACTGCGGGCGCTTACTCAGGCAGCGTCACGATTACAATCACGTACTAAGCAATAAGCCTTTGATGAGGCAGGCGGCTCACGTGACACCTGCCTCATTTTTTTGTTTTATGACTTTCAGAGACCTTATCGTCGGGATTCTCCTCCTTATTCTCTCATCGGCGTGTAACGCCCAACAGCACATCGTGACAGCTATGGCAACAGTTGACATGACTATGAAACCCAACATGGGACTCGCGGCAGCACGGAACATGTCCATGGGAATCGTCACGCAGGGGCTGACGTCGGGAGAGCCGACAAGGGCTTGTTTGTCACCACCAATTCATTCACGCGGGACGCAATCAAGGAAGCCACGAGGGACGGCGCTCCTCCAATCGATTTGATAGATGGCGACACGCTGTGCGAGAAACTTAAAGAACTCAAGCTTGGCGTGAAGGTGACTCAAGTCGAGCATATAGAGATTGATGGTGAATGGTTCTCCAAGCTTTGAATACGGAGCGGGCGCTGCAACTAACAGAACCCACATTGAAAGGGAAAATAGGAACGAGTTGAGTTGAGATGATAAAAAGGAAAACCTCCTTGTCGCAGTACCCTAAAAAAGCACACCTCAAAACTCGAGATGTGCTCTCCGCCCTTCAACATGGCACGAGTTCGAAGTAGCGCAAGAATTTGTCTTTGATCTGTTTCACCGTCGCCCTCACCTTTTCGACCGTAGCCGATATGAATTCGGCGATCTCTCTCAGCTTGAACCCCTGAATCAGGTAATCCAGAATGTCTCGCTGTTTTGCGCTGAGGGATTTTATCCAACGGCTGTAGTCTACGTTGAATATAAGCGAGTCATCATTTGCTGATTTTGTTGCAGGGCTGATCGGCATCCACTCTTGGAGATTGAGCACGAATATTGCCGAATTCGGTCGCCTGTTGTAATACCCGAGAACATCGATCCTGCTTGTGCCACCATAACCACCTTTGACAACGCTTCGAAGGTCGAGTTGCTTTGCTCGCTGAGTCACGAAGCATTTGAAACTTTGCTTCTTGATTTCGCGGCCATGTTCAAGATCGCTTTGATATCTCTCGAATGCCTGACAGACAAGTTCCTGGACTTTGTCCTGTCGACGTTCGTCGTAACCTAGAACGGCATAGTCCGCCTGTTCCTTTACGATCGGATAGAGCTCATCCCATTTCATAGAAGGTCTCCCAATATTGGTTCGTGGATACCTTCTTATACCGCAGAAAAGAGGACCCAAAAAGAGCCTCAACCCAAGTAGTGTTACATGAATGCTTGGCGGGGTAGGTTCTACGTATACACTGGAACAAGACGGTACTATTCAGGTGGGAAAGTGGTTCCTGGAAAATTTGTTCCGGAATTTTTTTCGGGGTATATGGGGGCGACCTCGATCCGGGTGTCGCTTGAATGCTTAGCAGGGTAGGTTCTACGTATATGCTGAAACAAGATAGTTCCATTCAAGCTGGCATGTGGATTTGAAATTTCATTTTGGGACGTGAATCTTCGCATATACGGCGGAAAGGGGGATGGTCTAACCTAACGACTGGTTGCCAGTTGCCGACCGGATCACTAACTTATCGTTGGCACATCAATCGGGGGCGGGTCAGGAGATCCTACCCGACTAGTTACTACATATGCACTGGATCAGGTCGGCCGGATTTTTTTGTTTCGGAAATGAATGGACCAAATTGGGCAGGATTTGCTTTTCCTGCCCGGCTTTCCAGAAATCTGGAAAGCTCATGCCCCCTTTTTCCAAAATTCTGGAATCCATAAACTCTAACTCCCGAATTAGTCATTTTTCAACCCACTTAGCAGCGGCCCACCGTTTGCATATTCTAAATCAGCGGCTTAACATCTGGAAAAGGTGGGTGTGTAGCGATGAAGAAGTACCATATTCTTAAATATCTGGCAATACTGGGCATAACCTCGGCGTTTTCCTTCAGCTGTAAATCGCCAACGGGTCCAGGCGGAGGAACACCTCCTGATACCACCAGCAATAACTTCACCTGGACAACGTATACGTTCGGCGGTTACGCAGGCTCCAGCGGCTTCAAGGATGTTGCGATAGTGAATGACAGCGATATTTGGGCGGTGGGACAGATAGGTTCAACTGATAGCACATATAATGCTGCCCACTGGGATGGGAAGGCGTGGACGTTACTACAGATTCCATTCTACACCTTCTGTGGCCAGTCTCACATGTTTCAATATTCCATAAATGCTGTAATAGACTTTGGACCGGAAGATATTTGGTTCTGCGACGGTGGAGAAATGGTACACTGGGACGGGAATGCATTTGTACATGATTGTTCGATTGGTTCCCAGATAAACGGTCCGATAAACAAAGTGTGGGGACCCTCATCGACCAATCTTTACGTAGCAGGAAATGCCGGAACGATCCTTCATTATGCAGATGGGGCATGGACAGTTATGCAGAGCGGCACGTCAATAGACCTTCGCGATGTTTGGGGAAGCTCGGACGGCAGCACAGTCTGGGCTTGCGGCTGGTCAAACGATGACAACCAAAGCATTCTGCTTGAGTATGACGGCACAAGTTGGAAGACGATGTGGACGAGGGTTGGACTATCATCTGTTCCCCCTTATGAGTTTTTCACGACGAGTGTCTGGGGTATCGATTCTCTGGTTGTATCGACAGGACGAGGAGTATCCGATGACACGACGCAGGTTGCTACACTTCCTTCGTTCCCGT
>JAKAGT010000056.1 GCA_021825585.1 Bacteroidota bacterium | reverse complement strand
AAAACGAGTATTACCTCGAACAGCCGGCTCCAATGGTAAGCAACCCTGAAGTCACCGTGCGCACGCGCGGTGTCATGGAGAAGTGCACGTTCTGTGTCCAGAGGCTTGTCCAGGCGAAACAGGACGCGCTTCAGGAGGGTAAGGAATTCACCGGAAGTGGAGTTGTCACGGCCTGTCAGGAGGCATGCCCGGCGAATGCGATCACATTTGGCAACGCGAACGATTCAAGGTCTGAAATAGCCAGAGAGCGTGAGAACCCGCTCGGCTACCACGTGCTCGAACAGCTCGACACGAAGCCGAACGTGACCTATCTCGCCAAGCTCAGGAATATTTAATCAACAGGAGAAAAACCTTGTCCGAAGTCTCATACGGAGAAGTAATCGACTACACGAAAGCGCCCCCGCTCGTTCAGGGAAACCCGTCGCTTGCTACGATCGATGATTCGATCGCCAGGCCGATGGAGAAGCTCCCAAACAAGAAATTCTTCATGGCGCTTAGCATCACTCTGACGATGCTGCTGATCGGTGCTGTCGCACTAGCATACACCTTTTATTACGGCATCGGTATGTGGGGAAACAACATCCCTGTGGGATGGGCGTTTGACATAACCAACTTCGTTTTCTGGATCGGTATCGGACACGCGGGGACGCTGATATCAGCGGTGCTGTTCCTCTTTAGGCAGAGGTGGAGAACCGCGATTGCCCGCTTTGCCGAGGCCATGACGATATTTGCGGTCATGTGCGCGGGTCTCTTTCCTCTCATCCATCTCGGTAGACCCTGGTACGCGGCCTTCATCTTCCCGGTCCCGACCCAGCACGGGGTATGGATTAACTGGAACTCACCTCTGGTCTGGGACGTCTTTGCGGTCTCCACGTACTTCACCGTGTCGCTGATGTTCTGGTATATCGGTCTTATTCCCGACCTTGCAACGATGCGCGATAGAACGACCAACAAGTTCAAGAAGATGATCTATTCCGTTCTGAGTCTCGGCTGGCGTTTCTCGAACAAGCACTGGCAGCATTATGAAAAGGTCTATGTGATACTGGCAGGCCTGGCAACGCCACTTGTCCTTTCAGTTCACAGCATCGTTAGCTTTGACTTTGCCGTATCGATCCTTCCGGGCTGGCACACCACGATTTTCCCCCCCTATTTCGTCGCGGGAGCTATCTTTTCAGGATTCGGAATGGTGATGACTGTGTTGATACTAGTCCGCAAGATCTTCAACCTCGAATATATAATCACGATGGATCACCTGGATAAGATGGCAAAGGTGACCCTGCTGGTCAGTATGATGGTTAGTTATGCGTACCTGATGGAGCCCTTCATTGCGTGGTACAGCGGTGATCCGGTTGACTGGTATCTGGTTCTTATGCGCGCTACGGGACACTATGCGGTCGGCTTCTGGGTAATGGTCGCTTGCAACGTGTTCATACCGCAACTGTTCTGGTTCAGGAAGGTCCGGAGGAACGTCGTAGTGTTGTTCATAATCTCGCTGCTCATCAACGTCGGAATGTGGCTTGAGAGGTACATCATAATCGTTACCTCGCTGTACAGAGATTTCCTTCCTTCATCCTGGCACATATACGTACCGACCATCACAGACTTTGGGATACTCATTGGAAGTTTCGGGCTCTTTTTCACCCTCGTGCTCCTCTTCTCTAGAGCATTGCCGGTGATCGCGATGTCTGAAGTAAAGGGAGTGACTGAAGGAGCCCATCCGTCACATCAGATTGGTGCCGAACATGAGTGAAATGAAGAAGACATCGCAGGCCGTGAGACGTCTTTACGGCGTGACGGCACTTTTTGACCGTCCCGAGAGACTCCTGCACGCGGTAGGGGAAGTGGTGAAGCAGGGAATCAAGTCTTACGACGCGTACACCCCCTACCCGGTGCACGGGCTTGACACGAAGATGAAATTGAAAAGAAGCATGATTGGCGCAGTGACGCTCGTTGTGGGATTGACTGGTGCCTCCCTTCTACTACTTTTCACTTGGTGGACAAACTCGATAGATTATCCCCTCGTCATCGGCGGAAAGCCCCTTTTTTCATGGCCCTCATACGTGCCTCTCATGTTTGAGATGACGGTTCTGTTCGGAGCGGTGTCCACGGTTACGGCTCTTTTGGTAATTTGGCTAAACCTGCCGAGGAACAGTCATCCGCTTCACGACACGGATTTCATGAAGAAGGTCTCGAACGATCGGTTCGGAATCTGTATCGAGGCGACGGATCCCCAGTTCGACGAACGGAGCGTGAAGGCTCTCCTCGAAAAGCTTGGCGGAGCCAGTGTTGAAGCAGTGTATTACGAGGAAAGGGAACTTACACTCAGAGAGACTATACTCGACCCGAAATTCATCGGGGCGATAGTGGTTGTAGCGGTGCTCACCTCTGGAGCGGCTTACTTCGGCTTCAATAAGATGAATCTCATCAGGCCCTGGAATTCGCTCACCGTCCAGGACAAGGTCCTGCCGGAGACCCAGAGCGCCTTCTATGCTGACGGTTTTGCCATGAGACCACCGGTCAAAGGTACGGTGGCACGCGGGCAGATGCCTTACCGTTACGCCAGCGACATTCCTGGAGCTGAAAAGTACATGAAGAATCCCATACTTCCGACAAAGCATGTCATGGAACTCGGACAACGCGACTTCAATACTTATTGCAGTCCCTGCCATGGTTATTTCGCTGACGGACAGAGCAGACTCCAAGGGCAGTTTCCCGTTCCGCCGAGCCTGCACATCGACTCGCTCGTTACGGCACCTGACGGCCTCTACTACGAAGTGATCACTAACGGGTACCAGGGCGTCATGCCATCGTATGAGCGCCAGATCCCACGTGATGAGCGCTGGGCCATAATCTGGTACATCCGTGCTCTCCAGAAAGCTCAATCCCCGGAGGTAGCGAACGTAAAATGACAACTCCACAGAATGTAGACACCAATAAGTTGAAGAATCTCCCTCACTCCTATGCGCGAACGGGTTGGGTCCTCCTGACCATTGGAATCGTACTGACGGTGTTATCGTTTGCGTTTAACCCCAAGCACGCGTCATTCGGTCTGATAATGACGCTGACCTATGTGGGAGGTGTAGGCATCGGAGGGCTCTTCTGGGTCGGCGTAGAATATGTCAGCTCGGCAGTCTGGAGCACGGCCATGAGGAGACCGTTCGAGTTTCTCGCGAGCGTAATACCTTACCTTATCCTGCTTGCGCTGCCGCTGCTCTTCAAAATGCGCACGGTCTTTGAATGGACACACCTCAATTATTTCAAGGACGATCCGGCGATGATTGTCAAGGCGCCGTACCTGAATGTGCCTTTCTTTGTTGTGCGCACTGTGGTCGTGCTTGCAGTTTGGGCCCTGTTCTATTTCCTGATTGTAAAAAATTCCAGAAGACAGGATGAGACCAGGGACCAGAGTTTGACGACCAGGAACATCAAGCTTTCCGCTGGCTTCATGCCGGTATTCGCCGTCACCCTCACGATTTTTTCGATTGACTGGTTGATGAGTCTAACCCCATCCTGGTTCTCGACTATCTTTGCCGTATATGTCTTTGCGGGATCGGTCCTCGCCGCGATGGCATTCGCCACGATAATTATTGTCCTCCTCAACGAGAAAGGACAATTCCCGGTGAAGCTATCGAGGGATCACTATTATAATCTTGGTGCTTTCCTTTTCGCGTTCATCGTTTTTTGGGCGTACATAGGATTCAGCCAGTTTATCCTTCAGTGGTACGGCAACCTCAGAGAAGAGACCATGTACTATATCCCGAGGATGCATGGCAGCTGGGCGGTGGTTTCGGTCGCGCTGGCCCTCGTCGAATTTGTGATACCGTTTTTTATGCTTGTTACAAAGCCTGCCAAGATGGATCCAAAGCGGCTCGTCTTTGTCTCCGTCTGGCTATTGTTCGCACACGCGCTCGATATCTACTGGATGGTTATGCCCGTGTATAGTTCCGGAGGGACCGTCTTTGGTATAACTGAGCTCGCCTTCCTGGTGCTTTCGATTGGAATCATACTGACGGTCTTTTCTACGACAGCCAGGAGGAACAATATGGTCCCTGTCGGGGACCCGAAGCTTCAGCGAGGGCTGGAGTTTCATCTTTGATCAAACTGACCTCATGAGATGACTGAAGAAGAGAGCATGGAGAAAGAAATAGAATGAACATGGACGAAAAACAATCGAATTCCGATCCGAAGGAAAAGTCATTCTTCGTCAGAAACATCTGGCTTTCGCCGCTGTTTTATGTTTACTTCATCAGCGTGCTTATCGCGTTTGGTCTCCTCTATGTGCACAGGGAGAACATGGTAAACAGAAATTCAATTGCCCCGGATATTCAGATCGATTCGATTTACAACGCGCCCATTAAGGCTGCGCCGGCACCTCAGCCAGCGCCTCAGAAAATCACGGTGGCCAGCCTACTGACCCCTACGGAGGCTGAGCTTGCCCGCGGCGAAAGTCTGTACAAGATGGATTGTGCACCGTGTCACGGCGTGGAAGGGAAGGGAGACGGACCGGCCGCCGCGTCGCTTAATCCGAAACCGAGAGACTATCATTCCACCACCGGCTGGGTTAACGGCAGACTTCTTTCTGATATGTTTAAGACAGTTTCGGAGGGGATCAACGGAAGCGCCATGGTTTCATTCGCGGGAGCTTTGTCGGCCAACGACAGGCTTGCCATAATAGACTACATCAGGGCAAACTTCGGGGATTTCCCGAAAGACACGCCGGAACAGCTGGAGGCTTTGAATAAGAAATACCACCTTGAAGAGGTCGGCGAGAAGTCTAATGCGCCCGCCCCCCCAATCCCACTCGACCAGGCGATAAAGCAAATCGAGGAGGATGCCATCCCGAGGGCAAAGGATGTGGAAGGCGCCATGACCTACATATCAAGCCACCCCTCCGACGAGGGGACCCGGATCTTTTACAGCGTTACGACAAATCCGAGAAGGGCGTTGACTATGCTCTCAGGTTCGAATTCCTGGAGCAAAAACGAATCGGATTTTGTTACGATGGTTACGATGAACGCGGTTCAAAACGGTTTTGATCCAAGAGTTGCCCAGCTCAGCTCGGGCGATTGGCAAACTCTGTACGTCTATATGAAGAATGTGTTCGCGGCAAGCGGCACATCGGGAAGAAACAGCTGATATGAAAACGATTGTGTCGAGAGCGGCGGCCGTTTTAGCCCTGTGGCTTACCACGGCTCTTGCCATTCCAACTGCGCGCGCCGCTGAGATTTCTGCCAGGCCGCATGTGAGGGTCGGAATTGACATGAAGCTGGGCAAGTACATTCCGATGAATCTCGTTTTCAAGGGAGAGGACGGGCGTAATGTGACCCTGAAGGAAATCTCAGGAGGCAAGCCGCTAATTATCGACATGGCATATTACACTTGTCCCGGAATTTGTGACGCGGTACTCGCTGGTCTCACGGCCGCCCTTGACAAGGTGACCGAGACGCCAGGCAAGGACTTCAATGTTGCAACGATAAGTTTTGACCCTGCTGATACACCGGCCATTGCCATGAAGAAGAAGGAGATGTACTGGGGGCTCCTGAGAAGGCCCTTCCCGGCGGATGACTGGAGATTCCTCACAGGAGACAGTGCAACAATTCACGACCTGACCAATTCGATGGGGTTCTACTTCATGCGTGACAAATATCTGAAGTTCACGCATCCCACCGCATTGATCGTCGTAGACAAGAACGGGAAGATAATTCGCTACATACAGGGGACTTCATTTGCCCCCGTAGATCTGAAGATGGCCATCATGGAGGCGCAGACGGGAACGCCAGAACAGATAATCAGTTCGGTCCTCGCCGTTTGCTTCAGCCGCGATCCGAAGAGCAACCAGCTTGTCTTCAACATTCTTCAGGTCGTCGGAATAGGGACGATGGTGTTCATCGCGGGTTTTATAGTGTTTTTGAGATCTACCAAGAAGAAGTTCCAAAAATCAAACACAGCGTTAGGCGAAGTCTCGCCTCGCGAGAGGAGTTAAGTTGATGTCTGACGTAGCATTTGCCGCCGGCGGCGCGCCGCATGGGCATTCGTCCAACGGTGGAGCACACAGCTACCTGGAGAATACGGGGAAGCGTAAAGGCATCCTGTCCTGGATACTGTCGACGGACCATAAGAGGATCGGCATCCTCTATCTGATCTCCATCTTTTCCTTCTTTGCGGTCGGAGTCGTCCTTGGCGTCCTCATGCGCCTCGAGATGCTCGTTCCCGGACCGACCGGGAAGATATTCAACGCGCAGGAGTACAACGCCCTCTTCACGTTGCACGGCGTTATCATGGTATTCCTGTTTGTCGTGCCCGGTATACCCGCCACGTTAGGGAACTTCTTTCTTCCGATCCAGATCGGCGCGAAGGACGTGGCCTTTCCGAGACTTAATCTGCTTTCATGGTATCTGTACATCACCGGCGCGGCAATAATCCTTGTCTCTCTCTTCATGCATGGATTGCCAGATACCGGATGGACTTTTTACGTCCCGTATAGCATACGGACGGGGACAGATGTAACGACCGCGGTATTCGGTGTGTTCGTTCTCGGATTCTCCTCGATCCTGACCGGAATGAACTTCCTGACGACAATACACAGGATGAGAGCTCCCGGTATGTCGTGGTTCAAGATGCCCTTGTTCGTCTGGGCTCTCTACGCCACTGCCTGGATACAGGTCATCGCCACGCCCGTTCTTGCGATTACACTTCTCCTTATCATCATTGAGAGGGTGTTCAGCGTCGGCATATTCGATCCCGCAAAGGGGGGCGATCCTGTTCTGTACCAGCATATGTTCTGGGTGTACTCACATCCCGCGGTCTATATCATGATTCTTCCGCCGATGGGAGTCGTTTCCGAAATCGTCAGCACATTCTCGCACAGGACCGTCTTCGGCTACAAGGCGGTCGCGATATCAAGTCTTGCCATTGCCTTTATCGGCTACCTCGTCTGGGGACACCACATGTTTGTTGCCGGCGAGACCGAAACCGCTCAGTTTGCATTCTCACTTCTGACATTCCTCGTGGCCATTCCGAGCGGCATAAAGGTGTTCAACTGGGTTGCGACCATGTACAAGGGGTCGATCGATTTGCAGCCCCCATTCCTCTTTCTCATGGCTTTTATCATGCTCTTTGCCATCGGCGGTCTGACCGGATTGTTTCTCGGTTCAGTCGCTACGGACGTTCACCTCACAGGGACCTACTTCGTCGTCGGTCACTTCCATTACATAATATTCGGAGGTGCTGTTTTCATCTTCTTCGGAGCGCTTCATTATTGGTTCCCGAAGATGTTTGGCAGAATGTATAACAAGAAGGCGGCTAATATTTCACTTGGTTTCCTCTTCGTTGGCTTCAATATGCTCTATTTCCCGATGCTCCTTCTCGGGTATGAAGGGATGCCGAGAAGATATTTCAGTTATCTTCCGCAGTATGAAACGCTGCAGCATGTGTCCATGGTAGGCTCATGGGTGCTTGTGATCGGGTTAACGATAATGTTCTGGAATCTGATTCGCGGCATCCGGAAGGGTGAGAAAGCCCCGGCGAACCCGTGGGGTGGCACGACACTGGAGTGGACGATCGCATCGCCGCCGCCCACCGAAAATTTCGAGGAGATCCCTGTCATCACGCATGAACCATATTATCATCCTGACGCGGAGATGCCTGAAGAGCATGCGGTGCCAGTCGCGAAATGACGGCACGGCGCTGCCCGTTTCAAATCGGGGAGATAGACTTGGCCTCGATACTCGATCAAGTGTTACCGATTCACTATAACAAAGTCGCGGAGAACCAAATTGGCTGAAATCGCAGGACCTGTAACACAGGCGGCAAGTGCCGGACATGAGGCACACCCCCACAGGGATATACAAGGGGCGAAGATGGGAATGTGGCTTTTCCTCCTGACGGAGCTTCTTCTTTTCGCCGGCCTATTTCTCATATATTCTGTATACCGATATTTCCACACGGCAGCTTTCCATAAGGCGGGCCTGGAGACACACACTCTCCTCGGGACCGTCAACACCATGGTCCTCCTGACAAGCAGTCTAACCATGGTGCTTTCCATTGCCGCGATACAACGCGGAAAGAAATGGCTCTGCGTCACCTTCCTGAGCACGACGATACTCGCTGGGTTTGTCTTTCTCGGCATAAAATACGTCGAGTGGACATCGGAGATAGCGAAGGGTATTTATCCCGGTTCACCCGTTCTTCTAGCCCGGAGCAACGGCGAGATTCTTTTCTTCGGTTTATACTACACCATGACAGGACTTCACGGAATCCACGTAATAGCTGGAATGATCGTCCTGGCGTTCATGTTGGTCCTCGTTCTGAGAGACAAGATCAATCAACAAGACTACATTAAGCTTGAGAACGCTGGGCTGTATTGGCACCTTGTGGACATAATCTGGATCTTCCTTTTCCCACTTTTCTACCTGATCAACTGAGGTTAAAGAATGGAATCATCAAAAGGATCAGTCATGCATGAACAGCAAAGTCATCAGAGCGGCGAACAGGCTCATGAGGAGATGATAAGCTATGGCACATATATACTGGTGTGGCTGGCGCTAATAGCTCTTACCTGCATAACCGCGGTCGTGGCGGGGATCAATCTCGCGGCGTTCACACTCGCAGTGGCACTCGTAATCGCGCTCACCAAGGCTTCTCTCGTGGTGAACATCTTTATGCATATAAAATTCGAAGACAAAATTTTCAAAGTATTTCTGGGTATAGCTGGGTTCACGATATTTGTGATCTTCACGCTGACCTTTGCTGACGTATTTTTCAGAAGGTGAGGTGGAAATGTTGCCTGGTGTTCAAAGTCACGCCCTAGCAGTCGATGATGTTGCAGGATTTATCCTGTGGGCTGACATTATACTTTTTGCCATCGTCGTTGGCGCGATGTTCCTTTTCGTTTTCAAATATCACAAGAAGCGCCATCCCCGCGCCGTCAACATTCACGGCAACGTCCCTCTCGAAGTCGTGTGGACTGTAGTGCCTGTCCTCCTGGTTCTATACATGTTCTATCTAGGATGGACTGGATACATCCAGACCAGGTTCACCCCAAAGAACGCCATGCCTGTGAAGGTCATTGGACGTCAGTGGAGCTGGAGCTTTGAATACGCGAACGGGAAGACTTCGGACAGCATGTTTGTACCGCTTGGCCGTCCCATAAAGTGTCTGATTACTTCTGTCGACGTGATACATGGATTCTACGTTCCGGGATTCAGGGAAAAGCAGGATGCCATTCCTGGAAGGGTACGCTATATGATGCTGTATCCCGAACAGATCGGTCACTATGAAATCAGCTGCAGTCAGTATTGTGGTCTCAACCATGCGCTTATGCAAACTCAGCTTGTCGTGCTACCAGTAGACAAGTTCAATCAATGGCTGAACGGCGGCGTTTCCAAGGAAGAGGTTAAAGAGGTTGCGTCGGGAAATCCTTGAGACTATTCGAAACACAAAACCTGACAGAAGCGCGAAATGCTTAAAAGAGAATTGAAATACACGGATCAGTTAGCGAGGAGCGAAGCGGTTGTCCCTGAAAAGCTGGAGCTGATTAACTCCGTCGCCGTCGGGCACGAGGAAGCCCTCCCTGTCAAGGAGGATCTTGTCGGGGCTTTCCTTGAGCTTGTCAAAATCAGGATCACCTTCTTCGTGGGGATGTCCGCTCTCTTTGGTTACATACTGGCTGCTAACGACCTGTATGTAGGAATGATCGTGCCGGTGCTCGGGATATTCCTGATTTCATGTGCCTCCGCTGCAACGAACCATTACCAGGAACGCGATACGGACGCGCTCATGCACCGCACAAGCAGAAGGCCGCTGCCGTCTGGCTTGATCTCGCCGGGTACAGTGTTATCGCTGATCTTCGGTCTGACGATTTTGGGTAGCGCTCTCCTCCTTGCGACCGGTAACACAACTGCGCTCTTCTTCTCGCTCCTCGCTTTCGTGGCATACAATGCAGTCTACACGCCACTTAAGAAAGTAACACCCCTTGCGGTTATTCCTGGTTCGTTTGTCGGTTCACTCCCCGTCATGGCAGGTTGGGCCGCGGGTGGAGGGGAAGTGCTTGACCCGCGGCTCCTGGCGATTTCATCGTTCTTTTTCATTTGGCAGATACCGCACTTCTGGCTCCTGATGGACATGTATTCCGCCGACTACGAGCGCGCGAAATTCCCGACGCTCAGACTTTACTTCGACCAGAAGTCTTTTGCAGTATTAACCTTCATGTGGATGGTCGTTCTCGCATTCAGTTCGGTTTTCTTTGTCACGACAGGCATAGTCGTTCGCCCGGTGACGGAGGCCGTACTTGCCATACTTGGTATTTTTCTAATTGCGGGAACTTACAAGATCGTACCATCCGCCGGCGACAAGCGCGCCAACAAGTCGGCCTTTATGGTCATAAATATTTACGTTCTTGCCGTTACTCTGGCAGTGATGCTTGACAGGGCATTAAACCTGGTCTCTATCTTATAATTCCTCTGGAGGATTTGAGTAAATGAATTTTCTCAGCAGACTCGCTATACCGGAATCAGTTGAACATCTGGCGCTTCTGAAGTATCTCCTGGTAATCGTCTCTTTGATATTCGTGACGTATTCCAGCATAGCGCTAATAGCATCAACACTCTCCGCGTTCTTTAATTCGCGCGTCAGAAAAGAGGAAGCGAGGGGGGAGTCATCTAAGTCTGGAATGACACTTCGGTTGGCAGGTGACCTTGCTGACCTGGCGGCGCCGGGAAAGGGTGCAATAGCCGCGCTCGCCATGATTCCGCTCCTGACTATTGTCTTAATCTATGCTCAGCTTCTGAGGGGCCTCGATATTGGAGTGACGACCTACATGCTTGTCGCCACGATTATCTATGCGGTGGGCTTCTTCTCGATTTACTATTACAAGAGATCGTTTCATTTAGATTCAGTCCTGAGCACATTTCAGCGACTTGCAGCATCAAAACCATCCGATGTCTCCGTCGATGTCGCCGCTGAAGTTGACAAGATGGAACAGGGAGCAGTTTCTACAAGGAGAACTGCAGGGCGCCGGGGAGCCATCCTGCTCTGGATCGCTACCTGGATGTTTGTCGGTACTACCAGACTGGCGCTGAATTCAGAGGCGTGGCATCAATCATCGTTTCTTTCCGTAATGTTTTCTGGCTCTACCTTCTGGAGTCTATTGAACTACGCGGTTTCAGCCCTACTTATAACCAGCGCGGCGGTGCTGTTCTTCTTCTTTACCTTTGAAAATGGAATCGCCATCGCTGCCAGTGAAAATTACAAATCCTATGTAAAGAGGTTCGCACTACCCGCCGGTATCGTGACCGTAGCGCTCGAACCCCTAATGATCTTCCTTGAGATTAGAAACCTACCGCAGACCGGTTTGTCTAACGCGACCTTTGC
>JAKAGT010000055.1 GCA_021825585.1 Bacteroidota bacterium | reverse complement strand
GGTGTTGCCATGCTGTCATCGGTGCTGACCAGCGAACGAGCGATTCTTGTAAATGTCGAGATCATGCGGACTTTTGTCAGGCTAAGGGAGATACTCGCCACTCACAAAGAGCTGGCGCGCAAGCTGGAGGAGCTTGAGAAGAAATACGATGAGCAGTTCGCTGTTGTGTTTGAGGCGATCAGGGAACTCATGAAACCTCCGGAGCCGCCACCCAAGCGACGCATCGGGTTCGGCGTGGAGGAAAGAAGAGCACGATACTCTCCGGAGCAGAGCTCATGAACCTTCAGCAGACAGAACTGGTGAGGCCGCCGAGGGAGTTCCTGGAATGGCATAATGAGAGTGTCTTCAAAGAGTAAATCAGAGGTTACCGGGTCTGGCTCATTTGAGAGGCCGGAATTGCCCCTAGCTGATCTTTCATTTATCTTCTTACAGGTCTTTGGGGCACTAAATGAAGATTATAAAATTGAAGTGGTTGAAACTCCGTCGAGAGGTTAACCGACTCATGGATTCAATAAAGGTTAGGGCATGCAATGGTATCACAGAATTGGCTGTTCGCTCACGTTATAACCGATGTCCCGGGAATCTCAAATACGGAGTATGTGATCCGCTCTCCGCAAAAAGTGGATTTCGTCGGGCAGTTGTTTGCGGCGATGCGATCGGAACACGACTTAGTTCTGGATCACTATTGGGAAAACTTTGAGCTGGCTGATTTTAATGTGTCGGATTCCGAGTCGCTGAGTGAAGAAGCGAGTGGAGAAACCACAGCGTCGGAACCTGGCGAGTCCGAATACCAGGTGGCTTGGCGAGGTATCGATGCCAACATGGCAAAACTGGAAAAGCTCGCGGAATCCGGAAGAGTTGATATTGAGAGTCTTAAAAAGGTTGCTGATAGCTACAACGCGTATCATGAAACCGGTCTGAGCTCTCTGGAGTATGGAACCAGGGCTTACGTGTTCGTGGGCGACTCCACATCTTTTGGGAGGTACTTTTTCCAGAATCTCAGAAGTCGAACGGGATCCGGGAAGGAAAGGAGCAATCTGTCGCCCCTTCGCCACTTTGCAAGGTCGCTGGACAGCACGGTGACCATGTCAGAATCAAATCAGCGGCAATTAAGCGATATCCAGCTTGGCATGCTGCTTTCATGGCTCGATCTCTATGACGAACTAGTGGGCCCTTGGTGAAATGTCGAATCATATTGGGGAAAGAGTCGCTGGAGTTGACTCAAGGTTGTAGTTTGCATCGCGGACCTACCTGCACGAATTCCCCCGGGTCGGCGGGCCAATCTTTGGAGATTCTGGCGCACGTTTACTAAATTCATCAACAAGAACTCATTCGGGATACTAAGAACGCAGGAATGTCAAAAGAAGCCAGATCAAGAATCCTGATCAACGATCTCCTCCAGAAATCCGGCTGGCGATTCTTCGACGACGGGCAGGGGCCCGCTAATATTGTTCTGGAAGCTCATGTCAAAGTCACGACGAAAGTCCTTGACGAATTCGGCGAGGATTTCGAAAGGACCAGCAACGGTTTCGTCGACTTCCTGCTTCTGGATAGCAAAGGGTTTCCTTTTATTGTTCTTGAAGCGAAATCCGAGGATAAGAATCCGCTTGTCGGTAAGGAACAGGCACGTAAGTACGCGAAGTCGCAGAACTGCCGGTTCATCATACTTTCCAACGGCAACCTGCACTTCTTCTGGGACCTCGAACGCGGGAATCCTAACGTTATCACTTCTTTCCCCACACCTGATTCGGTGATGGGGTATCGGAAAGTTGAACCTAACCCGCAACGCCTCATCGACGAGCCGGTAGATACCGACTACGTGGTTCTAACTCAGCGGCCGAACTACAAGTCGGAGGCCGCCTGGCGCGATGAAGCGGAACGGTCCGGATACATTAAGGCCAACAACCTGAGATTCCTGCGGCCATACCAATTAAAGGCCATTCATTCCCTTCAACGTGCAGTAAAAGGTGGAAAGGATCGGTTCCTTTTCGAGATGGCGACGGGAACAGGGAAGACGCTCGTGGCCGCGGCCGTGGTCAAGCTATTCCTGCGGACAGGTAATGCGAAGCGCGTGCTGTTCCTGGTCGACCGTCTGGAACTGGAAGATCAGGCGGGACGAAAACCAACTTCGCCGCTGGTTTTGATGTCTGCCGATTTCAAGACCGTTGTCTACAAAGAGAACCGCGACGATTGGCGCCGGGCAGAGATCGTGGTCACGACAGTTCAATCGCTCTTATTTAACAATAAGTATCAGAGGTTATTTTCGCCGACAGATTTTGATCTGGTGATATCAGACGAAGCCCATCGTTCCATCGGAGGCAATGCCAGGGCGGTATTCGACTACTTTATCGGCTACAAGCTCGGCCTGACCGCGACACCGCGAGATTACCTGAGGCACTTCGAGGGGAAGAATCCGACGACACGAGATCCGCGGGAGGCCGAGCGGCGATTGCTGCTGGATACCTACCGCACTTTCGGCTGCGAGAATAGTACGCCGACTTTTCGCTATTCTCTCATCGACGGCGTCAGAGATCCTGACGGCCCGTTTCTCGTTAATCCAACGGTTGTGGATGCCCGCACGGATATCACGACACAGCTTCTCTCGGAACAGGGATTCGTGGTGTCGTTCACCGACGAGGACGGCGAGAACCAGCAGGAGACATTCAAGCAGCGTGAATTCGAGAACGGGTTCTTCTCCGATGCCACGAACATTCTATTCTGCAAAACATTCATGGAATACGCCTTTCGCGATCCCATCAGCGGGGAGATCGGCAAGTCTGTCATTTATAGTGTCAGCCAGAATCACGCTGCGAAGCTGGCGCAGATTCTAAATGCCATGGCCGACCGTATGTTCCCGGGCAAGTATCAGTCCGACTTCGCCGTGCAGGTCACTTCCCAGGTTCCCGATGCCCAGCGGTTCTCGATCAACTTTTCGAATAACAACCTGAGGGGATCGGCGAACTTCCTGCCTTCTTACAGGACAAGCAAGGCCCGGGTATGCGTGACAGTGGGTATGATGACTACCGGCTACGACTGTACGGACATTTTAAATCTCGGTCTGTTTAGACCGATCTTCTCGCCCACCGATTTTATCCAGATCAAGGGTCGTGGAACGCGCAGACACAATTTCCTCGACCAGCTCTTCGACAACGGTCTGAAGGAGACGGTCCGGAATCCGGAGAAAAGTTCTTTCAAGCTTTTCGACTTCTTCGCCAATTGTGAGTACTTCGAGGAGAAATACAATTATGACGAAGTGCTGAAGCTTCCTCGTCCCAGAATCGAAGGCGGCGACGACGACGGTGGGGATGGGCCCGTAGAGGTGACCGGTGGATACGAACATCTCGGAACCGATATAATAGCTTCGATGAAGGAAGAAAAGGTCGGGTTTGAAGGCATGAAAATCGACCGCATGTTTTTTGAAAGATTCGAAGACACGGTGCGGGAGAACGAAACCATCGCAAAAGCGGTAGAAGCGGGACAATGGGACCGGGTTATCGACTATGTGAATCATGAAGTCTTTGACAAGCCTGAGGAATACTACAATCTCGACAAACTAAGGAAGGCCGCCGCGGTCGACCGGCGGCTCACCCTCAGGGAGATACTCGAGAAGATTTTCGGGCTGATCCCGCGCTTCAAATCCAAAGACGAACTGCTCGAAGAAGAATTTGCCAAGTTCGTAGCCGATGAAAAGCCCGATGAAGCGGAAGCCATTCCCGCAATCAAGAACTATTTCAAAGCATACGTCACAAGCGACCGGGTGCGTCACATCATCGACAGCAGGCATTTCACCGACCTGGCGACCAACCCAATCTTTTCAACGCGCGACTTCCGCGCCGTCCCCGAAAAGTATCGTTCACTAATTCCGGAATATATCAAGGACTATGTATCCTTGAACCAATTCGCTGCTTAGAAGATTGGACATGGATAAATAGGATGCACATGATACGGCAATGAAGCACGAGGAGATCACGAAGCAAATAATCGGTTGTGCGTTTGAGGTTATCAACGAGCTTGGTGCCGGTTTCCTGGAATCGGTCTATGAGAAGTCGCTGCTGCTAGCTCTCAGACAGAAAGGTTTGTCTGCAGTGTCTCAGCATCCGATCACGGTAAGGTTCAGAGGGCAGAGCGTGGGAGATTTCTTCACAGACCTACTGGTCGAGGACAAGGTGATTGTAGAGCTCAAAGCAGTCAAGGCAATTACTCCTGAACATCAGGCACAAGTTATAAATTACCTGAACGCCACCGGGATAGAAGTCGGACTCCTCATAAACTTTGGTAACCAGAAGCTCGAATACAAGCGCTTCACCAGAAGCAAAGAGCTTGAACACGGATAATCAGGATATACAGGATTTTGATTTGGCCTGGTCCATCTTGCGTCCGTTATCGTTGAGAACTGGAAATGACACTGCGGACCATCGGGACTTATGAGATTGAGTGCTTTCATTTGTTTTATCCTGTTGATCCTGTTCATCGATGTAAACAAAGGAATTGAATGCTAGACGCAGAAACAAAACGACGCATAGATACTGCAAGAGATATACTTGTCGGCAAGGTGCCTGACCCGAAATCGCAGGTAGAACAAATTACTATTGCTTTGATTTATAAGTTCATGGACGACATGGATGCCGAAAGCGAAGAAATGGGCGGGGACCGAAAGTTCTTTGCCGGCGACTTCGCGCGCTACGGATGGGCAAAGCTGATGCGGTCAGGGCTGGGAGGTCACGAGACGCTCAACCTCTACGGGGAAGCCATCGACAAGATGCCCGAGAATCCCGGTATCCCCCTGCTTTTCCGGGATATTTTCAAGAATGCTTATCTTCCCTACCGCGATCCCGAGACACTGAGAATGTTCCTCAAGGTAATCGACGAATTTACCTACGATCACAGCGAGAGGCTCGGAGATGCTTTCGAGTACCTCCTTTCCGTGCTCGGCTCGCAGGGAGATGCGGGACAGTTCAGAACGCCCAGGCACATCATCGACTTCATAGTCGAGATACTCGACCCGAAGAAGAATGAGAAAGTCCTGGACCCGGCCTGCGGCACAGCGGGCTTCCTTATTTCTTCATACAAGCACATCCTCAGAGCGAACACCGATGGGGAGGGCAACAGCACGCTGACGCCGGAGGAAAGGGGACGTTTGGCTCAGAACTTCAGCGGATACGATATCTCGCCCGACATGGTGCGCCTTTCGCTTGTCAATCTATATCTTCATGGCTTCGTGGACCCGCATATTTACGAGTATGACAGTCTTACTTCGCAGGATCGCTGGAATGAATACGCGGATGTGATACTCGCCAATCCGCCGTTCATGTCGCCAAAAGGGGGTATCAGGCCGCACAACCGTTTCTCCGTCCAATCAAAACGGAGCGAGGTTTTGTTCGTGGACTACATGGCGGAACACTTAACTCCCGGCGGCCGCGCGGGCATAATAGTTCCGGAAGGGATAATCTTCCAGAGTCAGACAGCATACAAGCAGTTGCGTAAACTGCTGGTTGAGGAATACCTTGTCGCTGTCATCTCTCTCCCGGCGGGGGTCTTCAACCCATATTCCGGGGTCAAGACTTCGATCCTCATCCTCGACAAGTCTCTTGCAAGACGAGCGAGCACTATCGCGTTCTTCAAAGTGGAGAACGACGGCTTTGGCTTAGGCGCACAACGGCGAGAGATTGATAAAAACGATCTTCCGCATGTATTTAGTGAGCTCACGGAGTATCTGCACATTTTGCGCACTTCCGACGTCTCTGATAGTCTCAAAACAGCTTTCGGTTTGGTCATCAAGAAGGAGAGGATCGCTCGCAGTGAAGACTTCAGCCTTAGTGCTGAAAGGTATAGAGAAAATGGGAAGCCGTCGTCGCGATTCCCGATCGTTAGCTTGGGAGAAGTTGCAGAGGTGATTTCGGGGCAATCACCTCCCGGTGAGTCGTACAACGAGGTTGGTACTGGTGAGCCGTTTTACCAGGGCAAATCAGAGTTCGGTCAAATGTTCATTGGGGAACCTGCGAAATGGACAACGGATCCTCAGAGGTTCGCTGAGTCCGGTGACATCGTGATGTCCGTAAGAGCCCCAGTGGGCCCGGTTAATCTCACGAGGAAACGGATTTGCATTGGGCGTGGCTTAGCCGCTATTCGACCCGTTGAAGCGCAATTGCTAACCGCGTTCGGTTTCTACGTGCTTCGAAGCATGGAATCAGATATCAATGGCAATGCGGGTGCTGCGTTTGCCTCTATTAACGGCGCAGATATCAAGGCAATTAGGATCCCTCTACCACCGCTTAATGTCCAGAAAGAAATCGTCGCTGAGATCGAAGGCTACCAGAAAGTGATCGACGGCGCGCGTGCAGTGGTCGATAATTATCGGCCGAGAATTCCTGCTAATCCGTCTTGGCCGCTTGTGGGATTTGCTGAGGTCACTTCGACCATCGCGCCTCCTGCAAAGATTCAGAAAGCAGATTATGGAAATACGGGGCGGTACCCCATCGTTGACCAGTCTCAAGCCGAGATCGCCGGAAGAACCGATGACCCGGCGGCAGTGGTCGACGGGAGGGATGGGCTAGTTATCTTTGGCGATCACACGTGTGCCGTTAAGTTCATCAACGAAGAGTTCGCACAAGGTGCGGATGGTATCAAAATCATTAAAGCCGGAGAGGGTGTAATCCCAAAGTTCCTCTATTACTATATGTTGAGCTATCCGATTGAGCCCGAAGGATATAACCGGCATTTTAGTAAGCTCAATAGAACCAAGATTGCCGTCCCGCCGCTAGCTGAGCAACGGGCCATTGTTTCTCAGATCGAAGCCGAGCAGGCTCTAGTTGCGGCCAACGTGGAGTTGATTGGCCGCATGGAAAGAAAGATCGAATCCACGCTTGCCCGAGTTTGGGGCGAAGACGAATCAGAAGACGCGGAGAAGTGACCCGTGGAAGAAGCCGCTGAACTTGGCAACTACTTGCCGCTATCTTTCAAGACGCCAAGCGAGCGCGACTATATCGCTTTTCTGTGGGATGCCTTCGATAGTAATTACACGAACGGCAAGTACCAATTCGCGTTTCTGGCCTATCACATGCTTACAATGAGCTTCATCTACTTCAACATCTGGCAAATCAAACAGGCGAGTAGAGCCGACTTCGAGAAGGGCTTGATCGGATTCACTAAAGACATCGAAAAGAATCTACTGGAAGCGACATCCCCTTTCGTGTTCAGCACCGTGAACGAGCGCAGTATCTTGCGCCTGCTCAAGCTTATCTCCTGCGACAATGGGATGATAGGCACTTACGCCAAGCTTGTCGACGACAGAAATGACACGGCTCATTCGAACGGCAATATCTTCTATAGCACCCCGGCTGCGCTCGATAAGAAGATCGCAGAAATACTCAGAGTGGTCGACGAGATCCAGACCCATTCAAAGCCGGTGATTGAGAACTGTTACCGAGATTTCCTGCTGCACAACTATGATCCCGAGGAACGCGAATATCCCGACGCCTCGGACCAAATCCGCGAAGTGCTCATTCATGAAAACTATCTGTCGCAGAAGGATATTGAGGTCTGCCTTTCCTTTGACCTAACTACTTTAAAGGATCACCCGGATCTAGAAAGGATCAACATACTCCATCAGGCGCTCACAGAGGAGTATGGGGGGCATGACTAATTTGAAATTCGATGAGATGTGCTTGCCTTTCGCATCTTACGACATCAGAATTAATGGAAGGGCAACGCTGTGTATTTGAAAAGGAGGGCATCCATAGTTAAGGGCCAAAAGGAAAGTGACTGAATGCTTTACTATGGTATTAGACCGGAGTCTCTCGGGCAACTTGGGGTGTTAGGCCGACATGTATGTGAGTGCCAGGAGAAGGCAGTTGAGTTGAAGGTGAGGTTCCTGAGACCTTACGGTGTGGCATATCTGGATCAGATAATGCAGCACGAGAAACGAAAAGACGCGCGACGACATTTGGTCTCTACTTATTCAAATGTAAATCAATATCTGAAGCAAAGTGGCTTTAAGCATCTTCATCCGAAAGCAGATTGTGGCAAACCTTTCCCGCAGGCGGACATTGTCAAGCTGAAGAGGTTTAGAGGAGAGGCGTTGACCGTGGAGGCAGGAGTGGTGAGGTGGCTCACAAAGGAAGTCATCCCGTCATTTCCATCGCTATCGCCGCAAGTGTATAAGCCGATGGTTGAGAACCTGTGGGAGATAGTGCACAATGGTCTCAGGCACGGGCGAGGTGAACATGGCGTCAGCGCAGCGGGCCAATTCTATCCGAAAATGGGGTATTTTGAGGTGGCGTTTTACGATAGAGGGTGTGGCATTCCAACAAGAGTTAAAGAGTCTGGAGCCATTGAGAGGATGCGGCCGGACTATGAGTGCATTGCCTGGTCAATAGAAAAGGGGCATTCGACCGAGCCGGTGGACCGATCATCGGGTCTTGGTTTGCATCTTTTGAGGCAGTTTCTTATGCTAAACGGTGGTTTGCTCCAGATCGTGTCAGGAAACGGATACTTACACCATTCAGGCGGCGAGTCAAGCCGAATTCATACCGAAACTATGCGAAACTCCATTGACGGCACGCTCGTTAATATTCGTGTGATTTATGACGATAAACTATATAAGATGGCAGGAGAAGATTTATGAACACGATCAAAGTAACTAAGCTGTTCGATAATCCTGTCCTTTTGGCTCCCGAGAAGGGAGAAGAGCTCTGCAGAAAAATCAAAGCCGGGCTAAAGAAGTTCGACACGGTGAAGGTGGATTTTGCCGGTTACGAGTTCCTTTCCAGTGCGTTTCTTAACAGAGCGTTCGGTCAGCTCTGCATTGACCTGGACTTGAGCGCCGAGGCATTAAATAAGAAGGTGAAGATCCTCAACATGACCGAGGACGACACTGATGACCTGGCGCTGGCAATCGATAATGCGCAATTCCGTCGGAAGCTGATTAAGCAAGGGGTTACAGATATAGGAGAGTATTTCGCGTCACGGCTGCCTGCGTAGGGCGAACGTGGCGATAGTAATCGACGGTTTGAAATTGGTGAATGCAAAAAAGAGGCTTCCGAAAGAAGCCTTTTTTGTTGATACGAACGTGGTGATTGACTTCAAGGACCCGCTTGGTAGAACGAATGATAGCCGCAGTCTCGCAAAGCGGCATGGGGAAGTATCGGTAGTAATTAGTTACCTCAAATCTTCAAGGATCGCAGCTCTCGCGACGATCGGTGTGGTACTGGAATATTACAAGAATATTCAGTACGGCTTTTATTTGGCGCGCGCTCAGAAGGAAAGGTTCGACAACCTTGACTTCAAGCGGCTCCGAGATGAAGATCTGGAATTCATGGACGCGTGGGATCTTCAGATGAAGGCGCTGAAGCGAACATTCACGAGAAATTTTCCGTTGTACGATGCTTCTCCGGCCGCGGTCCCAACAGTTTCCAATTTTCAAGGTGGTTCCGTCGATTTTGGAGACCACCTGCTGTACGCTACTGTTATGACGGCGCCGGAAAGTTCCAGATGCGTGTTTTCAAACGACGGTGATTTCTACTCCTTTTCTGATCAAATATATCTGCTTACCACGAATGGTAAGATAATAGGGAAAGCAAACCGGGAGGGGAAGCTTTTTCAACCGGCAGATGGGTAGAAGACCAAATCGTTAAAATCTAACAATTAGAGAGTCAGGGCGGCAAATGGGCACAAAATCGGATTCACTAGTAACGGGACATCTCGAGCATATTTCGAGTGATATCTTCGACCGGTACCACGACGAGATTACAAAACTCGTGGCCAAGGAACATGGCGTGTATGCGCTCTACAAGAATAAGCGTCTCTATTACGTGGGTCTCGCGAGAAATCTTCGCACACGAGTGAACCAGCATCTGAAGGACAAACACTCGAATAGATGGGACACTTTCAGCTTGTTCCTCGTCGAGAAGGCAGAGCATCTTAAAGAGCTGGAGTCGCTCATGCTCCATATCTTTAAACCAGAGGGGAACAGGCAGCGAGGGAAATTCGCAAATTCTACTAACCTCAGGCGGGTGCTCAAGAAACTCGTCAAGAACAGGAACACTATTTTCGAAGACGCCATCTTCGGCACCGGATCGTCCAGGAAGCACGGCTTGGATAGACCAGGCCGAACGCGTACCTCACGCAAAAGTTCCGGGAAGTTACCGTTAGAAAGTCTTCTCGCTCCTGGAACGGAACTGCGATGCAGATATAAGAAGACGGAGTACCGTGCAACTGTTGATGAATCCGGCAGGATCGTAATCGACGGAATAAGCTATCGCTCTCCATCTGCTGCCGGTTCCGCTGTGAGAGGCGGGAAGGCGACGGACGGATGGACTTTCTGGAAGTATAGGAATCCGCAAGGCGACTGGGAGAAGCTGGACAAGCTGAGGAAGTAGTACTCTTCTAAACATCTCAAGAGCGGCCATGGAAATCACCCGAGCTAAGTAAATCCTGATCAGGCTTGCCGACGGGACAGACCCATTTACAGGAGAAGTGCTTTCGAAAGAGAGCCCTTTCAACAACCCGGAGATAACTCGCGCATTGTTTCATGCGATTAACGGCTTGGATGTTCTTGAGGAGCGTCAGAAGAAGCGAAGACCGACGCCAGAGAATGCGGGGAAGCCCTGGTCGGAGGAAGAAGACGAACGGCTAGCGGTCGAGTTCGATAATGGGCAGAAGATAAGGCAGATCGCCAGAGCGCACGGAAGGTCCGACTACTCAATAGAAAGCAGTTGGCAAAAATGGGGAAGATCAATCTACGACCGACCGCGATGAAAGAGTAACGTCAAGCTTAATTCGGTATCCTGCATACTATGTTACTGAAGAGCATTTCCACGAGAGGATTCGGTAATACCTCCGCGGGAGGCAGCCGAGGCACTGGTGAAGATTATGGCCACGAATAGTTGGTTGCCTGCAAAAGAGTGCCGGGAACGTTTGGCGAGATGGAGAATCTAAAATTGCCGACTCGTCCTCCTGGCAAGAGTGACGGTTGCTCTTGTTACTTTTGCTGCCCGCACCTCCCACTTGCGTCATCCTGAGCGAACGAAGTGAGTCGAAGGATGAGCCAAGTCCAGACCAGCACAAGGAGTCTTGTCGCACTTCGACTCGTCGTCCTCCGACTTCGTCGGAGCCCTCCTCGCTCAGTGTGACGGATGCTTCTTGCCTGGTGACCTGGGAAGGTCGTCGCCCTTCGTTCCGCCCAATTCAGGTATGGGCGGACCTACGGTCAGTCCATGGCATATACGGACTGACCTTCGGCTCGTCCAAGTAATCACATGAAAGGATCGCTCAGTGTGACGGGGCTCTTTTGGGGACCACACCCCCCAACGTCATCCTGAGCGACGGCGCCCTTGGCGCCAGAGTCGAAGGATGAGCTTAGTCCAAGCTACGCAAGGGGCGTGGTCGTCGCACTTCGACTGCGTCCCGATTTCATCGGGACTTCGCTCAGT
>JAKAGT010000031.1 GCA_021825585.1 Bacteroidota bacterium | reverse complement strand
GCTGAAGGGAGGCACTGCTATAAACCTCTTCTTCTTTGAACTTCCGAGATTGTCAGTCGACATAGATTTGAACTACATAGGCAGTCCCGATCGGCAGACCATGATCGCGGAACGCCCTAACCTCGAACAGGAGATGAAGAAACTTATCGAGTCGCGAGGGATTGCAGTAAAGAACCTTCCGTCGGATCACGCTGGCGGAAAATGGAGGCTCCAGACACCGAGCGCCTTTGGCGGATCATTCTCGCTTGAGCTGGATCTCAATTACTTAATGAGGGTCCCGGTCTTCGGCCTCCAGTCGCGATCACCTTTTCCTTTGGACGAAGATTACATATTTGAATCCCAGATTGTTTCTTTTGAGGAACTCTTTGCCGGAAAGATAAAAGCCCTGCTGGACCGATCTGCTCCAAGGGACTTCTATGATGTGTTTAGGCTGTCCGAGTCAGGTTTTCAGTTAGATATTCCCAACTTGAGAAAGAATGTCGTTCTCTTCGGAATCACATGTGATGACGATTGGAGACGAAAGGATTTCAGGACAATTGACAGAATTGACCAACAAATGGTTGACGAACAACTGGCCCCTATGCTCAGGGCCGGGAACACAATCGATTTGCAGTCAATGAAATTAGCAGTGAAGCAGTTCCTGACTAGGCTGATGGATTACAGTGACGACGAGCGCCATTTCATGGACCGCTTCCTCGACGAAGGAGTTTACGAACCCACCTTGCTGTTTGCTGACCAGGACCAGGCCAAACGTCTTGAGAAACATCCGGCTGTCTTATGGAAGCTGCAAAACCATAGACAATACCTTGGTCTCGCCCCAAACCTGTAAGCGCCAGTCCGTATACGGCACCGCCTGCTTGCAGCTCATTCACCATCCGCGTCGACTCCCAATCGTTGAATCTCCACCTGCTTTCACTTACATTCTAAAAACTAAACAGGGCATTCCAAGGTTGGCAGTTACGCAGACCCTCACAATTTTTGAAAATCTCTTCGGGATCCATGACTAATAATTCAGAGTATTCACTGCAACAGGCCTACCAGGCCGTCAAAAATCTCGCGGACGACTTCAAGGCAAACGAGCGTAATTACCTTTCTCCAACCTACCAAGAATACAACGTCCGGCAGGATTTCGTAGACAAGTTTTTCATCGCCTTAGGCTGGGACGTAACACACGAACGCCAGAAGAACCCCCACGAGTACGAAGTACAGGTAGAGAATCGGATTTCTGGCCTGGGCACCCAGCGGAGGGCAGACTACGCATTCTTCCTCGCTCCTAATTTCCGTGACCCTAAATTCTTCGTCGAAGCGAAGAAGCCAGCGCGCCAGCTCAAGAGCCCCGACTTCTTCTTTCAGACTATGAGCTATGGGTGGCCGAAGAATACGCCGGTTGCCATTCTAACCGACTTTGAAGAACCATATCTCATCGACTGCCGACTCAAACCAAGCATCAAGCATGCTCTTGAACGAGAATTGAAGTCTTTTCGATACACCGATTATCTCGATGAAGAGAAATTCAGGTGGATATACTACCTGCTTTCACACGAGGCAGTGGCCGACGGTTCCATAGAGAAATTCGCTGAGAAGCTCGCGAGCCCAAAAGGAAAGGCCGTCCATGGCGTAAGCAAGTTTCAACCATTCGACGAAGTATTTCTCGCCGAACTCGACGACTACCGAGCAAAACTGGCCAAAGCCTTCAAGAAATCTAACCAGGACCTGCAGGGTGAGGAACTCACCGAAGCGGTCCAGCGAACGCTCGACAGGCTCGTTTTCATGCGCTTCCTGGAAGACAAGCTTATCGAGGAGAAAGAAGTCGCGAACCTCATTGATCGGAAGCTTGCATGGGAGCTCTTCAGCAGGTACTCCAGGAAACTTGACCCAAAATACAACGGCCTCATCTTCAAGCCACATCCCGTCATAGACGCGGAGGGGTTCAATCCGCCTGACGAGGAGGTATTCCAGGAAGTTTGCAAAGGTCTGGCCGGACCGGACTCGCCGTACAACTTTGACCAAATCCCAATTTCCATTCTTGGAAACATTTATGAGCGTTTCTTGGGCAAGGTCGTACACGCCACGGCGAAGCAGGCGAAGGTTCAGGACAAGCCCGAAGTCAGGAAAGCGGGCGGTGTCTATTACACGCCCGATTACATCGTAAGGTACATTGTCAAAGAGACAGTAGGGAAGCTCATCGAAGGGAAGACGCCGGCAGAAATTTCGAACATGGCCTTCGCAGACATTGCCTGTGGATCTGGATCTTTCCTCATAGAGGTCTACGATCTCCTGCTGAACTATCATGAGCGGTATTATGCTGATCACCCGGACAAAGCAAAGAGATCCGATTTATCCAACCGGAGCGGGCAAAAGGTGCTCTCGCTCAAGAAGCGCCAGGAAAAACTCGTCAACAACATTTATGGCGTCGACATCGACTACCAGGCAACAGAGGTAACGCAGCTTTCGCTCTACCTGAAGCATCTGGAGGATGTTACAACAAACGATGCATATCAGTTCACGCTGACGAAGGACAAAATTCTTCCGAATTTGAGCAGGAATATCATATGTGGCAATTCCCTGATCGGTACTGACATTTCGGAGGGGACGCTTTTTCCTGACATCGATGAGAGCAAGCTGAAACCGATGAACTTCGAGGACGCGTTCCCGGATGTAATGAAGCGTGGTGGATTTGACGCGGTGGTAGGGAATCCGCCGTATATCAGGATACAAACCTTGAGGGAGACAAATCCAGAAGCTGCAAAATATTTTACACGCCGCTATTCGTCGGCGATAGCAGGCAACTATGACATCTATGTGATTTTTGTAGAACAGGTCTTGCAGAAGCTGAGCAATGAAGGCGTACTTGGATACATATTGCCGCACAAGTTTTTCAACGCTCAATACGGCGAAGGATTGCGAGGTCTAATTAGCAAGGGCAAGCACCTAAGAAAGATTGTGTTTTTTGGGGACATGCAAATCTTCGATGGCCCAACTACCTACACATGCCTGCTGTTTTTGAACAAGGCGGGATCGGATGAATTCGATTTTGATTCAATAAAAGATCTTGCCGAATGGCGACGCAAAAATAAGGCGGAGACTCAAAAATGTCATTCATCGTTGATTCGAGAATTGGAGTGGAACTTCCATATCGGCAAAGGTCGTGATTTACTGGACAGACTGACCAATATGCCCGTAAAACTAGCCAACATAGCAGACAGAATCTATCAGGGACTCGTAACCGGTGCCGATTCAGTCTTTCTATTGACGAACTTGGACAGTGGAAAATACCAATCTGAAGCGACGGGATCAGCCCATTCAATTGAAAAGGAATTGATGCACCCATTATGCAAAGGCTCTGTCAATATTAGGAGATATCGAATCGAAGGCGTCACCAAATCAATTCTTTTTCCGTATAGGCTAGTTGATGGTAAAGCTGAACTTATTGCTCAAGAAGTTTTCAGACTGCGGTATCCCAAAGCGTGGGCCTATCTCAATGTAAATCGCAAGCTTCTGGAAGGTAGAGAAAGAGGGAAATGGAAGCATAAAATCTGGTACGCTTTTGCGCGATCTCAAAATCTATCCGAAATGGATCAGAAGAAAATACTCACTCCCAGTATAGCGAAAGAGGCCTCATTTACTTTCGATTCTGGCGGAAATCTCTATTTCGTAGGTAGCGGAGGTGGCGGCGGCGGCGGATACGGTATCACGATAAAAAGAGATTATCCGGTCAGCCCGCTCTTTGTCCTCGGGCTACTGAACTCAAAACTCCTAGATTACTGCCTGAAATCTATTAGCACCACGTTCCGCGGTGGATACTATGCCTATAACCGTCAATATATAGAGAACCTTCCGATTACAACAGTAAATCTCGATGACCCAGACGACCAAAGCCGTCATGAGCACGTTGCTAAGCTTGTCGAGCGGATGCTTGCGGTGAAAGAGGAGTTGAGCAAGGCGAAAACTGAAGCGGAGGCAAACCGCCTGGACCGAGAGTGCGAGTCGCTAGATCGGCAGATAGACCAGGCAGTCTATGAACTGTACGGCCTGACGGAGGAGGAAATAAAAGTGGTGGAAGGGAAATGAGCACCCGTGAGCTATTTGATCCACCCGCTCGCAGATGGTCGTTGCTTTACAGGGAAGCTAAATCCACAATAGCTGCACTCCTGGAGCAATGGAACAATTTGCTTCTCAAGAAAAGCAAAGAGGAAGTTTATCACAGGTTTCTTTTTGATTATGCTGGCCTCTTCTTGGTAAGAAATTACGCCATCGAAAGTATGGTCGGTTCAAAATTGAGACTAGGTTCTGATTATGTGATTGATTTTGTGAAGACATGGGATCACTTCAGCGCTGGGATACAATACGAATTCATAGAAATTGAACCCCCCTGGGCTCCTCCCTACACTAAGAAGGGCAATCCAAGTGCAAGACTCGTTGAAGCGGTGCAGCAGATTGATAATTGGAGGCTCTGGATAAAGGAGAATCGTTATGAGTTTCACAGACTTTTTCCATTCTATCATGGTGGGCTGTCTCCTTCAGAGCGATTGAAATTTACAGTCATTATAGGAACAAGAGAAAATAGCCGCCAATGGATCGAGAAGCGGAATGGTTTTGCGGAACACCACGGAATTAGCATCAGATCATTTGATTCTCTCGCTGAAAACCTTAGAATGCACGACTTCTCAGATGCCGTCATGCCTCACCTAATGGGAGGGTGGTGCTCCTTCGAGCATTCAATTGAGTTGGCGAATCCTTTCTTTAAAGCCTTTTCGGATGAGCAATGGCGAGCAATAGTTTTTTCTTACAAAAAGGGGGGCGGACGAATTCGACTCGAAGAACTAATCCTCCAGTACAGAGAATATAATCGTCTCGCCATCGAATTCGATAAAATACGGAATCAGATCGAAAGGAAATTGGATCAAGGGCGAAACGTCTCCAAGAAACCAAAGAAGCTATAGAGAAGAGACATCAGATGTCGCGACCCAAAGCATATACGGAGATCTGTTAAGCCCAATGAACATTAGAGAGGCATACAGGGGGCTCGTAGATGACTGATAAATTAACAACTGAAGACTATGAGAATATCTATCTGAGAATAAAAGAAAAAACAAAGTGGTCGACGATCCGTTGGACAACATTCATTTTTGGACTCACTGCCTTTGCCGTTTATTTTGGCGTCGGGCAATTCATGAAAGACAAAGCACAATCCGAGATAAGTAATCTAGTTAAGTCGAAAGAGTTCAAAGAGGCACTTTTAGATTCGCTCAATTCTCGTATGGTCTCAGTCGATGCACACTATAAAGAAATAATCGGACGATTGTCTAGGTATGAAAAGCTGAGAAGTGCTCCGTATTCTTCCGGGTCAAACTGGTTTTCATTTGCTGAAACGAACGGAACGCAACTAATCGTTGAATACGGAGAGGGCAGACCTGATGAAGAGATAGAGTTCAAGAACAAGTTTCATGGACCTCCGAGGCTCTTTCTGAGCCCGGTCATTCATTCCCAGCAAGCTGCCTTCAGCTCAAGAATCCCTGTATTGACGATTTCCACCTTAACTGACCATGGATTCACTGTCGGAAAGTCACGGACCGGTTCGTTCACTTCAATTACGTTTAACTGGGTAGTCATCGGCAAATGAACATTACAATCTCCCTTAGACATGGCTCGATTTTACATCCTAGTTTACGATCGCGCGACCTTCCTCAGAAAGATAAAGTGCGAGTGCACACAGCTCGACTCCAGTGCGACTCGCTGGGTCGAAACATAGACCGGCTTTATGTGAGCTGTGAGCGCTGATGGAGCAGGAGATTGAGGCGGTGGAGCAAAAGTGAATCCTGATAACTTTCTCGGACTCCTTCTTACCGGCGAAAGTTGCAGAAGAGAAGTAACGGAGATTTTTGTAAAGTTCGTGCTTACGCTAGTGATGTCCATTACGGCATACTCATCGACGATGCATTCTAGAATCACCGACATCGGTGGCTTCAGCGTGCCCGAAATAACCCCGTTCGTCGTAAACGGGAATTTCGCAATAGTCTTAGCGTTCTTTTTCCTGTTTTGGTACGTCTTCTACGGATTTTTCCCATACATTGAGACCGTCTTTGCGGTTCGCCTCGTGGCTACTGTTAGAGCTAAAATATCTAGTAACCCACAGACTACACAGGGTGCAATGACCGAGAAACAGGTGAGAAGAATCCAGAAGATTAGCCAATTGCTAGAGAATTTTGGCTTCGTCACTTTTTCTGGAAATGAGTATCACGTCGGTCCGATTCCTCGAAAGCTCGCTGAAAACGTGAAGCGGAGCTGGGAAAGAGAGGAAGATAAACTCCCATTCGCGCCTGCAACTTCTCCGTTCGTAACTATTCATTTTCTAATATTGTACCTCATCTATCTGCTACCACATTTCCATCTTCCGTTCTTATTGACTATGGTCTTCATCGCGTTTGCCTTGATACTCATAATCATCGGATGGGTGTCAGAGACATTGTTTGTAGCGCTGCGGTTGTACCAGCACCAGTTCGTAGAGTGGGTTGATCGTTACACGCCTCAGGGGGAGGTAGCTTAACGCCCTATAACATGAGCTACTGGCGAAAGGAACATATTGAAAGAATAGCGGCCGCAATAAAACTCAATGAGTTTGTAATCTTCTTCGGCTCCGGCGTTTCCGCATCCAACCCACTTCCGGTTTGGCCAGACATGATTCAACGTTTCGTTGATGAATGGGCAAAGGATGGGAAAAAGGCACCGGATGAAATTGCCAGCATGAAAGCGTTCGTCGACAGTAATCAGTTGAGTGGCCTTGAAGGCCTGAGGAAAGCCAATCAAAGGATATTCGACAACACTTTTACTGCGATATTCTCACCCAATCCGGATAAGTACAATTCAACAAAAGGAGGGACAAATTTACTCGCGCTTGGTACTTTCGGTTTTGTAACAACAAACTACGATTTTTGTTTCCAGAAATCCTTCAGAGAAGCGAGGCCCGGCGCAAAATTAAACCCCTTCCAACCTTCAAAGGCGAATGCAGCTGCACTCTCAACGCTGGACGGCGCTGTCCTTTACCAAATTCATGGCACGGCGCAACGAGGCTCGAATAGTGTAGTCCTCACAAGTTCACAATACGAAGATTGTTATAGGGACGGTTCCGACGTCAAGGAATTCCTCTACGAAATCTTCTCAAAATACTTGGTCGTGTTTGTAGGATTCGGATTCAATGATCAGTACATCTTGCGAATACTTGAACGCTTCGGTCCGCTAAGTCGAAGCACCAGCAGATATACTCACCTCGGCATCCTTGGTGCGGAAACCGACGTTCCGCAGTCCACTTTAGACATTTACGAATCCCTTTGGAATACTGAGATTGTTACTTATAAAATTGAAAGGTCACGTGGTGGCGTGTTAAGGCATGATAAGCTGAACGAGGCTCTTGAGGAACTGAAAGCCCTACTCGACGCGGAGATTAGCGGTCCAATATCCTATGCGCCTTGCCCAAGCTTAACTACCAGCGCGCCATGAAATGAATGGAAAGGTAATTGAAATGGGTGCTCAGCAAAGAGGCAGAGGAATAAGGTCATGAGAAAATACTTTTACGAACTGGTTAGTTATTTGGATTCTTTGAAAGGAAGGCAATCTCCAACCAAGGAAGATGTAGAAATCCTGTTGCACGGTCTTGACGACGAATCACATTTCCGGTACTTCTTCTATAATCTTGACAATCCGCAGTACTTACACAATTCCTCCTTTAGACAATATTTGTCAGATATTATGTCGACAAGTTCACGCTTGTCGGCTTATTACGTCATGCCATATTTGCAAAGGGTTGCGGAGACCCATTCAAAGATGGTTTATGCGATTTTGGCAACGGCCGTCCCGAAGGATAATTACACAAAGCAATTGGTTTGGGACCTGTCGTTATCACTTGAAGCCAGTCATTCCGCAAAGTTGGTGAAGGCCATGGTCCGTTCGCTCGAGGGGAATTGGATGGCAAACGCTGATTCAATATCTAACCTGATCATTAAACTGGTTGAAAGTGGTAACAAGGAGGCAGCGCTTCTCATAGTCGATGCCATCACAAAACCATCCGTTAAGATTTCAAAAATAAAAATGCCAAAGCCTTATCGAGCCTCGAGGGTTGTGCAGGTTGAACCCAAACTCGATTTCTACAGCTTTACTTTGATCATTGAGAAGACCATCTCCAAGCTCAAAGAGACATATCCCCATGAGGCCGCAAAGTTATTTGAAGGCAACTTGCGTCAGGCGGTTGAGATGGAATTACGCGCGAAGGAAGGGAAGGGATGGGAGGATTACTCATGGATTTGGCGGCCCGCAATCGAGGATCACGAACAAAATCAACCTTTGGGTGAGATGAAGGAACTTCTGGTCTCAACCCTGCGGGATTGCCTTATGTCTCAGGCAAATCTGCTTGGGAATAAATCTCTTCGTCCAGTAGTTAAGCGTTACTTAAAATCGCGCTTATCCATCTTCCGGCGAATCGCAGTATATATCATGTCCCAATTTCCACAGCTGTACATGGATCTTATCGATCAACTCCTAAATCAGACGAAGAACCTAGACGATATACATATGAAGCATGAAATTCGCGGCCTATTACGCAGAGATTTCAACTTGCTAAGGAAATCAACTCAAGATTTCATAATTAACTGGATGGATAAAGGGCCCGACACTAGAAGATGGATGACATGGCAGACAAAGGAGTCGGGCAAAAGACCGTCAAAGGAATTGACTCAGGAATTTATTGATCAATGGAAGATTGAACGATATTCTCTTATTGAGGGCTACCTGCCAGATAAAAAGGAAATCATTGACCAACTCAAAAAGAAACACACTGTTCCTCCGCAGGCGGAGTTCGCTTCATGGCAGGAGAGGGAGATCGGAGGTCCCGAGTCTCCATTCAATGCTGAGGTGCTAAGTGAAGCAACTCCGAAGGTGCTCAGTGCCATTCTTAAGCTCCCACTAACACTAAGAAGTCGTGACTTAGTTTACGGATATACTGGACTGTTCCTTGCCTTTCAAAAATTGGTGGAAACCAGTCCAACTAAACACGATTACGCAACGATCCTAAAAGGGCCTGGGATAAACCCGGAATTCATTGTGAACTATTTCAGGGGATTGGAAAGCATCTGGCCCCAGGGAGTATTGGTTTGGACTGACGAGATCCATTCACTGGCAGAAATTGTTGCGTCAAGGGGAGAAGGCACAAAATTCTGGACACTTAATGAGCAGACCCGGATGCGCCTCAACTTGGGGCGCCTTATCGAAACCGTCGTCTCAAACAAACCCAAAACCGAGCAAGTATCCTCCGACGCATTTCTTGAGACGTTGGGGAAAATGAAACGATTGTTCCTCGCAATGCTGGAGGACCCGCTTCCACTCGATGATGACTTGATGAGTAGTCAGAACAAGAAACTCGAATGGCAGTCGCAGTCACTGAACACTTGGAAAGGTCAAACTCTGCGGAGTCTAATAAGATATGCGATCCACTATGCGCAAGGGAAGAATCTCCAGGACCCAAAAGCGCGGATGGAGGACGATGTCAAAGAAGCATTGCGGAAGTTGATAGAAAACTCGTCTGAACCATTCATCAAAGGCGTGTTTGGAATGTACTTAGCAAACCTGTGGTATCTTGATGCAGAATGGATTAGAAGAGAGCTGCCGCACGTCTTTCCAAGCAATGACAAAAGTGGTTATCTTGCGGCCTGGCAGGGGTACACAACCTCTCATGGGGTTTACCGAGAAATATACGAGTCGCTTAAAACGAATTATCGGCAAGCCATTCTTGCCTTAAGGCGATCCATGAAAGCCGAAAATCTCGAGGCCGAAAGATTCACACAACACTTGGCATTGGTATGCTGGAGGGAGTGGGAAGATTTCAACGATAGTGCTTCAAACATTTCACTTTTCTTCAAGAAGGCTCCTGTGAAAATGAGAGTGAGTTTCATAAGATATATAGGGTTAGGCTTACAGGAAATGAAGAAAGCTGAACAATTGACGCTAGACAACCCTGCATGGAAGAGTGCGAGTAAATTCTGGGAGTGGCGCACAAAGTTTTATAAGCCAGGTAATATCATAAAGCCATATGAAGATGAAATGGCTTCCTTTTTAACATGGTGGGTCCCTAACATTCCAGGAACCGTCGTCGACAATTATCCTCTCCTCTACGAGACTTTGCGCAAGTGCAGATCAGAGTTTGTCGGCGGAGAAATCATAAATTATCTGACCTCATTTTCCCGGACCAATCCGGTTGAAACTTTGGAATTGTTGAGTGCATTCTATCTAAATCCTAGTGAGAGAATTCGGTTCGGTTACCATGCCCAGAAAGTTCATAAGATTATGGAAGACGGCTTGCAAGCAGGCAGCCACAGCGCAGAGCTTGCAACCATTCTCGCTGATAAGCTTGGTAAATGTGGCATATTTAGTTACAAGGATATTTGGGACATAGGACACGTGTCCATCTCCTCGGCTCACATAGAACAAGGCGAAGCTCGATCTCTCTGAATCAAAGGCGACTTCACTTGACCATTACATTAATCGCACAGTGCACCACCCGCGGAAGAGATACCCGGGACAGGCTTGCCGAGAAATGCCCCTATCCGAGGTTCAAGCACGGCAACCAAAATAAAGACATCGCTTCGTCTCGACCAGATCGAGATTTCGCAAAGACTTTATCACTCGCTTCATGTCATGACCTAATATTCATTCGGCCGTGATCCTTCGGACCAGCTCGAAGGGGATCCTTCGGAAAGAGACGGCTACACTGTCTTATCCAATGGCCCCCCCTTTTGTTTCGGCGAAGCTATGTCAGACAGCCATCACGCCCCGCGCGTCTCATGAACGGAGCTCGCAACTAATCGTCGTGCCTTTATCTTTATTCATTTGCCAATGAGAATCCGACTTAGGCGCGACGCGCTGTGGGCACCTCCCCAACCCCAAGATTCCAAAAGGAGGGACTGTCCCGTTCCATATTTCTATTACCGCGCAGATCCCGCACTTCTAGGCAAGAGCTGACATCGCCGGCGCGCCGGTCCTCCTTCATACAGGTGATAATCCATAGCCAATTGCTTAAATTGTAAAAGCTTAATCATGGAAAATGTCGCAATAAATCCCGAAATCTTGCGTTGGGCAAGGAAGCGCTCCGGAATTTCGAAGGGAGTTCTGGAGCAGAAATTCCCAAAACTTAAGCTGTGGGAAGAGGGAAAGAAGCATCCCACCCTCAGACAGATAGAGAGTTTTGCAAGCAAAACCAGGACCCCGTTAGGCTATCTCTTTCTGAAAGAGCCTCCTGAGGAGCGCTTGCCCATACCGGTTTTCAGAACGGTTAATAACAAACGGATACCTCAGCCGAGCCCCGACCTTCTTGAGACCGTTCATCTCATGGAAAGACGTCAGGCATGGATGAAGGAGTATCTTCAGGATCAACAGGACAAACCGCTGTCTTTCGCCGGCTCTGTTAAGGGCTCCCAAGATCCTGTTTCCGTCGCGCGAGAGATCAGGAAGGCACTGGGGCTGGAAGAACTGTGGGCTTCCCGATTCAAGACGTGGGAACAAGCACTCCGCGCACTCAGGGTTTCCATGGAGGAAACCGGTATTCTTGTTGTGACAAGTGGCGTCGTGGGGAACAACAATTATCGCAAACTGAGCGTAAAAGAGTTTAGAGGTTTTGTGCTCCATGACGAATACGCTCCATTGGTCTTTGTCAACGGCAACGACGCGAAAGCCGCACAGATGTTCACGCTTGCCCATGAGATCGCTCATATCTGGTTCGGTAGCAGCGCCGCATTCGACCTTCGCGACATGCAGGCGGCCTCGAACTCTACTGAGCAGGCATGCAATAAGGTTGCCGCTGAGTTGCTCGTACCAGAGGAAGAGCTTAGAAGTATTTGGCCAGCAGCAAGAACCAACGATGAACCGTTTCAGATTATAGCACGCCATTTTAAGGTAAGCGCTCTGGTCGCAGCCAGACGCGCACTGGATCTTGGAATGATCGGTAAGGACAAGTTCCTTGCTTTCTATAGAAGCTATCTCAAGGACGACCGCCGTCGCAGGAAGAAAAACGACGGCGGTGATTTCTATGCGACACAATCTTCGCGCATTGGCCGGCTGTTTGCTAATACTGTCGTCACGGCAGTCAAGGAAGGGAAGTTGTTGCCCTATGACGCGTACAAGTTAACCGGGCTACAGGGCAAGACCTTCGACCAATTTGCAGCGGAGCTATTCGGAAGCCGGGCTGCGTGAGCGACATTCCCGTCACAGACACCCCACCTTCTATATTTGTTCTTGATGCCAACGTCTTCATAAGCGCTAAGAACTCGTATTATCCATTCGACATAGTTCCCGCATTTTGGAACGGTCTCATCCGCTTTTCAGCAGAAGGCCGAGTTCACAGCATTGACCGGATCAAGAAACAGCTCGAAGATGGGAATGATGAACTTGCCGATTGGATTAAGGCCGGCAATATGGCGGAGGCCTTTGCAAACTCAGGCACCTCTGAGGTCGTGAAAGCCTACGAGGAAATCGTCAATTGGGTCCAGCGCAATTCCCAGTTCACTCCGCCAGCGAAAGAAGCGTTTGCCACAGATCCGGATGGCTGGCTGGTTGCATATGTCAAAGCAAGTCACGGAACAGTGCTTGTGACACAGGAAGTGTACAAGCCCGGCATGAAATGGAAGGTCCCGATTCCGAACATCTGCAACGCTTTCGGTATCAAGTACACTGACACTTTCGCGATGCTTCGAGAGCTTGGGTTCAACCTGAAATAATGTCTTTCACTTGGTGGCAGATACTCAGAGAGGCCGCTGGCTTCTCCGCCCGTCATTTAGGACTCGGACAGAATCAACCGAGACAGATCGCCTGGTGCATTCACAACTGCTTCGTCAGGTGGAAACGACCTTGACACTAATTGGTCGCTTGTGCAAATACAGACGGATTGACTAGTCAAGACTACAAAGGAAAACTAACTTGAATACAAGTGTTTGTTGGAATTATGCCTTGGAACAACGTGAACGTAGTCTGTCACTCCTCCGTTCCTACACGCACGGGAAGGATCGCCCCACAGCGCGTCCCAATTACTGCCTGCTGTCACATGCGCGGGCGGATGACCATTTGGGCCGATTTGAGAGAAGTTAAGTATGATTAAGAAGAAATGAAGCGACCTTTACCTACAGATTATGGGAGAACCTACCTCAGCGCTCGCGAATTTGTCGACCTCTGCAAAAATCTGGAAATCGAAGAACTTACATTAGACCGACTCGAGTGGTTCGAGATGAAACGACTCCTCGATGAGTCTGAGGATTTTGTCTCGGCGGGCTCTCTTTCCGAACTCGCCGACAAGATGGATAATTTGAGCCAGCCTGGATTCAAGATCGACCGTGAAGGCTTTGAGAAAGATATAAGAGATTACGACGCGCAAATAGAAACCGGGAAAGACCATTTTACGGACGAGCAGCTTCGAATGATTGTCAACTTCAGAAAATACAGGGGAGACCGGATCCGGCTTTGTAAGTATCAGAAGATAGATGACCCGAAGGCTTATCCGCTCATCGCGATTCGGGAATTCATCCTATCCAGGAAGAGCCTCGGCGGCATTCAAACCGACATGAAGAGCCGGGTGATCAACGACACCGGCAACACCATGCCGGGTTTGTACGCGGTCGGTGAAGCGGCCGGATTCGGCGGCGGCGGAATTCACGGCAAACGCTCTCTCGAGGGAACATTCCTTGGTTCCTGCATACTGACGGGCCGCATCGCTGCCGAGGCGATTATAAAAGGTTGAGGAGCAACAAATGAAAAAGACAGGTGCGGCACTTGCGGTTTACGCCCTTGAGCAGCTTCCCATCAGGTATACGTTCGGGATTCCGGGCGTACACAATACGGATCTCTACGACGAGCTGGGTAAATCGAAGAAGATCAGGCCCATCCTCGTTACTCACGAAGGCGGCGCCGCGTTCATCGCGGATGGGATCAGCCGCACTTCAGGAGATATCGGCACCCTTGTTATTGTTCCCGCCGCGGGCATGACGAACGCACTCAGCGGAATCGGCGAAGCTTTCCTTGACGGGATACCGATGCTCGTGATTTCGGGCGGAGTTCGGCTCGATACTGGAAAAACATTTCAGCTTCACGAAATAGACCAGCACAAAATCCTGGCTGGAATAACGAAGAGGAGTTTTCTGATCCATGAGCACAAAGAAATCGTGCCTGCTATTTTCGAGGCGTATCGGACCGCGGTTTCCGGAAAGCCTGGCCCCGTCTTCGTGGAAATACCCGCAGACATACAGCTGTTTGCCGGTGAGGCGGGCAATTATAAGAAGCAAAGACTGCCCACCGTCACTCCTGTCACGCCAGATGAATCGCAAATCCGGGATGCGGCAAGGCTCTTGAGGAAGGCAAAACATCCCTGCGTTTTTGCGGGATGGGGAGCCAGGCACGCGACGGATCTCCTTGTCCAGGTCGCTGAACTTCTCTCCGCTCCGGTGGCGACGACGCTGCAGGGTTTGAGCGTCTTTCCGGGAAATCACCCTCTCTTTACCGGAATGGGATTCAGTCGTGCGGCTGTTCCGGCGGCGTACAACGCCTTCAAGAATTGCGACTGCATGATGGCGGTGGGTGCCCGGTTCTCGGAAATACCGACCGGGAGTTTCGGAGCGAAGGTCCCCGCGAACCTGATTCATGTCGACATCGACCCGGTTGTGTTCAGCAGGAACTATCCGGCGAAGATCGCCATCGAAGGAGACGCGGCCGAAGTTTTGGAGATGCTTCTGAAGGAATTGAAGGCCACCGGCGTTATTCCCGCGAAGAAATCAGTCTCGGCTCAAATCGGGAGAGACAGGGCGGCATATGCGAATGAATGGATGAAGCTGAAGACGGCACGTGTAAACCCGCTCCTGTTCTTCGAAGAGCTCCGCAGAGAGCTTTCCGACGATGCTATCGTCGCTGTGGATGACGGAAACCACACTTACCTGGCGGCTGAGCTTTTTACCTCGATGAAGTCGGGACAGTTCATCACTCCCACGGACTTCAACTGCATGGGATATTGTGTCCCCGCGGCGATCGGTGCCAAACTGGCCAATCCGGACAAACAGGTTGTGGGCATCGGGGGGGCGGCGCGTTTCTGATGACATGCATGGAGATGGTAACGGCCGCGCGGGAGAAACTCGGCATAGCCTATTTCGTGTTCAATGACGGCGAGCTTTCGCAGATCTCGCAGAGCCAGCAAATAACTTACAACCGGAAAACTTCTACAGCCATCGGGAAAATGAACTGGGAAGGGCTTGCGGAGACGGTCGGTGCCAAATATTTGGAGATCGGTAAGAACGAGGAGCTAACCTCAATAATCGAGAATTCTATTGACCTGAGCGCGAGTGGAATTCCCGTAATCGTTGGCGTCGATATCGAATACGGCAAGCGGACTCGGTTCACATCCGGAGTCGTGAAGACTGTCTCCGGCAAATTCTCCGCATCGGCGAAACTGCGCTTCGCGGGGAGAATCATAAAGCGCCGGATAACGGGCTGAACGTGAAACAGTGCGTACCTTGCGAAGGTCCTTTCGGTTGAATCCATTAATGCGTCTAATTCGAATGACTTCTCCATGAAAACCTCGCCTAAGGCGAATCCGCCTTCGGCGTGACTTCGCAAGGTACCTCTGATTTTCTGAATGTGGGCCAGTACCAAATCCGGAGACCTTTTGAGCCTCAGCTTATCTTTAGGTAAATTAAAGAAGGTAAAGTGCATGGCTATATTATTACTCCTTCGGAGGTGAAGAGATGGAACGCATTGTGAAGGTACATATTGAAAAATTGCCGGAAGGTGTTTTTCTCGCAACATCGGACGACGTCGAGGGGTTAGTTGCTCAAGGGCGTACGGTTAGCGAGACGCTGGAGATCGCCCGTGATGTAGCAAGAAAAATACTGGAACTCCGGGCGGAGGACTCGGACAAAAACACCCTGACAATTCCATTTGACTACCCGCTCGTAATTGAAATGTAATGGGGCAACTTGCCGGCTTCACGTATAGGGAAGTTGTCAGGAGACTTAGGAGGTTGGGTTTCTCGTTCCGCCGACAAGCAGCAGGCAGCCACGAAATTTGGTTCAACGATTCCACAAATAAGATCACTACCGTTCCACATCATCCTGGGGATATTCCGGAGGGAACGTTGCGGGCTATCCTGAAACAGGTTGGGATATCTCCCGAACTATTCCTTTCTCTATGAAGATGCACAGACAAAGGATCCCGGGCAGGACCTGAGCATAATCTTTTTGCCGTCCTTTTCATCGCCCCTTCAAACTCAGCCCTTGATTTGGTGGGAGGCTTCTATTTAAATTGAACCTGTCGGCGATGGAGTTCGCCCATCAACTATCCCGAGAAGTCGACGATCGGCAGGGATTGATAACTCCTACTTGACCAAAAGTAGGAGTTTTTCGTTTTATGATGACAGCCCCCGAAGTCCGAAAGAAACCCCTGAATGACGGAAGTTCCGGCGGAATGACGAAAAAAGCCGGCCTCCTGGGCCAACTTGGGAAGCTTTCACGCCTTCTGTCACCCCAATTTCCGGATCTTGCCCCGCATATCGAAGCCCTCACGAAGAAGATCCAGGACGAGAAATTCAACCTTGTCGTCGTGGGACAATTCAAGCGCGGTAAATCGACTCTTGTAAACGCGCTGATTGGGGAGGCTATCCTGCCCACCGCGGTTGTCCCTCTGACCTCAATCGTTACCATACTGCGTTACGGCCCCGTTGAAGAAATTATAGCCACCTTCACGAACGGAACCAGGGAGGTCATATCGCGCGATGAACTCCCGGAGTATGTAACCGAAAAACGCAATCCGCAAAACGTCAGAAAAGTTCAGTCGGTTGACATAGAGCTGCCGGTCGCGTTCCTCGAGGGGGGAGTCCAGCTGGTAGACACACCGGGTGTGGGCTCGATTTACTCGCACAATACAGACGCCGCAAACCATTTCCTCCCCGAATCCGACGCTACAATATTTCTCATGACAGCTGACCAGCCCCTCAGTATCGGCGAAGTTGAGTTTCTCCGAAATGTCCGCGAGCACGTGACGAAAATCTTCTTCGTGCTTAATAAGATGGACATGCTGACCGAAGCGGAAGGACAAGAGGCGGCTGAATTCATCCGGGACTCGTTGTCTAAGGAAATGTCGGTCGACAAGGAAAGCATCAGGCTCTTCCTGCTGAGTTCCAAGACCGCCCTCAAAGCGAGATTAACAAGAGATGAACAACTTGAGGAGAAAAGCAGTATTCGCACTCTCGAAAAATCGCTCGGGGATTTTTTGGCCGGCGAAAAATCGAAAGTCCTCGTTAACGTTGCTGCGCGCCGTGCGAGGAAGATAGCGGCAGAGGCCTCCACTCTCGCGAAGCTCCGGCTCAAGGCCTATTCGGAGTCGGCGGAAAGCCTCCAAAAGAAGGTCGAGGAATTTAGGAACTTCAGGGCAGAGATCCGGCGGAGGCAGGAAGAGATCTCCCGTGTTATCTACACGGCGTCTAATATCACGACAATGGTTGAAGAGGACAGGGTGCAGTTCGAGGAGAGGTCCGTTCCCGTGATCGAACAGGAGTTCGATGAAATCGCGTCGCGTTACTCAAGCCTGACAGCTTCTCAACTCATCTCAAAGCTCGACGAGACTATCATCAGCCTTGTCACTCAAGCCATCGATAAGTGGCGGGAAGATGAGGAGTCGAAAATCAGGTCGAAATTCAATGCCGCTGTGGCGGAACTGTTTGGCCGGATGAACGACTTGATAGACGACGTGTACCAACATGCCGCAGAACTGTTCGATGTTCAGTTTGAGAGGTTGCAGGATTACCTCCTGTTCAATGACGACTCTGAATTCTATTACTTCATACTCGAAGATATCAAGCCCTCTCTCGAAGAGCTATCCGACGCGCTCGTCAAGCGGCTGCCAAAAGGTATTGCGAGGCACCTTATTCTCAGGAAACAGAAGGAGACGCTCAGGATCGAATTTGACAGGCAATGCGGCAGAGTCAGATATGACATACTTCAAAGGATCGACAAGAGCATGCTAAAACTTGGCAAAATGTTCTCCGATTCTGTGATTGATCACCTGTCGCGAATCAGTGCCATAATCGATGATGCGGTGGCAATGAGAGAAGCAAATTCGGCTGAATCCTCCGGCAAGGTATTAGAATATGAAGAGGCTCTTTCCGGGCTGACAATTCTTGAAAGCCAATTCGCGGAGATGGAAAAATGAACCCGGCTTCGATGTTTCCCAGATGAGTGGAAAACCGGCGATGGAGTTCGCCAAATATCATGCGATCATGATGATGACTCCTGCTGCTGACAATATCAGAGGCAGGAGTTTTTTGTCATAAATGTGAGGAGCTCAGTATATGACCCCGGCATTGAAGGTTAAGTTCAGGAAGCGAAGGGGAGTGCCGTTCGCCGTCGAACGACTCTCCGGTGTCCAGTATAGGTGCAGAGCCTGTAACAAGCTGTTCCTGGAGAAAGATGAACTTGACAAACATCTCGATGCAAGGGTAGATGCACATAGCTTCCAAAAGATATCCGGCGAAGCCCCGAAACTCAACGAGAACCTGCTGATAAAGGTGATTTACATCCAAGACATCATCGACAGCCTCAAAAAAGATTACATAAAACATGACCAGTACGACGATCCCTGGAAATAAGGACGCCGAAGAGGTCAAGGCATCTGAAGGCTGCCCGATCTGTGAACGTATTTGGAATATACAGTTCGATGCGCTTGCTCAACTACAGTACAACGTCGGGAAGGGAGACGAGGATTATCTCGAAACAAGTGGATTGTATGGCATATGTGGGAAACACCTGAGGATGTTCAACCGGATTACTTCCTCGGGGATTTCCTCGAAGCTGCTCAGGTATTTGATCAGGAAAAGTTTAGGTGAAGATGGAGCGAACGGAGCCATGAATATTTTCCGCGAGTATCATCGGGAATGCCCTGTCTGCGAATGCCTCGAGTTGGCCGACATGGAAGAGGTCCGCAAGATAGCAGAAGTTCCTTTTGAGAAATCGACCGGAGATTTTGTCTGCCTTGATCACTTGAAGAAGGTACTCGCGAGTACTTATCCCGCAAACAGGGAGAAGATTCTTAACGCCTACAAGGACTCCCTGCAAAGACTTTTCGACCAGCTCAAGGTGTTAGAAACCGGAAATTACTACCAGGTCAGCGCCGATGTCAAAAGCTCGCTTTGGAGAAGCGTCGAGAAATTTAGTGGAAGGAAATAAATGACTGAGCCCTTTATTGAAGATGACATGACCCGTGCGAAGCGGGGCATAAGCTGGGTTAGGTTGGAAGAGGCATTGCGTGGAACAGGATGCCCGGTGTGTTCCCAAATTGAGAGGACCGAGCAGCATTACCTTGAGGGGCTGCTTTACGAATATGTCCTCGACGTAGGAGTTCGCAAGAAACTGCATCGCCAACACGGATTCTGTACGCGTCACGCGAAGCTCGCTCTCATGGCGGAGGTCAAATTAGGAAGCGACGGCCTTCATCTTGCGACTATGTTTGAAACGGTCCTGGAGGAAAATATAGCTCTTCTTGGACAGCAGGTTAAGCTTATCGAGGAAATCGCCGCCGAAACTAACAAGAGGAAGAAAAAGAAAACTGTCCGATCAGTCGATGCAGGCAAATGTTTCGTGTGTGATTTCGTGAAGAATGCCGAAGAAATCACGCTGCATAGTCTTTTGTACTTGTCAGACGATGATGAGTTGATCGCGGAATATAAAGACTCGAAGACCCTCATCTGCTTCAGGCATGTTCAGATGCTGGCAAAGGAGAAAGCGAGCCCGCGTTTATTGCATGCCACCATAGAAAAGGTAAAGAAGATGAAAAACGACGTGTCAAATTTCATAATGAAGCATGATTACCAGGGCGCTCATGATTACACCCGGTATGAGCTGGACAGCTACCTGGATGCTGTGAACTTATTCTCGGGGCAAATGAGATGGTAGTAAGAAGGAGGTCAAGAGGTAAAGAGGTCAAAGGTGAAAGGGAATAAGGGAGATTGAGCGCGCAGATTGAGAATCCCGTTCATCGTATAAGTGATGAGTTTGGGTTTGCCGTCGATACACTTCGAAAGCTCTGCTTCGTACGCGGCGATACCAAACGGTTGGACGCGCTCATTACGATTCTCGTCCTTGCATTCGAAGATTTTGGGAAGGCGGCAGGTAACCTGCTTGAATTTGCCGAATCATTTGAACGCGTTTTGAAGAGCGAGAAGATGGAAATCCTGTATCCCTTCGAGAACGTAAAGATCGCGAATCATGAGTTCGGCGCGGAGTTCCTTGAAGGTTATTTCGATTGGAACAAAGTCTCTTACGATCCCTATGAACAGCTCGCCCTCGCAGAAAAAATGCTGGACGATGTCGAGGTCGCCAGGGAATACATAATAAAAGCTCTTAAAGACCTGGGAAGATGATTAATGGAAACTCCAAGATCCAAACACCAAGCTCCAAACAAGCTCCAATGTCCAAATACAAAAGACAAAGCTGCCCCGGCAAACTCGTTGTTGGAATTTGGGAATTGGAGCTTAGAAGTTGTTTGGAATTTGGATTTTTGTGTTTGGAGCTTAGCGCCATTCGATAAACGATGAATCGTGTTGAGGCACACGCCTTGAAAGGCATCTAGATGTCTGAGACGAGGATATTCTGCACCGAATGCTGGCGCGAGGTCCGCGAGGAGGACACGGTCTGTCCTTCTTGTGGGAGCAGCTTGTCCGCCTTCAACAATTTGACTTACGACGAAAAGCTTATGAAGGCGCTCATGCATTTCGAGCCTCAGACGGCGATGAGGGCCGCTGAGATACTCGCGACGCGAAGGTCGAGACCCGGCGCGGATGCCATAGCAAACGCTTTTGTCAACCGCGTCGACCTTGATCCAATCATGGCACGCGCATTTATCAAGGCAATTGCCCATATTCTCGGAGAAGATGACGCAGATGTGGCAGACGGACTTAACAGAAGGGGGAATTTCCGGTCTGCGGTAGCCTCAAGGATTGTGGAGGTGATTTTGCAGAGTCTAGGTGACCACGAAAAGCCTTGGTGAGGTTTTGCAGACTCGTTGTGATTAGTTAAATTAAATTATGGCGATGGAGTTCGCCGAATAAACTTTGCGCTGTTGCGCAAATGATGACTCCTGTCAGCACGGTCTTTTGCATTTCGGACCAGATGTGCGTGACAGGATTTTTTGTATATACACAACTACAAATATGAAAGAAATGAAATGGTTAGAAATATACTCGTTTTTGTCGGCGGCGGTATTGGTGCCGTGTTTCGCTACTTGTTGTCCGGATGGGTTTACAATGTCCTCGGTACCGATTTCCCATACGGCACGCTTGCGGTAAATGTCATCGGCTGCTTTGTGATCGGCCTGTTCCTCACGATGGCTGAGGACAGGTTCTTGATCAGCCCGTCCTTCCGCATATTCTTCGCGGTCGGAGTGCTCGGAGGCTTCACGACTTTTTCCACTTTCAGCTTCGAGACCGTGGGATTGCTCAAAGATGGCGCCGTTGCGATTGGGTTATTGAACGTTGCCGTTTCGATTGTCGTCGGACTTACCGCGACGTGGGTCGGAACCATGGCAGGGAGAGTAATCTAATGGAGGATAAAATGAAACTTGAAGGAACCGGGAAACTTCTCCGAATCTTCATAGGTGAAGAAGACCACCTGAACAGACGACCCCTTTACGAGGTATTCGTCGAGCGGGCGAAAGAGTTCGGGATGGCCGGCGCAACAGTCTTGCGCGGAGTAGAAAGTTATGGCGCGGGAAGCAGGATACACACTGCCAAGCTTCTAGAACTCAGCGAAGATCTTCCTCTCGTGATAGAAATAGTCGATACCGAGGAGAAGATAGACGCTTTTCTTCCGATAGTGACCGAGCTCTTCGAGAAGTCCGGGTGCGGTGGAATGGTAACTGAGGAAAAGGCGACCGTGATCCACTATACCCATGGTAAAACACCGTAACTCGTGACGGGTGCCATGATAGCGTTTGATTTGTCGCAGGTGGTCAATTATATTGTGATGTCATTCTGGAGATGACGCCCTCCTTTCCGAAGATTTCTTTGGAAATACGCTATCGCTGATGGCGCCTACCGTGTGAAAGTCAAAAAGCAATCCTGGTGCGATACGCCGGGATCAAGTAACCGATTTACCGGTGAATGTTTGTTGACGGTTACTTTCAATCAAAAGGAAGTATGATAATATGCTTTTGATCCTCAGCATACTTCAGCTCCTGTATGTTGTGCTGCTGGCGCCGTTGGCGGCCGGAGTACTCGCGAAGACTGAAGAACTCCTTGAGTCCAAGAAGGGGCCCTCCATCTTCCAAACTTACTACGATCTCGCTAAGCTTTTCCGGAAAGAAAGCCTCGTCCCCGGCGTTGCTTTACCATTTTTCCGGATCGCACCTTATTTGACGTTTGCATTTTACCTGCTCCTCACACTGGTCCTGCCGATAATAACTGCCTTTCCTCTCACGTTCGGCCCGGTTGTCGACTTCATGGGCGGCGGACTCGTGTTCGGCGCCGCCGCGGCAATCAAGAAGCTTGCGGCTCTTGACAGCAGGAACAACTACTCGCATCTGGGCACGTCCAGGGCTGCGAGTATTGGAGCCCTTTCCGAACCGATAATGCTTCTTATATTCATCATGCTGGGAGTAATCTCACATACCAATAATCCCTACGTCATCAACAATATTCTTCAGACATCTGGTGCCTGGTATGGTTCGCTTGTGCACTGGTTCGTTACGATTGCCTTCTTCATGGTGTTGATCGTTGAGACCGGAAAACTCCCCATCGAATCTCATTCCATGGGAGAGCTGGGAATGATCGACCAGTCGATGGAAATGGAATATTCCGGCAGGGAGCTCGCCCTGTACAAATGGGGGAGCTACATGAAACACTTCCTCCTCATGAATGTGTTTATGAATGTTCTCGCGGTTCCTTTCCTGGTGCCGATGGCGCTCTCGATCCCGGCGGTCCTGGTTTATGCCCTTATAAACTTCGTTAAGATTCTGGTACTGGTGGTTGTCTTTGCGCTTCTCAACGAATCGGTTTCCAAATACCGGTTGTTCAAAATATTTGACTATGTCGCCGTCACATTTGTCTTCGCGTTCCTGGCCGCCCTGGTTTTCTTCACAACGAGACCGGGAGGAGGGTTTTAGAATGTTCAATCTCAACGAGATATTCATCTTAGTCGGGTTCATTCAAATTGCTCTTGTAGCTTTCATGCAGTGGCAGATCTACATCTCGAGTGTCATAAAGACTTTTTCAGTCGGTTCCTATTTTCTTGCGGCCTTCCTTCTTGCCGCGGGATATGTCAACGGGGAGCCGTATTTGATGGTGTTAGGTTTTCTCACTGCTGGGATAAGAGCCTGGTTCATTCCGGGCTTCCTGTCAAGGATGCTCAGGCGTGACCGATGGAGAGCAAGGGAATTAAAACCTGTATTGGGAATCGCCTCGACCATAATCCTGTCTCTTCTGTTTGCCGTGTTCGGCTATGTCATTTACACCTGGACAATGTACGACTATGTCCATTCGGCATTTGGAGCGATACCCGTTGCGCTCTTCCTGCAGGGGGCGTTCCTGATAATTTCCAGGAGCAATCCGATTACGCAGCTCATCGGCTACCTTGTGATGGAAAACGCCCTGTATCTGTTCGGATCCCTTTTCCCGGAACTCCCGTTCGTCGTGGAAGCCGGAGTTGTACTCGATGTCATCGGCACTGTCATGATCTCCGGAGTCATTGTTCGGTTGAAGGAAGAGCCGGCGCAGAATACCGAAGTCGAGGACTCGACTCGTCGAGAAGACTTCACGGAGTTGAGAGGTTAATCCATGATTTGGATCTATTACTTACCGGTCGCACTGAGTGGGATTGGGGGACTCTTGTGCCTCATACCGAAAACACGATTTGAAGAGGATGTTTCCATAGTCGCCTCCTTTGCGACGCTCGGAGCCTCCATACTTATCGCCTTCATGCCGGATGCAAGTTCATTTGGATTATATGTGGATGGCTTTTCCAAGCTAATGCAGCTAATGATTTCCGCTGTTTATGTCCTCACTGTCATATTCTCGATTCACTATCTCGACCATATTGAGAACAAGTTGTTCCAGACTAATCTTTACTTTCTTCTCCTCAATTGGTTCGTTGTTTCGATGTTTTTCACCGTTATGGTCGACAACGTCGGTCTGCTTTGGGTCGGCGTCGAAGCAACGACCGTGACGAGCGCACTGCTCATTGCGACTGATAACAACGAGGTTGCAGTGGAGGCAACGTGGAGATATATAGTCATCGTTTCCACTGGACTTACGATATCTCTTCTTGCCACGATTTTTATCTATGGTGGGTTTCACACCCTTTCGTTGAACGCCCTCCTGCAAGCTCCACAGGCAACAAAGATCGTCTCTGTAGGTGCGCTTCTCGGAATTATAGGTTATGGGACGAAGGGCGGAATCTTCCCGATGCATACATGGCTCCCTGATGCTCACGGGCGCGCGCCCGCGCCGGTAAGCGCCATGTTCTCCGCCGTGCTCCTTCCAGTCGCTTTATATACAATCGTACGGTTCGTTCAGATCGTTCCACTCGAGAGCGTGAGGAATTTTGCCGTTGTTCTCGGTTCACTCAGCGTCATCGTGGCTTCTCTCATGGCATTCTCGCAACGGTACTACAAGCGTATGTTTGCGTATTCTTCAATCGAAAACATGGGCGTCGCGCTGATAGGCATTGCTCTCGGTGGAAATGCCTTTATCGGCAGCGTGATAATAATCCTGACGCACGCTTTTGCAAAATCGGCCGCATTCTTCCTCACAGGGAACGTCCTCGCGGGTTACGGCACAAGCGCCATCAAGGACGTGAAGGGAGTGTCCAAAACAATGCCGCTCACCGGTTACTCGCTCTTCTTCGCTTCGCTCGCAGTCACCGGTGCGCCTCCGTTCGGGACATTTTTCGGCGAGCTTCTTATAATGACGCGCATGATTAGCGTTTACGGAGCCTGGTTCACTATCCTCATCGCCTCGTTTCTTGTAGTTGCATTTATCGGTATCAACTACCGTATCGTACGCATGGTGTTCTCCGAGCCGGATGGTCAATACAAACACCTGGATGATAATGCGACCGTTCCGATCATCGGGTTGGCCGTTGCGCTGAGTATCACGTTTCTTACGCCGGTGATTTACATGTTCCTGAGGGGAGTCGCTGTGAAATGAAAAGAAGAACGCGAAGCGCAAAGTCTATGGCGCATGGAGCCGAAGGAGTTGTGGTAGAATGAACCGCCAGATCGGAATTTTGGATAACGACCGGAACCGTCTCCTCGTTCACGATGGCAGCGAAGTGTGGATTACATCCGGGAAATCGTCGGGTGCGTCTATTGATGGCCAATTGGACTTGCTAGCCAATCGTGATAAGGGCATAGAAGGGCAGGAGGTCTTCGGCGATGGTGTCTTTGATTTCAGATATGGTCCGGTAACAGGTGGAGTCATTGAATCAGGCGCATACCATCTGTTCACTTACGGTGAAAGAATTCTGTGCGTCAATATCGACTGGAGCTACAAACACCGGGGGATCGAGAGGTCGATGATAACACAGAGCGTGCACGACGCAGTGGGCAGGGCAGAAGACATCTGCGGCAATTTCGCTTTCGCACATTCTCTCGCCTTTGCGAAAGCCGTGGAGTCAGCCCTTGGCATTGAAGTCTCGATGCAGACAAAGAAGTTGAGGATCATCGGACTCGAGCTTGAGAGAATATATAATCACATCTACGTGATAACACAGCTCGCTTCCGCAGCGGCGCAAAAGGTGATGACAAGCCACTTACAGGCAATTTACGAGGGTCTCCTGCGCCTGAACAACGACTTTTTCGGCTCCAGGTTCTTGAAGGGATTTAACGGAATTGCCGCCACCAGGAAACCTATCAACATCGAGGCGTTGATACATCTCTCGCGCAGAATAAACGGCTTGTCCGACCGGTTCGAATATCTTTACAAACGCGCTCTTGAGAGCGAGAATTTCATGGATCGTTTGCATGATACGGCAAAGCTTGATTCGGAGAAAGCAATGACGATCGGAGTCACGGGCCCGACACTGAGAGCTACCGGCGTAAGAGAGGACTTCAGACTTCATGACCCCGATTACGAGGGGTTAAGATGCGCCACCTCGCAGATGGGAGATTCGCTGGCCCGCATGGAGGTGAGAGCGGAGGAAGTGTTCGGGTCGGTTGAAATCATCTCGGATACCGCGGGAGAGTTGAGAGAACTGAGTGAATCCGGAATAGAGCCGGTTGAACATGGCCGGAGAGGACATAACGGGACCGGTTCCGGTATTGGTTACTGCGAATCTCCAAGTGGCCTCCTCGCGTATCATGTTGAAATCGAGAAGGGAAAGCTTGCTTCCGTCTACGCTGCCACCCCGTCTCTCTTAGGATTCAAAGCTATAACGGAATCATTGCCCGGGAACATCTTCACCGATTTTCCCTTCGCTGTTGACTCCTTCGGAGCGTATTTCGCGGATGCTGCACGATGAAACATCCCAAGTTCCGAACACCAAGCTCCAAACAAAAGCAAAGCTCCAAGCTGCAAAAAAGAAAAAGGAGTCTCATGTGTTCAAGTAGTTCTAGTTGCTGGTTGGAATTGTTGGCGTTTGATTTTTTGATTTTGGTATTTGGAACTTCTTTGGAACTTGGGAATTGGAACTTGGAGCCTATATGAAGTGGTGGCCTGTCTGGGGACTGACGAAGAGATTGACGGAACGGAAGCCTTACGCGACCGAACAGACAGTAGAAACGAAAATCAAAATCTTCCGGAAGTCCCTGCATATTTATCCGATTGATGTTGGTAACTCAAACGACTTGAATTTAGATATACGAGCCTTGCAGGCTCCGCAGTACAACATCCACAGGTTTGGCATCTTCTTCGCCGACGTCCCGCGACACGCGGACGTGCTGCTGGTTCTTGGAAGACCCACAGAAAAGATGGTACCGGTTCTTACGGAGACCGTCAATCAGATGCCGGAACCATTTTCCATTGTGGTGGTCGAGAACGAAGATCCCACGCGCCGGAAAAGCCAGACTGGTGTGGGTATCAAAAGCCTTAATCTCCCCAACGTCGTTGCCCACCTTACGAATTACCGGGAGCCGGGAGAGTTGATTGCTGTCCTTCTGAAGATCAAGGGAGGAACGAACTGATATGACGTTCTTGTATTTGTCCTTCGCCCTTTACCTGCTCGGAATAGTCCTCTCCCTTCGGAGGGAGCTGAGTTATGGGATCGCATTTGCCGGCGCGCTCTCTTCGCTTGTTGCCGGAATTTTAGCGTTGACCAAGGAATGCTCTTCGCCGCAATTTTCGATGATGCCGGGATTATCCATCGGAATTGGACTCGACAAGACTTCCGGAATTTTCCTGATAGTCGCTTCGCTTTCGTTCGTCGCGCTCACCTTTTACTCCATCGATTTCGGCAAACTCTTCAGTCGGAAAATGGCCGCGTGGTTTAACTTATCTCTCTTCGGAATGACACTCGTCATTTCTGCCCAGGACTCCGTCGATTTCCTGATAGGTTGGGAGTTGATGACAATAGGCTTGTTCCTCCAGATTCTCGAGCGCAAAGAGTCCCACGAGGAGGCTTTTCAGTTCATCGCGTTCGGTGAGGCCTCCGCAATGGCTTTGATAATTGGATTCGCGTCTCTGTTCCTCACAAGCGGCTCCTTCTCGATAAGGGACGGCGTTTCAGCCGCGCTTGCCCACTCGCAGGCGGCGCCGTTCTTTCTCGTGATGGTTACTTTAGGGTTCATCATAAAGATGGATATATTCCCTTTCCATACCTGGGTAACCGGAGCATATTCAAAGGCTCCCTCGAATACCGCGGCACTTTTGAGCGCCCCATTGACTCTAATGGGGGTTTATGGAATCGTGAGGACTCTCTCGCTGGTCGGCTATTCCACTTGGTGGGGCGTGATGGTGCTGTCGCTTGGCGCCATCTCCGCGTTCTGGGGGGCAATGCAGGCCGCCGCCGAAAGAAGCCTTAAGAAACTTCCCGCCTACTCCACCGTGGAAAACAACGGGATAATACTGACAGCAATCGGGTTAAGCGCCATGGCGGGGGCGGCCGGTACTCAACCGATGATAATCCTTTCACGGTTCGCTTTTCTCGCGGCTCTATTCGTGGCGTTCTCACACACCGTGGCTAAATCGCTGCTATTCATGTCTGTCGGCCACGCAAAAGAGTCTCTCCAGGAAGAGAGTATCGATAATGTTCGCGGAATATGGAGCAACGTCGGAGGGATTCCGGCCGCCGGAATACTCACTTCCGGACTTTCCTTTAGCGCCTTTCCACCGACGATTGGCTTCGTGGGGGAGTGGATGGTGCTCGAGGCGCTTTTCCAGTCATACAAATTTGAAGGCAATGCCGAACGGCTCATCGCGGCATTTGCGGGAATTCTCATCGCGCTCGCAATCGGTCTCGCGGCCTTCTCGATGATAAAACTGATTGGCTATACCGCGCTTGGCCCGGACCACGGGAGGAAAACTCATCAATTCCCATCAGCGAGAATAAAGTCCGCTGAAATGTTCTTTATTGCCCTGCTCATCCTTGGCGGCGTATTTTCTCCCTATATCGTCAGGCTCCTTGGTTATTCAAATTTCCTGGGTGGTCTGCTTGCGGTTCCGGATCCGCTTCTGATACTGTCTAGCAATCCGATCTTCGGAGTCGTATCGCCAACAATGTTTCTTGTCGTGGTGGGGTTCCTTTTCCTAATTCCGTATCTCCTTTACCATAGGAGTGCCAAAAAATCGCGTAAGGTCCAGGCCTGGAATGGCGGCCTGGCGCTGACAGAAGATGAATACTTCACGGTCCCTGCTTACTCCTTCATTCTCGAATATGTCCTTCGCAAACTCTATCTCACAAGGGAGGTGAGAACAGGGTACACAGCGGAAGTCACGAACAAAGATGCCGCCGAATACTTATACGAGTACCTGAACAAGTTCGTGAGAAAGCTGAGTTACTTCGTCGGCAGGACCGTCATGAACGGAAAGATTTCATTGTACGTGCTCTACATCTTAGTCGTGTTCGTTCTCGCGTTTTTACTGTGACGGTAAAATGAACGATAAGATTAATTCCGGACGCATCGGTAATATAAAAAGAGACTTTCAACAGTTCTGGACGGACCTGGTCTCGTATTATAAATTGCCCTTTAGTTGGCAAACAAGAACCTGGCGGTATGTTGCCGCGGGCATAGTCCTATTCCCCGGACTCTTCTTCGTCGATCCATTTGTCCGTGTGCTATTTGCCGAGATACACACGCCTTTTCTCGACGGAGTATTCTCTTTTGCTCACTGGTACGGCAAGATCCATCTGACTCTCGACTCGTTCATAATCCTCTACCTGATCGGCTTGGCGATACGACATGATACACTCCGAACGGCGGGCTGGAAGATATTTGAGGGATTTGCGATTTCAGGAATCACGGTGACGATTTTCAAGTCCCTCTTCGGCAGATGGAGGCCGTTCACGGGACACGGCAGCTTTGCGTTCGTGGGACCGACCTTCGGTCCCAATGTGCACCTTTCGTTCCCGTCGGGTGATGTCGGCGTGGCAGTCGCTTACTCGATGATCCTGGCGGGCTTTTCCAGGAAGAGGTTCTGGAAAGGATTCTGGTATTTGCTCGGGGCGCTCACATGCCTCGGGAGAATCTATCATGACCAGCATTGGTTCTCGGATGTCCTGCTCGCCGCAGTGATATCTATATCTGTGGGGAATCTCGTAAACCAATCTTATACTCGGAAAGAACTTGAGCTCCAGAGCTATGGATGAACTGATATCATATTTTGGAGTAGCCGTATAATGTCTGGCGTTTCAACCGACAAAACAGGAACAGAGACCGGAGCTCAAGCCAAAACCAAACGACATGCCTTGAGATTTGTGCTCCTTATCGGAGTAGTCAGTCTGTTCGCGGATGCTACCTACGAAGGCGCTCGGAGCATCGCGGGGCCCTATATCGCAATCCTTGGAGCAAGCGCGACACTTGTGGGATTCATCGGCGGATTTGGTGAACTCCTCGGCTATGGCCTGCGGCTCGTTTCCGGCCGGCTCAGCGAACGCACAGGCAAATTCTGGCCGGTCACGCTGTTCGGATATGTAATCCAGATGGCTTCGGTCCCGCTGATGGCGCTCGCGCCCAACTGGCAGATCTTTGGGCTGCTCATTATCACGGAGCGGATCGGCAAAGCTACACGCAATCCTCCCCGCGATGTCATGCTCTCTCACGCCGGCAAACAGCTTGGCGGTTTCGGCTGGGTATTCGGAACTCATGAAGCGCTTGACCAGTTAGGCGCGCTCATCGGACCATTAGTTGTCGCTGCGGTGCTCGCCAGCCAAGGGAGCTACAAGATAGCCTTCGCGACTCTGCTTGTTCCCGCCGTTATTTGTGTGAGCTTGATTTTTACGGGAAGATTCCTGTACCCGAAACCTGAAGAGATGGAAGTGAGCGTACCGGACGTTCACTCAAAGGGACTTCCAAAAATCTTCTGGATTTATCTGTCGGGAGCAGTGCTTGTCGCAGCGGGATTTGCCGACTTCTCGCTTATAGCCTTTCACTTCCAGAAGACAGATCACATCCCCGGCATGTGGGTTCCGATTTTCTATTCTGTCGCGATGGCGGTCAGCGGTGCCGGCTCGCTCGCGTTCGGCCGCCTTTTCGACCGCGTGGGACTCTGGATACTGATTCCCTTGACGATCATCTCAGCCGCGTCAGCTCCGCTTGTTTTCTTCGGTGGGTTCTGGCTCGCTTTGATCGGTTCCGCGTTGTGGGGCCTCGGAATGGGAGTCCACGAATCCATCATACCGGCAGCAGTTGCGACCATGGTTCCGCAGCAGCGCAGGCCTTCGGCCTATGGTATCTTCACCGCCGGCTACGGCATTTTCTGGTTCCTCGGAAGTGTGGCATTGGGAATATTATACGATCTGTGGATTCCGGCAGTAGTGATTTTATCAGTTACGCTTCAGCTCGTTGCGATACCAATTTTCCTGAGTCTTAGGAGAAGGGTGTCTCAGCCATGAAAAGCTCCAAGCTCCAATCGCCAAGTTCCAATGAACCATACTTGAGTCTCAAAACGTATGGAGTCCATGTTGTTTATTGGAGCTGTGTTTTTGTTTGGGACTTGGATTTTGGTGTTTGGCATTTATCAAGTCAGGTAAACAAATGAAGACTTTGATTCTATCCGATATACACGCAAATCTTCCCGCTCTCGAAGCAGTCCTGATAGATGTTGGAGATTATGATCTAATCATTTTTCTTGGAGACTCAGTTGACTACGGCTCGTTTCCGAAAGAGTGCGTTCAGTTCCTTCGTGATAACATGAACCATGGCGTGATGGGCAATCACGACTATGCGATGGCAAATGATAAAGACTGCGGTTGCCGTGCCGATTTTAAAATATATGCCGAGGAGACGCTCGCCTGGCACAGGTCGTTGCTTGATAATGAAGACCTGGAATTTCTCAAATCGCTTCCGATCACGCTTTACGTACACATTGACGGGATGTCCGTTTACATGACACATGGTGCTCCGGACGGCAATATGTACAGGTATTTGAAGGAGGAGGAAATCGGTTTGAAAGAGATCGAGGGACTGGAAAAACACGATCTGATTCTCCTGGGCCATACGCATTTCCAATTCAAGAAGAAGATTGGTCGCACCACGGTCGTCAATCCGGGGAGCGTCGGCCTGTCGCGCGAGAATCATGACGCCTGCTACGCCGTCCTGGAAAACGGAGATGTAACACTTCGCCGGGTTCCGTACGATAACCGGCGTACGGTAGAAAAGCTCTTGCAGAGTCCGGTTTCGACATTTACAAAAGGGGGGATGTCAAAAATTATCGGCTGGGTTCCCGCGCAAATTCAGGAGAAAGGATAACCTCATGAGACTCTACGGGGAAGGGAAACTGATAAGGATTTTTCTCGGGGAGATGGACCGGAAAGACAACGAGCAGCTTTATAAAACCATCGTCCTCAAGGCGAAAGAATCCAAAATGGCCGGAGCTACAGTGTCCCGCGGTGCGCTTGGATTTGGGCCGGACAGCACCTTCAGTAATGCGAGGTCGGTAAAACTAAGCGACGATCTACCCATGATTATTGAAATCGTCGACACTGAAGCGAACATAAACAAGTTTATCCCCGTAGTCGAGCAAATATTGGATGACGCAGGCTGCGGCGGAATGATAACCGTAGAGAAGGCAGAAATCATAAGATACTTGAGAGGAAAGAACCCATGACACAATTGAAGAAGGGAGACAGGAGAAAGGAGACGGGAGACAGGAAACTGTATGTTGTCCTGGCGTTTGTTGTTGCGTTGGCATCCGGTACATTCACTGCCCGCGCGCAGTCATATCATGATGCGAAAATTTACTCCGTTCCCGAGCCGACGAACCTCGGGATACTCCAGGATTCAGTAAAGTCCTACATAAAGTCCGGCGCTTACGAAAAGGGAATTGCTGAAGTGATTGATTCCGCCAGATCTTTTGTCGAATCGCGTTACACCACCGTCAGGAAACCCGCCATTGTTCTCGACATCGATGAGACCTCCCTTTCAAATGTCCAGTTCGAATATCATTACGGCTTCGGCTTCGAAATATCGCTTTGGAATGCCTGGGTCAGGAAAGCTTCCGCCAGCGCCATAAGACCCATGCTTGAATTTGCGCGGTGGGCCGCCAAGCGGCACATCGCCATCTTTTTTATTTCAGGCAGGGAACAACTTTCGGCAAGTCTTCCTGACGATCCTACGGTTATCAATCTGAAGAAGGTAGGTTATCCTCGCTGGGCAGGACTCTATTTCAAGGATCCGAAACAAAAAATGACGACTGCCGAATTCAAGACCTCGGTGAGGAAGGAAATAACGGCAAAGGGTTACACAATTGTTGCCAATATCGGCGACCAGTACAGCGACCTTGTCGGCGGGTATGCCGAAGGTAAGTTTAAACTCCCGGACCCGATGTATTACATCCCATGAGGAGGGGGAAAGAAACAGGGGAGAGGAGACAGGAATTCGCCTTATGATGGGAAAAGGTAGAATGGAACACGCCTGCGTGCCGAAACTCACCCCGGCGTGCATGCACGGGAAAACGGAAACATGATCCATCATTTGATTACAGATCCTTGCAGATAACGATGGGATCACCCGAAAGTCAGCGCATGGAATCGACGAGCCAACCCAACGCCATTTCCTTTCGCAGCATCCTGTTTGAAGGATCCGGGCAGGGCATGGAAGGAGAGACGCAGCAGGAGCCCCCTTACTTTGCCGACCTGAACCTTGACCAGGTCATTAATGCTGTCACGAGCGGCAAGGAGGAGTATAATCTAAAAGCATTCTTTTACACCTCGCTGAAAGATATCAAGACCATCCGATACCGTCACGAAATCATGAAAGACCTCGAAGGCCAGACGCTTTTTGACGACATAAAAACGTTCGCACAAGGAATGCACGTAGTCCGCGAATACATCGGACTATCCGAAAAACTCTCGTACAAGTACCAGAAGGAGAGATGGTTCCTCGATGCGGTGGATCTCTATTGCGATGTCGTACATGCCCTGCTCGATGATTTGTCCCGCGCGGATCTGAAATCGCGCGGCCTCCGCTCATTTCGTGATTACCTGACTTCATATGTCCGATCAGACCGCTTCACGGCACTTCTCTCCGAAACGGAAGATGTGAAGACGGACCTGACCAATGTAAAGTACTCGCTTATCATAAGGGGCGGCAGTTTCACCGTTCGCAAATACAATTCCGAGGTCGACTACAGCGCAGTAGTGGAGAAGACGTTCACAAAGTTCAAGTCCCGAAGGGATCCCGACTTGGCGGGAAAGGGGTCGGTGACGGATTACAGGGTCAAATTTCCGGATCCGCTGGAGATGAACCATATCGAAGCGCAGGCATTGGCTTTCGTCGCTCAATTATACCCGAAGATTTTCCAGGGCCTCGATAATTACTGCGCAAAACATACTGATTATCTCGACAAGACAGTGAGTGATTTCGACCGCGAAATACAATTCTATGTCGCTTATCTGGAGTACATTACGACATTGAAGGAGTCCGGACTCAAATTTTGCTATCCGGAAATCACCGAACCCGATTTGAACGTCCCGAAGGGCGCGGTGCATCTTTATGATTATGAATGCTTCGATTTAGCTCTGGCACGCAAACTCGTTTCGGAAGACTCACCGGTTGTGTGCAATGATTTTTACTTGGCGGGGGAAGAAAGAATATTCGTCGTCACCGGTCCGAACCAGGGAGGTAAGACAACATTTGCCCGAACATTCGGCCAGCTGCACTACCTTGTCAGCCTGGGCTGCCCCATTCCCGGGAGAGAAGCACGGCTGTCTCTCTTCGACCAGGTCTTTACGCATTTTGAGAAACAGGAGAAAATGGTGAGCCTTCGCGGAAAGCTTGAGGATGACTTAATCAGGATTCACGAGATTCTGACCAGAGCCACGCCGCGGAGCATCATTATTATGAACGAGATTTTTACATCCACGACCCTTCAGGACGCGATCTTTCTGGGCAGAAACGTGCTTGAAGAGATAATTCGGCTAGGCTGTCTTGCCGTCTGCGTTACTTTCATCGATGAGCTCGCCTCAATGAGTGACTCCACTGTGAGCGTCGCCAGTACCGTCGACCCACAAAAGCCGGCAGTCCGAACTTTTAAGATAGTAAGGAAACCTGCCGATGGCCTTGCATATGCCATGTCGCTCGCGGAGAAATACCGCGTCACGTACAAAACTCTCAAGGAACGTCTTCCGTCATGAAAGCCTCTCTTCTTTACAAGGATCGCGACTTCGACATGGAGCAACATCTGCCGTGGAACGAAGACGGCTTGACACAGGACTTGGCGCTCGACACGCTCCTTGACGCGATGGGAAATCGAGATAAGTTTCTGCTTGACGTTGCGAGGAAGGTAATTTTGTCCGGCTCACGAGACATGAACACGATATTATATCGCCAGGAAATCCTAAGAGATTGTTTGCGCAATCCCTCTATCCTCCGAAGCGCTTATGAGATCGTAGTCGAAGCAATCGAAGAGAAGAGAAAGTCTTTCTGGGCCTTCTTCTCACACAGGTCGCCCCATTCAGTCCTTTACGGCGCCAACGAATCGATGCGAATATTTGTCGCAAAACTGAAATTACTGAGAGGTATAGCCGACGAGCACGGGCATGAATTCAAATCGTCCGGCTTTTCGAGACTGTTTACCATGCTGCGGCAGGAACTTAGTGATGAGTACTTCGAGGAGATTGAGTCACACCTTACTTATCTGGGGTCCGACCACGATGTTCTCGTCAGCGCAGATCTTGGGACCGGTAACAAGGGGACTAACTACGTACTTCGTAAGCCGCCGAAATTCAAGGTGAGCTGGATGAAGCGCATTACACTTGCTGTCTCGCGAAAGTCAGAGCCCTTCACTTTTCACCTCGACCCCCGCGATGAACGAGGCGCCGAAGCACTTGGTAACTTGAGGGACCGAGGAATGAACCTGGTAGCAAACGCACTCGCCCAATCCGCGGATCATATCCTGAGCTTTTTCAACATGCTCAGGATCGAGCTGGGCTTTTACCTCAGTTGCCTGAATCTGTATGAGCGACTTGAGCAAAAGGGCATCCCTGTTTGTTTTCCCGTGCCCGCTCCTGCCGACGAGCGCATACATTCCTTTGTCGGACTTTATGATGTCTGTCTGGCACTGAGAACTGAAGCGAAGGTCGTCGGCAACGATGTGGATGCGAACGGTAAAGAACTCGTCATGATTACCGGCGCAAACCAGGGCGGAAAATCTACTTTTCTTCGGAGCATCGGACTGGCACAACTTATGATGCAGTCCGGCATGTTCGTCGCCGCCGAAACATTCTCAGCTAATCTCTGTACAGGCGTTATCACGCATTACAAGAGAGAAGAAGACACAACCATGCAGAGCGGGAAATTTGACGAAGAGCTAAGGAGGATGAGCAGTATCGCGGATCACGTAACGCCAGATTCCCTCTTGTTGTTCAACGAATCCTTCGCTGCAACAAATGAGAGGGAGGGATCCGGAATAGCCACGCAGATAGTTTCTGCCTTGCTTGAAAAGCGCAACAAAGTATTCTTCGTTACACATTTCTATTCCTTAGCGCGCGGATTCCATGAAAAAGGAGCGGACAATGCCCTTTTCCTCCGCGCTGAGAGGGGGGATGATGGCAGCCGAACATTTAAGCTGAGAGCGGCAGAACCGCTGGAGACCAGCTATGGTAAGGATTTATACGACCGAATTTTCGTAACTTTGGACCACACACAATGAAGAAATGGAGATTTAAATGAAGATCAAATCTTTAGATGCTATGGAGATCCTGGATTCAAGAGGGAATCCAACTGTTGAAGTAGACATATTGCTTGAAGATGGAACGCAAGCCCGGGCGATGGTCCCGAGCGGCGCTTCTACGGGCGAGAGAGAAGCCACCGAATTGCGAGACGGGGACAAAAAGCGTTACGGCGGGAAAGGTGTCAAGAAGGCCGTCGAGAATGTTATCAAGAAAATCGGTCCTGAGGTTACAAAACGAGAATTCTCTTCGCAGAAGGAGCTGGACTATTTCTTGATCGAGCTGGACGGCACGGAGAACAAGTCCGCTCTCGGCGCGAATGCAACTCTCGGTGTGTCGATGGCATACGTCAGGGCATCTGCGGCAAGTGCGGGAGTACCGCTGTACCAATTCATCGGCGGTCTCAATGCGAACCTTCTTCCCGTCCCATGTATGAATGTGATAAACGGCGGGAAACACGCTGACAACAACGTCGACTTCCAGGAATTCATGATCGCGCCTCATAACGCTCCGTCGTTTGCCGAGGCGATCAGAATGGGAGAGGAAACCTTTCATGCTCTGAAGTCCGTTCTGCATGGGAAGGGACTCAGCACGGGTGTCGGCGACGAGGGGGGATTTGCTCCCGACCTGAAGTCCAACGAAGAAGCGGTCGAAGCGATTCTGGAAGGAATTACGAAGGCGGGCTACAAGCCGGGAAAAGATATCAGCATTTGTCTGGATCCCGCCGCGAGCGAAATGTGGGATGCCGGAAAATATCTCTTCTTCAAGAGCACGAAAAAGCATGTCACCAGCGACGCGATGGTCAAGCAGTGGGAGAACTGGGTACAGCAGTATCCGATTGTTCTTATCGAGGATGGGCTCGCTGAGAACGATTGGGAAGGCTGGGTGAATTTAACAAGGGCCCTCGGTGATAAGATCGAACTTGTCGGCGACGATTTATTCTGCACAAACAAATCAATACTGGCAAAGGGAATTGAGAAGAAGGCTGCGAATTCAATTCTAATAAAGCTGAACCAGATTGGCACCCTGACGGAAACACTTGAGACCATTGAGCTTGCGTATCGCAATGACTACAACGCGTTTGTCTCCCATCGGAGCGGAGAAACTGTCGACACCATCATTTCAGACTTAACTGTTGCAGTCAACGCGGGTCATCTCAAGACAGGCAGCGGCTGCAGAGGCGAACGAATAGAGAAGTTCAACCAACTGATGCGGATCGAGAAAAACCTTGGCAAAGCAGCCCGCTTCGCCGGGAAGGCGGCGTTTAAGAACTCGTAAGCGAAGGGTTAAAGTAAATCGGGAGCCCAGTCCTCGGCGAACTAAGAGGCTGGGCTCGGCAAATGCATGAAGGGCGGTCACCCCGGGGTAGTAAACTGTCCCGCCAATCGATTTCTAAAGGATTGCATGATACGTTAAAAATGCCGCAATGGGTTGAGTGATCCGGCACTTTCGAGCTCATCATATCCGCCCGACAGGAGCGGCTCGAGTGACATCACCTCAGGAACAGGCTATAAGTCAGCACGGAGAACACGACGGCGGTAAACACGGTGTATTTGGCATTCCGCTCCGTGAATGCGAAGAAGAGCATCGAGGCCAGTACGCGGATATATGGCGTAAGCATCAATGTCACGATGCCGAGGTTCACAAGGAGCCGGGGCCGGAAGGGAGGATGAGCCGCGCGCTCGAAGTTGTGAAGGACAAAATGGAACAGGTTCATCCCGGCGATGGAGTACTCAAGTCCAAGTCGTCCAGTCGCTGCAAAGCGCCAGACGACACCGATGGCAATCAGTCCAATGCTCGTCAATACTCCTATTAAGAGTATATAGCCGACCAGGATGTCCATTTTGAACTCAAGAGACTTCGCGGGGCCGGAGCTCCTCTTATTCACTTCATTCATCACCTTTGTCATGCTATCATTCCTATCCCTCGAACGATCATTTCAATTCCGAGTATGGCCAGGACCACGAGGAAGAACAGCCGGACCGACCGGTTGGTGAGACGCACGAGGAGCCGGGTTCCGGCGAATGCTCCGGCCACGATTCCGATTATTACAGGCGCTGCAAGTGCCGGGTTGATCATTCCCGCCGCAAGATAAACGCTCGTACCGGCGAGAGCGGTAACGCCGATTCTTTTCATCTCAGGAGATAATGGGGCTGTTGATGTCATCAGGGTTCAGTGATATCAAGTCATTCCAGACAATCTTCTTCGATCCGGAGACGATGATTGCGCCGGACATTGTGAAAGAAGGCCATGGTGAGGGTGCTTTTGTTGTGCTGAAAGGTGTTAAGACGTAGCTGCAAACTCCTGATGAGATGCAGGGTAGGAACGATAAATTGAACCGGCTATACCGGATAGCCCTCAGCTGGCGATTTTTACCATAGTTTACAACCTTGCCGAAGGATTGGTTGCTGTCTTTTTCGGTCAGAAAGATACAGGCCTCACGCTCTTCGGCTTCGGTGTGGACAGCTTCATCGAAGTAATTTCGGGACTCGGCATAGCTCACATGGTCGTACGCATAAGGCGTGAACCGGGGAGCGCCAGGGGAATAAAGAACATGCAGCTGATAGAGGGTGTGGAATTAAGCAATATGGCCGAACTCGCCTCGTGGGCAGTCGAAGCGGATAAAGTGTTTACATTCTGATCTCCTCATCCAATAGATCCCTCCTTATCAGACAGCTTTTCCAGCGCCCATAATTCTTGATAATGCCCGGAAGTAACTGTATCTTATTTAGACCAGATATAAAGAAGCGCATCAAAAGTGAGTGAATTGAATAGGGCACCCGGCGGTGCGAAGAAACAGCTTTCGCTCTCCGTCGAAAACAGAACCGATGTGATACGTCTCGCCTTCCTGGCGGCGGCAATTCTCCTCGGTCTCCTCAGCGTCTGGAAGATCGCGGCGTCATTCGACTTCATCTCTCTCGTCGCGACAGTGGCCGGTGGTTACCCGATGGTCAAAGAATCTTTTGAGGCGATCCGGAAAAGAAAAATGACGATGGAGCTGTCCATGTCGATAGCGGTACTCGCCACGCTTTTAATCGGGCAGTTCCTCACCGGACTCGTGATCACGTTCTTCGTTCTATTTGCAGAACTCATTGAGCATCTTGCCGTCAAAGGTGGACGGACAGCAATTAGAGAACTGATTGATTTCATGCCTCATGAAGCTGTCGTGAAAAAGAACGGTAAGGAAGAGGAAACCGATATTGACGGAATCAATCCGGGCGAGACAGTGATCGTAAAGCCGGGAGGAAGGATCCCGGTTGACGGCATCGTTGTGAAAGGGAGCTCATACGTGGATGAGTCTTCAATCACCGGAGAATCACTACCCGTCGAAAAATTCGATGGACACCTGGTTTATGCAGGCACAATAAACCAGAGCGGTGTATTAGATGTCACTGCCACTTCTGTGGGAACAAATACGGCCTTCGGAAGAATCATCGAGGCAATCGAGGAAGCTGAGAAGTCGAAGGCACCTATTCACAGGATTGCTGACAGGCTCGCAGCCTACCTTGTTTACTTCGCATTAGCTGGTGCGGCGCTAACTTACATATACAGTCACAACATCGTATCTGCAATCTCCGCACTCGTTGTCGCTGGCGCATGCGGTGTCGCAGCGGGAACACCGCTCGCCATTCTCGCGGGAATCGGACGCTCCGCCAAAGAGGGAATTGTCGTAAAAGGAGGCGTCCATCTCGAGCAGCTTGCGGAAGTCGACACGGTCGTGCTGGACAAGACCGGCACATTGACGCTCGGTACGCCCGAAATAGTCGAGGTGCTGAGTCTTGACGGCGTATCTGAAAAAGAAGTGGTCCATTTGGCGGCAACGGCCGAGCAGCACTCCGAACATCCCATTGCCTGCGCGATACTGAAAGAGTCAAGAAAGCATGATCTTCAACCTGCGTCTTATTCCGGAATAAAGAATTTCCCGGGAAAAGGCATAGTATGCCGTTCTGACGGCACCGAAATTCTTGTCGGTAACGAGTCTTTGCTGAAGGAATGCTCTGTTGAAATAACCACCGATGTTTCGGATTACATCATGCAAAGAAGAGAGAAGGGTGAAACGACTATCCTCGTGGCGGCTCGTGGGCACGCCGTCGGTGCAATAAGCGTTGCGGATGTCCTCAGGAGCGATTCCATGGATTCGGTCGCAAACCTGAAGCGTCTCGGGCTCACGGTTATCCTGCTTTCCGGGGATTCGATTCGAGCGAGCCAGGCCGTGGCAAAGTCGTTGGCGGTCGATGAAGTTTATGGACAGATGCTTCCCGAGGAGAAGGTTCAGAAGATCGGAGAGCTGACGAGCAGCGGGAGACGAGTTGCAATGGTCGGCGACGGGATCAACGATGCCGCAGCCATGGTGGAATCAAACGTTGGTATTGCCATGGGCGGTGGAACAGATATTGCGATTGAAAGTGCCGGAATTGTGCTAACGACGGACAGCCTCTCGAAAATTGTCGAAGCCATAATGATAAGCAGGCAATGTTTCAAGGTGATAATATTCAACTTCTGGGGGACGATTCTCGTCGATACTGCCGGTATCGCGCTCGCCTTCTTCTCGATAATTAATCCGCTTGTTGCTGCACTGATCCATGTCGGCTCCGAAACGGCATTTATCCTTAACTCTGCCCGCTTATTCCGGAAGGGCCGCTGAATGCGATGCCTATTTAAGCCCGAACGAAATAGATAAGCCGGAAAAATTCCAATGGAAGTAGCAGAAAGAACAAAGAGCGTTTCAAAGGTATGGGAGCTTCTCAAAGTCTGGGGCCCGGCGTGGCTCGTGATGATTGCAGACGTCGACGCTGCAAGTGTGATTACAGCGGCTGAAAGCGGAGCGGTTTATGGGACAAAACTTATCTGGTTCCTCATAGTTCTTATCATCCCTCTTTATGTCATTCAAGAAGTGGCAGGAAGGGTAGGCGCGGTAACGAACAAGGGTTTAGGCGAACTCATAAGAGAAAATTACAGCAGGCGAACCGCCGTCTTTGCCGCTGTCCCTATGGCGCTGGTCGACATTATAAGCTACGTGGTCGAATACACTGGTGCAGCCATAGGTTTCGAAATTTTAGGTATACGTCCGGAGATTTCGGTGCCGATCATATTCATCGCCCACGTCCTGATTGTTTACAAACGCAAATATGTCGATGCAGAGAAACCGCTCCTCGTGATCTCCATCTTATTTGCGCTGGCCTTCAGCGCTTCCGCTTTCCTCACTGCGAAGAAGGGAATCGAATTTACGCCATTTTATTTCTCGAGTTCATCCGATTTCTTCTTTCTTCTTGCGGCAAATGTGGGGGCCGTTATAATGCCCTTCATGCTCTTTTATCAGGCATCTGCAACCGCTGAGAAGGGTATAAAGGCAGGCAGCCTGTGGGCGGTGAGACTCGAGACTGCCATCGGAGCAATTGCTTCTGAAGTGATCATGGTGGCGATTGCGATCGCAGCGACCGGCATAGATGCTAGCTCACTCGACTTTGCATCGCCGGTGATTCTGTCCGGGGCGCTGGCAGGCGTGGCGGGGAAGTCTGCACCGCCTGTTTTCGCGGTAGGATTGATAGCGGCGTCCTTCATCGCGCTCATCGTCATCTCGCTCGGAAGCTCGTGGGGAGTCACGGAAGCATTGGGGTGGGGTCGGAAGAACTGGTTTAAGTTGTATCTCGCGGAATCGCTGCCGGCTTTGGTCGTTCCGATTGTCACATTGAACCTTGTCAACATGGCACTCAATCTCATGGTGCTCCAGATAATCGTTCTCATGGGTCCGGCAATTATACTTGGATTGATATCGTCGAACAAAAGACTTATGGGTAACTACACTCTTGGCGTGGCTAACAAAATTGTGTATTGGGTCTTCTTGGCTCTTATCTTCGGTACGGGGATAATAAGCATGATGTCTTTACTCTAGCCGGAGGGGAACTTCTGACGCTTCTGAACGATCTCTGTGCACGCTATACTTAGGAAAAAACGATGGTACTTCTAAGCACGTACGACTTCCTTTTACACAGAATCCTCCACGACCATCGGCAATCGCATTTATCCTGTTTCGGTGACTTACTGCCCTCTTAGGCCCAGTTGAGCCCCGTAGATGCAAACCATTTTTGCACAGGTGCTTTTTGCCCCTCAACTGCGGAAGTCCTACTCAGATAATCAAAATGGTGATCATCTGAGATTAACTATGCGCTGAAACCATCGCAGACTTTTGGCATCAGATTGGATGGAAGTATTCTCAGAAATGATTGAGTATTTATCAAAATATCGTTCGCTAATTGCTGCGGTCTTTTTCTTAGCACCGTTTCTGTCCTGGTTTGCCTACTCTGAAATCGGACAGTACACTGTCGAAAAGCAGCATCCACCTGCGCAAGATTATTGTTTGGTGGCACGGGTAATAAAGACAGAAATTGGCAAGGCCGCCGCGAATAATTTATTCAAACTTACCCTCGCGAAATTAACCCGGATTCATCATATTGATGCTACCTGCCTGCCCAACGTCTCATCATGCAAACTGGATAGCGAGCTTTTTTACTCGCCGCACGAGACCGCCCCAATCTATCTTTACGACCGTACCTTTCTGATTTAATAATTTCCCTCTCATAGGACGCTACTGCGTCTTCTCTTTTCTATCTAGCCGTTTCAGATGTCGTATAATTGCAGCAGATGCTGTTAGTGTTGACTCAGTGAAAAATCAAATGAAACTCCCGCTGCGACAAGCGTCGGCAGGCTTGCGCTAAACAAGGAAGGAATGAATATGAAAACCGTGTTTGGTATAATCAGGTTGATGGCTTCAATTTCATCTATGTTAATTGTGTCCGGTTGCGCACATGAATCAAACAAGATAATGGGCACAATAGGGAATGAAAAAATGGGCAAGGATAAAATTGTGATCTGTGTGCTCGGCACTAAAGCTTGTATGCCGGTAAAGATTGACACAAGTATGACTGTTAAATTCCAGAATAAGAATACGAAGCTTACCGACTTGCCTTTCAGTCTTTATGTGGAAGCTGACATTATAAGCGACAAAGCCAACGGAAAGACAGTTAAAACTTTGAGAATTGATGAAACAAAAACGGTAATTTGTTTTAACGAACTGAAGAAAGAGCAGGAAAATAGATTGAGCAATGTACTAAGAAGAATTGAGGGCGTTAATGATTTCGAAATACATCCGGAATCCGGACAGGTATATATTGAATACAATGCCAGGACGATTGCTTATAAAGACTTGGAAAGCGCAATTAGAAATGCCGGGTTTGAAATAGAATAAAAAGGAGAAACAACAATGAACACGTCTTATGGATTTTCAAAAGTAGTTAATCTCGGTTACGATGAAGCGATTGAAAAAGTAACCGATGAACTGAAGAAAGAAGGATTCGGGGTGCTGACGGAAATCGATGTCAAGGCTACACTCAAGAAAAAGCTTGATGTTGACTTCAAGCCGTACAAAATACTTGGCGCCTGCAATCCACCATTCGCATACAAGGCGCTGCAATCTGAAGAGCAAATCGGATTGATGCTTCCGTGCAATGTAATTGTCTATGTAAACGATGAAGGCAAAACTGTTGTCGCAGCAGTTGACCCGATCGCTTCCATGCAGGCGGTGAAGAATGAATCGCTTGGTGAAGTGGCCGAGACAATCCAGGGCAAGCTGAAGAAGGTAATCAGCAATCTTTAGTATACTTATTAGCTTAGCAATTCATGTTATGTAACGCCGGAAAATCTGTCTGCAGCAAGGTAGGTTTGAATCCGCCTTCGTGCGCCGCGCCGGGCTCCGCCAGACCTATCAATCAACGATCGCGCTTTTGGCGCCGTAGGCGAGAACTGTTTGCGCTCAAGTCCAGAACGCCTAACAGAAGGCTCCGATAGGAGCGCCCTGTCAGGGTAGGAGAAAGGAGAGTAGCAGACACGTATCTGACTAAAGAAGCAGAGGGATACGTAATCATAGCGGCGAAATGCAGACCTGTGCGGTTAAATGTCGAATAAGAACGGTTTCCCTATGTTACATATTCCCCGTACGCCAGCTTCGTGCGGCGCTCCTTGAATCTCGTCGATGGCGTCCTTATTTTGTTTAAAGCAATGACAGGAAAATTAAAAACAAATGTAGCTTCGTCGGTTTCGCTCCTTCTTATTGTTTCTTTCAACATTTCTCTCTTCTGGTGCAACGATGTGAATCGGTTTGACAGCAGAGGGAACAATAACCAGGGTACTTCTATTTCTTCCCTCAAGGATCAACAAGCCGCTTCGTTACAGAATGCGCTTGAGCTCAATACATCGGATTGCTCCTGCATTTGTCACGTACCGATGATCGCGGCAAACACGGCTGCCCTCTCGTATTGTTCGGTACAGTCGCGAACCGCTTATATTTTGATCTCTGGAAATCCTTTCGAATTCTCTAACCGCATTTTCCGCCCTCCCATCGCTTCATAGCTTCGCTGTTTTTCTTTTCTTTCTGAATGGAAGATTCTAACATCGTAACAAGCAGACAAAAACATCTGTACAGAACCAGATTATCGAGGCAAGAATGAAACAAGATGATAATAAAGAAATCTTCGACGGCAAATGGTATTCTCATCCTCCTATGCGAAACGCGCTCATCGCGGGATTATTGGTCGGCGCCGCCTTCATCATGGCACACGCTCGATTCGTCTCGTCGCAAATCGAAATAGGCTTTTATGCCGTAGCCATTGTTCTCGGCGGCTATCATTGGATTCGCGAAGGATTCGAGGAGCTGATCGAAGAGAAAGAGGTAGGCATAAACATACTGATGTTCGCTGCAGTCGTCGGCTCGGCAGTCCTGGGAATGTGGGATGAGGCTGCCTTTCTGGTTTTCCTGTACGGCGCAGCCGAGGGGCTGGAAGAGTACACCTATGCGAGAACGAGAGCTTCCATCAGGAAACTCCTCGACCTTGCTCCTAAAGAAGTACGAATCGTCAAGAATGGAGAAGAGACCGTCATACCCGCAGAGGAAATAGATATTGGCGACCTATTCATCGTAAGGCCGGGCGAATCGATTGCAACCGATGGAGTGATTGTCAAAGGAGCATCGAGCATAAACGAAGCGCCGGTCACGGGTGAGTCGATACCGGTTGAAAAGAGAGAAGGGATGAAGGTTTTCGCTGCATCGATCAATCATGAGGGGGCATTGCAGATAAAGGCAACGGCGAATTTTGCAGACAACACATTATCCAAGATGGTACATTTAGTCGAAGAGGCACAGGAACAGAAGAGCAACACACAGGCTTTTATCGACCGTTTCGGCCGCATTTACTCGCCGATAGTCCTTCTCGCTTCTGCGCTGCTGGTGGTGGCCCCGCTGATTCTCGGCGCGTTAACTTCATCCTGGGCAATGCGGGCAGTTGTCCTGCTGGTCGCGGCGGCCCCGTGTGCGCTCGTCATGTCCACTCCTGTGGCTGTAGCTGCAGGAATTGGCAAGGCAGGCCGGTCAGGCATACTGGTCAAAGGGGGCGTTCACCTCGAAAACCTCGGTAGAATCAAGGTTGTTGCGTTCGACAAGACCGGAACACTCACAAAGGGGAAGCCGGTCGTTACCGATGTGGTGGCATTGAACGGCGACCCGGAGAAGGTTCTCAGCCTTGCGAAGAGCGTGGAAAAGTTTTCGGAACATCCTCTTGCTCAGGCAATCGTTGCAAAAGCCGAGGGATCAGCAGTAGTGGATTTCGACGTAACCGGATTCAAAGCACTCGTCGGCTCGGGAGTAAAGGCGGAAGTCAATGGAGAAACGGTTTACGTCGGAAGCCCTGAATTGTTTGGCAGTCTGGGCATAGGTACCGCCGGGATTCCGGAACTTCAGACGCTGACCAGAGAAGGCAAAACGGCAGTCCTTGTTGGAACGCAGAAAAACATATTAGGTATCATCGCTCTGCGGGATGAACCCAAGCCGACGGCTAAAGGTGTCGTTGAGCAGCTTCGCCAAAAAGGGATAAGGGTGGTGATACTGACAGGAGATAACGAGATGACCGCAAGAGCCATAGGAGAAGAACTCGGTGTGGATGAAGTCAGAGCAGGTTTGAAACCGGAGGACAAAATAAAAGTCGTCGAAGAGATCCAGCAGAAGTACGGAAGCGTTGCAATGGTCGGCGACGGGATCAATGACGCCCCTGCACTCGCACGAGCGACCGTGGGCATCGCGATGGGCATTGCTGGGACCGATGCTGCAATCCAGGCCGCCGACACGGCACTAATGGCGGATGACCTGACGAAGGTTGTCTATGCGCTCTCCCTCGGCAAGAAATCCAGAATCGTCAGCACACAGAACATTGTCTTCTCGCTTCTTATTCTCGGCGTGCTAATTCCATCCGCTCTTATCGGCATCATGACTGTCGCCGCTGCAGTCCTCTTCCACGAATCGGCGGAGCTTATCGCGGTCGCCAATGGTCTACGTGCAGGACGGGCTTAAAGAATAATGCCCATAACGTTTTCTACCCCATCTGCGTCATTATATGCGAGAGAAGTTTTTGGAGTTAGCTGAAGAGGAATTACAGGCAGTGTTAGAACAGGCACGGCGCCTTGAGCCAAAGGCAATAGCGAAGCTTTCGCAATACTGCTACCCAAAAGCATTCAGCTATATCTACTATCGTGTAAACGATCGTTCCGACGCGGAAGACCTTACGAGTGAAGTGTGCCTCAGGATGATGCAATCGATCCAGCAACAGAAGGGATCCTTCAAGGGGTGGGTTTATCGTGTAGCATCTAATGTTGTTACTGATTTTTATCGCAGAAGAGCCGTGCGCAGTGTCGTCGATCCTGTGGCTGAATCCGTAGAGGAGATTGCAGATGACAGAGATGAAAGCACTCAACTACTAAATCAGGAACAGTTGAAGAAGGGACTCTCTCACCTGACAGATGAGCAGCGGGAAGTCATAATACTCAAGTTCATCGAAGGGTACGAGACCGAGGAAATAGCCCGCTTGCTTGAAAAGTCAAATGAAGCCATCAGGGCGCTTCAGTTCAGGGCACTTACAACACTGAAGAGGATACTTCGAACGGAAAAGCAATAGAATTCCATGAAAAAGGATCTCGAAAAAATATTCGACGATTGCATTGACGAGCTCCGCAAGGGTGGAAGCGTCGAGTCAATTCTTGCTAAGTATCCGGAGTACATATCCGAGACCAAGCCGCTCCTTGAGTTAGTGCAGGCTATGGAGCAATTGCCGAAGCCCGAGCCGAGCGCTGACGCCGTGTCAGCCGCTTTAGTCGGTATCGGAGAAGAACTTGCGCTTCTTCGCCCTGTCCGACATTTGGTCGAGACCTCGACCGTTGGTCGGGGCCAATCTCCGAGACTGAAAAAGAAGCGTCGTTCCTTCTTTGGCAGACTCTTTCAGCAACCTCGGTTAGCATGGACACTCAGCGCGGCTTTTGCGCTTGTCCTCATGTTTGTGGCGATCAGCACCGTCTCCGCCAATAGCGTTCCCGGCGACATTCTCTATCCGTTGAAGTTGGTGACCGAGAAAGTCAGCTTTCTCCTTACATTCAGCTCAGAAAGGAAAGCGGAGCTTCGGCTGACTTTTTCCGAGGAGCGCACGAAGGAGATAAAACGTGTCCTGCAGAAATCTGGCAAGTTGGATGAGGGACTTCTGGACGCGATGCTAACGGAGGCTCAGTCAGCCCTGGAAGAAACGCCTAACGATACATCAGCCATCTTCCTTGCGAAGTTGAATGCCGTAAACACCTACCAGAAGGACGTATTGGAGAGCTTTCGACCGCGGGTTGATTCGGCTAATGAGAAAATTGTGAACAGGGCAATAGGAGTCTGTGATATGCGCGGTCGATGGATTAGAGGAATGATGCACGGAAGTTGGGACGAAACACCGGAGCACCGATTGCCAGCGCCGCGTCAAGAAAGACGTCGCGGTGAGGGGCGGGGATGGGGCCCCGGTTGTGACTGGATGAGATGAGATTGAAGTGTTTTTCTTCTGTTATGGGAATGCGTGCGTATGCTACGACGCTTTGCTCGATCGCTTCGCTAAGAAAGTACTCGCTTCCTCCCACCATTTCCTGAATCGACTTCTCAGTACTGCGTCCCGGAAGTACTCAATCTGTTGCTCAGGCGTCAAGTCCTTGGTCTCCTCATAGATTTGATTCTGGGCTTCCCGCTTGACAGCAATGCAGTCGAGTTCTTTCTTATTGGCTTTGTTCATCGTAATTCACCTCCTTCGGAGAAATGATCGTCAAAATGCCGTAACCGTTTGCAAGGTTCACTTGATTGTAAGCGCGCATCTTGTCGAGCCGAACGATATGATGGAAATTCCAGGATACAATTGCGTCGGAACGGGCAACGGTGGCCGCGGCTACATGGAGCGCAT
>JAKAGT010000054.1 GCA_021825585.1 Bacteroidota bacterium | reverse complement strand
CAACTGCAGCTAACAAGCAGGAAGAAGACGCTCAATTATTATATATCATGGTGTTCGCTTCATTGCTCTCGCCCGTTGTCTCGATGCTGTGCAACATTTATGGCGGGCGAGAGCAACGACTTCTTCCCACGGGACGTTAGGCGCAATGCGCGCGGAAAGGAGTAACTCAAAATGGCCATAGCACCACTACCTCTTAGCAGACGTGGGCGAATTCTCTTTATAACACTTCTTCTTCTTGCTGTTGCGATCTGGATTATTGGTTTGTATTGCTATTCCATGTTGCCCAAGGAAGTACCGACGCAGTTTGGTTTCTCCGGGGAGCCGACCCATTACGGAGCCAAGAGCACTTTTCTACTGCTACCAGCACTGTCGAGCTTGTTTGCGATCGTTATTCTACTAGTGGCAAGATTTCTTTTCACATTGTTCAGCAAATACCCGTACATGTTGAATCTCCCCGCGTTCTTCACATACATTTTCCAGATTCCCGAACAACGGAGAGGACTTTGGCTAAACAGGTACTTTGAGGCTGTCTTAGGGCTCGGTATCGCAATCACACTTTACTTGATGCTCTTAATGGTCGGCGGCTTTGAAGGGAGCGCCAGTGGGACCTTGCCATCATGGTTCGCCAGCGCAGCCATACTGTTCCCGATTGGCGTCATTGTACCATTTCTATATATAATGGCGATGCTATCAAGACAGATGAAGCGCGAAGTAATTTGAGGAATGAGCCTCACATGGCGCGCACTGCGCTTAACAGGACCCATATTGAAAGGGAGAGTAGTAAATAGTTGAGGTAAGATGATAGATAGGAAAACCTCCTCGTCGCAAATCGTGCAAGAAGCCACTGGAAAGGGGCTCGGAAGTTGACTGAAAAGTTGAAGTGGAAAGGCCTTGTCATGTCAGTCCGACCCCGCATCCGGCTTCAACGTTCATTTGACCAAAGATCCCATACTTACCAGGGCTTCACGCTGGTAGTTGATGGCGAGATAGGCGGTAAAGCCGGATTATTCACTGTTGGTATCGGAAAAGCAACAGAAGCCAGATTCAGTTTCTGTGCGGGCGACATTGTTGAGGGCTCATGTCTCCCGGTCTCCCACCTCGATCTCGAATCTGTCGGATATTATCAGGCAAGCGGTCTTGCGATCATAAAGAAATCAAGCTCTGACTATTCAGCCGGTCCACCATGGCACGGCATTCCTCCGTCCTTGGAAACATACCGATCCAGAGGCCATCGACGGTTATCACAGAAATCTATTGAGGAAAGTTGTTCGACGTGTATTTGGGCGGCTCATATGGCAGTCGAGATGATAATTGACCAATGGGATTCCAGTAATGTCAGGTATCGAAGAGAATCGTTCTGCTACGGCCCAAAGTCCTGCAGATTGTATGTTGCCGGACCGGTTCGGCGTGTGCCGGGCAGGAAAGGAATGGTATGGGTTGAAGAAGACTGGGTTGACGAACAGGAGACTGAACATAGAGGGCCGGATGAGTAAAAAAACGCACACCTCATTGAAGTGTGCGCCGGACCTTCAGGCCACCTCGAGGAGGAAGTAAAGCCGGTATTTGTCACGAATCTGTTCTATTATCTTCCGAACCTTCTCCAGGTTAGCCTTTAGTTTCTTTGCGATCTCCTTCAGCCGAAATCCCTGGATTAAATACTCGACAGTCTGCCTCTGAATGTTCGTGAGCCTCTTCATCCAAAAGCTGTAATCGATGCTGAAAGTCAGTGACTCTTGGATGGCTTCTCGAGATTTCATGTTCATCGGCATCCATTCGTCCAGCTTTTCAACGAAGATTTGTCCGTTTGGTCGCCGGTTGAAATTGCCGAGCACATCGATCCTGCTTGTGCCACCATAGCCACCTTTTACAACGCTTCGAAGGTCCAATTGCTTGGCCGGTTGGGTCACAAAGCATTTGAAACTTTGCTTCTTGATTTCGCGCCCTGCTGAAGTATCGCTCCGATACTTCTCGTATGCCTGACAGACAAGTTCCTGGACTTTGTCCTGTCGGCGGTCATCGTAACGAAGAATCGCATAGTCCGCCTGCTCCCTTACAATTGGATATAACTGTTCCCATGTCATTTGAAGGTCTCCAATATTGGTTTGTGGATGGTTAATCGATTACCATTCTCTTATACCGCGAGAAAAGAGGACCCCAAATGGGCCTCAACCCAAGTAGTGTTACAAGAATGCTTGGTTGGGTAGGTTCTACGTATGGGTGGAACAGGAGACGGTACTATTCAGGTGGGAAAGTGGGTCCTGGGAAATTTTTTGTGGGGTATGGGGGGATTGCCTAGGTCCACGCAATAAAAAACCGACCCGCTGTGGGGTATCCAGCAGGTCGGTACGGATAGTCCGAGGATTACTTGGGGTAGGGTGGGATCCTCGTCGAAACTCGACCTAATATAGAAGTGTATTTTCGTGAACGCAAGTGGGAAAGTTGTGACCACCTTCTATGAAATCGGTAACGCGTTTGAACAGAGACGGTACTCTTCAGGTGGGAAAGTGGGTTCTGGAAGATTTCTTCTGGAATTTTTTTCGGGCTATATGGGGGCGGGTCACCACGGTATGTGGGAGTCTTAGACCAATGGATTACTAAGTCTTCGCCATCAAATAAATCGTGGCCTGCCAACGCTGTACCATCTCATTGCATAGCGAGTGGCCTTAACCGATAGAGAAGTGGTGACACTTTGGTGACAGTCCCCGAAAAATCTTTGAATTCAGTGCGCCTGGAGGGATTCGAACCCCCAACCCTCAGATCCGTAGTCTGATTCGAACGGTGCAAGCCTTTTAATCCTTGCATATTCGAAGATTCCCTTATGCTTTAGTGATATATTTGCGTCAAGTTGGTGACAGTCTTCATGACAGATATTAACTCGCTCTGCTCAATTGCGACCACTGTACACGTATTGTTGTGGTTCAACTTCGAAAATCGGCCTGAGACTGAGAAAGGTTCAGAAAAGGGTAAGCGACATGATCTTCAAAGATGTCAAACAAAGAACTGCAGGCTTCCTCGTTGAGTACGCTGAAGAGTTCGGGAAAACGAAGAACGGGGTAGTGACGATTGAAAGTACACTCACACACCAGGAGATCGCCCTCCTCACCGGATCCGCGAGGCAAACAACTACAGCCATTCTCGATGAATTGCGAAAGGCCGGGTTGGTCGAATTCAACCGAGACAGTTTTACAATTAAAGACTACGAGAAATTGAAAAGGCTCGCCGGATAAGCTTTCCGGCGATCTGCTTCTGAGCGAATCTCCTCCCTTACTGGTCCCCTTCTAGTTTAGTCCATCCCTCTAATCTATTCTTTCAGCACCCCATTATTCCCATATATCCATCTTGCCAACATTCCTCCCGATTTGTCATCTACCTGACAGACTCTCGTTGCCGGGACTCATATCTTATGCCGTGAGATTAATAGACCAACAACCAAACAAAAAGTCCGCTGCAGGCGGACAAGGAGGAATCAAAATGAAGAAGAACAATTTCACAAAACTTGCATCGACGTATCTGTTCGCGATTCTGGTCGCTGCATCAATGACTACCGCAACTCGCGTCTATGCCCAGAGCAATGGACTTGTTACCGTCCAATCGAAAATGTCGTTCGACCAGACGGTCGGTGGCCTTAAGAAGGGCATCGCAAAGAACGGTATGATGGTCATGTCTGAAATCAACCAGGGTAAGATGCTTGCGATGACGGGAATCAAGCTGAAGGCTGTTTCTCTATTTGTCGGAAACCCGACTGTCGGCAACAAGCTCTTCTCGGCAGACAGAGCCGTCGGTTTCGTCGTTCCAATTCGGGTAAACGTCTATGACGACGCAAACGGCAACACCTACATCAGCTATGTGAAACCCTCTGCCCAACTTTCAACACTCGGCAATAAGAAAGTCGACATGATAGCGCAGATGCTGGATCAGAAGCTGCAGATGTTGACGGGGATGTTCGCAAAGTAAACCAGGTAACGAAGAAGAAGGTTGCCTTCAAGAAGGCAACCTTCAACAAAAACTGGAGATATGTATGAAACCCGAATTGAAGAAAATCGTATTAAGCTTGTTTGCACTTCTCGCGGCTGGTGTAGCGCCGAATATTTTCGTCGCCGCGGAGGCGGGATATGCGGGCATGAACGACCTTGCCGTCGAGTTCCTGCTGCCTTCCATTGTTCTTTTAGCTGTCGTCATTGTCATAAGCTGGTTTGTCCGAGAAAGGAAGCTAACCCGCCAGATCCGAAGCGGGATCTTTGCAGGTCTTATCGGAACTATTGGTCTGGAGATAATCCGAGAAATAGGTTACCACCTTGGCGGTATGCCCGGTGACCTGCCTGAACTGATGGGAGTTCTGCTCCTAAACAGATTCGCACAAGGCCCGAATGTCCTCTCCGACATTGCTGGCTGGTCGTACCACTTCTGGAACGGAGCGATGTTCGCCGTCATTTATAGCATCATCATCGGCAAAGGAAAGATTTGGGGCGGGACACTCTACGGAATATTGGTAGGCATCGGTTTCATGGCGAGTCCTGTGGTTATTGCTCTCGGTGTTGGACCGTTCGGCGTCGACTTCGGCTGGGGATTCGCTGTCACCGTGATGCTGGCACACATTACCTTCGGGACTATTCTCGGATGGTTTGTATTTCGGAAAAACGAAAGTGGCTCAAGCATCTTTTATGAATTCAAGAATTTATTCTCCGGTCAAAACGTTATGCCTGCTGCAGACTCTAAGAAGATTTGAATTACAAGGAGCAAGAGATGTTTAATGGACTTGTCATGGTAACTGCCTTCACGGGGGTCATTGCTGTTGGTGCTGCTGTCGCTGCGCAATCTGCCCGAAAAGCAGAGGAGACTCTATCAGATCGTGTGGCACCGAATGCAGATGAGGTTCATCCGATCCTCGTCGGAATGAAGGTGCCTGATGTTACACTTACCGAAGTCGATGGGAAACCGGTCAGGCTTTACTCATTCCTCGAGAAAAACCCAACAGTCCTCGTCTTCTACCGGGGCGGTTGGTGCCCTTATTGCAATCTACAGTTATCGGGACTTCATGATATTGAAAGCAAGGTGCTCCAGCTCGGCTACCAATTGGTTGCCGTGAGCGCTGATCGGCCCATGAACGTCGAGAAATCAATTGAGAAGCACGAGCTTAATTTCACATCGCTCTCCGACAGTGACAAAGTTGCAGCGAAGGCATTCGGCCTTGCTTTCAAAGTAAACGAGAAGACTTTGGAATCGTACAAGAAATTCGGAATCAACCTGACGGAGGCTTCCGGCGTCGATGACCATGTTCTGCCGGTGCCGGCGGTCTTCATAGTCGGAACGGACGGGACCATTCTCTTTGAGTATGTTAATCCGAATTATAAAGTAAGATTGAACGCACAAGTGCTCCTCGCGATCCTAAGGGCCGAAAACGAGGAGTCACGGCCAGGGAAATGATGACATCAGTGTCCACACGCAACCGGCGCTTCTGTCGTCTGGCTGACAGATCGAATAGTGTTCGGCCTCTTAAATTGTTGCTGCAATTGAAAGGAATAAGATGAGCCAAGTGGAACAGATAACTATGTACTCGACTTCGTGGTGCCCCGACTGCAAAAACGCGAAGCGCTTTCTCCGGGAACACGGAATCTTGCACGATGAGATCGACATAGACAAGGACGAGTCGGCGACGCAACAAGTAATCCGCTGGTCAGGGGGACGGAGAGTAATACCGACCTTGCGCATTCTCAAGTCGAGTCAGTCCAAGCCCGTCATCGCTCATAATCCTCCTCTATATGAACTCGCGAAGCTGCTGGGAATTGAGTATTGAACACAACCATTCAATCAGGAGCCAAGTTCTCGATGAAAGGGTGTAGTTTTCCCGGATGTGTGGGAATATTGATGTAAAGTGATCTAAAGTAAACTAAAGAAAGGAGCAACAAGATGGCTAAGTGCGTGACATGTGGAATGCAAGTCGACGAAAAGAACGCCGCTGCCAAATCGGAATACAAGGGCGAGACGTACTATTTCTGTTCGTCGAACTGTAAAGTTGCCTTCGACAAGAACCCGCAGGCTTTTGCCGACAAGGCGAAATCCGGCGCTCACGAACATGAACACCGGCACTAGGTCCGGCGGCTTTCAGAGGTAAATTCCGGCCATAAGGCGCCTGCAGATCAATCCGCAGGCACCTTATGATGCTTCGCGGTGTTGCTGTTCCCAAAATTTATTTGCTTTTACACTCGACTCCGTACTATACTCCGGTGTTTATATTATATGTAGAAACGAGGAGATCATGAGAACGATGAAAGTGAGCCAACTGGCAAGAGAGGCCGGGATAAACCTGGAGACGATGCGGTATTACGAAAGAATCGGCCTGATGCCGAAGCCGAAGAGACAGGAGTCCCGGTACCGTTACTATGATGAAAGCGACCTGGCCCGTGTCAGATTCATTGTACGGTCCAAGGAACTCGGCTTCACTCTCAAGGAGACGAAGGAACTGCTGTCAATGCGCATCGATTCGGAAACGATATGTGAGGCCATGAAGGAACTGGCGCTTCGGAAGGTTGCAGATATCCGGACAAGGATAAAAGACCTGGAAAGCATCGCATCACATCTCCAGTCGCTAGCAAACCAGTGTACAGACGGTGAGATGTCGATCGAAGAATGCCCGATAGTAAACGCACTCGATGAAGGATGGAAGAAGGTGGAGACGCTATGAAGGAATCGAAAAGTAGAAGAGAAACCATCGGCGGAATTTCCGTTGCCGGATCGATATTGTCCGCGGTCGCGGCCTCGGCGTGTTGTATAGGGCCGGCCGTTCTGGCGTTACTCGGTGCAGGCACGGCAGGGCTCTCGGGCGTCATCGGAGTATACCGGCCGTACTTCATCGGGCTATCGGTCATACTGCTCGGCGTCGCGTTCTATCTTACGTACCGCAAGCGCGAAGTAAAGTGCGAAGACAGCACGTGCAAAAAAGTAGGCGCAGGAAAGTGGGAAAAGATTTCCCTCTGGTTTGCCGCGGTTGTGACGATTGCGGTCATCGCCATACCATCCATCTCCGCCGCGCATGCGGCCTCCGCCGAATCGCTGAAAGCCGGGAATGCCGCATACAAACCGGCTGCTGCAGTGGCTGTACCGTCCGCCGGCGACTCCTGCTGCGAGATCCCGAAGCAGCCGGGAGAACGGAAGTAGCCGTTGTCATGCTCATCGACCCGGACGGAAATGAATTGGTGGAGCATCGAAAGGATTAAATGAGATGAAGAAAGTTGAAATCGAAATCCAGTATTTCGAAGGATGCCCGAACTCGGAAGAGATGTTAAGAAGAGTCCGAGAGGCGGTCAGACATTTTGACGGTGAGTACTCCTACAAAGAGACACTCGTCGATTCGTACACGAAGGCAAAGAGTGTAAGATTCAGAGGCTCGCCGACACTTCTGATAAACAATGCGGACTTCGAGAATACCGACGCGCCTGACGAGCCTGGCATGAATTGCAGGGTATACAGAACGGGCCTCCCGTCTGAAGACGAGATTGTAAACAAGATAACGTCGGCTTCGTAATTCAGGAGATGACAACTTAAAGGAGAAGTGCGGAATGGAAACCGAGAGGACACTGATAGTCGGCCGTCTTCTGAGACTGTCGCTGGGAATTTTCCTGGCATTCCTCATCTTTCAGCTCATCGGTAAGTGGGGAACGACCGGTGTGATTCAAACTGCCGAGGGTTTCGCGATAGTCGCGGCTATTTACGTGGGAATTTACTGGGCAGTTCTGAAGCGAGAACCGAGTCCCACGGTCCGGAAGCTCTTAACCGCTCTTCCTTTGGCGCTCCTTATCCTCCTCGGAGGAAATGCATGGGTGGAGGGAGTCTTTGCGTTTTTCGCACTCTCTCTCTTCGTTGCTGCCGCGAACGGCCACCCGGGGTGTGAAGTCACGGCGATTCAATCCGCGATATGGAAGAGGGAAGCCAGATTAACCTGTATCCTTTTCGGTTCCTTTGACTCACTCGAGAGACGAATGGTTGCCCGCCAAAAGAGGGAGTGAATCCCTGGAAGAGCCCCGGGGCATTCACCTAAGTTCTACTTTAGGTTTACAATTGTACCACGATAGGTTCGACTTTCAGTCACAATCTCATGGCGATTATATGGCGATGCAGTTGGACATTTCGGTATCTGGAGCTAGCTATCAGTATCTGAGAAACCTTGAATACGAAACCGAATCGATGTTTTTGATTCGTTCGATGATGCTGAAGATGCTCTCGCGCTGACCCATAATCAGCGGGTCGGGGGTTCAAGTCCCTCAGGGCCCACAAAATCTCCACCATTCCCAACCTTTCCCGTATCAACTCAATACTTCGATGACATATCTTGAGTGGTTTGGACACGAAAACTGGACACAAAAACTTGTCCCTATTCTATCTCGAGGAGCGGCTTGGCAGCATGAAGAGATCCGGTGGTTTCATCCACCATTACTGGAAAGATCATGGCCGGTATCGGAAGATGACCGACGGAGCGGTGGAGTTCGTCTCGTCCGTCCTTAAAGGAAAATAGCGGACACATCGAGATCCAGGCATCACCTCTTGCTTGCTGAAATTTTGTGAATCTCGCATGATCGTGCGAGAAGTCAAGCCTTTTTGCAAGTGCCGCTCCCAAAAAACGTTACAATTTCGAACGAATTGTGCCCGCGGAAAGAAACAGCCCACTTTCAGGTAATGGACATTGAGGCATTCCACGACGGTGGAGCTATCGTTCGCAAAAAGTCTCATATATTGATACTATTTGGAGTTTTCAGCTCCAATATCCTATTCGTGGCGCCCTTTCCATTGAATTTCCTGGAGTTCAATTCAGTCCTCCATCCCAAACACGCCGATTCCATCATCCCACCTGCCCGTACTTGAGTAAGTCCTTAGTTCGGGATAGAATACCTATCTCGAACCATAGATTTTCTTACTGCGGGTTATTTTCAGTCTTTGACGGGTAGGATTGTCAAAGCAAGTCATACCTTCGCGAGAATCCGTGTCCGCGTTTCGGTTTCCGTAGTTTGTTCACTATATTCAGTGTACTGAACAAAATCTTACAGGTTTGAACAGTATGAAACGCCAAATGGACATGAGGGAAGTCATCGAGAGCCAGGAGGCTGAAAAACAAAGCCTTCTAAGCACTCCTTATATTGAAAGAGAACAGGCTGCGGAAGCCGTAAAGTTACTCGATTCGGTTTTTGTCAAAGTCATCACGGGACCCAGACGCGCGGGGAAATCCGTCTTCGCACTCATGCTGCTCAGGGACAGAGACTTCGCTTACGTCAACTTCGATGACGAGCGGCTCCTTGGGATAGAAGATTACGACAAGATGGTCCAGGCCATATTCCAGGTGCACCCCAAAGCGAAGTATCTTCTCTTCGACGAAATCCAGAACCTCAAACACTGGGAGCTGCTGGTGAACCGCTTGCACCGGCGGGGTCTTAATCTCGTAATTACCGGATCGAATGCCAGGCTGCTGAGCTCCGAGCTTTCGACAGCCCTCACCGGCAGACATATCCCGATAGAACTTCTTCCGTTCAGTGTGAGAGAATATCTTCGCGCGAAGGGCATATCGACTGCCGATCTTGGTAGTGCCCTTCCTGAAGTAAAGGGGAAGGGGATGGGCGAGCTCGAAAGCTATCTGATCACGGGCGGCTATCCCGAAGTTGTCACGAAAAGTCTCGATGTCAGATCTTATCTAACCGTCCTTCTCGAGTCGACTCTCTTCAAAGACGTGGTACGGCGATATAATCTCCGTTACTCGGCCAAGATAGCAGAGCTCTCAGCCTATCTCTCAACGGATTTCCCGATCGAGTTTACCTTCACCAAACTAAAGAACTCGCTTGACTTCAACAGTGTAGCCACGGTCCAGAACTATGTCAGCTATCTGGAGGAATCTTACGTCTTCTTTGTCCTGAATCGTTTCTCGCACAAAATTAAAGAACAGCTGAAAGCGTCGCGGAAGGCTTACCTCGTAGACAACGGATTTGCTGCTCGTGTTAACTCGCCGAACAGTGGCAAACTCCTCGAAAACGTGGTCTTCGGCGATCTGTTGAGACGCGGCTTCCATCCGAATGACTCGCTCTTTACTTACCGCACAAAGACCAACCGGGAAGTCGATTTCCTTCTACGGAAGCAGAGGAAGAATGAGGAACTTGTGCAAGTCACCTATCGTCTTGATGAAAAGACGGAGGAACGGGAGCTCAGGTCCCTATACGAGGCCGGTGAAGAGCTGAACTGTAATAACCTCCAGGTTGTCACATGGGACCAGGAAGGCGAAGTCAAATTCGGAGAAAAGCACGTCAAATATCTCCCGTTCTGGAAATGGGCGTTGAGACCAACCGAACAAGGATGACAACCAATGACAAACGACCCTAATAATCTTCAGAGACGCAGCGCAGATCTGAGGAGACTCGACAAACTGATCGAACAGAGAAAATTTCGAATCGCGCTGCCATATGCGCGCGAACTGATGACGAAGTACCCGGACGAAACGATAGTCCATGTCGGTCTTGCCTTATGCCTGAGTGAGACCGGGCAGCGCTCGGAAGCTCTTGACGTCCTTCAGGCTGCTGACCGGAGGTTTCCAAATGACTATACGATTTTGTACCACATTGCTGAGACACAAAACGAAGTTGAGGCCTTTGAAGATGCCGAACATACGTATCGCAAGTCCCTCGAGCTAACGCCTGCATCCTGCCACGCGGAACGCTCGGAATGCTATAACGGTCTCGGAGTTGTGCTGTGGAAGCAGCATAAAAAAGACGAGGCGCTGGAAATATGGAGACTTGCTGTCAAGGAAAACCCGCGAAACAGGATCGCGCAAAGGAATCTGAAGGAATTGACAAACGAATTCAATGAGCCGGTTACCGCAGCTAAGCCCATGGATGACTTTCGCCATTTCCAGAACATTCAGATGGAATTCTATTTCCAGAGCGAAAAGAAATCCGAATTCTCGACCATGAGAGAGGCAGAGGACTTCTTTGGGCTCCTCATGAACACCTGGAACAGCCAACTGGCAGACCGCGGCAAGGAAATGGATTCAATGACCGCGGCCGAAAAGACTGAGTTGTTCAAGTCAGTCAGGATGGATTATTCCGGCATTTCAAAAGCCGCGGTCCAACATACGCCCGGGCCAGAGCCGCGGAAATCCCGGAAGCCATCGGCCCCGGGAGCTGTAGACCGTAAACTTCTGGCAATGATGAACGAGCGGTTTGACTTCCTTCCGCCTGATACCGCTCTATTCGTAATAACGGTTGGCACGGATGCGATGATTGCAGCAGGGATGGACCCGCGGAGATTGATTTCTCTTTTCAGAGGCGAGTCGAAGGTAACGGGGGAAGAAAAGCAATTAATATTGTGGGCCTTCGACATTATCAAAGGGCTTACACTCGCCCAAGCGAAAAAGGATACGCCTGAGGAGACGGGGTTAATACTAAAGTGCATCTCCATCGCCCGTGAATACCTGAGCGAGGAAGAGGCCGTTGATGTCGTTCACAAGATACGTGGGGAGATTGTGAAGACCATCGGATAGCTCGACGTGGCTGCCGGAGATTGAAATCGGAGCCCACCTCTCAAGTTCAGGCGGTTCCGTGAATTTGTCTTTCTCCAGAAAGTATGATATTTTCATACTTACTGGAGAAGATGTGGAAACCGGCTTACAAGGCTATATGGACTATTCCTACCTGCTTGAACAGGTAAGAGACTATGAATCCCCCAAGGCTAAGATCACGACGATGATCAAGTCAGGGGAGATAATTAGAGTCAGAAGAGGACTTTATGTTCCAGGCCGGAGCAACTCCTACTCCTTGAAGACCCTCGCCAACCGAATCTATGGTCCGT
>JAKAGT010000087.1 GCA_021825585.1 Bacteroidota bacterium | reverse complement strand
ACTAGCGGAGTCGGGACGACCTCCTGCATGCCTGCACACGTGCCGTCGCCAAAGTGGCAACAGTACGGCTCTCGCGCTACCCTTAATGTTCCGGCGCGCAGGCGTGACAGGCGAGATAAGCCAATCGGTTGAAATTGAATCCGCGGATTTTATTCTACTAAGGAGTCCGCGGAGGTTTACGAACGCTCCGTGCACGATCTTCTTGTCACTCACCTTGAATCCGACGTTGTAGCCTTCAGCGGTCAGCTCGCTTCTGATACTCTCAAGATACTTGTGGAAATCATAATCGTCTCTGTTCTTCTCCAACGCGAAGTCCAGATCTTCTGAGTACCGGCCGGTAGCATAGAGAAATCTCAACGCTGTTCCACCATGGAAAGACAATGGAATCATTGCGCCGGCGCGCTGCATCGCGCCTAGGATTCTGGCTTGCAAGTATTCCCTGACAATGTTCCTGGCCTCAAGAGGAGTTGAGGCACCGCGGACGAGTCCGGCGATATATTCTTTCATAATGTTCTGTACTCCTCCGCTTCCTTGCCGACCATCGTTGCGATTTGCTTCAGAGCCCTGACTAGTTTTGGACTTCGGGACTTCGCGGCCACCAGCTGCAGGCTTGCGATGTCAAGCTTCTCGAGATTCTTAAGTCTCAACTCGTTCAGATATGATTCCGCGTCGCCACCAGGTTGTAGATACACGACGTCAAGCAACGCCTTTTCCGGTGTGGCAACGAAGGCTTTTTGTCCCACACCGAGATCAGACAGTTGATATCCCGAGAAAAGCTCTTTCTTGATATGGCGAAATTCGAAATCCCCTAGCGGTGTCTTCCAGCGTCCCGGTCGTGAGGTTGTCACGCTCACGACGGCCGGAGTGTGCTCAGGGATAAGCCCATGGAACTCAAGGGCTGACTGGCAACTGACGAAGGAAGCTCGAACCATACGATTTGCGACCAAGAATGGATGCGGTTTCACCTTTTGGTACGGTGTTGCAAGTGCGTAAAGTCCACGCCGGATCTGGTGAAGTCGGCCAGCCTTCGTCCAACGGGAGAGCTGCAGGATCACGTCCTTCGAATTCGCATTCCCAGCCAGGAGAAACCCCGTCTCAAAAACCGGCTCATCACCTACAATTCTGATAAGTTGCTCGAACTCCATAGCAATAACTTAGCATTGTTGCCATATTATTACAACGAACACCCATTGCGCCCGGAAGAACCGAAGGTACTGAACAAAAATGGAGCTGCGATACATCCGGAAACCCTCCACTCTTTGCTGAGGGAAGGACAGTTGGAGAGAATCAGCTGCGGAGTGCTTAGAATCGCAGGCAGCCATCCACATAGTAACCCTGATCTCGTGAAGATTGCCGCCAGGATCCCGGCCGGCGTCATACGCCCACTATCCGCACTCTCTTTTCATGATCTGACAACTCACATTCTACACGAAGTTGATACCGCACTCCCTGTCGGAGCTGACCCCCCACCTTGAACATCCGCCGTTCAAGGCCCACCGTTTCAATAGGCGTAGACACTGCAGTTGAAACGCTCAGCATATATCGTCAGCAAAGGAAGATTAAGTCAAATGATTTTGAAGCATGAAAGAAGGGAGCTCGCAGCGTTCTATCAGGTCCACGAATCGATAGACGCATATTGCATCTGTGACGCAAGCCCATTTGTTCCTGCATGGACTTTTCAAAGTAATGTCCCGCCTTCAACGATTTGTCGGAGGCCGGACGACCATTCTCCGTCGGAAAGAATATCGACTACGTCCGTACAATGTGCCTCGGTCCCGACGGGTCGGGATCTTCGACGTGACAGAAATCCTTCCTGGCCGTCAGTAGAGGTATGAAACGGCACAGCCCTGCCTTTTGGAAGCGTGACCGCCGGAACCAGTTCGTTCCGGCGGTCACACCAGTTTCGATTCGGTTTAGGAGTTTTTGAAAGCGCTCTTGCCGGCGAAGCGTGCAGCTTTTCCTAATTGTTTCTCAATTCTCATCAGTTGGTTGAACTTTTCGATCCTTTCACCCCGGCAGCCGCTCCCGGTCTTGAGATGACCCGCGTTCACTGCGACAGTGAGATCAGCGATTATCGAATCGACAGTCTCTCCGCTGCGATGAGATACGAATGCGTTGTAGTCATTCCGATATGCGAGCTCGATTGTCTCAAGCGTTTCGGTGACGGTACCGATCTGGTTGAGTTTTATCAGTATCGAATTACCGACTTTCTTCTCGATCGCTTTTGCCAGTATTTTCTTGTTGGTGCAGAAAATATCGTCTCCGACGAGCTCGATTTTTGTGCCAAACGCTTGCGTCAGATTCTTCCAACCCTCCCAATCGTTTTCAGCAAGTCCATCCTCGAGAAGGATGATTGGGTACTGTCTTATCCAGCTCTCCCACAATTTGATCATCTCATCGCTTGACTTGTGAGCCTTTGTGCTTTTGAAAAACAAATATTTTCCGTTGTCCCACATTTCGCTGGCTGCCGGATCCAGACAGATACTGATATCTTTCCCCGGTTTGTATCCCGCCTTTGTAATTCCCTCAAGTATGGCTTCCACCGCTTCCTCGTTGGACTTCAAGTCAGGGGCAAATCCGCCCTCGTCGCCGACGCCGGTGCTGAGTCCCTTCCCATGCAGGACAGATTTCAATGCATGGAAGGTTCCCTCTCCCATTCTGATCGCCTCGGCAAACGACGGAGCGTTATGCGGCGCTATCATGAATTCCTGGAAGTCGACGTTGTTGTCGGCATGCTTCCCGCCGTTTATTACGTTCATGCAGGGGACAGGAAGGAGGTTGGCATTGAGTCCACCGATGAATTGATACAGCGATACTCCGGCACTCGCGGCACATGCCCGGACATACGCCATCGAAACTC
>JAKAGT010000053.1 GCA_021825585.1 Bacteroidota bacterium | reverse complement strand
AAATGACGGATAAGATAATCGGCGTTTCTTGCTATGATGATTTGGAGATGGCAGTTGATTTTGAAAAATTGGGAGCAACGTATGTGGCTTTCGGTGCCGCATTCGCTTCTAAAACCAAGCCCGAAGAAAAAGTTCTTCCTACGCTCGATATTTTCCCGGATGCCAAACAAAACTTGAAAATTCCAGTCGTAGCCATTGGAGGTATAGACGAGCATAATTATAGAATCTTGTTAGGCCTTGGCGTGGATGCCTTAGCCATTATATCAGCTATTTTCAATGGCGATCCTTATATCAACGCCAAGAAGTTTCAAGTTTGAAAGCTGCCCGAACAGTGATGTTTGTTTGCCTAAAAAAATACTCGCGTGTAAACGGGTCAACAGCTAAGGTTTTCTTGAGCCATAAATAACTCGTGCCTACAGCACTTAGCATTACCACTATTCCATGAATTCAATAATCCACTATTCCAGCACTCCAATCCATCTCTTATTTCCCCCCTTACCCTATTCCGTTCTCCCGTGTTTCGATTATCTCATGTTTGACAAATTAGACTCACACAAGCACTGTTTTACTTGACACGGTCTCTCTGAATGCGTATCTTGACTTGTCGATAAGTTCTTTATCAAAACCTCTATCTTATCAAGAACGGCCGAGGGACCAGGCCCGATGACGCCGTAGCAACCGCCCCGATTTATCGGGGGTCAGGTGCTAATTCCTGCTCCGCATGGCGGAGGAAGATGAGAAGAAGATGTGTACACTACTTTGTAACCTCTTCTGATCATCGGAAGAGGTTTTTCGTTTTGGTAACATTTTACAAAAAGGAGTGATGTATGCATTTTCAAACGAGTACCATCCATGCGGGAGTAGACAAAGACTCTGCTTTCAACAGTGTAATAACCCCAATTTATCAGACCTCAACTTTTCGCTTCGAGAATATCGGCCAGACGAAGGGTTTTGACTATACACGGAGCGGAAATCCAACCCGAAAAGCATTGGAAGAAAACATCGCTGCCCTCGAAGGCGGCATTAGCGCGGCGGCTGTGTCAACCGGAATGGCTGCGATTACCCTCGTGTTACACTTTTTCAAGACGGGTGATCACATCCTTTGTACACACGATTGTTACGGGGGAACGGAACGACTACTGCGAACATACCGCGAGCAGTTCGGATTGGAAATTTCTTATATTGATATGAGGGACCTTTCCTCAGTGCGAAAAGCAATCCGACCAAACACGAAGGCGTTTTGGATCGAGACGCCGAGCAATCCTCTTCTCAACGTAGTTGATATCCGGGAACTCTCTCAGCTTGCCCATCAGCATGGAGCTCTTTCCATTGTCGACAATACTTTTCTCTCCCCTTTCAATCAGAGACCGTTCGAACTTGGAGCCGACATTATTGTGCACTCAACCACGAAATATTTAAACGGACACAGTGATGTAGTAGGTGGAGCCGTTGTCGTCAAAAATCAGCAACACGCAGAAAGACTCCAGTTTCTGGCCAACGCCCTGGGACAAGGAGCGTCTCCATTTGACTGTTGGCTTGTTTTACGTGGGATCAAGACGTTGGTTCCGCGCATGAAAGAGCATGAACGGAATGCGCGAGTGGTTGCCGAATTCCTTTCGACTCATCCACACGTCCGCAAAGTATATTATCCGGGATTGGAAAGTCACCCGCAACATGAGCTTGCGAAGAGTCAGCAATATGGCTTCGGAGGGATGGTGTCATTTGAAGTGGACGGCGGCATCGAGGAAGCGAAATATGTGCTTCGGTCGACCAAGATATTTGCACTCGCAGAATCGTTAGGAGGCGTTGAATCGCTCATTGAGCATCCAACAATGATGAGCCATGCCTCGATGAATCCTGACCTGCGCGAGAAAGCTGGTATCAACGAGAGAGTTATTCGTTTGTCAATTGGAATAGAAGATCCGAATGACCTCATCGAAGACCTTGATCAAGCTTTGACATTTGAGCGGAGAACTCGTGTGAGCGACAGAGCTGCAAAAGTTCAAGTAGAGTGCTAACGGCTCTGAATTGACGGAGAGTTCACTGTCCGAGAAAGGTGGGTTCAAAACCTTGTCAAGGTTCTAAACCTTGACAAGGTTAGCATCTGTCTTTGGATGCCCGTGAAAATCATCTCAGTAGATCATACCACACAAAACAGAAGTCAACGCGGACAGAATAGAATTTCACTACTCGACTTTCAGCAAGCTGATAGCTGACCGCTGCTTTTTTGACAATTTAGAATTTTTTTATCAGCATAAACTTGACAAACTAGAAATACAACTGTATCTTGTTATTGATAATAATGATTACAAGTACATCTTCACGGACGAACAAAGCTTGCGCAGCGTGTGCATGTTGTTGCTGCATCTGTATGATGGGATCGCTTTGTTTTCGCGAAGGTGTAGGTCCATGAATTAACTAAGAACTAATAGAGTTTATTTCAGAAGCCCTTCGTTGAAAACCAACGAAGGGCTTTTTTTATATAAACAGTTGAGGAAAGAACGATGTTTTACACGAAGGAGGAGTTGACTACGGTCGAGGATCAGGCAGTGATATCTGAGGATATCCGGAGCATGCGGGAGTCAATCGACCGTCTGAAGCGTGGAGAAATCGCCGAAGAGGAGTTCAAGAAATTCCGGCTGCATCGCGGAATTTACGGGCAGCGCTCCGATCAAAAGGGTTACAACATGGTTCGTGTCAAGATTCCGTACGGTCTATTGACCTCGCGGCAATTGACACGATTGGCCGAGATCACGAGTAAGTTTGCCGATGGCCTTGCCCACATTACCACAAGGCAAGACATACAGTACCACTGGGTCAAGCTGGAAACTGTGCCTGATGTGATGGAAAGCCTGGCGGAGGTTGGTCTCACTACGCGGGAAGCGGGCGGTAATACGGTGCGCAACATCGTAGGATCACCTCTTGCCGGTGTCTCGCGCAACGAGTTGTTTGATATAACACCATATGCTCATCTCCTTGCGAAACATCTCCTCCGTAATTCTTTGAACCAACTACTGCCAAGAAAGTTCAAGATATCATTTTCAGGATGTACCGACGAAAGCGATGGCGTTATTCCATGGATTCACGATCTCGGATATGTCGCTGCGCTTCGACAGGAAGGAGAAAAAGTTCGAAGGGGGTTTAAGGTACTTATCGGCGGCGGACTTGGCGGCCAACCACGCGTCGCGGATTTGTTCAAAGAGTTCCTGCCTGTTGAGATGCTGATTCCGAATACTGAGGCGATCATTACGGTGTTCAATGCGCTTGGTAATCGCGAAAATCGTAATAAGGCGCGTATGAAATATGTACTTTGGAAATTAGGACTTGATGAATTTCGCAGGAGAGTCGATGCGGAACTATCGCGCATTCTTGAATCCGGCAGGACATTTCTTGTTCCCAACGATTTGCTGGAAGGAGAGCATCTACCCGTCGAGCCTGATTTCATTTTGAAAACAAATGGAGATGTCGAATTCAATCGCTGGCTCGAATCGAACGTCGTTCCTCAGAAGCGTGCCGGATACAACGTTGTTTATGTGAACCCAACGATAGGCGACCTCAGAGTAGACCAATTGCATGCGCTTAGCTCGCTGTCGGAACATTTTTCAAATGGTCAGGTTCGTACGACACCACAACAAGATATAGTTCTTCACTGGATCAGGTCATCAGATATTGAGTCTCTGTATCATGAATTGAAAAATGTCAATCTGAATCAGCCCGGAGCGCAGCACATCGCAAATGTAACCTCATGTCCGGGTGCAGATACCTGCAACCTAGGCATCACACACTCGCGTGCGTTAGGCAGAGAGCTGACTCAGATGTTTCAGCGCCAACCTGACTGGAGTGTCATTCTCAAAAATTTGCGCATTAAGATTAGCGGATGCCCGAACTCATGCGGTCAACATCATGTCGCCGCCATCGGATTGCACGGTGCCACCAAGAAGGTCGATGGTGGAGAGATTCCATCGTACTTAATGTCCATCGGCGGAGGGATGAACTCAGGCAACCACATGTTTGGCGAGACTCTCGGAAGGATCCCAGCCAGATATGCGACCGAAGCTGTCTCTCGAATCCTGAAGAGATTCTTGTTACAGAGAACACTCGACGAGAATTTCTGGCAATTTGCTGAGCGAGTCGGTGTTCGATCTTTTCGCGATGATATAAAGGACTTGTCTGATCTTCGCCCGGAGAAAATAAGAAAAGATTTGTTTGTCGATCTCGGTGAAGAATCTGTATTTGCTGCGGTGACAGGAGAGGGTGAATGCGCGGCATGATTGAAAGTCTCTGCAAGGAGTCCAGCTCGGTGACACGAATGGAAGTCAAAAGGCAAAGATCAAGAATCAAAACTACAACGCAAAAGTCAAAACTGTCTCTATGTGCTTCTGCGTATTTGCCGTTGGAAGAAGTGTCTCATGGATGGAACTCGTGATGAACCTGTCTCCGGAAGAAATCAGATCATTAAACGATAGATTCGAGACGGAGCATCCGGGCAGAATATTGGAATGGGTAAGCGAGATGTTCCCGGTTGGTTCGATCGCGATGGCGACGGGATTCGGAGCCGAAGGCGTAGCACTTATCGACATGACAGTCTCCATAGATAAGGGAATTCCCGTTTTCTATCTCGACACGGATGTCTTGTTTCCCGAAACATACAAGTTGCGCGGCGAGCTTGAAAAAAAATACGGGATCCGAATCATTCGTTATGCTACGAATATTACCCTTGCTCAGCAGGTGGAACTTCACGGAGAGAAGCTCTGGGAACGAAATCCGGATCTCTGCTGCAATATCAGGAAAGTGGAACCTTTGCGCGAAGCATTGAGGAACTACAGTGGTTGGATCACGGCAATCCGTCGCGAGCAGTCGCCCTTCCGTGCAAATGCCGGAGTCGTCGAATGGGATAAGAAATTCGATTTGCTCAAAATTAATCCTCTTGCTGCGTGGACGAAGAAAGATGTGTGGAAGTACATCGCCGAGCATGATGTCCCTTACAATCCTCTATACGACAAGAGATATACAAGCATAGGCTGCGTTCACTGCACAACTCCTGTCGGAGCAGGTGAAGATGAGCGTGCCGGGAGATGGCGAGGATTCCGGAAGAATGAGTGCGGGCTGCATCTTGCTGAACCGCTAACCGCCCAGGGAAGGGATAATCAGTAATGTCTTTGGAAATCATACTCGCCGGGTTTTTCATAGGAACAATGATTGGACTTACTGGAATGGGCGGAGGAAGCATTGTTACCCCAATCATGATTTTTATTTTCAGAGTTCAACCGGTCTTTGCAGTCGGGACCGACCTGGTACTCAGCGCGTTGACAAAGACAGCAGGCGCCGTTACTCACTTCCGTCTTGGGAATGTAGATATGAAGATCACAAGGACGCTTCTCTCAGGAAGCATACCCGGCGCGCTCCTCGGACTTTTGTTCTTTAGAATTCTCCCTTCTCTTCACATCGTTTCAGCTGATTCCATAATAAGACATGCTTTGGGAGTTGTTCTTCTAATAGTGTCGGCCGGCTTATTCTATCCGCCTATATGGAAATTTGCAGAGAAGTTCAAGTCTTCACCGGATCGGAAGGAGAGCGTATGGATAATCAGGGGTGTCAGTTTCGCTGTCGGACTTGCCGTCTCAATTACATCAGTCGGCAGCGGCAGTATCTTTGTCCCGTTTATGCTTGCGATATTTACGCTTCCGCTATCTCGCGTGGTTGGTATTGACGTTTTTCATGGTGCAATTCTCACTGCAGTCGCCGGTGCAGGTCATATTGTGAGCGGGACAGTCGACTTACCTCTCCTGGCAAATTTGCTCGTCGGCTCAGTGCCGGGAGTTGTGCTCGGCAGTAAATTAAGTGTTTCATTTCCAAAACGGGCAATGGAAATCATTCTTGGCTCGATGTTGGTCTTGTCGGGTATAAAACTTTTGTAACCATTAACCTTATCAAGGCTCTAAACCTTGACAAGTTACTAATAAATAAATGAGGAGAAATAAATAGATGAGTCAGCAAGGTTTTACGATTTGGTTTACCGGACTTTCCGGAACAGGGAAATCGACAATCTCCGGTGAACTCGTTAGGAAACTCGAAGAGAGAGGAGAAACAAGAGTTGAAGTATTGGACGGCGATGTTGTCAGGACACATTTGAGCAAAGGACTGGGGTTCAGCAAAGAGGACCGTGACACAAACATATTGCGGATCGGGTTTGTCTGCGAGCTGCTTTCGCGTAATGGAGCAATTGCTATCGGAGCGGCTATTTCTCCTTATCGAGAAATTAGAGATCGTGTCCGGTCGCAAACAAGGAATTTTGTCGAAGTTTATGTCTCCACTCCGATAGAGACTCTCGTTCAGCGGGACGTCAAGGGACTGTATAAGAAAGCACTTGCCGGAGAGATCAAGAATTTCACCGGCGTTTCAGATCCGTATGAACCGCCTCTTGCTCCGGAAGTTATCCTTGAGACAGATAAAGAGACGGTTGACGTCAGCGTTAACAAGCTTCTTCGTGCATTGGAGCTTCTTGGCTTGTTGGCGCCTGGAGATATCTCTCTGCCGGAGGTGGAAGAAGAGAAAGTCATAACGCAGCTTCGGAAGGTCGGCAGACTCATTACGGACCGTACCGCAGCTGCCGATGCCGGAAGCGCGGAATACACGACTATTGCACCGCATGGCGGAGTATTGGTAAATCGTTTTCTACCTGAGGAAGAGAGAAAGAAGGTTATCGATCGTATCGAGAAATACCCATCGCTTACTCTTTCTTCCCGCCAATGGTCGGATATCGAGATGATTGCCAACGGAGCTTATTCGCCGCTTGTTGGCTTTGTCGGCGAGAGAAATTACAAAAGCATCATTACAGATGGCCGGTTGAGCAACGGGTTGGCGTGGACGATTCCGCTCCTTCTTCTTGTTGAAGAAGAGCAAGCTGAGCAGCTGAAAAATCATGATGAGGTGGTACTTCGTGACCGCGATGGAAAGAATCTCGCGCTTCTGCATCTTGAGGAGATATTCCGCATTGACAAAAATAAGCTTGCACAGCAAGTTTGGCGAACTACGGACCGCGACCACCCCGGTGTCAAAAATCTCTTTGAAGAAGGAGACGTAGCTCTTTCCGGTGCAATTGATGTTGTGAGTTTACAGGACAACCTTGATTTTCCCGAGTTCCGTCTTACTCCGCTGCAGACTCGCCAATATTTTAAAGAACGTGGATGGAAAACTGTCGTTGCCTTTCAAACGCGCAATCCTATACATCGTGCACATGAATATCTTCAGAAGGTTGCCCTCGAAATAGTCGATGGGCTTTTGCTTCACCCGCTCGTAGGTGAAACCAAAGGCGACGATGTCCCGGCGGCAGTTCGCATGGAATGTTATCAGGCTCTTTTGAGGAACTACTATCCGGAGAACCGCATCCTTCTTTCCGTCATGCCGGCATCAATGCGTTACGCAGGGCCTAAAGAGGCAATTCATCATGCGATCATCCGGCAAAATTACGGCTGCACTCACTTTATCGTCGGCCGCGATCATGCAGGGGTCGGCAACTATTATGGTACGTATGACGCGCAGCGGCAATTCGATGAGTACACAAAAGACGAGCTTGGAATTACGCCGTTAAAGTTTGAGCATGCTTTTTATTGTAAAAAGTGCGATGGTATGGCTTCTGAAAAGACGTGTCCGCATGGTGCCGGAGAACGAATTATTCTCAGTGGAACAAAAGTTCGTGAGCGGCTTGGGAATGGAGAAGATTTGCCGAAAGAATTTTCACGTTCGGAAGTCGTGAATATCCTGAGAGAACATTATTCGAAAAATAGGCATCAGGTATCTGCTGTCGGCTGTTAGCCGGAAGACGACCGCTAAACGCTGAAAACTAAAAAAATGAACAACTTATATCCAATATTTCTAAAGATAGAGCACCAACCGGTCCTGGTGGTCGGTGGAGGAAAGGTCGCGGAACAGAAGATCAATGGATTGATAGAAGCAAATGCGGATGTGACTGTGATTGCTCCGACAATCTCTGCAATGATTGCGGGACTCGCTGCTGCAGGAAAGATTAAACTGCACGTTCGAGGGTATAAGCCGGGTGACGTGCAGGGGTTTTTCATTGTGATTAGCGCGGCCGACGACGGCTCTGTTCAGGAAAGGGTCTTTAAGGACGCGCAAGAAAGAAAAGTTCCGGTTAATGTTGTAGACAAACCGGAGTTGTGCAATTTCCATCTTTCTTCGGTATTTCAAAAAGGTGATTTGAAGATAGCCGTATCGACAAATGGTAAGAGCCCAACACTCGGAAAGATTATCAGAGACAAAATCGCCGAGGAGTTTTTCGATGATTATCCGGAGTTGCTGAAGACCCTCGGCGAAATGCGCCCTGACGTTCAGAAGACATTTCCCGACTTCGAGAGCAGAAAGAAGCTTCATGAGCAGATTGTTCGAACTGAATTGGACCGACTTCAATCCAATGCTGAGGAGGGGAATGAGATAGATGAAGACTCAGTGACTCAAGGGAAAGTCTATCTTGTTGGTGCTGGACCGGGTGATCCTGAATTGATTACGGTGAAAGGGCAGAGGTTGCTTCGCACAGCTGAAGTTGTTCTCTATGATGCACTTATAAGCACTGACTTGCTTTCTCTCGTGCCGGAGTCAGCTGAAAAATTTTATGTCGGTAAACGAGCTGATGCGCACTGCGTGAAGCAGGAAGAAATCAACAGGCTACTTATTAAGAGGGCTCAGGAGGGAATGCGGGTTATCAGACTCAAAGGCGGCGATCCTTTTATCTTTGGTCGAGGTGGAGAAGAACTCGAGGCACTGCAAGAATCAGGAATTGAAGTAGAAGTTGTTCCTGGTATCACAGCGGGCATCGGTGTACCGACATCTCTCGGCATCCCGCTCACTTATCGGAAGGAATCATCAAGCATTGCATTCGTCACAGGTCATGAAGATCCGACGAAGCATGAAGAACAAGTCGATTGGGACAGCGTCTCGCACGCCGACACAATAGTTGTTTACATGGGCATAAAGAGGCTCCGCTTCATCGTTGAGCATTTGATTAGTTGCGGCGTATCTCCCATGAAACCGGTCGTAGTTATTTTTGGCGGGACGCTTGCGCAAGAGATTGTCGTGGCGGGTACACTGGAAGATATTGAGGATCGTGTTCGGGATAATCAGAGTGATTTGCCCGGACTGATTATCATAGGCGATGTTGTTCAATTTCCTGACCGGATTACAGCTGCAAAAAAGAAATTGCAATTACTTGAAAGCGGCTTCGTGGAATCTTTTAGATGAGTAATCACGTTTGTATTGTAGAAAGATGTTCTGAACGTTGTGTAGCACGCGGCCTTTGCTGGAAGCATTACCGGAGACACCGGCGTCACGGTAATGTAGAATTCCTAAAGCGGCGATATAAGATGTCTCCAAAATGCAGATACTGCGGTACAATAGAGCCCAAGTCTTTCTACAAGACGTACAAAAGCATTTGCAAACGTTGTAAAAAATTGAAGGCTATACATCGAGGTATTTAGTCTTATGGCATATTCGATCAAAAATTCAAAATTAGCGTGGCAAAAACATGGCGTTCCATCAGTTAAAAGGAAATGAAAAATCATCGGCATTTGCGGGACTTGAGTCTGATCGTGCAGAAAGTTATATCCATGATCGTCACTCGATTCTCGGCAACGTAGGAAACACACCACTTCTTCGCATCCGGAGACTGTATCCGGCTAATGAAGCTGTAGAGATTTATGCGAAGGCGGAGTGGTTCAATCCGGGCGGGTCGGTCAAAGATCGCGCGGCACTTAGCATGATAATAGAAGCTGAACGGTCGGGAGCACTGACGAATGAGAAGACTATTATCGACGCGACGAGCGGGAATACGGGCATAGCCTATGCGATGATTGGCAGTGCACTCGGTTACAAAGTCGCTCTTGCGCTTCCATCGAATGCAAGCAGGGAGCGGAAGAATGCGCTGCTTGCCTACGGGGCGGAGATCATACACACGGATCCGCTAGAGGGCACGGACGGGGCGCAGCAGAAGGTCAAAGAGATTGTTGCCGCTGAGCCCGAGAAGTATTTCTATCCCGATCAGTACAACAACCCGGCGAATTGGCGTGCCCATTACCGCACCACCGCTCCTGAAATTTGGGAGCAGTCAAGCTACCGCGTGACTCACTTTGTTGCCGGACTTGGGACAAGCGGCACATTCATCGGCACTTCCCGCCGGCTGAAAGAGTTTAATCCGGCGATATGCTGCATCTCATTCCAACCGGACTCGTTGCTCCATGGGTTGGAGGGTCTGAAGCATTTTGAAACGTCAATCGTTCCCGGAATTTATGACTCAGCAATTGCGGACGAGCAATTGACAGTCTCAACCGAGGAAGCTTACGAAATGGTAAAAAGATTAGCGCGTGAAGAGGGACTATTTGTCGGCATATCTAGCGGGGCTGCCACGGCAGCAAGCTTGAAAGTTGCATCGCAGCTAAAGTCGGGAGTCGTTGTTACGGTATTCCCGGACAGCGGTGCAAGATATGGCACCGAGCATTTCATGAACAATTCGCGAAATCAAGCGGATAAATAGACAGGAAAATTTATGATTAGGATGACAAAGAAATCTGTGCTTCAAATCGAGCGGCATGGTGAACGTACTTATCCGGAAGAATGCTGCGGGATAATGTTAGGTATGAGCAAAGACGGTATTCAGACAGTTGAGACTATCGCTGAGTTAGACAACAACCAGGACGAGAACCGGCGGAGAAGGTTTTTCGTGACTCCAAAACAATATCTTCAGGCAGAACGTATGGCATCCGAAAGGAATTCAGAGTTATTAGGATTTTATCATTCGCATCCGGATCATCCGGCGATTCCATCTGAGTTTGATAGAAAACACGCCTTACCTTGGTTCACATACGTTATTGTATCGGTGGCCGATGGTAAGGCAAAAGCAATGGCGGCATGGCTCTTATCGGAGACAAGAGAACGATTCGACGAGAGGGAGTTGTCGGTCGAGGAATCGTTAGTTGAACAAAAGAAATGAATTTCACGCAGAGAACGCAGAGAAAAAAATTGCGCAAAGCACGCCAAGGCAAAGCAGCTCTCCTTCTCCTTTGTGAATTCTGCGAGAATTGTTCTATATCGACATAAATCATTTGAATTTCAAATAGATTAGGAGAAACAATGGCAATAAAGGTTTTTATCCCGACTCCACTTCGTCCTTACACAGATAAGCGTGACGCCGTCGAGGTTGACGGCAAGACTGTCGGCGAGCTCTTGGACAGTTTGACTGCAAAGTATGGCCAGATCCGGCAGCACTTATACGCCGAGAACGGCAGTCTGCGCAGCTATGTGAACATATATGTTAACGACGAGGACATACGATATCTTGAAAAGGACAAGACTCCTGTGAAGGAGGCTGACACTGTGAGCATCGTTCCTTCGATTGCGGGCGGTGTGGAAGTCGACACCGAAGATGTCGAGAGTGATGTTCAACTTTCGAATGAGGAAGTCCTGCGATACAGCAGGCACCTTATCATTCCTGAAGTGGGCATGAAAGGTCAGAAGAAATTAAAGGTGGCAAAAGTTTTGATGATTGGCGCAGGCGGACTCGGTTCACCACTTGGAATGTATCTCGCCGCTGCAGGAGTCGGGAAGATCGGCATAGTAGACTTCGATGTCGTCGATATGACAAATTTGCAGCGTCAGGTTATGTATTCAACGGATGATATCGGCAGACCGAAACTCGATTCCGCTCGTGAGACACTAACCGGCATAAATCCGAACATAATTATTGAGACATACGAAACACGTCTTTCTTCTGAGAATGCATTAGACATTTTTTCTGATTACGATGTTGTCATCGATGGTACCGATAATTTCCCGACAAGATATCTTGTCAACGATGCATGTGTTCTTATTGGCAAGCCGAATGTTTACGGTTCGATTTTGCGATTCGACGGACAGGTGAGTGTTTTCGATGCGAAACGCGGACCGTGTTACCGCTGTCTTTATCCTGCACCGCCACCTCCGGGGCTTGTTCCGAGCTGCGCCGAAGGTGGAGTGTTGGGCATACTGCCTGGAATCATCGGCACTCTTCAGGCACTCGAAACCATCAAGCTAATACTCGGAGAGGGAGAGCCGCTTATCGGCAGGCTTATCCTTTTTGATGCACTGAA
>JAKAGT010000052.1 GCA_021825585.1 Bacteroidota bacterium | reverse complement strand
GTTTACTTCGGCCGTAACGTTCGGGCTGAGCTCGACACTCTTGGCCTCGACCTCATCAGTTATGGCGAGATGAAGAATATCCTCATCCTTGAAATATTTCATTTTCATCTTACTCACTGGTAAACCTCCCTGTTTTCAAACGGAAATTTATCTGTTGACGTGTTGTAGCATGGACTGTGATGGGTATCATCTCACTCTCATGCCTTTCATAAGGGATCATAACGAGTTTCTCTTCGTGCTGGCCGACTGCAATTTCCCGGCTGGTCGCCGTATCGAAATAGCGTTCTGTTGAGTACCGTAATATATTTTCAACCTTTGAAAGTTCATAACTATTTACTAACTACTGCTTACTCGCTGGCTCCTCTTCAGGCCTGTACCTGATGCCGAGGTCTTTAACTTTCTTGGTTTCCTGGAACTGCGCGTACAAATCCGGGTAGTCCTCTTCGACATGTTCCATAAGACCGTTTATATCTTCGTAGATGATCCCGTCAGCATCTCTGAAGAGCTCCGGGATACTTTTAGTGGCCGATGTCTGCTGACCCATCCCGGGGTTTTGATTCACAACACTTGAATAGTCAAATCCAATGCGGCGTGCCTCCGTGTCACAATGTTCCTGAACCCAAAAAGTGGAACAAGAAAAGATCGCACACAGATGCCACGGATTCAGACAGACTTCCACTGATCTTTATTGCGTTTGATTTTTGATCTGTGAGAATCAGTTCTTTTCAGTATCATCAGTGTGCCAAATTTTCTAATGTAAGATTCGGGTTGAATGCTTTTCTTTCAAGCACGCACACAATGGCGGAGCCGACGAGGCCGCGATGGCCGGCAACGTAAATCCTTAAAGAAGAGTTCATTAGTTCTTAGTTCGGGGTTCTTGGTACAGGGTTCCTGGTTCGGCGTTCAGAGTTCGCGGATTAGACTTGAAATGCTTCTGCCCTTCTTGCATGATCTCAACCTAAGAAAGTAATCGCGGCAATATCCTGAAGGACTCTCAGTCCACAAGCTCCAGCTTCAACTTTTCTATTCTCGAGCGCACTGGCTTAAGTTCTGTAATCGTAACATACACCACCTGTTGATTCTTTTCGGCTGTGTTGCGAGCGGTTTCCTTCGCCCAATTGTTAAATTCTTCGTCGCCGATTATCTGCATGACAACAAGAGCGTTCTCAGGAATTTTATCTGAGAACTCGGGATGTTCAAGGATGTATTTATCAAATTCCTTGACAAAGACCATGTTTTTCTCCGCAAATCTCATGGGAACTCTCCTCTCAGAAATTTCTCCTTATACAGTTGCCAATTTTCATTTATGTCATCATCAGCAAAGGTAAGCGCATCTTCATAAGCCATATAGAGATTTACCTTCTTCGCGGCTCCCTTCTGATCATAACTGTCCTTATGCGCAAAATTATGCGCACAGTCATATCGCACAACGGGCTTCCACGTATCACCAAGTCTCAACTCTAGCTGCACAACAAAATTCCTTATCTCACCGCTCTCTACTCTGTGATAATGCCTTTTCCTAACATCAATATCAAGTAAAATCAAATACTCTTTTTCAGGCATCCATTACTCCCATAATGCGGAAATATCAAAGCCCAACAAATACGACCCTTGGCTATCTTTTCAACAAAGAACTCTGAACCCTGAACTCCGAACATCCCTAACCTCTCTTCTTCCCCTTGTCGTAATCGGCTTTCGCCATAAGCTTGACCAGTCCTTCGAACTTAGTCTTGGGATTCCACCCAATCCTTGGTTTTGCTTTGGACGCATCACCTATCAACATATCGACTTCGGATAAAACGGAGTCTTCTCATTTTATGGAACAGCCTGAACTTTCCCAAACAATTCGCCCGTCGATGCCTGGTAGAACTTCGTTTTCAGACCGGTCTCTCTGATGGCATCAAGAAACCTCAGCGTACCCATCGCGTCCACTTCAGCCGTGTATTCGGGTATTTCGAACGATACTTTTACATGGCTCTGCGCGGCGAGATTGTAAATTTCCTGCGGCCGCACCTTTTCGAGCAGCCTGTTCAGCTTGCTTGTGTCCGTGACATCGCCGTAATGAAGAGACAACCTGCGGTTCAATACCTCCGGATCGTTGTACAGGTGATCGATTCGTCCGGTATTGAAAGAACTGCTCCGGCATATGATGCCGTGAACCTCACACCCCTTTTCAAGAAGCAGCTCAGTTAAATAAGATCCATCCTGACCGGTGATGCCGGTTATCAGAGCCCTCGTATCCATTCGTCCTTTAACTCACTTTTATCTTCTCCACGCAGAGTGGCGATTACTCTTAGATACATTTCGGCAGCGTACTCATGCTCGAGCATCCAGCCACAGCTTCGCCATCTCAGTCCCATTTGTAATCTCTGTAAGCAATAATCAGCAGGTATTATGCAGTGCCGTTCAACGGCATCTCACTACAAGGCGCCTTTCCCCATGCCGCATTTCACATTTCAAAAAGAATGAGCGCCATGAATGAATTCAACGCCATTCATAGGACCACCCTATAAACAACATGAAACAAGTCATCAGTCAGCTACCAGCCATCGGTTTTCCCTATCACCTATCAACCCCAGCACGCGCCACAAAGGGAGCACCGTTCGGAAAAATCATATTGAAATTTCCGTACAGGAAAATAGCAAGGCGATGATCTGTAAGCAAGACAATACAGTAGTAAACATTCCACCGCAATCAGTATCTCTTTCCTACTAGTGACACCTACCGCTCTTTACAGCTCCGCCATCTGAGTCACAGTGGTCCACTTTAGGTCTTGGCCCTCAAGTCACGATTTTGTATGGTGGAATGGCATTGGGACATTAAGCGCCCCCTCGTCGAATGGAATTTGACTCTCTATGTCCCGCTTGTACTGTCTTTGCGAGAGCCAATAAAGAAGACAGATTCGACGGGTGAAGCAGTTCCAGACTCTCAGATGCCGGAAGCGGGAAGTGCATTTGCCCTTGGGTTATATGACAAAAGCAAGAACCGGAACTCAAGAGAATAACCTTCGTGCTCACGAACCCGTACTTCGCGGTTCGAATGGTCCGGCCGAGCAGCACTAACCTCTTCGTCGCTCCTCCTCATACTCACTCCTGAGGTTCAACTTTCTCTAACGAGTTTTTCCGGCCTGCAAGTTCCCACCTTCCAATCTTTTTGAGCCGTGCCCTCAAGCAAGCTCTAAGCTTAACCAGTGCAAATCAACATCCTCGCGGCAAGCCGCGGCGTATTTGTCATGCCAGCGTAGGCCGGCATCCATTCCCCGGATCCCGGCTTTCGCCGCAATGGCGCCGCAAGCCGCGGAGATTTCAACCCGCAGTGATAAAATACGGAACAAGGAGGCGACTCGTATTCGGTACCTGGCACTTGCAACACGCTGCTCGTTCTTCGTATGCAGCTTCGCCAACTCAGTCACAAATCTCTCTTGAACTGAAACTGGAATCCTTCTCGCTTTCGCGACATGAAGTCGAATGCTGTATCTCAACCACGTACTCATGCGGACACGAAGAGCCCCGCACAGTAAAACGATTTAACGCACTGTGGTAACTTTTATTCAGCAAAGACTTTGGATTAAACACCGAGGAACAGTTGCCCTAAACGTACATAAGCACTAACTAATCACTCGATAAGATACCACGCTCTCTTCAAAAAATCAATGGTTTCCCGCTGCATTATCATCTCTCGTCTCATTCGACAAGAGTGATAAGGGCTCACTCATGGTTCTACCAACAAACCTGTCACGCAAGAAGTAGCAACATCGCTTTATCTTTGCGTCCACTATGGGCCTGCTTTGTTCACCCTGTGAGAAATTAATACTGCAAATGAGGCATCAATCGGGGGCACCATGTTTTCTCGCCTATCATCGCCTTGTCGGCTAACTTGACATGTCGACTAGACAAAAGAAGGTGTCGTTCACTTGTCTGAGGTAGAACTTAGAGACGAGCCCCAGCTGCCGCGCGACCGCCACGTTCAGATGGCGATCGAGCGCACATTCCTTGCACGGATTAGGATAACCTTCGGCATAAGGTTTACCCCAAATCGACTGCGCCTCCCGTACTTCTTACAATTGCGGTCCTGGCGATGGGGATTTTCCTCGTGATCTATCTCATCAAAGGCACTTAACCCCGCCCCGGTCATCACTCCCTGAAAGCACCACGAAACATCCGACCACGCAAGTTTGCGTCGGCTATGGCCGGCAATCGAACGGTTTTATAGATTCATTTCCTTACATATTCAGCCCGCAAAAAGTCCGACGGCAACACTCTCCTCCCTTCGCTCAGCGCACGGCCGAATCGCTGTCCAAGCCTGTTTATGAATACGTCCCTGCTCTGGCCGAGCGAATCAAGCTTGAAAGCAGCCTCGCCTTCTTCGATCCATATCCCGAACTGGTCCGGGAGGAACCTCGTGCCGGTAATGTATGTCAGGTAAGCCGAGCCGAAGAAATGAACCAGCTTGGCGCTGTCTCCCCATTTTCCATGCGGAGAGTCGATGAAGAAATAACGCGGCAGTTTTTCTATCCTCGCCGCAGCATCGGCACGATCTTCTGACGGCAGCGGTATCCTGACCTTCCCGATTAACGGAAATGTCGGCGAGAAGTACGTCCTGTTGAGAACGGCAATCGATATCGCGAGGAGAGCGGTGCTCACCTTGTCGTCGGACAGCTCCATGCCTTTCTCAAAAATCATATCGATGTGGTGGAGCTCGGTATCCCTGTCGTGGCTTATTCCGGGAAATTTGCTGCTCCTGATGTAATCCCGCAGCTCGTTCGTCACGAGCACCACCTTCGGCTCGAGTACTCTCCCCGGAATGCACGATTGTGCGCTGACCGATTGAGAGACCAGCATCGATAATATGAGCGGGAGGAGAAACGGGAGCGGCGGAACGTGAGTTCTCGCAGACCGCCGATTGTGCGGTTTCATGATGTCCGGTTCATTGTGCATCGCCATCTCCTAAGTTGAAAAATCCACAGACACCACTAAAAAATCAATCCTACTTACCGGCCACAATGTCCTGAGATCATAGTCCGAATTGTTGCTGGAATAAGCCCGCATTGTCCCTTGATATCAATCCCCAGGGATCATGACTGACGGGACAGAGGCAAAACAGTGAAGAGATCAAGGGAACCTATTTCCCTATCTGACACAGTTTATTGAACAGACCCCCATTGCGAGGAACTGAGCGGTCATTTCGTGAATGCGAAACCTCATTGCAACAAGCCCGGAGGTCATTTAGTGAACTCAGATCGTCTTCCCAAGGGGGTGAGTCTCCATTTCTAGAAGATGAGAAGACTTTGCGAGGACCCTAGCAGTCATTTTGTAAGCACAAATCCCCATTGGGAGGAGCTGAGCGATCATTTCGAGGGAGTCAATCCGCATTATGAGAGGCTGAGTTTCCATTTTGTGAAGCCCGAGTGGCTTTCCGGGACGGGGGACGAAGCGACGGGCTGTCATGAAAGCATATGGCGCTCTTGAGTAGATTACAGGCAAAAGGAGAACGATTCCAATGCGCCACATCGAGAAGCCGAAGGGAGGGGAATTCCCTCCATGCGACGACATATACATTACCCCTTTGCCCGATGACGGCCTTCTTCTGCGACATCTGAAAGAGAACTTCGAAGCGGCGAAGAAGCTGGTCCTCTCCTTGCCGCCGGAAAAACTAATTTACAGGTATGATCCGGGCAAATGGACGATCAAGGAAATACTCGTGCATATCGTGGACGACGAGCGGATCTACGCCTACCGGCTATTATGTATCGCCAGGAATGACAGGACTCCCCTCCCCGGCTTCGAGCAGGACGATTACGTCCGATTCTCAGGTGCCAACGAGCGGGACATCGCGAACATACTCGAAGAGTACGAGTCCGTCCGCAACTCCACTATCGCCCTGCTCGACGGACTCCCAGAAGATGCTTTCACGAGAGAAGGCGTTGCCAACGGCAACAGGTTCACCGTCAGGGCCCTCGCGTACCATCTTGCCGGCCATGAGATGCATCATTTGAGAATAATAGAGGATAGATACCTGAAGTTGGGAAAGGCCTGAATTTACGCGACCGTCCAGAAAACAACGGCGGGAGTAGGAGGGATATCTCGGGTGAGTTTCCCACCAATCCCGCCTCCGTAGTATGTGTCGGGGTCAAGCACTCAGGCTTCGCCGCAGGCGACGACAAAACGTTGTCCCATGGTGCACGCCTATCCGATGTAAGCGGGCCCGGGAACACATAGAGCAGCATTTCGCGCCGTGGCTCTCCGCCCGTAACACGATTCCATAATTCGATGACGGTGAAGGAGCGGTGCCGCCCGGTTATGTCCACGCACTCCGTGCAATATTCACCTACTCGGTGAACTCGACCACATCCGCGCTCACCATAAGCCTTGCCTTCGTATAAACGAGCAGGTTCAGCGCGTCGGAATCGTAATGCACGTTTATCAGCGCGAGCTTCTTCCCCTCCGCGGGGCCGTGCGCCAGCTGGAAATTCTTCCACAAGCCGTCGAGCGCTTCTTTATAGAGCATTCCCGTCCCTTCGACGCGCGCGAGGGCGATCGTGTTCGTCACCATTCCCGCGGGGACAGTAACTCCGAGCAAATATCCGGCAGTGGCTTCGCCCGTCACGCCCCGCGCGAGGACCTTGAAGTTACTCGTCTGAAGCCGGACATCCGTCAGGTTCGCGGCGGCAAACAGTCCTCCCGTCGCACATCCCGCGGCAGCAAACGACGACGCAACCACGACAATCATGAGGAATGAATCTATGTGTTCTAATGTGCCTATGTGGTTAATTTTCTTCTTCTTCGGAATTTTGCCCCACACCCGATGGGAATGAGTCGTATCAAGGGATGATATTTTGCGGGCTGCGGGATTTCAATCCTAGTTTTGAGACAAGCTCTGTTCGACGTCCCCACAACCGGCTAGGCCGTAGCGCGCTTGTGGTTCCTCACGACGTCACGATCACTGGAGACGACCGGCATCGCATCGTAGGTGCGTCCGTGAAGTTCTCTTCCCGTCAAATCCTTCCTAACTCCGCCCCACTGTTTGAAGAAGAACGGGACCGCTGCTTCCCTGCATTGTCTGTGTATCGAGGTAACCCATTCCTTCTTCATAGGCCGGGCTTTTGGTCCTGACTCGCCCCCGACAATAACCCAGTCAATGCCATTGAGCACAAGGCCGTCCAAGGGACCGATGAGGGGCTCACAAGAAAGAAATCGGATTCCGGCAGGTACGAGTCTTAGGTCTTCGATACGATGAGTTACCCGATCGTCTTCCACGCTCACTCCCATCCAGATATTACGAGGCCATGGGAGAGCCTCGGCCACTTCTCTCAGTCTGTCGGTTCGTTTGGTAAGTATTTGAAACGTATGCTGTGGGCACTGCTCAATCGTCGTGAAAACCTTCTGGATGTACTCAAGAGGAACCTCTTCGTGAAAAAGGTCGCTCATAGAGTTGACGAAGACTATCCGCGGTTCTTTCCAGTGAAGGGGGGCTTCAAGCAGGTCGGGCTGGAGCGTCACGGCGAATCCATTCCTGTAGCGTTCTACGCCCATCGCCTTGAGCCGTTTAGCCATTCTTTCTGCATAGCAATTCTTGCATCCCGCAGTGATTTTGGAACAGCCTGTTACAGGGTTCCATGTCATTTCAGTCCATTCTATGTGCGAACGAGTTGCCATAACTACACTTATCTACCTAGTATATCCTGGGCGATCTTCAAGGCCGTCGGAGATCCTTTCTCATTGCCTGCGGCGAAGCACAACAAATACAAAGGGTTGTTTTTTGAATTTAAAAGAGGCAACGGATTTTCCGCAACACCAACAAAGACCGTTTTGAGCCGCGATACAAAATAGGTCGCGATCCCCTCAAAGTCTACAACCTTCTTTTTCTCACTTTTAGGGCCAAATAGCGTTTCAGATTTCTCATCTCTATAGAAATACGAAAGCCATTCCCTCGTTCCGAAAAACCTGTCCAGCTTCTGCCTCACAGACTCGTTAATTTCTCCATCGCGTTTCAACAGTCGATTCACCGCCACTCCAAGTGGGAACAACAGCCAGAGGTCTATGGCTTTCGTCGCGCCTATTAGTTCGATGGTGCTCCATTCCACTTCCATTCCGTATGGATCAAGGAAGATAACCGCGCGATGCGTCGCCCAAGATCGCTTTCGGCAGAGCTCAGTTAAATACGTGTTTGCATCTTGCGTTACCACATTGATGTCAGCCGCAAGCATCGGGTGTTCTTCTTTTAGTCCTTCAAGAGCGTGGGCTCCCACTTTCTCTTTTTCTATGAATATGTACTTATCGAAACGTGGGGAGACCTCCAGGGCGATCTTCGCAGAACCTTTAAGAAAATCCGCGGTCTCCTTCTCTGCAAATTCCGGGAACAGCTCCTCAGATGTCTCTGGGTCCTTTTCGCCAATCCGGTATCCTGTTCCAGCAAACGCATCGATGTAAGCAAACTTAAAAGTTTGCTTTGACATTATGGTCGCGTACGCACGTAGATATTTACTCACACGAATCAGCTTTTCCTCAGTCCAGCTCCCACCGAAGTTCCTCGCTCGCTTGCCCATCATTCCCCCTTTTTGTTCATGAGAGAGTTACATAGCCATTACATTAGCACTACATTGTTTTCTCGGCCCTTAGCCGATTTATCAGCAAGCCCTTCACTTGGACTCTCAGTTATCCACATGGCTACATCTCAAGTAATCACGCCGCCCCCTGCTGCAAATACAAATACCTCTGGAATCCGCTGAACGCCCTTCCAATCTCTTCGGGTCTTCCAAGATCCGCAACCGCGTCGGCGATCGAATCATGGTATCTCAGTCGTAATAGCGGCGTGAGCTTCTCCTGGTCCAGCTCTTCAACGCCGACGGTGACGTAATGCGCCAGAACGAAATCTAGAAACGCTTGTTGCTTGCCGCTGAAATGCGAGTTCATCGCTACCCTCGCCCGATTGGCCCGTTCTTCCCGCGTAAGAGGCGGTAGGGCGTAGGCGACATGCGCCAGCACGTCAAAGAGGTCGCTCTTTTCGGCATCTATGATCCGCTGCATCTCGGCGAGTTGGTCTTTGCCAAAACCCTTTTCGGACAACCCGTCGAGGAGTTTCCTCCGTGTATCGGGGGCGCTCCAGAGAGCTCGGAGCTCAGCTTCATCTTTGAAAAACTCGGGGAGCCTGCCGAACAAGAGTTCCATGAATTGTTGCGCGGACATCGGCGTCCCATCCGGGTGCCAGAATGTCGTCGACATCATGTGCTGAATTGTCCTCTCTTTGCCGTCGGCGAGCTTCACCTTGATCTTCTTGCGCTTCGCGTATCGGCCTTCATCCTCGCTGACTTCTGGCTTCTTTCTTGTCTCTTCCAGTATCGGCTGCCGGGGTTCCTTTGGCTCGGGCTCAACCGGTTCACCATCCCACTCTGGATCGCTGAAGTGAAGATGCGCCTTGACGAAGTCGTAAATTGTGAAATAGTCCTTGCCGTCGTACAGCCTTGTACCCCTTCCGATGATCTGCTTAAATTCGATCATTGAGTTAATCGGCCGCATCAGGACAATGTTCCGGATATTGCGTGCGTCCACTCCTGTGGAAAGCTTCTGCGATGTGGTGAGAATTGTGGGAATCGTCTTCTCGTTGTCCTTAAAGTCCCGAAGGTACTGGTCGCCAAGGGCCCCGTCGTTGGCAGTGACACGATGGCAGTAGTTCGGGTCGGTGCTGGTCTTGATTTGGTTGATAAGGTCTCGTACGAGAAGCGCATGCGACTGGTTCGCGCAGAAAACCAGTGTCTTTTCGCTCTGGTCGATCTCCGACATGAAGACTTCCACCCGCTTTTTCTCACGCTCCCTGATCTCTATGTTGCGATTGAAATCAGGCTCGTCATAAACCTTTCCGACCTCGATCTCGCCTTCGACTACCATATCGTCGGGCGTGTACACGTAGTAATCCATCGTGGTCTGAATCTGCTTAACCTTGAAAGGCGTGAGGAAGCCGTCGTTTATACCTTCCTTGAGCGAGTATATAAACACCGGCTCGCCGAAATACTTATAAGTGTCCGCGTTCTCTGCGCGCTTGGGAGTCGCGGTAAGGCCGAGCTGCACAGCGGGCGAAAAGTAATCCATGATGCCGCGCCAGTTTCCCTCGTCGTTAGCGCCGCCACGATGGCACTCGTCGATGACTATGAAGTCGAAGAAGTCCGGCGGGTATTCGCCGAAATACGGGGACGGTTTCCCATCCTTAACAGGGCCGGTCATGAAGGTCTGGAAAATCGTGAAGAAGATGCTCCCGTTCTTCGGCACTTTTCCCTTCTTTCTTATTTCATCGGGCGCAATGCGGACGAGTGCGTCTTCGGGGAAAGCGGAAAAGGCGTTGTACGCCTGGTCGGCGAGAATGTTCCGGTCCGCCAGAAAAAGAATCCTCGGTCGGCGTGAGGGCTCGCGGGTTAAGTTCCAGCGGCTGTGAAAGAGTTTCCATGCAATCTCAAAGGCGATAAAAGTCTTGCCGGTGCCCGTTGCGAGTGTGAGGAGAATGCGCGATTGGTTTCTAGCGATTGCTTCCATGACGCGATCAACGGCGGTCTCCTGGTAATAGCGCACCGGGTGCGAGCCGCCTTTGTCCTCGTACGGCACGCCGGCAAAGCGATCCCGCCAGGCATCTTCTACGGCAAATGTTCTCGACCAGAGTTCGCCGGGGGTCGGGAATTTGTCTACTTCGCCTTCCCTTCCGGTTTGCAAATCGATAGCATAGATTCCCTGTCCGTTTGTGGAGTAGGTGAAGCGGATAGAAAGCTTCTCAGCATAGTTCTTCGCCTGTGCGACTCCCTCGGTCAGCTCTTCGTCCCACGCCTTGGCTTCGACAACCGCCATCTTCGTGTTACGATACTCAAGTATGTAATCGGCGACGAGCGGTTTGCCTCGTCGGCCATGACTTTCGATTCGCCCAGGCGAGATCATATATTCCCGCCTGATTCGGCTCCCATCGACGATGCCCCAACCTGCCGCCTTCAATGCAGGGTCAATATACTCCGCTCTAGTTTCAGCTTCGTTCATCTCCCTCCCCTGGGGCCGCCGATCTCCCGATCGGCGTTGTTGTTCTCACTCTCATCAATTCCGTCCCCGGTGTTCTTCTTCCCATTTTCAATTTCTCGATCGGCGACCTGTTCTTCCCCTTTACCGGCCTTCCGATTGGCGTCCAGTACCTCACCAATCCTTGCAGCGGCACTCCCGGCAGTCTTCCACAAAACCGCCGCACTACTCCAGGGCCAATCTTCCGGCTTCTCCACCAATCCAGCCTTGACAGGATTCTGGTGGATATACTCTATTGTCCGATAGAAATGTGTTTCGTCGCGCATATATCGATCCCAGTATTCCCTGTGCCACACCCCCTGGGGCCGCCGATCTCCTGATCGGCGTTCTCTTCCCTCGTGGGTTCGCCAATCTCCCGATTGGCTCCTTGCCCCGCCCTGCTTCTCAGAAAGTCACAGATCTTACGAGCCGTAAATTTCTTCCACGATGCCACGATCTTTGCCACTGTCCAGCCCATTATAGGCTGAAACAATACATGAACATGGTTCGGCATTATCACCCATGCGATAAGCCGATATCGCTGTCCATCGAAAAACAAAAGCGATCCCTGCACCATTTCCGCTATGGCCTGCTCACGCAGGATACACGAGCCATGTCCCGCGTCGACCCAGACTTCAATTTTGCGCCGGCGCTCCGAGTCTTGTTCATCCACCGGGAGAGCTCGGATCTCCTCGTCAAGTCGTACCACGACATCCTTTGGCAGGCTGTCGGCGAGATGAAAAGTCACATGCTGTATTACTTCGTTGCACTCAAAATGCGGGAGATATCCCCGGCTGTGCCACATTCCTTCCCTGGGGAGTTCCCTGGGTTCGCCAATCTCCTGATTGGCGTTCTTCGCATCGCCGCTCCGGGGAGCACCGGCCCCCGTTTTCGAATCGCCGCTCTGGAGAGCGGCGTCCCCAGGAGAGACCGCGTCTTTCATAGTTCTCCGGTGAATGCCTGGTGCAGCAGCGACTTTTTCAACTCCTCCAGCGCGGCGAGCTTCCGCTCGTAGACAGATGCAAGGCGACGAGTTTCAGCCTCCATGATGTTGAGCCCTTTCGATATCTTCTTCTGCATGGAAATATCGGATGGAAACTCTAGAGCGATGTCTTTGATTGTAGTGTAGGAAATCACCGGTTGTGCCGCTTGATTTGCTGTGCTTCGTAGTTGCTTTCGACCTAGGAGTCTGTCGGGGAACAAACATTTTTGTGTACAAAGTTTGTTGAGCCGTAATCATGATATTTTGTTAGTTTAGAGTTGGGGCATTTTTTGTCTCGCTAAGATCCGAAGAGATGATTCCTC
>JAKAGT010000006.1 GCA_021825585.1 Bacteroidota bacterium | reverse complement strand
CGGCGGCATCAGCAGCAACTGATCCATGTTGTATTCTCTGAACTTTCTCATCTCACTCTCTCTCCTTCACCTATCTTCCTGCAATATTTATGCCGCCCATCCCTCGGTTCCCCGACAGACTCCTAGACTTCCTTGTGTGGCGAGGTCTCCAGCACTACCCTGACCTTCTCCAGCAGCTGATCGAAGTCGAATGGTTTCTCGATAACTTCAACAACACCCTTCAGGCCAGCTCTCTCCTCATGAGTGATATAGCCCGTCGAAATAAGCACCCGCACGTCAGGATTGATGATTGTGAGATTCTCGAGGACTTCCCTGCCGGAGAGTTCGGGCATATTAAGGTCCAATACAACGAGGTTTATATCATGCCATTCCTTCGAGTAAATCTGTATGGCGCTTATTCCATCCTTGGCTGTCGAAACGGAATAGCCGGCTTGTTGAAGGAGGAACTGGGCTGCCTCTCTGATTCCCGATTCATCGTCGACAAAGAGTATTCTTCTGCAGTCTGAAGGCTCATATTCTCCGGCTGCCGCGGGGATCCGGATTGTCTCCTGTACGGTCTCGTCTACTGCCGAACTCAACGGGAGAAATATGCTGAACACGGTTCCCTTCTTGACCTCGCTGTACGCCTTCAGGAATCCATCGTGCGACCGGACAATCCCATAGACGACACTTAACCCAAGACCTGTCCCTTTTCCCGGCGGTTTGGTCGTGAAGAACGGCTCAAAGACCTTGGACATCAGTTCAGGAGGAATTCCCTCCCCGTTATCCTTTACCATAATAAAGGCGTACGTGCCGGGAGACGCCTGATACACCTCGGCTTCTATGTCAGTCACTTCGCGTATTTCGGTTCTAAGGGTAAGCGTTCCCCCGTGCGGCATCGCGTCGCGCGCGTTGACAGCCAAATTGAATATCACCTGTTGTATCTGGCTTTGGTCCCCGCTGACGCGGATAGGCTGGTCGCTAAGCTGAGTCTCGATCCTGATCGTCCTGGGAAAAGTCTCTTCAAACAAGGGAAGCGACTCGACGATTATAGCGTTTATGTCGAACACCCTTTTTTCTTCGAGCCCACGGTGTCTGCTGAAGGTGAGCAGTCTCTTTGAAAGGTCGCTTCCCCTCTTTGCCACGTTGGTTATATTGTCGGCGTATTTCCTCAGCTCGCTTTCGGCCAGCCCCTGTTGCAGCAATTGCGAAGAGCCCAAAACTACCTGCAGAATATTATTGAAGTCATGAGCGATTCCTGCGGCCAAAGTCGCCATCGACTCCAGCCTCTCGAACTGCTCCAGTTTTTCCTTTTCCCTGTGCTCGATTGTGCTGTCGACGACGAGCGATTGCACGCCTCGCTTGTTGCCGAGATGGATCGCGCTCGAATAGCCTGAGAGTATTATTTGTCTGCCGGAAGACGTCGTTCCGCTTACGCGCCAGGTGTCGCCGTTCTTTTCCCCGCTCACGATCGACTGGAAGACATTCCAGAGAGATTCATAATCCTTCTTGTCTATGATCATTGACAGATCGGTTCCTGAAAGACTGTCGACATCCGTTTCGAGTAGCTCTGCCAGGCGATCGTTGGAATAAATGAGCCGCCCCCCGACCATGATGAAACTCCCGATGTACGGGTTCTCGACTATTCTTCTGTATTTGTCTTCAGAACTCCGGAGCTCGAGAATCTTGTTCTGTACTTCCTTTTCCAGCGTCATAGACCATTTGAATGTAACCGAGATAATTACGAATCCACCGCCAAACAGCCCTGCGACAAGGAGCGCCACAAGAACCAGGAGTGAATTCGCGGGCCTGATAAGGCTGGATATCTTGTCCTCCGATTCAAGCGATGTGAGTACCCCCTTATACCCGTTGAGTTCCACCGGTGTCGCAATCAAGACAAAGTACTCGCCGATTCCGGCCTTGTCCTGCCCTTTGAGAATACTATAGCCTTCGAAATCCTTCCTGTCGAGAAAGCTCAACCTTCGATTCAAGTCTTTCGTATCAATCCTGTTTCTCGCCAGCACAGCATTCTGGAGATTCTTCCCAATTTCATCTTCATCCGACGAATAAAGTACTTTCAAGTCGGGCGACAGTAGGCGCAGGTGAGCCGAGTGACCCTCCAGCTCTGCTTCATTGCTCTGCAATATCCCTTGAACTTCCACGAGGGCGAAAGAATATCTCCTTTCCGCCTCATCGTTTCGCGGTCTGGCCGCCACGACCAGCCTGTAAGCATGATTGTTCCTTTCGGAAGTAATCCCGACACCATTTCCCTGGCTTCTTCGGGCGATTCCGACCAACGCATTCAGAATCGTCGTGTCTGAAACTGTTTTCCTGGAGCCATGCATGAATTCAATTCCGCCGGGCAGCGTAGCGTACCCGACTGCATCGATGTAATTGTGACTCTTTTCAAAATCGACTAAGTCTGCCGTCGGATTCGCGACGGCGTCAGAATGTTCAAGCGTCAGCACAATATCCTGGATATCCCCGCGCAGTTTGGCCGCTATGAGCTTGTCTGCGGACAACCTCAACTGGGCGTAGCTTTCCAATGTCGATATCCTCAGGTTTCTGTACAGCGACTCCGCTCCCAACAAAATCGCAAAGATGAAGATCACCAGCCCAGTGCTTATCAAATAGAAATCCCGCAGCACCTTCACGCGGAGTGCGTCCACGTAAGTCATTTTCACCTGGCGCAGGACCGAGGGAAGATTGTGACGGATAAAATGCAGGACGCGGAGTCCGATGAATATGGAAACGATCATTCCCGTCAGGTTGACAATCAACCTGGCCGGAAGATACCTCATTACGCCATCGAAAGACCTGAGTGCCGTAAGCCACACGACGGGCTCAACCAGATAATATGCGGCAAGGACCCTCATGAGTTTCGATCTGCGCGGTGCCGGCCCCCTGTCGGTCAGGAAGAAAAGCTCTCCGATCAAAACGGTTATCCCGAACAGAAGCGTCTGATTTATCACATAGCACACTGCTCCCATTTTCCAGAAGACGGGACGCTCCATGGTAAACAGGAATGGAATGAGTGTGATCAAAAAGACGATCGCGGTCGCCACGGCTATGCGGATGCCTGATCGGGCGTCTTCGGACCGACTGGATTCAAAAGCGGAATGGACGCGGAAGGTTCCGAAGAGGGCTAGTGCAAGTCCGACGGTTGTGGCGAAAGACAGGAGAAAGAGCCAGAATGTATCGACGTTTCCGAATACTGAGTCGAAATATATTCTGAAGAGGAAGGAGAAAACGGTTATGGAACTTCCCGCGAAAAGAGCGATACCGCCTCTCGACCGGCCGTAAGCCATGCCGACTCTCAAGGCGACGTGAGTCAGCAGGACGACCGGCAGGAAGACGTACAGAAAATCGAATATGTCGGCAGCAATCACCATTCTAGGATTCCCGCTTCACGAATGCAATTTCGCTTCAAAAAACGCATGTCAGCAAAGCAACCAGTGCCCCCTGGTTCTGTCCTGACGCTGTGTTGAATATAGCGATTTTCTTAAATCAAAACCTAAATTTCAGGATATTCAGCACCACGGAAACATTCTTTGCAGCCATAGGCGCGACGACGTCGTTGAAGGTACCTACGCCGATGTCGAAATTCCAGGACGGCAGGTCCAATCCGATACCGAGGGACCATCCGAATCCATACAAGCCGCCGAAAGAGAAACCCGTCCTGATGGGGAGCAGGCTGATCGGTTTCCACTCCGCCCCGAGGACGAGTTGCGGATTCGTGGTGTTATAAAAAGAGTTATTGAATCCCTGGTGATAATCGACCGCTACCATAAGCTGTCCCGGCAAAGTTGGGAACAGCTGGTCAAGCTGGACCATTGCCCCGATATTCAGTCTCGTGGGAAGAGAAGTTGAGACGCTACTCCCCAGAGCATCCTTATTCTTGAAGTAATTGTTGAATGCGTCTTTCAGGCTGTCGAGGTTACTCTTTGAGCCGGGTTCGTTCGTCTGTGCGGGCGAGAATCCGGAATAAGTAAAAGATGTATCGCCGGACGTCGTAACGACATTCTTGTTCCACGATATCGAACCGATGTCGGTAAGGCTGATGCCGATTTTTATGAAACTCAGCACTCTCCCCGACGCACCGATGTCCAGACCGAATCCCGATCCTTGAGGAGCGAACGGATTGAAGTTCACGACCGTGTCACCCACATTACTCTTCACGGCCTTAGAAATCACATTGCTGAGAAGCCCGGCTCTCACCGCGTCGAAGCCCATGTTTACCGTATAGGAGTAGTCCGTCGGGCTGGTGTAGAGTGAGCTGTTCGCACTCTGAATTGAAGTGTAACTGAAGCCCGTCACGTATTTCAATCCGACGCCGACTTCCAGATTCTCCACTATGTCCCTGGGGATGACGAGAATGTGTGAGAGTTTCATAGCATAGTCGGCGCTGTAGGTTCTGTACCACCATGATGCGGAGGAAAGCTGGTTCAACGAGACTGTCGAGCCGGGGGCAATACCGTTGAGCGGGAAAAGAAGCGAATTCGGGAGTGTAACCTTGGCGCCTGCCCAGTCGTCTACCGCGAAGCCGATCGCAAAAACCGGATTCCGCACAGCTACCGCAAGGATCCGGAAATTTGTATTGAATCGAATCGCGCCAACGCCGCCTGGAAAAGCATCGAGTATCTTCTGCTTGTCCGACTGTGTCAGGTAAGTCCCGATCTTCTTGCCGGCGCTGTCTATCTGTCCGCTACCTGTGAAATAGTCGTTGTAGAGCCCGAGGCTCATGAAATCAGAGCCGGCATTTAATGTAAAAGGTACGAGTTCAATGACAACCGTCCCGTCTGAAGTCGCCACCAGATTGGCCGGGTTTGTCCCTATTGCGTCCACGTCCGTTGACACGGCGGTTGACAGCCCTCCGAGAGATACCAATCTGCCGCTTGCAATCTGCTGCGCGTTCGCTCCCGCGATCGGCAGCACCAAGAACATCGAGAATACAATAATCTTTTTCATGTCGCCTCCGCTCACTTTCCGACCAGGTTTTTATCTACTCTGAAAGCCAGATTCGCAGAGACTTTCAGAGAGATGGTGTTGTTCTTCGTAAACGGAACCGTTTGCCGGTTCGGCGAAGTTGCGACCCTGAAACTGAATTTCATGTAAGACCGCCCGAGTTCGACGGCCTGATCATGTGTGAGGGTAAACTTGTTGCTGCTGAACATCGGAGTCCGGACCGTGCCGTCCGAATTGAAATCGTTTGCAGCCGGAATGACTATGCTGTCGCTCGGCAGCGTCATGACGACCTGATGAGTGACGGTATCAATAAGCTGAGTGATCAGGGACATTTGAACCGGCAAGCCGTTATTTACCTCGATTACAACCTGACCGCTGTCGACGTTATCCAATCTTGATGCGGTGCTCGAATCGTTTATCACAGGCGTCTTTGTAGTGTCGGTAAAAGTCGCGTTCGAAATACCAAGATCGAACGGTATTTCGATAGTCGCAGTACCTTCAACCACATCAGTTTGCTTGACTGTTCCCATGGCATAAGGGGGACCGGGATTAACTACGACGTAGCCGCTGATAATGAATTGATCAGGAATTTCGTTGGTTGTCGATGTAAATGTATTTAACACGCTGACAAAGTTCTGACCGAGCGTGATGTAATTCGGCTGGCCCGGATACAGCATTTTCTCAACTACGAGAGAATCACCCGTGACCGGCCCGGTACTAGTGCTGGAGGGGATCAACTTCAGATGTACCAGAGATGGAAAACCGCCGGTCATGTTTATGTTAAGCACGAGCTTAGTCGAATCGCTGAACAGGATCCTTCCGTTGAACATAGATGTAAAGTCACCGAGGTTAACGGTCTGGGTGTCGGCAGGGATACTGACCGGACCTGTCATGTGTACCTCCCCGGTAAACGAACTGAATTGGAGACCCGACAACCCGAATGCAGCCTTCACCGAATCGCTCGTGGCTATATTTATGAACTGTCCGTTCGAACCGGGAACTTGAGCGACGACAGAATACATGAGTGAATCACCTGGACTTCCGCTGGCATCCGCCATGTTGAGCACATATCCGCTCAGCGGAATCGATTCCTGATAAGTACTTCCAGAGCTGCCTGCCGACGCAAGAGTAAACGTTCTCGAGAGCGGACCACTCTGGCCCACAAGACTTTTGATTGTAAGGCTGATCGGAATAGACATATCAAAAGCGTTAGTGACTGAAATATTTAAAACACCGCTGCTTATGCTCGCCGTGGCAACCTTGTTTCCGTCCGGCAGCATTAGACCTCTGTCCAGAGTTATCGGGGGCTGCGGAGGAACTATTGCATCAGCTGAAGACACCTTCACGTTCGTTAATTCTATCGAAAGTGCTATCAGCGTATCCGACTGAAAAGTGGCTGGAGCCGTAGAACCGTTTGAAGCATATGTAAATGAGACCTGGGGATTGTTCGGCATGACGACGCCGGCAAGCGAAACGGCGACGGATTCGGCCCGGTAAGAAACCAGCGAATCAATTGGAATCGTAATGATCAGATTTCCGGAGCCATCAGTCAGGTCGATTCCATTTGGGAATTGCATTGTTGCCGGGTAGCCGTTGTACGCCGTCAGCGTAAACGTACCGCTGCTGATCGTGGCGGATTGAAAATTTGTGAACGGGCTATCCGGTGTGATATTGGTTTTGCGCTGGGGGATAGCAGGCACCGGAGTCGTTGAGCCGACGGGGAGCGCGGGATTGACCTCTGAGTAGTGGATCGCCGGAGGAGCGTCGATAGTGAAGTCAGATGGACTTCGGGCTTCAGTCGTCTGGGGTATTGAAGCTATCTTCAGATTGTTGCCTACTGAGGTTCCGCTTAATCCCTGTGTCTTGAAAATCGAAAAGACACCGGTCGCACCGACAGCCCTCAAGTAAGTCGTGTCTCCATTCGAAACCATCGCACTGTCCTTCGACAGGATCTCCTGAAGAGTATAGGCGCGATTGAAAATCGGCGCGGAAAACTGGGTGTCCCAGGAAGGCATGACGAAACTGCCGACTTTCAGCCTTGAACAGCCCCAAATTGACAGGAAAGCCACACCCAGAAATAGAAAAGGAAGCCTACGCTTCATTTCATCCTCCTCTCGTTTTTTGCATATAGTGATCTGCACGCCTGACTGGATAGCTATACCACGTCAAGCCATTTACCGTTGCCCGGCCTCACAAATCGGGACACTAACTCAAACCACTAGAATATTTTGCCAGCACTTCTGACATTTTGACACGCCTGAACAGCGACCACAAATCTGTTGCGATTCCAGCTCTATCTTAAGCTCCAGGAGATTGAAATCCAAATGGTACATTTGGCACAGGGCCTGCAAAGACTTTGATTTCACCGAAGTTTCGCTCATACTTCTCGACATTTTCACGCAGAGCGCCGAGAAGCATTTTTGCATGCTGAGGGGTCATGATCATTCTCGCAAATACTTTCGCCTTCGGCACACCCGGCATGATCCGCGTGAAGTCGATTATGAATTCTGCCGGCGAGTGAGAAATGATCGCAAAGTTAGAGTAGATTCCCTCCGCCTCTTTCTCACCGAGCTCAATATTAATTTGCTGGGGTATGTTCTTGTCTTCTGCCATTTCGAACTCCTGATTTCTGGATTGTGTGAATTATAGACCATACCCTGGAGAGAATAGAATCCACAATACACCTTTAAAGATATTTCGGCTATTGTGCGCAAATCTTTAGAAGGATTTCATTCTGTGCCAGATGATCTCCAGAGCTATAGCCGTGTTATTAGAACTGGTGGAATCATTCGCCGTAGGATAACCCTTCGAAACCTTTGTTACAACTTGAAGAAGAAGTTTCTATCACGAAAATTCCTGCAAAAAAAAACGCCATGCACTCTTGTAAGATGTGCATGGCGCTGTTAAAGACTAGACCTTCGGGCCGGTTAGTTTCCCTTCCTCAATGCGTCGGCTTTTTGTATCGCTTCCTGAGCCTTCTTAGTGTCATTCATGTACGCGTACACTTTTGCCAGAAGCTCCCAGAGATTCGGATCGTTCGCCTTGTGCAACGAGAATCTCTCGAGGTACGGGAGCGCTTTCTCGAACTTTGAGCTGACTGCCTTGCGGACAGAATCAGGGTCGCTGTCTTGCGGTGCGCCGTTCTGGATCTCCACGCCCCAGTTTACATACGAAGCGCCCAGATTGTAGTCTGCGTTCCAGTAGAGAGAGTCAATTTGCAGGGTCTTCTCGAACTGGGCTATCGCATTCTCGTAATCATTCTGTCTCAGGAGAATGACGCCGTAGTTGTACTGGAAATCCTTGTTTGTCGGATTGTTGGCGGCTGCCGCTTTGAACGCGGCAGAGGCTTCCTCAGTCATATTTGCAGCTATATAGCAGTTCGTCAACTCCGTCATCAGGCTCTGGTTATTCGGATACAGCTTCGTCGCAGGTACAAGAATATCGAGTGCCTTCTTGAACTGCACCATCGCCAGATTGTACTTCGTCGAATCAACGTTCGGGTTATAAACGAAATCCACTTTCTTCTCAGTCAGCGCATCGTTTACGAACGTCAGAGTAAGGCCGTATGTCTTATACGTCCAGACGTCTTTTGTGGAACCCTGCTGAGTAACAGTCCTCTTCCCTTTTTCTTTCGGAGGCTGCTCGGCCTTCTTCTCGTCCGGCTGACCCAGCGCCGAAGCAACATCTTCTTCGGTCATGCCTTTTTCTATGGAGCCGACATTTTTCAATGTATCCAGCTTGCCGCCGTTGTCATTTTCAAAACTTTCCTTCAGCTTTTCCCCGTTCTCGAAGTAGATTTCTCCAAGAAACTTGCCGGCTTCTTCGTCCTTGGACCTGTTCCAAAGAGTCTTCAGCGGGGCGACTGCACTGTCTGTGGTGCCCATATTAAGATACGTATAAGCCAATCCGCGGTAACTCATGGAGCTGTCGGGTTCCAACAGGACCGCCCTCTTGAATTCTGCGACGGCTTTGGGATAGTATGAACTGGAATCCCTCGCACCCTGCAGATATTTCGTTCCCAAATTATAGCTCTGGACCCAGTAGTGAGCCGTCACGTCATGAATATCTTTCGCATGGACATTTGATATCTTCAGAGCCTGCTGAAAAGCTTCGAGCATGCCTGCCCAGTCACTTTTTTCTGCCCTGACTCTGCCCAGGAGATACCAGCCCTCTTCGTCCTGAGGGTTAATCTGAACATCCTTTAAAAGCTGTTCTTCAGCCTTGGACCATTCACTTCTTTGCATATATAATTTCGCGCTCGTCAACTCGGCGGACGAACACTGAAACCCGACAAATGCAAAGCCAACAGCAATAACGGCAATGAATGCTGCCAATATTCTGTAGTTTTTCATTATCTCTTTACTCCATTTGAAGGTTACACAATCTTGTTTCAGTTAATATAAAATCTGGACGACGCAATTCCAATTTGCCGAGTTGCAGCGACTTACAGATAGATGGAATTCGAACGGATGTACTCTTCCACGGATGAAGGAACAAGATACTTTATGGATCTCCCCGACTGGACTCTTCTTCGGATGCTTGTCGAGGAAATATCGACGCTCGGCACATTGACGACCTCCACACGAAGGAGAAGGTCCTTATCAACCATTGCCAGATCGAAGCCGGGACGATTCATCGCGACTATCTTGCACTCCTCCAGGATCTTGTCAGGGCTCTTCCACCCTCCGAAATCAATGAGGAGATCGATTCCCATGACGAAATGAAGGACATGGTCAGGTGACTTCTTTTTGAGTTCGCGTATTGTGTCGATTGTATAAGACGGCCCCTTTCTGCGCAGTTCGATGTCGCATACTTCGAAAAGAGGATTGTTCCCCGTCGCAAGCTTGACCATCTGGAGGCGGTGATGGGCAGGGACAATTCTTTCGTGGAGCTTGTGAGGAGGGATTGCGGCAGGGATAAAGATAACCTTTTCGAGTCTTAGCTGGTCACGTACACTTTCCGCTGCAACGAGGTGAGCCATGTGCGGCGGATTAAAGGTTCCGCCGAAGAGACCTACATTCATCAAACGTCGCCGTATTTTTCTCTCAAACCGAGCAGGAAGTCGGTCGTTCGGCGGGCGTGTTCTATTACTTGACCATTTCTGACGAATGAGCTGTACAGTCTCCTCAGGCCCGTTACGTCGCGGATGCACTGGAATCTTCCCAGGGTGAACAGCATCGCCGACAGGGGCGAGGAAATCTTAAGAGCTACCTCGAACGGGTCCTTCGCGTTCAGCGCATCGAAGACCTGCCCGTGAGGCTTCTTCATACCTACCAGGTAAACCTGGTCGGCGGTATCGGGAGCAAGCACGATTGCGTCGTCGTCGACACTCAGCAGCTCGTATCCGCTCCTTATCGTCTGGAGTGGTACCAGGGCCGCGTCCATATCGACATAGATTAGCTTCTTCGTGCCGTCAGAGAAGACGTTGTCTACCGCGTTGGCAACCTTGTCGGAAAATTTGCTTCCCACCGCGGGTTTCAGCTTATACTCGAACGATGCATGCCTGAACACATGCTCGAAATCCGGCCGCGCATCCGCAGGGTCGAAATAAACATACGGCTGCGCGTGGAGATGGAGGGCCGCGCGTTCAACAACATCGAATAGAAGTGCGGCATGAAACTCTGCAGCCTCTTCGTGAGTCAAAGGTGGCACAAGGTTCACCTTAACTTCTTTCGGGAGCGGTGTTCGCGAAACTACTAGAAGCGACTTGTCAATCATGCTGTAAAAAGTTATAACCCCTCCAAATAAGATTCAAGAAAATTGGAGCGCCAATTTCACAAGCACATTTCCGCCGCGCGATGAGCATCGGTCATGATTGAATCTCACAAGCACCTTCATTAAGTTTGTAAGAACCTATGAACACAGAACTATGATCATCCACAATGAAACGCTCGTGATGCCTACAACTTGCGGTTGGTCGTCGTTCGTTCGCGGATAAAGCAATGGGAAAATTCAGCTCAGACAGCGTCGTAGAATCCGTAAGGCAAGCTACGGACATCGTAGACATAATCTCCCAGTACGTCCGGCTGCAGAAGCGCGGGAAGAATTACCTCGGACTCTGCCCGTTCCATAATGAAAAAACCCCTTCGTTCACGGTCAACCGCGAGAAAGGCCTGTACCACTGCTTCGGGTGCGGTGCCGGCGGAAACGTATTCACATTTCTGACCCAGCATGAAAGGATGTCCTTCGGTGAAGCGCTGAGGCAGCTGGCGACACGGGCGAACATTCCTCTTCCCGCGTATTCGGACGGGAAGCAAAGCGACGTCGACGAAGTCCTTGAAGTGAACGACAAGGCGGCCCGCTACTACAGGGAGATTCTTCGGTCGAACGAAGGCGCACAGGCAATGTCTTACCTGCGGCAGAAGCGGCAATTCACCGACTCGACGATAGAAGAGTTCACGCTCGGATATGCCCCGGACAGATGGGATGGGTTATTGAACCACCTGAAGAAAAAGGGGAGCAGCGAGGCGGTCATTGAAAAGTCCGGACTCATCCTCAAGAGGCAGGACGGCTCGGGATACTACGACCGGTTCAGGGTACGGGTGATGTTTCCGGTACATTCTGCCGCGGGACGTATCATCGCCTTCGGGGGAAGGACACTGAATCCCGGAGAGAAGGCTAAATATATCAACTCTCCCGAGACCGCGGCTTACGTAAAAGGCCGAACACTTTACGGCATCTATCAGGCTAAGGATGCAATCATCGAGCGAGATGCAGCGATCCTTGTGGAAGGCTACGCAGACCTCATCGCGCTGCACCAGTCGGGTATCAGGAACGTGGTTGCTTCAAGCGGCACCGCGCTGACACTCGAGCAGATACAATACATTTCACGCTACACAAGGAATGTTTATCTCGTTTACGACGCCGACAGCGCCGGGCAGGACGCCAGCCTTCGCGGCGCAGACATGCTCCTCGAGCAAGGCATCAACGTCTTTATCGTGGAGCTTCCGCCGGGCGAGGATCCGGATACATATGTACTCTCCCGCGGAGCGGAAGAGTTCATGGCCCTTATCCGTGATGCCATGAATATCGTGGAGTTCAAGGCTTCCCTTCTTACAAGGCGCGCCGGGTCATCACAGGGACAAGTGTCTCCGGAACTTAACCACAGCATAATTCAGTCTATTGTCGAATCGCTTCTGAAAGTGGACGATGCCATCAGAGTGAACATATACGCAAGGGACCTGGCCGACAAATTCGGGCTGCGAGAAGAATCGATCTACGAGGAATTAAAGAGAAGGAAGTCCTCAAGACGTCGCACGGAGGGCCAGCCATCGTTGATGAGAGTGCCGGTGATCCAGTCCTTGCGGCTGGCAGTCGCAGACCGGGATTTAATAAGTCTTCTCCTTAATGTCGACGAATCGCTTTTCCAGGTAATCGCCGGGCAGGTTGAGAAACTGGAGATACAGAATCCTTCCAGCAAAGAGATAATAGAGAAAGTGCTGAATGCGCGCTACGCGGGTGAATCGCCGTCTGCTGTAGTCGATGATCTGTCGACAGATGAAGTGCGCAAGTGCTTTGCAGAGCTCGCTTTCGCTGCGCCCCAAAGGAGCAGGATCTGGTGGGAGGAACTGAGGCCGGGGAGCGAAACGCCGGACTACTACAAATGGATATCGCAGCTCCTTATTTCGTTCGAACTCGAACAGATTGAACAGAAGCTGAAGCTGCTCAGCGCCAGGGCTGCGGAGGCGGAAAAGAAGGGGCTTCCCACTGAAGACTTCGATGCGGAGTACCAGAGTCTCGTCAGAAGGAAACAGGTCCTCACGCAGGCCTACAGCGACAAGGAACTGCTCGGCCAGTATTTCGACAGCCTCGGAAATCCGTAAATAGTTGTACCACTCGGTCAATTTTGTCTAAATTTCACAATGGAAAAGAATCTGCTTCCTTATTACGAAGGATGCTTCGCCTGCAGCCAAACTAACCCGCACGGGCTTCACCAGCGGTTTTCGGTAAGAGACGGAAAAGTCTCCTCGACTTTTGATCCCTCCAGAAAATTCCAGGGTTATGAAAATTTCGTCCACGGCGGTGTTTTTTCCGCCATACTTGATGAGTCAATGGGCTGGGCCGCAAGCTTCAAGTTTGGAAAGTTCTGTAAGACCGTGAAGCTGGAAATCAGGTTCCTGAAGGAGACGCCCTTCGGCAAGACCTATACCATCGAGTCGGAATTTGTGAGGGCGGTCCGGTCCTTCTGGGAAGCGAGCGGAATTGTCCGCGATGATGATGGCACTGTCTACGTTCGCGGGACGGGATTATATTACCCCTTACCGGAAGAATTCACGAGCTGGGCGAAAGATTATTTGACTTATGATGAAAAGACCATCAGGGTTTTTGATGTATCCGAAGGAGAGACAAGATGATAGAAATACATGAAGATAAATGCGACCTCTGCGGCTGTTGCGTGGGCGTCTGCCCCGAGAACTGCATCGACCTGACGGAGAGCCGCATTTCAATAGAATACGATATCTGCACCGACTGCAGGAAGTGCGAATGGGCGTGTCCGTTCGAAGTCTTTGAATTCAAGAATCAGAGAGCCAACGTGAAAGTTCCCGCATGAAGGATTCTTATGATGTAGTTGTAGTAGGAGGGGGACCGGCAGGCACTACTGCCGCAAGGTTTGCCGCCATGGGCGGCGCAGACGTTCTCGTGCTTGAGAAGGACAGGGAGATCGGGGTGCCTGTCCGGTGCGGAGAAGCGGTCGATCACGAGGGAATTATCGAGTTCATACAGCCGGACAAGAAGTTTGTGGCGGCCGAGATAAGAAATTTCAAACTGGTCGCGCCCGACGGAACGGTCGTCAAACCCCTCATCGAAGGTGTCGGTTATGTCCTGGACAGGAGAGTATTCGATTACGAGCTGGCGAGATTGGCGGCCGACGAGGGGGCGGAGATTGTTACGAAGGCTTATGTCGACAGCGTAACAAGAAATAACGGACGTGTCGACGGAGTCACTGTTCAGTACAAGGGCGACCGGATCAGGCTAAAGAGCAAAATCGTTATCGGTGCGGACGGTGTCGAGTCGAGAGTCGGTCGTTGGGCAGGAATGAACACGACGGTTTCCATGCATGACATGGAATCGGCGGCCCAGGTTACTGCCGCAAATGTGAATGTCGAAGATGACACATGTCTTTTTTACTTCGGCGAGAAATACGCGCCGGGTGGGTACTTATGGGTCTTTCCAAAAGGAAACAGGACCGCCAACATCGGGCTCGCGGTCGCGGCCGATCAGAGCAGGAAGAAGCATGCACTGAAATTTCTGGAAGAGTTCATGGAAAAAAAATTTCCGGATGCTTCCGTCCTGAGCAAGCTCGCCGGGGGCGTGCCGTGCGCAGAGACGCTCGAAGAGGTATCGATGCCCGGACTTATGCTCGTCGGAGATGCCGCTCACCAGGTGAATCCGGTCTCGGGCGGTGGAATTATCAGCGGGATGATTGCAGGAAAGATGGCCGGGAAGGTCGCGGCCGATGTGGTCAAGAAGAACGACATGAGCCTGCTCAGGGACTATGACCAGGAGTGGCAGAAGTCTCTCGGGGCCCGACACCACAGGTATTACAAGATCAAAAAAGTCATTTACAAGTTCAGGGACAACGATCTGAATTCTATCGCCGCGGCAATGTCAAAGCTGCCGGAGTCCGAACAGACGCTCGGCGCCCTTTTCAAACAGGCCGTAATAAAACACCCGACGCTCATAGTGGACGTAATGAAGCTTTTCTTCTCCTGAAGAATGTCCGCGCAAATGAAAATCAACGTAATCATCAGCGCAGACGAGAGTATAAGGCAGAAGATCAGGTACGGCTTCACTCTTCTCTTCCAGCCTCTGCGAGTCGAGATCGGCTTTTCAAGGACGATCGCGCCCGATTGCCCGAACATATTCTACGGGCGCCAGCTCCCTAACGACTCCAAGAAGGTGTTCTGGATACACGCTTCGGACAGCTTCACAAGGTGCATCTCCGATTCTGCCCTCCCCGACATTTCAAACGTAACCTGGCTCCATTATGCCGGCAAGAAGCTTCCGAAGCTCTTTGCCTCTCCGAATCCGCTGAGTAGTCCGCTTGATTTCGACATCGTGGCGGCGACATTCATGCTGGCCTCAGATTACCAGGACCTCGTCAGCCTTGAAAGAGATGAGTTCGACAGGCTGCGTGCGATGGATTCGCTGCAATTCAAACTGGGCATCCTTGGCTTCCCGGTCGTCAACTACTATTCCCGATACCTTAGAGAAGAGATCGAGAAGTACTTCGGAGTCGTGATCGAGTCGAAGACTTACGCCGGAGGCAACTGCGGAATAGCCCTCACTCACGACGTGGACTTCATCAGCTTCCTCAACCCGAGGATGATACGACGTGAGATGTTCGGCATAGCGGTCCTCAACAGGCACATGCTTGGTTCGACGCAAAGGCTCTCCAAGCTCCTTTTCCCCATCTTTTCACTTTTCGGGTATGACTATCCGAAGATCGGGATGCGATTCCTGCGCAACACGGAAGAAGCAAACTCCGTGAAGTCAACATTCTTCATCAAGACGGGAGCGACTTCAAAACAGGACATCCCTTACAACTACAGATCCCGGAGCATGAGGGACTTCATAAGGTCATTGACCGATGGAGGATTCGAGGTCGGCATTCATCCGAGCATGAACACGTACGTCAGCGTGAACGACTTCGTCAGAGAAAAGAACAGGCTGCAGGACGTCTTGGGAAAAAGCGTCAGGTCCGTGAGGCAGCACTATCTCCGGTTCACGGCGGGCAGGACGGTAGGGATATGGGAGAAGGCCGATATGAAATACGATTCCACGCTGGGCTTCTCGCGCGAGACGGGCTTCCGAAACAGCATCGCCTTCCCTTACCCGCTTTACAACCTGGCGGAGGACCGGATGACGGGGGTCACCGAGCTTCCGCTCATTCTCATGGACGGCACGCTTGCAGAGAACAAGACGATAACGAACGAACAAGCCTTCACCAGAATGAAGGATCTCGTCGCCGAGACAAAGCTCGCCGCCGGAGCCGCTTCGATCCTCTTCCATAACTCGCTTGTCGACCCTATAGATTTTCCGGGATATACGGAGATATACGTCGATCTTCTCCGCGAGATTAAGCGAGGCGGCTCCTCAGCAGGCACACTCGCCGGAATAATTGAAAATTTCCGGTGAACCCTTACATAATCCTCGTCATCCAGCTGATTCTATCAAGCGGAACTTACATAGTCGCAAACGCCGCAACGCAAACGATCCCGCCCGTCAACCTCACGTTTCTCAGGACTCTTATCTCGGGCATTATTTACATCGCTTACCTGTTGTACGCCCGATTGCCATTCAAGTACAAGGGGCGCGACTTCTACCTTCTCCTGGCGCTCGGTTTCCTATCCGTCCCGATAAATCAATTTGCCTTCCTGTACGGCATGAAGTACACGACGGCAACGGAAGCCGCTCTTCTGTATTCGACAACGCCGGTCCTGGTCCTTCTTCTATCCAGAGTCTACCTTGGAGAAAGAATAACTCCCGCAAAAATGGTGGGAACAATAATGGCGTTCGGAGGCGTCGTCGTCATCGTCTTGAAGAGCGGATTGCAGGTCGGAGCGTCGCACCTGATGGGCGACCTTCTTGTTTTCACGGCTGTGATTGCCTGGACCCTCTACACGACGATCGGCAGAAGGTTAGTTCTGAGACATGGCGCCATAAACAGCACGGTCTTTGTCGGGTTGATAGGATCCGCAATATTTGCGCCGATAGGAATCTGGTCGTCGGTCAAGTTCAATTATCAGACACTGTCGGGAGGCCAGTGGGGTGAAGTCATTTACCTATCGCTGATCACCTCGATTGTCGGATATGTGCTCTGGTACTCTGCGCTCAGCAAAATCGAGGCGAGCAAAGTGGCGGTCTTCACAAACGGACAACCGGTGGTGACGGCCATCCTCGCATACATCTTCTTGAAGCAGGGAGTCACGCCGGTTTTTGTACTGGGTGCCCTCGTCACAATCGGGGGCGTCGTCATCACGCAGCTGAATCTGCAAAAGACCCGCTGAAGGTCACTTCCTCCTTCAGTCCTTCAAAGATGAAGGCAGCCTTTGCTTAATCCGGATTTACCAGCAGCACTCCCCAGGCCGGCTGGATCTCGATGTGCAGCTTCCCGTTTCTGACCGGCATAACCTTCGAGTTCAGCGCATCCATGAAATTTCCTGTTGCCCCTCCGGTGGTCACTTCGACTGTCTGCTTTTCGTCCGACAAATTGAAACCGACAATGGCAGTGTGCTTCCCCGACTTCCTCTCGAAAACAAAGATTTTATGATAATCGTCCGCTATGAGTGTCTTGTAGCTGCCAATAGTCAGTGCAGGGTTTGAAATGCGCTCTCGAATGAGCATCCTGTAGTAATCGAACAGGTCGCGGTTGAACACATTTTTATCGTCAGGCCTCCTTACGCCCGGAATGGGCGACGACCTCTCGTCAGCGTATTTCATGTCCGGCCACAGCATCGGTTTCCTGTCGTCCGGGTCGTCCGCGCCCCACATCCCCGCTTCGTCGCCGTAATAGATCATCGGCGCACCGACATAGGTCATTTGGAAAAGCACTATCAACTTCTGCCGCTTAATCTCCATCGCATCAGGCTTGCTGACATTGTATGCGGGATTGTTCCTCGGGCTGTCGGCCGAATCATATGCGCGGTCGGGATTCACTATCATAGAGGCAAGCCTGTCGGTGTCATGACTGTCGATCAGATTCTGCAGAACATAATTTACGTCCTTCGGATACATGCCGCGAATTACCTTCAATGTCGAATCGAACTGAGTCGGTGTGATGGCGAGATGCTCGTTTATGAAAAACTTGACGACCGCCTTAGCGAATTCGTAGTTCATCACGGCGTCGAACTGGTCACCCTTCAGCCACGGCGAGGCATTATCCCAGATCTCACCTGTGATATACGCTTCGGGGTTTATGCTCTTGACGAGCCTGCGCCACGCGACCCAGAACGGATGGGGAATCTCGTTAGGCACGTCAAGCCTCCAGCCGTCAATCCCGTCTTTCGGATTTCCATCTGGCTCCATCCATCGCTTGGTAATATCCATTATGTGCTCGTAAGGCCCGTGTACCAGACCGGTCACCGAATCCTTCCTGAAAATCGGCAGCGACTTCACACCCCACCATCCTGCATAGTCGAACTTCGTCCCCTTCGTCGAGTCTCTCCAGCTCTTAATCACGAACCATTCTTTGTATTTCGATTTCTGCTGGTTCTTCTCCACGTCTTTGAACGCCCAGAAATCCGTGCCCACATGATTGAATACGCCGTCGATTATAACCTTCATCCCCAGTGCATGCGCCTTCTTTATGAATTTCAGGAATTCCATGTCTGCCGAAGTCCACCTCCACGCCGACGGGTCATCCGGGTTTTCCCGAGACATGATCTTCAGGTCGCCTTTCGGGTCGGGTCCGAAATTATGGTCGACGTGGGTGTAACTCGCGGTGTTGTATTTGTGGAGCGAAGGCGATTCAAATACCGGGTTAAGATAAATTGCATTTATGCCCAGTTCTTTCAGATAAGGAAGCTCATCGATCATGCCTTCCAGATCACCGCCATATCTCCTGTCGAAGATGACATCATAGAACTTGTCGGAGACCGTCCTCTCCCACGGCTGAATTTCGTACCAATCGCTTGTCCATGGTGAGACGCGATAATGCCCGGAACCGACCTGGGCATCTTGCGCAGTGGGGTCGTTTTCCCGATTCCCGTTGCGGAAACGTTCGGGAAAAATCTGATACCACACTGCCCTCTTCGCCCAGCCGGGCACCCAGCTTCCTTTCTGCATATTAACCTGGGCCTCCGTCATTGAGGTGAGGAGCACAATGGCTATCGCGACAAGCGTGATGCGGTTCATCGACAAGCCTCGAATTATTTTTGGATGAAGGATATCGCATTGTCTGCTCCAAGTTTGACGGCAAGCCTCCGCGTGATCTGGCGGACGGACTCGAGTCAGAGTCCGAATCTATCCGCTCAACGCGGCTCAGACTTGCCGGTGCCTGGGCCAAAACGACCGGAATGAAGCATACGGACACTCTCCCTCGGGAGGTCAGTGTCTGCCTTTTCCCTGACACACAACGTACTCGCTTATCTCTATCTGTATAAACTGTTCGGCCGCAGGCGACAACTTGAATACGGCACCGCCCCCGAAAACTGCGGGCGCTTTCCCGGATTGCGATCACCGGAACGACCTCTCAGTCGCTTATATCCACCATCCAACTCCCCGAACGGGGCATCGTGCGGTCGCTTTCGCTGGCTCCCATAAGGCGACGGCCTAACGCCAATTCAAGTACATAGCCCGGCTCATTGGATGGCGACTCTGTAAATCCCTTCTTAGAACGAGCAGTCTTAACGCCAAAAGCTATCGGGAACGAGGTTACCCCTCGGCCGGCTTCTCATTTTTTACTTTCACCGTTGAAGTTGCTTTTCGCTTCGAGATTCTCCGCTTGCGCTCTCTAATGACGACCGGCGACCTTCGCAGGAATCTGGCGTCGTTGTCAACGGGAACGGGCTTCGTATCGTCGTTGACCTCCGCATACTCGAAAACCTCGTACTTGTAATTGCGGATTACAATCTTCTCGTCGTCGTGATAAAGAATATATTGCGGAAGAATCGGTATTTTGCCGCCACCTCCGGGGGCATCTATAACGAAGTACGGCACCGCCAGACCGGAAGTGTGGCCGCGAAGCTTATCCATGATCTCCAGACCAACCCTGATCGGGGTCCTGAAATGATTCGTGCTCTTTACCATGTCAGCCTGATATATATAATACGGGCGTACTCGCATCATCAGGAGCTTACGGTTGAGATCCTTAACTACATCCGCGTCGTCGTTGACCCCCTTCATCAGCACCATTTGGTTTCCCAGCGGGAAACCGGCATCTGCGAGCAGGTCGCAGGCTTGCTTTGCCTCGGTCGTGCATTCCCACGGATGATTGAAGTGGACATTTACGTATATGGGCTGGTACTTCTTCATCATTTCAACGAGCTGCGGGGTTATCCTTTGCGGCAACACTGCAGGCATCTTCGTATGCACACGGATTATCTCGACATGCGGTATTTCTCGGAGTCCCTTAAGCACTTTCTCCAGCATAACGTCGGTAAGCATGAGCGGGTCGCCGCCGGAAACAATCACGTCGCGCACTTCCGGGTGAGCCTTTATGTAGTCAAGACCGTCCTGAATATACTTCATGCTGATCTTGCTCGAATCGCTTACCTTTCTCTTCCTTGTGCAGAACCGGCAGTACATCGAGCACTGGCTCGTGACCAGGAAAAGCACTCTATCTGGATAACGATGTGTGATGCTTGGAACGGGGCTATCACCATCCTCATTCAACGGGTCCTCAGGAAGTCCGTCGTCTGCAAGCTCCGTGGCGTCCGGCATGCACTGAAGCCAGATCGGATCACCCGGTTCGCGAATGAGGCTTAAATAGTAAGGGTTTATTCTGATGTGGAAAAGGCTGTTCAGCCTTTCGGCAGTCTCTTTATCAAAGTTGAATCGCTTGACAAGGTCATCGGCGCTGTCAATACTCTGCCTCAGCATTTGCTGCCACAGTTCCATAAATTAGTCCTCCGAGATTAGTTTAACATAGATTACGAGGTCATCCCCGAGACGGTAGTAATTGCGGATCCTGGCCCCCTCGTGATATCCTCGTTTAAGATAGAAACTCCGTGTAGAAGAATATTTCTCCTGCGAACTCGTGTTAACCGTTATCATCCTGCCCTTGTGTTTGGCAATGTCGTCCTCGGCAAATGTCAGGAGCTCGGTGCCGATCTTTCGCCCCTGGAAATCCGGGTCTACGGCTATCCAGTAGATGTCGTACGTCCCCTCAGTCAACGGAGTCGGACCGTAACACACATAACCGGCCACCTTGTCTGCCAACGCAGTGTATGTCCAATAGCCGCTGTCCAATGAATGATCGAAATATGAGTTCAATAATTCATCGGCAATTTCTATTTCTTCTGAAGTGAAGTAACCGGTCATCTTCAGAATCCGAAGTATCTCGTCGTGGTCTTCGGAAACAGTGGGGCGGATCTTAATCAAGTCTTCTCTTGAAAGCTGATTCTACGATGTTGTTTATGAGCTGGCCGTATGTCCAGCCGAATGAGTTCGCACTCCTGGCAAAACCTGAACCGTTTGGCGATAGATCCGGATTGGGGTTGACTTCGAGTACATATACTCTGCCGCTCTTGTCCACCCTCATGTCGACCCTGGCGTAATCCCGGCAGCCCATCGCTTCGTAGGCTCGAATCGCGGTGTGCTGAATCTTCTGCTGCTGTCTCTGGCTGATCTTCGCCGGACAGACGGGGACTGTGCTTTTGTACTCCACGCTGTCGGGCATCCACTTCGCCTCGTAAGACACGATATGGTGATATCCTTCCGGCATCGTACTGAAATCTATTTCCGAGACCGGAAGCGCCACAAGTTCCTCGTTGCCGACGATAGCCACATTGAATTCACGTCCCTCGACGTACTGTTCCACCAGGATCGGCTGTGCGAACTTCTTGATCATCTCCGTGAGTAGAACCTGGAGGCGATCCCTGTCATAGATGACACTGGAATTAGTAATGCCGATGCTTGCATCTTCGTGAATGGGCTTGGCTATGACGGGGAAGTTCAGCTTCTTCCTCGCGACCTCGTCGGGTGAGTTGAACACGCGGAAGCTCGGGACGTTCACCTTATGAAAATTCAGTATTTCTTTTGTCCTTACCTTGTTCAAGCAGCTCCCCAGAGTCAGCGGGCCGCTTCCCGTGTATCTGACCCGCAGTAGTTCGTACAAACCGGCAACGTTCATTTCCTGGTACGAATTGCCTTCGATCGACTCGCAGAAATTGAAGACCAGGTCCGGCTTCTCGTCGTGAAGCTTATTGATGAGCTGATTTATGTCAGAGCTCGTGATAATCGTCGATACATTGTGTCCTGTTTCCACAAGGGCCTCAGCGACGGCCTCAACCTGTTCAATGACGGCTGTCGCGGAAGTGTCTTCCAGAGCAGCCTTGACGCGCGGGTCCATTTTGCCGTTGAAGGCCAGCTCCAGTTCGGATGAGATATCTAACGACGATTCGTCGTAAACTATGGTGATTTTCTTTTTCCTCGACATAAACCGCCTCTATAAGTTCAACGAATACAGTTAGTTACGAGCTAAGCCTTCCCTATTCTCTTCAAAGCCGCTGAAAGGACTGAATTGATCATCTTACCGTAGTCCAATCCTGCGGCTCTGGAAGCCATCGGAAAACAGGAGTGTTCTTCGGGATCTGGCAAAATCCCGGGAAGAGGGTTGACTTCCATGACGTTTGGTTCGCCGGCAGCATCCAGCCTTACGTCGATCCTGCACCAGTCACGGCATCTCAGGACTTCGAACGACCTCTTGCAAATGTCCTCCATCCTGGCTCTGAGAGAGCCATCGATTGGGGCCGGACATCTGAAAACTTCGATCGGTGAGTCCTTCGTATCCCATAACCACTTGGCCTCATAAGAATAAATCGGCAGTGCCTCCGATGGCAACGAACCGAAGTTCATCTCGACTGGAGGTAGGACTCTCAGTTCGCTCCCATTACCAAGCAGTGCGACGGTAAATTCCCTTCCGGGCAAGTATTCCTCTACAAGTGCCGGCTGTTCGTAATTATCCAGTATTCGCGCCACCTCGAGTTTCAGCGCTTCGGGTGTCGCAACGTATGATGAGTTGAAGATTCCCTTGCTCGAACCTTCGTGAAGCGGTTTCACAAAAAGCGGATAACGCAAAGAAGCCCGGGCGGCTTCTTCGAATGAGCGCGCGACAACAAACTTCGAAGTCGGGATTCCGTGATAACTCAGGATCTCCTTGGTCCTCGCCTTGTCGAGACACGTTGCGAGCGTAAGCGGATCAGACCCCGTATACGGCAGACCAATGAACTCGAACATCGCGGGCATCTGGGCCTCGCGGCTCACGCCGTTCATCCCTTCTGCGATGTTGAAGACGATGTCGAATTCACCCGAGCGTAGCTTTCCATACACTTCTTCGTCCGCCTCGACCAGTGTAACATCGTTGTGAAGTGAAAGTGCACCAGCTACAGCGTTGATAGTCTCGGCAGTATCCCACTCGGCATACTTGTCGACGACTTTTACGTTCGCGGTTTCAGTCTTTAGAGGAGAAGAGAAGGAAGGAGGTTCGTCGTTGTCTTCAATGATGCTCTCTCTTTTCATGTTAAAGACAAGAGCAACTCTCATACATGTTCCTGCATCAGGTCCGACTTCTCATATGTTGGCTTGCTGCCCATCATTTGCGTTTAATATAACGGTTTATTTCTAATTGTCAAGCAACGTGGTACAGTAAAAACGAGTTTTAGATCCCTGAGCGCCGGCCGCCACCACTCCGCGTACCTTCCTCTTCCCGGTTCTCCTGAGCTTCACCAGCCCCCGGGCCCACCCGCATCACATTCCTTCCCGAAGCCGGAACGGAATGGAGAGATGCTCCCGACATTTTCCCCTCTGCTCGTCGGCTCTTCTTGCGGTTCTTCGTCGCCGGACCCGGCCCGTTGCTACGCTCCCGACCTTTGACCGTTGAAGTTCTCTGACACAGATGTTAATTTTGATTAAACAATGGAGTTAAAATGACATCGAAAGCACCCGCACAGGTAAATAAATTTGCCGACGACAGCCTGGAGAAGATCGCCTATAAGATCGCCGAACAGTTTAAGACGAGAGAATTCAATGATAACAACCGGCTCGGCTACCATATATGGAGACACATTACCGGCACGATACCGACGGTCGACGAAGCGGTCAGGGTTTCAGGAGTAAGGCTGACGGGCGGAGAGACGCTGGAAGGCGTGGCAGACAGGATAGCAGAGAAGCTCAAAGAAAACGGCATAGAAGCAAAACGAGAGCGTTGACACTCTCAAGGCATCGCCCGGTTCACCCGGTCGAACTCAGGCCGTGTCTCAATGGTTCAAAAGTCCGGTAAGGATGAGAGCCGGGCTTGAATCGCCGTGGCCCACTACATCAATCAGGTTGTCTGCTTAACCGCTTCACCCGACCTCGTATAATTCCTCCCGCATTTTCCGCACTTAGCCGAATCCTTCTCGAACCTCAATTTCTCCCCGCACTCGCACATGTAACCCAGGATTTTCGCCGGGTTGCCGACGACAACCGCATAATCCGGAACCGACTTGGTAACGACCGCCCCGGCGCCGACGAAGGCGGCTCTTCCTAACTCGATACCGCAAAGGATAGTCGAGTTTGCGCCGATTGATGCTCCTTCATGAACTTTCGTCGGAACCCACTTTCCCCCTTTCGGAAACTTCGCCCGCGGATTAGTGTCGTTCGTAAATACTGCCGACGGCCCGACAAACACATTGTCCCCCAACTCTACAAGGTCGTACACAGAGACGTTGTTCTGAAGTTTGACCCCGTTCCCCAGCGTTGCCCTGCTGCCGATGTAGCAGTTCTGTGCGATCACACACTTTTCGCCGATCTTGGCCCCTCCCATAACGTGTGAAAAGTGCCAGATTTTCGTGCCGCTTCCTATCTCAGCGTTTTCTTCGACGAAGGCGGTAGGGTGGACGAAATAATTCTTCTCTCCATTCAAAGTCATTTTTTCACCTTTCCGGTCGAGGCTACTCTGGGAAAGCATCAAGACTTTTAATACCCTGAGCCCCTCCTCGACATCAGTCTTTGGAGTTTTTCTCGTTGATACGCAGTCTATGAAATGTTTTAATTCGCTTTTCAGCGGTTCGGCCCTCTCCAGCTCTACGGGGACACCGTCCGCCTTTACGGCACGCGGGATTTCATTTTCCCACTGGACACGGTGCGGATAGAGGACAAGCTTATCGGCGTCGCGCGTGTCGTCGAAAACAGCCATTCCCTTTTCTCCAGCCACGACAAGCTTCTGTTCCTTGAACGGATTGATCCAGCTGACATAGATATGCCCTTTGACGCCGCTCTTGAATTCGAGCGTCGTCAGAGTCACGTCGGCCCTCTTTTCGTCGAGGTAGGCAGCGCCGAATGCAGTCACGCTTTCAGGAAGCTCGTCCAGCAGATACAGCATGACGCTGATATCGTGCGGCGCAAAGCTCCAGAGTATGTTTTCCTCGACTCTCAGCTTTCCGAAGTTGAGCCGGTTGGAATAAATATAGTTGAGTCTTCCGAGCTTGCCGCCGGCGGCGAGATCCTTCAGCTTCTCCACAGCAGGATGGTATCGTAGAATGTGGCCGACCATCAGTATTTTCTTCCGCGACCCGGCGAGCGAGCGCAGCGCCTCGGCGTCGTCGAGAGTCAGCGCAAGAGGCTTTTCGACAAAGACATCCTTGCCGGCCTCCATCGCCTTCCTAGCAATCTCGAAATGGGTCTTCGCCGGGGTTGCGACCGCAACGGCATCGGAATCGGAGTTCATAATTTCATCGAGGTCGGAAGTGAAATGGACATTCGGAAAGCGGTCTTTCACTCGCCGCAGGATATCTTTGTCCGAATCACAAACAGACGATAGAACGCCGAGTTCACTCAGAACCCTGAGTATGTTATTTCCCCAGTAGCCCGCACCGACAAGAGAGATTTTCATTTTTCGTATAAATTATCCCTTTGTACCATGCAGAGTCAAGCCAAATCGGAAGTCATGCTCCCACGTGTCTCAGCTGAGTGCTGTCTTCACCCTTTTACGCTCCCCAGGGTCAGTCCCGATATTAGCCACTTGCTCAGGATAAGGAACAGCGCAACGGCCGGGATACTGATAATCAGCGAAGCTGCTGCGTACAATCCCCACTGAGTCGACATACTTGATTCAAACTGCTTCAGGCCGAGCGGCAGCGTGAACAGACTAGTGTCCTGGAGGACCTGCGCGGCGACGACGTATTCAGCCCAAGCGGTCATGAACGAAAACAATGCCGTAATCACGAGAGCCGGGGCGGCAAGTGGCAAAACAACCCTTCTGAACGCACCCCACCTCGTTGACCCGTCGATCCTCGCTGCCTCTTCGAGGCTGTACGGAATCGTATCGTAGTACCCTTTCATCTGCCATACACAAAAAGGGAGCGCGGTCGAGGTATAAATCACGATTATTCCCAGGTAGCTGTTAATCAGGTGGAGTTTAAGAAGCATGATGTACATCGGGAGCAAAAGCATAGTCGGCGGGAACATCTGGGTGACGAGGAGGCCGACCATCGCGCTCTTCTTGCCGTAGAAACTGAACCTGCTGAATGCATATCCAGCCGTCGAAGCTAGAATGACTCCCGTGATAGTGACCGTCGCAGAAATCAGCACGGAGTTCCAGAACCAAAGAAGAAATGGTGTCTGTGTGAAGAGGGTTACGTATGCGTGAAGGGACGCGTCGGCAGGAATTATCCTGAGGGAAGTGGAAAGGAGCCTGTCGGCCGGACGCAGAGAGATGCTGAAGACGTTGACTATGGGATAAAGAACCGCTAGCGTAAATCCGATTAGCAGGAAGTAAAGGAGGAGTGAAACGATTTTCGATTTCGGATTTCTGCGCCAGAGGCGCATTCCCCTCCGGCGGAGAATTGCGGATTTCGAATTCATTCTACAACCTCGTTAGCGATTCAATCCAAGAATCCATTTATTCCATCACTCCAATATTCCACCACCTAATACGCCGCCTCCGAGGCACGCGTTCGTTTGAGGAATACCAGGCTGAAAGTCAGGAGCACAAGAAAGATCACCATTGACAGTGCTGCCGCATAGCCGTACCGGTACAGGTTAAACGCTGCCTTATAAACGTATGAAACCAGGATGTGAGTCTGATCGGAGGGTTCGCCCCCATTCGACACGAGCCAGATGATGTTGACATTGTTGAAGGTCCAGATGATTCCGAGAGTGATTGCGGGTATCATTACCGGCTTGAGGAGAGGAGCAGTCACAGTCCAGAATTTCTGCCATGCCGATGCGCCGTCGATCTCCGCGGCTTCGTACAACTCCTGAGGAATGCTCTGCAAACCTCCGAGCGCTATGGTCATCATGAACGGGAATCCGAGCCAGATATTCGTGATTATGCAGGCACTGAATGCCTCCAGCGGTTTCCCCAGCCACTCAACCGGTGCCATGTGGAAGTACTGGCCGATGAAAAGATTAACCGCGCCGTATTCGTAGTTGAACATACTCCGCCAGGTCAACGCCACAATCACCTGCGGTATTGCCCAGGGAAGAATAAGCAGCGTCCGTAAGGCGGCCTTGCCGAAGATCTTCCGGTTGAGGATAAGCGCGAGCAGAACTCCGATAGTAACGTGAAAGGTTATGTTCACGGCGGTCCAGATTATGGTTTTGAAGAAAACGGTGTAGAAAACCTTCCCGCTGAAGACTTCAGCGTACTGCCTGAAACCGATGATGTGCCAGTCCCTGAAATGCCGCAGGCTCATGTTCGAGAAAGAGAGGACGACATTGTAAAGGAACGGATAGATAACCACTCCGAACATCACAATTGCAGCCGGCAGCATAAGGATGTAGGCGAAAGTATTCGGAGTGAGTCTTTCGGAATCAAATGAATGTTTCGTCGCTCGTCTCCTCAATTGTCACGGCTTCTGAATTTCATTTTTGACTTCTGACCTTTGACTTTCATTCGTTCATCTCTTTAATCTTCTCGACTGCACTCTTCTGCATCTCCTTCGCCGCCCCCTCCGGTGATTCTGTACCTCCAAGTAAGGCCTGGTAGCTGGGTCTCATCGCGTCCCAGACCGCCCTGAGCTCGGCAACTATCGGCATCGGCCTCCCGACTTCCATCTGGTATTCGGACTCCTTCACTATCTGGTTCTGTTGGACTGAAGGATCGTCGTAGACTTCGGTCCGGGTCGGTATCGTGTCAAATCGCTTTGTAAACTCGGCCTGAATCTCCGGACTGAGCAGAAACCTGATCAGCTTGACAACCTCGGGAATTTTCCATGACGGGACAGAAGCGTTTATCGAGTAACCCATCGGCGAGACCATCGGCGCAGGCCAGAGACCCGTCTGCGTTATGAACGGAATCCTCGTGACCCCGAAATCGATCCCCGCATTCTCGTAGCTGCCAAAAGACCACGGACCGTTGATAATCATTGCAGCCTTACCCTCTTTGAAGAGAGCATCTGCCGTCTCGTAATCGCACGCCTTCGGGATGATTTTGTATTTATCCCTCAGGTCTTTAACAAACTTCAGCGCATTGACCATGGCAGGGGTATTGAGCGTCGGGTTGTCAAGCGAGTCCATCACCCATCCGCCAAAACCGGTCAGGAACGGGATAAAGAAGTATGGCTCGGTGTAATTCCACACCAGCGCATATCCCCCTCGATCACGCTGAAACTCCTGTCCGTAGCCTATCAATTCATCCATAGTCTTCGGCGGATTGTGAATGAGAGCCTTGTTGTAGATCAGCATGAGATGGTTGCCGATCTTGTCCGCGATGGAGTACAAACGCCCATGACTGTAAACGAGTGCCCTCGGATCGAACTTCGAGAGATACTCATGGTTGAACAGTGTATCGAGCGGCATTATGATTTGCATTGCCTCGAAAGGCCCGACCTGGTCAGACGGGCCCCAGACGATATCAGGACCCGCACCTCCGATAGCGGCAATCTGAAAACCCGATCGAAGCGTCTCGGTTTCTTTATAGAGCGCCGTTACCTTGATCCCAGGATTTCTGTCGGTATACTCCTTCAGAATCTGAATGAACATTTCCTGCTCATCCGGATGCAGCGTGTGCCAGATGACAATCTGCCGGGGATCTTCAAGAGTGCTTCTGGCACATCCCCACATGAAGATGGAAGATAAGAAAAATATGATAAGGGGAGACAGAATAGTCTTCCCTCCATTCCCGACTGCCCTTTTGTTTTTTAAAATGTTACAGCCCTCTGAGCTAAACTCTCTGAAGCAGCCCTGCCTGCTTTAGAACTTGAAAGACAGAGTTGCTCCGTACGAATTATTGATCATTGAAAACTGAACCGCCGGCAGTTCCCTGTTGAACGGGAGGTCCTCGACGATCCTGGTGCTGGCGATCCCGATTATGGATCCTACAAAAACGTCGCTCGGCCAGTGGGCGCTCTCCATGACTCGCGAGATGCCCACGAGGGTAGCAGTCGCATAAGCGGCGTAGGAAACCCACGGCTCGTGATATACATCCGCGATCGTGGCGGCAGCTGCGAAGATAGTTGCCGTGTGCCCGGACGGGAAAGCATCATAGCTCGCGATACTCTTGCTCCCGTTGTCTGTATGCCTGAAATAAGAAAGCGGACCGCTCCACCTTCCGCCTTCCCTTGTCGCCATGCTGGGCCGCTCCCGTCCGAACAGGTTCTTCAATATCTGTGTGGAGATGCCGCTCAACAGGAACGATTCCATGCCAATGTTTGCCGCGCGGAGTGAAGTTTTATCGCCGGTCGCAAAGTGATAAAGATAAAAACCGCCGAAGACCCCGATAGAGAAAGTGCCGAGCCCCATCATGCTCACGACCGGGCTTACCGTAGAAAGCACCGGGCTCCGCATCCTTATGCCGTGTAAATCCTCATAGACCTCATCGTCCGACTTGAACAGGCCGTATGTTATAGCGAGACTCCCCCCGGTAAACTCGCCGGTACTGAAGAAAAATCCGGGCACTCTCTCATCAATTAAATCCTGCCACACTCCGCCCCGAGATACCCCGGTTCTACCGTCGTTAGGAGGCACCTCCCGGTAGACGTAACTGACACCCAACGTGTCGGCTTTTGCGCGAGCCCTTGTCTTCGGAAGCGAATGATTGTGCAAAGGAATAAGTGACCAGAAAAGGAGAAAGAGCGCCATTATTTCAGCCTCAGCATTTTTTCCACCTTCACGAAACTTCCGGCGGAGAGTTTGTAGAAATATACCCCGGAAGCCAGCCCCTGACCGTCGAAAATCACTTCATGGATCCCGGGAGCCTGTTCGGAATTGACCGGCGTCCTCACACACTGCCCCAGAATGTCGAACACATCCATTCTCACGAAGGCACGTTCCGGCAACGCATATCGAATCATGGTCGTCGGGTTGAACGGATTCGGATAGTTCTGGGATAGCGAGTAACCGGCAGGTACATCCTGGGGGGACCTCTTCTCTACTGATGTTATCTGCGGGATAGTCATGTGAATGACGGAGTCGCTCAAAACGTATACAGCGGATCCGTAATACGGCAGGACCGTCGAGAAATTGAGCGAGTCGTTCAAGAAAGTGACGGCGTATGAGGTATCGTTGTAGACATCATTCAAATAATATAGCTTCCCGCTTGCAACATCGCCAGGCAAATAGACGTTCCCTGAATTTCCGTTTCCGACGAGAGTGATATTGGCCGTCACCGAGGCGCTACCGAAGTTGACGAGTATGATACCATTCTGGTCCAGGTATGGCCTGGTGTAACCGTACACCCATGGATTGCCAGTGGACAACCTGAAGAATTTCTGTGTCGAGAAAGCGGGGAATGTGCCGCGTATCCAGGCCAACCGCTGGTAGTGCGGAGTCAGAAGGGCCTTTCCGCCGGCGTTCCAGTCAATGATTCCCCTGCGGCGTTGGTCGAAATCGGTTATGCCTCGACCGAATCCGGCCTCCTGCCCCGAGTAGATCATCGGAATTCCGGGAACGGTAAAAATCACGGTTGCCATCGGCATAGTCCTGCCGTATGAGTCATAAGTGAAGGCGATACGATCTTCATCATGGTTTTCCATCCCGCGCAGGAAGAGCGCGTTTGGGCCCGGCACGAATCCCATCGTGGCTCCGCCGTTCGGTCCATAGTTCGTGACATTGTTATTCAGCGTGGAGATGCTGGACGAGCTGAGGAAACTGAAAGCCTGAATGCCGTTGTGGAATAGATTCCAATCGTATGCAGCGTCGACCCCTCCGTCACGGTCCGCATAACTGACTTCCGTTCCCACGCCGGTCCCCGATGTCTCCCCGAGAAGGAAAATGTTCGGCTTGATATGCTTGAGCAAGCTCCGAGTCGGCGCACCCATCTCGTCTTCACCGCCATTGCCGCTGTTCGCCCGATCGTGCGGACCCCAGTATACATCGAAACGGAAACCATCGATGTCCATGTTCTCCACCCACCATTTATAGACTCCGTCCATGTATGCCCGTGCGTCGACATCCGACCAGTTGTAATTCAAAATCTGATCGCCGAAGGGCGCATAGTAAACAAACTTGTCGCCGGTGATCGCCTCCGGAAGATCAGGATGATAATTCGAATTTGAAATCAACTCATGCTGGTAGAAACCCCAATAGAAGGAATTCCTGCCGTACAGACGGGCGTCCTGCACAAAAGGGTGATTGAAGCTGGTATGGTTCGGCGTAACGTCAAGGACCACCTTCATCCCCAGTTCGTGAGCGCGTTGTACAAAATTCATGAAATCGGCGTTGGTACCATACTGCGGCGCAACTTCATAAAAATCCACGATATTATACCCCGGCCCGGGGCCGTTGTCGATCGGCTGGTTGTTCTTCATCACCGGCATCACCCAGACAATATTGAAACCCATTTGCGCTATGTAGTTGAGCTTCTGCGTCGCCGCATTGATCGTCCGCTCCGGCGTGAATGAGTTGAAGAAGATTTCGTATATGCGGCCCATTTTCGCCCACCCGGGATTGGAAGCGTAAGTCGGGAAACTAACGCTGTCGTTCGTGTACACGGTGAAATAAGATCTCGTCGTATCCTTGTTTCCGTCCGGATCGGACGCGATCAGGGAGAAAATGTATTCGCCCGGAACCAACGGCCTCTGGATAATCACCGAGGATGACGTTGCGCTTTCGACTCCGCTGACCTTGGTTGGATTATCTGGATCGACTCCCCAAAGAAAATTCAAGTGCGCGGCTTGAGCCGAATCCGGATCCGTGCTTTTCTCGGCAGAAAGCGTGATCGAGTTTCCGGACGACGAGAAACTTATGTCTGCGTAAGGGGAGTGATCCACGAAATAAGTCATCGTGAACGGCGCGGAGATTATCGTAGTTCCGGCACTATCCGTTGCAACTGCAACGAAGCTATTCGCTCCTTCAACGAAGGAGACCGAGTCTTCGAAACTACCGTTCAACACCTGCACCGAGGCGGTATCGATGCTGTTCCTGACAATCCTGACGCTGTGAACCGAGGTGTCTTCGACGGCGCCGTTGAGCAGCAGGGACGGCTTTCTCGTTATATATCCTCCGCGGTTCAGAATCTGCATAGCTCCTGCCTGGACGACAAAAGAGGCAGAGTCCGAAACGATACTTCCGGCAAGGTTTTTAACGGAGAATTTCAGCCGATGCGAACCGTTCTGGAGTGGATCAGGCCATCGGAAAGCGAATATCTTGCTCGAATCGTTGTAGGCCGATCCTGACACGTGCATTATTGTTGTATCTATCGTAAGAGAGAATGACGACGTGTCCACCCCGCTTGCAAGGGAGGGGAAAACGTATGAAGCCAGGAGCGGATGTTGAGTCCTCACGAGGCCCGATGTGGAATTAGGCAGGAGATGGAAAACGGTCGGGCTCCCGGTAGGCAGGATAGAATTGTTATGGTCCGCCGCGTTTTGATAGGGATTCAGCGGATCAGGCAGCCATCCGGTAGATAATCCATTCTCGTTGAACTTGTACTGGTAAGCTCCTGGAACGCCGCCGCCCAGATGGCCTCCTGCCCGCAGGCGGACGGTCTTGGACCAGACACCCGTGACAGTATCCTTGACCATCGCGGATGAGCTCCCCGGCGAAATCACGCCGCCCGAATTCGACGCCCAATTATTGAATTCCCCCGGCAGGTACACCACCGATGGGTTACCCTGCGGCCTATAATAGAATGTGACATCCACACTATCAGGAACCTGAGCAAATAAAACAGTAGAAGTCAGGAAAACCGCCGCCAGCAATTGGGCAATTTGTTTCATCCGGGAATTACTCCTTGTTGTTTCATCATTCATTTTCAGTTTCAAAGCACATCCGAACGGGCTATCCTAGAACAACGAATAAATGAATGGGGCCAGTGCGGAGCCCTGTGTAATGATGATGAGCGCACTGAGCAGCAGGAGTAAAACGAGAATCGGTGCAAGCCACCATTTCTTTCTGGTTCGCATAAACTCCCACAATTCAGAGATAATCGATAGTCTTCCCATAGATCTCCAGCTTCACACTCCTCATTTCCATAAGAATATTTTTTGCTACTCTTGCAAGGAATCAGAACTGTCTCTCATAGTCGCGCGGGTCGAATTTGTTCTTCTCTCTCTTCTGCCAGTATGAATTCCGTGTCCTGTCAAATCTTCTATCCAGGAAATCCTTACGGAACATTCTGGCGATGAGTCCGGTAGGGGTTAACACAAGATAGAACAGGATCACGAGAATAAACCGCGTCATTACCCACCCGAGGAGAATCGCGAGAATCATCCATCCCTTGTTCAACGGTTTAAGCACGACCGGCGCCACAATTGACAGAAAGATAAGGAGAATTCCCGTCGCTGCCCAATACGCACCCGAACTCCGACCTCTCAGAAACAGATACAAACCGATGGCCAGGAGAACCGGGCCGACCGTCAGGCCAAATTTCCTTAGATCCTTCTTCGATTCCTTAATTTGTCTAATTTCTTCCAACAGCATCATGGTGTGTCTCAAGATCAATCGAGTCTGAATTCTTTTTCCCAGCCCGTGTCTCCTTCCAATGGTTTCTGTTCTTCCTTGTTCAGAAGGAAGCTGCCAATTATCAGGTGATCAGTATTCGTCCGCATGAAACATTTGTAGGCATCTTCGGGAGTACAGACAATGGGTTCGCCTCTGAGGTTAAACGATGTGTTCACCACAACGGCACAGCCATGATCCCTGTGGAAAGTCGATATCAGGTCGTAGAACATCGGATTGGTCTCTTTGTGAACGGTCTGTATCCTCGCAGAATAGTCTACATGCGTCACGGCAGGAATATCCGACCGCACAACGTTCAACTTGTCGATTCCGAACAAATTCTGCTCCTCATCGGTCATTTCTTTTCGGCGTTCCTCCCTGACGCCTGCAACCAGGAGCATGTAAGGGCTCTCAACATTCAGGTCGAAATATTCGGAGGCTTTTTCTGCGAGCACGGCGGGTGCAAAAGGACGGAAACTTTCACGAAATTTCACCTTGAGGTTGATTTGCGCCTGCATCTTCGGAGACCTCGCATCGCCCAGTATCGACCTTGCACCGAGCGCCCGCGGCCCGAATTCCATTCGTCCCTGAAACCAGCCGATTACTTTCTCCTCCGCTATCAAGTCCGCAGCGACCTTCGCGACCTCTTCCGACTGAATCTGGTGGTACGTAATTCCTTCGCGGTCCAGATAACTTTGAATTTCAGACTGCGTGAACTCGGGTCCAAGGTACGACCCTTTCTGGGCGTCATGGCCGTCGACAGTCCTCTTCTTATCATAGTACTGATACCAGCCTGTCAGGGCAGCGCCGATGGCTCCGCCGGCATCCCCTGCCGCGGGTTGAATCCAAATGTTCTCGAACGGTCCCTCTCTCAAGAGCCTCCCGTTCGCGACGCAATTCAGGGCAACCCCGCCGGCCATCGCAAGGTTCTTCATACGTGTCTCTCTGTAGACGTGCCTCCCGATTTTCAGGACGACTTCCTCGGTCACTTCCTGAAGTGACCGGGCAAGGTCCATTTCTCTTTGTGTCAGTTTCGATTCCGGTTTTCGCGGCTCTCCGCCGAAAAGCTTGTTGAACCTGCTGTTGGTCATCGTAAGACCGGCGCAGTAGTTGAAGTACTTCATGTTCAACTTGAATGAGCCGTCATCTTTCACGTCGATCAGTTCGCTCAGTATCAGATCTTTGTACCTGGGTTCACCGTAAGGGGCAAGTCCCATTACCTTGTATTCACCGGAATTGACTTTGAAACCGGTATAGTAGGTAAACGCGGAGTAGAGAAGTCCGAGCGAATGGGGAAACGTGATATCTTCGAGTAGCTCGACCCGATTATCCTTCCCGATCCCGTAGCTCGTTGTGGTCCATTCTCCCACACCATCCATTGTTATGATCGCGGCTTCCTGAAATGGGGAGGGAAAGAAGGCGGAAGCGGCGTGAGACTCGTGATGCTCCGGAAAAATGATCTTGCCTGCGTAATTCAATCTGTGCTGAATGTAATCTCTCATCGAGAGCTTCTCTCTCATCCACAGCGGCATCGCCTTAATGAACGATCTGATGCCTGCGGGTGCGAACGACAAGTAAGTCTCCAGAAGCCTCTCGAATTTCAGGAATGACTTGTCGTAGAATGCGACAAGCTCCACACCGGAGAGGTCGATGCCGGCATGCTTCAGGCAAAAGTCTATTGCACCTACCGGGAAGTTGCTGTCATGCTTCTTCCGGGAGAATCTTTCTTCCTGTGCCGCCGAGACTATCTCTCCGTCCCGCACGAGGCAGGCGGCACTATCATGATAGAACGCCGAGATGCCTAGTATATACACTCTCTTCGGTTCAACCTTTCAGCCTTGTCTTCATTTCACCGCTTCCTGCAGCTGCCGCCGCAGGGCAATCGCTTCAGGATAATCTGACCGGATTGCCAGCGCTCTGTTGACCATCTGAAAAGCCTTCGCGTAATTTTCCTTGTGTACGTAAACACCCGACAAGTTATACCACACCTGCGCGTCGCTGCTGTCAAGCTTCAGGCTCTCATTCAGGAATTTCTCTGCCCGATCAGTGCGCCCTCTGGAAAGTTCTATTATCCCAAGGTACTTCGTGGCGAATGCGCTGGGCCCCATCTCATCCCTTCTGTCCAGGTAATAATAGGCCGTGTCGTAGTCTTTCAATTGAAGAAGGACGTTGGCAACGTAGTCGTAATAGTTTGTCACAATTGGATACTCACTTATCAAGACATTCATGGTTGCAAGGAACGATTTGACATTGTTCCTCGAGAGATACCAGTCAGCCGCTTTTACATGAGCCTCCTCCCAGCTAATCTTCTCTTCGACCAGTTCATATGCAACGGAGTCTATGAAGTCCCGCGGGCGAATCAGCCGATCATCCGGTATTTTATCTTTTTTGTCTATGTACGGCCAGTCGTTTTTCAGAAGCTTAATCCTGTATTCGCCTATGACGCTGTCCAACCCTGTAAATGGAAAGCTCGCGACGGCCGCACTGTCCTGCTGCACGTCACTTAAGTCGAGCGGCTTAGATTTTGGAAGGAGATTATTTCTCTCCATCACCCGGTAAAACAACTTCCCGATCAATTGATAACCTTGCAGTGTCGGATGAAGATGATCGGTCATCAGGTTGTCGCCGGCTATATGATCTGGACTGGCGGCGTCGAATGCCGAATCGATATTCACGGTGGGATAGCCGAATTCTTTTCCGAGATTGAGGATCAACTTGTTGATTTCAGTCGGCGCCCTGAATCGCAGAGCATCAAGGTCCTTTGCAAATCTGAAAAGAGAATCCGCTGCCTGACGGTGGTTTTCCGAAAGAGCCTCTCTCGCCTGAAGGAATATTTTGTCAGCCGGAGGCAGAGTGCCGTCTTTCACGGAAACAAACGGATACTGATCCTTAAGATTGCAGGCCAGAGTCCCCAGGATGACCGGCACGTGCTGCTTCTCTGCCATCTCAAGCATGTCGTGCATGTTCGATTCGAACTGATGGATCCCTTTTCTGTACGTAATGGAGTTAAGGGGGATATATTGATTCTGTGCCATGCGCGCCATGAGTGTCCCGGATGGAGCCTCTTTTTTTGTGATCATCCCGGCGATGTCCCTCAGCGCGTTCCGCAGAAGCTGAAAGGTCCTGAACTGCTGGAGATAAATAACCAGGTTGACTAAGGTGCGCGATGTGCCGAACGATTCCATCGACCCCACGCCGAGGGCACCGTAGTATTCATTGTGGCCGGCGTAAAAAAGTATCAGGTCCGGCTTCTCTCTCAGAATTCCCGGAAACATATCGAGCATCGCGTAGCTGTTTATGGCGGTCATGCTGCAGTTTACTACTTCGATCTTCGAGCCGGGGTACTCCAGGCTCAACCTTTGCTGAATATATCTCGAGAACGACCCTATCGGAGTGAAAGGATATCCCGCAGCGCTGCTCTCTCCAAGAACAAAAACTCTGAACGCGTTCGGCTTCTTTCGTTCATCGAAGATGTCTCCGTTGGAATACGGGACGTTCCGCATATCATAGAAGTACTTGTGCGCTATGCCTGGATTCAGGACATACTTCCCATCGACCGGTTCAACCCACTGTGTAAAATCGTACCCGTAATTGAAGAGGCGGAGCCCCGCTTCCAGTAGAACGAAGAAGAGGACCGGTACGATAATCAATACGGCGTAGAAGATCTTCCGGGGTTTACCCGTTGCCTGGGAGTGAAGAGCGTGTCCCCGATTATGTGCAGAGCCTTCCTGTCGTCCCGGCATATTATTCGTCGTTCCTCAATTCTTTCAATCGTCTCTCCCTGGGTCGCGAGGAAAAATTGTCTCGTTCTACTCCAGTATCATTATTTGATATGGTTTAAGAGTGACTCTGTAGTCACCGCCGAGTGGGGCGATCTGACTACCGTCAATCAGATCGGTCAGTACCTCACCGCCTCCCACTCTGAAGGTGATGGGAGTGACGGAACTGCTGTTGTTCAGCAGGATGTAAACGGTCTTCCCTTCCAGGCTTCTGCCGTAGCCAAGCACTTTCTTCTCATTATCGACATAAAAGAAGCTTAAACTTCCTTCCGACAGCTCTTTGTGATTTCTCCGGACAGCAATCAATTTCTTGTACCAGCCGAGTAGATCTGTGTTGACAAAAACCGAATCCGGCGTTCGTTGCCTTCCGCGGGGGTCGGACACTTCGTTATCGTATTTCATACCGGCCCACACCATTGGTTTGCGGCAGTCGGGATCATCACCGCCCCACATGCCGACCTCATCGCCGTAGTAAATCATCGGCGCACCGGGCATCGTCATCTGGATTCCAACGATCAATTTCAGCTTGAGCAGCTCTGTCCCGTCGGGCTTCCTCACAAGATATTCGCTGTTCTGTCCCGGGTTTGCGTAGTGGTCATATGACCTGTCGGGATTGACGATCTGGGAGCTCAGCCGGTCGACGTCATGGCTGTCGACGAGGTTTTGCAGCGCTTGGACATTCTCCTCCGCACACTCTCCGGTAAGTACCGTTATGCTGTCTGAAAACGCTCCGGCGGAAATCTGGTCTTTGACGTCAGTCACGAACTTCTTGACTGCGCGCGCAAACCTGTAATTCATGATCCCGTCGAAGGCGTCACCCTGCAGCCACGGCGCCGCGTCAAACATCTCGTTCACCTGCCAGTCTTCCCACCAGAGTTCACCGGTGATGTATGCGTCAGGATTAATCTCCTTTATCCAAATCCTGAACTGTCTCCAGAATTTCAGGCTGATTTTGTCTGCGGCATCGAGTCTCCATCCGTCGATCCCGTCTGATGGATTTCCGTCGCCGTTCGGATCCATCCACCTTTTGACTATGGAATGGATGTGGTCTGCAAAACCGTCGGCAAGATCATACCGGCCATTCTTGCTGATTTCCGGAAGGTCCCTCACTCCGTTCCAGCCTTCATAGTCGAATTCATTTCCGGGAGTCGCCGGATCGTCCCACCTCCTTATTTCAAACCAATCCGCATAACGGGATTTTTGTTGATTTTTCAGGACATCCTCAAACGCCCAGAATGAAGTCCCCACGTGGTTGAATACACCGTCGATGATTATCCGCATTCCTCTGCTGTGCACTTCCCGGATCAACTTCAGAAACAACTTGTCGGCTGAGGTCCATTCCCATGTGGCAGGATCAGCAGGGTTCTCGGCAGCCCAGATTTTTTCATCACCCACTGGATCAGGGCCGAAGTTGTTGTCGACATGGTGGTACATTCGCGTATCATATTTGTGGAGAGAAGGAGACTCAAAAATCGGATTAAGATAAATCGCTGTTATTCCGAGATCTTTCAGATAATCAAGATGGTCGATGATTCCCTGGATGTCACCGCCATATCGCCGAACGCCGGCGTTCCAATAGAAGTCGTGCCCATCCGCAGCCTCCCATGGCTGCAACTTATACCAGTCCGACATCCAGGGAGAAATATGCCAACCGATCGGAGTTGCGTACGGCCACGAACCTATCATATCATGCGGTGCAGGGTCATTTGCCGTGTCACCGTTGCAAAACCTTTCAGGAAATATCTGGTACCAGACCGCCGTCCTCGACCATTCCGGCACAGACGACACCGCCCGATCACCTTGGGCGAACGCGTCGCCAAGAGAAAGGAATGATACAAGTATCATCCCAACCCATGCCGAAACATTGATCAGATAAGATGTCATAAGAACACATTTTCGTAAATATGAAACTATTCCCCCACGCCTGCGACTCTCGCATTTCCTCTTCCCCCTCTCCGTTCCAGGAAGAGGGGGAAGAAGTGAAAAAACGATGAATGGTTATTTCAGTAAGACCATTTTCTTGACGTTGGAATAGGAGCCGGCAGTCAGTCGGTAGAAATAAACGCCGCTGGCAAGGCTGCGTCCTTCAAATGTTGCCTCGTATGTGCCGGCTTTCTGGTTGCCCGCAAATAACGTCGCAACTTCCTGTCCGAGAACGTTATAGACCTTCAACGTGACGAAGCTATTATTGGGCACCGAGTAGTTGATAGTCGTCGTCGGGTTGAACGGATTAGGATAGTTCTGCGACAGATGGAAGGTTAACGCAGTATGACTTATCTCTCTCACACCGACAAGCGAGTTATATGGATTTGTCTCTATGTCGGTTTTCAGGTTATTGTTGGTCCAGGTGTCCTTCGGCATCGTCCACGGGTTCTGCGGAAAATGATTTGCCTTATCCTGTCCCACGAATCTGATTCTGTAGGCGAACGCATCGAAGCCTGACGGTTCAGTAACCCATGACCCGTCCGATCCCTTTTGCCATTCGTATCTGTACTCGAAGGCATTGAAGGAAGGATCCTTTACAGTGAGCGTACCGCTGTAAATGCCGCCTCCTTGCGCTGTCATCTTCATGATCTTCATGTGTCCGTCAGATGGCCTGTACCATCCCTGCGACCGGGCAAATGCGGGCTCTTCCGACAGCCAGTAAAGCGTGTCCTTGGCCGGATCGAAAGGAACCGCTTGCAGTGAAGGATTCATTGCCGGGTTCATGTCCACCGAAAATTTGACATGTAAGCTGGTACCCGCCGGAATTATCCAATCTGGATGAACCCCGTCATAGTAATCGGAGGTGTCTTTGCTCGCCTCACCCGTGAATGCGGTCATCCTGTTGCCGCCACCCCAGTGGACAGGTCTCTCGTATCCGTCCTTCCAGATTGTATCAAGACCAGTCGGGTTCCCCAATTTCACGACGTACTTGTACGGCTTATCTCCCAAAGGCTCATTCGTGAAATTCTGGGTTATGAAGTAGGAACTGTCGTTGATCGGGCTCTGTGCCAAGTACGCCTTTGGATCAGTTGTTGTCCAGCCATTGAAACCTGCGCTGATCAACACGCTGTCGGTGGATGGATCAAATATGCCTACCCGTATCATGACACTCATGTCGACTGTGAAGTTTACCTTGCCGGTCCCAGTCTTGACATTTGGATTCTGCCTATTCCAATAGTCGAGGAATACCGAGGAATCCGGTTCGGGAACCTGATACGTCCTGTTGGGATCATCTTCCCAGCTTCCTGCCGAGGCGGCGCCGGCACTGTAGACAAATTTGAATGCGTGGGTGCTTCCAGACGATAGACTGTCAACCAGTACCGAATAAACCGAATCGCTGGTCCCCTTTGTCATCAGCTTGGCGGAATTCTGCCAGTCGGTCATATCTCCGGCCAGGTAGACCTTGGTGACGCCAGGCGTGACCTTAGCCTGTGAAATTGGAACGCTCATGTCAACCTTGAACCAGACATGGTTGAGCTTACCGGAGAGATTGTTGAAGAACACTACCGGCAGGGTTGTGTCTCTCGTACCGATCGTCGATGACCTGTTCGGATCATTCTCCCATTGAACTCCCTTGTTGTTGATGAAGATAAATTTGTAGGAGTGCGGTCCCGCGGTGACGCCGCTGACCTGAGCAGAATATTTGGCCGTGTCCGCTCCCGTACCCTTGGTGAGAGTAGTAGCCATGGTCGACCAGCTGTTGAAGTCGCCGGCTATCCTCACGGTATCGGTAGCAGGCTTGAAGTAGCCGTTCTTCTGCCAAACAGACATGTCCACGGTGAAGGTGACCTTCACCTGAGCATAGGCCGTCATTCCCGCAAAGAGAAGCACTCCAAGTAGTAAAGGTGTGCGTTTCATTCTAGCCTCCCTTGTTTGTTAGTTGCATGCCCGTCCCTAACTGTCAGGATGGAACGGATTGATTGAGAATCAAAACTTGAAGTCTACATCAAAACTGTTTACGCTTCCGAGATACTTGAATTGCTGGTAAGAATAGTCAACACCCATGTCAATAAAACCCGCCTTCTTATACTTCAAACCGAAACCCAGTGTAAGACCCTCCTGACTACTGCTGAGAAAAAGAGATTTGTAGCCTCCGCGGATGGAAATCATGTTGTCAAAGAAAGACAATTCACCACCGACATTTACCGATTCGAAATTATCATTCGGCACTATGCCGTCGACTGCCAGAGTCAATCTCTGGTTGTCCAAGAAGATGAAGTCCCTCGATACGCCGATCTGTAGTCGAAGAGGAAGATCAAACTGGTCAGTAGCTATATTGGCGTCAACTGTATTGTTGCTGCCCGCCCTCTGAGGATCCACGTCGTAGCGTATCAGGAGATCTGTCCCCGTCATCTGCATCTTGGTTCCCCAGTTGGCAATGCTGCTCGCGAATTTGATGCCATAAAATGGCGTCTTGAATATCGTGCCAACGTCAAACGCGACACCAGTGGCATTTGAATGATAGATGTTCTCCGTTACCAGCTTAACCGTGCCGCCGACACTGAAGTCTTCTGTTATGGACCTGGCATACGAAACACCGAACGCATAACTACCCGGAGAAAAAGTCTCACCGGTCCCATCAGGCTCTGACTCCGTAGTGACAGACATCGAGCCATAGGTAACCGCGGTAGCGCTCAACCCGAAGTTTCCAGCGTTCCCTGCAGTAATCACCAACCCCAGGTAGCTCAGGTTTATTCCCGCAAACAACCCTGAATAAGAGAACATGGCATCAAACTGGTCGAGATATGCAATCCCCGAAGGGTTCCAATAGAGAGCCGAGGCATCGTTGGCGACTGCACCGAAAGCTCCGCCCATCGAAATCGCCTTCGCACCCACTCCTATGCTGAGAAACTTCGCAGCTGTCGTCCCCGTTTTCGAGACTTGCTGCGCGGAAGCTGCTCCTGAAAGGAGTACATCCGCCAGGACGATTAAAACCATTAAAATCTTACGCACGACTCTCAACTCCTTGAAAGATTTTACATCCAGTCAATCACTTTATGACCGCAAACTTGCCGATCTTAGTTCCGATGCCCGGTGCATCGACGTGGAAGATGTATACGCCGTATGAGATTGATAACTTATCTTTGGACAACATATCCCAGTCTTCCGTGCCATCATTAATGAGACTATTATGTTCGATGGTGTTCACGAGCTCCCCATCAACAGTGAAGATCCGTATTGTGCATTTGGCAGGAAGATGGGTAAAGTGAAGTGACCTGGGACCTCTTCCCGTCGTATAAGGATTCTTGACTTCCCATTGGGCCGAACCCAAGTACGGGTTAGGCACAACTTTGATGTCATCAAGCTGGGCCTTCTCAAGTGCCTTGTCCAAATGCTGTGTCGCTGTCGTAAAGCTGAACACATCGTTCGATAGAAAGGGCTTCTTCAGCTTTATATACGCGGTATCTCCCGGCATCGGTATCGTCTGTCCTGCTAAAGTGTCCGGAGCACCCGAGAGGTAGAACCACCATGTCACGACCAGCGAGTCCTTCGGGTTAGGCTCGAGGAAGACAATCCTGTCCTTCTTTGCCCCCGCAGCAGAAAGTTTTCCAGCTCCTTTAGTTTTGTCAAGTTCCAGGAACCCGAATTTGATAAACTTGCCTGCAGTCACATTCAGTACCCTGAAATTTACCGGCTCGCCGGGGAAATTGACTCCCGCGTATGAAAAATCTACGGAAGTGTCCACACCCACATTTCCGAAGATCACCCTGTAATCATTAGGGCGTAGCTCGCCGCTTATCCCTCCCGGCGCCACAAATTTCTCAAACATGAATTTGGGAACATTTGTATCGTTCCATTTTGATGAACTGTCATCAAGTTCGACCGCCGGCGCGTTGTGAAATTGCAGCTGGAAACCGTCAACAATCGGCTGCTCATATTGGTCAGAGAAATACCGATTTTGAAACACGAGTGTTCTTCCGTCTGTGGAGTCGAACAGAGTGTAATTCTTCGTGGTAAGAGTGTCGGGTGAACCCGGGGTCGATATCAGAGTATCCTGGAAGGTTACGAAATACTTATGACCGTCTTTAACCGCTGCAGGGTCAATTACCTTGTAACTGATGGTGCTGGTCGTCGCACCCTGCACGAGTCGGACATCGCCAAGAGAAGAATTGACGTAACCAGCGGAAGGCGCTTCAGGGACAACCCTCGCAACATTAGGACCCAGCTGCACAGTCCCATCCGCCTTAAGGCTTACCCTAATTGGGCTCTCTGCGGGCAATATCCCGCCAGCCGTAAAGCCTTTGCTATAAGAAACGATTGCGTAGTAATATGTAAACCCGTTCTTCACAGTCGAATCGACAAACGAGTGTTTCAAACCGGAATCGGTCCCGAGATTGTAATGAACTCCGTCTATTCCGAGCGAGTCAAAGCCCCTGATGCCATCCACGAGGTCAAAAATCTCGACTGGGGTCATGAACTGCTGAGTGCCATAGCCGTTTGTAATGTTGGCAGCGTCTTTGAACGCAGGATCTGAAGATCTGTAGATCCTGTAGCCTTCAAAATGATGTCCGTCCCCACCAATGTTGGCAAGAAAGGCATCATATGATTTCTCGGGCGCATCATCCCAGTATAGCGTAACCCTGTTGTCACCGGGCACAGCTGTCAGCGTCGGAGCCGGCGGGGCAATCGCAAACCTGTAGTTGTTTTCATATGTCTGCTGAGCTCGGCCCCTTTTTATTAATACCTGATTCCTCCTTATTGCCCATCCCGGATCGTTAACCGGACCATTGACAAGGATTACAGCCATCGAGAACGGTTGCACATCACCTGCTGGCATGGGAAACAGACTCGAAGAGACAAAGAGATCATATTCACCGGGGGCGACTGAAGCTGGATCGAAATACTTGCCAGGTACCATGAAGTCGAACCACATTGTGGCATCGCTGTTTATGTTCAAGCCTCCCGCCGCAATTCTCTGAGCGTTGGTAATGCCGATCTGATCCGTTTCCTTGACATCGGTCAAATCTACATGTGGTTCGCCCGGCTCTCCGGTACCGACGCCCGATGTCGGTTTTCCGTCACCTTCGCCTGGATCGTGCGTATCAGGGACGCCGTCGAGGCCAACGTCATCAGTAAGCGGATTCCAGTCTCCGTCGTTATCGACACCGTCAGTTCGTGATTCGTCGATCATCTCATCGATGTTTTCGTCGACGCCTGCATCGCGCTGACCGTCTTTGTTCAGATATCCTTTGCCCAGAGAAGACTGGTCGACGTTGTACAGTATCACGTGCGTTCCGGGCACTTTATAGCGATGGTATTTGTCCAAGGCTGCCTGATCGATCATCGCCTGCGTGATCTTCGGCAGGTTGTTGTAGCTGTTTGTGTCGTTGTCGATGTTGTCTTTGAACTTCTTTCCGAGATCGGCTTGCGTCAGCCCTATCAGCCAGATCTGCCCCTGCTGGAGGGTATCCGACTCCGGATTCGGCGGCCAGCGGTTCCAATGATATGTAGTGCCGGTGCCCGGATCCGTCCAGGAATCCGTAGCAGCCTCATCAATCATCTGCTGCGTCACGACCGGACTCAGGTTCTCTCCGTTATTGTTGTCGTCAAGTCCGTTGGCATAAGTCGTTCCCTTCTGCGTACCGAACGGAACGTGCGTCATATTCTCGTCGATCAATCCGTTGTGGTTGTCATCAATCCCGTTGTCGGGAATTTCTCCCTGAAGCATACTCTCTGTTATTGGCGGGCCGCCTGTTTCACCGTCGCCATCATTATCAATCCTGTCAACCGAGTTGCCCGGCGTCTCCAGGAGGAAGAGGGCCACTGCACCAACCGGGTCGGCACCAAAATCAGGGGCGCGATTGTCAGAGTCTCTTGACCAGAGAAACCTGCCCAGAATGTCGAAGTCAGCAATGTCGTCTTGCGAGTCGCCATTTCCTCCGACAAAGTCCGCAAACCAAATCGTGACGCCCATCTTGGGAATGGTCCGGGTGCCGTCGTTCCTGAGCGTGTACAGCAGGAACACATCATCCTGGATCAGGACCTGCGACCACGCGAGTGTTCTTTGATCGACGATGATTCCTAAGCCTTTCCTGGTCAGGTCGGTGGTGTCGGGGAAGTAATCTGAGTATCGATCATAGCGGTCATCCGATGCCTTCGCGAACAGCTCCTGGTCCGCGTTAAAAATATTCTTCCCAAAATACCCGTTCCATTTTCCCCGCCAACCGGGATCTGTTTTGTCTTCAGATTTATCCGGCCACAAAGACGGCCATGTGCTCGGATCGAGGCTATTTGCCAGGCTATTTGAGGCCGGATTCGAATAGCCGGGGATAGGCTCAAGATTCCAGCTGTTGCCTTGAGGAGACGTGCGGTAAGCCGGTACTTCAATTACGTGTTGAAGTTGGCCTTTGTTGTCGGTTACTTCGCCACCAAGTATAACACCGGTCAAGGCGAGATAAACCTGGCCGGTATTCTTCGGCCATTCATAAGGGGTTTGAACATCGATTGGGAAGCTTCCGTTTTCCCTCCCTGTAAAAGCGTAATTGAACACGGAAGTTCGCACCTGGTTGCCTTCCAACTGCGTGTGAGTACGAATCCTCGGATCACCTCGCTCCTTGCTCGGGACATGGCCTGGAACGGGGGTCCCAAATTGAGCAAACGACGTTTGATTAGACAGCAGGGCAAAAACTGCTGTGTAGAAAACATATCTTACGCCTTTATTCATAAGACAATTCCTCCGAAGTAGAAGTACTCAGAACGAGAGTCTGATGCCCGTCTGTACAAGTCTTGGTGCGGCATAGTACCATGGATACCGGATATATTCTGCGATTGAGTTGGGACGCTGTGGATCTTCACCTAGACCATTGACAGAAGTCGTGAAATTCGGCTCTCCCGTGTCTGTCCAGACATTAACCACGTTGTGGGCGTCCAGCAGATTGAAAATCTTCAAATACGCAGTCAATTCAGTCCCGAACATGTGGAAATTCTTGTTAGCATACAAATCAAAGGTGAGTTGAGCAGGGCGGTACCTGCTGTTCGTCTCAAAACCTGTGCTGAGTCCGCGGTCCGAAGTATACTGAGTCACTGACGGCGTGTAAGGAAGCCCCGTACCGTATCTTCCCAGCAAGCTTACGTCCCAGTCTTTGCCGCCGACCAGGATGTTCACATTCAGATTGTCCCTCTGATCCCAATTCAGAGGTGACAAGAAAATCACCGGGGCCTGATTGTTCTGCGCGGCTCTGAACGCATCGTCAGGATTCGAGTTGCTCCCCTCGGCCACCTGGTAAGTGTAGTTCAGGTCAATCGAAAAATGATCCGAAAAGCTCCTGCTGAAGTTGAGCGTAATTCCCCGCACATTAGAGTAATCCTGGTTTATATAGAATGAGTAGGTTACACCGTTGAGAGTGGCAATGGGCGGGCTGGTCGTGACCCAGTCTCTGATGTCCCGGTAGAAACCCGTAACGTCTATGACGTAGTTATTGAGGAACTGCTGCCTGAAACCGATCTCATACATGATGGTGCGCTGCGGCTGCAGGTCTGGATTTCCAAATGGATTACCGACGCTTCCTGTCTCGGGTACCTTGTACTGCCCCCCATTAAACAGATACTGAAAAGTCGGCACTTGGAGGAAGTGGCCGTATGAGAAATGGATTACTCCGCTTTCACTAATGGGGTAGGAGATGCCAAACCTTGGACTCAACTGCCACTTTGCAGTAGCATCTTTGTAGAAGTACGATTCCCTTTGAGCCACGGTCAAAGAGTCCAACCCGAGTCTCAGGGGGACATAGATGTTTGGATCCTGCTGGTCAACAAGTACTTTCCCTCTTGAATCGAAATAGTCCAGGCGCAGACCGACGTTTATGATCACGTTCTTGTATTCAATCTTGTCCTGGACATAGCTCGAAAACTCTACTGGGTTTGCGTTGTACAAGTTCCTGTTTATTGAAGTTGGGCCCGGAATGGCGGGCTGGAATGGCACCACGGGAACATTATTCACAGTGAGGGGCTCTAAGGTGTAATCGTCAAACTTGAGTCGGTGAGTCTTCGCTTCTGCCCCAAATTGCAGCAGATGGTTGTCAGTCACCTGGCTTGAAAAATCCAGTTTCCCGGTGTAGGACTGGGTCTCCCTGAAAAACCTGTGCAGATCGGCCCCCTTGGTGTGAAAGGCATAACCAACTGTGGTGAGAGAATCAGGCGACAGATATCGGCTGTCAAAGGCACTCGGGAAAACATACTGGTTGAAGTTCTTGAAGAAATAGTTAGCCCGAAATGTGTAAAAGGTACGTGATGATAGGAAGTGGTTTACGGTAATAGTCCCGTCGTAACTCCTCGCGTACTTAAATGGACTTCCTCCGGGATCCCATTTGAAAGAGTAAGTATCGCCGTTCAGATCCTGGTAATCATCTCGAGAGTAAAGTAAGTCAACGTTGATCTTCATATTCTCAATAGGCCGATAAGCCAGGTTCCCCTGGCCAAGCCACCTCTTGCTCCAATTCATCGCCACGGCTCGTCCGCTGCCAGGTGTGCCATCAACGTTGAAATTATCCAGGCCATACAAGTAGCCGTCGTCGTACACATATCTTCCGCTAACGAAAAAGGCGACCAGTTCACTTGTGAATGGGACAGGCCCGCTTAAGTTTCCCTGGAAATTGTAATTGGTAAAAGGGTTGTAATGGTTCACGTTGGGGAAATACGATGTGAAGCCGCTTACGTAATCGCCACTATATATGCCGAGCGAGCCGTGAAAATCCTTGCCCCCCTCCTTCGTGACTGTGTTTACTATACCCGACATGGCATTACCATATTCAGCGTTGAACGTCCCGCTAATTACCTGCATCTCCTGGATACTGCTGTTGTCGATGTCAAGGCCGCGGCTATTATCGTAGGGGTCAGTAATGGAAACCCCGTTCACCCAATAAGCAATTTCACTCGTGCGGCCTCCGCGAATGTGAAAACCTCCGCCCGCATCTCTAGTGATGCCTGCCTGAAGCTGGAGTACCTGATCAAACTCCGCGACGGGAAGAGTGCTTATCTTTTCCGCGGAAACTGTGGCTTGCGACGAGGTCAGATCCATCTTGATTATGTCTCGCTTCCCTTCGACAACTACGGCCTGCAGTTGAACCGCTGATTCGCTGAGGAAGAAGTCCAATTTAGTCGTTGCGTCAATTGAAATGCTGACGTTTTCCACAACTTCAGCCCGGTAACCGAGATAGGCCGCTCTCACTGTGTAGTTGCCCGGCGGAATGTTGAGGATTACATAATTACCACTGGCGTCTGTCGCAGCTCCGTAAGCCGTGCCGACAATTACGACATTTACAGCAGGCAAAGGCTCTTTCGTCTTTGCATCTGTGACCTTTCCGGCAAGTTTACCGGTCGTACCAGCAAGGACTATATTGGATGTTATCACAGCAAAAACGGAAAGAAGAAGCACGACTCTCTTCATAAATTCCTCCTGGATTTTCTATCGGGTCTTCACTCTGCCGAATCCATTTCATATGTTTTGACGAGATCATCGTTAATTCTGACAATCGTGCGTTTCGAAAGTTCTTCCAGGTGCCTTTTCATGTATGGGAATCCTTTCTCATTCTTGATGGCATTGATGATGCTCTGTTTCACGAGACTAATCTCGAGCGGCCGGCCTGCCTTTTTTTCCAGCACGCGAAACAACCCGTAATACTTGTCAAACTTGATAGGTCCTATGATTCTGCCGACCTGCGAATTCCACAACGTGTCTCTTAGACTGCCGAATCTGGAGACCGGAGTTAACCCCATCACACCTCTGTTCACCGCGCTCCATTTCCTGACAGAGTATCTTGTTGCCAGAGTCCCAAAATCCATCCCATGCTCAATTCTCTTGCCGAGTTCAGACGCAGCCGAATCGTCTTGGACAATGATTTCCTGGATGTTCATCTCATCTTCCGTCGAATAGTAGCCGATATTGTCCCGGTAATACTTCATAAGCTCCGAATCACTCACAGGAACCTTTGCAAGGATTTCATTTCTCTTATACTTCAAGAAGATGTCGTTTTTCAGTTTCGAGAACGTCTCGCGAACATATGACGACGTGTCATACCCTTTCTCTCTAGCAATCTTCAGGAGCACACCCTGCATTATAATCCCCAACACAGCTTCCTTGACTGTCTTCAGACTCGTAAGAAGTCGTAGGTTGTAATCGGGGACTTCTGAGAGCTTCGACGCAATTCCCTCTACCGAGTAGATTCTGCCCTTGTATTCTGCGCAGAACCCGTAATGTGGTGCTGTCTTCTCACTTGATTCAACATTGATACGACCGTTGCCATCCTTTGCTATTTCATCGAGAATGTAAGACAGAGCCCGATCATTGAACTTCACCTTTGTCTTGTCAAAGACTTTTGCGAGGTACGCTTCTTCGCAGGCCGATTTCTTGGAGATTCTCACGGCTCTTTCCAGCTTGTGCCGCATCCTCACAAACTCGTCCTCCGTCGTGAAAGGATCCCGAATCTTGTCTTCGACCTTTATTATGCTGTACCCTTCGGCGGTCTTAACCGGTCTCGAAATCTCACCAACGCGCATATGAAAGGCTGCATCCTCGAAATTCGGATCGGTTTCGCCAAAGCTTATGTAGCCGAGATAGCCGCCGTTATTCATCAATGTGGTGTCGGTAAACGTTTGCCTCGCCAGTTCTTTGAAGCTCACCCCCATCATCAGAAGTATGTACAGCTCATCTGCTTCTTTCAGAGTAGGTGCATACAAATGACGCACGGCTACTTTCGTTTTGGAACGCACATAGGCATCTCTTAGCTCCTCTTCGGATGCGGTTATCTTCGCATAGACTTCCCTATCTTTTAGAAAAGCCAGGAGGGTTGATTTCTTCGCCCAATTGATTTCCTTCTTGTATTCCGGATTATTATATATCCTGGAGTTGTCGTCATATCTCTCCAGCAAGATTTCATTCACCATATTGTTAAGCACAGCGAACCTGGCTTGCATGTTATCCTGGACGCCACTCCAGATCAGATAGTCATCATAACGGTTGACGTAGCTCTGCAGAGAAATACTTTCGTTGCCAACCGTGGCGACGATTCGAGCGCTGTCCGCATCACGGCGCTCGCCTCCACGACCGGCAGCGATGGCACTGGAGACAATCATGATCGCAAATGGTAGAAAGCATGCCCTTCGCATATTCATCTCAGTTTCTTCTCCTCATGAATGCGCCGCACGTTTCCCTGACGACGAGAGTTGGCGAAAACGTCGTATGGAGTATCTCCATTTCCGGATTGGACATCCTTGCGACTAAACGTTCGATAGCAAGCACACCCATCTGATACATCGGTTGCCGCATCGTCGTGAGCTTCATATGTTTCGCGAGTTCAATGTCATCAAAGCCGACTATTGCCACATCTTCCGGCACTCTGAGTCCCCTCTCTGTCAGCGCGGCAATTGCGCCCATCGCCTGAATGTCAGAAGAGACAAAGAAAGCTCTTGGCATATCGGGCCCCATCTCTATGAACTCTTCCATTGCCTCATATCCGGCCTCCCGATTGAATCCGTCCTGCTTATTGCTGGAGCCCGTCTTTACCAAACCTTCGGAATAGGTAATCCCGTGACTCTCAAGCGCATGCCTGTACCCCTGCAGGCGTTCCAGGGCAGGAGTGCTTACAAGTTTAGCGTTGACCATTCCCACGGAGCGATGGCCGAGCTCGAGCAGATGAGTAGTGGCAGCGTAAGCGCCTTCAACATTCGCAACCGAGATTGAGTCGAAGTCGGGCGACACCGTGTCGACCAGCACCATCGGAAGTCTCGCATCTCTCAGCCGGGGCACGATCTTCTCGGGAAGCTTCATCGAGAAGAAAAGGATGCCGTCCACCTTGCCGCGTTGAAGCGCACGTGAGACGTAAGTCTCCACCTGGTCCACATTGTTGACCCCGTAAAGGACAAGGTCGTAACCGAGCTGGGATATTCTATCCTGAACCCCTTGAAGAACTTCGATGAAGAAATAATTCGTAAAAAAAGGAATGATCGCCGATATAGTTTCCGCCTGACGTCGTGCCAGCCGCTGGGCATAGGTATGAGGCTGGTAGTTGAGCCGCTTTGCTACCTCTTTGACGCGTTTTCTTGTTTCGGGAGTGACGCTTGTATGGTCATTGAGAACACGGGAAACCGTGCCAATTCCTACGCCCGCTTCACGCGCTATGTCATATATAGTGACTTTTGCCACATTCACCTCGCATGCCTTTGGAAGTGCTTCCATAAGATGCAAAGTAAAAATGTACTTGTCAAGGGGTCATTGACACTTTTTTGGAAATTTTTGGAAACGGTTCCGCGTTTCTTGCCAGGCGCCGACCCGAATTGACGTGTAAACGCCTGCCGGAAGGCCCCCTACTTCCGGGCAGTCATTGTAGACTCGCTCGTCATCGTTTTCCCGACCTCTACCCTTGTCCTGGGCAGTGAGTCAGGGTACCGCTCTTGCAGGAACTGGATCAGCCTCTCCCTGACTTCGCATCTCAGGTCCCAGGCAGTTCCCGAATCGCAAGCACTCATCAAAGCCCTTAGCTCCATAGCATACTCGGAAGCGTTGGTCACTTGAAGTCCCCAGACTTTTCCATCCCATCTTTTCGTCGACTGGAGAATCGTGTGAAGTCTGCTGCGTACTTCTTCAACCGGCACAGTATAATCTGTGTAGATGAAGACTGTCCCGAGAAGGTCCGCGGATTTCCTTGTCCAGTTCTGAAACGGATTCTCGATGAAATACGAGAGAGGAACAACTAGCCTGCGGAGATCCCATATCCTGACGACCACATAGGTGGTATTTATTTCTTCGATCCGGCCCCATTCTCCCTCGACGATCACAACGTCATCGAGTCTGATCGGCTCTGTCAGCGCCATCTGGACGCCTGCGATCAGATTGGAAAGCGTCGGCCTCGCCGCCATCCCAATGACAAGTCCCGCAATGCCGGCAGACGCGAAAAGACCGGCTCCGATATTCCTTATCTCAGGAAATGTCATAAGCATGATGGACAGAGCGACTATGCTTACTATCACTCCGGTTATCCTCCGCAGGACATGTACCTGCGTGAGCACTCGCCTTGCCGTAAGATTATCCTTCATACTCACATCGTATTTTGCCGCAATCATGTCCGACAGAACTTCGGTCATCGCAATCAGCAACCATGCGACGGCGGCAATCACACAGAGACCGAGCATGTGATTTATCGTGGCTGTAACCGCAGGAGGGAAATGCACGATCGGCATGACGAGAAAAAGCCCGAGCAGCGGGAAAATCAGCTTTGCAGGCTTCTTCGAGTGTCGCACAAATGAACCATCCAGGACACCTCCAGTCCTGGCCGTTATCCTGGAAAGTGCCGCGAAGACAAGCTTATGAATCAGGAGCGCGATCAGAATTGCGACTACCAGAATGCCTGCACCCCAAAGCCACGCCTCCCCTTCTATGAATAGGTTATTCATGTTATTACTCCTCCGACATGGTATGTCTACTGGACCAATTTCATAGTACAAAAAAATTCCGTCCTTGTAAAGCAGCAAACCGGAAATCCTGATTGAGGAGAGCCCTCCGGGGGCAAAGAGGACGAATATCCTGGGTTATATTGTCCCTTCATTTCAGAAGAACGTTCGGGATTGAAAGACGGAGATGGGATCCACATAAGCTAAGTCGGCGAATGCACGGGTCGAGAGAATGAGATGGGGAGCAAACGCGCCATAACATAACAGTCTGTCTTGTCAATAACCGGAGTAAAAGTAATTAAGTTTACAGGGGCCTGAATCGGCTACTTCTGCGGCAAAAGAGGGAGAATACGATCCAGGATGTTCATTGCTACGTCGTATTTCGAAAGGAGCGGCAATTCTACGGCGTCCTGGTCTTTTTCCGAGAGTATGGCGACTCTATTTGTGTCGGTCCCAAAACCGGCCCCCTCTACTCGTGGATTGTTCACGACTATCAGGTCCAGTGACTTAGAGACAAGCTTCTTCTTCGCATTGGCTATAGTGTCATCCGTCTCAAGTGCAAACCCGACGAATACTCTTCTCCCCTTTCTGGGAGCAACTGATTTTAGGATATCGACATTTTCTGCCAGTTCTATCCTTGGAGTACCCTGAACAAATTCGGTCTTCTTAATCTTCCGGTCGGGCGGATTCAGAACTTTGTAATCCGCTACGGCTGCCGTCATGATGAGGGCGTCGCACCATTCGATTTCGCCCGCGACAGCTTCAAACATCTGGTCCGCTGTAGAGACGTTCACTCTTCTCACATTGCGCGGAGTTTCCAATGCCACCGGGCCTGTTATCAGCTTCACATCGGCTCCCCTGTTGGCCGCTGCAGACGCAACCGCAAATCCCATTTTCCCGGAGCTCCTGTTCGAGATAAACCTCACTGCATCTATCGGCTCCTGCGTCGGGCCCGCAGTCACGAGTATTTTCCGGCGGGCCAAATCAAGATGATGCCCTTCGAAGAACCGCTCTACCTCTCTTACGATTCCGGTTACATCGGCCAAACGTCCCACTCCGCTGAGCCCGCTTGCCAGTTCGCCCTCCTCCGGTTCCACAACTACGACGCCGCGCTCCTTCAGCTTCGCAATGTTGGATGTGGTCGCAGGGTGAATATACATGTCGGCGTCCATGGCGGGAGCAATTATAAGCGGAGCTCGCAACGCAAGGACTATCGAGGTAAGGAAGTTATCAGATATACCCTGCGCAATTTTGGCAATTGTAGATGCGGTAATGGGCGCCACCAACATCGCGTCGGCCCATAGTCCGAGGTCTATGTGCCATGTCCCGACCGCACTCGAATGCTTTCGATCGGGGAACATCTCCATATAAACCTGATTGTGGGAAAGCGCGGAGAATGTCAGAGGGGCAACGAACTCCGCGGCGGAAGGTGTCATGACCACCCGGACTTCCGCCCCGCGGCCCTGGAGTTCACGAAGCAGGAAGGCGCTCTTGTAAGCGGCTATGCTTCCGCAGACGCCGAGGATAATTCTCTTTCCTGTTAATGCTGACATGCTGTCCGCCACTCTGACACTCAACAAGCGAATGTGTTTGTCAGCATGTCGAGATGGGTTCTATTGAGGGGACTTGTATCGGTATACTATTTTGCTCTGTAACAACTCGTCGAGGGATTGTTCTGTCGGCTTAAGCAGCTTATCGAATGACTTGCTCAATTCAACCTGTTCGGGGTTCACTTTCTCGTCCTCTTCGAGCGACTCTTGTATCTGTTTTATTCCTTCAAGCCGCTGGGTGAATTCCACCTTTCGCTCATCGCTGATCTGCCTGGCTCTTCGTGATGCTACGACGATTGCCTCGTACGCGTTGCCGGTAACGACATCAAGTTGGGTTAAATCAATTGGCTTTAGTCCCATTTAAAGGCTCCTTTCCACTATCTCCTTTGGATAAATGCATACTAACGATATCAAAAACCTCTTTCACGGCTATTTCCAGCTTATCGTTGACTATAATATAGTCAAACAGCCTGCCTTTCTCAAGTTCCATCGGAACCCTTGCCAGGCGCCTCTTGATCTGCTCGGCGCTTTCGCTACCCCGGCCCTTAAGCCTCTCCTCAAGTGCCTCGACAGACGGGGGTTTAATGAATATCAGAACCGCCTCCGGATATTTATTCTTGATGGACAGGGCGCCGTTTACATCGACGTCGAAGACGATATTCTCACCCTTTTTAAGAGCCTTGTCAATTTCGCTTCTTGGCGTCCCGTAGTACTCAGAATAAATTTCCTCATGTTCCACAAGGCCGTCCTCGGACAGAAGTTTCTCGAAATCGTCTCTGGACAGAAAGAAATAATCCTTCCCGTCGACCTCTCCCGGCCTTCTCTTCCTTGTAGTGGCCGATACTGAAAATCGAAAACGCGGAAACTGGCGAAGTACCTCTTTGGCTATCGTCGTCTTGCCGGCCCCGCTCGGTGCAGAAATCACGAGAAGCATTCCTTCAGAGCTCATTCAAGGTTTTGTACTTGTTCCCTGACTTTCTCGAGCTCTTCTTTCATTTCCACAACCAGGTGCGACATATCGGCATCGAATGCCTTGGACCCCATTGTGTTTGCTTCCCTATTCATTTCCTGTATGAGAAAGTTCAATCTCCTGCCGTTTGAGTCGCCGCTTTCAAGCAACTGCATGAAAAAATCGGTATGGGTCCTGAAACGCACAACCTCTTCGGTGATATCCAGCTTATCCGCAAGAAGGACTATTTCGAGTTCGATCCGCGCCGGGTCGACATCTTTACCGTTCAGCACCTCTTTTACTTTTTGCCGCAGCCTTGATTTTTCTTCTTCTACATGATCGCGCGACAATCCCTCAATTTTCGTCAAGGCAAGTCGCAGCCGATCAATTCGCTTGGTCAAATCCGCTTTCAGAGCCAGCCCCTCGGCCGTTCTTGCCTGCTGGAGCTGGGCAAGCGCTGCACCGACAGCACCCCTGGCAGCTTCCCATTCATCCCCGTTTTGCAACTCTGTGGAGCTGCCCTTGAACAGATCCCTGAAAATAAGGACATGCTCGAGCTTTATCGGAGAAGAAATTTTTGCGGACTTCTTGAGAGACTTAAGAAGCCCCATCACTCGTTTCACAGACTCGCTGTCCACCTTGACTTCCGTGTCTCCCTGCTCGCCCGTCGTGGATACGAGGACAGAGAGCTTCCCCCGACCTACTTGCTGGCGGATGCTCTCGCGTACCTCCATCTCGTAACTCGACAGGCTCTGGGGAAGCTTCACGCCGATTTCCAGATAGCGGCTGTTGACGCTCCTTATCTCGGCGGTTGCCGAGTAAGTCCCGACGACGGCTTCGCCTTTTCCGAATCCGGTCATACTTTGAGTCATGATTGTAAACTCCTGCATGAACCGGAGGAGGCCTGTAAAGATTCGACTCCCGGCTCAAATTCTTTTTCGACCCATGGCCGCCGCGAGCCCGATATCCGGGCCGGGCTGCCAGATGCCTCTTGGGGTGGGAAAGAAAACAAAAACCTGCTAATGGAATTTCCTGGAATCAATAATTGTCCGTACATCGCAATACGCTTCGCATACCGGGATGCTGAGGCGAACCACTTCCACACTCCTGCCCGAGGAACCTGGCATGAGCCCCGATCGTGGCCGACATCCTCGGCTTCGACCGTTCCGACGACCCGCGGTATTTTGAGTATATCGGGTGTCCTCAGATCCGGCTATCGAAGCCGAGCGGCATTATCTATCGCGACCTGCCTTTGGACTTGACAGGCGCCTTAAAACGTTTATCTACAAGGCCTTTCTTTCCGGTCTTAGAAAATCTATCCACCCATTTCTTTACTGTCTTCACATTCGTCCCGAGTTTCTCGGCGGTTCCTCTGAGACTTCCGAGCTTCTTGTATGTCTCGACGATCTTCATCCTCTTCTGCACATCGCTCATCATGGCACATACTCCTTTTTTTTACATATTAACTCAACGTTCCATTTTTGTCAACATGATAACATTAACAATTAATCCACGAAAATAAATCCATACCCCGGCCACCCCATGTTCCAGCTCCACGACCGTAACGATTACTCTCTCCACGCAAGAATCTGGAACTGCCCCGTTGTCGGGAAGAAAGGTGGGGCGGTAGTAGCGAAACGGCTGTCATAAACGTAATCCTTGTTGTAGCCGGTCTGTAATGTGTGCCCCGAAAAAGTGCCTACAGCACCACGAATGTTGTTGGTAATTGCGCCGTAAAGATCGAGGTACCCCATGGGACTGCCGCCATTGTAGTTTTGATAGAGAAATTCGCCCGATTTCGCGAAGATCGCCCCGTCTATCGTCATATTCTGCGTGGATTGTGTCGTTAACATTACGCTGTTATCGGCAACCAGCCCTAACATATCTGTACTTGGTCCGTTCTGCGGATTGTTCTTGTAAGTTATGCTCCCATCAATCAGGACATTCCCGTTCTTTACGGGAGGAGTGATGTAATTGGGAAGCGAGATAGCCCCCCAATTAGTGGAACTGCTGCCGACGCCTTGCTCCGCAGCCACGGTGATTTCTCCGTCCAGCACCCCCTGCACGTGAACATCCCCGTTCACGACCAGCGCGACGCCGCTGGGGGCGAAGGTGCTGACCGCAACAGTGGAATCCTGCGTAGTCACGGTCGTTTTCCTTCGTCTTCCTGATACGACCGGATAGGTGACGGTTGTGGTGTGATACGTTACAGTTCCGTCGGCATTAAAAGTCAAATACACATCGTAAGTGTCTCTGCTGTACGTATCGGTGTTTGAGAAAACTTTCGAGGCTGCATTCTCGGTCGCGGTGAGACTTGACGGTATCGGGATATTGACTCCGGACTGATAGCTCGTGCATTTCAGCGTGTCCCCGTTCGTGTCCGGGAGCTTGGCGGGGTCTGTCCCGTTTAGCGAAGTAGCGCTCCCCTTTATCACAGGAACGCCCGAAACGTACAGCGTGCCGTTCGTATGGAGCGGGCCCGTCAAAGTATCACCGGTAATCCAGTATGTACTATTCTCATCGTTCGAGAAGAATGCGTACCGGTCGAACGGACACGGGCTCAGCAGAACCTGAACTGTATCGACAATGTTCCCATACATCGCCGGATACGTACCGATTGCGGTAACGAGGACATCACTGTCTCCGTCGACCACATTCCATTCTGAACTGAACGAGTATGTCCCTCCCGAGAACGACCCCGACCAATTAAGATGGGTGTTTGAAGGATCGTGGAAGATCGAATCGGCCGCAATGTTTGCTGCACTCACGGCGATGTTGTGAGCCGCAGTTGAATCGTAATAGTCCACAAAATTCTCCGTTGCTTCCGTGCTCGTTCGATTCCAGTACTGACTTGCGAGTCCGAAAATCAGACTGAAACCGAGAATTATCAAAAGAGTTCCTTTGCCGACCATCGCACACCTCCTATCTGTTTCGCAGATTCCTGGACACCAGTCTTGTTTGCCTCCAGAGCGCGAACATATGACCATAGGTTGTATCGCCGTATTCAGAAGTAGGCTCGACTTCAACAGTAAGCTGAATTAACTGGGGACTCGGTAGCGTGCCACCTATATATGGCGTATGTATCGGTTGTCCGAACGTATCGAAGTATTCCATGGAGAATTCAGTTACCCCCAGGTTGGAGCCCACATCCGGACCGTTATCGACTTTTCGATAAAGCATCCGAACGTTCGGATTAGGACAACCCGGAACGGGGCCTCCCAGAAACCACGTGACGGTGTCGAGCTTGCCGGCATTCTCCAGATCCCCTACAAACGTTATGCTGTTAGTATCCCCGTTTAAGATGTAATCGCTGGGATCCGTCGTGAGCGCAGGATTCTTACAATAACCTAATTTCCTGAAATCCCATTCGAGATTCTGTATCAGGGAAGTCAGGTTCTGCTGCACCGTCAGGTTTTCCTCAGACTGATAAGTGTTGGCCGTCGCTCGTTCGTCCATTTTGAGGGCAACCAGGAGAAGTAGGCTCCCGATAACCATCGAGCCGATTATGTCGAGTAAAGTAGAACTACCCATAGGATCACCTCACCTGAAATACCAGTAGCTGAAAATCGTGGACATCTTTACCGTGTCGCCGGGATCGTATTTGTTCCAGACCGAAACGTCAAGTCGCTTGCTCCAGGTCGGAGTAGGTGAAGACCCGTTGAGATCCCCTATATCGACATAACAGACCCTGGTCCTTACATAATAAATCGCCATGATCAGCGTGTCCACTTTCATGGTGTCGATCTGCGTCAATCCGTTATTATTTAGCCCGTTGTAATCATCGAAATCGTCAAGGTCGGAAGAATCACCATTCTCCTGGCCTAACGAACCGGGTGGGGTCAGTTGACTCAGCGATGTGACCGCCCCTGCGATCGTTTGCTGGTCAAAGGCTTTGTCTTGCGCCTCTTCCATGACCGAGGTCGCGAGCGAGACCTCCTCCAGCCCAAAGTTCGTTTTTAGAAGGATTTCGTCGTTATCATTCAGGCTCCTGTTGGTGCTCAGGATTATCGTACCCAGAAGAATTATAGCCCCCACTGTAAGCAACATCTGTCCGGTTCCCATGTGTACTCCTCGATCGCACTATCGGCATGATAGCGAACATCTTTAAGAGTCAATCAGTTCAAATTAAATACCCCTCCGCACAGCGCAGCAAGCCTAGGTCAAATGTGCCGAAGGCGGGACTCGAACCCGCACGCCCTTTCGGGCCCTGCCCCCTCAAGACAGTGTGTCTACCAATTCCACCACTTCGGCGCGCAAAAACATAAAAAACAAACTCGGAAAAAACAACACCAAATCTCGCCGTAGCGTTATTCCGATAACACCCCCCTTTGCCCGTAAGAGCAAGGGGAATGCTACGAAATATCAGTCACCGCAACGGCCGGGGATCACCTGCGGTAACCACCCTTCCTTGACCTGTCGCCGCCATGATGATGTTGTGAAGGCATCACCTCTTCCTGTGCACCAGGATTCGGATTTTCAATCAACACCTTCCTGCTCAGGTTATATCTTCCCATGTCGTCGACTTCCATGAGCTTCACTTCGACTTCGTCGCCGACCTTGAACACGTCCTCGACCTTGTTGACCCGCCTATGATCGATTTGAGAGATGTGAAGGAGTCCCTCTTTGCCGGGCAAAAACTCGACGAAGGCACCGAAATCCATGAGGCGCTTGACTGTTCCCTTGTAGACCTTACCGACCTCAGGCATTTCGACGAGGCGTTCGATCATTTCCCTCGCTTTATCGCTTGACTCTGCGGAAACCGCGGCGATCACGACAGAGCCGTCGTCTTCGATGTTGACTTCAGCGCCGGTTTGTTGAACGATGTTCTTAATAACCTTGCCGCCGGGTCCGATTACCGCACCGATCATGTCGACAGGAATCTTCATAGATGTCATTCGGGGCGCAAACTGGGAAAGCTCTTTCCTGGGTTCCGAAATCGACTGTTCCATTATTCCCAGGATATGAGCGCGCCCTTCTTTCGCCTGTTCGAGGGCACGAGTCATAATCTCAAACGAGATGCCCTTTATTTTTATGTCCATCTGGAAGGCGGTAATTCCGCCTCTTGTGCCGGCTACTTTGAAATCCATGTCGCCGAGGTGATCCTCGTTGCCAAGGATGTCTGTCAGGACGGCTACATCGTTACCTTCTTTGATAAGGCCCATGGCGATTCCCGCCACAGACTTCGCTATCGGAACTCCCGCATCCATCAGTGCAAGTGAGCCGGCGCACACTGTTGCCATCGAAGAAGAACCGTTCGACTCGAGTATGTCGGAGACTATCCTGACGGTGTAAGGGAATTCCTTTTCCCCGGGCACGAGGCTCTTCAAAGCCCGCTCGGCAAGGTTGCCGTGGCCGATCTCTCTTCTGCCGGGGCCGCTCATCCTGCCGACCTCACCGACACTGTAACTGGGGAAATTGTAATGGAGCATGAACCTCTTGGTCGATTCGGGAAGCAGGCCGTCGATGGTCTGTTCGTCGAGTTTAGTGCCGAGAGTAACCGAAGTAAGACTCTGTGTCTCGCCCCTCGTGAAAAGCGACGACCCGTGGGTGCGCGGGAGAAGTCCGATCTCGCAGATGATCGGCCGGACATCCCTGACGCCTCTGCCGTCGAGTCTGCGTCCTTCTTTCAGGATCATCTGGCGCATATCGTCGCGCTCGATGTCGTGAAGGATGTTCTCTATCGCCGCTTCCTGGTCGGGATACTTTTCTGCGAGCGCAAGCAGTACGTCTTCCTTCATCTTCTTCGTACGCTCGCTCCGGTCCGCTTTTTTCAAGATCGACCTGTTGAGTTCGCTTATGCGCGCGCCGGCAAGGGACTTCACATCTCCCACGAGCGCTTCGTTCACGTCCTCTTTCTTTATTTCCCTCTTCTTCCTGTCCACGAGCGAGGCAAATTCCTTCTGCAGCGCGACGATTTCCTTGATATACTTGTGGGCAAATTCAAGCGCGCCTATCATGTCTGATTCTGAAATTTCCTTCGATTCACCCTCAACCATCACTATGGAATCTTCCGTACCTGCAACGGTCAGGTCCATGTCGCATTTCTCAAGTTGCGATAGGGGAGGATTGACGACATACTGCCCGTCCAATCGTCCCACTCTGACTTCTGCTATGGGACCGTCGAACGGTATATCTGACACCGTCAGAGCAGCGGAGGCGCCGATAGCGCCCAGGATGTCACTGTCGTTTTCTCCATCGAACGAGAAAACCGTTGCGACGACCTGCGTCTCATATCTCCACCCTTTCGGGAAAAGAGGACGAATGGGTCTGTCTATCAACCTGGCCGAAAGAATCTCCTTTTCATTGGGTCTTCCTTCGCGTTTTATAAAGCCGCCCGGGAACTTGCCGGCAGCTGCTGTTTTCTCGCGATACTCAACCGACAGCGGGAGGAAATCAGTTCCTTCGACCGCATCCTCGGCTGCAACTACTGTCGCTAAAACAAGTGTGTCGGCATACCGCACCATGACGGCGCCGCTTGCCTGTTTGGCAAATCGACCAGTTTCAAGCGAAAGCTTTCTGCCGCCGATTTCGATTTCCTTAGATACGTATCCTTCCATTATTCTTCCTTTGTGTTTTACTTTCTGAGGTGCAATTCCTCGACAATCTTCCTGTACCTGTCGATGTTCCTCGATTGCAGATATTCCAATAAGCGGCGTCTTTTTCCGACCATACGCAGCAATCCGGTGCGTGAATGAATATCTTTCTTGTGTGTGTCAAAATGGGAGGCGAGCTCGTTGATTCTCTGCGTCAATATCGCTATCTGGACTTCGGGACTTCCCGAATCGCTTCCCGTCTTCCCGTATTTCTTAACTATTTCCTGTTTTTGTTCCTTTGTCAAAGGCATTCCTGAAACTCCTATCTTTTTTTGTTAAATGTTTTCAGCAGGAACTCATTCAACATTCTCTTATCCTGGTCCATCTGGGCGACCAGCTGGTCTGCCGAATCGAACTTTAGTTCGTCGCGCAGCCGGTGAATGAATGAGACTCCGATCCGCTTTCCATAAATGTCCTTGTCAAAATCTAAAATCCATACTTCTACAATGACTTTTCCGCCGTCCTCGAACGTCGGCCGGACCCCGATGCTCGCCAGCCCGGGCAGCTTCTCGCCCTCTACCTGAACCTCGACGACATAGACGCCGAACCGGGGAACCAGAAGGCGGTCATCGACCAGCTTCAGATTCGCGGTCGGATAGCCAAGCATCCTTCCCCTCCCGTCGCCCCGAATAACGGAGCCATCGAGAGAATACGGCCTGCCGAGCATCTTGCCCGCCGTTTCGATGTCGCCGTCCTTCAACAGTTTCCTGATATTCGAGCTGGACACCGGTTTGCCGCCTACCAGGACCGCGTCGATATAGTCCACCTTAAAGCCGGTCTGCTCTCCCACCTTGCGCGCGAAATCGACGGTGCCCTGGGCGGCATGCCCGAATCTGTGATTGAACCCGAGCACCAGCTCATGCATGCCAACTTTTTTATAAAGCAGCTTGACGAGAAAATCTTCCGCCGTCACGAGAGAAAACTCCCTGTCGAAGTTCAGGAGGCAGATCTCATCTATGCCGACCTCGCTGATTTTACGCACGCGCTCTTCCTCCGTCATCAGCATCTCGACTTTCCTATTCGCGAGAACTTCCTGGGGGTGGGGCCTGAAGGTAATCAGCACGCTCCTGCTGCCGGTCGGGCTCGCCTTTTCCAAAAGCGTTCCGAGTATTCTCTGGTGTGCAATGTGCAGTCCGTCGAACGTTCCGACCGTCACAATAGACTTCTGGTTGAACTCGATGTCGTCAAGAGAGAATCGAATCACGCCACGTACCTCAGCCTTAGTTCCTCAATCCTGACGGCTTCCTCGATCTTGTAGGAGCCGATCCGGGTTCTCACCAGATCTGTCAGTACCGCGCCGCATCCCAGCTCCTCGCCTATGTCCCTTGCAAGGCTCCTGACGTAGGTGCCGCTCGAACAAACGATCCGAAGCTGAATCATGGGCAGTGCGATCTTTTCTGCTCGAATCTCATCTACGGTCACAAGCTTAGGTTTGAGGTCCGGTTTCACTCCCTTCCTCGCCAGTTTGTATGCACGCTTGCCGTTGACCCACGTCGCAGAGAAGTCGGGAGGGACCTGTTCTATCTTGCCTGTGAACTTCCGCAAAACCTCATCGATCCGGTCCGATGTTATATCCTCGACGGAAGAAGCGCGTTCGACGAGCTCCGTCTCAAGGTCATGGCTCTTCGAAACAACGCCGAGCCGAAGCGTCGCAAGGTATTCCTTGTCGAGCTTCAGGAAACCGGTCATCGATTTCGTCTCGCTCCCTGTAAGGAGAATCAACAAACCCTCAGCAAGCGGATCAAGAGTCCCCGAATGGCCTATCTTCTTCAGGTTGAGCTCTCTGCGTACCCGCCTGACAACCTCGAATGACGTCAGGCCCTTGGGTTTATAAACCGGGATAATCATTCCTCGATCAGTTGTCATCGTTTCTATGCGTCTTCTTCAGCAGTTCCTCAATATTCGCGACATAATCCATCGTATCGTCGACAAAGAAAGCGATTTCCGGCACAAACTTCAAACGGACTTTGGCTCCTATGAACTGGCGGATTTCCTTCTTTGCCTCATTAAGCAAAAAGAGAGTACGCTCCTTAACCTTTGTATCTCCGAATATGCTCACGTAGATACGCGCCAGCCTCAGGTCAGGTGACATCGTTACCTTCGTGACTGTAATAAAACCCATTTCAGAAGTGCGGTAGTCGCGTTCTATCAGCAGGCTGATCTCTTCCTGTATCAAATGACCGACCTTTTCAGTTCTGACAGACATATTGCTATCTCTCCATTCTCCCGGGAGTATCCATCCTACGCGAGTGTGCGCTGGGTCTCAACTATTGTGAAGGCTTCGATCGTATCTCCGGATTTGAGGTCGTTGAAGTTCTCAAGGCTTACGCCGCACTCGTAGCCGTCTTCAACCTCTCTGACATCGTCCTTGAACCTTTTCAGGGAAGCAATACTTCCTTCAAATACTACAATTCCGTCTCGCACCAGTCTGACCCGGTTGCTCCTCTGAATCCTGCCGCTTGTCACATAGCAGCCCGCAACGGTGCCGAACTTCGGCACTTTGAAGATTTGCCTGACGTCAAGGGACCCGACGACTTCCTCGCGAATCTCAGGACTGAGCAGACCTTCCAATCCCTTTCGTACGCTCTCGATAGCGTCGTAAATGATGCTGTAAAGCTTGATGTCTACCGATTCGGATTCCGCCAGCTTTCTTGCGGCAGAGCTCGGCCTGACGTGGAAACCGAGTATGATCGCGTTCGAGGCCGCGGCAAGAAGGACATCCGATTCCGATATCGCCCCCACTCCCTTGTGAATAACCTGGACCCTCACTTCATCGTTCGAGAGTTTCGCAAGCGAGTCGCTCAACGCTTCCACGGAACCGTCGACGTCTCCCTTCACAACGATGCTGAGCTGCTTGACCATGCCCTCCTTAATTTCTTTGGAGAGCTCCTCCAGGGTGACGTGATGGCGTGTTCCGCGCATATCCTGTTCGCGCTTGATTATCTTTCTCCTGTTGCTTATGTCTCTCGCCATCTTCTCATTGGCGACGGATACAATCATGTCGCCTGCAAACGGGAGCTCGTCAAAACCTATGACCTGAACCGGCATGGCTGGAGAAGCGGCTTCGATCCTGTTGCCTCTCTCGTCCGTCATCGCGCGAACCTTTCCGCTGCTGGTTCCGGCGACGAAAGAATCACCCACTGTCAAGGTCCCCTTCTGTACTAGAACCGTAGCAACTGCTCCTCGGCCTCTGTCGAGAGTAGACTCTATGACCACGCCTCTTGCAAGCCTGTCAGGATTTGTCCGCAGGTCGAGAATTTCCGCTTCAAGCAATACCTTCTCGAGAAGAAGGTCTACGTTAGTTCCCTTCTTCGCAGAGATCTCAACCGACTGCGTTTTGCCGCCCCATTCTTCCAGCAGCACGCCCTGATCGGCAAGCTGCTTCCGTATGCGGTCTGGATTCGCCTCCGGCCTGTCAATTTTGTTTATTGCAACGATCATTGGGACGTTAGCAGCACGAGCATGGTTTATAGCCTCGATGGTCTGCGGCATGACGTTGTCGTCCGCTGCCACGACGAGGATGACGATATCGGTTGCCTGGGCTCCTCTGGCGCGCATCGCGGTAAATGCCTCGTGACCGGGGGTGTCGAGAAACGTTATCTGCTTCCGGTTGGGGAGCTTAACCTGATATGCACCGATGTGCTGTGTTATACCGCCTGCCTCTCCGGCTACGACATTTGCCTGCCTGATGAAATCCAGAAGCGAAGTCTTTCCGTGGTCGACATGTCCCATAATTGTCACGACCGGCGGACGCGGCTTCAGGGTCTCCAGCGGATCCGGCTTGTCTTCCAGTACTTCGTCCGTGTACTCTTCTTGCAATTCGACTTCGTAGCCGAAATCGTCAGCCAGAAGCGTGATCGTTTCCAGGTCAAGTCTCTGGTTTATCGAAACCATGAGTCCGAACGAAATACATTTGGAGATCACCTCGGCGACATCCACACTCATCAGCTTCGCCAGTTCTCCGACCGAAACGAATTCCGTGAGTTTCAGCTTGCGTTTCTCGCTTTCCTGTTTTTCTATCTCACGCTGCTGGGCCTCAAATTTCTCTTTTCTTTTCTTCTTGCGAAGCGCAGCACGGTCGCTCTCTCCGCCGTCCTCCAGGTTCGCCATCGTGCGCTGGAACGCCAGTTCAACTTCCGCCTGGTCCACGTCAGGATGTTTTCCCTTCTTCTTCTTGCGTTTTTTGAGGTCTTCATCGGACACTACCGGGGCCACCGCCGGGGTTTCCGGAGTGGTACTCTCTTCGCGTATCTTCTTTCTCTTCTTCTTCTTCTTCTTATGAGCCTGAGTCTCGGTTTCAAGTTGAGCCGCGGCCTCTTTCGTTTTCTTCTGAGCCTCTTCCAGTTCCTTCCGCAGGCGCATCTCCTCTTCGGTTATTCTCTGACCCGTCTGAAGATCTATTCTTCCCCGGATCTTGAGTCCTTTTTCCTCCTTGGGAGGCGGCTCCTGTACGGCAGTCTTCGCAACAGTCTCGGCAGTTTTCGGCGCGGTGATCTTCTCTTCCTTAATCTCGGGTTGAGCAGCGGGAATTTCCGTCTTGGCCGCTTCCCCCCCTGCGCGCGCTTCCACCGGCTTGAGGTCGGGCTCCCTCGCGGCTGGCATTTCCTGAAGAGGCACACTTGCTTCGTGAGCCTCTATGGTTGTCGGTCCAACACCGATTTCGGGCTGTTCTTCAGTGGGAGTCGTGATTTCCGCGTGCTCTGCGGTCTCGATCTCCCCTCCGGCGACCTGAGTCTCGGCCACAGGTGCCTCAGTTTCCTTCCGGCTTGTTCCTTCCCCGTGACCCACGATCCCCGAAACCGGCGGTGTCTCTAACTTCGACTCGACAACCGGCTGTTTTTCAACTGTGACGGTGTCGACGAGCTTCTTTACTACAACTTTCTCTTCCTGCTTCTCGCTCAGTTGCTCTTTGATCTTCTGGCGCTTCCCTACCTGGTCCAACTCCTTCTTGAAGTGCGCGGAAAGCTCGGCATACATATGCTCGTCAACCGAGGACGTACGCTTCACTTTATCATGCCCTTTGCTCTTCAAAAAGTCCACTATCTGGTCTGCAGAGACCTGAAATTCAGAGGCGACTTTTGTCACGAGTTTTTTCTTAGTTGCAGTTTCAGCCATGCTGAGGGTAGCCTTTCTTTAGGACCTATTCATCTTGCGATTCGTTTTCAGGTTCCTCTTCGAGTTCTTTCCGCATCATTTCTTTGAATCTCTGCACTTCTTCTACCGGAATGTCGACGTCGGATCTTATCTCATCTTCCGTAGCATCCAATACGTTCCTTGCGGTGAGGTAACCGGCATCGAGAAACTTTGTCAGAAGTTCTTCGCCGAGCTCTTCCTTGAATTCTGACAGATCTATATCGTACTCCTCGGCTTCCTGCTTCTCCCGTCCCTGACCCTTCGATTCCGGGGCGACGCCTTCGCGCATGAGGTCTATGTCGAATCCCGTCAGCCTCGATGCCAGCTTGACGTTGATGCCCTCTTTCCCGATGGCAATCGATTCCTGGTTGTTATCAACCCATACTTGCGCCTTTCGGCCGGCCAGATCAACTGTGACCTTCGTCACCTTGGCAGGCGTCAGTGAACGCTCGACGAACATGGCAGGCTCTTCAGAGAACAGCAGGACGTCGATATTCTCGTTGTTCAACTCGCGAACGATTGAGTGTATCCTCACCCCTTTCATGCCGACGCATGCGCCTACAGCGTCGACTCTGGAATCGGTGGATAGAACCGCGACTTTCGCCCTTTTTCCGGGATCGCGCGCAATGGCTCTTATCTCGACAACTCCGTCGAAAATTTCGGGGATCTCCATCTCGAAAAGCTTCTTGAGAAACATCGGATCTGCTCTCGAGATTATAACCTGGGGGCCGGATGTTCCCTTCCGGACTTCCTTCACGACCGCGCGGACGGTGGAATTCTTTCTGTAGTGTTCGTTAGAAATCTGTTCCGATCTCGGCAGGAAAAGCTCGCGTCTATTGTGGTTCACCAGTATGAAGTCCCGCTTGACCTGGTAGATTTCACCGACGACGATTTCGCCGATCATCTTATTGTACTCGTCGTAGATGACATTCTTTTCGTACTCATGAAGCCTCTGGAGAAAGGTCTGCCGCGCAAATACCACAAGACGCCTCCCCAGTTCTTCCGGTGACACCTCTTCGGGATATTGGTCGCCTATATCGAAGTCGCCGTCAGGCTCGATTTGCCTGACAGCCTCAAGGCTGATCTGTTTGCCCGGGTTCTCCACATTCTCTACAATATCCTTGATTACATATATCTCAATCTCACCGCGATCTACGTTCGTCACGATGTCCGTCTCGACATCTTCACCGTATTTCTTCTTCACGATTCCCGAGAAGACTTCTTCCAGTATCTCAGAAACGACCTCTTTGTCGATGCCCTTCTCTTTCGCGATTTCTGCCGCGGCAGATATGATCTCATTCTTCTCAGCGTGCATTTATCCTCCTATCACCATCTTATTTTTGCTCTCGCTTCAATTATCGAATCAAATCCTAGCTCAACCGAAGCCGTTTCCGTTTTCAACACTATAGTCTCATCAGTCAAATCAGTTAAGTCACCTTCAATATCTTTAACCTCCGAGCCATCTCTGAATTTCACGGACATGAGCCTTCCCATGTTGCTCTTGTACTGCCTCCTGTCCCTCAGAGGAACACCAACTCCCGGCGAGGAGACTTCCAATCGAAAGTTGCCGCCTAGAATTTGTGAAGCATCGACCAGCGGGAGAATTTCCCTGCTGATTTCCGCGCACTGATTGATTGTAATCCCTTTCTCTGTGTCACAGAACACTTCAAGCAATTCCCTCTTGCTATCGCCCTTGATCGCCAGCTCGACTAGAAAGGCTCCCTGGCGTTCGATAGCGGGACTTAGAAGTGCCTTCAATTCTCGTATTTTCTCTGTCTTTTCCATGTCCTCTAAAAAAAATAGCCCAGAAAATCCGGGCCGAGCGTCGGAGTCAGTTAAAATATAGCTCCAAACAATTACTTTTTCAACCCTTCAGGGTTTCATCTGCAGGCACGTGCACCTTCTCCCTCATTTGCATTCGTTGAGTTCTTTTAGTAAAGTTGGGGTGATATCTGAGCTAAGAAAGGGGGATTTTATGTCAGTGCCAAGAATTCTGCAGCTGCCATTGTTTTCTATCCTTCTGTTTGGATGTTCGATGTTTGGTGGACTCAGCTCAAATGCGGTGCCGCCAGTATTGATCCAAAAGACACCCTTCCCGCCGCTCCCTTCTAATATTTCCTCAAGGACTTTCGATCTAAGGACCGACCTAATCGTCAGCAGGACAGGTTCGGTAGTCCGTGCGGAGCTCATGAACTCCAGTGGAGACCCGGAATGGGATTCGATGGCAGTAAATAGCATCATGACCTGGAAGTATTCTCCGGCCACTCTGAACGGGAACCCGATTCAAATGAGGATCTCGCAGGTTGCTCATATCGTTCACACTCCTCCTCTCACGATGATCCTGTCACAAATTATCTGCAGGACACCCGCAGAAGCCGACTCTGCTTACAACGCCCTGCAGAACGGTATGAGCTTCGATTCGTTGATCAGTGAGATTCCACCGAGCGGTTCTGTTATCAACAGCGGTTATCTCGGTGAGATCGATATCCGTCAGTTTTCCGAGGACATACAGCAAGAACTCCAGAAGCTGCGAGTTAACATGTATACCCAGCCGTTGCACCTCGGTATGTACTATGCAATATTCATGAGACACCAGAGCCTGAGGATTGAGCCGCTTCCGCGCTAGTCTTTTCTACTGCGGTGGAAAGATTTTGTAACTTGGACCGCCGGTTTGTAAATTTATACCGACATTCATGGCGTCAGCAGCAGTTAGTTAGCAGATATGCCTTCGCCCACACCGGCGGGTATGTGGCGACAAAGCATTAGGGAACGAAAAGTCGCAGGCGCAGGATCGTTCCACTAGTATTATGCGCTGCCGTGCTCACTAATGACATACGTTGGAGAGGTGCGAGAGTGGTTGAATCGACCGGTCTTGAAAACCGGAATACCCTTAGGGGTATCGAGGGTTCGAATCCCTCCCTCTCCGCGAGACATCTGAACGAACTCATGTGATTCTGAAAGACCCGGTGGGCATTTGCCCCGGTCCAACAAGCTTCATGACACCACATACGCAGGGGAACAGATCCATAGTTGCCCTATAAACTACAAACCCCTGCGCCTTCTCCTTGATATGATTTCCAACCCGCAGCACCACCGAGATATCCTCAAGAACAAAGATCCTGGTTTCTGAGAAGGATTTCAGCTTCCGCGGACGAGCGACGTTGTAATCGCCGTCTGAAAAGTTTCAGAGGCACTTCAAACCGCATGGAGGAGTAAATGCATTATCCCTGGTGGTACGTTCCGAACTTCACGGCTCCCATGTTGATTGCAGGCATCGCTACAATTCACGTATTCGTTTCCCTTTACGCGGTCGGCGGGGGAATCGTGCTGGCCGGAGAGGTATCTCATGCCTACAAGTCCAACGATAGACCGATGCTTGATTACCTCAGGACCCACACACTTTTCTTCATTCTGCTCACGGTCGTTTTTGGCGCAATCACCGGTGTCGGGATCTGGTGGACAATCGGGCTCGCATCTCCCCTGGCTACAGAGTCTTTGATACACATCTTTGTCTTCGGCTGGGCGATGGAGTATGTTTTCTTCGTTATCGAGATCGTATCCGCTTTCGTATTCCATTATTATTGGGGGCGACTGGACCCGAAGACACACGCCGCCATCGGCTGGATCTATGCAATTTCCGCATATATCAGCCTAGTTCTTATAACCGGAATCACGGCTTTTCAACTCGACATAGGCAACTGGACCCCCGAGAAGGGGATGTGGACCGCATTCTTCAATCCCCAGACAATCCCGCAAATCATGGCGCGCTCCGGTGCCGCGCTTCTGCTTGCATCGCTCTACATCTATTTGCATGCCGCCTTCAAACTCAGGAATGACGTCCACCTTCGTTCTCTCGTTGAAAATCGCGTCTCAAAATGGGGCATGGCAGGGGCTGCACTCGTAACAGCGGGTGGTGCATGGTGGTACGTCAATATCCCGGAGAGTGCAAAGTCCGCTCTTGCCGGGGCAAGCGCCCTCAACATTCTCACGGCTCTGATATTCCTTGCTTCTGCGGTCGTGTTCTTCATGTTATACTTCGGTCCTTACAGGCATCCCGGATGGCTGAACCCAGGATTTGCCATTCTCTATTTCCTGCTCGGAATTGCCGCAACCGGGACCGGAGAGTTTATACGCGAGGGCGCACGAAAGCCGTACATCGTGTACAATTACGTGACGGGGAATAACGTTCTGGTTTCTGAGATCCCTAAGTTGCAGGCATCCGGCTACCTGAACGGGGGCGTGTGGACCAGGGCGTATTTGAAAGAACAATACCCTCAGGCCGTTACGAAAGACGGTAATATTGACTACGCCGAGATGCTGAAGCTGCCGGTTGCAGAACAGGTAAAAGTCGGCAAAGTATTGTTCCAGTACCACTGCAACGATTGCCACTCCACGAACGGCTTCTCGGGCCTCGACAGACTGACTCAGGGGTGGACCAGGGATATGATTAGTACTGTGGTCACCCATCTGAACAAGGCACACTACTTCATGCCGCCCTGGTGCGGAAACGATGCCGAGGCGGTTCTCATTACGGAATTCATACAATCCCTTTCGGAACCGACTCCGGCTGGAATGAAATTCTCGGAGGAAGAGAGCTCCGAAAAGGAAAAAACGTCAAACCTGGCGGCCAGAGAGGAGAGTGACAGATGAATCCCACAGATCTGATCGGGCCGGCGTCGCCGCTCGGCAACCCTGCGCCATTTTGGTTCATCACATTTTTCAAAGTTCTGGGGTTAATTCTTCACATGATTCCGATGAATGTGTGGTTCGCCGGAATGATCCTGGTCGCGGTCTTCTCGACATTCGGAAAGAACCATTCGCTTGAACTTGCACATCGTCTCTCGAGGACAATGCCCGCGGTTGTCGCACTCGGCATCAACCTCGGAATAGTCCCGCTCCTCTTCACACAGGTCGGATATTACCAATTCTATTACCCTGCCGGAGTTCTGATGGCCCGGGCCTGGTTCAGCGTAATCGTTATACTGCTGTTTGCATATTATGGAGTCTACGTCTATTCACTCAGCGTTCGAAGCAACCGGCGGACGAAGTTCGCCCTGACATCCGCGTGGATCAGTTCAATTGCGTTTGTCCTTATTAGTTTCCTCTTCGCGAACAACTTCAGCCTGATGGCTAACGTCAACGACTGGATTCATATCTACACCAGGACGTCCGAAAGCGGAGCCGCTCTCGGGACTGGGCTCAACACGGCGGATCCGACTCTGATACCAAGATGGCTTATGATGTTCGGGATTGCCATAACCACAACCGCGGTTTTCATCGTCTTTGATGCAGTATTCTTCAAGAGAAAAGACACGTCTGATAACTACAGGAAGTGGGCAGGCAAATTTGCGTTTGCCTTTTACACCTTAGGTATCGTTGTGTACGCCGTCATGGGAAGCTGGTACGTTTTCGGCGCTCTCGGGGAATCGGTACTCAATCCCATAGGTCAAAGTTCCTTCATGAAAATCCTCTTCCCCCTGACGGCGATTTCCCCCGGGCTTGTCTGGATCGCACTCTTCGCACAGAGGAAGGGTTTGAGAAAGGCCACGACGATAACGGCCGGGACCCTCCAGGTCTTTGTCATCACGTTGAATGCGGTCAGCAGGCAATGGGTTCAGAACGAGGAGATATTTAAATTCAAGGATGTCTCTCAGCTCCCGGTGCAGGTGCAGTGGAGTCCGATGATTGTGTTTCTGCTCCTCTTCGTGATAGGGCTGACCGTCGTTGGATGGATGATTGCAAAAATTGCTGAGGTTGAAAAAAGGGGAGCGGAGGAAATACAGGTTAAGTGATATGCCGGCGGCGCCACGCGCTGAATAGCCAGCCCATTTAGCGGTAGCTTAATCCGGTTGAGTAAAATCCTCGATAAGTTTCACAAGCTCGGGCCTACCCTGGCCTGATACCGCAGAGAACGGGAGAAAGCACTGACAGTATTTGAGATTCGGAAGCTGGGCTTTCGCACGTGCCATGTGAGTATTCATCTTGTTCTGAGAAAGCTTGTCTGCTTTCGTCATTACTATTACGTACGGAATCTTGTAGAATTCCAGCCAGCCGATCATGATCTTGTCGAGTTCCATCGGTTCGTGGCGCGCGTCCAGGATCTGGATGACAAGCTTCAGTTGCTTCCTTTCCTGAAGGTAAGTCTCAACAAGTTTTGCCCAGCTTGATTTCATGTGTTCGGGTGCGATCGCGTACCCGTACCCCGGAAGGTCTACAAAGTAGTGCTCATCGTTGATAAGGAAGAAGTTGAGCGAGCGGGTCTTGCCGGGGGTGGAGCTTGCCTGCGCAAGGTTCTTCTTGCTGCAGATCTTGTTTATCAGTGATGACTTTCCTACATTGGACCTTCCAATGAAAGCCACTTCCGGCAAATCGGTGTCCGGTACCTGCGTATAGTCTACAGCACTTGTAACGAATTTTGCCGCTTCAATCTTCATCGGGCTATATCCCCATTAAAATTTAATCACGCACACAATTTAAGAAAAAATTATAAGATTCTCAACGTATCCACAGCCGCCGGGTGTGCGACAAATTTGTGAAGCCATCGCCATTCATTGAAATGAACGGCTGGAGAGTGCCCAACCCCCCGTAGGGGGTTTCGCGTCTCGCGCCAAGCGTCCATTTTTAATGGATGCCTGGGATCAGTTACAATTTTGTCGCAGGCCCACAGCTGCCCGCGGCGACTCATTTGGCGCCAGATATAGCTCAAAAATGGAGATATACTTCCCGGATGAATTGAAGAAGGGATGTAAACGATGGAAGGTTTGCTATTCCGCCGATGCGGCTTCCTTCTTCTCTTCTTTCGCTTGCTCCTGCGGGGTTCCAGCTTCCTTCTCCTTCGGAGCCTTTCTGCGCTTCTCCGCTTCATCGGCGGCATTGAAATCGACAAGTTCGATTATAGCCACTTCCCCGCCGTCACCGTGCCGTTGGCCGAGCTTGACAACCCGGGTATAGCCACCCGGTCTGTCCTGCACCCTAGGGGCAATCTCTCCGAAGAGGATCTTGACGGCTTCTCTATCCTTGATGAAACGCGACACGTGCCGGCGAGCAGGTACACTGTCCTTCTTCGCCTTCGTGATCAACGGTTCAATGAAAACGCGTGTCTCTTTTGCTTTGGCAAGCGTAGTTCTGACTTGCTTGTATAGAATCAGACTTGTCGCCAGTGATTCCATCAAAGCCTTGCGATGGCTGGCGGTTCTCTTTAATTTCCTGCCCGAATTCAGGTGTCTCATTTCAATAAACTCCGCTTACTCGTTGTCGTCTTTCAAATACTTGCTGACATCCATCCCGAAATTCAAACCCATGCTTCCAATCTTCTCCGCAAGCTCGGCAAGTGACTTCCGTCCGAAATTCCTGAATCGAAGCAACTCGGACTCGTCCTTGTTCACAAGTTCGGAAATAGTATGAATGTTCGCAGCTTTCAAACAATTGTGTGCTCGGACCGAAAGCTCCAGTTCATCTACCGACATCTTCAAAAGCTTTCTGATTCGTGCCGCCTCTTCCTCCTGAGCCGATCCTTCTTCAGAGGCCTCCTGGTGAATTCCCAGGTTCAGGAAGAGCTGTACATGATCCTGTATCATCTTCGCGGCAGTCGTCACGGCATCTTCAGGAGTTATAGAACCGTCCGTCTCGACCTCGAGAGTCAATCTCTCGAGAGTCGTCTTCTCACCGACACCGGTCGGCTGCACGAAATATCTCACGTTCCTTATCGGCGAAAAAAGGGCATCTATGGATACCAGGTCTTCCGGGGCCTCGGCCAGTTTATGGTCTTCGGCAGGTTCATATCCTTTTCCCCGCCCAATGCGCAACTCGACCTCGATCTCCTTCGAATCGCTCATCGTCGCAACGTGATGCTCGGGATTGAGCACCTCGATCTGCGGGTACTGGCGCTGCATTTCGCCGGCCGTGAACTCCATTGGGCCCTGCAGCTTCAGGCTTATCTTGTTCAATTTCTTGTCGATTAACTTCACGCGGACACCCTTCAGATTCAGTGTGAAGTCGACCAGATCCTCGGACATTCCCTTTATAGTGGAAAATTCATGAAGCGCACCAGGTATCCTGAAATGAGTGAACGCCCATCCGGGAATAGAGGAAAGCAGGACTCTCCTGAATGAATTCCCCAACGTCGTGGCATACCCGCGTTCGAGCGGCTCCACGATAAAACGTCCAAACGTATTGCTATAACTTGACTGATCCAAGACTATTGTTTCTGGCATTTGCAATTTCACAGCGCTCATTAGATTTTCACCTCAATTAAATTTATAACCATGCTTGCCTGGACCGCCAGGATTTCGACTGTCTCACGAATCCTGGCAACCCTGATATTACTTCGAATACAACTCGACGATGAGTTGTTCATTGACATCCGGCAGAGGTATTTCGGACCGCTCCGGAACCTGCAGGAACGTTCCAGTCAATTGCGCCTTGTCTAGCTGTAAGTAAGACGGCAGCATTCCGTCTTTCACCCTCTTGATAGAAGAGTGAATCACATCAAGCTGATTGCTGCCCTCGGCGACCCTTATGACATCGCCGGCTTTTACCAGGTAGGAGGCAATGTCGACCCGCCTGCTGTTTACTGTGAAATGACCATGAAGTACAAGCTGCCTGGCGGATTTCCTTGACGGAGCAAATCCAAGCCGGTACAGTACATTATCGAGTCTTCGTTCGAGAAGCCTGAGAAGGTTCTCGCCTGTTCTTCCCTTCTGGTGTGTCGCCATCTCGAAGTAATGCCTGAACTGCTGCTCAAACACGCCGTAGATCCTTTTCACCTTCTGCTTCTCACGAAGCTGTACACCGTACTCGCTTACCTTCACTCTCCTGCGAAGTCCGTGCTGTCCCGGTGCATAATTTCTCCTCTCCAACGGACACTTATCCGTATAGCACTTGACTCCCTTTAAGAACAGCTTTTGCCTTTCTCTTCTGCAAAGTCTGCAACTCGCATCTACATATCTTGCCATCTACTACTCCGAAAGATTTAAATTTATACTCTGCGCCGCTTAGGAGGCCTGCAGCCGTTGTGCGGTATAGGCGTAACATCGCGGATACTCGTTATTTCAAGACCGCCGGTCTGCAGGGATCTGATTGCCGCTTCCCGGCCCGAACCCGGCCCTTTCACAAGGACTTCCACCTTCTTCATTCCGAGGTTCGCCGCTTCCTTGGCGGCAGCTTCGGCTGCGACCTGCGCCGCGAACGGGGTACTCTTCCTTGAACCCTTGAATCCCATCTTTCCGGCCGACGACCACGAAACCACGTTTCCGTAAATATCTGTCAGCGCAACAACCGTATTGTTGAAGGTTGCCTTTATATGGGCTATACCGTGAGCATCAACAGATGTTTTCTTTCGCTTCTTTCCTGCGACCTTTGACAAATCTTAAACCTCCTATGCTTTACTACTTCTTAGCTGCAGCTTTTTTCTTGCCCGCGACTGTGCGTCTCTTGCCTTTACGCGTCCGCGAATTGGTCCTTGTCCTCTGACCTCTGACGGGAAGGCCTCTTCTGTGTCTCAAGCCGCGATAACTCCCTATGTCCATCAGTCGTTTGATGTTCATCTGGTTCTCGCTGCGCAGCGCACCTTCGACTTTGTATTCTGTTGTGATAACCTGCCGGATTCTCGCAACTTCCTCGTCACTCAATTCGCCGATATGCTTCGCCGGGTCGATGCCGGCCTTACCTAGAATTTCGACCGCAGCGGCGTGACCTATTCCGTAAATATAGGTCAGACCGTACTCGGCCCTCTTGTTTTTCGGTAAGTCAACTCCTGAGATTCTCGCCAACTTTCTTCTCCTTAATCCTTAGATCCTGGTTATCCCTGGCGCTGTTTGTGTTTCGGATTCTTCTTGCAAATAACCCTGACAACACCTTTGCGCTTAATTATCTTGCAGTTGTCACAGAGTTTCCTGACTGATGCTCTGACTTTCATTTCCGATTTCCTTACTTGTACCGATATACGATTCTGCCCTTGCTAAGGTCATACGGCGAAAGCTCGACCGTTACCTTATCTCCGACAAGAATCTTTATGAAGTTCATTCTCATTTTACCTGAGATATGCGCGAAAATTTCGTGACCGTTATCGAGCTTCACACGAAAAGTTGCATTAGGCAAAGTCTCGGTAATCGTCCCGTCAACCTTAATCTGCCCTTGCTTAGCCATTAGACAATGTCAATATTTCTGGTTTTCCATCTGTGATGACGACAGTGTGCTCAAAATGAGCGGACGGTTTGCCGTCTGATGTGTAAACTGTCCAACCGTCTCTCGCCGTATACACTCTATATGATCCCGCGTTTACCATGGGCTCAATCGCGATCGTCATTCCGTTTCTAAGCAAAGGTCCTCTTCCTCTTTTTCCATAATTGGGTACGGGCGGGTCTTCGTGAAGCTTCGTCCCTATCCCGTGCCCTACAAGGTCGCGTACGACGGAAAAGCCGTTTTCCTCGACGTAATCCTGAACCGCCTGAGAAATATCTTCGACGTGGTTTCCACCGACGGCATTTTCAATTCCGATGTAAAGAGCTTTCTCTGTCACTTCCATCAATTTCTTCTTTTCGTCGGTAACGGTTCCTACCGCAAACGTCTTCGCCGCATCGCCATAATAACCGTTCTTTATCGCACCGACGTCGACTGACACCAGCTGTCCTTCCTCAATCTTTCGGGGACCCGGTATGCCATGGACTACCTGGTCGTCGAGCGACAGGCAAACCGTCGCAGGAAAAAGATTCTTCCTGTCGAACCCGTAACCCTTGAATGCGGGTTTCGCACCTTGTGAAAGAACATAATCTTCTGCAATCTCGTCAAGCTCTTTCGTAGTGACGCCCGGCTTGATCGCCTTTTCAACAGTGTCGAGAATTCCAGCCACCACGGCGCCGACTTCGCGCATCAATTCAACTTCGCGGGGCGTTTTCACGCTGATCATATTCTCGTCAGGAATACCGCCGGCTCTTCAGCTTCCCGGTCTTCATGAAACCGTCGTAGTGGTGCATGACCAGATGCGACTCGATCTGATGCACCGTTTCAAGTCCAACCTGAACAATGATCAGCAGACTCGTGCCGCCGAAGAACGCGGAGAAACTCGGGCTCACACCGAAACGCGTCATGAAAGCGGGAAGTATCGCGACGATGGCCAGGAAGATCGATCCCGGAAGAGTGATCTTAGTCAGAATGTTATCCATGAAGTCGGCAGTGTGCTGGCCCGGCCTGATGCCCGGGACGAAACCTCCCTGCTTCTTCATATTGTCCGCGACGTCCTTCGGATTGAAAGCGATCGCGGTATAAAAATATGTAAAGAATATGATCATCAACGCATAGATGAACGAATAAACAAACGACGTGAACGAAAAATAGCCCGCAATGCTCTGCATGAACTCATTATTCGGGAAAAACGTAAGAATCGTCTGCGGAACGAACATTATCGACTGTGCAAATATGATAGGCATAACGCCGGCGGTGTTTACCCTGATCGGTATGTACTGGGTAACGCCTCCGTACACTTTTCTCCCGACGACCCTCTTGGCATACTGGACCGGGACTTTTCGAGTACCCTCCGTCACGTATACTATCGATGCGATAATGCCTATCATCAGCGCAACCACAACCAGCTCGGAGATGAAGCTCCTCGCTCCCGAGCTGACGAGCTGATACTCGTCGAGTATGGCATTCGGGAACCTCGCGATGATGCCTATCGTGATTATCAAAGAAATACCGTTGCCGATTCCCTTGTCCGTTATCTGTTCGCCCAGCCACATGATGAATATGGTCCCGGCGGTCAGTGCGATGACCGTGGATATTGTAAATCCAAGCCCTCGAACGGCATCCGGAATGACGGGAAGTCCGCTTCCCGGTGCGGTCATGCTTTGAAGCCGTACGCTTATTCCCCATCCCTGGAGCGCCGCGATCAGCACTGTGCCGTAGCGAGTGAGCTGTGTAATCTTCTTTTGCCCTTCCTCGCCTTCTTTCTGCAGCTTCTGGAAATAAGGTACGACAGCGCCGAGCAGCTGGATTACAATCGATGCGCTGATGTACGGCATTATTCCCTCGGCGAAGACCGCAGCGTTTTGGAAAGCGCCGCCCGCGAACAAATCATAAAGGCCGAAGAGAGTGTTCTGAGCCTGCGATTTGGTGGCCTCAGCAAGCAAAGACGCATCGACTCCCGGAAGAGTGATGTGCGATCCTATGCGTACCACGATGAGTACGCCCGCGGTATAGAGAATCCGCTTTCGCAGATCCTCCACCTTAAAAATATTTCTTAAGCTATCGGTTAGTCTCGACATTTGTTATGACTCGAGTGTTTTTACTGTGCCGCCTGCTGCTGTTATTTTGTCCGATGCTGTCTTGCTGAACGAATTTGCCGACACGGCTAGCTTTGCGGACAAAGCGCCGTCTCCGAGAATCTTCACCGGCTGTGACTTTTTCGAAACCGCCCCCAAGGCGTACAACACTTCGGGAGTCACCACTCCGTCGGATAGTTTTCCGGACTCGGCTAGTTTGTTCAATGTAGACACGTTCACTATCTGAAACTCGATTCGAAACGGGCTTTTGAAGCCGAACTTCGGGATGCGCCGATTCAGAGGCATCTGGCCGCCTTCGAACCACGGCCTTATCTGATCTCCGGACCGCGACCTCTGTCCTTTATGGCCCTTACCTGCCGTCTTCCCGTGTCCTGAGCCAACTCCACGCCCGATACGCTTGACCTTCTTTCGCGCGCCGGGTGCATATTTCAAATTTCCAAGGATATTCATTTAAGCTCTCCTAAACCTCTTCGACGCGAACTAAATGCTGAATCTTCGCGATCATTCCTCTTATCTGAGGCGTATCGGTCTTTACAACCGACTTTCTGATCTTTCCAAGACCGAGAGCTTCGATGGTGAGTTTCTGTCTCTCAGGCCTTTCGATTGTACTTCTGATTTGAGTTATTCTAATCTTCTTAGTGTCGCTCATGACTTACACCTGTCCTGGTTCTTGTGTGGAATCCGGAGCCTGCTTCTCGGCCGGTTCGTCGTCGAACAGATCCCTAGGACGCATTCCACGTTTTTCGGAAACCATTCGGGCATCCGACAGATTCAACAGCGCTCTCATGGTCGCCTTCACTACGTTGTGAGGATTCGACGACCCCATCGACTTGGTGAGAACGTCCTGAACACCTGCTGATTCCAGAACCGCACGCACGCCTCCGCCGGCAATTACGCCGGTACCCGGGGTAGCGGGCTTCAACAGGACTTTTGCCGCGCCGAATTTGCCGATTACAGAATGAGGAACCGTCCCTTTCCGAACCGCGACGTGCACTACGTTCTTCTTCGCATCGTCGACACCCTTGCTGATGGCGTCATTCACCTCGTTGGCCTTGCCAAGTCCGACTCCGATGCTCCCTTTCCCGTCTCCGACGACGACAATCGCATTGAAGCTGAACCGGCGGCCGCCCTTCACTACCTTCGCGACCCTGTTTATATGAACCAGCTTCTCTTTCAGTTCAGTCTGATCTGGCTTGACTCTTTGCACACTCTTAAGGTCTTTTAGTTTCATCTGTCAAATACCCTCTTAAAATTTCAAGCCGCCTTCGCGGGCACCTTCAGCAAAAGCCTTCAAGCGGCCATGGTACAGGAAACCGCCCCTGTCGAAAACTACCTGCTGAATATTGTTTTCCAACGCCTTCTTTGCTAAAGCCTTTCCTACAATCTTGCTGACATTCGTCTTGCCTTTAGCAGCTTTCAATTCATCTGCAATCTCTTTGTTCAGACTCGACACCTGCAATATCGTCTTTCCCTGGACATCATCTATGATCGTGCCATAGATGTGCTTCAGACTTCTGAACACTACCAGACGGGGGCGTTCCACCGTTCCTTTTATCTTCTTCCGCAGTCCACGTTTTGCTCTATCGTGGCGCGTTCTTTTCGTCTCAAGACGTCCCATTGCTCAAACCTCCGAATTCTTATTTTGCCGCTGCCGCTGCTTTTCCGGCTTTTCGACGGACAAACTCATTTTCATACTTAACGCCTTTACCCTTGTAGGGTTCAGGTGGACGGAACGACCGGAGCTTCGCGGCAATCTGTCCGACAAGCTGTTTATCCATTCCGGAAATCACTATGTTCGTCGGCGAGGGTGTCTCTATCTTCACTCCCTGCGGCGGCCTGAATAATATCGGATGTGAAAAGCCCAGAATCAGCTGAACATTCGGGCCTTTCATTTCGGCACGATATCCGACTCCGATTATCTCCAGTTTCTTCTCATATCCCTTGGTCACGCCTTCGACCATATTGTTCAAGAGCGCCCTCCACAGGCCGTGCAGTGCATCGGTATTGCCTCCGCCGCTCTTAATCTTGACAACGGCCTCTTCGGCACCGGCATCTACCAAAACTGCCGGATGCATTGTGGCCGAAAGCTCGCCCTTCGGACCCTTCACTTTCAGTACGCTCTCGGATACCTGAACCGTCACCCCCTTGGGGATCGGCACCGGCTTCTTTCCAATTCGTGACACTTTACAAACTCCTTGTCGTTACCAAATGTAACAGATTATTTCTCCACCGACCTTCAGGCGGCGCGCATCCTTGTCTGTCATCACGCCTCTGTTGGTCGAGACAATAGCTACACCGAGCCCGTTGAGTACGCGAGGCATCTCGCCCGCACCGGCATAAACACGGCGCCCCGGGACCGAAATTCGTCTCAAGCCGGAGAGTACGGGTCTCCCGTTGTAATACTTCAAGTAAATTCTTATCGTCCCTTGCGAATTCGATTGAAGCTCAGTGTATTTGTCTATGTAGTGCTGCTCGTAGAGAATTTTCGCTATGGCCTTTTTCAAATTACTCGCAGGTACATCTACTCGTCTTTGGCGTGCAGTTGCTGCATTTCTCAATCTTGTGAGGAAATCAGCAATAGGGTCAGTCATCGACATCGACTTCCACTCCTAAATTAAATTACCAACTTGCTTTCTTTATTCCGGGTATTAACCCGTCCAGTGCTAGCTTGCGGAAACAAATCCGGCATACGCCGAACTTGCGATAATACGCCCGCGGACGGCCGCATATCGTGCATCGGTTGTGTTTCCGCACTTTATACTTCGGCTCTCTCTGGGATTTTACGATCATTGCTGTTCGCGCCACTCAAATACTCCTTTCGAAATTAAGCAGCTTCTCCGAAGGAACCTTCGGATGCTTCACGTTTCCTGAAAGGCATTCCGAAACCTTTCAGCAGCTCATAAGCTTCTTCATCGGTCTTCGCAGTGGTCACGAAAGTGATGTCCATGCCGAAGATTCTCTCGACCTTGTCTACATCGATTTCCGGAAAGATTATCTGTTCCTTCAAACCGAGTGTGTAATTCCCGCGGCCGTCAAACGACTTGTCGGGCACTCCGCGAAAATCGCGCACGCGCGGAATGGCAAGGCTTATCAGGCGATCCATGAACTCGAACATCTTCTCCCTGCGGAGCGTTATTTTACAACCTATCGGTATTTTCTCCCTGAGCTTGAAGTTCGAGATCGCCTTCTTCGAACGCGTGATCTTCGGCTTCTGACCGGCAATCACCGTCATCTCGCGAACTACCGTCTCAAGTATCTTCTGATCCTGCGTAGCTTCTCCTACACCGCAATTGATGGAGATCTTCTCGAGCCTGGGCACCCGCATCACATTCGCGTAGCCGAATCTCTTCATCAACGACGGGATGATCTCTTTCTTGTAGAGTTCTACGAGTCGTGGCGTGACTTTCTCTTCCACCACCTCGACGGCTTGCTTTTCAGGAGCCTCGGTTTTCGGTTTCTTTTCTTTTTTCTCTTTAGCCATTTCTAGGACTCAATTAAAACATTTCGTTACAGTTCTTGCAGACTCTCATCTTCTGTTTGCGCCCGCCCACCCCTGCTACGGTGGTATAGCCGATACGGCTTGCATTGTTGCACTTGGGACAAACGACCATCACGTTGGATGAGTGCACAGGCATCTCGCGTTCCATAATCCCGCCTGCGGGCATCTTCGTAGTCGGCTTCGTGTGTCGCTTTCTTATGTTGACGCCTTCCACGAGTATCTTCTGCTTCTCAGGGATAACGCGAAGGACTTTGCCTGTCTTCCCACGCGAGTTTCCGCTTATTACCAGAACCATGTCATTCTTATGAACGTGCATTATAGAAACCTCTCCTAAAGGACTTCAGGTGCCAGTGAGACAATTTTCATGAATTGCTTGTCGCGAAGTTCCCGTGCCACGGGCCCGAATATGCGAGTCCCTCTCGGCTCGCCCTGTTGGTTCAAAAGAACGGCCGCGTTTTCATCAAACCGGATGAATGTCCCGTCCGGCCTCTTGTACTCCTTCTTCGTACGGACGACAACCGCCTTCGAAACATCGCCCTTCTTCACTTCGGCGCCGGGAATCGCCTGCTTGACAGCAACAACGATCAAGTCTCCGAGCCCTGCATATCGCCTGTCATGGCCGCCGAGCACCCTGATACATCTGACTTTCTTCGCGCCGGAATTGTCGGCGACAACGAGATTCGTCTCTTCTTGGATCAATTTCTAAACCTCCGTCACTTCGCTTTTTCGACAATTTCAACCAGGCGCCACCTCTTGCTCTTAGAAAGCGGCCGGGTCTCCATTATCTTCACAATGTCGCCGATCCGGGCTTCGTTCTTCTCGTCGTGCGCCATGAGCTTCGTGGTTCTTTTAAAATATTTCTTGTATATCGGATGCGGTACCAGACGTTCGATGCTGACGACAACCGACTTCTGCATCTTGTTGCTGACTACTTTCCCGATCTTGGTCTTTCTAAGACTTCTTTTTTCAGTCGAACTTTCCATCAGGCAACCTCGCTCTTCTCTGCTTCACCTGCAGAGGCTTTTTTCTCCCGGTTCTGGTCGGAGTTCTTCTTCGCATCGATCTCCCGCTCATGAAGAATCGTCTTCATCATCGCGATTTCCTTTCTCAGGAACCGCATCTGGACCGGATTCTTTACCTCTCCCCCGACTGCCTTCTGGAACTTCATCTTGTCCAGCGCTTCGAGATTGTCCTTTATTCGCTGGTTGATTTCCTTCTCGGACATCGGGCGGACTTCATGGGGCTTCAACATTTTCCTAACCCTCGTAATCCATTCTAACTACAAACTTGGTTTTAATGGGAAGCTTGTGAGCAGCGAGCCTGAGTGCCTCCTCGGCGAGCGTCGATGAGATACCCGAGATCTCGAACATTATTCGTCCCGGCTTCACAACTGCCACCCAAAACTCCGGCATGCCTTTGCCTTTTCCCATTCTGGTTTCCGCCGGCTTCTTCGTGACCGGCTTGTCCGGGAAAATTCTGATCCAGATCTTCCCGTCACGCTTCATCTCTCTCGTCAATGCGACACGCGCCGCCTCAATCTGACGCGCTGTAATCCAACCGGGCTCCAATGCCTTCAGGCCGAAATCGCCGAACGAGATTGTACTGCCACGCTGCGCCTTGCCGCGCATCCTTCCGCGCTGAGTCTTCCTGTACTTTACTCTTTTGGGCATTAACATTTCTGCGTCTCCTTCAAATTATCGTGGCAATGGTCCGTAGACTTCACCGCGGCAGATCCAGACTTTCACGCCGATGAGCCCGTAGATCGTTCTTGCGGCTACACTGGCGTAATCAATGTCGGCACGTAGCGTATGCAGCGGAACTCTTCCCTCACGGTACTGTTCCGTCCTGGCAATTTCTGCACCGCCGAGCCTGCCTGCGCACATCACCCTGATTCCTTCTGCTCCCATTCTCGAAGCCGATGTGATTGCGTTCTTCATCGCCCGTCGGAAATTGATTCTTCCTTCAAGCTGATTGGCTATATTCTCGGCAACCAGATACGCGTCCAGCTCCGGTCGCTTGATCTCAAAAGTCTTGATCTTCACGGCTTCTCTTCCGGTCAGCTTCTTCAACTCAGCCTCGAGCTGGTTTACATCCTTTCCGCTCTTGCCGATTACTATTCCCGGGCGGCTCGTGTGTATGGAAACCGTCATCTGACTCCCTTTTCTCTCGATGACAAGACGCGAAACGCCCGCCTTATCGAGACGACTCCGCAAGTAGTTCCTTACCTTCTCATCTTCCTTCAATAACTTGGAATATCCCTTGCGCTCAAACCATGTCGAATCCCAATCACGCGTAATTCCTAGCCTAAAGCCGATAGGATTAGTCTTTTGTCCCAAAAGTTCCTCCTGAGTCACTCCGTCCCGGTTCAGTCGGGATCGTATAGTAGATTAACTTCATTCTCTTGTTGCCACAACTACGGTAATATGATTGCTTCTTTTCCTTATGCGATACGCTCGTCCCTGCGGCGCGGGCAACACTCTCTTCGCGACGGGACCGCCATCGACAAAAATCTCTTTCACGTACAGACTCTCTTCGTCCACTTTCCCGACGTCATCCCTGTTCATTATGTTGGCAACCGCCGAGCGGACAGCTTTCTCCGCATCACGTGCCGCATGCTTCGGTGAAAAGTGAAGAATAGAGAGGGCCTGACCTACACTCTTACCCCTGATCAGATCTACTACCAATCGCATCTTTCTAGGGGACGACCCAATATATCTCGCAACTGCGCGCGTTTCCATTTATTCGAACTCCTTATGCAGGCTTTACGGTTTTCTCTGATTTCACTCCCGGATGGGCCCTGAACGTGCGAGTGGCTGCAAATTCACCGAGTCTGTGGCCGACCATAGCCTCGATGATATACACCGGAATGAATTTGTTCCCGTTGTGGACCGCAAAAGTGTGGCCTACAAAATCAGGAACGATCATGCTGTCCCGAGCCCAGGTCTTGATGACCTTCTTCTGATTCTTCTTGTTGAGATCCTCAACCTTCTTGACAAGCTTCGGATCAACAAAGACACCTTTTTTTACTGAGCGCGCCATATAATCTCAACCGTCACTTTTTTCGTTTGACTATATACTTGTTGGACTGCTTATTTCTCTTGCGGGTTTTCTTTCCCTTGGTCTTCCAGCCCCACGGAGATACCGGGTGCGGATTTCCCTGCGGAGATTTGCCTTCACCACCGCCGTGCGGGTGATCCACGGGGTTCATCACCACTCCGCGCGATTGCGGTCTGACTCCGAGCCACCGGAGCCTTCCGGCTTTTCCCCAGCTTATGTTCTCATACTCGGCGTTGCCGACGACTCCGATCGTCGCCCTGCAATCGAGCCTTATCATTCTCATTTCGCCCGAAGGTAATTTCAGCGTCGCGTATGAACCTTCCTTAGCCGCAAGCTGGGCCGAGTTTCCGGCACTGCGGGCCATCTGTGCACCCTTCCCCGGCTTCATCTCGATACAGTGAATCGTCGTACCGACCGGGATGTTTCTGAGAGGGATCGAGTTGCCGACTTTGATCTCAGCGTTCTCCCCCGTCTGAACCACATTGCCTACCTTCAGGCCGTCGGGAGCTATAATGTACCTCTTCTCTCCGTCGACGTAATGAAGGAGTGCAATCCTTGCGTTCCGGTTAGGGTCATATTCGATCGAAGCGACTTTGGCATCGATGCCGATCTTCTCCCTCTTGAAATCTATTACTCGATAGAACTTCTTATGCGCGCCGCCGCGATGACGCGAGGTAACTCGCCCCTGATTGTTCCTGCCGCCGCTGCTCTTAATAGGAACGATCAAGCTCTTCTCCGGCTCTGTCTTGGTGACTTCCTCGAAAGTCGAAACAGTGTAGAATCGGGTGGCCGGCGTATTTGGTTTTAGTTTCTTTAATCCCATCTCAAAATCCTTTCAGACTAAGCTGCCCCGAGCAGGTCGATCGTGTAACCTTCCATCAGCGTGACGATCGCCTTCTTTCTCTCAGGACGTCTTCCCTCAAACTTTCCTCTTTTCGTGAGCGTGCCGATCATTTTCCCTTCTACGACAACCGTACGAATGCTTTTCACTTTGACGTTAAACCGCTTTTCAATTTCCCGGGCAATCTCGATTTTGTTGGAGCTCCGGACAACCTCGAAGACGTACTGATGCTGCTCCTGAAGTTTTGTGTTCTTTTCCGTTAACAGGGGTCTGATAATTACAGCGCTCATCTAGCTTCTCCAATCCCTGACTTTGCCTTAGAACGAGTCAGCTTATCCTGCAAAGCGGTCAGTGCGCTCCTCTGGAAAACAATAACTTCATTGTTGAGAATCTCGTATACCGACGCTTCTACTGCTTCCTTCGCAAACACTTTCGGGAGGTTGCGGGTCGAGAGCATTATTCTCTTGTCCTTGTTCGGGATAAGCATCAGCGTCTTCTTTCCCTTAAGGCCAAGCGAGTTCAGGATTTCAATGACCTTCTTCGACTTTATTTCTTCCAGTGAAAAATCCTCAACCACTATTACGCCGCTTTCTTTAGCTTTGTAAGTCAGTGCGGATTTCTCAGCTAGAATGCGAACCTTGTCATTGACCTTCTTCTCGTATGTATGCGGCTTGGGGCCAAATATCGTTCCGCCGCCGACCCATACAGGATTCCGGATCGAGCCGCTGCGCGCTCTGCCGGTGTGCTTCTGTTTCCACGGCTTCTTGCCGCCGCCGCTTACATCTTTGCGGGTCTTCGTCTTGTGAGTTCCCTGTCGGGCATTCGCCAGATGAGCAGTCACAACCTGGTAAATCGCATGGTCATTGGGCTCGATCTCAAACACCGCGGGCGAGAGTTCAACTTTCTCTCCCGAGAGGCTCCCATCAATTTTCAACACATCCAACTGCATCTTCACAACCTCTTTCACTTTTCGCGACAGATTTCAAGGTATCCATTGGTCGGACCGGGCACCGAACCTTCGACCAGTATCAGGTTCGAAGCGGGAATCAGACGCACAACTTTCAGGCTTTTCATGGTCGACCTTTTTCCTCCCATCCTGCCTGCCATTCTCAGACCTTTGAAGGTTCTTGACGGGTATGATGAGCTGCCGACCGAACCCGGCGCACGCGTTCTATCGCTCTGACCGTGGGTTATTGCACCGCCTCCGAAGTGGTGGCGTTTAACAACTCCCTGAAACCCCTTTCCTTTTGAGGTTCCGGTAACAGACACCTTGTCTCCAACACTGAACACCTTGTCCACGATGATCACGTCGCCGATCTTGTAATCGCCCACATTGAAACCGTCGAATTCGCACAACACCCTGGCAGGCTTTACTCCTGCCTTTGCGAAATGGCCCTTCATCGCCTTGGTTTCGTTACGTTCCGGCTTTTCCCCGAAGGCAAGCTGAATGGCTTCGTAACCATCCCGCTCCTTCGTCTTGACGGCCGTAACGGGACAGGGCCCGGCCTCGATTACGGTCACAGAGATCGAGTTCCCTTTTTCGTCGAAGACGCTAGTCATGCCAAGTTTCTTGCCAAGCAGACCATTCATTATCTAAAACTCCAATTTCATTTTATAGACTCTGCAGATTAGACTTTCATCTCAACATCAACGCCTGCGGGCAAGTCGAGCTTGGTCAATGAATCCACCGACTTCGAAGATGCATTGAATATATAGATCAAGCGCTTGTGCTGCCGGAGCTCAAACTGTTCCCGACTTCGCTTGTCGACATGCGGTGAACGAAGGACGGTGTACACCGTTTTCCTTGTCGGCAACGGAATAGGTCCGGAGACGACGGCTCCGGTTGACTTTATTGTACGGACGATCTTCTCTGCCGACTTGTCAATCAGAGCATGATCATAGGATTTCAACTTAATCCTGATAGTCTGACCTGCCACAACTTACCTCACATCAATTATTTTGTCAGCGTTCAAGTGGAAACACGGCATTTTGTGTCTCTACTCAATAATCTTCGTTACGACACCGGCTCCAACCGTATGGCCGCCTTCGCGGATAGCGAACCGGAGACCTTCCTCCATCGCTATGGGCGTAATCAGCTCAATCTTCAGGTTGTCGACGTTGTCACCCGGCATAACCATTTCGGTCCCTTCGGGGAATTCGGTGGCCGAACCCGTCACGTCAGTAGTGCGGAAGTAAAACTGGGGACGATAGCCTTTGAAGAACGGAGTGTGACGTCCGCCTTCTTCCTTGCTCAGTACGTAAACCTGGGCGATAAACTTCGTATGGGGAGTAATTGAACCCGGCTTCGCGATGACCATTCCGCGCTCGAGTTCGGTCTTCTCAACACCGCGCAGGAGAACACCGATATTGTCGCCGGCAATTCCCTCGTCGAGTTCTTTACGGAACATTTCGAGTCCCGTGCAGACCGCTTTCTTGTGCGCACCGAGACCGATGATCTCAACTTCCTCACCGACCTTAACCTTGCCGCGCTCGACACGACCGGTTCCCACCGTACCGCGGCCGGTAATCGTGAAAACGTCTTCGACCGGCATGATGAACGGCTTGTCGATGTCGCGCTGGGGCAGCGGGATGTAGCTGTCCACGGCATCCATAAGCTCATAGATCGGCTTGAACCGGGGATCATCCGCATTGGCGTTGGGATCGTTGCCCGCTTCCATGGCCTGCAAAGCGCTTCCGCGGATTATGGGTATCTCGTCGCCGGGGAAGTTGTACTTCTTCAGCAGGTCGCGGACTTCGACTTCAACGAGCTCGAGAAGTTCGGGATCATCCACCATGTCAACCTTATTCATGAAAACGACGATACGCGGTACGCCGACCTGGTAAGCCAGAAGGATGTGCTCACGGGTCTGAGGCATAGGGCCGTCATTCGCCGCGACGACCAGGATTGCGCCGTCCATCTGGGCTGCGCCGGTAATCATGTTCTTTATATAGTCTGCATGTCCCGGACAGTCTACGTGTGCGTAGTGCCTGGTTGCCGTTTGATATTCAACGTGTGCCGTAGCGATAGTAATACCGCGCGCTTTTTCTTCCGGCGCGTTATCGATACTATCGAAACTCCGTGCCGAGGCCAAACCTTTCTTTGCCAGCGCTAATGTAATTGCCGATGTTAGGGTCGTCTTGCCGTGGTCGATGTGCCCGATCGTACCCACATTGATATGCGGCTTACTGCGGTCAAACTTCTCCTTAGCCATTTAAATTCTCCTTATGATTTTTTCAACCGATTAACTGAACCCGACGCAGTTGGATAAAGGGAAGACAAATCACTCATGCGGCAACAGACTCCTTACCGCGGACCTTTTCAACAATTTGCTCTGCAATGCTGCGCGGCACCTCATCGTAGTGTGCGAACTGCATCGTGAAGATAGCGCGTCCCTGCGTCATCGAACGAAGCGACGTCGCGTAACCGAACATCTCGGACAGCGGAACCATCGCCTTTACCACCTGAGCATCCCTTCTAGAACTAATACCTTCGATTCTTCCGCGGCGGGAATTCAAATCTCCCATGACATCACCAAGATATTCCTCGGGAGTCACGACCTCGACATCCATAATAGGCTCGAGTAAAACCGGGTCAGCCTTTTTGGCGGCTTCCTTGAAACCGATGCTTCCTGCGATCTTGAATGCCATCTCGCTCGAATCGACATCATGGAACGAACCGTCGAAGAGCTTAACCTTCACATCAACCACCGGGTAACCTGCGAGGACACCGCTCTGGAGAGCCTCGTGAATGCCTTCAGATACCGCCGGGATGTACTCCTTCGGGATTACGCCGCCGACTATAGCGTTTGTAAACTCGTATCCTTTTCCCTTCTCATTGGGTTCAACTTCAAGCCAAACGTGTCCGTACTGCCCGCGTCCGCCGGACTGCCTGATGAACTTTCCTTCCTGTACGACCTTCTTCTTGATCGTCTCCCTATAGGCAACCTGCGGCCGGCCGACGTTTGCCTCGACCTTGAACTCGCGCTTCAGCCTATCGACAATAATCTCGAGATGAAGCTCTCCCATTCCGCTGATGATCGTCTGACCCGTCTCTTCATTGGTGGCCATGCGGAAAGTAGGATCCTCCTCGGTGAGTTTCTGCAACGAATCGCCGAGCTTCTCCTGGTCAGCCTTGGTCTTCGGCTCGATTGCGATATGTATGACAGGCTCAGGAAACTCCATCTTCTCCAGAATGATCGGGCCACCTTCATCGCACAGCGTGTCGCCGGTTTTCGTGTACTTCAGTCCGACCGCCGCGACAATATCGCCGGTGTAAGCCATGTCGATATCTTCGCGGTGATTCGCGTGCATCCTCAGGATTCTGCCGATTCTCTCTCTCCTGCCCGTGATCGAATTATAAACATACGATCCACCGCCGAGCGTACCGCTGTAAACCCTGAAGAACGTCAGCTTTCCGACATAGGGATCGCTCATTATCTTGAATGCCAACGCAGAAAACTTCTCATCGTCTGCGGGTCTGCGCTCGATCTGATTTCCCTCTGCATCGTGCCCGTGCGTGCCGCCAACATCGAGCGGGGAAGGCAGAAAATCGACGATGCAGTCAAGCAACCTCTGAACGCCCTTGTTCTTGAAGGCAGTGCCGCATGCAACGGGGACTATCTTCGATTCGATCGTCGCCCTTCTTATGGTTGCATTAATTTCACTCTCTGAAATCTCTTTACCGTCCAGGTACTTCACCAGAAGCGTATCATCCACGTCGGAGACTGCTTCAAGGAGCTTGGTCCTGTGCTCCTGGGCCAGCTTCTGCAGATCATGGGGAATATCGTACTCTTCCCACGTCGTGCCGAGGTTGGACTCACTGTACATGACGGCCTTCATCTTAATAAGGTCGATGACCCCCGCGAAGAGGTCGCCTTCCCCTATAGGAAGCTGGATAGGCACTGCGTTTGCCTTCAGCCTGTTATGCATCATCTTTATGACGTTGAAGAAATCGGCTCCTACGCGGTCCATCTTATTCACAAACGCGATGCGTGGTACGCCGTATTTGTCGGCCTGGCGCCACACGGTTTCGGATTGAGGCTCGACCCCGCCCACGGCACAGAAAAGAGCGATCGCGCCGTCGAGAACGCGCAGAGAACGCTCAACCTCGATCGTAAAATCGACGTGTCCGGGCGTGTCGATGATGTTAATCCTGTGGTCTCTCCAGAAGCAGGTAGTTGCCGCAGAAGTGATCGTAATACCGCGTTCCTTCTCCTGCTCCATAAAATCCATAGTTGCCGCACCGTCATGAACCTCTCCGATGCGGTGAGTCTTTCCTGTATAGAAAAGTATTCTTTCCGTCGTTGTGGTCTTACCGGCGTCAATGTGCGCCATAATGCCTATGTTGCGCGTTCGTTCTAACGGATATTCACGAGCCATAAATCTATCTACAACCTTCCAATCTTAATTACCATCTATAGTGGGCAAAAGCCTTGTTGGCTTCAGCCATTTTATGAGTGTCCTCGCGCTTCTTTATAGCGCTTCCTTCACCATTCGAGGCTGCAATTATCTCCGCAGCCAGCTTCAGGGACATTGACTTATCTTTGCGTTCTCTCGCATACCTGATAAGCCACCTCATTCCCAGAGCGAGACTTCTTTCAGGGCGAACTTCACTCGGCACCTGGTAGGTTGCACCGCCAACACGGCGGGCCCGGACTTCGATGATAGGCTGTACGTTGTTCACCGCTTTCCGGAAAACATCAAGGGGGTTCTGTTTGGTACGCTGCTCAATAATGTCGAATGCATCGTAGAGTATCCTCCGTGCACGATGCTTCTTGCCTGAGTCCATGACGTTGTTCACGAACTTAGCGACATACACATCATTGTATTTCGGGTCAGGAAATACCTGACGCCTGTCAGAGCGCTTTTTTCTCATCTCAAACTCTTCTTGTTATTTTTATGCTGAAGCTTTGGGCTTCTTGGCACCGTACTTCGATCTGCCCTGCTTCCTGTCAGTTACGCCTGCAGTATCGAGAGTGCCTCTTATGATGTGGTAACGCACGCCGGGAAGATCCTTTACACGGCCGCCTCTTATCAAAACGATAGAGTGTTCTTGAAGATTATGTCCCTCCCCAGGGATGTAGGCCGTCACTTCTATTCCATTTGTCAGCCTGACGCGCGCAACTTTACGGAGAGCCGAATTCGGCTTCTTAGGTGTGGTGGTGTAGACGCGAGTGCATACACCTCGCTTTTGCGGGTTTCCCTGAAGCGCGGGGGATTTACCTTTGTAAAGGAGTTTCTCTCTCCCCTGCCTTATCAGTTGGTTAATTGTCGGCAATGTGTTCCTCCAAAATACGTACCTTCATCATAGAGATAAAAATATAAAATACATAAGCTAAACAATCAAGAATTTCGGCTTAATTGTTGGGAGAAATTTCTTTCTCCCAACCTAACTCTCCGATTACTTTCAGGAAGCCACTTTCTGGGTCGGCACTTCCTCCTCGGCTTCCTCTTCCGCCTTCTCCACCATTTCCTCCTCGGTCAGGATGAGATCGCGGAACTTCTTCAGGCCCGTGCCTGCGGGAATAAGCTGGCCTATGATCACGTTTTCCTTCAGGCCGGCGAGCTTATCGAGCCTCCCTTCGACGGAAGCATCGGTAAGCACCTTGGTCGTCTCCTGGAAGGAGGCGGCGGAAATGAAGCTGTCGGTTGAAAGTGCGGCTGAAGTGATGCCGAGCAGCACGTCCTCCGATGTCGCGGGGACAGCGTCCCGGAATTCGATGACCTTTCTCTTCGCTCTCCGCATGTCGCGATTCTTAGCCATAACAAGCGCACGCTCGACCAGCTGGCCGACTCTGTATTTCGAGTCACCCTTCGCCGTGACAACTATTTTCTTGCTTATCGAGGCGTTCTCGTCGCGCATCCTGTGCACATCAACTATGTCGCCCTCGAGAAACGGAGTGTCGCCCGAATCGACGACTCTCACTCGCTGGAACATCTGTCTGACGATCACTTCGATGTGCTTGTCGTTTATGTTCACGTTCTGCTGGCGGTAGACTTCCTGTATTTCATCGAGCAGGTACTTCTGCACGTCTGCAGGTCCTTTTATGCGCAGGATGTCATGCGGGTCTACAGAACCGTCGGTCAGCCGTTCACCCGCTATTACGAAGTCATTCTCCTGTACCAGGATGTGCTGGCGCAGCGAGACCTTGTAAGTCTTGCGGTCCTTGCCGTCCGCGCTGGTTACGATGACTTCCTTTGTTCCGCGCGATTGGCCGCCGAAGCTTACATAGCCGTCGATCTCGCTGACGGTCGCCGGATCCTGCGGCGCACGAGCTTCGAACAATTCCTGCACCCTCGGAAGACCGGTGGTCACGTCGCGAACACGGGACAACTCCTTCGGCTTCTTCGCCAGGGTCTCGCCCGACTGCACTTCCTCGCCGTCGTCGACGACTATATGCGCGCCGACGGGCAGGTTGTATGTCCGTCTTAACTTGCTTCCGTGGACTACTTCGAGCGAAGGAGTCATATTCTTATCAACGCTCTCGATCACGACTTTCTCGACCTGTCCGGTCTGCTCATCGGTTTGCTCGCGGTAGGTGACATCCTTTTTCAGGTCGCTCCAGCGAATCTTGCCGCTGAATTCGGTCAAGATGAGGGTGTTGTAGGGATCCCACTGGTAAACAAGGTCGCCTTTGTTGACCGCATCGCCTTCTCCCAGCATAAGATGTGCGCCCTGCGGCACGTCCATCTTCTTTATAGCACGATTGTCCTTGTCCAGGATCTGTATTACGCCGTGGCGGCCGAGAAGAACCTTCTCCGGCTTACCCGTCGTCCGGTTCGTGTAATCGACCAGCGGATGCATATTCTCGAACTTCAGTCTGCCATCTATCGGCGCAATGACGTTTGACTCCTGGGATTCCACGCTGGCAGTACCGCCGGTGTGGAACGTACGCAGCGTGAGCTGCGTACCGGGTTCCCCGATACTCTGTGCAGCGATGATTCCGACCGCATCTCCGATCTCAACCATGTTTCCTGTTGCTAGATTGCGTCCGTAACACTTGGCGCAGACTCCGTGCGATGCTTCGCAGGTAAGCACGGATCTGATATCCACGCTGTCGATTGCCGTGTTGGCGATCTTCTCCGCAAGATCTTCTGTAATTTCTGCGTTAGCCTTCACGATGACTTCGTTACTCAGCGGATCAATGACATCGTAGAGAGCGGCGCGGCCGAGTATACGTTCAACGAGCGTTTCCTGCACTCGTTCACCGTCCTTGATTGCGCTCACCGAGATTCCTCTGATCGTACCGCAGTCGTCGCTCGCAATGACCACATCCTGGGATACGTCGACAAGTCTTCTCGTCAGGTAACCGGCATCGGCTGTTTTCAAGGCCGTGTCTGCCAGTCCTTTCCTGGCGCCGTGAGTAGAGATGAAGTACTCCAGGATGGAGAGTCCTTCACGGAAGTTTGCTATAATCGGGTTCTCTATCAGATCGCCTACCTGTCCGGTCAGCGACTTCTGAGGTTTCGCCATGAGACCGCGCATTGCGGCGAGCTGCTTGACCTGATCCTTCGAACCTCGGGCACCCGAGTCAAGCATCATCCAGATGGAATTAAATCCCTCTTTTGAGGCGGAAAGCGTTTTGTACGCGGCATCGCTGACAAGGTTGGTCGCGCGCTGCCAGACGTCTATGATCTTGTTATATCTTTCGCCGGCGGTTATGAAGCCTCCTTCGTAACTCGCCTCTATCTCCTTGACTTCCCGGTCTGAAATATCGATGAATTTCCGCTTGACGTCCGGAATTATGACGTCGTTGACGTTAATCGAAAGGCCGGCGGCAGTCGCCGATTCAAAACCCAGCTCCTTCAGGTCATCGAGAAAATTAGCGGTCTTCAGCGGACCGGCCTTCTTGTAAGACTCGGCGATGATCGAAATGATTTTGCTCTTCGTCAGAACTTCGTTGATGAAACCGAGCTCTACCGGGACTATCTCGTTGAATAGGGCACGTCCCGGAGTGGTGTCGATAAACTCGCCGTTGAATTTGAATTTGATCGGGTCATGATAGCTCATCTTCTTCATCTCGATCGCCATGCGGATCTCGTCGACGGATGAGTAATGTTTCGTAGCCTCCTGGGCCGCCTTCCTGATCTTGGTCAGGTAATAGAGGCCGAGAACCATATCCTGCGTCGGATGGACTATCGGCTTCCCGTGTGCGGGAGACAACAGGTTGTGGCTCGATAGCATCAGGATTCGGGCTTCGATCTGGGCTTCGTATGAAAGCGGGACGTGAACGGCCATCTGGTCGCCGTCAAAGTCCGCATTGAATGCCGTGCAAACGAGCGGATGAAGCTTTATCGCCTTGGAATCCACCAGCACAGGCTGGAACGCCTGGATACCGAGTCTGTGAAGTGTCGGTGCACGGTTCAACATTACCGGGTGTCCATCAACAATTGAGGGGAGGACTTCCCAAACTTCCTTGACCTTCCTATCGACAAGCCTTCTGGCCGTCTTTGCAGTCTTTGCTTCACCGCGCTCGAGAAGCTTCCTGATAATCATCGGTTTGAAAAGCTCGACCGCCATATCCTTCGGCAGACCGCACTGATGAAGTTTCAGCTCCGGGCCTACGACAATGACTGACCTTCCGCTGTAGTCGACACGTTTGCCGAGAAGGTTCTGCCTGAAACGTCCCTGTTTTCCCTTCAGAACGTCCGACAGCGATTTGAGCGCGCGCTGGCTGTCTGAATTGACGGCGCTGATCCGACGGCTATTGTCCAGCAGCGCATCCACTGCTTCCTGCAACATGCGCTTCTCATTCCTCAAGATGACTTCGGGAGCTTTGATGTCGATCAGTCTCTTGAGACGGTTGTTCCGGATAATCACCCTGCGGTACAAATCGTTAAGATCGCTTGTCGCGAATCTCCCGCCTTCGAGCGGGACGAGTGGACGAAGTTCAGGCGGAATAACCGGAATAACTTCCAGCACCATCCATTCCGGTTTGTTGATGAACTCGTCGCCCTCTCTGTTACGGAACGCCTCGGCGACCTTAAGCCTTTTCAAAACATCTATTCTCTTCTGTTCTGATTTTTCAGTGCGTGCTGAAACTCTGAGCGTTTCGCTCAACATATCCACATCGACGCGCTTCAACATTTCCTTGACTGCCTCGCCGCCGATCTTAACGATGATTTTTCTGCCGTCTGAGTCGTCGAGTTCGCTGTTGTGCGGAAATTTCTCCTGAAGCTCATAATACGCTTCCTCCGTCAACAGCTGCTTCTCTTTCAATTCCGTGGCAGCTCCGGCCTGAACGACAACGTAAGCCTCGTAGTATACTATTTTTTCGAGCTCTTTGGTCGACATGCCGAGAAGATTGCCGATCTTGCTTGGAAGAGAACGCAGATACCATATATGGACGACGGGAGTGGCGAGAGTGATGTGTCCCATCCGTTCGCGGCGAACACTCTTCTGGGTGACTTCCACTCCGCATCTATCGCATACGATTCCCTTGTACCTGATCTTCTTATACTTGCCGCAGTGACACTCCCAATCCCGCACCGGTCCGAATATCTTCTCACAGAAAAGCCCGTCCTTCTCAGGACGATATGAGCGATAGTTTATTGTCTCCGGTTTTGTGACTTCACCGTGCGATCGATCAATAATCGAATCGGGAGAGGCAAGGCTGACACGAATCGCGGTAACAACCCTGCGCGTTTGCTGTAATTCGCGGCGAAATTCTACGTTAGGCATTTAGAAAACCTCCAATTTTTGTTGCAGCGTCCATCGCATATTCTTCACTTCACTTCTTCGCTGCGTGCAAATTCACCATCGTGCATAACCTTCACTTCTAGTCCTAGTCCCTGTAGCTCGCGCACAAGAACGCTGAATGCTTCCGGAATTCCGGGCTCGGGCGTGTTTTCGCCTTTCACGAGAGATTCGAACAGCTTGGAACGGCCGGGAACATCATCGCTCTTCACCGTGAGCATTTCCTGCAATATATGAGAGGCACCATAAGCTTCAAGCGCCCACACTTCCATTTCTCCGAATCTCTGTCCGCCGAACTGCGCTTTTCCTCCGAGAGGCTGCTGTGTAATCAGAGAATACTGCCCGGTGGAACGCGCGTGGATCTTATCCTCGACCAGGTGGTCGAGCTTCATCATATACATACATCCGACAGTCACTTCGTTGGTGAACTTCTCTCCGCTCTTCCCGTCAAAGAGAACCGTCTTCGAGCTCTCGCTGAGTCCGGCTTTACGCAGTTCGCCCTGTACTTCCTCCCATGTGGCTCCATCGAAGATTGGAGAGGCGTATTTGACACCGAGCCTTTTCGCGGCCCAACCGAGAGCGGTCTCATAGAGCTGTCCGATGTTCATACGAGAGGGCACGCCAAGCGGATTCAACACCATCTCGACCGGCGTACCGTCAGGCAGGAACGGCATATCCTCTCTGGGAACCACAATGGAAACGACACCCTTATTCCCGTGCCGCCCGGCCATCTTGTCGCCGACCTGAAGTTTGCGCTTGGAAGCCACATACACTTTCGCGAGTTGGACAATTCCGGGGGGGAGTTCGTCGCCGGTGATCGCTTTATTTCTCTCGCGGCGCGCTTCTTCCTCAAGATCCAGGATCCTCACATGATAGTTCCTGTAGATCTGTTCGATCAACTTGTTCTTCCGCGCACTCTCGACCCAGGGTTCGGTGAAATCGAGCTTGTCGAGATCGTCGAACTTCAGAAACGTCTCCTTCTTCAAGGCCGTACCGCTTCTAATTGCGACCGAGCCGTCTTTTGCGCGGATACCGGTCGACACTTCGTCGTCGAGCACTGTCCCAAGCTTATCGATCAGCTTGTCCTGCACTTCCGCCTTGGCCGTCTTCAGCCACTTTTCAATTTCCTCCAGCCTCTTCTTCTCTTCCTTTTTCGACTCTGCGTCTTTCTTCTTCCTTGAGAAGAGCTTGGTGTCGATTACTACTCCGCGCATTCCGGGAGGCGCCTTGAGGGAGGCATCCTTGACGTCGCCCGCCTTGTCTCCGAATATTGCACGCAGGAGTTTCTCCTCCGGAGTTACATCCGTCTCTCCCTTCGGGGTAATCTTCCCGACGAGTATGTCATTCTCCATGATCTCGGCGCCGACCCTGATGATTCCGTTGTCGTCAAGATCCTTCGTCATCTCTTCGGACACGTTAGGGATGTCCCGGGTCAGTTCTTCTTCTCCGCGCTTGGTATCCCTTACACTCGTTTCGAGGGATTGAATGTGAAGCGACGTGAAGGCATCGTTTGCGACGAGATCCTCGCTGACGATAACTGCATCTTCGAAATTGTATCCGTGCCAGGGCATGAATGCAACCATGATATTTCTGCCGAGCGCGAGCTCGCCATCTTGAGTGGAGCATCCGTCCGCAAGGACTTCGCCCTTCTTGAATCGCTGGCCGACCTTGACGAGCGGCTTCTGGTTGACTGTGGTATCCTGGTTTGTTCTGAAGAACTTGCGGAGTCTGTACTCGGCTGTTCGCAGGTCCTCAAAACTTGCGATTACCTCATCCGACTTTTCGTTTATGTCGTATTTCACGATGATCCTGCTGCCGTCGACATACTGCACCACTCCTTCGTGCTCTGCAATGACCAGCGTCCTGGAGTCGGCAGCGACTTTTTTCTCAAGTCCAGTCCCGACAACAGGCGACTCGCTGTTAATAAGCGGAACCGCCTGCCGTTGCATGTTTGCACCCATCAACGCGCGGTTGGCGTCGTCGTGCTCCAGGAAGGGTATCAACGCCGCGGCCGGACTGACGATCTGGTTCGTCGCGACATCCATGAACTGAATCTCGGAAGGTTTCTCCAGAATGAAATCACCGTGGAATCTCGCGCGGACACGATCCGTCGTAATTTTCCCCTTTTCATCGACCGGAGTATTCGCCTGCGCTATCTTATACTCATCTTCCTGAGCCGCGCTAAGGAACACTATCTCTTCGCTTGCAATCCCATTGACAACCTTGAAGTACGGTGTCTCAATGAATCCGAAGTCGTTGACTCTTCCATGTACGGCGAGCGAAGAAATCAATCCGATGTTCGGACCTTCCGGTGTTTCAATAGGGCAAAGGCGGCCGTAGTGCGTGTAATGCACGTCACGGACCTCAAATCCCGCGCGCTCTCTCGTCAAACCGCCAGGTCCGAGGGCGCTCATCCTGCGCTTATGCGTCATTTCCGCCAGCGGATTCGTCTGATCCATGAACTGCGACAACTGGCTCGTGCCGAAGAACGAATTCAACACCGTCGTGATCACGCGTGCGTTCACCAAACCCTGGGGAGTGAAATTTTCCTCGTCATGGATGTTCATTCGCTCCTTCACGTTGCGGACCATTCTGGTGAGAGCAAGGTTGAACTGTGACTCAAGCTGCTCGCCGACGGTCTTCACGCGCCTGTTTCCGAGATGATCGATATCGTCGATCTGTCCCTCGTCGCGGCGAAGCTTCAGCATGTAATCGATGATGGCGACGATGTCCTCCTTCGTGAGAACGGTCGTTGTAGTCGGGATATCCAGAGTCAGTTTCGCGTTCATCCTGTAACGTCCCACGTTGCCGAGATCGTAACGCTTTTCGCTGAAGAACATCTTCTCCAGTAATCCGCGTGCGGTTTCGGTGTCCTGTGCTTCGACGGAACGGAGCTCCTCGTAAATCTTCTTCAGGGCGCCTTCGCTGGAACTCGTCGAATCCTGACGTATCGTGTTGAACAGGATCGGGTCGTCACCTTTCCTGGTCGCTTTCAACAGGCGGATTTTCTTTACATTCGCCTTCTGAAGAAGTTCAAGGTGTTCTTCAGTGATTTTCAGTTCCTCGAGGGACGCACCGTCAGTATCAATTATGATTTCGCCGGTCTTGGTATCGACGACGTCGCTGACGACTCTTCTGCCGAGGAGGGTATTCGGATCAGTCTTTGCCAGGCTTACTTCCTCAACCTGGCTGAAGAGCTGGAGTATGTCTTCATCCTTCTCGTAACCGAGAGCGCGGAGGAGTGTCGTCGCATAGAACTTCTTCTTACGGTCGATATAGACCCAGAGGACGTTGTTTATGTCCGTCGTAAATTCAAGCCACGCACCCCGCATCGGGATGACACGCGAGCTCCAAATCCTGGCTCCGTTAGGATGTTCCGTCTCGACGAAGAAGACCCCTGGGGAGCGGTGAAGCTGGCTGACCACAACACGCTCGGCGCCGTTAATGATAAATGTCGCGCGGTCGGTCATGTAAGGAATCGAGCCGAGGTATACCTCCTGCTCCTTCGCCTCCATGAATCCTTCCTTACCCGGATCGGAATCCTTGCTCGCCAAACGCAGTTTGGCCTTGAGGGTCACTGAGTAGGTCAGTCCCTTTTCAATGCACTCGTCTACTCCGTAGCGCGGTTTCTCGATGCTGTATTCGACAAAATCGAGGGCAAAATGTTCTTTGTTGTCGTAGATGGGAAAATTCATCTGGAACACGCCCTGCAATCCCGTCGACTTTCTTTTCTTTACCGGGGCATCCTCTTGGAGGAACTTCTTGAAAGACTGGATCTGCACATCAAGCAAATCCGGATAATCAACCCTTTGAGGAATCTTGGCAAAGCTTATACGCACCGCGTCCTGCCCGTTAGAATTGACATTCTTCAACGTAGTCATACTCCTTTAGTAGATATTTTTTCCGAGAGAGAATTGATCACAGACACACCTGTAAGCCGCGACCGAAGCTACCTTGTGACGCGGCGAGAACCGTATAAAGACGGGTAATCCGCTCCCGGAGCGGATTACCAACATAGCCCTTTTCACTAATAGTGAAACGATCAAAAGCCTGCAAAAGTTCAGTTACTTCAACTCGACTGTTGCGCCAGCTTCTTCCAGTTCCTTTTTCAGTTTCTCGGCGTCTGGTTTTGACATCGCTTCCTTTACGACTTTGGGAGCTCCGTCAACGAGGTCCTTGGCTTCTTTGAGACCCAGACCCGTGGCAGCCCGGACTACCTTAATGACGTTGATCTTCTGCGCACCGACTCCGGTCAGGTGGACGTCAAATTCGGTCTTCTCTTCGGCTGCTGCCGCTGCGCCAGCCGCTGCACCGGCGGCCGCTCCGGCCACGACAACGGGGGCCGCTGCCGTCACGCCGAACTTATCTTCGAGAGCTTTCTTCAGCTCAGATGCTTCTAAGAGAGTAAGCTTACTTATCTTTTCTACTAATTCTTGGACTACTTCCGACATTTTATGTTTCTCCTTTTGAAATTCTTTTGAAATCTACGAAGCCTGTGCCGGGAGTTTCTTCTCCACGGCGTCAAGCACCGAAACAAGATCCCGCATCACGGCCGAGACCGATCCAGCAATTCCGGAAATCGGCGATTGCAGACTTCCCAGAATCGAAGCGATCATCTCAGGCTTTGAGGGCATCAATGCAAATTCATTCAGCCTTTTCCCTTCGAACACTTGTTTGTCGACTACAAACGCCTTTGTCGAAGGTTTCTGAATCTTATCGAAAAATTTCTTCAAGACTTTTGCCGGTGCAATCGGATCCTCAACTCCGAAGGCGATCCCCGTCTGTCCGACCAGATACTTGTAGCTCTTATCATCGGACGAGAGCGTTTGCATCGCCTTCTTTATCAAAGTGTTCTTGACGACCCGGTACTTCACACCATTCTTCTGGAATTCGCGGCGCAGCTCGTTGCTCTCCGCAACCGTCATTCCCACAAAGTCCGTGAAGAAAAGGCTTGTTGAATTAGACATCAGCTCCGCGACTTCTGCGACAGCCTGTTCCTTTTCATTCCTTTTCATCTTTTCCTCAGGTATTTGAACTTATTCGATTCCCGAAGTAGAGCCTTCGGGGGAGCTTAGAAGCATTCTCAGCCTGTGGCTGATGCGCCTCGCGGCGCAAGTGCGTAAACTCAGTGTATTCCCGAAGCAAGCGATTTGTCGATTTTGACTGCCGGCCCCATCGTCGACGAAATGGAGACATTCCTTATATACTGGCCTTTGGACGATGAAGGCTTCAGGCGGTTTATTGCGCCGAGAAAGGCAGTGACATTCTCAACCAGCTTCTCCTTGTCAAAGGAAGCCTTGCCGACTATAGAATGAAGATTTCCTGCTTTGTCGACTCTGAACTCTATCTTTCCTGCCTTTATTTCCTTTACGGCTTTGGCGACGTCAGCGGTCACGGTTCCGCTTTTCGGATTAGGCATCAGACCCTTCGGACCAAGGACCTTTCCGAGTCTCCCGACATCTGCCATGACATCCGGCGTGGCAACGATCACATCTATATCAGACCAGCCATCCTGGAGCTTCTTGATGTAATCATCGAAACCGACATGGTCAGCCCCGCTTTCCTTGGCCTCTTCCTGCTTCTGTGCCTGCTTCGTCAGGACCAGAACACGGACAGACTTTCCAATCCCGTTCGGAAGGGAAACCGTTCCACGGATTGCCTGATCCGCATGCCGCGGGTCGACACCCAGACGTACGGCTATATCGACCGTTTCATCAAATTTCGCTTTTGCAGTCGCCTTGACCTTCTCTATAGCTTCTTCGATGGTAAGCTCCTTAGACCGGTCAATCTGCTTATCTGCCTCTGTAAATCGTTTGCTTCGTTTCATTTTAGTAGACTCTTCTTCTTATTAACCTTCGACCAGAATTCCCATGCTTCGCGCAGTGCCGGCCACCATGCTGACAGCAGCCTCGACATCGGTCGTGTTGAGATCCGGCATCTTCAATTCGGCAATCTTCCTGACCTGATCGCGCGTCACTTTGGCTACTTTATTGCGATTCGGTTCTCCCGACCCCTTCTCAATCTTCGCCTCCTTGACAAGAAGCACCGAGGCCGGGGGTGTCTTGGTTATGAACGTGAAGGACTTGTCCGAATACACGGTTATGACCACCGGAATGATAAGTCCTTGCTTATCCTGCGTGCGGGCGTTGAACTGCTTGCAGAACTCCATGATGTTAACGCCCTTCTGCCCTAAGGCAGGCCCAACCGGGGGGGCCGGAGTAGCTTGCCCGGCGGGTATCTGTAACTTGACAAAACCTACGACCTTTTTAGCCATTGTTCACCAGTTATCTTTCTAATTCAACTTCCGTAAAACTCAATTCGACCGGAGTGGGACGTCCGAATATCGTGACAGTCACCTTTAACTTCATCCTGTCTTCGTTTACTTCTGAAACTTCGCCCTTAAACGTCGAAAAAGGACCGCTAATTACCTTGACTTTGTCGTTAATCTTGAAAGGAACCTCCATCACCTGGCGTTCCTCGTGTTCGTCTATTCTCCCCTTCAATCTCACCACTTCATCGGGACGGAGAGGACTCGGATCTCCTTTCGGGCCGACGAAACTGATTATCGAGGGAACGCTCAGAATAAAACCCTTCACACGGTCGTCCATCTCGGTCTCGATCATAACGTAACCCGGCATGAAATTGCGCGTCTTTACACGCTTCTTTCCGGTCTCGCTTATGGTCGGCACCTTCTCAGTAGGTATGACGATCTCGCCAAACCTTTCCTTGAGGTCGGAATCTTTAAGCTGACTCTCAAGGTAGGCGACCGCCTTGCTTTCCTGTCCCGAGTATGTCCTCACCACGTACCACTTCTTCGTGGTAACCTTCTCTTCGCTCATAGAATTGCTCTTAGCGCGACATTAACGATCGTATCCACTGCATAGACAAAGACAGCCATTATCAAGGTAGCAACAAGAACAACCGTGGTAAAATCCTTCAACTCGTCTTTGGTTGGCCAGGTGACCTTTTTCATTTCCTTGACAACGTCTTCAAAAAACCCGATGATTTTCTCTTTCATTCTTCATCCCTCATTGTGCACGTCAGGAGGGACTCGAACCCCCAACCTGCGGTTTTGGAGACCGCTGCTCTGCCAATTGAGCTACTGACGTATTTAGCCTTCACAACTTCCAACACCGAATTGAAAATTATGAGGCGAAAATTCCGACCCGTTACTTGGTCTCCTTGTGCGGAGTGTGCTTATGGCAAAAGTTGCAGTACTTCTTATATTCAACTCTACCCGTTTGCTTTCTTTTGTTCTTCGTCGTGGTGTAGTTACGATGCTTGCAGACGGTGCACTCGAGTGTGATTATGTCTCTCATCTTCTTTCCTTAGTTTAGCTTCACCATCCTGAACCTATCAGGAATATATAGCGAGCTGACGACGGGATTTGAACCCGTGACCTACGCCTTACCAAGGCGTTGCTCTACCAGCTGAGCTACGTCAGCGGACACAACATCAAAAAGGAACGGCACGTGTCCGCACGCCGTAGTCCGGCCAAACGGACCAAAAGCGTGCGCAGCCACGCCTCGAGAGCGGGAGACGGGACTCGAACCCGCGACCAACAGCTTGGAAGGCTGTGACTCTACCAACTGAGTTACTCCCGCGTTTCTGCTTCAAATTTCCAAAGAAATACTTCGGGAACATCGCGTGACCCGCTCCCGGCTTCGGTCTTACATCCGGCGCCGGAGGGCCTCTCTCTTTCGAGCTGCTCCCTCTCGCGGACAAAATCTGCGCCGCCCGCTCGAAGCGACGCGAGGCAAACAAGCGGTGGGCGGCGGGGGATTCGAACCCTCTAAGGCGTAAGCCAACGGATTTACAGTCCGCCCCGGCTCTCCAACTCCGGCGTCCGCCCAAATGCTACAAAACATGCCTGCGTACCATCCTGCTCCACCACGCAGCCGAGCTGGCGAAGGGATTTGAACCCCCGACCTGCTGATTACAAGTCAGCTGCTCTACCAACTGAGCTACGCCAGCATATTATATTTTGAGCTAATAAATTTAGCAAAAATTGCCAAAAAGTCAAGGTGAAAATCACCCCCACGAAAGTCTCCAAAAATCAAGGGATTACGCACTTGTTTTGCACACAGCATCCGCACAGAATCTCACCTTCGGCTCGCTGTTTGTAACCCATCCCCTGCTACGTAATTATGAGAGAACACACGACTGATCACAAAATAAGCCACGCACACGCGCGAACCAAAATGATCAGGTTCCCGAATGCCTTCTCTTGGCCCAATCTGGCTTAGGAAATTCCCGAATCTGGATCGCCACATTCCTTCCTCTCCCCACACCTCCGGCAGACAAACCAAGAACCAGGTAAATTTTCCATCATGGCAGTCAGAAATTCCTGAGTGTCTGACCACTCCCTTCAATCATTTCGTCGCATGACCGCATAACTCTCTCTTGCTCGCTTAGTTAGGACGTCGACGACAGTTTCCCCCAATATGGCACGGTCTTGGTGAATCATAATCCGGGAAGTGGTGGAGTCAAAAGTGCCTGAACCGTGGCATGATATCTCCGAGAGTTTCGGAACTCTGAACGGACGTACGGCAAGGCAAAAGCGAGATAGCGAGAAGAACAAACTCAAGAGGAACAGTAGGCATCACATATGGGTTCGTCACAGACACTCCTGGTACTGGCTGCTTTGACGATACTCGGGCTCATATCAATCTCAGCGAACAAGACGATGTTGAGTTCGAGCACTATCGTCCTCAATTCAGAAGCGGTCATAACGGGGACAGCGGTAGGTCAGGCTGAAATCGAACAGATACTGCTCAAGCGATTCGATCAAAACCTGCCGCCTCCTTATAGTACCGACTCGGTAAACGTTCTCACCAGCCCAAGCGACCTCGGTCCCGATCCGGGAGAAACCAGCGTGTCAGATTTCAACGACATCGATGATTACAACGGATATGTGGACTCAGTGGCCACCCCGAGATTCGGCTATTACAAGAGAACATGTTCTGTTTACTATGTGACAGCAGATAACCCTGATGTTAACGCAGAGACACAGACATTCATAAAGAGAATCGACATATCAATCTACAATCCCTACATCGGCACTCCAAATCATGAGATCGAGCTGTCAAGGCTGGTCTCCTACAGATACAAGGACTAGAGGCATCTATGGGAGATATGCTCGACATAATCAGCTCGACTCTAATCGCAGGGATGCTTCTCCTTTCGGTACTGAAGATGAACTCCACACTGTCTTCCACCGATTCGGATACAAACGTTGAAGTGATAACGCAGGAGAACGCCACCACGATCGCAAACACAGTGGCCTATGATTTCTACAAGATAGGATACAAAGCTTCTCCGGGGATTATCTTTGCCGACACGTCTGCCATCACATTCCTGGCACAGATGGACAATGATGGGATCGTGGACACGATTCGTTATTGGCTCAGCAGCACGGTGTCTACTCCGTTGGTCAACCCGAACTGGCGCACTCTGTACCGAATCAAGAACAGCGAACCGATCCGCGGCGCAAGCCTGGGAGTAACCTCGTTCAATCTGGATTACTACGACAGTACAGGTTCGTTGATATCTATACCGCCAGGCGGCACGGGCGATCAGAGTATTCTGTCAAAAATAAAGTCCATCCAGGTGACTATCCTCTTTCAAAGCGCGACGCTGGTCGACTCAAGTTATGCGAAGACCTACTGGGAGGTTTTCATCACTCCCAAGAACCTGCAAACCCTGATGTGACGGGGAAAGGATGATTCGATGGGTAAGGTAGCAATGTTGTCGGTCCTGACTCTGCTGTTTGTGCTGGGCATCGTGGGCTATTCCTTGAACAGGCGAACAAACGACGCGGTCCAAAATTATGCCGGTTACTATGATGGCATCGTTGCGAAAAATATTGCGTCCAGCGCCGTAGAGATTTATATACTTAAACTGAAAGACAATCCGACGCTCCTCGGCACTTTCACGATTCCCGCGATCATGAATGGAGAGGCAACAGTCGACATTTCTCAAAAAGTATCCGGAAACAACGACACGCTGTTGATGAGCAGTGTCGGCACTTACAACGGAACCGAGGATACCGTCAAGAACGAGCTCTATGCGGTACATGGACAGATTCCGCCAATTTATGGCGCGGTGGGCTTGTCTGCCGGAAAATCTGCGACAATCAAAATTAGCGGAAACGCCCTTACGAGCGGGCAGGATGTCAACTTGAACGGGTCCCTCGCCTCGCCCCCGCACACAGTCGCCGGGATAGCGATTAATCTCACAAATCCGAGCAACGACATCAGCATAAGCGCCACGGCAAGCGTAACCGGAAACGGCACTATCAATCCGGACACGGAACGAGTAGCAAGTCTCCCGGACTACACGGCTTTTGCTGACGAAATGATAAGGCTCGCAAAAGTGTACACTGGACAGACTTTCAGCACCAGCAGTCCCTCCCTAGGCAGCGACACATCGCCACAGATATCTTACATCACAGGCAATTCCACGATGACCGGCACTTTCTCCGGCTCCGGCATCTTGATTGTAAACGGGAACCTCAATATGTCGGGGCAGTTCACATTTCACGGGCTGATAATAGCCTACGGAAACACGAACATCTCAATTCAAACCACCGGACAATCAACACTATACGGCGCCATGATCATAGCCGGAGACAACACTTCATATTCGCAGTCCGGCAATTCGACGATCCAGTATAGCAGCCAGGCATTAGACGAGGCAGCCAATCAGGTTATCGGCAAGTATCTGATAGCGGACTGGTGGGAATAGACTGCGGATAGAGACAAACAGGAAAATTACCGTTTTCAAATTAGTGTGCCTCGCCCGCTTATCTCTTCTTATAACCACCCGGGTTCGAATTCTCAGCGGCTGAATCTTAAACCAGCTTGTTCGGCTCGAAACCATCCGTCATGACTTCGTCCCGTGGGTGTACCTTATCACAGTGACCTTCTCTTCGGTTATCATTCCGCCACAGCCCGCCTTCTCGAATATTCCCTCCACGGTTGACAGGAATCCGTCGATCCTTTCTGGCGTGTCGACAATCTCGACTACCATCGGGAGGTCCTCGCTGAGCTCGAGGAGCCTTGCAGTGTGGATTCTGCTCGCCGCGCCGTAACTCTCCACTCCGCGGATTACCGTCGCCCCCGCCATCCCCGATTTCCTTGCCTCCTCCACTACAACCTGATAGACGGGTTTCTTCATATAGCGGTCGCTCTCTCCTACAAATATCCGGAGAAGCTTTCCTTCACCTTCCAGTTTCATTGCAGTCTCCATTATTTAGAGGTCCGAACTTTTTCAGGCCTCCGCCTGAATACACCACTGTCCCTCCCGGACAACACCGGTTGATTGACATCCTCATACTTTTTTGTTCGAGGCCTTTCAGAATTTAATACCGTATCCTCTTCGTGGAAATAGCAGGACGGTTCCGTTTTTTCCCGATCGTCAAAACACCGGAAGTTTCGTTCTCCCCATCTATCCATGCCCCTGCTGCACCAGCGATGCTATCATGGTTCCATAATTTCGATACCGTCCTCACCTGCAGCTCCCCGCAAAGAATCTCACCGCGGATACGTAGCTGTTCAGCTCGTCTTCACGGTAATCGTGAGCAGACTGATGGTCGTGCTTCCGTATGAACTCGGACAGATTCACCTTCAGTTTCTCCACTTTTTGCACAGTCTCGCTCACGAGTTCCAGCCCGACTCTCTCCTTAACCAGCGCCTCGATGTGCCTGAAGCAGATTGTCGCTTTCGATGCGGCATACATTTTCAGAAAATCCCGGTCGCGGGAAAAATAAAGGAGACCGTGCACGGCTCCGGCTTCCGCCTCGGCGGCAAATTCACACACAAAACACTTCGAGGCATGAGCCGGGTGGACCTGCTTCTCCGGTCTCCGCCTTCTCTTTTCCTTTTCGAGCTCTTCCAGGGCTGTGATCTGGTTCTTCAATATGCGTAGGCCTTCGTCGAGTACGCTGTCATACATCGTCGCAAGGTGGAGTCCATCGCTGTTAAGCTTCTTCTCCGCCTCGAGTGCAGTTGCTGCATGCCGGGTACAAAATCCGTGTGAATGGTGCAGCTTCTTCCTTACCCCTGCATCCAGCACGTACTCATACAGCATGCTCTCCAGGTAGTGCGCCTCGCTCCTCCCAACTTGATTGCAAACCGGACATCCGGCGCCGTCAAGCGATTCTTCGAGCTTGACCCACATCATTCCGCGCTTCGCTCTCGTTATCTCGTCCTCGATGTTCAATTCGGCCATTCTCTCCTGCTCCCTACAATCTCAATTGTTGTCGAATAAAATAATTTCATGGGCAGAGCTGTCGCGTTCAAGGGAGGACGGTGTTTCTTGTTTCGAGTACCAAAAAGGAAATGGCTGCCTCACGTCTTGCATGAGACAGCCATCGCCAAGTCGATCCTTCTCCCCTTGAGACTACTTTCCCTGGAACACCAAGTCCGATAGGTTATGCCGGTTAAGAGTCACTCTGTTTTCTCGAGCGCCTTTACCTGTTGCGGCGTGTAGCCGAGCGTCTTGAAGTCCATGACGCCATTAGTCGAGTGACAATCGCTGCATGAAAGGCCGACCTTCTTCACTCCGTGATTGACGGAGATGTAGGAGGTGCCGGGTACCTGCATCGCCATCCACTCACCGCTCCATTTGAGGCCCATCGCCTCGTACGGTTTCATGCCTGCGTCGATCGCGGATTTCACGTCGCCGGTCTTGTTGTATACTTCCCTGTTCGGGGCGAGCAGAAGCGGGAAGTTCGCCATCTGCGGGTTGTCCTTCAGGAAAGCCATTCCCGGGGCCTGCCACATCTTCAGCTTCTTGTCGAAAAGCATAATTTGTGCAAGTCCTCTAACCGGGTAGATCTTTGCGCCTGGCGTGTTGATGTTCGAAGTCTCGAACGCCATCCAGCTCTGCGCGTTCTTTTCATCGTCTTTGTTGGCCACCCTCCAGATATATGAAGGACGTCCTTTCACAATTACGTCGGTGGGTACATAGAGTCCGTGAATAGACGGAATCTTATCATATTTCGAAAGCTCGCTGTACTGACCGTTGATATCGTCCTTGACCGGTTTCCCCCAGTTCTCGGAGACGATACCGCTCACCTGTGTGATGTGACAGGTCTGACATGCAATCTTCGAAGTGTGCTCATTCAGTATCCGGCCGATCTTCCCGGGATGCGGATTGTCGCCATGACACTTCGAACAGGTGACCGGCACGTCCGGCAAATCGTTTGCGACCATGTCCGACTCGTCCTGCCCTTTCGCAATCTTATGGTGTTCGGTTACATGGCAAGTCACACAGCTGAGCCCTGCAGCTGCGTGGACATCGTTCGACGGCGTAAAAGGCGTCCCTCGCTTGTAGTCATCCGAGAAAGCGTGTTCGTGACATCTCAGGCAGGCTTCATTCGTGGGGGTCTTCGTTATGCTCAGCGCGGCCGCCAGCGTAGTGTCCTCTCCCCAATGCACGCCCGTCTGGTCTTTCACCAGCGTCGCTCGCATCTGCCAGTTGTAATCCTTAGCGTGACAAACGAGGCAATCTACGGTGTTCGCTTCTGCTTCCGTCGGGGCCTTCCCTGGCATTGGCGGCGCCGGAAGAGAACCGATGTGACACAGTCCGCAACCCGCCGACTGCACGGTGAATTTGCCCTCAGTGGAGGCCGTCCAGTTCGCAAAACACGTCGAACCGGCCAGCGCACACTCCCTGTTGTCCATCCCCCATTGTGAACTGTCGGGCAATCCCTGCACATTTTTCACAGGTGAAGTCAGATTCCAGTGTACAGAGTGTGTTATCTCGTCAAGCGCATCCTGGTGACACATCGCGCAGGTTTGCGCTCCCTGATAACCGCCTTCTTTTATGGCGTCGTAACCAGGGTGAACCCATTTCTTAAATAACATATTATTTTGTTGCGCCCTTGCATACCCGCTCAGTAAAAATAGAATTCCTAAACTGAGCGTACGAATTTTCATGTTCTTAATGATCCTTTCTTCTGGAGTACCGGCCGCAGAGACACTGATCCACAGAGTGCGAGAGTAAATCCCGGTTCAGCTCTCCAACTCTTGTATTTCAGATATCGTTTGTGAGGAATTGTCGGCCGGATGTTCGTTTACGTTTGTCCACTGTTTTGCATAACCAACAAATGCAGTAAGTGTGCCACGGTATGAGGCGAATTTGATTCAAAAGGGATTCCCGTGGACTGTTATGTGGAATTTTGCGCGGTGTAGATTGCGGATTAATTACTCTGTGGAGTATTCCAACAGCTCTGTGAGAAATGACATCATACGTTTTGTTTGTGCAGCTTTTTAGGACAGACGTCCTTCCTTTTAAAGAGACGCCCAATTTCTTCACACCATAATGCCGCTTTTCAGTCTGGCTCACGCCTGCGGTGTTGAACAACTCATCAGAGAGATACAGAACGAAGAGCGTGAACGGCTGCGTGGATGACGATTGCATTTTTGGGCCCGCGAGTCATAACTTGGTGCAAGAAACCGATCTGACAATAACGATTGACCCGACCGATTCCAGATGAACGCAGAACCAATATAGAGCACAAGTTGAGCGATCAGACGATTCAAATAGTGTTGGTTGGTCTGTTCGCTTTCTAATTGACTCAACAGTTTGAGTGGTACTCAAGAGGACTTAGAATGTTGTCATAGGTACGGCGTATTAGCCCGAGTCTAATTGACTAATGGTACGTCACTAACGAAAAACGAAGGAAGACCAATGAATTCGAAGGAACGCGTGAAGGCAGCCATGGATCTCAAGACACCTGATAGAGTCCCTCTTATGTGCCAGATGAGCATCGGACACATGCTTCAGCAACTGCCGGTTTCCCCGGTCGAATTCTGGTTCGACGGCGATACGTTTGCGGAAGGACTCCTTTCGCTCCGGGAAATTTATGGATTCGACGGCATACTAATCAGTCTGCACGGACATGATCCGAATTGGAGGAATCAAATCGTCGAACGTGGCAACTCGGAAGACGGAGAGGTCGTTCGCCTTAAGGACGGTACGACGATGATCTTCGGCAATGACGACCTTCCCCAGGTTGACATGCAAGAGGCGCCGAAACCCGGGCTGGCAGAGATAAACCTGGAAGACCTTCCAAAATCTCTTGACTATATCCCTGTTTCCCAGGGACTGCATTTCAGAATTGATCCCCGGAACAAGTTCGGCGTCATCGACACTATCGTGAAACGAGCGGGTAAAGAGTATTCGATACATGGTGAAATTACATCCCCGTTCGATTACTTCCTTGATTTACTGGGACACCAGGACGGGTTGATGGCCCTGATCGACGATCGGGAGAAGTCGAAGAAGATACTGGCGCATTTCGCGGGACTGATAGAGGATCTCGCTGTTGAAATGTGCGACACTGGCATCGACGCGATTAAGGTTTCCTCGCCTTTTGCCGGTTCAGGCTTTATCTCACCCGCCTTCTACAGGGAATTCGTGGCGCCGTTCGAGGCCCGAATATCGCACTCGATACGCAAGAAGGGTGTTCATGTATACCTTCATACGTGCGGCGCAGTCAGAGACAGGCTTGAATTGATGTTCGACACCGGTGCTTCAGGCATCGAATGCCTGGACCCACCGCCGCTGGGGAATGTCGAACTTGAGGAAGCAATGAAGATTGCAAGCAAAAAGGGTTTTATCAAAGGCAACGTCGATTCGGTGAACACTCTACTCCTTGGAACGGACGGCGACATAACGTCTGATGCAAAGGACAGAATCGAAATCGGGAAGAAGGTCGGTGGGTTCATTCTGAGCACTGCCTGCTCGATAGCACCGAGAGTGAAACGCGAAAAAATACTCCTGCTAAAAGAGGCAGTTGAACGATGGGGATAAGTGAAGAGTTCGGGATGTTGGCCGGCGCTGTCATTGCCGGCAAACATGTCGAGGCGGGCGATTTGACTGCGAAGCTGATCGATGAATCCGTTCTGCCGGGCGAGATTCTGGAGAAAGGGATCCTCCCCGGCATGGATGTCGTGGGAAGGCGATTCAGAGATAACCATATTTTTCTGCCGCAGGTCCTGATTTCCGCCAGGGCGATGAAGACTTCAATGAGAATACTCGAACCGCTTATGGTTCCGATAATTATCGGAGGCGCCCCGATCAATCAGAAGTTTGCGGATGATATAGGCGCGGCAGGCTACGTCAGGAATGCCGCCGAAGCAGTTGAACTTATCACGAAGATCATATCCGAAAGAAAGGAAGATTAGGAATGTCGCTTCTAGATTTGTTATCGAGTAAACCTGTATTGTTTGATGGCGCGATGGGCACCGAGCTTCAGAATAGGGGACTGGCCGTCGGAAGCCCGCCGGACCTTTGGAATATTGAAAAACCGGAAGTGGTTCGCCAGGTACATCTGGACTATATCAGGGCCGGTTCGCAGGTCGTTGAGACGAATACCTTCGGTGGGACGCAGAGCCGGCTCGAGAGGAGCGGCGCCGTGGAATTCGTCGACTCGGTGAATTCAACCGGCGCCAAGATCGCGCTTGAAGCGGCAGGAAAGACGGCGGCAGTGGTCGGCTCAGTCGGACCACTCGGCAGTCTGATCGAACCTTACGGAGACATCAGCAAAGAAGATGCAGCCGGGATGTTCAGGAAACAGGTCGAGACATTGAGAACCTACGGGGTCCAGACTATCCTGATCGAGACAATGATCTCGCTCGATGAGGCGCTGGTCGCGCTCGAAGGCGCCAAGTCGGCCGGAGCATCGGAGGTCGGCGTCACGATGACTTTCCAGAGATCGGGAGATGAAGTCCGGACGGCCTTCGGCGAATCGGCTGCTGACTGCGTGCGCAGACTCGAGAAGGCAGGTGCAAGCTTCGTCGGCTCTAACTGCGGGAGCGGATTCGAGGACATGATGCTTGTCGCGACAGAGATCCGGCGCTCAACCAGGCTGCCGGTCTTGATCCAGCCGAATGCCGGTGTCCCGACGGTCGAGAATAATGTCGTGCAATATTCGGGTTCCCCGAAAGGATTCGCGGAATTCGTCAGAAGCGTTTCGAAGATCGGTATCGAGATGATCGGCGGATGCTGCGGAACCACACCGGCACACATTGAGGAAGCAAGGAAAGTAGTAGATTCTCTTTAGCAATTCTCAGGCTTCGGGCGGGACCGGCGAGGCCTCGGTCTAAGCGTTTTGTGGGTTCACACTTCCTGACAGCGGGCGGCTACCTGTCGAGCGAGCTCAATGCAAAAACATAAGCGCCGATTGAGATCGCCCTGCTTGTGCCGATCCTGGATATGCCGACCCCTATTTTCATCTCAGGATCGTACATTACCTTTTTGTCGGTGCCATAGACGGTCAGTTCTCTAACCGATCCCTTCAGGAATTTCGACAACTCTTCATGGTCTTCCAGGTTATAGACGTTTGCCGCCAGCCTCTTAAGGGGGCTTCCATCGGGCATTGTGAAGTAGCTGTTCATCTCCTTGACCAACTGAGGGAGGAAGACACCCGAGGCCCCCGACAATCCTCCGCCGATCACTACAAGCCCGTCTATCAACGTTATCGCGTTTGATATGGCGTCGCCGGCTGCCTCCGCCATTTCTTGAAATGCCTTAAGAGCGGCAGCCTTATTCCCATCCCTCTCGCCCACACAAATCTCATATAAGTCCTTCGGCGAAGGTGCGTCTTTGAACCCCATTCCTGCTTCATGGGCGTAGACTCTCCTCACTCCCCGGATACTGACATGTTCTTCGATATTCATGGCCGGATTCATCTTATTCCTCAGAAGCCAGATCTCGCCCGCGATTGAATTGTCCCCGAGATGCGGGACACCATCGTGGACTATGCCGGCCCCGAAGCCTGTCCCGAGAGTCAGCCCCAATAGATTCTTGTACCTCTTCGGACTTCGCGCCTGTTCCAGCAGCCCGTTTATGTACGGCAAATACCCGGCAATCGCTTCGCCATAGGCGTACAGGTCTCCATCATTATTAATGAAAACCGGCAGACCAAATTTTTCTTCCAGGAACGGCCCCAGCGCAACACCCCCGCGAAACCCCTTCATATTGGGAAGATCGCCGATTATGCCGTCCGGATAATCGGCCGGTCCCGGAAAAGCGAAACTGATTGCCGCGGGTCTCTCATTGAGTCTTTCCTTCACCTTGCTGAATCCCTCGACGATTGCAGAAAGACACTTATCCAGATTATCACCGTTGGAAGGAAGAGCGATCTCATCGGCTATCTGCCGGTTCCCCTGAATGGCGGTGAAGACGAGGTTCGTTCCCCCCGCATCTAATGTCATTACGATTCTTTTGTCAGAATTATAGTCCATTCATTCACCTTCATGCTGGAAAGTATTTTATTGGTACTCGATTGAAGTTCGTGTAATGTAAGAGAAAAGCATGAATGGAACCATGAATCCGCATGTCACCGGGATCGACACAGACATGCTTTCGCCACGACAATTCATCCGCAAAAGAAGTCGTCGCCCATCTGTTCTCTATTTGGCTCTCCGTTGTTAAATTTCAATCAATGGCTTCCACCGATCGTCTCCGGAAAGGTCTCGAAAAGTTTTTCGGGTTAAAGGAATTCCGCGCAGGACAGCTGGAGATCATCAATTCTGTCATGAACGGATTCGATACTCTTGCAGTGATGCCAACCGGGGGCGGGAAATCAGTATGTTACCAGCTTCCGGCACTTCTTTCGGACGGGCTAACAATCGTCGTCACTCCCTTGATTAGCCTGATGAAGGATCAGGTTGCACAGATAAACAGGAAGGAAATTGTCGCTACTCAACTCGACAGCACCCTTGAGCTGGACGAAATAAGGGATAGGCTTCAACTTGTAGCATCACAGAGGGTGAAGCTCCTGTATGTCGCACCGGAGCGGCTCGAGAGTGCGAGATTCATCAACGCAATTTCCAAAACGCGCGTCTCTATACTGGCAGTGGATGAAGCGCATTGCATCAGCCAGTGGGGACACGACTTCCGCCCGCACTATACCAGGATTTCAGAATTCTCCGCGGCAATCGGCACCCCTACCCTCCTTGCACTCACGGCCACGGCCACTCCTGATGTCCAGGACGACATAGTGGCACAGCTCAAGATGAGATCACCGAGGGTTTATGTTAGCGGGTTCGCGAGGGAGAACTTGTCTCTCCAGGTAATCGTGGAGACGAGCAAGACACACTCGGTGCTCAAGTATATAGAGAACCACGAGGGACCGGGAATCGTATACGCTGCGACGCGGAAGAGTGTCGACGAGATACATGGCCTCCTGAAGTCCAAGGGGATGAATGCGCTCCGCTACCATGCCGGTCTGACGGGGGTGGAACGCACAAATTCACAGGTGGAATTTCTCAAGAATGACCGGGTGATGGTAGCCACAAATTCATTCGGGATGGGTATTAACAAGGCGGACGTGAGGTATGTGATTCATTACGAAGTCCCCGGCACCCTCGAAGCCTATTATCAGGAGGCTGGGAGAGCGGGACGGGACGGGAAGCTGGCGGAATGTGTCCTCCTTTTCAACAAGAGGGACTTGATGGTTCAGGAATATTTCATACGTACGCTGTATCCCGAAAAAGACGCATTCATCAAGGCCTACTCCGCCATCTTCGATTCCCTGTCGATCCCGGTCGGCACAACCGCGAAGGAATACCAGTCGGTTTCGTCGCAGAAAATTGTGGAACTGACGAAGCTCGACGCGAGGACGGTCGACTCCGTATTCAGAATACTATCGCAAAACGGCATCATACAGCTAATCCCGAGCATTTCGGCAAAAGCCTACGTTCGTTCAACCGTGGACGTGGTAGCATACAGACGCGCGATGGACCGTACTTCTTCCAACGACACGCGGTCTGTGCTCGATACTCTTCTGCGGCTCTACGGCACCTCCATTTTTACGGACGCCAGGCCCGTCACGATCGAAGACATCGCGCACAAATCCGGTCTCAGCGCTTCCACCGTCAATCGAACACTTTCCATCCTCCAGAGGTCCGGAGTGCTGGAGTACAAACCGCCCGCCGAAGGCATCAGCTTCAGGATGCTGACAAGCCGTGAGGACCCGGAAAGGCTCCCGATAGACTTCGGACAGATTGCACTTCTTGCGAATAGGGCTCAGGACCGATTGCGGGCGATCGTAGACTATGCAAAGACGACGACCTGCCGCACCAACTTCATCCTGTCGTACTTCGGCACGGAGGAGATTCAAAGCGGATGCGGAAACTGCGATAACTGCACGGTGAGCCGGGTATATCTTCAGGAAGTCTCCAAGGATGCATCGATCCCGAGCGCGCATGAGATCCACCGAACCATCCTTTCGTTGGTCGACGCAACCGGCGGCAGATACGGCAGGACGACCTACTGCAAGATTCTTCTGAAGGAAGATTCTAAGAAGGATCTTTCGGACAAGCTCAGGCAGGAATTCGATGGTAAGTTGAAAGATCTTCCGCCGCAGGCGGTTTACTTCGCATTCGATTTCCTTCTCTCCAGAAAATACCTCTCCAAAGCGAACCTGCTGTATTCTACCGTATCGATTACGGAAGAAGGAAAGGATTACCTGAAAAGCGGATTTTCAAAACCGGTCCATAAACCCTATTCGTTCAGGAAGCCGCTGTACAAGGCGCTCCGCGACGAGAGGCGGACAATTGCGGTCGACCTGCAAATACCTGTGTTCGGCGTTTGTTCGGATTCCTCCCTGGTCAGAATGGCGAACGAGCATCCGGTCAGCAGGAACGAAATCGCGAAGTACCTCGCCGACAAGGGAATTCATACCGATAAGATTACAGACGGGCTGCTTCAGGTCTGCCTCGACTTCAAGCCATTGGACGAAGGCAATCTTTCGGACGCGGAACTCAAAGTCTATGAATTGTTCGTTGAAGGATTGACCGCCGCGGAGATATCTGAAGTGCTCGGCACGTCAGCACAAAATGTAATTGAGATTCTCGAAAGTCTGAGAAGCAGAAACTTCGATATAGATTTGCGGCGGCTGATAAAGAAGGATGTGTTTGCGTTGATAGAGAAGAAGTTGAAGGAAACCGGCGACGTTGTGTCGGCGCACCGTGCAGTCCAGGACTGCGAATTGGCAGAAGTGATGCTCGTGTCGACACTCATCGGGACTTCGGCTTAACGTAATGTTTCCTCATCTCGTCGACCCTCGCCTGCACGTCGGCGACGAACTTCTCCCACCGTTCCGGTTTCTCCCCATACCAGGCCAGCGCCGAGTTTACCAGGCTGTCATTCAGGTTGAAGGCATACATGAGGGAATCCACTTTCACTTTCTTCACTGCGGGTTGGTTTCCATACTGGACATCGGTCAGCTGAAGCTGGACATAGAACCCCACGAAGTTTTTCTGGGAAAAAGTCGTTTTTTGAGAGCATGCCTGAAGCGCCAGCGCGGACAAAACAACAAGGCTAATTCTTCTTAGAGCCATCTACCACGAGCACAAATTCTGCCTTGAAGGGCGTTTTCGCATATTCTCTTCTGATTTCGCCGAGACTTCCCCGCAAAACTCTTTCACCGGGCAAAGTAAGATCGACCGCCGCAATCGCGCGTCTCCCTTTTCCGAAAACGGCCACGCAGTCCTCGATCAACGGCGCAAATCTATAAGGCGCTTCCATTATGACCGATACTGTCTCAAGCGTCCGAAGTTCTTCCAATGCCTTTATCCGTTCCTCCTTCTTGCGCGGCAGGAACCCGGCGTAGTGAAACCTGCCGATGTCGAAACCGGAGACGACGAGGGCGGCAAGGATCGAAGAGGCACCGGGAACTGGTACGACCTTGACACCGAGTTTGAGTGCAATTCGGACGAGCGTTCCACCGGGGTCGGCAAGAACGGGTGTGCCTGCGTCGCAGATCAATGCCGCGTCCGCGCCGTCCCTGATGCGGCCGGCAACCACTTCCGCATCCCGCAATTCGTTGTGTTCGTTAAGCGACTCGAGCGGCTTGTCGATGCCGTAATACCGGAGAAGCCTGTTGCCCAGTTTGAACTCTTCACAGATTACGAAGTCGGCTCCCTTAAGGACATTTAATGCCCGCAGAGTAATGTCGTCGTAATTTCCTATCGGCGTCGAAACAATGTAGAGCGTCGAGCTCAATGCGCAGGCCTGAGGTTCCGTTCGTAGTATTTCCTGAGGGCGATGAGGATTGCCGTAGTGGGTACGGCGACCAGTAGTCCGAGGAATCCCATGAAGTATCCGAACACCAGCAGTGCCAGGATCAGCAGAACCGGATGTACCCCAATCTTCGAACCGATAATCCTCGGATAAAGAATCGTAGTTTCAGTCAGATTCATTCCGAGAAACGAAACCACGACCATGGCGACCTGAAAACCCGGACTGTCCCCGAACAGCGCGATCAGCACCGCAACTGACATGCTGACGATGATTCCGAAATACGGTATCATGTCCAGAAGGCCGGATATGAGCCCGATGACGAGAGGATACTTGACTCCCCATATCGACATCAGAGAAGAGATGACTATCGAGTTGATAAATGCAACCGTCAGCGCGCCGCGCAGATAGCTGCCGAGGATCCTGTCCACTATGGTGTAAATCTCCGATGCACGCTGGCGGTACCGCCGCGGGAAGAGCATTTTCACCCGGTATTTGATCAGCTCGAAATCCTTCAAGATGTAGAAGCTTAAGAAGGGTACCAGCACAAGGTTCAGCATCTTGGTCAGAGCGGAAGCGGACTGTGCAACGAAATTCAGTATGCCGTTTGGAATCGCGCGCGTAACGTCCTCAATCCTGCTCGAGATCTCCGCGATAACGGCCTGCTGCAGGTTCTGATTCTCCGGGCTGAAACCGAGGAAGCCGCGGTTTATGAGACTGTTGAGCGAGTTGCTGACCTCGCTGGTCAATGTAGGAATCGAAGTGAGAAAGTTCTGAAACTGCTGGAACACCATCGGCAGGAGGACAACGGTCAGGGCGATGAGCGCGCCGAAAAGTGTCAACAGGATTCCGATGATGGAAATCGACCGCGGGATCTTCTTGCCCGCCAGCATCTCGACGACCGGCGAGAAGATGAAGCTTATCAGGAATGCAACGACAAACGGAAGAACCGCGCCTGCAACCTCGACTATAAACCATATCCCGAATAAAAGCGTCGCGAGAAGGATAAGATGGCGAACTATGGTCTCGTGACGCATTGGGTAAGTGGCGACGAGGAAGATCACGTACACTATGATAGGGCTGAAAACCTCACGGACAGTATAACCCAAAACAACCAGCAGAAGAAGGGATACGACGAACAATAACCATTCGCGTCTGCCGGACATCAGCGCAGACAAAGTGCGGACTTCCTTCTCGCCCTTCTGGGTCGATTCAACTTCGTCTTCCTGCAGTGTCATATGGTCGGTTTGTTCATTTTTTACGGTTTTTCATGCACGCCTGACTGATAGCAATGCCGAAAGATATGAAAATGAATGGACTAAATCACCCTTCACTATTTCAATTCTATTCATCTCGACCTTACGCCGCACTGCCGCAGAATTGTCGAACCGGTAAACGGGCATCCTTGGGATGACTCCATCCCCGACAGATGATCCGAGACCATAGAGCATTTCATAACCGGCTTCGCGAGCGAGGGCGGCTACTTCAGCATTGTGTCTCCCGAACGGAAATGAAACGGATCGCACCTCCCTTCCGATCATGTCTTCAATCTGTTTTTTAGATCTCACAAGTTCGTTTGATGCGGTGCTGCGACTCAGTCTTGTCAAATCCTTGTGCGAGCAGGAGTGACTTCCGACCTCGAAACCGAGCTCCGCGACCTCTCGTATTTGCCTCTGATCCATGTGCACGAACGGTTTGTACGAGAGCCGGAGATCCCATTCGTTCGTCTTCCCGATGAAATCAGTTATGATGAAGACAGTCGCACCAACGTTCAGCGAAGTCAGAAACGGAACAACGTTCCTGTAAAAACAATCGTACCCATCGTCGAACGTCAAGCAGACTCCGCCGCCGGCATCACATGCGGCCGATAGACGGATCTCGTAACCTCTCTTCTTCAGATCGCCGATCTGTCTGAAGAACGCTTCCGGTCTGACCGTCGTAACGCCGAGTTCGAACCTGTTATCGACTTTATGGTAGGCAAGGACGGCCATCATTTTCCCGTCGATCCGAAGCCGCCTTCGCCCCGGGGTGTCGTCCCCAGCGAATCGGACTCTTCCCAGCTCGCCCTGTCGTAGGGGGAGATTACCATCTGAGCTATCCTGTCGCCGCGGTTAACCTCGAAAGGCTCGGCTCCGAGGTTCAGCATGATGACTTTTATTTCACCGCGGTAATCGGAATCGATCGTGCCCGGTGAATTCGGAAGGATTATTTTGTTGCGAACTGCCAGACCGCTCCGGGGCCTGATCTGCGCCTCATATCCGGTCGGAAGCTCGATTTTCAGATTGGTCGGCACGAGGGCTGTCGACATAGGTTTGATGACCAGAGTTTCATTCACGGCAGCATACACATCCATACCCGCCGAGCCCTCTGTCATATAAGTTGGGAGAGGGAGATCGTCAAATTCTTCGGAGATTCTGAATATCTTTACAGGCAGATTACTCAATCAAGCTCCCTGCGGGAGATGACCCGCAAAACGCCGGCCCCAATTCCATGAGTCGACATGATTTAGCACTCTATTCCAAGTGAAGAACTTTACAGGCGAAGCTAAGACTGCCGGAGAAATCTATGCTGCGGTCCTTGCCTGCCGCAAGATTTCTTCTTCCAGTTCCTTCCTGAAACGTTGAATGGTGAACTTGACAGGCCAGGCAGTGGCATCTCCGAGCGCGCAAATCGTGTTGCCCTCGATGTTGTTTGCCACGCGGATGAGCAAATCCAGATCCTCGACCTTTCCATTCCCATCGTTCATGCGCTCCAAAATCTTTCGCATCCAGCCCGTACCCTCGCGGCAGGGCGTGCATTGCCCGCATGACTCATGCCAGTAAAACTTTGTCACTCGTAAGAGAACTTTCACCAAATCCGTATCTTCATCCATCACGATGACGCCGCCGGTTCCTACAGCGCTTCCGACATTCTTGAGAGACTCCGCGTCCATGCGCACACCTTCAAGCTGGTCGCCGCGAAGCGGCGGCATGGAACTACCTCCGGGAATGACCATCTTGATTTTCTTTTCTCCTATCACACCGCCGGCATACTTGTAGATGATGTCGGTCAGGAGCGTTCCGCTTGGAAGCTCGAACACTCCGGGAGAATTGACATGTCCGCTGACTCCGAATAGCAGCGTGCCAGGGTGCTTCTGGGCACCGATCTTCGAGAACCAATCGGCACCGTTCCAGAGAATGGCAGGTACATTTGCGATAGTCTCCACGTTGTTAATGGTCGTCGGATTTCCCCAGAGCCCGTTCTGCGCCGGGAAAGGAGGCTTCACTCTCGGATACCCCCGCTTCCCTTCTATCGACTCCATCAGTCCGGATTCTTCGCCGCATATATACGCCCCGGCACCGCGGTGGATGTATATGTTCACCGAAAAATTGGAACCGAGAATATTCTCGCCGGCATATCCGCGCGCATAGGCCTCATCGAGTGCACCCTGGAGTATCTTCATCCATTTGTAATACTCGCCTCTTATGTAAACGTAGGCGGTCCTGATGCCCATGGCGTAGGATGCTATCACTATCCCTTCTATCAATTGGTGAGGATTGAATTCGAGAATCTGCCTGTCTTTGAATGAGCCGGGTTCGCTTTCGTCGGCATTTATGGCAAGGTATTTCGGCTTCTCTGTCTGCTTAGGCATGAATGTCCATTTGAGGCCGGTCGGAAATGCCGCTCCACCGCGTCCTCGCAGACCGGATTTCTTAACTTCATCCGTGACCGCGTCAGGCTGCATCCCGATTGCTTTCTTCAGAGCCCCGTAACCGCCGTTGCTCTCGTACACTTCGATCTTTGCGAGTCCGGGGATTTCGGGAAGAACGATTTTCGGAAAGGCGGTGTCGCCACCCTGCGCATACAGTTTCGTCGTGATGGTTGTCTCGGACATCAGTGATTTGCCTGTCTTTTGAATTCTTCGAGTAGGTTATCGATCTTTTCTGCCGTCAGGTTGTCGTAGTAATCGTTGTTTACCTGCATCATCGGAGCCGTCCCGCACGATCCCAGACATTCAACCTCGCTTAGAGTGAACATCTTGTCGGAAGTCGTCTCCCCCACCTTTACACCCAGCCTGTGCTCAATGTGTTCGATGAGATTGTCGGAGCCGCGGAGCATGCACGAGACATTCGCGCAAACCTGGATATGATACTTTCCCACCGGCTTCCTGTTGTACATGGTATAGAAAGTGACGACACCCAGGACATGGTTGAATGGGAGACCGAGAAGATCGGCTATGTAATGCATTACATCTTCAGAGATCCACCCAAACTGTTCCTGCGCCACCCAAAGGACCGGCAGCAAAGCCGCCATCGGTTTCGGATAGCGCTTCCTGATCTCTTCTACTTTGCGAAGATTTTCTTCTGTGAACATTATCCTAATTTCTTATTTCTGATTTCGAAATTCGAATTGGCTGCAATTAGCAATCCGCATCTGTCACTTATCCGCTTCGCCCATAATAGGATCGATGCTGCCTATGATGGCAACGACGTCGGAAATCATCTGACCTTTGACGATGAGCGGAAGCGCCTGCAGGTTGCAGAATGAAGGGGAACGAATCTTGAGCCTCCATGGCCGCCCGCTGCCGTTACTCTTGATATAGAAACCGAGCTCACCTTTGGAGCCTTCTATTGCGGAGTAAATTTCACCCGGTTCGGGATTGATGCCGTCGTTTACAAGCACAAAGTCGTGTATCAGTTCTTCCATTTTGGTGTAAATCCGTTCTTTCTTCGGAAGAACCTTCTTGGGCATGTCTGCCTTAATCGGACCCTGAGGAATCTTGTCGAGAGCCTGGCGGACTATCTTCACACTCTCCAGCATCTCTCGCATTCTCACCATGTACCTGGCGAAGCAGTCGCCGTCATTCTCCGTAATCACGTCGAAGGAAAGCAGGTCGTAAACAAGGTAGGGCGAAAAAGTCCGGATGTCGTGCTCAACGCCGGAGGCGCGAAGAGTCGCGCCGGTAAGTCCGACTTCCAGCCCCGTCTCACCGTTAATTACGCCGACGCCGACCGTCCTGTCGAGGAAAATCCGGTTCCGGTTCAGCATCTTCTCTATTTCGTGGTGATGTATCGGAAACTCATCGATAAACTTTTCGATCGCGGCCTTTGTCTCGTCCGTCATATCCTGGGCAACACCGCCGATCCTCGTATAGCTCGTAGTGAACCGTACACCCGTCAGCAGGTCGAACACGTCATACAACTTCTCGCGTTCGCGGAACGCCCAAAGGAAAACGGTCATCGCCCCGACATCCATGGCCATCGCTCCTATCGCCATGAGATGCGAAGAAATTCTCGCGAGCTCCGCTCCGATTACCCTTATATACTGTGCACGGGGTGGAGCCTCAATTCCCGCGAGCTTCTCGATAGCGAGAGCAATGGCAACATTGTTGGCAATCGGAGATATATAATCGAGGCGATCGGTATGAGGTATGAACTCCATGTACGTGGAGGCTTCCGCTATCTTCTCGTAGCCGCGGTGCAGGTAGCCCATCTCCGGAATGCAGTCGACAACGGTTTCACCCTCCAGTTTGACAAGCAGCCGCAGGACGCCGTGTGTCGCAGGATGCTGAGGTCCCATATTCAGGACCATATAATTCTCGAGGGGATCATCGACCACAACATTCGTATCTCTGTCTTCGAGAACCTTGAGTATCTGCGAAATCTCTCTTTTATTTTCAGAAGATGTGCTCATTTTTGCAAACCTTATTTTCTCGGTAGCGGAATAGAACCGGGGACGCCCATCAGAGGAAAGTCTTTTCGGAGAGGGTAGTATTCATATTCCTCGGGCATGTAGATCCGTCTCATGTCGGGATGTCCTTCGAAGGTAATCCCGAACATGTCGTACGTTTCCCTTTCGTACCAATCCGCTGACTTGTAGACCGAGATGACGCTCGGGCAAACCGGGCTCTCCCCGTCAACCTTGACCTTGAGTCTGACCCTTGATTTGTTCTTGAGAGATATCATGTTATAGATAACCTCAAATCTCTCCTCATTGGGAACCGGCTCGGGTCTGTGCTCGTGCTCCACGGCCAGGTAGGATTTGCGGGACGAAAGGTCCTCGAAGTCAAGCATGTCCGAACCGCAAATATCGGACAGGTAGTTGAAACTCAGTTCGGGATCCTCTTTCAGGAACCTGCAGACGTCCGCAATTCTATCGCGCTTGACTCCTACGGTCAGTTCACCTCTATGCTCGGCAACCGCGAGAATATCTTCCCCGAAGGCTGCCCGAAGTTTCTCCTCGATTTTCTCTTTCATATAGGATTATTCTACCAGGACTTTTTCGCGTTCATGTTCAGGGGTTCTGGCTTCACCAGATTGTATCTTTCGCTGGATCTCCATCAGCGCCTTGAGCAAGGAATCCGGGCGCGGAGGACATCCTGCGACATAGATGTCTACGGGAACGAACTGGTCTATTCCCTGGACAACGGAATAGGAGCGGTACATTCCTCCGCTCGAAGCGCAGACACCCATCGAGATAACCCATTTTGGCTCAGGCATCTGATCGTAGATTTTACGTACAACTTTAGCCATCTTAAACGTCGTCGTTCCCGCCACGATCAGGAGGTCGCTCTGACGGGGAGAGAACCTGAACACTTCCGCACCGAACCGGCTCACGTCGAAACGCGGACCGGCGAAGGCCATCATTTCTATCGCACAGCACGAAATGCCCAGCGGCATCGGCCAGAGAGAATTCTTCAAGGACCAGTTGAAAAGAGCGTCGACACGAGTCGTTATGAAGCCCTCGTTCTCATTCGATCTATTTACTGCCATTGCAAGGCTCCTTTCTTAATCGCATAATAATATCCGATCAAAAGTATGACAACGAACGTCAGCATTTCTATAAATCCAAACCATCCCAGGGACACAAAGTTCACTGCCCAGGGATACATGAAAACAATTTCCACGTCGAATAGAATGAAGAGAATTGCAACGAGATAAAATCTCACTGTAAAACGCTCGCGTGCAGTCCTTATCGGCTCCATGCCGCTTTCGTAGGTGGAAAGCTTCTCCCGAGTCGGGGCGTGGGGGCCGAGCAAGCGATTGATATTTGCCATAACAATGCCAAGAATAGCAGCTACCGCGAGCAGAATAAAAATCGGGATGTAATTCGTTAGCATTTCAATCTCGTTTTAAAAAATCTACACAACGGGGAGGTAAAAATCAAAGTACGGGACGGTGGCACACGCCAATGCATCTCGACCTTTGAGTTAATCCGGGCACGGATTACCCCGCGCGCATGTATCAGGCGGTTTTACTTCCACGAATGCGCAAAGCCCACCGCGGATGAGCCGCGTCATCTTTTCTCCATGCGGGCTTGGCATCTACAAAGGTAGATTTGTCTTTGTGGAGTTGCCAGTAACGCACATCACCATCATGTGGTTCAAACTCGCGGCCTATTCGCCGGCGATAATTGTTGCCTTTTGCCCGCAGCGTCTCTATATTCTCAAAACAAAGAACAGGAGGCGCTCGTGGTAAAGCTAGTTGCGCTTTTTAAGAAACCTACCGACTTAACTGCGTTCGAGGAGCACTACGAGAAAGTACACTTACCTCTTATCAGTAAAATGCCCGGCATGAAGCGGATCGAAATTTCCAAAGTAAGCGGTGCGCCCATGTCTCAACCGCAATTCTACAGAATGGCGGAGATGTATTTCGACAATCAAACGGCACTGAATTCCGCCATCATTTCCCAGGAGGGGATGGCAGCCGCGAAGGACCTCGTGGGATTCGCGAGGGATACAGTACATTTGTTCTTTGCTGAAGTGAAAGAATAAGATCGGCCTTGTGCAAACTGACACACTGTGCATGTCCGGCATCATGATGGAAAGGGAATCTTGACTGCCGAGGAATCTCACTTCCCTGTTTCAATTACTTTAAAGCATAACTAGAAGTTTTTCTGATGCTCCACATGGAAGCGTAGCACTATTTTACTGTCTTAACGAAAGATGAAACAGATAGGGACACGCATGAATGAAGCAGAACGACCGGGGCTGGCCCACAGGCTGGGCCTCCCGACCGCAATAGCAGTTGTCATCGGCTCTATCATCGGCTCGGGAATTTTCCTGGTGCCGCAGAAAATTGCCCTGACGCTCGGCGATGCCGGGTGGATAATTGCAGTGTGGGTCTTTGGTGGCCTTCTCTCGCTTGCAGGAGCACTGACAAACGCCGAAATCGCCGGTATGATCCCTGCCGCAGGAGGACAGTACGTCTACTTTCGCGAGATATACAACGACTTCATAGCGTTTCTTTACGGATGGACGACCTTCATCGTCTACCAGACCGGTTCGATTGCCGCCATCGCAGTAGCATTTGCGAAATATCTCGGGTTCTTCTTCCCGGGGCTGAACGCGGTCCAGATCAACTTCGGTCTTTTCGTCATGCCGGAAGTAGGAATTAAACTCGTGGCAATCGGGGCAATTGTCTTCGTCATGACTGTGAACTACTTCGGAGTTCAGTTCGGCGGCCTCATTCAACAGATATTCACCACACTCAAGATTCTCGCAATTGGTGGGATCGTGGTAACCTGTTTCATCTTTGGGACACACTCCGGCCATCTGTACACCCCTTTCTTCGGGAGTCTCCATTCCTCTTCCGGCGGACTGCTGAGCGCTTTCGGAATAGCATTAGTAGCTGTGCTTTGGGCGTATGACGGATGGAACAGCGTCACGTACCTGTCAGGCGAGGTGAAGAACGCCCAGAGGAACATTCCTATCGCGCTCGTAGCTGGCACGATTTCAGTCATCATCATTTATGTTTTTGCGAATTTAGCCTATATGTACGTTCTCCCCGTGCGGCAAATGGCGCATTCACAGCTTGTTGCCTCGGACGCTATTTCGACGTTCTTCGGCTCTAACGGAGCAGCCCTGATAGCTGTGGCAGTGATGATTTCTACTTTCGGGACTGTGAACGCGACGACGATGACGACCGCGAGAGTCTACTTCGCAATGGCAAAGGACGGTTTGTTCTTCAAACGGATTTCGGCCATCCATCCGAAGTACAGAACTCCTCACGTATCGCTGCTCGTCCAGGGTTTCTGGGCCTCCGTCCTCACTCTTACCGGGACTTACGACCAGCTTTTTACTTATGTCATATTCGCATCATGGCTTTTCTATGCAATCGGTACGTTCGGGATATTTGTTCTGCGTAAGAAACGGCCGGATGCTCCGCGTCCGTACAAGACACTCGGTTATCCGTATGTGCCGATAATCTTCGTAATCGTGGCGGTATGGTTTGTAATAAATACGGTGGTAACTGATCCCCGAGATTCACTTTTCGGACTCGGGCTGGTTCTACTGGGACTGCCGGCATATCTTTACTGGCGCGCTGCCCGTTCGCGGGAAACCAGGCAGGCATAAGTTCACGGCGGGAGATTCAGAGGTATCTTCAGAAGTTCTTACCCGGTGGGTACCTGCCCTGTTCATTCAGGCAGTCACGATACCTTTCTAGAAATCGTATCCAAGCGAGAAGTAGTACTGCGGTCTTGAGAAGTGCTGCATGTTGAAGTTCCATGCGATGTCCAGCCTGACGAGGAAGTAGAGGATGACCATCCTCGCACCGAACCCCGTCCCGATGAGGAGATCCCTCGTTTTCAGATTTCCTTTGTTGTCACGGTCGAACGCCTGAAAACTGACATAGTTGTTGTTCCAATCGTACCCCCACGCCGATCCGATATCGGCAAACGCCGTTCCGAAGAGTGACTGGAAAAGGGGGATCGGACCCGCACTAAGGAAGCCGAACATCGGGAATCTGAGTTCCATATTCAGCAGCGCGAAGTTGTTTCCGAATTTCGCGTTGTAATTATAACCGCGCATAGGGACGACGGGCGTAAGGAATTCGAGATCTTCAGCATTCTTGATCGGAATGAAATCGCCGTCGAATCTCACGTTGATCCAGTTATCCATCCCGCCGATGAAGAATTTCTGCGGGCTCGAACCGGTCGATGTACCCGCAAATAATCGCCATGCAAAAGTATAGAGCGTCCCCGACAGTCTGATATAGTCGCGAAAGTCGATCATCCCCGTCACGAAGCTTATCCCTTGCTCTCCGACTTTCGGTGTCCCGTAGAGATAGGCATAATAACGCGAACCGTTTATCGGGGCAATATATCCGAAGAACGAGTTGTCGTGCACGTACCTCAGAGCCGGGACGAACAATACCCTGTTCTGCGATGGCTCATACGGTTCATCGATATTCTCGCGCGTAAGGCTCAGCCAGCTGATACCGGTCTCGAGCCGATTGAACCTGTCGAGCGGATAAGTGGCGGCAAGCGAGACGCCGTAACTCTGGAAGCGGTACAAATCATAATACCCGCTGTAATAAGGAGAACTCAGATATAAGAAACGTGCAATATGAGACCCGGTAATGGAATACCCGATACGCGAAGGGAGGTAGTTGTACTGAAAAGCAAAGTCGCTGTTTTTCAAGTCGATCACCAGATCCGTAAATAGGAATATCTGATGATTGCCCAGCATGTCGCTGAAAGCCATCAACGTCGTCCCCTGCACTCCGAAGAAACTATTGTATCCGGCATTTCCGTATATGATGTCCGGTGTGAAAGCAATCTTATATTTCTGCGCGAGAAAGTTTCCCGAACTGTCTACATTTCCTTCTACGTTAAAGTTGTCGCTGAAGCTGGGTACCGAAAACAAGCTGTCGGTTTTTGAGCTTTCCCCGAACACGTAGTTGCTCAAATCGACTTGTACATCCTTCCCGTACAGGCTCTTCACCTGCGTAGTATCGACCGCGACAGAATCGGGGACCGCCCTCCTCTCGACAGCCAGATCCTTCTGCTTTTCCGCAAGAGTACTCTTCTGTCCGGTCACCGTAACTTCCGCCATCTCCATCTTCGCAAATTGGGTCAATGGGACTTTGTCATCCGTCAAGAGGTGGCTGTCGGGAGCCTTGAGTAGAAAGATATCGAAGCCGCCGTTGTCAAGGCTTGAAAAGACGAGTTTCGATCCGTCTTTTGAAAGAGAGAACTGATATATGCCGGAGATCGAATTCGTCATCGGCTGGCTCTTCCTCGTCGTGAGGTCCAGGCAGTAAAGGTTCGAGACCCCACTCTTGTCGGAAACGTAGTACAGGTGTTTCCCGTCCGGGGCTGCGGCGGGATAGCTCTCTTCGCCGATTTCAGAATCCGTCAGTCGTTCAACGATTCCCGAGGCGACACTGACCGAATAGATATGGGCCTGGTTGAAATTATGGTTCCACATCTTGAAACTGCCGGGGATGTCGTTCTTCATAAGGTATTTTCCCCGATCGCTCACGAAATAGACAGTCCCTCCGTCCCGGGACCAGCTCGGGTCGGAATCGCTGAATACGTCGTTTGTCAAATTTGCCAGCGCTTTTGTCTTGAGATCGTACAAATAGATATCCGATTGACGCGCCGTGTTTCCGACGAAGGCGAGTCTTCCGCCATCCGGAGACCATGACACGGAGAATATGCCGTCGAGTTTATCGAAAGAAATCTCGTTGACCTTCCCGGTCTCCGTCTCGATGATTGCGACCGCGTCGTGAGAACCACTCTTGACGGCGATGGCTACATTCTTGCCGTCGGGTGACCAGGTCAGGCCGGGAGTAAGGAGGTGCAGCTCCTCGAAATTCTTACTCGATTGACCGTCAACCAGTTTCTTGATTACCTTTCCGTCGGTCGCGTCCATCAAATATATACTCATGTAATCGTCGCGGTCGGATATGAAGACGATCTTGTCCCCCTGTGGAGAGATGGCAGGACTGGTATTATAGAAATCCCCGGCTTCTTTGTGGTCAGTCAGCCGTTTCGCAAAATCTTCGGGACGCTTTCGCTCGGCAATTTGAGGCCAGTAAAGTACTTTCTGTTCATGTTCCCACCGTTTGGAAAGCTCCTTCAGATCTATTCCGAGTGCGCTACGAAAACCCTGCTCCACGCTTCGTGTCGTCCTGATGCGGCTCAGTATCTCGGAAATCTTCTGTTCTCCGTATTTACTGGAGATGTACCACCATACTGACTGCCCGCCCCGATAAGCGAAATAGCCGTACAGCCGGTCTATGGGAACCAAGTTCTCATTGATTGTCGCATCGAGCATAAACATATCCGAGCTGGCATTCCATCGCAACGACTCATACTCGGCAAGGCCTTCGTTGAACCACATCGGGAGCTGGAGCGTAATGTTGTTGGCAATGACCGATTGGATAGACCCGCCGTAATACATGTCGTTGACCACGGCGTGAACGAGCTCGTGGTGGATGACGTGGCGGAAGAGCTGGTACGATCCCTCAAAAGGGACAACCACTCTGTTTTTAAACAACTCGGTTACCCCACCCATGCCCTCTTCCATGTATGCAGACACGACATTCGTCTGCTGCCAATCGTTATGTGAAGAATAAACTACTATCGGGATACGGTTAGTTATGTCGTACCGGAAATCCGAACTTATCGATTCATATGCGGACTCGGCAGCTTTCGCCGCAAACTCAGCCAGGTAGTACTCCTGGGGATAGAAGTATATATCGAAGTGCTTCGATTGGATGAAATACCAATCGAACGATCTATATTGGACCTTATTTCTTCCAAACTCGTCCACCTGCGCGAAGCATGCGGCGCTGGTGAAGAACGCTGTGAGAAGCACGACCTTCTTAATCGCATTCACTGACTCAACCTCCACGAGAACATACCAATGTTCGCGGCTAAATTCAAGCCTGGGGATACGATAGAGGAAGAATGAATGTTCCGGATCAGATGGGGCGGTGACCAGCGAAGCCTTCAGGTCTGTCTCATGCGGTCAAGAGAAGGCTTCGCCTTCTGTGCTTTCAGCCTTGCTGTCCCTGCCTTCTGAAGTTGCCCACGTAGTCGACATAATGCTGTGCGGAATCGCGCATCCGGGTCATTTCATCATCATTTAATTGCTTCACGATCCTCGCAGGAACACCCGCAACGAGGCTCCCGGGTGGGACATGAAAACCCTCGCGGACAAGGGCGCCCGCGGCCACTATGCTGTGGTCACCGATCAGGCAATTGTCTAGGAGTATGGCGCCCATTCCGATCAGGCAAAAATCCTCGATCGTGCAACCGTGGATGACCGCCGCATGGCCTATTGTCACATTGGAAGCTATGACCGTCGGGAATCTCTCATAGGTAACGTGTACGACGGAGTTGTCCTGAATATTGGTGCGCTCTCCTATTTTAATGAAATTCACGTCACCCCGCACTACTGTATTGAACCAGATGCTTGCATCCTTGCCGACCGTAACATCTCCGATCACGTGTGCTCCCTCCGCGACGAATGCGGTCTCGTGCAGCTTCGGAGACTTCCCCATGTAACTGAGTATCATTTGCTCTTGCTCCTCGGCGGGATCCAGCCGTCTCTTTTTACGTCCTTGAGTTTGACAACGACGCTTCCGAGTATAACGTTAACATCGCCTCTCAACGGCACTTCCGCACTGTCTGCACTCATCCAGCCGGTAAAGCCGCCGGTAACTCCGAAGAAACCGGTAAAATTGATGTGCCCCGACATCCGGTAGGATTCGAGAGGGAAATCATATGCCTTTATATCACAAGGTTCCTTCTTCTCATTGATGGTAAGAACGACCGACGAACGAACGGTGTCTACGACGATTGGTATTGTCAACTTCGTTTTTCTCCCGTCAGCAACCTTGCTTGCCTCCCTGAGATAGTAGAAGAAGCTCAGGCCGTCGGTGTAGCTCCGATCCAGGGGGTACTCAACGTTCTTCACGACTACTCCATTTTTGGACTGTTGCCAATCGGCCTTTCCCTTGGCATAGTGCAAATTGCAGCTCGTGTAGAGCCAGCCATCGCCTTCCTTCTGGCTGTTCGATGTATAAATACACATCAGGGTCTTTGCATCCGCGTAAGTAATGTAGATTGCATGAAGGTCAACGAACGGAATCCCGCTGTAAGAATCTATGTCCGCACGAAGTTCGTAGGCCGGGATGCTGTCGTATACCGTCCTCCCCAGCACATGAAACCTGACCGCCCCTATCTTGAAAAAAAGGTAACTCGCTTCGTACGTCAGTTCTTCACCTGTCCGTACGACGGAATTCGAGTCAGCACGAGACCAACCCGAATTTTCCATCTCATTCGTCAAACCGTGAAACAATGAAACCGCATATACTGACCTCAAGACGAGGACCGAGACGACGAGCCCCACGGCCACCATCGAGAAAATTTTAATGATCTTTTTTGTCATTTTTCTTTTGTTGAGCGGCATAGTCAGAATCCTATTTGATCGAACTCCATCAACACTTCGTCGAACCGGGTTTCCCGGAATGCACAAATTCGCTCTTGTCGTTTCGGAAAATGCTCGTTGTCTGGTTGAAGCATAACCCGGGCCTGAGCCGGCAACTCGGTTGTCTGGTCTCAGTAGAAAGCACCATCACGCTTCAGGATAAAGCTGCGGGGTTGAGGGAAGTCGACACATTCTGTAGACTATTCACGAGATCTATTTTTCCCAATTCCATGCAAGGGCCCGGTATGGGGCCCAGTGCAAGGAATGCAAAAGACTATTTTAAATCGGATATCTTTTCCGCCTCGGGGAAAAGGGTCACTGCCTTCTGGAATTGATTGTCAAGTGTGAGCATTACCCGATACCATCCATTGTTTCCCCAGATGTTTCGGGCTATCTGTGCCTTGAGGAGCGTGGAAACGAGTTTCTCGCCCTTCTTGTACTCATCCTTGGTAACCTTTATTCCGTCTTTCTCCGCGAGGTCGTAGAGGGCGCTCATCATCTTGTCGTTGACCTGGAATTTCTGCTCGAAATTTTCGGATGTGCCGTATTCCTGGCGCATCTTATCCTGGTTCTTGCTGATGTGGCCGTCGACGTATTCCAGAAAGACCTGTTTCACACGGAATTGATATATGAACCCCGGTGCGCTTTCCATCTTCACAACATAGTCCGGAGTTATGCCGCCTCCGCCGTAGACCTTCCTTCCAGACGCGGTCCTGAAAACCGGTCTTCCCGAATCGCTCTTGACCTCCATCGTATGCATGTAGTTAGCACCCGACACTTCGGCACTGTCAATCTCTTCGGGAGCCATGAAATACTTGGCCCGATTTTTCCCGTAGGGCCTCTGGATCAAACGTCCGCTGGGAGTGTAATAACGGGCAATAGTTATTCTGACTGCCGACCCGTCGCTCAACGGAAACTGTCTCTGTACGAGTCCCTTGCCGAACGTGGTTTCGCCGACGATCAACGCTCTGTCCAAATCCTGGAGTGCGCCGGACACGATTTCGCTCGCTGATGCCGAACCGCCGTTTACCAGTACGATCAACGGGAGTTTCTGGTAATTTCCGCCGATTGACGGAAAGGTCTCGTTGGCCTGCGGAATACGGCCTTTTGTGTAGACGATTGTCTTGCCCTTCGGGATGAAGTCACTGGCAACTTCCACGGCCTGATCGAGGAGACCGCCTGGGTTGTCGCGCAGGTCCAGTATCAATTCCTTCATTCCCTGGGTCTTCAATTTTGCGAGTGCAGTATCGAGTTCTTCCGTGGTCGTCTCGGCAAAGCGATTTATGTAGACGTACCCGACCTTAGAGTTAACCATGAACGCCGTGGTCACTGAGTATATCGGTATCTTGTCGCGGGTTATCTCAAAATCCATCGGCTTGTCGAGTCCCGCCCGAACGATGGTGACCGTAACTTTCGTTCCTTTGGGGCCCCGCAGTTTCTTCATCACTTCATCGCGCGTGATTCCGATGGCGCTCTTGCCGTCTATCGCGATAATCTTGTCTCCGGCCTGAATTCCAACCATCTCGCTGGGCCCGCCCGCTATCGGCGAAACCACGAGCAGCGTGTCATTAACAACGTCGTATTCGATGCCTATCCCGTCGAACGATCCCCGGAAGTCCTCAGCTATCTGCTTGACATCCCTCTCGGGAATGTATACCGAGTGCGGGTCCAGCTGATCAAGCATGCCGTTTATCGCGGCGTCGACCAGCTTTTGAGTATCGACATGATCGACATAATACTTGTCAGCAAGGCTGAGCACATCTTTGAACTTCTCAAGCTGTTCATAAATACTGTCACCGCTGAATACGTTTTGTATTTGCGTGCCGATGAGTATCCCGACAACAACCAGAAGGATCGCCCCTGTGGTAGATAGTTTCCTCTTAAGCAGCTTCATATAATTCCCTTTCAAGAATTGCTCCGACCATATTACCGGCGCTTTCTCCAATCGCTTTCATTGAATTCATTTTCCTCGCCCTATATCCCATATCACTTAAATTTAAAATAACCTCTCATCGTCAACAAGGGAGGAACTATCATGTCTCCTCAGCAGATCGTCGCAAAGACGGGACAGGTCGTCCGCCGCACTTACCTGATCTTCCCTATGCCGTGCTTGAAATTGATTTTGTATTCCTTTTCGAGCCTTAACCTGGAATGCAGGAAGACGACGGAACTCTGGTACACCCTCTCGAATCCGGACTCGGAAAGAGAAACCGTTTCAATGGGGAATCTCCACAGGACCTGAGGGCTATCCACTTCGACTTTTGCTTCGACACCCTGCCACTCGTCGGTAAGAGACACGGTGCTCACCCCTTCCGTGGTGCCGGAGCTTCTTAATCTCGAGTCGACGGGTTTCGAGCCGTTAATCCTGTAATACCTGTCGTACGCGTCCCCGGCCATCAATCCAAAATTGAATTCGACGCCGAAATCCACATCAAGCGGCGCATCGCCGAGGTTCTGGAGACGATACCTGCTGACGATTACCGATGAACCGGCCTTGAACTCAAATTCCTTGGTAAGGCGAACGGGCACCTTTCCTCCGGCGCTCACGAATCCCTCTCTGGAAAATTGAAGCTGGACCTTGTTTCCCCTGTGGAGAATTTTCCGGGTATAAGGCTGATTCACAAAATCGCCGAGCTCATCGTATTTGGCAGCGGCAAATTCCTCAAGCGTGGATTTGCCGATGAAGTGGTCGATGAACGACGCGCGGCGGTACCAATCGTAGTTAAGGAGCTTTTCAAGGCCGGACTCCTTCGATACGACCATGTCATGGATGCTGTGTATAGCCCCGCCTTCGGACTCCGGCTTCACCTGGTGGGTGAGCCTCTTGTGGTAACCCTCGGGCCGCCTGCTAATAATATCCAGGAGGTTGAACGGGACCGGCTTATAGTCAAGCTCGAACAATGCCGCCCCTTCTTCGGGTTTGAAATATGCATCGATGACGTTCGACTCAACCAGCACCTCTTCGAAACCGTCCTTGTCGAAGTCTTCATGTGACACCGTCAGTTTGGGCCTGTGTTCCAGTTTGTCAAGTTCGACTTCGGCCTGAATCAAATTCTTGTAGACGGGATATCGAAGATTCGGAAGGTAAAGCCCGCCGAATATTCCGTGCCAGTACGGATCGTTGCATTGAGATGCCCACACCTTGTCGAGGACTCGGTCCACTTTGACTCCCTTGTGCTCGAGTGAATGAGCACGCTCGGAGAGCCTTATCATTTTTTTGTGGATGTTGTTGGACTCGGGATACTTTGCAAGGAAGTTCCTCCAGTATCCGCCGCGCACAAACTCCTCGTAGTTATCGAAAAGGCCGGCGCCCTTAAGCCTGTTCTCAAACTCCTCATACTTGAGAAATAGTTCGGGAGGAAGTGCCCACTGGAGCATCTCGGCATAGGAGGCGTTCTGCAGATAGACCCGCCCGATCGGCTTAACCTTATCCAAAGCCTCCGAAAAGTGGATTATTCTTATCCAGTCGGAATTGGCCTCGAGTGCACTGAAGAACCTTTCGAGCCAACCGTCCTCATAGACATGCTTGTATGTGTTCGGCCAGATGCCGAACTTCTCGCCGTCGTCGGCATAGACGGCTATCCTGTTTCCCTCTTCACTAGAAATGGAGCGCAGGAATTCGATCGTCTTTTCGACCGTCTGGAACGGGATAGTGTACCTCAGCATTTTGCTGATCGGGAATATGTTGGTCGTTTTTCCCTGTTCTTCGGTAACGTAGTAGCCGAGAAGGTCCTCGTCCTTTAAGCCGACGTATTTGAAATGCGTGTCATCGATTACCACCCACTTGACCCCGGAATCCGCGATTGGCTTCACAATATGCTGCTCCCAGACGCGCTCGGCCAGCCACATGCCGGTGGGAGTCTGTCCGAAGCTCTTCTCGAGATAGCTGCTCAGCTTCCGTATCTGTCCAAGCTTGTCCTTGTCGGGTATAACTGCGAGAATCGGCTCGTAGAACCCGCCGGTCATCAAGTCGACCTGGCCTGACTTGACAAGCTTGCCCAGCTGGGTGAATATCTCGTGATGGTTTTCCTTCAGCCACTCGAGTAAAAATCCCGTGTAGTGCTGGGAGACTTTTACTTTCGGAAACTTGCCGAGGATATCCAGAAACGGCTTGTAAGCCTTCTGATAACCATCCTCCAGGACATGGTCGAAATTGCCGATGGGTTGATGATTGTGAATGCCGAGAACAAGATTGATAGTTTTCATCCGAAGTCTCGTGCTCTGTTATTTCTCAGGTTTCATTTGTGGAAAGAATATTACGTCGCGAATAGACGGCTGATTTGCCATGATCATCGTGAGTCTGTCTATCCCGATTCCAAGGCCGGCGGTGGGAGGCATGCCATATTCCAGCGCGCGCAGGAAATCTTCGTCGATTACCATAGCCTCTTCGTCACCGCGGGCCCGAAGCCGGGCCTGGTCTTCGAAACGTGAGCGCTGGTCCAACGGGTCGTTTAGTTCGCTGAACGCGTTTGCGAGTTCATGCCCGTTGCATATCAGCTCGAACCTTTCGACTAATCCCAGCTTGGACCGGTGCCGCTTCGCCAACGGCGACATTTCAACGGGGTAGTCCGTGATGAATGTTGGCTGGATGAGATTAGGTTCGACAAGCTCAGAAAAAAGGGCGTCGATGATTTTCCCGTATCCCATCGAAGGATCGACTTCAACGTGATGTTTCTTCGCAAGTGCGGCAAGTTCAACCTCACTTTTGCCCGCCAGATCCTCGCCTGCGGCTTCCGTAATCGAGTCCAGCATTGTAATCCTCTTCCAGGGTGGCGTGAAATCGATCTCGTTGTCACCTGCCTTCACCTTCGGACTCCCGGTAACGTTCATGGACACGGAATGGACGAGCTCCTCGACAAGATTCATCATCCAGTTATAGTCTTTGAAAGCGACATACAGCTCCAGCATGCTGAATTCAGGGTTATGCGACTTGTCCATGCCTTCGTTCCGAAAATCTTTCCCGATTTCGTAGACCCCTTCGAATCCGCCGACGATCAGCCTCTTGAGATAAAGCTCATCTGATATGCGGAGATAAAGGTCAACGTCGAGCGCATTATGGTGGGTCACAAAAGGCCTCGCGGACGCACCGCCATAAAGCGGCTGGAGAACCGGAGTTTCAACTTCCAGGTAACCTTTTTCGTCCAGGAACCTGCGCACCGTGCTCACCACTCTTGCTCTCTTTTCGAACGCACTCCGCACTTCCGGGTTTACCACAAGGTCAACGTATCGCTGACGATACCTGAGTTCCTTGTCTGAAAATGGGTCGTAGATGGTTTTGTTGCCCTGCTCGTCCGTCTTCTCCTTCACAATCGGAAGCGGGCGGACAGACTTTGTCAGCAGCTCCAGGCGTTTCGTATGAATTGACACTTCCCCGGTTCTCGTCCGGAAAACAAAACCGTTCACTCCGATGAAGTCCCCTATGTCCATCAATTTGAACATGTCGTATACTTCGCCAAGATCATCACGCTTCAGGTAGACCTGGATCCGCCCCTTCGAGTCCTGCAAATGGCAAAATGAAGCTTTACCCATCCTCCTGACAGACATGATTCTCCCAGCTACCGAGACCTCCTCGGCGGGCGAGTCGTCCTTGAATGATTTCACGATGTCAGAAGAGTATCGGTCGACTTCGAAACCGTATGCGTAGGGATTGGCACCCTTTGCTTTCAGTTCCTCGAGCTCTTCAAGTCTTCTCTTGGTAAGATCGTTTTGTTCCTGAAGATACTCTTCGTGCTCGTTCAATTTGTCCTCCCGGCCGATGCATAAGCGTTTCTATAATTTACCAACACCAATTTCTTTTCCTTGTTATCCAATTCATCCATCCCCTCAAAGGAGATTTCATCTACAGTAATTGATTTGACAAACTTCAGATTCCTGGCGTGCTTTAATTCTTCAACGAGGTCGCCGCCTTTCAATACGATCAGCGTCCCGACCGGAATCATGTCGCCGATATGGGGTTCCTCTCCCTTTAGAAATCCGCGCGACCACTTGGCCAATTCGTCCAGTTTACCTGCCGCACGGCTAATAACATAATCAAACTTCCCCTCAAATTCATGTGTTTTTGCGAGTTCCTCGGCTCTCCCCGTGACCACCTCCACTTTGGCCAGGTTCAGCTCGTTCGATATGGACAAAACTGCCGCGGTTTTTTTCGCAATGGAATCCAATAAGCACATGTCCACGTCCGGGCTGAGGATCTTTATCGGTATCCCAGGCAGACCGCCGCCTGTACCGAGATCGAGTATTCTAGCCCCTCGCTTCAGACTTGTTTTGAAAAGGAAGGAGACGCAATTCATCACCTGCTTGGGATAGAAATTCTCTTCGTCTTTTCTTGAAATGAGATTTACCCTTCTGTTCCGGTCGACGAGGAGCAACCTGTACGCTTCTAACTTCGCGGCCTGGTCCTCGCTGACAGGGAGCCCATTTCTCGAACAGACTGAAACAAACCAGGAGATGTCTTTCATCCTGCTGTGAGAGCGTGAAGGCGGGCGAAACCGGGTTCGTGCCGAATACCGGCAACAAATATCCGAAACAGAGGATGCTCCATTAATGTCGATTGTATTGAGACTTGGAAAGCCGCTGCATCAGCGCTCTTCTGGAGCAGCCACAATTGGGTGCTTAACCTTCTCAAGGTGTAGCGAGATCAACAAGTTTTCGTACCGTAGCAATCTCTCTCTTGGTTAGATTCCGCCAACCGCCGCGCTGAAGGCCGCGATGAGTTAACCCTGCATACGAGTACCTGTCGAGGTGGACGACCCGAATCTCTATCGACTCGAAAATTCTCTTTACAAGGTGGTGTTTCCCCTCATGGACTGCAATTCCGACTTCGAGGCCCTCGCTATCGGGCAAAACGTAGAGTTCGTTCGGAACGACGAGCGAGCCGTCGATCGGGACCCCTTTTTTCAGCCTCGCCATCTCTCTTTCCTTTAATGGCCTGTCCAGAGTGGCCTTGTACACCTTGATGACCTCGTGCTTTGGGTGCATCAGGCGATTTGCAAGCTCACCGTCGTTCGTCAGTAGAAGTACGCCGGTTGTGTTCCGGTCGAGCCTCCCAACCGGATAGACGCGTTCCCTCACCTTGACAACGTCCAATACGCTTCTTCTTCCCTTCTCGTCGTGAGATGTGGTAACAGCATCCTTCGGTTTGTTCAAGAGAATGTAAACGAGGTGCGTCGACGACCGCACGCCTTTTCCGTCGACTTCTACCCTGTCTTTGCTCGGATTGATCCTGGTCCCGAGTTCTTTGACCACGATGCCGTTCACCTTCACCCTGCCGGATTTCACCATCTCATCCGCTTTTCGCCGGGAGGTAACGCCGGAGGAGGAAAGATACTTATTTATTCGAACGAGGGAGTTTCCCAAATTTTCACCTGTTTGCGCCATCTTCAAATCAGTCTCCGGCCTTCTGTTGTGATTCGGCCTTTTCTTCCGCCTGGGCCTGGTCCCCCAACGCTGTAATCTCCAGCTGGATCGATTCCTCGGCGCCTTTGCTCTTTATCTCCTTTATAATCTCGTCGATCTCACGGAGTTTCGGCAGGTCGTCGAGACTCTTCAGCACAAATATCTTCAGAAACTTCTGCGTCGTGCCGTATAGGAGCGGTCTGCCGACAGTATCGGCGCGGCCGACAACCGTCACGAGTTCCTTTTCCAGCAGGTTGTGGAGCACGTAGTCGACGTTGACCCCGCGGATGGATTCGATCTCAGGCTTAGTTATAGGCTGTTTATAGGCAATGATTGCGAGAGACTCCAGCGCCGACGTGGACAACTTGCGCTTCGAGCGTTCCTTGAAGAGATTGGATACCCACTGGGCCATCTCCTTGCGAGTAGCGAACTGGTAACCGTTGGCGATTTCTACTATCCGGAAACCGCTTCCGTCGGATTCATACTTATTATTCAGCGCGTTCACCCGATCGGATATCATGTCAAGATTCAGACGCCCGAAGGTACGAGAAGCATCAAGCACCGATTTTATCGTGTTCGCCGTGAGAGGCTCGTCGGATGCAAAGATTATAGCTTCAATAATATGTGCCAGCTCGTCCACAGCCTCTTCCCGAACCTCAGCTTCCCTGCCCTCTGCCTCCTCGTCGGACTTAACGATCTCGGCTATGCCGTCGAGTGTATTGTCGACGAGTTCGGCTTTTTCCCGCTCTGACTCTGTCTCTTCAGGCAATTCCGGGACGCTCTCTTCAGGTAAATCCGGCCTGGCTGCCGGCTCATGCCCGGAAAGCGGTGCCTGTCCCTCACCCTCGACATGCAAAGGCTCGGTGGGCTCTCCACCATCGAAGGCACGCACATCGAATTCCTCCGTCGGCTCGTATGACGCTTCAATCATGGAACCCGGCTCTGCACCGGCTTCGCGTTTGGACGGCGTTGAATGCGGCTCTTCGGGTCGCGAGAGCTCGTCGGTCGAGTCCCCTTTATCGGCCACGGCGCCATCTTCTTCGATCAATAGGCTGCCCGGCTCAGCCGAATCGGCCTGCAACGGCATTTCCTCTTCAACTACTAATGGCGCTTCATCCTGTTGATTCGGTTGAGAAGGTTCAACCACCTCCTCATCAGATCTCAGATCGCCGACTTCTTCTACCTCATCCCTTATCGATTCCGAACGCAAAGTCGTCTCGTCCGAGTTCTGCGCGCCATCGGTTTCATCTTCGGCTGCAGGGTTCGATGAATCATCCGAACCCGGAGCCGGCGTCAGTTCGGATTCGGGTTCCTGCATGCTGGAAGCTGTCCGTTCTTCACTGCCATCGGGCGTGGATTCGGGAAACTCGACTTCATCGGTGGACGCAGGCACGTTTTCCCGGTCAGCGGCAGAGTCATTGTCGGTTGCCTCGCGGCTGCGCCGGTTCTCCTCGCCGTCCGGATGATTACTTCTATTTTCCAAATTCTCTTCTTCGTCAGGAAGGTAAGACATTAATATCTTCTAGCGCCTCATATTTCGATATTATAAAATCGTTGAACCCACCGCTCGTTTGAACTCTTAAAACGTTCCGCTTTATCAGTTCAAGAAGCGCAATAAAAGTTACGACAAGCCTAATCCGTTCGTGAATCTGTGCAGCCAGCTCAACGAAGTGAAGGGCAGACTTCTCATTAAGCGAATCGAGAAGATATTCAATTTGTTCTTCGATTGTTACGTTCAGTCTTTGGATGTTGTGATACGGCGTAGCTTCCAGCCGGTCCATCGCCCGCTTGAAAGCAGTTATGAGATCGATCAGCGTCATATCCTTGAGGTCGTCGTCTTCCGGCGACACATATTGTCTCTCGTCCTGTTTGAAGAAGGTCCGGTAGTGAAGCTTTCCCCCCTCTTCTTCGAGGTAAGCGAAATTGTGGGCGGCCTCCTTGAAACGGGCATATTCGGCAAGCCTGTCGGCCAGACCCTTGCGGGGGTCTTCTTCGATGAGATCGTCGATCCCTTCCTCGTGTGGAAGGAGCATGCGTACCTTTATCTGCATCAGCGTCGCCGCCATCACGATGAAGTCACCTGCGATCTCGAGATCCAGCATCTGCATGTAATGAACGTAGTCGAGAAACTCCCGTGTTATCCTCGCGATCGGAATGTCATATATGTCCAGCTGATCCCGCTTGATGAAGAACAGCAGGAGATCCAGCGGACCCTCGAAATCATCTAGCTTTACTCTGTAGGTCATCCCATTTTCATGGCTTGGTGAACGTCTTGCATCGTTTTTCGGGCAACTTCCCTGGCCTGTGCTTCGCCATTCTTAAGGATTTTTTCCACTTCCTCCGGTGCGTTCTCATATTGCCTGCGGCGTTCTCTGAGGGGATTGAGGAAACGGTTCAATCTCTCCGCCGCCCGGAGTTTGCAGTCGACGCATCCAAGTTGCCCGCTTTCGCACCCGCGTCTGATCTCCTCTTCCTCGGAAAGATTAAACTTCTTGTGATAAGTAAACACGAGGCAAACGTCAGGTCTGCCGGGGTCGCCCTTTCGGAGCTTCTGCGGATCCGTCACGGCCTTTTTCATTTTTTTCGTGACTTCCTCGGCGGGGTCGGAAAGGAATATCGTATTGCCCAGAGACTTACTCATTCGCCTTCCGTCCAGTCCGGGGAGTCTGGAAAACTGCGTCAGCTTCCCTTCAGGCTCCGGGAAGACATTCCCGTATTGCCGGTTGAAATCACGGGCGATCTCACGAGTTATTTCGATGTGCGGCAGCTGGTCTTCTCCGACCGGTACGACTTCTCCTTTGTACAGAAGTATGTCGCCGGCCTGAAGAACCGGGTAGCCAAGGTAGCCGTAGCTGATCGGACCGAGGTCCAGATCTCGAACCTGTTCCTTCAATGTTGGATTCCTCTCCAGCCGTGATTTTGTAATCAACATGGAGAAAATCAGATGAAGTTCAGCATGCTCTTTTACCTGTGACTGGCGGAACACCGGACTGTGAGCCGGATCGACCCCCGCCGCGAGCCAGTCGAGAAGCATATTGATAGAATACTCATAGATGTGCGACGTGTCCAGTTTCGTCGTCAGGGCATGGTAATCGGCGATAATATGGTAGTTGGAATAACCGCCGTCGTTCTGGAGCGCAACCCAGTTCTCAAGTGCACCGGCCCAGTGGCCAAGATGAAGTTTACCGGTTGGACGCATCCCGCTGAGGATAATCTTCTTTTTCGGCATTGTGCGTCCAATTTACGAAATATTTCTACTTCATAAAAAGGTACGGCTTCCATTTCTCGTCAATTCTTCCGACAAAATGACGAATGAACGCCACATGGCTCGGTCTGCGCGGAACAGTGAGCAACTTCAGCCCCGCTTCTTCGGGAGTCCGGTCTCCCTTCTTGTTGTTGCACTTCATGCAGGCACAGACTAGGTTCTCCCAGGTTTCTTCGCCGCCCCGTGTTTTCGGAATGACGTGATCGACGGTAAGCGGAAGATCTCCGCGGCCGCAGTACTGACACCTGTTGCTGTCCCGGCGTAATATGTTCTTCCTGGTAAGAATCACCCGCTTGTGTGGAACCCTGTAGAACACTGAAAGCCTGACGATGCTCGGCATCGGCAGACTCGTCGACACGGAGTGCAGGATCATGCCGTCGTATCGTTCTATTAGTTCTGCTTTCCCCAGGTAAAGCAGGATCACCGCTTTCTTCCAGCTGCAGATGGTCAGTGGCTCATAATTTTGATTGAGTAGTAGTACTTTCCCGTATTTCTTTTCGCGATCGTCTCGTTCGATCTGATATTCATAATGGCTGAAGACGTCAACACCTCCTTTTCATCAAATTACCCTGGATGCACCGACGAAAGTTGATAGAAGCTTCTTGCTAAAATCCCGTCTATTTGGATCAAAGCTATTGACCCTTACGTAACCCGAAGAATGAATAAACTGCTTGTTCTTTCCCACATAAAGCGCGACATGAGTAATCTTATCGCCATTTGAAGAGAAAAACAACAAATCTCCCGCCTTTAGGTTTCCTATCTCTTTGCCCAGGTGAATACCCGACCAAAACTGGGTTCCAGCGTCACGCGGAAGCTCGATACCGTTCAACCTGAATACCGACTGTACGAATCCGGAGCAGTCAAATCCCTTTACGCTCCGTCCTCCCCAGGCATAAGAAATCCCCCGGAAGCCATAGGCCGTTTCAAACAGTCCCTTCAGCGAGAACGGTCTGGGAGCGGCAGAATCGTTGACGCCGGATTTAACGGCGTATGCAGTCGCCCCATCGGGAAGGCGAACCTCCAGAAATTTCCCACGGCTCCCGGCAATACTCAAGTGAGTCCCGTAAACAGCCTCACGCAAAACAGGCGAATTACCGCCAGGTCTCTGAAACAACCCCAGAACCTTCTCCCTCACACTCATCTTTGGTAAGGTCTGGAATTCATAAAAGTCGTCCTCTTGAAAGAGAGTGACCTGGCCCGTCGATACCCAACCTATGTAACCGTCCGCATCTAACCTCACCCTCGCCCAGTCATCTTTGACCTGCAGGGCATCGAAAGTCTCCCCGAACAATACCTGCGTAATCTGTTCACTTGCAGAGGTGGGATCTTTTCTGACAGCCGCCACACCGACATGACAAATTCCCTTGGTGGTTTTGCCTACGGAATTATCAGGAAGGAGAGTGACTTTTATCTTGAAACGCGGTGTTTCTTTCTGATACAGTTTTGAAATGCGGGCAGCATGCGAAATGGAATCGGTGAGAATATGGAGATAGTTGCCGGCGGGCCGGAAATCGAGCACGGAATAGCGATCGTCAACGACGAGGGACTTCCCGAGTTTCTTTTCGAATAGCGTGAAACCAATATGTTTATCGTCCTCTGCCATTCTAAGAAAAATATATCTATTCCTCGATTTTCAAGCAATGTGCGAAGCCGTGACGAAGCCCAGTGCCGTCAGGAGCATTTTCGCGGCAACCCTGAGCCGGAACACCGACATCCGGCACGCCTTATTCCCCTTGAAGTTTTTCACACATGAGACTAAATTTTTTAAAATTCTTACCACAAATCCAGAAGGAGGTGCCAAATGAAGCTCTTCGTTTGCGTCAACCAGGTTCCGGATACAGAAACAAAGGTCAAAATTGGTCAGGATGGCAAATCGATTGATCGGTCAGAAGTAAATCTTATACTTAATCCATACGACGAATTTGCAGTAGAAGCCGCGCTACAACTGAAAGACAAGAACGGCGCCGAGGTCACTTACGTCTCAGTCGGGGGCGATTCAACAAAAGAAGTGCTCAGGAAGGCGCTGGCGATGGGCGGCGACAAGGGAATTCACATCAAGACGGAAAGCACCGGCGACTCCTATTCAGTCGCGTCGATGATCGCATCGGCGCTCAAGGACGCAGGCGCGGACATGGTCCTCTTCGGCAAGCAGTCTATCGACTACGACGATGCGGCAGTGGGAACAATGGTGGCAGAAATGCTCGGTGTACCTTCAGCCTCTGTTGTCGTGAAACTTAATGTCGATGAGAACGCAAAGAAGGTCACTTGCGAAAGGGAGATCGAGGGCGGAACCGAGACCGTCGAGCTGGCGATGCCCTGTATAATCTCTGCCCAGAAAGGGCTTAACGAGCCGCGTTACCCTTCACTGAAAGGAATCATGGCGGCAAAGTCAAAGCCTGTGCAGGAGGTCGCCCCCGGAACCGTTGAGCCGCTGACCGAAGTAATTGAGATGAGGAAACCGCCAGCCAAACAGGCAGGCAAAATACTCGGCACGGACAAATCCGCCGTACCGGAACTGATCAGGCTCCTTCACGAAGAAGCAAAAGTAATCTAAAATAATGGATGCTGAAATGAGAATTCTTGCATTTGCGGAACAGCGCGACGGGAAACTTAAGAAAGTAGCATTTGAGGTAGCACACGCGGCGGTCCAGTTGGCCGGTCAAATCGGGGCGGAAGCCGTAGGGCTGGTAGTAGGCGAAGGAGCGGAAAGAGTCGGGTCAGAGTTGGGCGGTTTTGGCGTGCAGAAGGTTTACGCGGCAGATGATGCTAAGTTGAGTTCATATTCTACCACGGCATACGCCAGGATAGTATCCGATGCGGCGGAGACTCTTTCCGCAGACATAGTTCTCTTCCCCGCCAGCGCTATGGGGAAAGATCTCGCGCCAAGAGTCGCAGCCAGATTGAAGGCCGGTCTGGCGGCAGACTGCATCGCGCTGAAATGGGACGGCGGTTCAATCGTGGCGACACGCCCTGTGTACGCGGGCAAAGGCCTGATAGATCTCAAGGTCAACTCCCCAAGGAAGGTGTTCACATTGCGGCCCAACGTCTTCAGTCCGGGTAGCGCAAACGGGGCCGCCGCTGCTGTCGAGAAATTAAATTTGAATTTGCAGGATACCGATTTTCTGGCCAGGGTAACCGGCGTTACCGTCACAAAGGCGGGACGTCCCGACCTGACGGAGGCGAACATAATAGTATCAGGGGGGCGAGGACTCGGAGGACCGGAAAATTTCAAGATGATTGAAGACCTTGCGGACGTACTGGGCGCCGCTGTCGGAGCCTCGAGGGCCGCCGTCGATGCAGGATGGAGACCGCACGAAGATCAGGTTGGACAAACAGGGAAAACTGTCTCCCCGTCCCTGTACGTAGCGGTCGCGATCTCGGGCGCTATCCAGCACCTGGCAGGAATGTCGTCGTCGAAGTATATAGTTGCCGTCAATAAGGATAAGGACGCGCCGATCTTCCAGGTTGCCGATTATGGAATCGTCGGGGATGCGTTCGAGGTAATTCCGGAACTGTCGGCACAGATGAAAAAGGCTCTTGGAAAAGACTGAGGTATTCCGCAAATTGTCGGAGAATGAGGAGAAACGTGCTTGGATAAGGTGATGGTAGACATACTTGGGCTTTCGCCCAGTCCCTCAAGCCCTGGTGCTTACGCGCTAATTCTAAAGGAAGTCAGCGGTGAGCGGAGACTTCCGATTATAATCGGACAGTTCGAAGCACAAGCGATAGCACTTGAGCTTGAGGGAATAAAACCTCCAAGACCACTCACGCACGACCTGGTGAAGAACGTTCTCGATTCCCTTGGCACAACTCTTTCGGATGTTGTGGTCAGCGAACTTCGCGACGGTACTTTCTTTGCCCGGCTCAATGTAGAAGGCAATTCTGTTAACCACGAAATAGATGCACGACCGAGCGATGCGATTGCAATCGCAATAAGATTCGGTGTCCCGATTTACGTATCTGAAGCCGTGATGGAAGAGGCATCCACGATGCCGGAGGCTGAAGAGGGCGAACAACAAAGCGAGTTGGAAGGCGAGCATCCGAAGAAGAGCCGTGAGAAAACTCCGGCTTACACGAAAGAATCCAAGATGGAACAGCTTCAGAAAGAACTGACCGACGCAGTGGGCCGCGAGGATTATGAACGGGCAGCAAAACTCCGTGACGAAATAAGGCGGCTTCAGCTCGGCGACTGATCGTTTCAACAATTAGTAAACGGAGGTCCGGATGAAGTCTCTGGCACTGTCTATTACCGTGCTTTGTCTTACTGCATTCTCCACGCAGGGTCTGCAGGAACTTATCAACCAAAGCGACACCCTTTTCGACAAGTTCGACAACAAGGGGGCCCTGGAAATCCTTCTGAAAGCCAACCAGGAATACCCGCACAATTCACCCGTGTTTTGGAGACTGTGCCGTGTGGAAACCCATATTGCCGACCACATGCCCGTCACAACTGACCAGCAGAAGAAGGCGCAACTTGGTACCTACACTCTGGCATACGACTATGCCGACAGTGCGGTTATGACAAACCCGAAGAGTTCGATGGCGTACACTTACCGGGCGGTCGCCAACGGGAAAATCGCCCTTTTCAAGGGGGTGTTCAGCGTTGCACCGATCGTCAAGCAGGTTCGGAACGACTGCGAAGAGGCTATCAAGCTGGATCCGAGCAACGCGATCGCTTACTACGTCCTTGGCAGAACACACGCCAAATTGGCCGAAAAACCCTCCATATTTCTCTGGCCGCTCGGACTTTCATGGGGGAACATGAAGGACGCTATAAAATTCTACAACAAGGCCATTTCGCTGGATCCGAACTTCGTGATGTTCCACTACGACCTTGCGAAGGCCTACATCCGCGAAGACGAGTACAAAGCCGCACGCGACCAGCTGCAGGCTCTATCCGGTTTACCGGTGCTGGACCAGGACGACGATTCATTGAAGGTCGAAGCTTCGAAGCTTTTGAACGAAATCAAGGACAAGAAATAGCGGGAAACCCGCTCCTCTGATGTTCGCCTGAACTTCAGGCGGAAGACTTTCTCCCGCCATACGCCGCTTTGCCGATCCTGCACTTCGAGCATCGCTTCTCGGAACATAGGGTGCGGTAGAGGTGGAGCGCCCCCTGCTGGACCTGAACGGTGTTGAATACATTGTCACCGCCGAAGAGGGCGTCCTTAATCATCAGGGTAATATTATTGTCTGAGGTCGGCTTGTGATTGGCATACATTTTCATCCCCCGTTCCTGTAGTGCAGGGTTATCGAAGATTCTCCCTCGCAGGTAGACCAGCGGCAGCACGGTATTGATGATGATCTCCTCGGCACGGCTCGAACCGATGAGCATCCTGATATCGGTCGCAGCAGGAGTATCGAAGACATAATGGCGGCTCCAAAAATCATGGGAGGGAACGGTCAGGAGTCTTCGCCATGACAGCAGCACCACGCCCTCTTCTCTCGTCGCGGCCCAGCCTATCAATTCCCCCGCACGACAGAGCGCCATCAGGTTCGAAAGGACATGGCTCGCTCCTGCTATCCGGATAGTGGGAAAGTTCTGAGGACGGAGCTTGAAGAAGAGCCATTCCGACTTATCCATATGCTCCCGCTTATATTTTTTCTTTACCCCCTGCCATATTCGGGTCAACCCTTCACAATATGTTGTCGACTCCTCGTCGAACCTTCCAAGGTCCTGCGGCAGGAGGCCGGATACTCCGAAAAGTATCGCCTCGATTGTACCCCTCGCGCCGTTCGACTGCTCCTTGAGAAAGGAGAAAGAGACATTGTGCGACAGCTTTCGGAACGGTGCCGTGTTCTTGCTGTAGCCGAGCCCCTCCAATATTCCTTCGTACAGAAGCTGATCCCAATACGCTTCCTCCAGGAGCTCCGATTTTTCATGCGTTTCATGAATTACCTGCAGCTCGCTGAAATCCCGGAAATATTTCTGTCTGGCTTCGAACACTACTGGACGGTTCTCATCTACGATATCTTTCAGTCTCTCTTCAAACTTGTTTACTTTACGCGCAAAACGTTTTTCGCCCAGAGAATTCAGGTATTCAATCTTATCCTGACGCGATATTTCCTCGGTCTGCCCCGCGCATCTTATTCGAATCATTTTCTCTTCCGAATCCAGCCGTCCAAGAAAATTGACAGCCTCGTCCAGAAGAAACCTCGGAAGCTCCAGCGTCTCTATCTTCCTGCCTGAAAAGGTAAGGCAGTCCCGCGCCTCATTGCATTCACCCACTACATGGAGGACGACTGAATTATAGTTTCTGTCGGTGTGATGTCTGTGCGAGTACCAATCGGAGTTCAATCTATGGAGCTCCACGTCCCCACGCATCAAAATGCCGTTGATGCGAACCACCGCGCGCCTGAAATCCGGGCCCGCGTCTGAATTCGCCTCCCCCGTCCTGATAATCTCCACCTTCATCCCGGAGACCGACTTAAGGGAGGAGTTGAACATCCTGTTCTTGAAAAGCTCCTTCAGCTGGAACTCCGACAAATTTTCCGGATGAACCGCCTGGGAGAAGAACATGGGCCTACGTTTTCTTTGCCGAGAAGATTGTGGCTTTCCTTACCGCAAGGACCACGCCGTTTCGATCCTGCAGGACGACGGCGATCTCGTTGACTCCCGCTTTCAAGTGCACCCTCTTAAATTCAACGCGTGCCGTGTCCGAAATGACTGCCATGTCCAGCTTCTCTCCGTTGACATAAAGGAACACATATTTGACCGAAGAATCGGTTATGGTCGACATCCGTATAGCCGTCAAATTGCCGGATACTTTCTCTTTGGGGGACCCCGGCGCAAACTCGAAATAAAAAGAGGATGGTGATTGCTGTGGGACGGATTCAGGGGAGAGCTGGGTTTGTCTGAAGTCTCTGTTCTTTTCTTCCTTCTGCAGATAAACAGGCAAAGAGAAAAAGAGAAACGTAAAAAGGAGAAATAGGAGCCACTTCAGACATTTTTTGAGAAAGAATTTCATTCTCTTCTTAAAAGTGCGTTATAGAATAGCGCCTTTTCTCGTACCTTAGCCGCGAATTTCTCATCGGCCCCGGCAAATATTATGTCACGGCTGACATTGACTATGACGGGCGCTCCGTCGCTGGCTATGACTCTGGCAACATCCTCGACGCCGCCTCCCTGCGTTCCGACACCCGGGATGAGAATCGGGAGTCCCGGATACTTGTCTCTTATCGCCAGGAGCTGCTCCGGCTTCGTTGCGCCGACAACGGCACCGATGTTCTTGTTCATGTTCCATTCGGAGATTTTCTCGACCACTAGCTCGTACAATTTCTTCCCGCCGCAATCCCGAAGCTGGAAATCGTTGGCACCCTGATTCGAAGTGAGAACGAGTGCAAAGATATCCTTGTCTTGGTAACTCAGGAAGGGCTCGAGCGAATCATAGCCCATGTAAGGATTAACCGTTGCCGCGTCTGTCTCAAAATAATTGAAGAAGGTGTGGGCGTATTGCCTCGCGCTGTTTCCGATATCGCTGCGTTTGCAATCGGCAATGATATACACGTCGTCCGGAATACGCGCGATAGTCTCGCCAAAAGTGGACCATCCTTTTTCACCCAGTGATTCATAAAACGCCGTATTCAATTTGTAAGCACATACCGCGTCCTGGGTTGCCTCGATTATCCGCGAGTTGAATTCAAGGACAGCATCCTCATATTCAAACAGAAACTCCGGTATCTTCTCAACTGCCGGGTCCAGTCCCACGCATAGGTTGCTGCCGTGCTTCAGAATCGAGTCGGATAGCTTTTTGAAACTCATTTCGAACCGAGAATTTTTGAATCGAAGTTTTTCCACATCATGGATTCGACGGGCTGTTTTGTCTTCCTGTTGTATTTCGCAGTCTTCTTCTTGTTGTATGGGACAAGAACATCGCCGCTGACTTCGAAGTATATCAGCTGGCCAATCGGCATGCCGGGATAAATTCTAACCGGCTGCTTCACGCTTATCTCCATCGTCCACGTATTGCAGTAACCCACGTCCCCCTTGCCTGCAGTAGAGTGAATGTCTATCCCCAGCCTCCCGATGCTCGATTTGCCCTCGAGGAACGGCACGAACTTATGTGTCTCCGTATATTCCTGCGTCACGGCGAGATAAAGCCTCCCCGGCAGCAGAAGGAATCCCTGATGATCGTGAATTTTAAAAGCCAGGATCTCGTTGTGTTTCCTTGCATCGAGGATATCGTCCTTATATACAGCCATCGTATCGGCAAGATGCACATCATATGAATTCGACCCGAGATATTTCCTGTCGAATGGATCGATTACGATGTTCCCCTTTTCTATTTCCATCAGAATCTGCTTGTCTGTGAGAATCATCCTCTAGTGTTCCTTCCTGTGTGCATAGAAATTTAGGAGAATTCCGACCATCATCCAATCGGACAGGGCAGAAGAGCCTCCGTAGCTGATGAACGGCAGGGGTATGCCCACGATGGGCGCCAGGTTGATGTTCATTCCGATATTGATAAAAACGTGGAACAGCAGTACCGAAGTAATCCCTATTGCGGCGAGGCTCGCAAACTTCGTTTTTACCATCTCGGCGATTTTCACTCCCCTGAAAAAGAGGGCGCCGAACGCCAGCAGAGTCACCGCGGCACCGACAAATCCGAACTCCTCGCCTATTACCGTGAAGATGAAGTCTGTCCAGCGTGCCGGCACGAAATTCAATTGAGTCTGGGCGCCGCGGAGATAGCCCTTCCCGAACAGACCGCCACTGCCGATTGCCACCCTTGCCTGGAGCGCATTGTAACCCGCTCCCTGCGGATCGAGGCTCGGATTGAGGAAAATCTGTATCCGCTTTTGTTGATGCGGCTGGAGGAGCTTCTTGTAGAAATATTCCATGAACAGTCCGAACGAAACCGCGACAAAGCTGAGCGTGATTGCGAATAGCTTCTTCCTGCTGAGTAAGAAAAACAATACGCCGAAGGCTACGACCGTAATCAACAGCACCACCGTACCCGAAAATTCAGCGATCACTATAGCAACCGGAGCGACCAATGCAACGACCACGATCGGCGGCAACCCCGCCCAGAACAGGATCGGGAAGAATATGGCCAGATATACTATCGTCGTGCCAAGATCAGGTTGAAGCATAGTAAGAATCATCGGCAAGCCGACAATGCCCGCTGATATGATGATGACCTGCCACTGAGGACGTTCAGTACCATTCTCGGAAAGAAATTTAGAGAGACAAAGTATGGAAGCAACCTTTGCAAGTTCGGACGGCTGACCGCCGATTCCGAGGAAACCTAACCAGCTCGTGTGGCTGGCCACACGTTTGCCCGCGACGAGAACGAAAATGAGAAGGAGAATTGTAAGCGCATAAAAAAAGTACGCGCTATTCTGAAGAAACCTGTTCGAGAGGAACATTATCATCAGCGCTACAATTACCCCCACCCCCTGCCACACAATATCCCTCACGAAGAAACCGTGCATCCCGGAGTTGTAGGTGGCGCTATTGACGGCCAGCACCCCGATGCAACCGAGGATCAACGCAAGGGCAAATGTCTTATAGTCGAAATTCTCTTTGAAGAAGTCGAACATCACCGCACCGCTGCGTCCGCGACGATTCCGTTTGAAGGTTCTACTTCATGCACGGTTTTGCGTTCGTTCAGATAATACTGTATCAGCTGCCGCGCTATGGGAGCGGCCACCGCACCGCCGTAACCAGCGTTCTCGACCAGCACAGCCATTGCGATCTTCGGGTGGTCGAACGGAGCGAATGCGACGAACCAGGCGTGATCTTTGCCGTGAGGGTTCTGCGCCGTCCCGGTTTTTCCCGCCACGGTGACGCCGGGAATTCGCGCGGCAACGCCTGTCCCGCGATCACCGTTGACGACGTAATACATACCCTCGCGAACTTTGTCCAGCACTTCTCTGCTTATGGGAAGCGTTCGCTCGCTGTACTGTGTATAATAAATCTTCCCGGTTCTCTGGTTTTTAATGAATCTGACAAGGTGAGGCTGGTAATATTTGCCGAAGTTGGAAATAGCCATGACGTAGGCAGCCATCTGAAGCGGTGTAGCGCTAACTTCACCCTGACCGATCGCCAGGCTGAGAAGATAACCGTTGGTCCAGCGGTCTTTTCCGAAAATCTGGTTGAAATACTGTTCGGAGGGCATTATACCCGGGCTTTCGTCCTGCAGGTCAATTCCGGTTTTCTCGCCGAAGCCGTACATCCTTCCGTATTTTGTCCAGGCCTGGAAACCCACTTTGAGCATCAGGTTGTAGAAAAACACGTTGCAGGATACTTCGATCGCCCTGATAATATTGACGGTCCCGTGTGCCTTGTCGCAATGAAACACCCTTCCCCCATAGAGCATGGAGCCTGTACAATGGACGGTCCAGTTAGTATCGATGACGTTTCCTTCCAGCGCAGCGGTCGCGAGTACCATTTTGAACGTGGAGCCGGGAGGAAGTGCCGCCATGGTAGCTCTGTTAAATAGAGGATGATCCGGGTCGTTGATGAGTTTGTTCCATTCCGCCCTCGAAGTGTAACCCGAGAAGACTGACGGGTTGAAATCCGGAGCACTTGTCATCGCAAGCACCTGCCCGTTGTTTGGATCGAGCGCGACGACCGCTCCGCGCCTTCCCACCATGAGCGATTCGGCCATCGCCTGCAGACCTTCATCCACCGAAAGATACAAATCATCGCCGTCCTGGGAGGGCACGTCAAGTCTGCCGTCGTCGTAACTTCCAACCACCTGACCCTGTGCATTCACCGCAAGATACTTGTATCCCTTTTGACCGCGGAGGATAGTCTCATAGCTGGCCTCGAGTCCGTTGTAGCCGACGATGTCTCCCGGTTGGTAGTAGTCCCCCAGCGTTTCAAGCTGTTGCTCAGAAATCTCCTTTGTGAATCCCAGGATATGTGCGGCCTTCGCCTTACCGACATAAACCCGTTTCGGCTGTATGTCGAAGTAAACCCCGCTGAAATCCTTGAGATGCTCCTCGATTGCGGACAAGGCCGCGAAAGAAATATCCCGCTTCAGCCTGACCGGGAGGTATGGAGAAATTGCAATACCAATCTTGATCCTCCTGGCTATGTCCACGCTGTCCATCTGAAGGAGATTTGCCAGTGGGCCAATCTGGTCGCTCTTGAATTCATTGGGAATTACGGAAACTTCATACGCGGGACCGTTCTCAACCATGACGTTGCCGTAGCGGTCGAATATCTCGCCGCGCAGCGGCTGCTGCACGAATATCCTCGTTGTAATGTCTTCGGATTTCTTGCCGTAGATGACTTCATTCACGAGCTGCATGTCTCCGAGCTTTATCCCTATCCCGAGTAAAGCCAGGACAACGACTCCGCGCATCATCAGAGAACGTGAACGCGATCCGAATTCCGCATCAAACATAGCGGTTCTTCTTCCCGTTGACAAAAACTATGATCATGGCAAACACTGAAGTATAAACCGTAGTCCCTATCGTGAATTTCAAGAAAACATAGAAGTAGTTCAACTCTCCGGCTGCCACAATCGGCAGCGCGATCAACTCCGTGAGAAACAACGTAACGGCCGATATCCACGCGAAATTGAGCGTCCTTGCCGCCAGGTCCACTTCGCTTTCCCTGTAGAAAAAGCCCGAGATGAAACCTGCAAGGACGCCGACAAAACAAGTAAACCCGATAAAATGCGTGACAAGCATGTCATTGGCAAGACCTGCAATAAATCCTCCGGTGACGCCGAAGAGCTGTCCCTCACGAAGTGAAATATAAATGACGAACAATATGACGAGCTGGGGCGCAACGGACCCCAATGAAGCAAAATTATCCAGGAACTTCTGGAGAAGTATGGACATCACACCGAGTATAATGTAAACGATGATTCTCTTCGTCATTTCTTCCCGATGGCTTCTTTTTCAAGTGTCGCTGCGGCAGTCGGAGGCTTATACTGCATGACAAATGCCGCAAAAATCGAGCTAAAATCAACTGCCGGCTGTACTGTAATTTCCTTAAATATGTTACCCGGTTTATCCGTTGCCCTCGACACAATTCCAATTACTATCCCGGGCGGTACAAGACTGCTTAACGTGGAAGTTTCTACGATATCGCCTTTCTTGACGTCATGTCTCCTGGCGACGTTGCTCATCTTCAACTCGCCATAACTGCCCGCCTCTATCAGTCCATCGGCAGTGGCGTTCACCAGCCGGGCCGCAATCCTACTATCGGCATCCAACAGGGTCCGCACCAGTGAAAACCTGCCGCTCACGCTGGAAACTATCCCCACCAAGCCGCTCCCGTTGACGACCGGGTCTCCGACATGCACTCCGTCATCGCTGCCAATGTCAAGAGTCAGGAAATTCCTGCCTCCATCTGAGGAACGACCGACTACAGAACCGGGAACCAGCGGGGTTGTCGAATGACTTTTCAGGTTTAACATTTGCCTGAGCTGCTCGTTCTCGTCGAGCGCGAGATGAGTCTGGGCAGCCAGGTCTATCAGCCTGGCATTCTCTTTCAGGAGTTCTTTGTTCCTCGAGGAGAGAAGGAAGTAGTCCACAATATGCTGAACCCCGGTCTCCAGGTAAGCTGTTGTGACGAGGCCGGCGGCCTGGAGCCCTTTTGTGTAATTGTTGTCGTTCGCAGAAATCATGAACAGGGAAATGGCCAGAAGGAGGGCAAAAATAATGTAGTTCTTCGCGAGGCTGAAGAACTCAGAAATCCATGTAAACATTCCAGATTTCCGTCAGTAACGCCTGCTCTTTATCAATACCTTCGAGAATTCGTTTATCTTGTCCAGCACTTTGCCTACTCCGCGCACAACCGCCGTCAAAGGATCCTCCGCAACATGGACCGGTAGATTGGTCTCCATCCTTATTCGCTCATCCAGACCCTTAAGAAGTGCACCGCCGCCCGAGAGCATTATTCCGCGATCCAGAATATCTGCAGACAGCTCAGGAGGTGTACGCTCGAGGGAAATCTTAACGGCGTCTACTATTGCACCGACCGGCTCATTCAATGCGTCTCGAATTTCGGAGGAGCTCACTTCAGTTGTCTTGGGAATGCCCGCCACCAGGTCGCGTCCCTTGACCTGAATAGTGATCTCTTCTTTCAACGGCATTGCGGAGCCGACTTCGCATTTTATCGCCTCCGCCGTGCGCTCGCCGATCAGTATGTTGTGATTCTTCTTGAAGAACTGTATGATCGCGTTGTTCATCTCGTCGCCGGCAATTCGAATCGATTCTTCGTTCACGATTCCCGACAGGGCAATCACGGCGATCTCGGTCGTACCGCCGCCGATATCGATGACCATGTTCCCGACGGGGGCGTCGACGTCGAGGCCGATCCCGATAGCGGCAGCCATCGGTTCCGCAATAAGATGAACTTCCTTCGCGCCTGCATGCTCCGATGCATCGCGAACTGCTCTTTTCTCAACTTCGGTTATCCCGCTCGGCACGCTTATGACAATTCTTCTGCTCGGAAGCATGCCGGCATGAACTTTCTTAATGAAGGCCCGGAGCATTCCCTCTGCGATTTCGAAATCCGCTATTACGCCGTCACGCATGGGACGTATGACCTGTATATCCCTGTGTGTCCTTCCAAGCATCTCCCTCGCTTCGTGCCCTATAGCGACGATGCGCTTCGTATTCTTATCGAATGCGACTATGGACGGTTCCCTGAGAACCACTCCCTTGGAACGCATCCAGATGAGCGTGTTCGCTGTTCCCAGATCGATCGCAAGATCGTTTGACAAAAGTCCGAAGAATCCCATTGCTGCGCTCTTCTAATGTTTAAAGTGTCTGATACCGGTGAATACCATCGAAATGTCGAACTTGTTTGCGGCTTCTATTGATTCTGAATCCCTGACGGAACCGCCGGGCTGAATTATCGCCGTCGCACCTGCCTTGGCAATCTCCTCCACGTTATCGGCAAATGGGAAGAAGGCATCCGACGCTGCGACACTCCCTTTCAGGTCGAGTCCAGCTTCTGCAGCCTTCATTCGGGCTATCTTCACCGAATCCACCCTCGACATTTGTCCCGCTCCGGCCCCGAGCGTCATTCCGTTCATAGCGAAGACAATGGCATTTGACTTCACATGCTTGCAAACCGCGTATGCAAACTTCAAATCGCGCAGCTCTTGCTCCGTCGGCCTCCGATTAGTCACAACTTTCAGGTCGTTCACGTTTACGACAATGTCATCGGATGTCTGTGCAAGCAAGCCGCCGCAAGAAGAGCGGACTTGAATTTCGTCCGAAAGTCTGTTCCTGCTGATTACCAGCCTTCTATCTTTCTTCTTCTTCAGCAGCTCAATCGCTTCATCTGAAAATTCGGGAGCAATTACAACCTCAAGAAAAATCCGGTTGAGTTCCTCCGCTAGCGCGGACTCAACTCTCCTATTAACAGCCACGATTCCGCCAAAAGCGCTCTTCGAATCCGTCTTCAGCGCCTGGGTGTAAGCAAGCAGCAAATTCTCAGCAACTGCAACACCGCAGGGATTCGTGTGCTTTATGATGACGGCGGCAGGGGACTCGAATTCCTGCACGACCCTCTGCGCAGCATCCATATCCACGAGGTTATTGTAGGACAGCTCTTTTCCGTGCAAATGTTCGAAGTACTTTTTAAAATCGCCGTAGTATCCCGCTGACTGGTGCGGGTTCTCGCCGTAACGCAAATCCATGCTCTTTCGCGCGGCCACGAAGAGAGAATTCCCGAGCGCGTCACCCCCGTCAAAATGCTCGCTGAAGAACCGTGCTATGGCCACATCATATTCTGCCACTTTTTCGAAAGCCCTTGCTGCAAGCCTCTGCATCAGCGGCAATCCGATCTCCCCGTTGTTGACGAGCTCAGCCGAAATCTCACCGTATTGTGCAGGATCTACGACAACTGCACACCCCTCGTAATTCTTCGCCGCCGCCCTAATCAGCGAAGGACCGCCGATGTCTATATTCTCGACGATCGTGTCGAGCTTCGCACCTGAGGCGACGGTCTCCTCGAAACGGTACAGGTTGACGACAACCATATCGAAAAGAGAAAGATTCAGCTTCTCGAGTTGCTGCATGTGGTCAGGCACATCACGTTTCGCCAATATGCCTGCAAATACCGCAGGGTGAAGCGTCTTCACCCTGCCGTCCAGGATTTCCGGAAACCCCGTAACGTCAGTGATACTCTGAGCTTTTATTCCCGCTCCCTGAAGAGCCTTCAGCGTGCCGCCGGTGCTAAAAATCTCCGCCCCCTGTCTCGCCAAAACCATCGCAAACTCTGCCAGCCCTGTCTTATCAGTAACACTTACCAATACACGTTTTATTTTCACGAAAGAAAAATTCTCACCTTTCTTCCCTCTACCTTCACCAGGTTCTCTTCAAACAACCTGATGGCTTCAGGCAGGAGTTCGTATTCAAGTTGATGGATCTTTGAGGCAAGAGTTTCCGGCGTATCTTCGTCGGTGACTGGCACGCATCTCTGCAGGACGACCGGCCCGCGGTCATATTCGGAATCTACCAGATGGACGGTCGCTCCGCTGACCTTACACCCGTAATCTATTACTGACTGATGGACCTTCATACCATACATTCCCTTTCCTCCGAAGGAAGGCAGAAGGGCAGGATGGACGTTGATAATCTTGTTTTGAAACGCCTTTACAACTGCTTCGGGGATCATTTTGAGAAAGCCTGCGAGGACAATAAACTCGATCTGATTCTTCCGTAGAACTTCGAGCAACAGATTTCCAAACTCGGTTTCGTTCTCAAGACTCCTCGGGTCCAAGATCTTTGTCCGAATGCCAGCACTTTGTGATTTCTCTATCGCTTCACACTCATGATTGGAAACCACCAAACTGATTTCCGACCTTAAAAATCCCTCTTTGTTCCTTTTGATAATATTAAGAAGGTTTGTGCCCTTACCAGACACAAAAACTGCAAGTCTCATTCGTCGAAAAGTTACCAAAGGCGTGGACAAATAGCAATCATTTTCTTGAGAATTCGCCTTTTTTCTTGGTATAGCTCAACTAACTTCTCAAGTTTGCAAGACTAGGTGCCGCCTTTTGGAAATTAACCTACGCAGGTTTAAATTTTCTTGTTAGTGAATCAGCCCAAGCATCGAATCTATGAGAGATCGGAAAGCATCGGGCGCACACCCGGAGGACGGACTCGGCAAAAGGTATTCGGATTTCCCGGGAAATGTTCAAATTGAAATTCCCGGTTAGAGAATGGAAAAGAAAACTCACGTAATAATCGCTTCTCTGATACTCTCAATCCTTGTCTGGCTCTCGGTGTCAATGAACAACGAGTACTCGGTCGCGATCAGGGTCCCGTTCAGGGTCAGTGATCTACCGGAGAACACCGCCGTGTCCAGTCCTATCCCGAAGTCGGTCCTGGTTAGAGTGCGGGGAACGGGCTGGCAGCTCGCATCAGCCTATCTTTCCACCACCTCGAGCATTAATGTCGATCTTTCTAATTTCAATAAGCGAAGGATCGTAATTACAAGCCGCGATCTCGGCTATTCGCTGGATTTCGGTTCGTCCGCAAATGTCATCAGCTTCACCCCCGACACGGTGGTTATGACGCTCGATAAAATTGCGACCAGGAAAGTCCCTGTTATCCCGGATATCGATGTGGAGCCCAGAAGCGGCTTCATGATTGTCGGAAATCCTGTCGTCTCGCCCGACTCCGTAACCGTCACGGGAGCAAGCAACCTGGTGAGGGATCTGGACGGATGGTACACTCAGCGCAGGCGATTTAGGCGAGTCATGAAAGCAATCGATGCGACGATGCCACTTTCAGATACGCTCGCAGGATTAATAACTCTCGAGACAAGAAATGTGGACGTGAGTGTGAACGTCCAGCAAATTGCCGAAGACACCTACAAGGACGTCCCGGTCAGGATACTGAACAACACAGATTCAATAAACATCCTTCTCCTGCCGCCGACGGTGGACGTAACCCTGAGGGGCGGACTCACTACCATTTCCGAGACTCCCGCAGACTCTGTGAAAGTGACCGTAGATTACAACGACCTCATTCACTCGAGTTCATCGCATATTGGGCCGGAGGTCCATGTTCCTCCCACGCTCCAGGTGATCTCTGTAACCCCAGACAGCATTGAATTTGTCATAAGAAAGTAGCTCCCAAAAGCTCCTCGCTTCAAACATCACGAATAAAGGAACAGAAGAAAATGTCAGCAGATAAAGTGTTAAAACTGGGTCTCCCGAAAGGGAGTCTGCAGGAATCAACTTTTTCATTGTTTCAAAAGGCCGGCTACGGCATTTCCGTATCGTCAAGGAGCTACTTCCCCACCGTCGAGGACGATGAATTGAAAATCATGCTCGTGCGTGCCCAGGAAATGGCACGCTATGTAGAGCTGGGTACATTTGACGCCGGATTAACCGGTAAAGACTGGATCATCGAGACTAACAGCAACGTGACGGAGGTTGCAGAACTCGTTTATGCAAAACAGAGCATGCGCCCGGTCAGATGGGTCCTCGCGGTCCAGGAAGACTCAGAGTTCAAAACCGTGAGGGATTTACATGGTAAGCGTATCTCCACGGAAGTCGTGAACATCACGAAACAGTACCTCCAACGGAACGGAGTCGAAGCATCCGTGGAATTTTCGTGGGGTGCGACAGAGGTGAAGGTACCGGAACTTGCGGACGCAATCGTCGAAGTCACCGAGACCGGGAGTTCCCTCCGCGCAAATCATCTTCGAGTAATCGATACCGTCCTGCAATCTTCAACGCGCTTCATCGCAAACAACGAGGCGTACAAGGACCAGTGGAAGCGCGAGAAGATCGAGACCATCGCATTGTTGCTGAAGGGCGCGATCGCGGCCGAGGGAAAGGTAGGACTGAAAATGAATATCAGAAAATCTGATCTCCCGAAAGTCATCGGTATAATCCCGGCGCTCCGGAAACCGACGGTTTCCCCGCTATATGACAACGAGTGGGTCGCCATCGAGACTATAATCGACGAGCGCACTGTAAGGATCATCGTCCCGGAATTGAAACGCAACGGTGCTGAAGGAATCATCGAGTATCCGCTGAACAAGATCGTGCCGTAGCGCATCTCGGCGCATCAGAACAAAACCGAGTAGACCCCCTTTCGCCGGAATACCGGACGATTGGGCTGGCGGCTTTGTTGGAATCCCAGCCGCTTGAAACCTCAGCTATGAGGGATGTAGTCCCCAAAATTACCTCTCAATTTCCGCCTTGCTCTATCCCGCGCGCTATGCCTAAATTGTGAGGCGGAACAGAATATGAAGATAAACCTGGGAAAATACGAATTAGAAAACCCCGTTGCACTTGCCCCGATGGAGGATGTGACGGACCTCGGCTTCCGACTTATCTGCAAGGAATTCGGGGCGGACATAGTCTACACCGAGTTCATCAGTTCCGAGGGCTTGATCCGCTCAGCAAGAAAAAGCACGCAGAAACTCATTACCAGCGAAAAGGAACGCCCTGTCGGCATCCAGATATTCGGCGGCGATCCGAACGTGATGGCCGAAGCCGCAAGGATGGCAGAAGATGCAGGACCGGATTTCATCGACATCAACGCGGGCTGCTGGGTTCCCAAAGTCGCTCAGCGAGGCGCGGGAGCCGGACTTCTGAAGGACCTCGGCCAGATGAAGTCGATAATTCACGCCGTGAAGAGCGCGGTTTCAATTCCGGTCACTTTAAAGACGCGCCTCGGCTGGGACTCGAACTCCATTACGATACCCGAGGTCGCAAAGATTTGCGCAGGCGAAGGATTATCGGCACTGACAATTCATGCACGCACGAGGGCGCAGCATCACGACGGCGATGCCGACTGGGACTGGATCCGGCGCATCAAGGAAATGGCTGAGCTTCCCATCATAGGCAACGGCGATATACGGTCGGCGCAGGATGCGCTCGATATGTTCGAATCAACAAAGTGCGACGGCGTCATGGTTGCCAGGGGAGCCGTCAGTAATCCATGGATCTTTCGGGATATAAAACATCTGATTAAACACGGCGCCGTTCCTCCCCCTGCCGACTTCCGCGAGCGGGCTGACACCTGTCTCCGCCACCTGAAGATGGAGATAGGGTTAAAAGGCGAACACCGCGGACTGACGGAATTCAGGAAATATTATCACGGATATGTCCACGGAATCCGGAACGGCTCCACGCTGAGATCGACGTTAGTAAGGCTGGAGACGTTTCCAGAAATAGAAGCGGCATTCAACAGGTTCCTGGAAGGAATGCCCCCTCCGGAAGATCTGGCTGCCTCGATTGCGGATCGGGCGCCGCTGATTCCCTAAAACTGGACTCCTACCGTACTCGACAAAAGTGTGGCATCCGGCATGTCGTTCCATCCCCATTTAAGCACAGGAATCGTGAATTGTGAGGTCCAGGATAGATCTATGTAGCGGGTCGGCACAATCAGTCTGAACCCAAGCAGAGTTATTCCCCAACCTTGATACCTGAAAATCGGGAAGCCCCATTTCCTCGTAAGAACACTGTCGAGAATGCCATCATAGTAAGTTATACTCCTCTCGCGATACGGTGCTCCAAAGAAGATCCCCTCGGTACCCAACAAGAAATACCATCTTACACCCCTTGCAGAATAGCTGGAACCAAGGTTCAACCGAATACCTGCCGTAGCAAATAAGAATCTGTCCACGTTCTTTGTTATGACATATTCGGCAGGGAAATAGAGGCCCTCTTTGCTCAGGTAATTCCGATCACTGAATTCTCCAAGCGTCGTAAATGCCTCGACGGACGTATACCGGTCGGTGAAATACCCTGCGTAAAGTGCAACATTATCCCACCTAACAGGATTTCCTCCACCGTGAAAAACAAAGCTTGGCGTGGGATTAAGCTCGTATTCCACGCCAAAATAACTCCGGCTTCCCTGGGCGTTGCAGTCCGCTCCCGATACCAGCAGCAATAAAGCAATGAACAAATAGAACGTCCTTATCATTTTCATCCCCCTTTCTTATGGGCAAGGGCTGGTTGTTCCGAAGTACGTGATAGTTGATCCGTACGGAGTGGGGTTGGACCATCCGTTGTCATCAACGTTGCTCGTAAGATACCACACTTGCACGCAGCCGGATCCATTAGGGTTGCTGCATTCAATATAAGTCTGAGTTGAGGCGTCCCACATTCCGTAATCGCTCCCACCGCAGCACGCCGGAGGAAAGCTCACATTATTGTAGCGGCATGTATAGACCGAATGGAACTGTCTGTATACCTGGTTAAGATAACCGTGTGAATATGCCTGCTGACAAAAATCCGTAACATCCGACCAGTTTGAACTCCCATCGACGTATAGAGCAACAGTACCGATCCCCCCATTTTGAATCATCCAGTCAAACTCGTTCTGATAACAGCCAGTCTCTCCGTCCTCGGCGGCGATCCAAATGAAATCGAACTTGTCCGGGAATGAATTTCTCCACGTTGTGTAATTAGAAATCACCTGACTACAGCTACTGCCTAAGGTGTAAGCATATTTGTCGCAGCCGAGATCGTCCATGTAGGGATATTGTTGTATCAGGCAGTCAGTCGGACAGGCATTGGCGAGCATTTGAGCCGTAGTGCAATAATCGGCCGCCCAGAGCTTTCCAGTCCCCCCGCTTAAACTCCCGATTGTATCGCGAGCCGTTGCAAGGGAGTAACTGTGATTGCTATTGCATGGCTCGTCAAAATAAAAATTCGTGACATACTTCGACAGCGCAAGCGAAACCCATGAACTCAATTCGCTCAAAGAATCCGGAAGCCCGCTGATCAGATTTTTGAAATTATATCCGACGGATATGGCCTGATCAATATAAGATGGGGTCAACCCGATGATCCCATTGAACCCATATTGATTTCGCATAGTGGACCATCCCGATGATGACCCGGTGATGCCCTTGCTTTCAAAGAGCATCAAGACCCCATATCGCGGACAGTAATGATCGGCCCGCCACTGTTCAGGCCCGTTATAAGTCGCCCCTGCATTGTAGTATTGAACCAATGGCTGGACGGAAGATGTCCTAATTGGTGATAACTTTGGATTGCCCTTGACTTCCTTTGACGACGCAGTCGTAGAAGTACTATCCGATCCTTTTTGGACGGTTGTTGCTGTAGGGGATTCCGAAACGTTGAGCTTCTGACTGCATGACTGGAGCGGCGCAAGGCTGAGAATTAGGATGAATATCCTTTGCTTGCTTAACTGTAACGCAATTCATTTTACCCTCCGTTTGGTTTGGAGCAGGCACAACAGCAGAATATCTGCCCGTTCGTCAGTCATCAGACCCGATGACTCGCCATAGCACTGGGAACCGCAGTTTCTGCGCCCGCTCTTTAGGTAGTTGTACTTTGTGGGGAGCACCGCTGTGACGTCCAAAGCGTGAATCCGTTATCACTTGTGCATCTCTTATTCCCGAACAACATTTTGTCATATCGACCGTTTGTCCTTCACCTTCCAAACTCCCGTCGGGACCCCTTCCGGGGCCCGTCCACCCTAGGTTCTTCCAAATATTAAACAAGGGAAATCTTGAATCCAAACGTAACAGAGTTGCTGCCAGGGAAATCGGATTCGCTCCATCACTGACGAGTAATCTGGAAAGTCAGCCTCGTGTCAATGTTATCAGATCACTGTAAGACACATTGATCTCCCTTTCCACAAAGGGAGCCGCTATCCTCTTAAGTCTGTCAAGCAAAATCGCGTCGCCGGCATCGTCCCCCTGCGACATGACCTCGAATTCCAGGTATGCCCCGAGCCCGTCTACCGCGTCAAGATGTATCCTTGCGTTCTTCAGCATGAGAAGCCGCCGCTTCTTCGAAACCACGACCTTGACGCCGAGAGCTTTTGAAAGGACTTCCCCCATCCCGAGGTCCGCCGGAACAACGTCATAGAGACTCCGCATTTCTTCCGGAGAACTCTCGTCCCGCTCATAGAAGATAAGCTCTGCTTTCTTCCCCGTCGCTTCCCTGAGCTTCAGCCTCCCGCGCGGCACAACAAAATACGTGTCTGTCTGCTCGAGGATTTCGACAAATGACGCGCCGTCCCGCTTGAATGCTTCCTCCAGCGCGACTATCTCATTTATCTTTGCCTTGAACTCAAGGTTCCTGGGCATTACCTGCCTATTTCCAGGATTCTATATTGCTTCATACCGGCGGGCACTTTCACCGAAACAACGTCTCCCACTACTTTGCCGAGAAGGCTTTTTCCTATCGGTGAATCGGTGGATATCTTCCCCTTCAGCAAGTCAGCTTCTTCCGTCGAGACGAGCTGGTATTCTATCTTCTTGTTCGCAAGCATATCCAACAGATGCACCCTGCTGAAGATATAGACTTTGTCCGTACGCACCTCGGCCGGGTCCATCACCCGAGTCCTCGTCAGAGTCTGTTCCAACTGGGCAATGCGGAGCTCAAGCATCTGCATTTCTTCTTTGGCGGCATCGTACTCTGAATTCTCCGAAAGATCGCCGTGGGACCTCGCCTCGGCTATCTTCCTTGCGGCTTCCGACCTGCCGTTGGTTTTCATGTCCTTGAGCTGTGCCTCAAGTTCAACCAGTTTTTCTCTTGTCAAATAGACAAAGTTATTCGACATCGAATCCTCCTGCTTCGTTCATACAAATACAAAAGTCCGTCCCTCTTTCTGGGGGACGGACTCTGATCAAAGATAATAAACTATTGACAAATATTTCCAGCGCGCGTGTAAACTTCCGCCACATTTTACGCTGAGACTGGCGGCCGGCGCCGATCAGATATCTAGAATAAGATGACCTAGCTTATCCCGCTTGGTCTCAAGATACTTCTGATTTTCCTCGTTCGGCTCTATTTCTATCGGAACTCGCTCGACAATCTCAAGGCCGTAGCCTTCGAGGCCCACTATTTTCTTCGGATTGTTCGTCATAAGGCGCATTTTCCTGACGCCGAGATCGACGAGGATCTGTGCCCCGATGCCGTAATCGCGAAGATCGGCCTTGAATCCGAGTTTTTCGTTCGCCTCGACGGTGTCGTGGCCGTCGTCCTGCAGTTTGTACGCCTTGATCTTGTTTACGAGGCCGATCCCTCTTCCTTCCTGGCGCATGTAAAGGACAATTCCTGTCCCTTCCTTTTCGACCTTCTTCATCGCGCAATGAAGCTGTTCGCCGCAGTCGCATCTTAGCGAGCCGAACACATCGCCCGTCAGGCATTCCGAGTGGACACGGACCAGGACCGGCACATCACCGTGTATTTCTCCCTTGACCAGGGCAAGATGCTCCTTCCTGTCGATGATGCTCTGGTACAGGTGAAGATCGAAATAGCCGTATCTGGTAGGGAGCTTGGTGACAACGACCTTCTTCACCATCTGCTCGCGTTGCATCCGGTAATGGATCAGGTCCTGGATAGTGATGATATGCAAATCGAACTCGCGCGCGATTTCCATCAACTGGGGCACGCGCGCCATTGTGCCGTCATCGTTCATAATCTCACACAGGACTCCTGCCGGGTACAGTGACGCGAGCCTCGCGAGATCTATTGCCGCCTCAGTGTGGCCAGCCCGCCGCAGCACCCCCTCCTTCACTGCACGGAGGGGAAAAATATGTCCGGGCCTTGCGAGATCTGCCGGAGTTGTTTCCGGATTTACGAGTGAGAGGATTGTCGTCGCGCGGTCGGACGCGGACACCCCTGTCGTTGTCCCTTTCAACGCATCCACGCTTACCGTGAATGCCGTCTGGTGAATTGACGTATTGACTCCAACCATCATATCGAGCTGCAATCGTTCGGCCCGCTCGGGGAGCAGAGAAACGCAGATTATCCCTCGTCCGTGTTTTGTGAGGAAGTTGATCGACTCGGGGGTTATCTTTTCCGCCGCGAGGACGAAATCACCTTCGTTCTCGCGTTCCTCGTCGTCAACTACAATTAAACATCTTCCCTGCCTTATATCTTCGAGTGCAGCATCGATACTATCAAACTCAGACATGGTTATTCCGGCACTACTGCTGACACGGCGGATTTTTCCACTTTCACCTTAACGTTGTCGGCAATCTCGACAAGGACTGTCTTGTCCTCCATGCCTATGATTTTCCCGTGTAACCCGCCGCTCGTAACAATTTTGTCACCCTTTTTCATCGCCTCGAGCATTTTCTGACGCTCTTTCTGGCGCTTGCTCTGCGGACGAATAATCATGAAATAGAAAATAAAGATTATCAACGCAAACATTACCACAGTGCTGACCATGCCGCCTCCGGCATCTCCGCCCTGTTGTGCCATTAGTGCAAGAAGTAGACCGTTCAAATTTCCTCCTTTTTCTTTTTGTCCATATTCGCGAGAGTTTCTTCCTTGAATTCTACAAAGCGCTCCTCGATGATTGATAGACGCGCTTGCTCCATTAAGCTAATAAAAAAACGCAAATTATGTAAGGACGCGAGCTGCAAACCTAGTATCTCACCGACATTGAACAGATGCCTCAGGTAAGCACGCGAATAGTTCTTGCACGTATGGCAGTCGCAACCTGAATCAAGGGGTGGTTCGTCAAGCCTGTAAACCGCGTTCTTGATGTTCAAAACCCCCTTTGAGGTGAAAATCTGGGCGTTCCTGCCGTTGCGCGTTGGCATAACGCAGTCGAACATGTCGACGCCCCGCTCGACGGCTTCGAGAAGATTCTCAGGCGTTCCCACTCCCATCAGATATCGCGGCTTATCCTCCGGCAGGATATCGGTCACGTGATTCGTGACTCTGTACATCTCCTCGGCGGGCTCTCCGACGGCCAGACCCCCGATGGCGTAGCCGTCAAAGTCCGCCTCGATAAGCCGCGTGGCGCTCCGGTCCCTGAGGTCCAAGTGTGTCCCACCCTGGATTATCGCGAAAAGGAATTGATTGTAATTGTAAAGTTGACTCGAATTGACAAAACTCTCTTTGCATCGCAACGCCCAACTGTGAGTCAGCTCGACACTCTTCGCAATGTACTCCCTCTCCGCGGGATACGGTGGGCACTCATCAAGTACCATGATGATATCCGCGCCGATCTGTCTTTCGACTTCGATTATTTTCTCCGGGGTGAAGAAATGGTAAGAGCCGTCAATGTGGGACCGGAATTCGACACCGTCCTTCGTCAGCTTCCTCAGCTCCGATAAACTCAGTATCTGGAACCCCCCGCTGTCGGTCAGCATCGGCCTGGACCATGAGATAAAAGAGTGGAGCCCTCCGAGACTTCTCAATACATCAACGCCGGGGCGTTGATACAAATGGTAAGTATTGCCGAGAATTATCTGGGCATTGATTTCGAGGAGCTCCCGCTGTTCTACCGCCTTCACGCTTCCTCTGGTTCCGACAGGCATGAAAACAGGCGTTCTCACCGTCCCGTGGTCAGTCTGCAGTAACCCGGCGCGCGCCTTGGTTCGGGCGTCTTTCTTCAGGAGTTTGAAATCAAGCATCTATGCACTAACTGAGAAAGAAAAGAGAAGGATTAAGACAAGCTATCGATGAAGTCTCGATATTGAGGACAATCTCGACGGGAAAGGGGATGATCGGTGTATAATAAAGAACCACGAGCTTGCCGGCTGTGTCTTTCGTATTGAAAACCATCTCATCGTTACCCGCCTTCAGCACTTGGATTTTCTTTGCCCCTTCCTGTATTACAAACTTCCCGTGAAGGCGCATAAAAGGAATGGGAAAACCGATCCTGTTGACGGCAACGACTTTTATATCAACCGGAGTCGAGCTGTTGACGAAAATCTGCCTGGGATAACTCGTCATGTTCACGCTGACCGGGATGAACACGATCTTGTAGGCTACGATGCCAAGGAGAGCTGCGAAAACAAGTGCAAACATCGACCGGGCCTTCAAATCTCGACCGCCTCCGTCTTCCCGGCTGCTTCTGAGACCAGAAACTCTGAAGCTTCCTCCGTGTCTCCATCGAAGGGGACGTATACAAGCGAGTTGTTCAGGCCCGCCGCGATTCGTCCGTAATGACCGCCGATTCCGAGAAAGTCGGCCGCGTCTGACGTCGCCAGCGAAATTATCTCCGATGGAGCAAACAAATCGTGAAACTCGTCATAGAATGCTGCAATCTCGGCGAACATGTCGATGTCCGGAGAACTTGCCCTGCTGTCTGTACCGATGAGTATCGGAATTCCGCTCCGCCGAAATTTCTCCAGCGGCGGCCTCTCTCCCGACAGCTCCATATTGCTTCTCAAGCACACCGCTACCGCGCTCCGTCGGTCCTTCAGGATATTCACGTCTTCGTCGTCGACAAAAACGCAATGAACGCACAACGTCTTTTCGTCCAACAGACCCATTGAGTCGACATACTGCACCGGCGACATGCCCGGCACAGCGAAAGTCCATTTCCTAACCCTGTGGTTAAGAAGGTCCGCCATCCGCCCCTTCCCAGAGCGTGTGAATTCCACTTCGTCGGCTGTCTCGGCAAGATGAACCGATGTGATTGTTCCGCGGCTATTGTTGAACGACTTAATCCCTTGCATCAACTCCCGAGAAACCGAATAAGGGGCATGTACCGCCAATGAAGTGTCGACTCCATGTAGTTCCTCAAGTAGTGCCCTCGCACGTTCGAGTATTTTCCCGGCGTAGGCTCCGTTTATTCCTATCTGCTCGAATTGAAACAGCTGATTCCTGCCGAGCGAGACGTTCATCTCGTAGTCGTTTCCGACGTTGACGAAATAAGATGTCCCGCGCTTCTCGACCTCTCTCTTTGCCTTCAGACACTGGAGATGAGTTTCCTCCAATGTGGCCGAAGATCTCGACTCCACAAGCCGGATCACCCAATCGACAAAATCTCTGTGAGAAAACGATTCCTTGCTGAACAAGGACAACTCGAGATGCGTGTGTGCGTTGATCAAACCAGGACAGAGTATACCGTCAAAGTTGTAAACCGGAAGGTCGCCCGAGTGACGCGCGATGTCAGAATATTTCCCGACATGTAAAATCGTTCCTCCATCTACGACAATTCCCATATTTTCACTAATTCCGTGGAGGCTGTCAATAACCAGTCTCCCTCTCAAGATCGCTCTCACACTTCGAATATAAAAAAGGGTGATAGCCGCTTCAAGTTAGAACTATTAAACCGAAATGGATCGCCGGAAGTCAAAGGAATAGATTTACAAAAAGGAGTCTTGAAATGAGAAGTAAACTGATTATAGCAACAATCGGCCTGATGTTCGCCGCGGGTGCGGCTGTGGCACAGCCTCAACCGGCACGAATGCAACGAATGCAAATGATGCACGCTCCGATGCTATTCGCCAAGATGAAACTCACTGATCAGCAGAAGGCGGAGATGCAGAAGATCCGGCTCAACCTGAAGCAAAAGCAAATCGATATACGGGCCAGCATCGCCCATGACCGCGTAGATTATGCCGAACTTGCCTCGGCGGCAAATCCCGACCAGAATGCGCTCGCCGCAAAGTTGCAGGATATTGCAAAGCTCCAGGGCCAGCTTCGTTCCAACCGGCTGAACGGGTGGTTTGAGGTCAACAAGCTGCTCACTCCGGATCAGCAGAAGATTTGGAGGAAAGTTCTTCAGCATCCCATGATGTTCATGCACAATGGAATGTCCCGGGCGTGCCAGGGACGTATGGGTAGGGGTGAAATGATGATGAAAAGGATGGAGATGATGAGGAATGGCGGTGGAATGGGCGGGAACATGAACACTTGGGGCCGGCCAAATATGATGAACCGACAGAATTGGCAATCACCAGATTCAGGCAAGTAGAATCGGGGTCCTCAGGAAGTCCCGGACTCCTCCGGGACTTTCTCTCTCTCACCAATCGCTGCTTTCCTCCTTACAAAGGCCACGCCTGCAATCACTCCGACAAGACACAACATCCCTTCTATGAAAATCATTTGGGCGGTTCCTATCCATTCCGCGATGAACCCGGTAAACAGGGCGCCGATCGGAGTGCTGCCCGCAAATATTACGACATACAAGCCCATTATCCTCCCTCGAAGGTGCATCGGGCTGTTCATCTGCAGGGAGGTATTGGTGGACGCGATGTATGCAATGCTCGCGACTCCCAGTGCCACAAGGAGGATGACCGTCAATACATAAACTCTTGAGAGGGCCATTGCAAGATCGATCAAACCGAAAACAACGGCGAAAGTGTAAATGAATCTCCGCGTCGGCTGCTGACGGCCCGCCACAAGTATTGCACCTATCATAGACCCGATACCTAATGCTGCGGTGAGCACTCCGAACATCTCCGGCCCGCCGTTCATTATGAACTTAACAAGGAGCGGGAGAACTGTGCTGTAATTGTACCCGAACGTTCCCACGAAGATGAGAACGATTAATATCGAAGCTATCACAGTGTCGTTGACTGCGAATGAAATTCCCTCTTTGAGCCCTTCCCTCATCGTGGAACTTACATTTGAGGGGAAGATTCTGAGTTGTGACACCCTCATCATGAGGAGCGCGACGATTATCGCGAGGTAACTGACGCCATTCAACAGGAAGCTTGGTGCGACGCCCACCAAAGCGATTGTCACTCCGGCGATGGCAGGGCCGACGGTACGGGCAGCATTAAAAAGAAGAGAATTAAGCGCAATCGCGTTGCCCACATCTTCATCAGGTACCATCTCCGCAACGAAGGCCTGTCGTCCCGGCTGATCCAGCGCATTTACAAATCCTATGAAGAGCGACAAAGCATAAATCTCCCACAAAGTTACCACCTTCAGTGCTGCAAGTATCCACAGGGCGAATGCCTGGACTGCGGACAGGCTCTGTGTCGCAATGATAATTTTCCTTTTCGGCAGGCGGTCGATAAAAACTCCGGCAAACAGTGACAGTAAAAGAATCGGGAGAAACTGCAAAGCCGTGGCAGTCCCGAGGGCAACTGCAGAACCTGTCAGGGTAACTACAAGCCACGCGAGCGCGATGTTCTGCATCCACGTGCCGGTGACCGAAATCAACTGCGAGATCCAGTACAAGCGATAGTTATAGTGCCGCAGCGATTTGAAGTTCTTCTTGAGGCCGGCGGTAAGGAAGGTTATTCTATTATTCAGCATTTCCAAGAGATTTCTTAATACTCACAACAGCTGCCCGGCACACAGGCGCTTCGAAACGGAAAATCGATACGAATATATCGAATGCCCCTGTCCGTAACAAATCAAGAGACGAGAGAGATGCGGAAGCCAGTGCCATTCCAAGTAATTTTACCAAACAACGTGCAGGTAAAATTATTGTTGGAATGAGCATCCCGCCCGCTTTCGGCGGGACCAAGTTAGTAAATGATAGTTGGATCAGCACTAGCGACCGATCGCGGTCGACGGCATCGATTGCATATCGCTCGAATGACCCGGAAAAACCTTCGACCCGGGATCAACCAGGTTCTTTGCGAAGTTGACGGCGGTTGCAACCTCACCGAAGCCCGTGCTTATCAGTTTCAATTTGCCCGGATGGGAAGCGATATCCCCTGCGGCAAAGATCCCGACCACGCTGGTTTCCATCCGATAGTTGACCTTGATGCCGCCTCTATCAATTTCCAGTCCCCACTCTTTTATCGGACCAAGGTCGGCGCGAAATCCAAGATTGATGATTACCGCATCGACTCGAAGCGCACGCTCCGCCCCGGTCCTGTTGTCGAATATCACCGCTTCTTCCACTGTGGAATTTCCCCTGACTGCTTTCAGCTCATGAAACGTATTTACCTCGACCTGGGAGGACAGCAATTCCTTGACACTCTCTTCGTGCGCGCGGAACTGATCTCGACGGTGGATGAGAGTAATTCTCTTCGCAGTGTCGGACAGGTTCAGTGCCCAATCCACTGCCGAGTCTCCTCCTCCGACGATGAGTATTTCCTTGTCGCGGAAGATTTTCTTTTCGTTTACGAAGTAATGGATGCCTCTCCCTTCGAAATCGATGACGCCGGGCACATCGAGCCTCTTAGGCTGGAAAGCTCCGATCCCCGCGGTCAGCACGACCGATTTGGTGAGGTGAGAACTTCCATCGTCCGTGACAAGCTCAAAAATTCTTTGCGAATTTTCCTCACGGCTCTTCAACGTCGTGACCTTGGCCCCAAGGCAAACGGTCGGTCCCAGCGAGAGCGCCTGCTCGACGAGATTCCTGGCCAGGTCTTTGGCAAGCACCTTCGGAAATCCGGCTACATCGTAGATGTATTTTTCAGGATACAGGGTAACGAGCTGGCCGCCGAGTTCCGGGAGTGCGTCGAGTATCTTCGCCTTCATTCCACGGAGTCTGGCATAGAAGACTCCATACAATCCTGCAGGACCGCTGCCTATCACAGTCACATCAAAGAGGTCTTTAGAGTTATCCATCTTACTTCGGATTGGTGGGCCGCAAATCTATCCTTTAACTTCAAAGTATTCTTACCTGCGCGCTATTAGGTTCAGAAACTCGTCCCTCGTCTTGACATCTTCACGAAATTCACCGATCATGGCGCTCGTCGTGGCGGTGGAGTTCTGCTTTTCCACCCCGCGCATCATCATGCACAAGTGCTGTGCTTCGATAACGACGCCAACCCCGCGGGGCTGCAGATACTCGTACAAGGTCTCCGCGATTTCCTGTGTCATCCTTTCCTGGACCTGCAGGCGCCGCGCAAACACTTCCACGATGCGGGGCATCTTGCTGAGCCCGACGATCCTGCCGTCCGGTATATACGCAATATGCACTTTCCCGAAAAAGGGAAGCAGATGATGCTCGCACATGCTGAAGAAATCTATATCCTTCACAAGAACCATCTCGCTGTATTTCTCCTCGAAAATCGCGTTGTTCATTACCGTCTCGATGTCCTGCTTGTAACCTTTAGTCAGGAACTCAAAGGCACGCGCGACCCTGTACGGGGTCTTCTTCAACCCTTCGCGATCAGGATTCTCGTCAAGCTTCACAAGCATCTCACGAATGAGATCCTCGAGCTCAAGTTCAACCTTCACTTCACTCATCAGTTTTCGCCTTCTGCAATTTGCAAATTTCGAATGGGAAGGAGCTACCGTGTTACAGCTCCGCGAGCACCTCGTCGTAATGCCCGTCAACTTTTACTTTCGGGAATACCCTCTTGATCTTCCCGTTTTCATCTATGACAAATGTCGTCCGCTCGATTCCCATATATTTTCTTCCATAAAGCGCCTTCTCTTTCCAGACGCCGTAAGCATTGACCACTTTCTTATCCGCATCGCTCAGCAAAGGGAAATTCAGATTGAATTTCTCCTTAAACTTCTTGTGCGATTCCACAGAGTCGGTGCTGACACCCAGAACGATTGCACCCTTCTTCTGAATTACCGAGAAACCGTCCCTGAAGGAGCAGGCTTCCTTCGTGCAACCGGGCGTGTCATCCTTGGGATAGAAATACAGGACAACCTTCTTTCCCTTCATCCGGGAAAGGCTGATCGTATTGTCTTCATCGCTCTTCAGACTAAAATCCGGAGCCTTGTCGCCGACATCCAACGTGCCTTTCGCGGCTCCGGCTGGCTTGACTGCGGCCTTTGCCATATCCTTCCTCCTCCATTCTGCAAGCCCGGTTCCCGGCCTCCGGAAAATCCGGGTGTAACATTTTAGAAAAAACGGGCCCGCCCATTCGCCGCGAGCCCATGATATTCAATATTGAATCACGATCACTTCGTGGATTCTACAACTTTGTAAACTTCATCGTAGTTGGGTTCCACTCCGGGATTATCGGAGACCCACTTGTACCGAACGACGCCATCCTTGTCGATCACAAAGACCGCGCGCTTGGCAGCAGTATATCCATTCAGGCCTATGAAGTTCTCGTGGTAGGAATCATATGCTTTCACCGCAACGCGGTTGAAGTCAGAGAGGACCGGAAAATTCAATTTGTTCTGATCTGCAAAGGCCTTGTTAGAGAACGGCGGGTCGACACTTATCCCTATCACCTGGGCATCCAAATTGTTGAACTTGCTCAGGGAATCGCGAAAGTTGCACATCTCCTTCGTACAGACACCGGTGAACGCGCCGGGGTAGAATGCTAGTACTACCTTCTTTCCCGCAAACTCGGAGAGGCTTCTCTCTTTGCGTTCGGTATCATATAGTTTGAAGTCAGGAGCTTTCTTTCCAATTTCAACAGCCATTTTTTCCTCCAATTTTTCCATAAATCAAATTATGATTCGGTTGAAAGAGTTTCAAACTTGTCTCGAAGGATCTTTTCATGCAGAGACATTCTCGTTGTTTCCCCAAAACCTTTTCCGGTAAACAGCTCATCCCTCGGGAACTTCCATTTCTAACGCATGTTCCCTGATAAAAATTCCATGACGACTTCCGCGATCTTCTGCGGTGCTTCAGCATGAACCCAATGACCGGCGTTTTCAATCTCTACCAGAACGGCATTGGGGAAGACGGCTCTTATTCCTTCAAAGTCGCCGTCCTGAATATATGAAGAATTGCTCCCCTTTATGAAAAGGGTGGGGGCTTCAAATGGACGGGTCGACTGGATCGCCCCGTTTATCTTGTCGTAATTTCTGCGTATCGCCTGTACGTCTATCTTCCATTTGAATTCGCCGTGATCGTCGCGGGATACGTTTTTCAGAAGAAGCTGCCTGACCGCGGCGTCGCCGATGTACACTGCCAGAGCCGCGTCGAGCTCAGTCCGGGTCTTGTACAGATTCAGTTTAAGAGCTAACAGCGCTTCGAAAATCTTGTCGTGCTGCGGCGGGTACGCTTTTACACCGATGTCTATCACAATCAAGCGATCCACCTTCTCCGGGTATCCCAGCGCGAATTGCATCGCGGTCTTACCACCCATTGAATGTCCGAGGACGAAGGCCGAACTCATTCCCTCATGGACCAGCAGGTTATTAATGTCGTCTGCCATCACCTTGTAGTCAAATACATCGCTGTGGGGCGAGAGGCCGTGATTGCGCAGATCGACGGCACACGCCCTGAACCTGGCAGCGAACACGTTGGAGAGCGTGTACCAATTGTCGCTCGATCCGAATAAGCCGTGAAGTATGACGAGAGGGTGTCCGTGGCCTGAAACTCGATAATGCAGCTTCATGATGTTCTCTCTGCAATAATTGGATTCAATTTTTCCAATCAGGATTCGCGGGAGAGACGGCTCACTACAGCATCGGCATGTCTATCCCTTTTTCCCTGGCGGTGCGCACGGCGTCTTCATAACCGGCATCAGCATGCCGGACCACGCCGAGCCCGGGATCATACGTCAACACTCTGCTCAACCTCTTCGCGGCGGCTTCGGTTCCATCTGCGACGACGACCATTCCCGCGTGGATTGCCAGGCCTATCCCGACCCCTCCGCCGTGATGGACCGAGACCCAGCTCGCCCCTCCGACGGCATTCAGGAGCGCGTTCAGTATCGGCCAGTCGGCAATCGCGTCCGAGCCGTCCCTCATCTTTTCTGTTTCACGATTCGGCGATGCGACACTCCCGGCATCGAGGTGATCCCTTCCGATTACAATCGGCGCTTTCACCTTTCCGCTCCTCACGAGGTCGTTAAAAATCAGTCCCATCTTGTCGCGCTCCTTGTACCCCAGCCAGCAGATTCTGGCGGGAAGTCCCTGGAAATGGACATACTTCTGCGCTTTTTCAATCCAGTTGACCAGTTGTTTGTTTTCCGGGAATGCTTTGATAACCGCCTCGTCGGTTGCATAAATGTCTTCCGGTTCTCCGCTCAGCGCGGCCCAGCGGAACGGCCCCTTCCCCTCGCAGAAGAGGGGACGTATGAATTCGGGGACGAAGCCGGGAATGTCAAACGCATCCTTCACTCCGTGAGCTTGGGCCTCGCCCCGGATGTTGTTCCCATAGTCGAAGGTAACCGCACCCTGGCCTTTCAGGTCGAGCATCGCGCGGACATGGTGCACGATTGATTCCTGCGCCAACGAGATATACTTCTGAGGATCGCTCTGTCGAAGCTGCAATGCCGCTTCATACGAAATCCCGGCCGGGACGTATCCATTCAACGTGTCGTGGGCGCTCGTCTGATCGGTAAGCAGATCGGGAACAATCTTTCGCCTCGCAATTTCGGGAATCACCTCCGCAGCATTGCCGAGCAGTCCGACAGAAAGGGGCATCTTCTTCGCTTTCGCCTCGAGAACGAGCTTCAGAGCCTCGTCCAGGCTTTCGCTCATTTTGTCGAGATACCCCGTCTTCAGGCGTCTTTCGATTCTGTTGCGGTCGACTTCAACACCCAGGAAAACGCCGCCATTCATGGTCGCGGCCAGCGGCTGTGCACCGCCCATTCCACCGAGTCCGCTCGTGAGGACAAATCTTCCCGAAAGCGTAGCGTTGAAATGTTTCCTGGCTGCTTCCGCAAACGTCTCGTAAGTTCCCTGCAGAATCCCCTGCGTGCCGATATAAATCCAGCTGCCTGCTGTCATCTGTCCGAACATCGTTAATCCGAGGCGCTCGAGTCGTCTGAACTCATCCCAGTTCGCCCAGGCAGGGACGAGCATGGCGTTTGAAATCAGAACACGCGGGGCTTCCTCATAAGTTTTGAAGACGGCTACAGGTTTCCCTGACTGTATGAGGAGCGTTTCATCGTTCTCGAGACGTTTGAGCGTAGCGACAATAGCGTCGAACGCTTCCCAGTTGCGGGCGGCCTTTCCGCTCCCACCGTACACGATGAGTTCGTTCGGTTTTTCGGCAACCTCGGGATCGAGATTGTTCATCAACATCCTGAGGGCCGCTTCCTGCTGCCAGCCTCTTGTATTGAGCTGACTTCCCCTGGGTGCGCGGATCACGCGCGGAGGGTTGATCGTGCTGCTTCTGCCTTCAGTAGACATGTTTTGTCTCCAATCATGTTTTCAAGAAACTAACTTGCCTCCATACGGAGCTTCGCCGTTTATGCCGTACTTCGCCCGTATGGCTTTGAAACCCGGTTTTATCACGTCGTAGATGATTCGGATCCTGTCCCCGTAAGGGATGAAGGCGCTCTTCATCGCATTGATAGAGAGCTTCTCCATCTCGCCGAACGTAAGGTGGAACACCCCCTCGGCAATCTCGAACTCCTTTGACAGGGATGTTGCGCTCATCAGCCTGTTGTCGGTGTTCAGCGTTACCCTGAATTTCTCCCTGTAGTAAATGCCGAAAGGATGTTCCTGAAGATTTTTTGCGGCGCCTGTGTGCACATTCGAGCTCAGACATATCTCGAGCGGGATCCTCTTGTCGAGCACATACTGCGCCAGGCTGCCGAGCTTGACGACTTTGCCATCCACCATCACAATGTCCTCAATCAGTCGCGTCGCATGACCGATCCTGTGAGCGCCGCACCACTGAATCGCCTGCCAGATTGATTCTTTCCCGAACCCTTCACCCGCATGGATAGTTATGTTAAAGTTTTGCCTCTGTATATAATGGAATGCCTCTACATGTTTCTTCGGAGGGTAACCGCCCTCCTCACCTGCAAGGTCAAATCCTACAACTCCTCGATCCCTGAAATCGACGGCAAGCTGTGCCATCTCCTCGCTCAGGTTCATATTTCTCATCGCGGAGATGATCAGGCCGTATTCCACTCCGAAGTCTTTCTTGCCGCGCTCCAGTCCGCGAAGCGCCGAGCTGACGATCTCTTCCCAATGAAGTCCTTTATCGGTATGAAAGACGGGCGCAAACCTGGTCTCCACGTAGACAACGCCGTCTTTCTTCATATCCTCCATCATTTCATAAGCCACCCGCTCCAACGCTTCGGCCGTCTGCATGACGCCCGTGGTGTGGGCGAAACCTTCCAAATATAACGGAAGACTTCCTCTATTGGCGCCGCGGTGAAACCATTCGGCAAGCGTTCCCGGATCCTGCGTCGGGAGCTTGTCGTATTTCTGGTCCCGCGCAAGCTCTATCACCGTCTCGGGGCGAAGCCCGCCGTCAAGATGATCGTGCAGCTGTACTTTAGGCATTTCCTTTATTGCATTTGCAAGATTACTCATAAAGATCTCCGCTTGTAATCAGTATGTTAATGGAACGTGAAAATGCTGTTTATATTCGCATTAATCGGGTGAATTCTATTTTGCGTTTAGCGTGTCCAGCTCTTCCTTCGTCGGACTTCCGCTGACGACCGTCAGCACCATTACCGTGTCTCCTTTTCTTGCGGCAGCCGCATAGGCATTCTTGAGTGCACTGAAGACTTTATCTATACCTCCGCTTCCGATCGTCGATGTCTCATGAACTGTTACGCCGATCTTCTCTTTTTTCAGTTCAGCTATGAAATTATTTATCGGGGTCTTGAAATCCTCCTTCGCGATGGGATAGAGGCTAACCTGAAAAGTGATGTCCATTTTTTACCTTTCTATGGAAGAATGTTTCCGAATTAATAAGTAATGAGCAGTTCAGGTACCACGTTTTCCGGACGGCGTCTTCCTGATTGAGCGAGCCGGGCCGGATAAGCCGTTTCACCCGACCAACCCGGGGGCTCGGAGAGAACCGAGGAAAGACACTCGCGGGATTAATCGAGCTTCCCAACAGCCTTCTCCGCAGTCCGCACCACCTCGCCGGATTTCAGCAGTTGCACCGACTCTTCGATGTCTTTGTGCAGGATCCGGTCGTGTTTCAGGTGTTTGATTTTCGACCTTACCAGGTGGTAGACTGCTTCCGTACCCGTTCCGCATTTCAACGGGACGCCGTTGCCGCCGATGTTTCTGGAAAAATCGATCGCCTGACAGGAAACAAGCAGTTCGATTGCCGCAACCCGCCAGACATTTTCCAGAATCTGGTAACACTTCTGGGCTGCTATCGAACCCATCGAATTATGATCTTCCTGGTTTGCGCTTGTCGGTATCGAATCTACACTGGCAGGGTGAGCGAGGACCTTGTTCTCGCTGACCAGTGACGCGGCGGTGTATTGAGCTATCATCATGCCGGAGTTCAGGCCGCCGTTCTCGCTCAAGAATTTCGGCAGTCCGCTTAACTGGCCGTTCACCATACGCTCGATCCGCCTCTCGGAAATGCTGGCGAATTCGCTCAACCCTATCCCCAGATAGTCGCATGCCAGGGCAAGCGGCTCTCCGTGAAAATTGCCTCCTTCGAGGTGGATCCCGTCTTTCGCAAAGATCAGCGGATTGTCCGTGGCTGAGTTGATCTCGATGTTCACCTGATTCCGGCAGAAGTCGATTGTATCTCTGACGGCACCGTGTACCTGCGGCATACATCTCAGTGAATAAGCGTCCTGTACCCTTGTATCGTTGTGGCGGTGCGACTTTCGGATCTCGCTTCCGTGCATCAGCCGTTTGATGTTGCGCGCCGAAAGCTGCTGTCCCCGATATGGTCGCAGCCTGTGTATACGTTCGTCGAAGGCGACATCCGTCCCGCGAAGTGCCTCGACGCTCAGGGCACCTGTTACGTCGAGCACTCTTGCGATTTCACCCGCTTCATGGGTGCAATGAACCGCGAAAGCTCCCATCATCTGAGTGCCGTTCACGAGCGCCAGCCCCTCCTTCGCGGTGAGGACCAGCGGATTCATTTTCTGCTTCGCCAGAATCCGGCTTGCCGGAAGGACGCGCCCTCTTTCAAAAAATTTCCCTTCCCCCATGAGCGCGAGCACGAGATGTGCGAGCTGGACAAGGTCGCCGCTGCTGCCCACGGAACCCTTGGCTGGAATGAAGGGCACCAATCCTATATTGAAAACTTTGATGAGTTTCCGAATGACTTCGAGCCGGACCCCGCTGTAACCCTTTGCAAGAGCGTTTGCCCGAAGAAGGATCATCAGCCTGACAATATTAGCGGGGAGCGGATCACCGGTTCCGGCCGAGTGACTTCTTATCAGGTTCACCTGCAGCTCTCCGATTCGTTCGTACGGTATTCTTACGGTGGAGAACTCCCCGAATCCGGTCGTGACACCGTAGATCACCTCTCCGCTGGCAAGCCACTTTTCCACCTGGCGCCGCGACTCCTGCATTCTCTTCGCCGCTGTTAATGCCAATGAAATTCTGGTGTGATTTTTTTCCGCAAGGTAGGCACTGTCAATGGTGAGTGAGTCGCCATCAAGGAATAGTTGAGGCATACCGAATCCCTTTTTTGTAATTTACGAAAAGGGGCCTGTAAGTCCAAGGAATACGTTGTGCCATGGAACGGACACGCCTATTCATAGATAAGGTATTTTTCCCTTGTCTCTTTGAATTTCTCCATTCCCTCATTCCACCTGTCGAAAATCTCCTGCGGAGTTGCACCTGATTCAAGAAGCAACCGAACGTCGCTGATGCCGCTGAGCCTGTCAAACTCAGCACTCCGTATTTCGAGTTCCTTTTGTGCAGTCTGTCTGATGGCCCAGACGAGGTAAACGCCCGTCTCGACCGGTTTGAATTCATCTCTGTCGGTAACCTGAATCCTAACTCCGTGACACATCTGCCCGTTGTACTTGGGATCGGTAACCCAGGGCAGCGGCTTCGGGGTAAAGTTGACGGGATCAAACTTCACGCCGGGCAGAAGTTGTTCGTTCATCAATGCGGCCAGCTTCTCGCCGTCGATAAATGGAGCCCCGATCATCTCAAAAGGGTGATCGGTTCCTCTTCCTTCCGACACGTTTGTTCCTTCGATCAGTACCGTCCCCGGATAAACCTCGACCGCGTTCATGTCGGGCAGATTCGGCGATGGATTGACCCATTCCAGTCCCGTCCGATCATACCACAAGTCCCGTCTGTAATTCTCCATCCTTATAACTTCAAGGTCCGCCTTCAGCCCTCCATCCAGCATCCCTTCTTCATTCATCATCGCCGCATACTCGCCTGGAGTCATTCCGTACACGCTGGGCACCGGCTGCATTCCTACGAAAGATCTCAGCGAATCCGCGAGAAGAGGTCCGTCTACCAGATCAGGTCTGAGCATGTCAGGCCGGTCCAGGACGATGAATTTTATGTGGTTCATCGCAGCAGCCTCCATGGCAAGCTGCATCGTACTTACGAAAGTATAGAACCTGACACCGACATCCTGTATGTCATAGATGAGGACATCGATGCCCTTCAACATTTCTGCGGTCGGTTGTCTTACCGCGCCATAGAGAGAGTAGACCGGCACGCCGGTCCTTTCGTCGACACTATTGGGGATCACTTCCGCGTCGGGCACGTTCCCGCGTATTCCGTGTTCCGGGCCAAAAAGCGCGACCAATTTGACTCCCGGCACCTTTGCGAGCACGTCCGCAATATGCCGGCCATCAGGCAAAAGGCCGCTATGGTTTGTGACAATCCCGATGGACTTCCCCTTTATAAGATCGAGATATTTCTCGACGAACATTTCGTCTCCGGTCCTTGCTCGCTCCTGCGCCGAGCCGGAAACAGAGACTGCAAGAAAGACGAGAAGAACCACAAGCGAGGGAAACATTTTCACGACAAAACCTCCATTTTCATCCAAACGTTTGTGAAGACTGGACAAGGATATCATGGATACCCTTTGTTATTATGGGCGCCGCAATCACCAAGCACAACGTTAAAATGTAAATGAAAGGAAATTCCATATCAACCTGCGCCGCAACGGAACCCACTCTCCACCGCGATCCTTCCCCCTTTGGAGTACAAGAAAGGGGATTCACGAGATTGCGTTCGAAAAAGGACGACAGACTTCGCCGGTAATTTGTATTTTCAGCCCGCACAACTTAGTTTCTTCCCGATGAATCAACCCCTAAACTTCGTTCTCGTCCTTGCGGGACTCACCGCACTGGTCGTGGCTGCCGACCAAATTAAGAACCGATACCGCCTCCACCCGAAGAAGACACGCGAGTTCGTACACGCTGCAGTTGCGGTTGTCGTGTTCTTTACACCGTTACTTTTTACATCTAAGCTGTATCCCGCTTTGCTGGCAGGGATATTTGTCATAGTAAACTTCGTATCCGTGAGACTTGGGATGTTCAAGGGCATGAATCTCGACAAGAAGAACCTTGGAACGGTTTACTATCCGGTGTCATTCCTTGCGTTGGTACTGCTTCTGTGGGACACTCATCCGTTCATTGTCTCGGTCGCCATGCTGGTTATGGGGTTGGCTGATCCTGCTGCCGCAATCTTCGGAACGGCACTCAAGAACACTCATCCCGTCTCGGCTTTTGGAGAACGCAAGACACTGGAAGGAAGCGCCGCAATGTTCGTTGTCACTTCCGCAACGGTGTTCATCGGGATCCTCTTTTTCCGACAGTCTTCCGCATTGATCGGCGGTCTCACTGCAATCACGCTGCTGGAAATTTCAACCGCAATCGGTCTTATGATCGCAGCTGTCGAGCTTGTCTCGCCGAAGGCAACCGACAACCTCTCCGTGCCGCTCTTCTCGGCGCTGCTGGTATACGTTGCCGTAAGTGATCGCGTGTTATTCGATTCTTTCATCTTAGGCGAGTTACTTGCGATTGCAGTGGCAAGCTTGTCCTACAAATTGAAATTTCTCAAGAGCGATGGTGCTGTGGCCACTTTCATCCTTGGCGGCTTCATCTTCGGCTTTGGCGGGTGGAGATGGTCGGTGCCGATTCTATTGTTCTTCCTGATCGGAAGTATAGCTTCAAAACTATTCGCGGGGAAAAAGGCCGGCTACAATTTACTTTACGAGAAGAGTCACACCCGCGATTCAGCGCAGGTCTTCGCGAACGGCGCCTTTGCGCTTCTCATGTTAATCTGTAACGTCCTGTCTCCCAACTACCATTGGTTTCTTGCCTACGTCGGTGCACTCACCGCAGTAACCGCCGATACGCTTGCGACGGAAATCGGCGTATTCTCACGGAAAAATCCCTTCTCTTTGTCCCTTTGGCGAAAGGTCGAGAAAGGCGTTTCGGGAGCAGTATCGTCGCTCGGCACAGCCTCGGGGCTGTTTTCCGCCGCCGTGCTCGCATTCTTGACACTTCCGTTTGCCGGTGCTTACGCGGTGTTCCCTTTGAGGTTCGTCGTCGCGGGAGCTCTCAGCGGTGCAATTGGGAGTCTGGCAGACAGCCTTCTGGGCGGTACACTGCAATCCCAATATCGCTGCGCCTCCTGTGCTAAGATCACGGAGCGAAAGATTCACTGTGACCAGCAAGAGACGACGCTCATCCAGGGTTACAGGTGGATAAACAACGATGTAGTTAACTTTGCCGCAAGCGTTGTGGGCGCGGTGGCAATGCCGCTGCTTTTCCTATAGAACCCTGCCTCATCATCCGATTCGTGAAGCTGTAAAGTAGTTGGACTCCCGAACGGCAAGCGGGCGGGCCGTTTCGTCGCCGATTGTTGATTACTTAATCTTTCCGACGATCCCTGCCAATTGTTTGTAGAAGTCTCCACCGAGTACGATGGAAACAACCGGCTTGTCCTTTGATTTCAAGGAGATGTAATCTCCGGCAGCCTGGGCGAGGAAGAGGTTCGAGAAGGTGTAGCTTTCTCCCGGAATGGCTAAGTCCTTCTGAGGCTGGTGCACGAATTGTAGATAAAGCCCGTTCTTCGTGCCGCCCTTGTGGAACTGTCCGGTCGAATGCAGAAACCTCGGCCCGTATCCGACTGTAACCGGAATTTTCAACCTGTCGCGCAGCTCAGCCTGGAACCTGCTCAAAAGTTCATCGACTTTCTGCAGCCTCGGCAGGTATGCCATGATCGCCAGGTAGTCTCCGGCTTTCCTTCCCGCGAAGAGGTTAGTTAAAACACCATCGACATCGCCCGCCGTCGCGACATTACCGTAGACTCTCATCTCGCCGTCCAGGATAGGTGCGGCGTCAAATTCAATTCTGCCCGTCGATCTGAATTCGTTCAGGACTCGTTTCGTGTTGTCCTTGCTTTCCTGGACGTTCGGCTCGTCGAACGGATCGATTCGCATGATCGACGCGGCGGCCGCAGTCGCGACCTCCCAGTGGTAGAACAAACCGCCCAATTCGTAAATATTGTCAATTTCTATCTGCACCACTGGAAAGCCGCTGCTCTGCAGTATCTTGAGTTTCTCTTCTTTCTCAAGCTCGATGTCGCCGTGAAGCTTCATATAGACAAAGACGCGATCGCTGGAATAGAAGGCAGGCGCCGTCAACTCCTCTCCATTGACCGGCAATATTCCCTTTCCCTCTTTTCCCGTGCTCTCCGCAACCAGCTGCTCGATCCACCATCCCACCGTCGAAAGCGAAGAACTGGTCTGAATAGTGAGCTTGTTCTGCGTCGCTTCTGCGAGCTTGCCCAGAAGTGCACCCAATTTAACCGGATCGCAGGTTTCCGGAGGCACATTTTTTCCGCATTTACTTTCTTCTTCCTTTGCCTTCTCCAGGAACCGCTTGAGATCCCTGCCGAGTAATGCAAAAGGTACGATCCCGAAGTAGCTGAGTGCTGAATACCTTCCGCCTATGTCCGATGGGTTGACGAAAACCTTAGCGTACTTCTGTTCTCCTTCCTTTTGCAGCGCCGTTCCGGGATCAGTTATAGCGATAAAATGATTTGCCGCAGATTCAGGGTCAGCCTGGACCAGTCTCTCGTAGAAGAATTCCGCGAGCGAATGAGTCTCGACAGTTGTTCCGGATTTGGAAGCAATAATAAACAGCGACATGCCAGGGTCGATCCTCTTCAAGACATCGTCGACATAATCGGGATCGGTTGAATCGAGAACAATCAACTCGGGATAATCGGCAGCATTTCCAATAGTCTTGTAGAAAACCTCGGGAGCCAGACTGCTGCCTCCCATGCCGAGATGAACGATGTGTTTGAGTTTTCGAAATGCCTTCGATTCCGCAAAATCTTCCAGCGCTTCCGTCTCACATCCCATCTTTGACGGAAGATCCAGCCATCCAAGCCTGTTCGCGGCGACGATATGGTGGCGCGGATCGTCGGTCCAGACCGAACCATCTTTCTGCCACATCTTCTTCAGCAACTGATCATCCGAAACCTTCTGCAATGCTTCCGAAAGGATTTTCTGATTTTCTCCGATTTCAAATTGATACTTGATTGACATTTGAATGACCCTCTTACTTCAATAATTTGTCTACCGCCGCGACAACCGCTTCGCTCGTTATTCCATACTCTCTCATGACAACCTCTCCCGGTGCCGAGGAGCCGAACCTGTCGACCCCGATTGAGATGCCGTCATCGCCGACGTATTTGGCCCATCCTTTTGTAATGCCGGCTTCGATCGACACGCGCCGGCGCACTTTGGACGGCAGCACCGATTCGCGGTAGCGCTCGTCCTGTTTGTCGAAGACTTCAAAGCTCGGCATACTGACGAGTCTCACCTTTTTACCTTTCGCCACAAGCTCCTCGTATGCCTTCACGGCTACGGACACTTCACTGCCTGTGGCAATAATGATGACTTCTGGGTCGCCGGACTCGGCAAGGATATACGCTCCGCGGTGAAGTCCGGCTTCGCCGGCGTACTTCTTCCGATCCAACACGGGGAGCTTCTGCCTGGTCAACAGGATCGCAACCGGGCCTTTATCATATTCGAGGATATATTTCCATGCATCGGCAGTCTCATTTGCATCTGCAGGCCGGATCACGATAAGGCCGGGGATGTCGCGAAGCGCCATGAAATGCTCCACCGGCTGGTGCGTCGGCCCATCTTCACCGAGGCCTATGCTGTCGTGCGTAAACACGTAAATGGTTCTGAAATGCGAAAGCGCCGCGAGTCTGATGGGCGGGCGCATGTAATCTGAAAAGACCAGGAATGTCGCCCCGAACGGAATAAGACCGCCGTGCGCCGCCATTCCGTTGAGTATTGCACCCATACCGTGCTCGCGTATTCCAAAATGGAAATTTCGTCCTTCCCTGTCCGAGCTCGAAAAGGAGGCGTACTCCTTCATGATGGTATCGGTCGAAGGAGAAAGATCTGCCGCCCCTCCGAGAAAATTTCCGACTTTTGGAGCGAAGGCGTTTATTACCTTTCCGGACGCTGACCTGGTCGCGACGGATCCGGCAGCGGGATCGAAACGAGGGATATCCTTAATGGCATCAGCCGGTACCTTGCCGGAAAGCCACAACCGGAATTCCTCGGCGAGATCCGGGAATTTCTTCCTGTACTCGCTAAAGAGGTTGTTCCATTCCTCCTCGTCTTTCTTTCCCCGGTCCACGGCTTTTCGAAACGCCGAGAGAGCCTCGTCCGGTATGAGAAATTTCGGCTCAAGCGGCCAGCCGAGGTTCTTCTTCGTCAGTTCGACTTCTTTATCTCCGAGCGGCGAGCCGTGTGCTTCGCCGGTGTCCTGTTTGTTTGGAGAGCCGTACCCTATGTGCGTTCTCACGCCTATTACCGACGGCTTATCCTTCATATTCTTTGCGGCATCGACAGCTTTCGAAATCGCATCGAGGTCGTTACCGTCTGCGACGCGCTGGGTATGCCAGCCGTACGCGGCATATCTTGCAAGTACGTCCTCGCTGAAAGCCAGCTCGGTATTCCCCTCGATCGTAATATGGTTGTCGTCGTAGAAAACTATCAGTTTTCCCAGCCTGAGATGTCCGGCAATCGAGCTGGCTTCGCCGGTCACACCTTCCATCATGTCCCCGTCTCCTGCGATGACGTATGTGTTGTGGTCCACGATGTTGAGACCGTCTCTATTGAATCTGGCGGCCAGGTGCGCCTCCGCAATCGCCATCCCGATGGCGTTGCCCAACCCCTGTCCGAGCGGACCGGTAGTCGTCTCGACTCCTGGCGTCATCCCGTATTCGGGATGCCCGGGGGTGATACTTCCGAATTGCCTGAACTGCTTCAGGTCTTCCAGCGAGACATCAAATCCCGTGAGGTGAAGCAGGGAATAAAGGAGCATCGATCCGTGTCCGGCAGAAAGAACGAAGCGGTCCCGGTTGAACCACTTAGGGTTCCTGGGGTTGTACTTCATGTACTTGGTCCAGAGAGTATAACCAATCGGGGCGGTGCCCATGGGCATTCCGGGGTGTCCCGAATTTGCCTTCTGGACGGCATCCACCGCCAGAAAGCGAATCGTATTTATACAAAGTTCCTCAGTCTTAGTCATGTTCGGTACCTTTCCCGCGAATCACGATGTGTTTCGCGACAAATTTTCACTTTTGCATGTAGTATTTGTGAACGTAGTCTTTTACCATCCTCGTGGTGTTGTAGACGGGTGCGATGGTTCTTATCGATTCTTTGATCATTTTGATCCACTTCAGGGGGAGCCCCGATGCATCCCGGTCGTAGAAAAGCGGTATCAGCTTCCGCTCCAGTATCTCATACAAATTCTGAGAGTCGATCTTGTCCTGCTCTTCCGGCGTGACATGCAACTCTTTGTCTTCACCAATGGCAAAACCGTTCTTCCCGTTATAGGCCTCCCGCCACCATCCGTCCATGATGCTGCAGTTTATTCCGCCGTTCATGACAATTTTCTGCCCGCTCGTACCGCTCGCTTCGAGGGGACGCTTCGGGTTGTTCAGCCAAACATCGCACCCTGCAACGAGCTGGCGCGCAAGTCCCATGTCGTAGTCTTCGACGAAGACTATTTTTCCGGCAAAGCGGGAGTCGCGACTCAGGTTTATTATCAGTTGTATGAAAGCCTTTCCGGCATCGTCTCTCGGATGAGCCTTTCCGCTGAAGACAATCTGGACAGGCCGTTTCTTGTCGCCCAGCAACTGCGCAGCTCTGTCTAAATCGGTGAACACCAGTGGTGCACGTTTGTATGTAGCAAACCTTCTCGAGAAGCCGATTGTCAGTGCATCGGGGTTGAACAGTTTTTCGACCTGCGCCGATGAATTACCGTATCTGATCTGCTGCCTCTTCATCCTCTCTCTGATAAATTCGACCAGCCTTCTTCGGAGTGCATATCGCAGAGCCCAAATCTCATCTTCCGGAAGTCTCGTAACAAGTGCATTCCACTCCGCGGAGTGTTCAAGCTTGCTCATCCAATCAGGACCCGCCACCTTTTCGTACACTGCCCGTGATTCCATTGCAAGCCAGGAGAGGCTGTGTATGCCATTGGTGATATGCCCGATAGGCACCTGTTCGGCCTTCTTTCCCGGAAAAAGCCCCGTCCACATTTGCCTGCTGACCTTCCCGTTCAGTTCGCTGACGGCGTTTGCCCCGCGGCTCATCTTCAGCGCGAGGACCGTCATGCAGAAAGTCTCTGCTTTGTCGTCGGGATGTACCCTGCCGAATTTCATGAAACCGTCGAGAGTGACACCGAGTGAGGACACGAACTCACTCAGGCTGAAATTTATCAAATCCTGGCTGAACCTGTCGTGCCCCGCAGCGACAGGCGTATGAGTTGTGAAGACACATCTCTTCTTCACCTCCTCTACGGCTCTGTCGAGAGACCGCCCGAGCAGCAGCTGTTCATGCAGAAGCTCGAGTGTGAGGAACGCTGAGTGACCTTCGTTCATGTGGTATACCGCGGGCTCGTATTCGAGTGCCCTCAGGAGCTTCGCTCCCCCGATACCGAGAATAATTTCCTGAGAGATTCTTGTTGTGCTGTCTCCGCCATAGACGCGGGCAGTCAGGTCGCGGTAATGCTCCTCGTTCTCCGGCAGATTGGTTTCGAGTAGATACAACACCGACCTTCCTACGACCGCTTTGTAAGCGGCGACCGAGACCAGACTTCGCCCGATCTGAACCTGCACTTTGACGAGCTTTCCACCCTCGTCTTCCACGGGGACGACCGGAAGGCTGTGGTGATCGTGCTGGTTATAATCCTCGAGCTGCCATCCTTCGCTGTTGATTCTCTGAATGAAGTATCCCTGCCTGTAAAAAAGGGTCACTCCCACGAAATTCAAGCCGATGTCGCTGGCACTCTTCGTGTGATCACCGGACAGGATTCCGAGTCCGCCCGAATAGATAGGAAGGCTCTCGTGAATGCCTATCTCGGCGCTGAAGTAAGCCACCGGGTGTCTGTCGAACTGCTTGAACGCAGCAATTGGCCGTCGCACCGCACGCAGGTAATCCCGAAGTGATTTGTGGCACAATTCGAGTTCGTCCCGCATGGTTTTGCTCATGAGACGCGAACGCAATTCGTCCTCGCTTATCTCGTTGAGCACTGCTATGGGATTATGATTGGTAATATCCCAGATACGCGGACTCAGCTTCGCGAAGAATTGCTGGGTCGGGCAATCAAATGACCAGCGCAAATTGTAGGCGAGTTCATATACTTTCTTTCGTTCTTTGGCAAAGTGAAACGTCTTTTCTGTCATTATTTGCTCACCTCAGATTAATATCCCTTGCAGTTCGTCCTGCTTGTGCGATTGAAAGAACTTCACCAAGTTGAGGTAATACTCCGTGAATCGCGGGCAGGATATCTCATACTTTTTTATCAGCCGATTAGTCCTCGATGAATCATAATGCACGTCGTGGACAAAATATTCAATCAATTGCGCGGGTATCTTGTAGATACCCCTGATGAAACCTACCTTCATCGCATTCCTGGCGATTCCGGCGGGAAGAGGATAACTGTCATGTTTCATAACATCGTTTACACTTTTTAGGACTCTTAGCTGTGTCACAACATCGTTTACACTTTAGGGAACTTTCTTGGGGGTATTGAATCAGCTACCTGCTCGCGGAGTTTGTAATCGAT
>JAKAGT010000030.1 GCA_021825585.1 Bacteroidota bacterium | reverse complement strand
ATCCCTTCAGCGCCTCTCCTCCTTTCTGAATCATTACGCCGCTAACCCCTCCATTGATGTCTACAAATCTCTTTTCTTCGAATCCTCCTCACATCCTTTGCCTCCACCTCCGTAACTGAGCGGTTACTACCGGGTGTGCGACAAAAATGTAACCCCGCAATCGGATCCAATCTAATTATTGAGTAGCTCCAAACTCACCCCATCCCGGCCTGCCCGGGATTGCTGTCTCGAAATGACGCTTTCTTTCTTTTTGGACGACCTCTTACAGGAACGGGAGCCCCAGCCATATCGCTGTAGAGTACTGACAGAGTAGGTTACCCTTTGTTCGGCAAGCTCGCATTGGTGGCATCTCAGGTCAATCTAAAAAGAGAAAAGGCAGGGATGTTCTCCTTGCCCTTTCTCAATAACTCGAGTATCGAATTCGACTACACGAACAACGGAGCCAGAACCAGCGTAATGGTCGCCAGAAGCTTTATCAACACGTGGAGTGAAGGTCCGGCGGTATCCTTAAACGGATCGCCGACCGTATCGCCGACGACTCCGGCCTTGTGAGCTTCGCTTCCCTTGCCGCCGTACATTCCTGTCTCAATGAATTTCTTCGCATTGTCCCATGCACCACCGCCGTTGTTGAGGAGTATCGCCATCAGTATTCCTGCGATAGTGCCGACCATCAGGAGTGCCGCCACCGCCTCTGCGCCGACATTGAATAACCTAAAGATTACTCCGACCGCAATGGGTGTACCAACTGCCAGAAGGCCGGGGCCAACCATGCTGCGTAGCGCGCCGCGCGTGACAATATCGACGGTGCGGCCGTAGTCGGGTTGTTCCGTTCCGGCGAGGATTCCGGGCTTCTCCTTGAACTGAGCCCGAACGTCGTTAATCACATAGTACGCGGCTCTGCCGACGGCTTTTATTGCGAGCGAGCTGAAGAGAAATACCAGCGCGGCTCCGAGAAGCGCGCCCACGAACACCTGGGGCCTCGCAATGTTGACGGACAACATCGCAGGCAGATTCTTTTCCTTCAAGAGCACATTCACATCGTCGATGTAAGCCGAGAAGAGAAGGAACGCAGCAAGTGCCGCGGAACCGATTGCGTATCCTTTCGTCAAGGCCTTCGTGGTGTTCCCGATCGCGTCCAACCGGTCCGTTTTCTTTCTCACATTTTCCGGTTGTCCGCTCATCTCGACAATACCGCCCGCGTTATCGGTGATGGGCCCGAATGTATCCATCGCGAGGATGTATGCCGCCGTGCCGAGCATTCCCATCGTGGCCACCGCGGTTCCGAAGAGTCCCGCGTTAGGGATACCGGTCGCAAGGCCGAGGTAATATGAACCGATGATCGCGGCCGAAATTACCACCACGGGCATCCAGGTCGACTCCAGGCCAACCGCGAAGCCGGTGATAATGTTGGTCGCCGGCCCCGTCTGGGACGCTTCTGAAATTGATCTAACCGGCCTGTATTTGTACTCGGTGAAATACTGCGTTATAAATACGAAAGCTATGCTTGTGACGATTCCGACCACACCGGCGAAAAAGAAGAAGATCCAGGCGTTGGGGGCCTCGGGCGTGTCAAGCAGCCATCGCGAGCCGATGAAGAAACCGACTGCCGCGAGTGTCGATGTGATGTAGTAACCACGGTTTAACGCCTTCATCGGATCTACATCTTCCCGCGTTCTGACGAACATTACGCCGATTATGGAGGCGATGAGTCCGAATGCGCGGACAACCAGCGGGAACATGATTCCCTTTAGTCCGAAGAAATGAAACAGCGCAACTCCGAGAATCATGGCACCGATATTCTCTGCAGCCGTCGATTCAAACAGATCCGCTCCACGGCCCGCGCAGTCGCCGACGTTGTCACCGACGAGGTCGGCAATAACGGCAGGATTGCGTGGATCGTCTTCCGGAATTCCGGCTTCGACTTTACCAACAAGGTCTGCTCCAACATCCGCAGCCTTGGTGTAGATCCCGCCCCCAAGCTGGGCAAACAGCGCCACGAAGGAAGCGCCGAATCCGAATCCCACGATCATGAATGGTATTTTCTCGATCGGAGTACCCATCGCCTGCAGTGTTCCAAAGAGTCCGCCCACTCCGAGAAGACTCATTGCGACTACGAACAGGCCGGATACTGCGCCGCCTCTCATCGAGATCTGAAGAGCGCGATTCAGGGAAGTCGTCGCTGCGCTCGCCGTTCTCGTGTTGGCCCGGATCGAGACAAACATGCCGATGTATCCGGCAATGCCTGAACAGAGCGCACCGAAGAGGAATGCAAGCGCGGTGTAAGAAGCCAGGCGAACAGGATCAACCGGATCGTTCGGCATCGGGCTTCTGACGAAGGCGTAAAGAACAAATATTATGGCAGCCGTCACGACGCTCAACATCGCAATCGTCGAGTACTGCCTCTTCAGAAACGCCTCGGCCCCTTGGCGGATGGCGTCTCCGATCTTCTGCATCTCAGGTGTACCACGATCCTGTCTCAGGACATGGCGAGCGAGGTACAACGCAAACAAGAGTGAAAGCACACTAATGGATAGAATCAATGCTAACTCCACTATCCACCCTCCTTCCTTACTGTTGTGGACTATTTTGCTGGTTGCTAATGTTTATTCTAAGAAAGAAAAGTCACATAACCGAGTTACAAACCCAACGCCTGTATCCGGCGTGTTGAGGCGTGACCGGAGAGGGCCACGCCTCAACGAAAAAGCCAGCTATTCGCAGCTGAGAGATTTTTGGAGCTGCAGCATTTGATTATAAGTCGGATCGTCCCGGGAAGCGGTTCTCAAGACAATCTTTATCTCTTTACAGGCTTCATCCATCTTACCCATAAGCGCGTAGTCCTGCGCAAGGAGCGCATGGGTCTTGTAATCCTTCGGGTCGTACTTGACGGCATTCATAAGATCCTGATTCGCGCTCTGGTACAGCTTGGTTGCTTCATCCGGATTGTTCTTCGAGAGTCTGCTCCCCGAAATAATCTTATAAGTCGCCTTCACGCGATAAGCTTCGTTCAAATCAGACGAGTGGTCGGTTTTTGAGGTATCCTTCAGAGCCAGCGTGATCACATTGTCGTACGCGTTTGCAGCCTGTTCCAGGGAATCTGCGAACGAATATGTCCTCGCAAGCCAGAGAGCCGCCTGATAGTTGTCGGGTATTCCGGTCAGCACCTTCTTCAATATGATGATCGCATCACCGAAGTTCCGGCTCGCCACATAGCACAGCCCCATGTTCAACATTGCCGCGTAGTCGTTCGGTTTCATCGTGAGGTATCTTTTGAAATGAGCGATGGCCTCGTCGTATCTTCTTGCAGAGAAGAAAACCCCGGCCAGCCTGTTTTCGATGACATCAAGCGAGGTGTCCATCTTAACCGCGCGGGACCAGGCTGAGATCGTGCTGGCCGTATCGTGAACCGCATCCGCCGCGAGACCGAACCTGGCCAGGTCCTTCACATCCATTGAATCGATCGGAATACTCTTGAAGATGTTGTACGATTGCACGGGCTTACTCTCGAAAAAGTACGAGGCGGCAATCGAAGCCTTTGCCATGATTGAGCCGGGATATTTCTTCAGGTATTCCTGATAGTACGTCACGGCATCGCTGTAAAGATGTCCCTCATAGGCGGATTTAGCGAGATCCAGGAGTGTCTTATCATCGTTCGGCTTGAGCTGATGATACTTCTGCAGGAAAGGAAACGCGTCGCGGTACCGCTTGTTGGTATACAAAAGTTCGCCGGCCTGGTACTGCGCATCGGCATTGTTCGGCGCAAGCTGGGAAACTTTGACAAACATCTCATATGCCTTTCCGCCGTCGTTGTTCTTCATATAAGTATTTGCAAGCTTCAGCATGAGCGGAACGTTTGAGGAATCCAGCTGCAATGCGTGGTTATAATTCTCAATCGCAGCTTCCAATATATTCTGCTTGAAATAAACGTCGCCTATCCCTTCGATCGCCTGCACGTTCTTATCGTTTAGATCTGTCGCCCTGTAGAAAGCCTTCATCGCGGCATCGGTCGAATCGTTTTCCAGATAAGCGTATCCGAGCGCAACCTGATATTTGCCGTCCTTGGGATCGAGTGTCGTGGCGGTTTTCAGGTTTTCCAGAGCTTCAACATCCTTCTTCTGCTTCAGATATACCTGGCCTAGCCCGAAGTAAGCCGGTGCCGACTTGTCATCGTATCTGACCGCAAACCTCAGAAATATTTCCGCGCTGTCGAGATTCCCCAGACAGAGATAGGCGCTTCCTAAATAGAGATTTGCCTTCTCGGACTTAGGATTATCGTTGATTGCTCTCTTCAAATAAGGTAAAGCTCCCGCACAATCCTTTTTGTCAAGCAGACTCATCCCTACATCCAAGGCATTCTGAGCGAACACTTTCGCTGTGAAGGTTGACAGAGACAGAGCAAGAAAGAGTAATGTGATTTTTTTCATAATGGTTGGCTATTTAATTGAACAAGTCTGACGGGCATAGTGGCAGGAACAAGCCCATTGTTGAGTAAGATCTGCTGTCCCGGAGCACTCGCGGCGAACGTAAAGAAACCCGCACCCAAACCGTGCTCAAAATCGCGGGACAAGAAGTATATATTCCTCGTAAGTGGATAGTAATGCCTGTATATATGTGCCTGATAAGGGTAGTAGTAACTTCCAAAAGTGTTCGGGTCTACGTACTTCAGGTTGCTCGAGTCCACTTCCGCGATCTCCAGCGCCTTCGGTGCAGGCTCCTTCCCCGGAAGAAGCTTCTGACCCGAGTTCAGCCAGTTGGAGCTGATCAAGCCGATCGCATTTTCATTATCTCTTACAAATTTGTACACGTGTGTCATCGTCGAGCAGGGGTAGACATTAACAAATTTCTCGTTGCCCAGAACCCGGTCGCCGAAGAACTGGACGGTCCCTGAATTCTCACTTTCGATCGCGGGAATGATTCTCCCCTGAAAGTCCTTTTCCAGTTTTCCCCAGATGGTTGTTTTCCCGCTGTATATGTCCCTCAACTGACTGGTGTTTATTCTCTTCAGCGGATTGCGCTCGTTTACAATGATGACCACTCCGTCCATAGCGACAGTCATCGAATCGGCCTTAATCTTGTATTTCTTCATCGCGCTCAATTCGTCCTGATTGAAGTAGCGCGATGTCACCGCGAGGGTCGTCTCGCTGTTGAGAAGCTTATAGATGGCAACACGCGTGGGGACGGATTTAACCGTGATGTGTGCCTTGTTGTAAAGGTTCATGAATTGGTTGGCGACTTCCGTTACAGCAGGTGCAACAGATTCGGCACAATAAACCACCAGGTTACCCTCTGTGGGAGACGCTTCCGGTTTCCCGGGCTGGCAGGATGACAGGATTAGCGTCAATACAAGTACAACAGCCAGAGAGAGCCTATTCATCATCATTTCGTCTAGATCTCATACCAGTGATTACAAATCGGTAAACCGCCCAAAGCATTAGCACAATTCCCGCAGTTATTCTGAATTGCTCTGGTACATACTCGGGAATAAGCACTCCGAAAATAACAAAAAGTCCGCCGAAAAAAAAGACGGCGGACATAATGTATCCATAATATTTTGATAGCCTGCCGAGGTCCATCCCGGCTGCTTATTGCTGCCTGAGCTTGAACGTAAAGGGTATTACGACCCAAACAGCAACGGGGCCCTTATTCATAATTGCGGGAGTGAAGCGGTACTGCATTGCTGCATCGACAGCGGGCTTGTTGAAGATTTCCGCATCGCTTTTAAGCACGATAGCCTGATGCGGTTTCCCGTCTTTATCGACCCAAATCTTCACTATCACTCTTCCTTCAATACCGGCTCTCTGAGCAAGTTCCGGGTACTTAGGCGTCACCTGCTTTATGATCTGCGGCTCTTTTTCGACAGGTACAAAATCCGGAGGCGGCCCATCGCTGTTGACTTTGATATCGTTCGGATTGAACGAAACGCCGACCGAATCTCCCCCTGTACCCTGCGTTACCGGACCGACGATTTTGCTCAATTCCTTCTGCGTTGCAATCGTCTGCTCGGGGGAAACTTGAGCATCAGGAACGGGAACCGGAACACCGACATTAGGCTTTGCCATAGGCGTAGACACGGCAACCTGAGGCAGGGCCTGTTGGTTCGTAATCGAAGGGGGCGGACCTAGTTCGGCATACCTCAACATGACGACAGGGGCGTTGCTCTGGTCCTCACGGCCAAGGTACTGCGAAGCCCAGTAGGCTCCGACGCCGGCAAGGTGAATAGCTACTGCAATGGCCAACCCGATGCCGGTGTACTTCTGAGCCAGGCGCTTCAGAAGCGGCGCACCGTAGTCGCGCAACTCTCCTGCACTTTCTTTCTTTTTCTTTGCCATCTTAGATCAACCTTCCTTTCATTTTGCGCCGACCTTTGCGAGTGCCTGATCATCCTCAGGAGTCATAGGCGCAAGGCTGAAACGAGTAACATTATCGACGTTCAGCTCATCAATAATATTTATCATGTCCTGGTACTTTGCCTTTCTGGAAACTTTTATCAGCGTGATCAGACGAGAATTCGCCTTGTTGCTGTTAACTATGAGTTCCCTGAAATTGCTCCAGTCGACTTTCTGGGGCGGTTTGGTCCCAATGTTCCAGTAGATTGAGCCGTCCGGAGTGACTCTTAACGTCATCAGGTTGGTTTCGGCCACCTCGACCTTCGAGTCGCTGGGTGGTAGGTTTATTTCCATGGCCTGAGGACGACTGAAAGCGGTGGTCAACATGAAAAATGTGAGAAGCAGAAACGCGACATCCACCATCGGCGTCATGTCGATACGTACTCCAAGCCTTCTCTTCTTCTTATGCTTACCCTTCTGCTTCCCGTGCTTCTCGGCAACTTGAACGTCAGCCATTCTTACCTCCGTTGTCGCCGCGGAGTTCGGTCTGCAGCTCAAACCTGGTGATTTGCGCCTTTTCCAGGTCGTTCATCACATCCATCACCGGGCCGTACTCTGCATCCTTGTCCGCTTTGATTACAGTCACTAATCTGATGTTGTGTATGCGGGCATTTACAACGAGTTGGACAAGATCTTTCTCCTGAACAGGAATCTCCGGCGCGAGCCATACAGGAATCATTTTCCCGTCAGGGCTCTGTATTCCGTTCGGATACATCGGCTCAAAAAGATCCTTGCGCAGTTGCTGCTGGTCGACACCCATGAAAATCTGTCCTGCCTTGTCAACGCTGATCGTCATGACACCGCTCTCAGGCAATTTAGGACCCTTGTCTGAAGAAGGTAGATCAATCTTGACCTGCTGCGGCGGCTTGAACTGAGTCGTCATCATGAAGAATGTCAGAAGCAGCATGGCAACATCCACCATAGGGGTCATGTCGATCCTTACGGGAAGACGTTTTTTCTTTATTTTTGGCATTTGCTTAGCTCCTTAACTTACGATGATTACCGGCCTTCAAGTCTGCGTGAATTCAGAATCTGAATAATGCTCGAAGTGGCTTCGTCAATCATATAAGTGAAGTTGTCAACTTTGTTGACGAAGAAGTTGTATGCAATGATTCCGGTTATGGCTGCGATCAATCCACCGGCTGTGTTAACCAGAGCTTCGGAAATACCGATAGAAAGCTGAATAGCATCCGGCGCGCCCGCGTGCGACATAGCCTGGAATGCGCGAATCATACCTATAACGGTTCCCAACAGTCCGATCATGGTGGCAATTGACGAGATTGTAGAAAGGACGATCAAGTTCTTCTCGAGAATTGGAGTCTCGAGCATGGTTGCTTCTTCGATCGCACGCTGTACTTCTGCCATGTATTTCTCAGCGTCGATGTGGCTGTCTTTAAGTACTTCCTGGTATCTCTCAAGTCCGTTCCGAATAACGTTAGCCATTGAACCGCGCTGCTTGTTGCATGCCTCAATTGCCGAGTTGACATCACCACTGTTGAGGTTGTCCTCGACATCCTTGAGGAACTTTGTAAGAGCGCCCTTTCCTTGCGCCTTCCGCAGTGAGAAAAGACGTTCAAAAATGTACGTGAACACCATTATCGAAAGCATGAGCAATACCACTACCAGGGGACCACCTTTCGTGATATAGTCGGGAAGTAAATTCAGGTACACGTAAAGCGAAACAGCAAATGCAACGATCATAAGAATCGCCGCGAATAAGCCTTGTTTCATTTTAGTTAAGCCTCCTTTTGAAGGTTTTTGTTGAAGTTATGTTAAGCGTCAAACCTATTTCTTCTCTTTCGAGAAACTCGCGACGGCATCCAGCTGTGTGTCGCGAACATCAAACACCATCGTCAGCTTCGTGACCACAAATATATTCTTAATGTTCTTGTTCAAATTTGCCAATTTCACCTCACCACCATCCTTTGCATAGTGAGTATGAGCCCATATCAGAACACCGATTGCGGTACTGTTCAGATAAGTTGTCTTGCCTAAATCGATCACAAGCTTCTTATTTCCTCCGGTTGAGAGTTTCGCCACTTCAGAGCGGAGTTCATCAGTCTCATCGCCGCCGATAAGCTCCCCCTTCGGCTCAATAACCGCTATTTCGCCGTCAGCAAGCTTAGATACTTTCAGTGCCATTTTCTCCTCACTTTAGTTAAGGGTTTCCTTGATAGTGCTTGAAATATCAGAAATACTGAACGGTTTTTCAATGAACGCTGCTACAAAGGCCGAAAGTGTCTTGCTCTGCATCTCGTATTCCGAAATCCCTACTGCAATCATCGGAAGTCCCGGCTTGAGCTGGGCGGCAGTTTCAACAAAGTCTCTCAGTACCTTCTCCGGCATCTCACCGTCGACAATCAAAAGATCAACATGTGTCGCTATCAGTTTCTCGAGGGCCGCATCGAGATTAAACTCGCAATGCGCCGCGTAGCCGGTCTGTAACAAATACTCCTGAATCAATCCGGCTACTCTTGGATCCTGTGCCGCAATGAGCACGGTCTTCGCTTTTTCTGAAACGCGCACACAAACCAACTCGCAATATCAGTGCCGAAACGAGGCCCTGGACAAACGGATAGAAATTGCCGATTCCTACTCATATTGAATCCTTCTGGGGCAGTGGAAGGACAGCAAAGAAGAACTTCAGTGTGCAAATTGCAAGGAAATTGTCAACGATGCAAGACCAAATTATTTTACCGGATAGTCCGCCGTGCAGCAACCCCGTTCCACCGACAGCCCGAAGATCGCTTAAGTTTGACTTTAGCTGCAGACAGTCTTAGATTTAGTTGAGTCAACCGGAGAGGAGAAAATGATCGGCCATCAGGAGGTGAACCTTCTGACGAATTATATAGCCAGGGAGGGCGTGGCTATATCTTTCTATCTGAACACAGATGGGAGCGAGCGAGCCAGAAGCATCTGGGATATTGAAACAAAGGACCTCGTAAAAAAAGCACGAAAAGAGCTTGATGGCCTGAACATCGGGCGAAAGTCCGTCGAAGCTGCCGATGAGTCTCTGAGGCGGATTCAGCAATTTGTTTCGATGGAAAATCCTGCCGCACGATATAAATCCCTGGCAATATTTGCCAACTCCGTGGAACATTTTTATCAGATCTACTGGCTGCCGATGCCGGTAAAGTCCAATCTTGTCATCGACACGAATTTTTATTTACGCCCCCTCCTCGCAATGCTTGAAGAGCATTACAGGATCGGCGTTGTGCTCGCGGACTCAAGACACGTCCGCCTCTTCGAGGTATACATGGACGAAATTATAGAGCACCACGATTTTGCATTGAAGGCAAAGCCGGCGCGGAAACCGCTCCTTGAGACATTCATGAAGCGTGAAAAGAGATTGATGCAGCGAAAGGAAGAACAGACACGTTTCCACCTCGGTTCTGTCGCGGAGCTTCTGAAATCGATGTCGGCAAACCGGCATCTGGATAAAATAATAATCGGAGCGCGCAAACCACTGGGCGATCATCTCGCGAGATTACTTCATGCACGCCTTCGCAATAACCTCATAGGGGTTTTTGAAATCGACATTCATGCGAAAGAGAACGAAGTACTCTCGAAGGCGCTGGCTGCCGAACGAGGTTTCGAACTGGATGAGGAGAGAATCCTACTCAGAAAAATCTCGGTTGAAGTGGAAAAAGACGGTTATGCAGTTAAAGGGATAAAGAAGGTGGTCGAGGCGACACAGGAGTATAACCTGCAGGTCCTTGCAGTAGCTGAAGATTTTTCGCAGCCCGGGCTCGTCTGCACACAATGCGGAATGCCTCACATTGAGGGGGCGGCGTGCGTTTGCTGCGGAGGAATGCTGGTCCAGGTTTCAGATGTTGTATACGACCTCGTTGAAGAAGCAGTTCGTCAGGGTGCAACGGTGCGGCACATCCGGGGTGAGAACCTCATCGGTTCACTCGAGAATATTGCCGCGATTATTAAGTTCAAGAAGGGAGAACTCGTACAGCTGGAAGAGACAGCCGAGACAGAGATCTGAACTTCTTGAATTCTCGGGTTAGGGATAAGTAAGCACCTTTCAAGCGAAGGAATAAGATATAATTTACCAGAGATGGAGATGTTGGAAGGCCTCAAATGCGAGACCGAGGTTTCACCTTATACAAAACGAACGAAGAAGACGGACTTTGAATTGCGTGAACATGCGAGAATAAAACGGAGATACCTTCAGCATTTCGAAAACGATGCTGAAGTAAATGTGGCCATGGAAGAGGACATAAGGAAGGAACTTTTCAAGCTATTCCGGCTGGAATTCGGCAAATCTCCCGAAGTCATAGCGAGCGCTCCAGGCAGGATAAATTTGATCGGCGAGCACACCGATTACAACGAGGGGTTCGTCCTCCCGATTGCGATAGACCGCCGCACCTACACGGCGGCCGGAAGAAGAGGCGGAAAGCTTTTCATAGCCTACTCGAAAGAACTCAGCAAGAAGACTTCGTTCGAAATATTCCCCGGCAGGTTCGAGCATTCGAATTTCTGGGTAAACTACATAAAGGGGGCGTGCAGCCTCCTGAGCGATCTGAAGAGCATCGAGGGAACCAATTTTGCGATCGGCAGCACCGTTCCCCGCGGAAGCGGATTGAGCTCTTCCGCCGCCTATGTCGTCTCGATCATTGAAGCCGTTTCGTACCTTTACGATATCAGACTCAAAGACATCGAGATTCCGGTCCTCGCACAGCGTATCGAAAACGAGTTTGTCGGTGTTCAGTCGGGCATCATGGATCCCTTCGTCGCCAAGTTCGCCCAGGCTGAAAACGCGGTCCTGGTCGACACCCGTTCCCTGGACTACGAGTATGTACCGGTGCCGCCCGACTGCTCTATCCTCGTCTGCGTCACCGGGATAAAGAGGGCCCTCGCAACCACCGAGTACAACAAACGGAGACAGCAGTGCCAGGAGGCCGTCGACTCACTTTCCGGACTTCTCGGGCGGAGTCTGAATTCTCTTCGAGACGTAAATATAGATGAACTGAAGGGTCTCGAAAGAGAAATGGATCGGGTCCTGTATATGAGGGCGCTGCATATCCTTACTGAAAACGACAGGGCGCTTAAGGCCGCCTCCGCATTGAAGAAAGACAACCGGGACTTGGTCGGAAAGTTGATGCTCGAATCGCACATGAGCCTCCGCACCAATTATGAGGTAAGCTCCCCCGAGCTGGATGCATTCGTAGAAATAGGTGAACAGCTCGAAGGTGTGTACGGAGCACGCATGACGGGTGCCGGTTTTGGAGGAAGTGCAATCTGCCTCGTCGATGCGAGCGCGGAAGAGCCACTTGCGACAGAGATTGAGCGCAGGTACAAAGAGCGCGGATATGAAAACGGTAGCGTCTTTATCGCCAGAAGCGGCGGCGGTTCAACAATAGAGCGAATGTAAGCGGCCTTCCCGCCTCTTTCTTCGCGGGACGCGATTATCTCCCCCGTTCCTACCTCTTCTTCTCTTCGAATTTCAGTGCAGCCGAGTTAATGCAGTATCTCAGTCCCGTGGGCCTGGGCCCGTCGTCAAACACGTGACCCAAATGAGCACCACATTTGCTACACCGGACTTCCGTTCTTTTCATACCGAAGCTTGAGTCGGTGAGTTCTTCAACAATCTCTCCGGAGACCGGCTTGTAAAAACTCGGCCAACCGGATCCGGAATCGAACTTGGTATCCGACTCGAAGAGCTCGCTCCCGCAGCAAGTGCACCTGTAAATGCCCTGCCCGTGAAAATCCCAGTACTTCCCGGTGAACGCCCGTTCCGTACCCTTCTTCCGTGTGATGTTGAATTCCTCAGGAGTCAGTTCCTTTTCCCAATCGTTTTCTGTCTTGTTTATCTTCCCGGCCATTTCTAACTCCTCCAACAGTTTGAATTCTCCCGCCACCGTATGTGGACGGATGACAGGTATGACTGCCATCGCGCTTGCTTCACTAATATAAACCGTGAAGGAGCCCTCTTAAGTTTCTGCTGCCCGGCAGGTGCATTCGGGAAAACAGGCCGCATAAAGCGGGAATGAACCGCCGTTATGGAAAGTACACATTCGTTTGTTTTCGATGAGACAGGACAAAGGACCTTACTGCTGGCTAACTCACGTCCCCTGGACAGAGACGGATATCAGCTTGGTTTAAAGGATAATTGAGGCTTTGCGTCGAACAGATTATCAGAGCCGGTCGAGAACTTCCGTGAAATCATCTGGAAGCTCGGAATCAAAATGCAGGTGTTCCTTTGTCAACGGATGGATAAACCCCAGGGTCTTTGCGTGGAGAGCCTGCCTGTCCATTATCTTCAACAGCAGGGTCACTTCCTGCCTCAATCTTGGAGTCGGCTCACCGTAGTTTATCCGCCTGCCGTGATAGGTCGGGTCGCCGAACACGGGATGGCCGATATACGAAAGATGTACGCGTATCTGATGGGTCCTTCCGGTACGCAGCTTCAGTCTCACCAGCGTAAGGAACTTGAACTCTTTCAGGACTTCGTACTCGGTCGCCGCAAACTTCCCGTCCTCAACAACTGCGAATTTCTTCCTGTCGCTTTTGCTGCGCCCGATCTCGGCTTCGATGAGCCCGCGTTTCGAGTTGAGCTTCCCCCATACGAGAGACCAGTATTCCCGGTCGATTGTCCTGTCGGCAAATTGCCTGGCCAGGGAAGCATGGGCTACGTCGTCTTTCGCAGAGACGATCAAACCGCTCGTGTCCTTGTCGAGCCTATGCACTATTCCAGGCCGGACGTGAGGGTCGTTCAGCGTCGAGAGCCTGTTACAGTGATAAAGAAGCGCATTGGCAAGGGTGCCTGTCCAGTTTCCGTGCCCCGGATGAGTGACCATTCCGGCCCGTTTGTTGACGACTATTAGTGATTCATCTTCATAGACGATGTTAAGCGGAATGTTTTCGGGCTTTGCCCTGTCCGGCGGCGCCGACGTTGGAATGTCGACTATTATTTTGTCATGGGGGGAAATTTTGTAACTCGCACGAACGGCTTCGCCGTTGATGAGTACGAGACCTTCTTCGATGTACTTCTGAACTTTTGCGCGGCTCGCGACTTCCAGTTGAGCCGCGAGAAATTTGTCTATCCGTTCTTTCTTCTTCTGACCAGGGGCAACGACAATCTCAACCCTTCGCAGCATTGCCTGTTTCACCTGCTTGCCCACAGGTTTCCGATGACGACCTGCCCGCTGTATTATCACCAGCTGCATCGCATCCGATCGGATCGGTGCCGGCAATTTCAACATGTGGGTTCTCCATCGTCCGCTTGTGAAAAATCAGGAGCATTACGACGCCGACGGTCACAGATGCGTCAGCAATGTTGAAAACCGGAAATCGGGAAAAATTGTATCCGAAGAGATGAATATTGAAAAAGTCGAAATCGATGAAGTCGATGACCCTTCCGTGAAAAAGAGCTGTGCCGTCGAACAGGGGACCATAAAAGACGCGGTCAATCAAATTCCCAATTGCACCGCCGAGGATCAGTGCGAGCGAGAACCTGACGATTCTGCTCTCCTGCCGGACTTTATACAGGTACAGAAGTATCGCCAGGCTTGCAACGATTGAGAACAGCGCAAAGAATGACTTCCATCCGAAGTCAATTCCAAAAGCCATCCCCGGATTTTGAATGTACGTGAATCGCAGAAAATTGCCGATAATCGGTTCACTCGAGTATAGCGGCATGCCCGGTATGTGAATTCCCAGTGACGGGATCTGCAGACCCATCACGAGTATTTTCGTAACCTGGTCGGCAATTACGACCGATAGTGTAACGTAGAGTACCTTCAAACTACTGGCCTCTTTTCAATATCTGCGGTTCTTCCACTGTCCTCCTATGAAAAATTAGGAGCATTATCACACCAATCGTGACAGATGCGTCGGCAATGTTGAAAACCGGAAAGCGCGAAAAGTTGTAACCGAAGATGCTTACCTTGAAGAAATCGAAGTCGATGAAGTCAACGACCCTGCCGTGAAAGAAGGAGGTCCCGTCGAAAAGGGGTCCGTAGAAGACGCGATCGATCAAATTTCCAATTGCACCACCCAGGATTAGTGCAAGAGAAAATCTGACGACTCTGCTCTCTTGCCGTACCTTATACAGGTACAAGAGTATTGCTATGCTGGCGATGATCGAGAAAATCGCAAAAAAGGACTTCCATCCGAAATCGATCTCGAATGCCATGCCGGGATTTTCGATGTACGTAAGGCGCAAAAAGTTGCCTATGATTGGCGTGCTCGAGTAGAGAGGCATGCCGGCTATGTTGATCCCCAGGAAGGGGATTTGTACGCCTCTTACAAGAAGCTTCGTAACCTGATCCGCGATTACGACCGAAAGCGTAACGTAGAGTACCTTCAAACTACTGGCCCCGTTTCAATTTACAAGTTATGCACAATTGAGCATGAGGGACAGCTTCGAGGCGAGCCATATCGATGAGTTTTCCGCAGTCCTGACAGAATCCATAGACACCCTTGTCAATTCTCTTCATCGCATCGTCCAGATACTCAAGGAACTTGCGCTGACGAGCTGCCAAGAGGTAATTCTTCTCCTTTTCCATCGTATCGGTTCCCTGCTCCATGTGAAGCGAATACGGGGAATTTTCCTCAAAATAATCGCCTCCGGAACTGTCGTTCATTGCCTCGCTCATCAACTCGAGCTCTTCGATAATCTGCTTCCTCTTCTCCAGAATTATCTTCCTGAAATGGTCCAGCTCCGCCTTGTTGAATCCCTTCTTGGGTTGCGCTTCTTTGGACGAAGGCTTTACGGGACTGACGACCGGACGCGCGACAATCTTCTTCCTTTGGGCCGCCGTCGGTGCCCTTTTAACCTTCTTCGCCGGTTTTGCTGCCAATTTCTTTGCCATTGTTAGACTCCTTTGCTTGCCCTGCTAACTGAAATTTTAAACTTCTGCTTTTCTATTTCAACATCCTCTGTGTACTCTCCCTCTTTTATAGTCGTGGAGAAATCCACAGCTAAGGTCTCCGATCTTATGTAATCGGATAATCTTGTTACGGCTTCAATGAACTCCGCCGGACAGTCGACGTACACCCGTATTCTGTCCGTGACTTCAAAACCTGCATCTTTCCTGAGATTCTGTATTCTATTTACAAATTCTCTCGCTATTCCTTCATTTTTGAGATCATCGTCCAGCTCTGTATCCAAAGCAACGGTGAGCGTGCCATCGGACTCGACCAGCCAACCCGAAAGCTCCTGGCTGAATACTTCGACGTCGGCAAGTATGACATGGAATGCCTTGCTGTCGGTGCGAAGGTCTATCGAACCCTCCTTTTCAAGTTTCTTGATGTCCTTACTCGTCATAGACTTTATGAGTTCGGCAACCGTCTTAACGTCCTTACCGAACTTCGGACCGATCGATTTAAAGTTGGGTTTGGCTCCCTTGTTCACGAACTCGGAGTCATCGTCGACGTACATTGCGGACTTGACGTTGATCTCGTCGAGAATAACACTCTCGACCTGTGAAATAGTTTCGCGCATGTGCTGAGACGAGACCGGGATAATGATTCTTCTGAGCGGCTGGCGCACTTTTATGTTATACTTCGCGCGCATCGCCCTCGAAAGATATACGATCCTCTCCGCGAGTGCCATTCTCTCTTCGAGGCTCGAATCTATCTCGTCTTCCCCCACTTCGGGATAATTAGAAAGGTGAATAGACTCATGCGGGTCGAGTCCGGTTACTCCGTTCAGATATCCGTAAAGCTGTTCGGAAAGGAACGGGGCGAACGGCGACATAAGTTTCGCAACCGTCACGAGGCATTCGTAAAGCGTCTGGTACGCGGCGAGTTTGTCTTTCGCCATTTCACCCTTCCAGAACCGCCGCCTGCTGCGGCGGACATACCAGTTTGAAAGCTGGTCTATCGTGAAATCGGAAACGGCTCTCGCTGCTCTTGTCACATCATAAGAGTCCATCCAGCCCGCGTAGTCTTTCACGAGCGTATTCAAAACCGATATTATCCAGCGATCAATCTCGAGCCTCTCATCTACCGGGATTCTCGGCCCGGAATACGTGAATCCGTCTATGTTCGCATAGAGGCCGAAGAAGGAGTAGGTGTTCAGGAGCGTGCTGAAGAACTTCCTCTGAACTTCGACCAGGCCGCCCTCGTCGAAGAGTTTCGGCTTATGCGGCGGACTCGAGGTGACCAGGTACCACCGCACAGCATCGGCACCGTATTCAGAGACAACCTTGAAGGGATCAACCACATTCCCCTTCGATTTCGACATTTTCTGGCCGTCCTTGTCAAGGACAAGCTCATGGCTGATAACGGTCTTGTAAGCCGGGCTTCCGAAAAGGAAAGTCGAAATTGCGTGCATCGAATAAAACCATCCCCGCGTCTGGTCGATTCCTTCGGATATGTAGTCGGCCGGGAAGTGGCTCTCGAACCATTCCTTGTTCTCGAACGGATAATGATACTGCGCAAACGGCATCGAGCCGGAATCGAACCACACGTCGATGAGCTCTGGCGTACGTTTCATCTCTCCGCCGCACTTCTCACAGGTCAGCGTGATACCGTCGACAAATGGCTTATGAAGGTCGATATCTGCCGCCACATTCCTTCCGAGCTTGCGGAGTTCCTCGACGCTCCCCACGGAATGAAAATGGCCGCATTTCTCGTTCGTGCAGACCCAAATGTTGAGCGGCGTCCCCCAGAACCGGTCGCGCGAGAGCGCCCAATCCTTGTTCTCCTCCAGCCAGTTGCCGAACCTTCCGACCCCGACTTCAGGTGGTACCCAGTTGATCGTTTTGTTCAACTCGACCATCTTGGCGGCAAACTTCGTCGTTGCGATGTACCACGACGCGCGCGCATAATAAAGAAGCGGAGTCTTGCAGCGCCAGCAGTGCGGATAACTGTGCGTGATCGTCTCTTTCTTGTAAAGAAGACCGCGGCGCTTGAGATTATCTATTATTTGGGGATCGGCTTCCTTGACAAACATCTCTGCGAAGTCCTTCACTTCCGGTGTCATGTTGCCGCTCTTATCGACCAGCTGCAGAAACGGTAGATCGTATGCCCTTCCGGTCTGGTAATCGTCTTCGCCGAAGGCGGGAGCGATGTGCACTATTCCGGTACCGTCGTCCATCGTGACAAAATCGCCGTGAGTAGCGTAGAATCCGCGCTTCGTTACCGGCGTGTAGTCGAACAGCCTTTCATATTCCTTGCCCAGCAGATGGCTTCCCTTGAACTCGGACTCGATCGAATAGTCGCCGTCGAGGATGCCGACCCTGCTTCTGGCCAGGATCAGGATCTGACCTTTGTTCTCGACCCTGACGTAGTCTTCGTTCTTGTTTATCGCGATCGCCACGTTCGACGGAAGCGTCCATGGAGTGGTCGTCCACACCAGGAAGTAAGTGTTGTCCTCGCCTACAACCTTCAGCTTGATGTAGATTGAAGTGTCCTTCACGTCCTGGTAACCGAGTGCGACTTCATGCGACGAAAGCGAGGTCTCGCAGCGCGGGCAGTACGGCTGGCTCTTGTATCCCTTGTAGATGAGTCCCGCATCGAAAATTTTCTTCAACGCCCACCAGACAGACTCGATGTAATAATTCTCACAGGTGATGTAGGCATCGTTGAGATCAACCCAGTAGCCGATCCTCTCGGTCATTACCTCCCAGTCGTCCTTGTATTCGAAGACAGATTTCCTGCACAGCGCGTTGAACTTCTCTACGCCGTAGTCGACGATCTCATCTTTGTGCTTTATGCCGAGTTTCTTCTCGACTTCAATCTCAACCGGCAGCCCGTGAGTATCCCATCCGGCCTTGCGATGAACCTGGTACCCGCGCATTGTTTTGTAACGGCACACCAGGTCCTTCAACGTCCGGGCCAGTACGTGATGTATTCCCGGTCGTCCGTTCGCTGTCGGCGGTCCTTCATAGAAGGTAAAATTCGGCTTCCCTGCCCGCTCGCTTACGCTTCTCTCGAAAATCTTGTTCTTCTTCCAAAACTCAAGGACCTCGTGCTCAAGATCGGAGTATTTGATTTTATCGCTAATCTCTTTGAACTTGCTCAATTCTTTTTACCTCTTGGAGAAATAAGAAATCAAATATAGTATCAAGGTCAAAATAACGCTCAAGATAATGCTTGTAGCAATCGGGAAATAGACCTGAAAATTCTTCCCCTTTATTTGGATGTCACCCGGGAGCTTTCCGAAAAAAGGTAAATTGAGCCTCTCAGAAAGCATAAAAAGGAGCCCAAGGACAAGAATTATCCCTCCGATAATAACCAGTGTCTTTCCTAAACCTTGTAAACCGTCCATATATATAATCGTCCATCAATTCACTAATCCATCATCCCGGTATACCGGTTCTCCAATATTCCGCCCATTCAGATTTTCTCAATTACTGTCTTCATCAACCTTGTCAATTTTGGCTGCGCTCCATTTGCCACGCGAATTATGTCCTGAACCTCTGCCGGAACCAGCGAATCGGGGAAACATTCGTCGGTGATAACAGAGAATCCGCACACCTTCATTCCCATGTGAACGGCGACGATGTCTTCCGGGACCGTCGACATTCCGACCGCATCGGCGCCGATCATGCGCAAAAATCTGTATTCGGCCCGAGTCTCGAGACTTGGCCCGGTCATCGCGGCAAATACGCCGCGCTCGACCCTTATCTTGTTTTCGCTTGCAGCCTGCATCGCGAGGATGATCAGCTCTTTAGAGTAAGGTTCGCTCATATCCGGAAAACGTGGACCTATTGTCTCGTCGTTGACGCCGATGAGCGGATTATCGCCGAGCAAGTTCATGTGGTCGACGATAATCATGATGTCTCCCTTGCGAAAATTCGGGTTGAGTCCACCCGCTGCGTTGGAGACAATGAGTGTCTTCGCGCCCAGGAACTTCATCACCCTGACCGGCAGTGTGATCTGTTCCATCGAGTAGCCTTCGTAGAAATGGAAACGCCCTTGCATCGCGACTACATCCTTACCGCCGAGCCTGCCGAGTATCAATTTCCCGTGATGAGATTCTACCGTCGAAAGCAGGAAATGAGGAATTTCACCGTAATCGATCACCGTTTTGTCGGTGATTTCATCTGCGAGGGCGCCGAGACCGGTCCCCAGAATGATCCCGATCGACGGTTCCAGCCTGCACTTCTTTCTTATCGCCTCGACGGATTCCAGAATCTTCGATTTGAGCTTAGTCATTTTTTTTCGACTTCGATTTCTCTATTGATTCAATTATCGACTTTATATCCAATACCTCGGCCGGGGGAGTCTGATCGAGGAGTTCGTTCTCAAGCGAACTGAGCATGTCTAGCTGTGCGGTGAGAATAGTCCGGACGGTTCTCAGAATCGTCTCTCTCAGGTTTTTCACCTCTTCGAGCTTGACCTTCGCGCGCGATAGTTCGTCCTTGGCTTCGTTCAAGAGCATCTGCGCCTTCGCCTCGGCCTCTCGCTCGATTATTTGCGCCGTCTTTCGCATCGTTTCATTGGATTCGCTGGCGGCTCTTTCGGCCTGCGTTACAAGGCTCCGGAGCGAATCCTCGAGTTTCCTGTAATTCTGCAATTCTTCGGTCAGCGCGGTCCTTTGCGCCCTTAGGTCCATGTTTTCTTTGAGGAGCTCTTCAAAATCATTCGCAGCTGTGGATAGAAACGCGTCTACCTCTTCGGGATCGAACCCGCGAAATTTTCGCGCGAATTCCTGTTTGCGCATTTGAATAGGAGTAAGTCTCATTTCTGCGTTGGCTAGTCCACTTCTGAAGGGAAAATATAACCGTTGACCAAGGGAAAATCAAAGTATGGGGAGATACTGTGTAGTGCGAGCTGTGCGCCGCGGCAAGTCATTTATTAAGTAAAGAGTTGACGCCAGCGTCATACCGCAGCTTTAATCCGGCTTCATCATTAATAAAAAGCGAAGAAGGAGGCTAGACACCTCCTTCTTCTATATCGGATTGCGCCTTAACCTAGGTTAAGAATTCGGGCCTTCCTGCATTTTCGCGGCGACAGACTCGTTCATTTCTTCCTGGGTAGACTTACCTGCCAGCTGGGCAGCCAAATCTTTAGCCTTTTGAGAAAGAACGACTGCGTCCTTCTTCTTGCTGGAAGTCGACGAGGTGCTTCCGGTAGAGTTCTGCGTCTGGGTCGCCGACGCAGCTGCAGCGCTTCCTGCACTGACTGGATTTACTCCCATTTTCCTTGACTCCTATGTTTTAATGGAAGGAACTGTGTGGCCATGTACAATTAGCCGTATGTTAATATATCGACATTACGGCGCTGATCTTGATAGATTGCGGCAAAATGCCGCACGCGGACACGACAGCCACCCGGCGAAATTAGATATAATGGCAGGTTGCACAAGTCAGTATCCGGTTGTTGTAGTCGGGACGAAGTTGGAATAGACGACCCTCTTTATCGGTTTCCCATCGTCTCGGCGGATATTCCAAAACGATTCATCCTTCGGAAACCACAGGTACTTCAGCATCGCTTTTCTCAAGCCAGCCGTTTCGAAACGAGGTATGCACCCTGGGACAAGAACGGTTTCATCGCGAATTTTCCGAATATCGGGCGCGGACCCTTAGTGGTTATGCATCCGGAGACATATCCGTTTGAATCGATGGAGTGCGCAAAATTCAGCACCCACCACTTGAGGTATTTCGCGTTCTCTCTCTTCTGGTTCATCAGGTGATTGCCGATGAAGAACCCGTCCCAGTCCCACATCTGTTTGTAGAATCCCGCCGGGATGAGATAATCGTGTTTGAGATATCCTTCGCCAGGCATTATGACCTGCGGCTGGAGGCGAATATAGGCAGTATCGATCTGACGATACAATTCCCGGAGCTCTGCTTTTGGCGGCTGGTTCATATTTTCCTGCGCAGACACGGGAACCGTTAGCCCGGCTGCACAGACGATGAATAGAAGAAGGCTAAACAGGCGGTGAAAGCAATAGGTAAGTCGCGGACTCATTTCATGCCTCTCTGTTTTCATTGTTATGACGCAACTCTTGGGAACAATTTTCATAATGAGAAACGGAAAAGCAAACTGAATGAGTATCCGCGTCAAGAGATCGTTACCAGGGAGAATCTCCCGGGAGTTCGTCCCTCCGAATCAAATACGCGGGCGTTTCGCGCATCCAGCGGCAAGAAGCCAACGCAGGTAGTGCCTCTTGCCGCCCGAGTTGATGCTATCGTTGAACCTGACGCCGTAATGAATCGTGCTCCGACCTGTTACATATTGACTTCGAAATCAACAACGATGGTACCGTCTGCTTCGGTTGCGGTATGCACTTTGAGATGTTTGTAGCCTAGTATGAGCGCCAGTACTAACGCAATAGCAACCGCGGTCGAAATAACACTAATCGAGTAGGCAGCACCAACGCATAGAATGATTATGGCAATGTAGATAAGGTCATCAGCTACAACGGGGTTGGGATACAGCATATTGGGTGCTCCAGGAAAACGTGCTCCTGCAAGAGCCTTCAACGCATCCAGGTTCTTGTCCGCAAAGGGAAGGAACGGCATTGCATCCGGTCCATAGAGCGTGATGTGGACAGTTGGATCCCTTCGCTCGAAAGCGGCGCGAGCTTTGACTTGGAGATCGAAGCCATCACTGCACTCCTCACCATTTACCTTGGGTTTTCGGATACCGACACATGACCACGGAACAACAATCGGCACGACAGGAGTCCCGGGAGGCGGCAGTGAAAAAGGTATGCGTCCTGTGTCATTGGTTCCTTTTCGAATACGGGCCATGAGTATGAGAACGTCCGGAACTTCTATTTCCATTGTACCGTGCAACGGCCATGGCTTTGGTACTCTGGCAGTATTTCTGTCTTGCCATTCGCTGGAGGTACCCTGAAAGTAACCATTATTATCAGTTGTTCCCGTGAAGATTATGTCATCTCCATTCCCTCCGGAATCGACATCGATGATTTCAACCGTCGCATTTTGTAACGGCAAAGTTCCGGGAAAGCACATCACTCTTCCACGAATGTTCAATGTGGACATTTCATCACTCCTCTTTTGATTTGGCTGGATCAGTTTCTTGCTTCAAGGATGTACACACGTAATCGATCAATAGTCTCTTCTAAGTCATCACACACCTCCAATCCACCCCGAAATATTGGCATGGCTATCGTTCATATGGTTTCTTCATGGTATGACCAGGAAGCTCATAGACAGGGCAAATGTCATAATCCGTTTCCAATAAATGCGCCGCAAACGAGTGAATTAGCGTGCAGCGCGCTGCTGTCTTCGCAAATCCAGCTACGTGAGTTTTCCCCCTTTTGACGCAAAAACGGGATGACGGCAAACCCTTCCGCACCCGAACAAGGAGTTTCGGGTTCGCACCAATGCCCATCTTCATCGAGCTGACTGAAGAACCTGTCATTGATTCCTCTTGCCGACAAATCTTCTGCCCTGTTGCAATAGCCGGCTTGTCTTTGCCGACTATGCAGGATGTTAATTGAAGATTAAAGGAAAGTCAAGCGCGCGACGACTTTAGGTTAAATGTTGGGGCTCACTAAGAAGCCTCTATGTCTCGGCAGCATAAAATATGACCTCACCCCCTTCAAGCCTCGGCCTAGTAATCCCGTCCATTTGAAGTTCCCCTAATATTATCAGAGCCCTCAAGCCCGGTGCCCGGGATTACCGGTATTCATACGTCAGGTTGGATTCTCTCGTTTGATTCCAGTGTGTGTTTTTAACACTCGATGTAACCGGATAGCCGTCTGCGTCATAGGAATAAGCTTCGGTGGTGTCACTGCCGTAGTACTAATTAGTCCACTGCTTGGTCTGTTACCATCATCATACATGTACTGTATTGAATAGACCACGGTCGATCCATTCACTATCTCCATCTTCGACAGTTTTCCCCCGGAGTACGAATAAAGCATATAATTGGCTGAATCCGACGCAATCTTTACCAGGCGTCTCATGGACGGGCTGCTTCCAAGGGAAATCAGATTGCAACCCGAAACTGAAAGCAAGAGAATTGAAAGTGCGACTGTCAATTGTTCAGAACATCTCTATCTGCGCCCCTCTAGGCCTGCGGAATTTGTCCGTCGACAGCTCAAGTTCCTCTTCGTTGAGGTGGTACTTCTTGCAGCTCGCATGGAACAGCTGGTGTATTGCCTTTGCCGTCTCGCCGCTCCCGCGCATCCTCTCTCCGAACTCGTAGCTGCTCAGCTTCCCGCCGCGGACCTGCTTCAGCCTGCTTACTATCCTGACTTCCCTGTCCGGGTATTCCCTCCTTACCCAGTCGACAAACAAGTCCTTGACGGCGAAAGGGAGCCTCAGCATCTGCATGCTCGCGAACCTTGCTCCTCTCGCCGACGCCTCGCGGAGTATAGAAGGTATCTCCTCATCTGTCAGGCCGGGGATGACCGGTGCGACGAGCACACCGACCGGCACCGACCTACTGGAGAGCATCTCGATCGCTTCCAGCTTTTTCGCGGGTGCGGAAGTCCTCGGCTCCATTCTCCTCGTCAGATCCTGGTTCAGGCTCGTGACTGAAAAGAAGACGCTCACAAGATTCAGCCTCGCCATCTCTGCAAGTATGTTGATGTCGCGGGTGATGAGGAAGTTCTTCGTGACAATTCCGACGGGATTCCTGAATTCCAGGAAGACTTCGAGGCAGCGGCGTGTTAATTCCAGTTTTCTTTCGACGGGTTGATAGCAATCCGTGTTGCCAGAGAGGGAAATTACCTGGGGCTCCCAGCTCTTCTTCATGAAAGCCTCACGAAGAAGCCCTGGTGCGTCCTGTTTCACCATTATTTTGGATTCGAAATCCACCCCCGATGAAAACCCGAGATATTCGTGCGACGGCCTCGCGTAACAATAAATGCAGCCATGCTCGCAACCGCGGTACGGATTAAGGCTGTAAGTGAACGGGATGTCAGGGCTGTCGTTCTTTGCGAGGATCGTCTTAGAAGTGTCCTGAAAAAACTTTGTCTCAACCCTCTTCTCAGACAGATCTTCATCAGGAAAGAACCTGTCGCTTTCTTCAGAAGCGACGAGCTCGATCTCCTCGAACCTGTTAGGCGGATTGTATCCCGACGCTCTTCCTTTGATATTCCCTCTTTCCAAGGCCGCACCTTTTCCGACATAACACACCTGCCGACGGAAGAGATTCCCGGGAGAAGGACTCCAGGGCAGTGCTAAGGAAGACCGGCGCGATTAATTGCCGCCCGAACTGAGGTACTGCTGCCAGTTGCTGTCGTGGATTTCGTCGCGCGCCGTCGAGTTGACGAGAGTGTAATCGCCGAATCCCGTCCTGTCGACAAAGTCGAAACTCACTCCACCCTGGATCGAATTGTAGTACCAGATTTCGTACGGCTTCGTGTTCATCTCGTTCGGGTGCCGGTCGATCTGGTCGGGTTTACCGTAAATAATGTAGACTCTTCCGCGATCGGTACGCCATCCGGCCATGTTGCCTGACCGGAAGTGTTCATTGGCATACTCCACCCGCTGCATGTACCCTGTCCTGTAATCGTTGGTGTTCGAGACGGGGCTATTGTTCCTCTTCTTCCAGAATTCATACAGGAATTGACGCTTCGCTTCGAGGGTCTTCAGCTCACTGAACTGTTCCCGTTCAGCAGCGGTCGATATGTACCTGGTTTCCCGGAACTCCTCGTCCAGCTGCTTTTCCCCCATCGTTGCGAATTCACTGGACAAGACGGGCGCACCGGCCATATTTGTCGATGGACCGACGGGGGCACCCAGATTCGGATTGTAGATGAAAAACCGCTTCTTGGTCATCGCAACCATGTTTGCAGCGGAATCCCTCACTGTAAAGACAAACGTATAAGTCCCGGTTTTCAAGTCTGAAGCGTTTACAGTCCCTACTTCCACACTCGATGTTCCGAACTTGTTTCTTATTCTCGTGAACGACTTGTGGACCAGACCGTAACTGTCGACAACCTCGTAACCGACGGAGAAGGTGCTGTCAACCGGGCTCTGGGGGATGTTATATACTTCCGCATAGTAGTACACTATCGGCATCCCGATTCCGTAAATGCCTGTCGGATTCGGCACGACGTTGTAAGTGTTCTTATAGAATATTCCGTGCGTTGCCCCTTGAGCGGCCGTAATCTCCGTGCAGAGTTCGACGTTGCTCACCTCCAGTTTACCGGTGCCGTACCTGGGTATGTCGAGCACGCCCTGCAGGTTGTCGATCTCCGAAGTGTCGTTCTCGTCAACTACGTGGACAAGCAGTCTGTATTTGCCCGGGGCAAGAGCCATCTCGTCCTGTCCCACAAGATTGTTGCTCAGGGCGGCGGCGGCGGTGTCTGCGACTTGTATCGGGACTTTCCATTGTTGGCTGAAGGAGACAGTGTCGAGGGTGGCCGGCTCGACTATGACATTGAACAACAGCATCCCTGAAAACATCGAATCGCTTTTGACGAGCGTCACAGACTTCCTGTTGAAGCTGTAGTAAAGTTCGACAAACGTCTTCGTAGAATCGTACCTGAACGCCGAGTAATCAAAACTGATATGCAGGTGCTGCGCGCTCGCACTCGAGGCGACAAGGGCGGACATCAGCACGACGGAAAGAAAGACTTTTTTTGACATCTTCCCAAACTCCATTTAAAGAATATAAGAACTATTGATGCGTGCAAAAACAGCTGCTATTCTCAACGACAAAAAACGCCCCAAAAAGACGAAGCAGTGCAGCCTTGTCTCAGGCCGCACTGCCGAAAAGACGGTTCAAATAATACTCGTAATCAGATTACTTCTTTGCCCAGGTCACGCGGCGAATTCTGGCCGATGTAGCTTACGATGTCCTCGCCGCCGTCTACTCCAATCAGGTTGCCGCTTATGAAGTTCGCCCTTTCATCGCATAGAAGCGCGACAGCCTTAGCTACATCTTCAGGCGTAGTCTGCCTTCCCGCCGGGTTCTTCCGCTTGGCTATCTCCAGCATGGGGATTGAGTTGGGAATCTTCCGTAAAGCGGGCGTATCAGTCACTCCAGCCATTATCGAGTTCGCCGTTACTCCCAAGTGTCCGAGCTCCATCGCTATCTGCCTTATGTGCGATTCGATAGCAGCTTTAGCGGCAGACACGGCGCCATAGTTCGGCAGAACTGTGTGACCGCCCGAGCTTGTCATGGCAAATATGCGGGCACCTTTACCGAGCATTCCCCTGAAGAAGACTCCTTGAGTCCAATATACAAGCGAGTTGGCCATCACGTCCAGCGTCATTTCAATCTTCTTCTGGTTCAACGAGTCTTCAGCTGCCTTCCCGAAATATGGACCGAGGCTCCCAAATGCCAGGGAGTGCATGACAACTTTTATTGAAGAACCCTTATCCTGCGAGAGCAGCCCCTTCATCTCATCCAAAGCCTTTTCTCTCGCCTTCTCATCTGCGGCATTAATGTTCATGAACACCGCGTTAGCGCCGTTAGCCTTCACTTTTCCAATTATTTCATTGACCTGCGGCATAGTGGCTGCGCGATCAAGATGAACACCGAATATATTAAATCCAGTCTTGGCAAGTTCAATTGAGGTTGCTCCTCCGAAACCGCTTGAAGCACCCAGTATCAACGCCCAATTCTTCTTGTTTCCTGCCAATTCTTCCTCCATTTTTTGTGAAAAATTAATACCACGTTGATAGTAAAGCAAGGTGATGGATATTAAGATGGATGGCCATCTGTACCATATCGCTCGACCGCCGTACCATAGCCCACGACAGCGTCTCCCTTTCGGTAACCGCGGACGAGACACGCTATCCTGCCGACCCTCCGCCGGGCGGCGAGTGCGAGACTTGAAGTGTGTCCTGTTACCCTAGCTCACGGCTCTACCGGCAGTCTGCAGAAAGAAGCTCTTCAGCTCCTCTACTTCAGGGACATACCCCGACGAGACTACTCTTCCATTCAATACGAGACCAGGTGTGCGCAAGATCCCGTAGGCGGCCATCTCCTCGATGTCCTGGACCTCCTTGACTTCTGCGGAGAGGCTCAACTCACTTACAACTTGCTTGACCCGATCTTCGAGTGCCTTGCAGCTTGTACTACCTGATCCGAGAACCTTGATAAGCATTTGTCAGTCCCCTTCATTGATCCTGAAAGTTTATGACAAGTTAGTTGCCATCGGAAGGGTGACCGCGGCCGAGACGGCCTCGTGGCCGACTCATAGGGCTCGGGCGGGAGCGGCTTCGACCTGGGCGGTCGCCCAGTCTCGATCTCTCCGGCACCTCTTCCAAAATCAGAATTTCATAGACCCGAATACGGTACGTCGCCAACTGACAAAATGTAATCCAACCTTATATAGGAGTCAATCCTATCCCGGCGGAATTCCGCAGTTGCCTCCGGCAAACTCATAAATTGATTTTCATGCAGGTTGCGGTTATATTTTTCGGTTAAGCGGCAAAGTCTCTGTTTGTCATAGGGTTCCATTGATGCACGGGCACATGCGAGACTTGGCCGCGTATTAGTATTGGATCAAAAGTTCTCAACTTTGTTCGAGAGGAAGCTTCTCTAACATGCCTATTATGAGCAAAATGCGGGATAACATGCCCGCGATCTTAGTCGGACTTGCAATCCTTTTCATTGCGATGATCGTTTTTGAATGGGGTATGGACATCACAGGCCGCCAGGGAATGCAATACCAGGGTAACGTCGTTGGCAAGGTAAACGGTGAAGAAATAACTTACCAGGATTTCGAGAAGGCCCTGCAGGGTGCTATCGACAATTACAGGTCGAGCACGAAGCAGGAGCCTGATGACCAGATTACCGCGCAGCTCAGGGACCAGGTATGGCAGGAACTTGTCAACCAGATTCTTGTGAAGCAGGCGGCAAAGAGGCTCGGCATCGTCGTCACAGACCAGGAGATTGTCAATTGGGTCACCCACAGCCCCGAGACGCTTCCCGATGTAATAAAGAGAAATTTCGAGGACTCAACGGGACAGGTAGACATGCGGATCCTCCAGGCGGCGCTTGCATCCAACAAACCGGAAGTACAGCAGTTCTGGACAAGCGTTCAGGAATATCTGAAGGAGCAGAGCCTTCAGCAGAAGCTCACGAGCCGGCTTTACAGTACGGTCAGAATACCGGAAGGCGAATTGAGATTACAGTTCGCACAGCAGAATGAGAAGTACGATGCGGGCTATGTCCTCTTCCCGCCACAGACGTTGTTCCCCGGATCCGGCATCCAGGTCACGGAATCAGAAATGCGTGATTACTACTCCGCTCATGAAAACAATTACAGGACGCAACCTACCAGAAGCCTGAAATTCGTGGTATTCCCGATTGTCCCATCGGCAGATGACTCTTCCGAGGTAAAGCAGGAAATTGATCGTGTGGCGTCTCTCGCTTCAGGCGGGACAGATTTTCTCGACCTGGTGAAGCAATACTCCGATACGCCTTATGACGATAAATTTGAAAATGCCGAACAGATCGACCCCGCGATAGCGTCGTACGTTCTATCGGCAAAAGCAGGACAGGTGGTCGGCCCTTTCCTTTCTCCGGACGGTTATCACCTGGTCAAACTCGTTGCGGAGCAGAGCGGGAAGAACGAATTCGTCCACGCCGCACACATTCTCATCCACGTTATTCCGGGTCCGGATTCTACCGCCGCCTATAAGCTGGCCGACAAAATTGTGAAGGAAGCCAGGTCCGGCGCCAATTTTGCAGATCTTGCGAAGCAGTATTCTCAGGACCCCGGATCGGCAAATCGGGGCGGTGACCTCGGATGGTTTGGAAAGGGAATGATGGTAAAGCCGTTCGAACAGGCGGCATTCAGCGGAAATGTCGGACAGGTCGTCGGGCCGGTGAGAACCCAGTTCGGGCTCCATATCATAAAGATCCTCGGCAAAGATTCGAGGGAGGTAAAAGTCGCTGATATAAGGATGGGCATAAGGGTTTCACAGCAGACAAAGGACGACCTGAAGCAGCACGCCGAAGATTTCATCTACATTGCGAAACAAGATGGCTTTGACAAAGCAGCAAACACCGTCAATGTCGGCATGCGTCAGACACCCCCATTTGCAAAGGGCCAATATATTCCCGGCGTCGGAAATAACGAAGAGGTCGTAAAGTGGACATTCGACGGCAAGCTCGGCGACATCAGCAATGTGACGTCGATAGGCCAGGGATACGGCGTGTTCATGATCAGCCAGATAAAAGACGCGGCTGTGACGCCGTTCGCCGAGGTGGCCCCGCAGATTAAGAACCTGCTCATAAGACAGAAACAATTTGAGCAGGCTCAGACCTACGCCGACCAGTTAAAACAGAAACTGTCGGCGGGAGACAGCCTCAGCAAGCTCCCGCAATTCGATTCGCGACTGCACTATGCAGTGACGGGTCCATTCGGTGTCGGCTCGTACATCCCGGGTGTCGGTACCGATTACATGTTCATGGCTGAAACCGCACGGTTGAAGGTCGGACAGGTTTCCAAGGCAATCGAGGGAAGCAACGGAGTATACCTCATCCAGCTGCTGAACAAGACTCCTTTCGACACGACGGCGTACAAGATCCAGCGCATGACCATGATGCAGCAGCTGATGCAGCAGGAAAAATCGAGCATCGCGACAGAATGGCTCCAGCATCTGAAAGAGACCGCGTCTATCGTGGATAACAGATCGAAGATATTCAGCCAGCAGCAATAGTTGAGAAATTGTGCAGGGACACCTTTCGGACGGCAGGTTTACTACTTCTCCTCTCGTTCACAACAGCGCGAGGACAGTCCGAAGGGTTTCTTCACGGGGAAACAAGACTTCAGGTCGGCGGCTTCGCTGATTTCATCACTTCCGCACGCATTTATCCTGCATCCCGTGACGCCGACCCTGTAATCAACACAACCTACAACAGCGTCGGCGGGTTCATGGCATTCGGAGGGGACGTAAGGCTCATCCTCCCCCAGGGAAATGCGGTGGGTATCACGGTCCTCCCAATCTATCTTCTCAACGAGACCGGCAGCATCTACGGGTACAACTCCTCAGGTGAATACATCGGCGCGCCAATCAAAGACGGCTTCAGCCTGTGGCTGTTCGAGCTGACAGGCTATTTCAATATACCCGTCGCGGATGGCCGCTGGAATCTCTATCTCGGCGGAGGCCCGTCAGTGTATTTCGGAAAGAGGATCGTTCAGATCGGCAATGCGGAAGCCGATACGCCAGTCGAATCTTCCCTCGGCATTCAGATATGCGCCGGATTGTCGTATAGGTTTACATCACATTGGGGACTGCGCGGCGAAATGAAGGCTATGTCGCCCCAGCTTAATACAACGTCCACTTTCAGCTCAACATCCACCGAATATGACGGATTGACGGTGAATCTGCCGCAGACACTCTACGGAAAAATAGACATCAACGGGACAGATTTCACGCTCGGTGTCTTTTACGAATTTTAATCCCCGTGAGTGGCATGGAGAATGCCACGTTATGATAGAGTCTTCAGACTTCCTTTGCGGTGAGGAAGTTCCACTCCCGAAATTTTTCCCTTCTACCGGACTATCGTCTGCGCTCTCATAGCGCCGACGGATACAATCTTAAGAGGAACTTCCAGGTACCGCTCGATGTACTCCACGTAGAATCTGCAGTTGGCTGGAAGCTCGCTCATATTCTTCGCCCCGGAAATTCCGGAATTCCAGCCCGGCAAGGTCTCATAGACAGGCTCAATTCCCTCAATAGTGCAAAGGTCGAGCGGGAAGGTTTTCAAAGGCTTGTCGTTGTACTTATATCCGACGCATACTTTGATCTCGTCGAACTGATCCAGGACATCAAGTTTGGTGAGCGCAATTTCCTCGATTCCGTTTACCATCACCGAGTACTTCAGGCTGAAAAGGTCGAGCCAGCCGCATCTCCTCGGCCTCCCGGTTGTCGCACCGTATTCACCGCCGATCTTCCGCAGCGTCTCACCCGTTTCGTTCAGCTGCTCTGTAGGGAACGGACCGTTTCCTACTCTCGTCGTATACGCCTTCGCAACGCCGACGATCGATTCGACTGCCGTCGGAGGCACGCCAAGCCCCGTGCAGGCTCCGCCGCTCGTCGGATTGGATGATGTCACATAAGGGTAAGTCCCGAAATCGACATCCAGCATGGCGCCCTGTGCGCCCTCGGCTAACACCCGCTTTCCCTCTTTCAACTGCTGGTTGAGATAGAGAGAGGTGTCTTTTATGAATTCGTCGAGTTCCTCGTCGTAATGAATGTATGTATCGACGATTTCGTTCACATCCATCTCGGATGAATTGTAAATCTTACTGAGGAGCTGGTTCTTGTCCTCGATGTTGGAGCGAATCTTCTTGACGAGATTGTCGCGGTGAAGAAGGTCGACAATCTTAATCCCAACCCTGGCGAATTTGTCTATATATGCGGGTCCGATTCCCCTCCCGGTCGTGCCGATTTTAGACGCACCCTGTTCTTTCAGAGAGTCTATCAGCTTATGGTAGGGCATTATGAGATGGGCGTTGTGGGAAATAAACAGCCTGCCGTGGACGTTCACATTCAGGGATTCCAGAAACTTCACCTCTTCAAGGAAGGCCTGTGGATCAAGCACGACGCCGTTTCCGATAACGCAAGCCACGCCGGGGTGCAGGATTCCGGAAGGTATGAGATGAAGTACGTACGTCTTGCCGTCAACAACTACCGTGTGCCCGGCGTTTGCTCCTCCCTGGTAGCGGGCAACTATATCGATGTCCTCGCTAAGGAGGTCAACAATCTTTCCCTTGCCCTCATCGCCCCATTGGGCGCCGACGATCACTTTAATAGACATTTGATTCGATTCACTGGATTTGCGGAAGTTCCCCTGCCGCTGTCAGGCCTGGGAAACCCGATTGAGATTCTTCACTGCCTCGTCGACCGATTTGTGCACTTCGAAAATCTGGTCGAGTTTGGTGATCTTGAGAAGGTCCAGCACGCGGGATCCGACATTAGCTATCCTTAAATCGCCTCCCGCCTGACGAACCACATTTAAACTCGCTATCAGGATGCCGAGCCCGCTGCTGTTTATGTGCTCGACAGATTTCATGTCGAGCACGAACAGTCTTTTCCCGCCGTTCACGAGGTTGTGCACTTCTTCATTCAGACTTATGGCGTCCGGCCCGCCGATAATGTTCCCCTCGATTTCGAGAAGAACGACCCCGTCGTTAAGCTCTTTTTGCCGCAACTTCATATGGTTTCTCGACTTCCAAAACAGGCGACTGCGTCTGGGTTAAACGAAGATCAACCTTCTTGATGTAGATGTTGTAGTCGACAACTATCGAAGAGGCTACATAGATCGACGAGTAAGTACCCGTTACGACCCCGACCAACATCGCGAACGCAAATCCTCTGGTTACTTCGCCGCCGAAGATCAGCAGCACAAGCAGTACGACAAATGCTGTGCCCGATGTGATAATAGTACGGCTCAGTGTGTCGTTGATACTCCTGTTCATCACTCGGATCAGGTTCTCGCCCTTATAGATTTTGAGATTCTCTCTTATTCGGTCGAAAATAACGACGGTATCGTTCATCGAATAAGCCACGAGTGTCAGAAAAGCGGCCACCATGGTCTGGTCAATTTCGATGTTCAGCCACGGGATGAGCCACCCGAAAATCGCGACGGCGCCTAGTGTGATCAGGACATCGTGGAAAAGCGCAAGCACAGCTCCCACGGCGTAGATGAACTGGAACCGGAAGGAGACATAGATAAGGATGGCGAGCAGTCCATAGAAAATTGCCATCACGGCGTCTCTCTTCAGTTCCTGTCCGATTTCAGGACCGATCTTGTTGTCCTCGAGCAGCTGAATCCTCGTGTTGGGAAAGCTGCTTTTGAGGTCGCTCATTATCTGGTCGCTTGTATTTGCCGTTTGCTCGGATGCCTTGACGCGTATCAGAAGCTGGTTGGCAGTGCCGAATGTTTTTATTTCTGCGTCGCCATGCCCGATTTTATTCAGAGCAGAGCGAACCTCTCCAATATGCAAAGCCGGGGTAAACTGGAGGGTAAGTTCCGTGCCGCCCACGAAATCGATCCCATAGTTCAACCCCCGTATCGCTATCGTGATAAGACCGATCAGTATCAGGGAGGCGGACACAGTGTACCAGATATGCCGCCTTCCTATGAAATCGATGTTAGTTCTCGGAAAAATCCGCATTTATAAGACTCCTATTCCAATCAAATATCTTGTTGATCAACCGAAGTTAATGCTTGTGACGCCGCGTTCGACCATAATATCGAATATCACCCGGGTAATCACGATAGCGCTGAATAAGCTTGCCACGATACCGATCATAAGTGTCAGTGCGAATCCCTGCACCGGCCCGGTTCCGAACTGGTAGAGGATCGCGCCCGTGAAGAGCGAAATTATGTTGGCATCAAAGATTGCGGTGAATGCCTTGGAGTAGCCTTGATCTATGGCTGCCCTCAGGGTCTTTCCGGTTGTCATTTCCTCACGTATGCGTTCATATATAAGGACGTTTGCGTCGACCGCAACTGCGAACGTTAGTATCATACCGGCTATGCCCGGAAGTGTAAGCGTGGCGTGAAATGCCGCGAGAACACCGAGAATGAACAGGATGTTCAGAAGCAGAGCAAAATCTGCGGCAACTCCGCCTGTACGATAGTAGACTCCCATGAAGAGGATTATCAGCGCAAGCGCTGCGACGCCGGACGTGACTCCGTTCCTGATCGAGTCTTCACCCAGAGACGGTCCGACGTTTCTCTCTTCCACGATGTCCACCGGTGCGGGAAGCGCCCCTGCCCTGAGCACGATTGCGAGCACGTTTGCTTCGTCCATATTGGCCATTCCGGTTATCTGAGAGCTACCGTTCGGAATCTTGTTCTGGACAACAGGTGCCGAATAAACGGCGTTATCAAGGACGATGGCGATTCGTTTGTGAATATTGGCGCCGGTAATCCGGGCCCACTCCCTCGATCCCTGCGAGTTCATCGTCATCTGAACGACGGGAGTATTGTTGGTCGGGTCGATGGTCGCCTGCGCGTTCGTAATCACGCTCCCGGTCAACTCCGCCTGTTTATTAACCACATAGAGGGCATAATATTTCTGCCCCTGGTCGACGATTTGCGCCTTTGCGCTGTAAAGGAACTGAAAATCGGAAGGAATAACGTGTTGAACCTCGGGCCGCTCCAAAATCCGATCCAGCCTGTCTTTGTCATTTTCAGCAACATATGCGTCGCCGGTTTGCGAGCTGACCCGGACGATCGAGAAAAACGGATGCTGTTTGGCAAACTGGGCTGCGGTCATGTTTGAATCGGACGCGGCAGTATCCGATTTCGCGGCAAGCGTGTCTTTCTTGCCGGCGAGAATGTCGTCTATCGCCTGGAACACTTTTACAACAATGGCCTCGGGTTGCAGCAGCTTGAACTCCAGAAGGGCCGTTCCCTGCAAGAGCTCTCTGACTTCGGTCTCGTTGCTTACACCCGGGAGCTCAACTATGAACCTCGTGCTTCCCTGTTTCTGTATCGACGGTTCAGACACACCGTACTGGTCGACGCGGTTTCTGACGATTTCCATGGCGCGGTCTACAGCTGTCTTCGCCTGGTCGCTGAGATACGACATCACCTTTGCATTGTCGTCGCGGATGTCGCCGTAATACCTGCTCAGACGGATGCCGCGCTGATCGAACTGTTGCGACAACACCGTAAGAGGATTGGCGCCGGTCGTCTTAACTATGGACGAGACCTGCTGCATTACCTGGCTGAAGGTCTGGTCCTTGTTCTTCGCCATGTCTTCGAGCATTTTCAGGATATTCACCTGAAGCACGATGTGCATTCCGCCCTGAAGATCCAATCCGAGTTTAATCCGCTTCAGTCTCGCGTCCTGAATGCTCTTGGCATTTGCATCATAATAATTAATGCTGTCTGTGTCGAACACCTGCGTGAGACTGTCCAGATCCGCCGTTTTCAGAGAATCGGACATTTGCGGAAGGGGGTGCGACTCCAAATAATCTACGAGTTTAGTCTGACCTGAAAGTTCGGTCAACTTCTTATCGTATGTTGCGCTCTGGTAAGTCGGGTAGAGATAGTAGAGCGCAAGTGCTATTGCGGCTATGATAAGTATGATCTTAAAGCGATTCTTGCGCAAAAAAATCCTCCGGAGTTTGAAATTACAAAAAAACCGCAGTCAATATATCAACCGCTGGCCTGAAAATCAATTTACGAGGTAAACTAGTAAATCATATACATGCAACCACAGATTCTATTTCGGGCATGATATTAGACTAACATCCTCCCTCGGGACCGCACGCATCTTCCTGTGAGTTGATGCGACACTGCAACACACCCCCGTCGCGGTAAAAGGGAAGTTGAGTGGATTGCGACCGCAACCGCAATTCACACCCCGGAGATAGATTTGGAAAGGAAGGGCAGGTGACTCTGTATCAGGTCACCTGCCAAGTCAACTTAGAATCTTCTGCGTCCGCCGCCGCCGAAGCCGCCGCCGCCGCCACCGCTGCGTCTCGGTCCGCCTCTTCCACCGCCGCCGCCGCGACGATCATCGGTACGGGGACGGGCCTCATTAACGTTGAGCGCTCTTCCCTTCAGATCCTTACCGTTCAATCCGGAAATAGCAGCCTCTGCCTCTTCCTTATTCGGCATTTCTACGAATGCGAAGCCTCTATACTCGCCCGTAAATTTGTCCTTGATTATGTTGACCGTAGAGACCTCTCCGAAAGCCGAAAACGCGTCGCGCAGTTCCTCCTCGCTTAGGTCCCTAGATATGTTGCCGATGTAGATGTTCATCTTTACTTCTCCCTGTTGTTGAATGATAATTTGATTGCCCATGCGTCCATCTGGGAATTTGAAGGCTTAACGGAAAAATGAGAATGATCAGTCATGGAGAGGTCAGCGCGGCAGGGTTCATCCCAATTGGATTAGTTCACAGAGCGTTGCGCCTCGAATAGGGCGCGATATGACTGATTTCACGGTCAATCCTTTGTCGTATGATAAACAATTTCAATTCAAGTAACAAACTTTTTCTCGTTGTAATCCGGCCGGACAAAAATTGCAGGGCGGCGTCACCTTTGGCTTAAATCTGACGTTTTTCATGCCTAAATTTATGAATGCAGAAGAAACCCCTCATTCTAGTTTCCAATGACGACGGAATCGACGCTCCCGGCTTGTTCTTCCTCGTCAAAGCTCTCAGGAGAATAGCCAGGGTCACTGTCGTCGCACCCAGCATCCAGCAGAGCGCGGTCGGACATGCGATCACCGTCAGGACTCCCCTGCGGGCCTATGAGTTTCACAGGGATGGCGTGCCACTCGGTTACGCTGTGGATGGGACTCCGGCTGATTGCGTAAAGCTCGGAATCAGAACCCTCCTGAAAGAGAAACCCGATCTGATAATTTCAGGGATCAATGACGGACTGAACACCGCCGTCAATGTCATCTACTCGGGCACAGTGAGCGCCGCCACGGAAGGAACCATCCTCGGCATCCCTTCAGTTTCCGTCTCACTCGAATTCACACCTAAGCCCGATTTTGAACCGGCGGCGAGATTCTCCGCGAAGCTGGCAAAATTTGTCCTGAGACAAGGCCTGCCTAAGGACACAATACTCAATGTCAACGTCCCTGCAATACCGACCGAAAAGATCAAGGGGGTCAGGTACACGAGGCAAGGGCGATCCAGATGGGACGACGAGTTTTACCAGAGGAAGGATCCGAAGAACAAGGATTACTACTGGCTCGCGGGAAAGATGCACGTATTCGACCATGAAGAAGACGTGGACCAAATCGCGTTGAAGTCGGGATACATTTCGGTGACGCCGATCCATTTTGACCTGACGCATTATCAGTTTCTCGAGAAGATGCGGAAGGAATGGAACGGGAAGTTTAAGATACAGCTTTAAATGCCGGCCGGCTCCGGCTCAATTCATCCGAGTCGGATAGAGGAATTGCGAATTCAGAATGAACCACCTGCGCTCAGCGCAGGCAATCCCTCTAACCAACTATTCTTATTTCGTGGGTAACGTTCGCGTTCAGCGAACCAGACACCGAGCAATATTTTTCGCGTGACAATTGAACTGCCTGTTCGGCGTCGGCCTGTTTGACATCGCCGTGGATTATGTAAGTAATGTGAATATCCGTGAACCGCTTGGGATATTCTTCCTGCTTTTCCCCGGAGACTTCCAGCTCGAGGTTGGTCATCCCGGCACGCTTCTTTTTCAATATGCTTTCGATGTCCATCGCCGTGCAGCCTGCAAGAGCGATTAGCAGCAGCTCCATCGGCCTGGTACCGCCGTCGGCTCCGCCGCTGTTCAGTGATGCGTCCACGGTCACCCAGTGATTTGATTCGCCCTTGCCGACATAAGTGTTACCTTCAACCTGCTTAAGCTGTATCTTCATTTACAAATCTCCATTAATATTACTTCCCGCCCGTCGCGAGCATGATTCCCAGTATAGCAAAAAAGATCGTGCTGATTCTCGGATTGCACAATATCGGACAGGCTCCAAGCGTCCGCGATTCGAAAAATTTCCCGATTAGGAAACCTGCAATCCCCCCGCCAACTGCGCCGACGGCTGCAAGAAGATAAGCGTTCACGGCTTGATGTAAGCGTAACCCAGAGATTCGAGATGCGCGATGTCAATGACTCCGGCTGGAACTACCTGGCAATCGGCAAGTACGTCGGAAGGCTTATACCCGAACGCCCTCAGGCTTGTCGCACAAACGTGGAATTCCACATTTCCCGTCGACACGAGAACTTTTATTTCCCTGTCTATCTTTTTTGAGCCATTCTTCAAGAACAACTTCACTGCCGGGCCGTTGGCAACGACGACCATCCTGACATTCTTCTTTCCGGTGTGCATCTCAACACTGTGGACATTATGAAACGCCATCTCCAGCCGCGCCGGGTCCTGCGAATCGACATGGAGCAGTATCTTCAGCTTCTCCTGGGCATTTGCAGAAGAAGCCAGGAGAAGCAGAGTTACGGCAAGACCGGCCCAGCGGTGCGCTTTCATTTTTCCTTCAGGAGCTTCTGTACGAGGTCCTCAAACACCGACGCGGGCCTGTAACCTTCGAACGCCGCACGGACTTTCCCATGTTTGTCTATCACAAAAGTCGTGGGTATTCCCTGGATGCCACCGTACGCGGAGACGACCTGATCCGAGGCGAGAAGTATCGGATAGTTGATTCCGTACTGCTTCATGAAAGGCACGACCGCCTTCAAACCGCCCTGGTCGACCGAGATGCCGAGCATCTGAAGACCATCACTCTTGTACTTCGAGTACAACTTTATGAAATCGGGAATCTCTGCTTTGCACGGCGGGCACCATGTTGCCCAGAAATCGACAACTACGACCTTTCCCCTGTAATCCGACAAACTGACCGACTTGCCGTCTGTTGACATCAGAGTGAACTCAGGAGCGGCGTTCCCGTTGTCGGGAGTCGCACTGGGAACCGACTCGGAGGGGACACCTGCCGCCGTGGACGCATTCGCCGTTCCGTTAGACTTGTTCAGATAAACGGCACCTACTACCAGTCCCACGACCACGATAACGACCAGATGGATGTTCTTCTCGAGAAAGCTTCTCTGCTTTGCCTTATGGGCCATCTTACTTCACCTCGTTTATGATTTTCTTTATGATAACTTCCACCTCTTCAGGTACGCTGCCGAGAGAGGCTTCGGGAAAGAATTCGGAAATCAGGCTTGGCAGCATTCCCGCCAGAAATCTCTTCCCGTCCCTTTCGTATACGTTTATCTTGCAGGGCAACATGAGCCCTATATTCCGGTCCGCCTGCAGAACCATGTGGGCGAGTTTCGCATTACAAATTTCTATTATCTTGTAGCCAGGAAAGGCGAACCCCTTGTCCTGAAGCGTCTTCTGAACATCGTGCACGTGCAGCACCTTGAAACCGTTTTCAGCCGTTTTCTTTTCCACGTCCTCTACGAGTTCGTCGAAGCCCCGGCTGCTCTCGACAACGTAAGCCAGATTCATCGTTTCAGTTTTTGTCATATTCTCACCGCTCAGTTTAAGTATTTTCTCAACTTGTCTTCGGTCTTCGCCCCAACCATGAACTCGACGATCCTGTCGCCATTCAGAACGACCGTCGTCGGTGTCGCCATCACGCCGAACTTCCTCGCCGTCGCCATGTCGCGTGAGATGTCCACCTTCTGGATCTTGTGTCCGTCTGAAATCAAACGGTCGATTATCGGTGTCTGGTATTTGCAGGCACGGCAGGACGGGGAATAAAAATAAACCATTGCCTTCTCGCCCATCAACATCATTTTTCCGAGCTTGCCGCCGACACGCTCGACCGTCTTTCCCTTGTTCTTCTTGCTCCTAAGCACCATCAGGTACTGCATCCCCATGAACGCAACGAAAATTCCGAGTAATATGTAAACCAGAATAAGCATCCCTTAATCCTCTTTTATCATCGCGATAGTGAAGCCCATTAACCCGCCGTACATCGTGCTCACGTACGGGTTCCCGGTTATCGGGCAAGTCCCGGTCGCACAGCCGATGAAATGATAATAAGCAAAACCGGCCCCCGCCCCGACGACCGAAAAAATGATTCTAGTCAGGTTCCTGCGTGCGGTGAGCTTCCTGATATCCACGAGTAGCCTCTCAAACCTTTTTCGCAAGTACCGCGTAGTATCTTGTGTTCAGAACCGCGGTCTTGACGGCTTTCAGATTGCTCTTTGACAGAAATTCCTTCACCTGTTCGGGCGACAGGCGTTCTTCAACCGGCGGCCCGTAGCGGAGGGATTCTTTCCTCCAGTCTATAATGAGCAACAAAGCGCCCGGCTTCATGATTCTCCTGATTTCCTTGAGGAATTTCACCGGTTCGTTCTCATGCAGGATTGAGCTCGCAATTACATAATCGACCGCTCCTGAATCTATCTTGAACGAGTATCCGTCGTCGGTATGAACCATCTCCACATTGGACGGCGGCCTCTTCCCTTTCACCACCGAAAGCATCTCTTTTGATGCATCGACGGCATAAGCTTTTGACTCTTTTCCGACGATTCGCGCCGCGGAAATCAGAAAGTATCCCGAGCCGGCCCCGATGTCGGCGACCGCCATTCCCTTCTTCAGCCCGAATCGCTCCAGAGTGGCTTTTGGTGGAAGAATCCTGCGACGATAGGGTGAATCGAGTCTCTTATGGTGCTTCGCTTCGAATCTATGTCCGTGCATTGGCTGCCTTTGTTTTTTCGTATTCGGCAATCATGGCCGCGACTGTTTTGTCCGTCAGCGCCATAAGATTGCCACAGTTATCACAATTGAAATAGAATATGCTTCCGCAACAGCCAATCTGCGGCTTCAATAGCGAGCCGCACCTCTGACATTTCTGACTCCTGAGCGGGTGGTTGTGATCGAACTCCAAATCAATTCACCGCCTTCAGGACTTCTTCTACAAACCACTCTTCCGGCATCGCGCCTTCAAAGTGATGATCTTCGTTCACGACGATCCTCGGAACGCCCCTTACGTTGTACTGCATAGAGAGCTCCGGAAACTCCGTCGCTTCTATGGCATCGGCTGTGATGAGCTCGCTCGCCATCGCGAACTGATGCGAGAGAGTCACTGCGTTCGGGCAATAAGGACAGGACGGCGTCACGAATACCTGGATGTGAACCGGTTTGGTTATCTCCGAAAGTTTTTCCATGGTCTCCGGCGCCAGCTCGGGGTTGTTCGAGCCGACCATCCTTACGGCGTTCATCAGGGCGACGAACTCGTAACCGGCGGGAAGCCCGTAATAGCGAATCCCGTAATCCTTCGCGCCCGTAATGACGATGGCAGGTGCCCGCTTCACATCGTACTTCTTTGCCAAATCAGCATTGACTTCAATATCATATTTTTCCAGCTTAACCTTGTCGAAGATCCCGGCAAACTCACCGAGTATAGAATCGACTTCGCCGCAGTACTGGCAGTTCTCACTCTGTGTGAAGACCAGGATATTCACTTCATTCGTCAGTTCGCCTACCTGCGCCTTTATTTCCGCCTTATCGTTTTCCTGAATGAAAGCCATTACAATTTCCTTCCCGAAGGGAGACTTCTTGTTAGTTTGCCTGGTTTACAAAGGTCTTCGTGATCTTCTCCGCGATTACCTTCTTCGGTACCGCGCCGATTATCCGATCAACCATCTGTCCGCCCTGAAAGAAACCCAGGGTAGGGATGCTAAGGATGTTGTATTGGATCGCGATGTCCATATTCTCATCCGTGTTGAGCTTCATGACCTTGATTTTTCCGTCATATTCCTTTGCAATCTCTTCGACGACCGGTGCCACCATCCTGCAAGGGCCGCACCAGGGGGCCCAGAAATCTATGAGCACAGGTTCAGGCGAGTTCAATACTTCCTGTTGAAAAGTTGCGGTTGTTGCATCTTTTATGTTAGCCATTTTTCGTTCCCTTTCGTTCTTATTGTTAGATGATGAAACAGGTCGGTGGTTTCAAAAATATAACAACTTTCGGGCGGATTTTGTTTTTTGGGAGGGATATTCACCGCACCGGGACCGTCAGGTCTCGTGTCTGCGATGGCGAGACGGGGGTTGCATCGCAGAAGACCGGGGCATACTACTCAAACTATCGCCTCGATGACACAGGCACTGGGATGGCCTCAAAATACTCCAGAATTCGCGGAATTGCACCATCTGCAAGAGGATACGAGTATACGAAACGCCTCAGGGTTTACCTTTGCACGTCGCGTCAGAGAACTTCCCGACGCCCTGGCCGGGTCCCCGGTTAGGATGCCACCTGCTTGAAAAACTGCGTAAGCAGCCTGACGCCGACGCCCGACCCTCCTTTGGGAGCGTAATCGGTCGCGTCCTCCAGCATGGCGGTTCCCGCGATATCGAGATGCACCCACGGATAGTCGCTCACGAATTTTTTCAGGAAGAGCGCCGCGGTGATAGCGCCTGCCCAGCGTCCACCGACGTTCTTCACGTCCGCGATATCGCTTTTTATCTGCTTCTCATATTCATCGTAGATAGGCATTTGCCAGACGCGCTCGTAAGTCTTCTCACCCGCCTCCTTCAGCTGTGCCATGACATCTTCGCCGGTACCGAACATTCCGGTCGCATGCTGCCCGAGCGCGACCACGCAGGCGCCGGTCAAAGTCGCCAGGTCGATGATCGCCTTCGGCTTGTACCGCTGTGCGTAGTAGAGCCCGTCCGACAAAATGATCCGCCCTTCGGCATCCGTGTTGTCGACTTCAATAGTGATTCCTGACATCGTGGTGACCACGTCGCCGGGTTTATATGCCGATCCTCCTGGAAGATTCTCAGTCGAAGGGGCGATGCCGACGACATTGACCGGTATCTTCAAAGATGCAAGCGCCTGTATCGTCCCGATGACCGCCGCTGCGCCGGACATATCCATTTTCATTTCGCCCATATTGGCCGCGGCTTTCAGAGAGATTCCACCGCTGTCGAATGTAATTCCCTTCCCTACGATAGCGTACCAGTCGCGGCTCCTCGGACTTCCCTTGTATTCCAGCGTGATGAATCGGGGCGGCTTTGCACTCCCGGAGTTCACAGCCAGGAGTCCGCCCATCTTCAGTTTCGCAATCTGCTTCTCGTCAAGAATTCTTGCGTGCACACGATATTTCCTCGCCATTTTTGCGGCTACGTTTGCAAGAGCCTCGGGGTAGATTTCATTCGCGGGCGCATTGCAGAGATCCCGTGTCATGAACACCGCCTCGCAGACAACCTGCGCGTCCCGGGCCGCCTTCTGACCTATAGCCGCTTTCACACCCTGGAGCGCGACCTTGAAGTCCACCACCTTCGACTTCTGGTTGTTCTGCGTCAGATACTTGTCGAATTTGTAGGCACCGAGTATCGCACCTTCGAGGAGCGAATGGACAGTCTCGTAGTCGCTCACCTGTTCCACGGTGGAGCCCAATGCCGAGAGTACAACTGAAGCAGCCTTCGCGGTTTGCGCGGATTTCACCCCAGCCGCCGCTGCCCGCCGCAGCTTCTCGTTCGTCAGCTGGGATTTTTCACCGACGCCGACAAGGCACACGATGCGGAATTTTCCGATGGTATATAATGTAAGCTGCTGGTCTCTCTTTCCTGAGAAGTCACTTCCCTTCAAGGCTCCTTCAACCTGACGCCTCGATTCCCCAAACAGGGGAGGGACATCACCTGAATCCACATTCTCCTCGGTAAGCGCCAAAACCAGCGAATCCGCCCTGAGATCAAGAAACTTTTTCTCGGTATATTCGACCTTCATTTCTCCTCCTTTGAAATCTCACTTCGGCAATAGTTTTTCTGCATCCCTTAGGACATTCCTGACGACATCGTCGAGCTGCACATCGTAGAGTCTCGCGCCTGAGGCGTTCTTGTGCCCGCCGCCGCCGTACAACTTTGCGAGCTCGTTGACGGGAATGTCGCCTTTCGATCTGAAGCTGATCTTCACCCCGTTTGTAAGCTCCAGAAAGAAAATTGTTACAACTACGCCTGCGATCGTTCCGGCGTTGTTCACAAAGTTGTCGGTCTCGTCGAGCGATACGCCGTGCCTTTTCAGCTGCTCCTGGGTTATGGAGAAGTACGATAATCTGCCGTCGTACGCAAGCCTGATGCTTGCCAGTACTTCACCGAGGAGCCTCGTCCTTCCGAGCGAGTTTTGCTCATAAAGATTATTATAAATGTAATTCGGATCAACCCCGAGTTCGAGCAGATGGGCCACTATCCTGTGAACTTCCGCGTCTGTTCTCGGAAAGCGGAACGAGCCCGTATCGGTCATGATAGCGGCATACAGCGCTTCCGCGATCGGTTTATCCAGCAGTCCCGCATCATAACCCGCGAGGCATTCATAAATTATCTCTCCGGTAGCAGGCGATTCCAGGTCTATCAGCTGATAGTCCACGAAGTCCTTCGCCTCGAGATGATGGTCTATAATCGCCTTTCTGGCTTTGCTCTTGAGGAAGGCATTCTCCATGCTTCTCAGACGGGAGCTGTTGTTCATATCGAGTGCAAACAAGACATCGGCGTCGAGGAGCGTTTTTGTGTCTCTCTCCGGCTCGAATTTCTTGATTTCATTCTCGGGATCGAGGAAAATATGGTTGGAAGGCGTTTCGCTGTGATTGAGTATTACCGAGTCTTTCCCGAGTTTTTTGAGGTATCTGTTCAATGCGAGTTCGCACCCCAGGCCGTCTCCGTCCGGGTTCACGTGTGTAGTGAGGACAAATTTCCTTCCTCCATCCACCAATCGTCTGAAAATCTCTGTGATTCTTTCTACGGTTGGAGCCTCTTCACGGCTCATCTATTTCCTCTCTGATTATTTCGCGGGATGTGAAAGAGTGGGCGTATCTGCCTTAGGGGATGAAACATGACAAACAGTAAGACAGAAAATGAAGGGGGCCGTATCCATTGTTTCTGGACGGCCCCCAAATTTGTCTTAGTTTGCCGAAACGACCCAGGTGTTGCCCGACTTCAGAAGCTTGTCGAGATCGCCTTTGCCGCGTTTCTTAGTGACGCTTTCGATTTGCTCCGTCATCATTTGCTCGTAGCTCTTCCTTTGTACGTTGAAGAACACTCCTATCGGAGTGGGGAAGCCTACTCTATCACTAAAGGTAGCAAGGAGTACCGCAAGGTCAAACGAAGTCTCGTCATAAACCAGGATATCGTTGATGCTCCATTTCCCTTCCTTGACGTTTACGATCTCGGGAGTGAAGACGTTCAGCCTGATCCCCTTCTCATTCTCTTTTCCAAAGAGAAGCGGTTTGCCGTGCTCCAGGTAGAGCACGTTATCCGGCTTGGTATCCTTTTCCGTGAAGGTCAGAAAAGCCCCGTCGTTGAACACGTTGCAGTTCTGATAGATTTCAATGAAGGATGTACCCTCGTGCCTTGCCGCGCGCAGAAGCGTCTGTTGCAGATGCTTCGGGTCCCGGTCCAAGCAGCGGGCGACGAACGTTCCCTCTGCGCCGAGAGCAAGCTGAACCGGGTTGAACGGATAATCGATCGTTCCGAACGGTGTCGACTTCGACTTCTTGCCAAGCTCGGATGTCGGGGAATACTGGCCCTTCGTGAGCCCGTATATCCTGTTGTTGAACATCATTATCTTCAATCCGATGTTCCGTCTCAACGCGTGGATAAAGTGATTTCCGCCGATGGACAACGCATCTCCGTCGCCGGTGGCAACCCAGACCGTGAGGTCAGGATTTGCACTCTTCACGCCGCTGGCAATTGCAGGCGCGCGGCCGTGAATCCCGTGAATCCCGAAGGCGTCCATGTAGTAAGGAAACCGGCTTGAACATCCGATGCCGGATACAAAGACGTGTTTCTCCTTCGGTACGTCCAGGTCGGGAAGGATCCTCTGAACCTGCGCAAGAATCGAATAGTCGCCGCAACCCGGACACCACCTCACGTCCTGGTCGGATGCAAAGTCCTTGGCGGTATATTTCTTCACCTGTATTTCGCCGTTTCCATTCGTATTCGCCATTATTTAGCACCTCCTAACGTATCCATGATAGCCTGTTCCAGTTCTGCCGACCTCAAGGGAAGGCCTCTCACTTTGTTGAATTGAACCACCGGAACGAGGTATTCGCTCTTCAGAAGCTTCGCAAGCTGACCGAGGTTGATCTCCGGAACGAAGATGGTCTTGAAGTTCTTCAAGACGTCGCCCAGGTTCCTCGGAAACGGATTCAGATAGCGAAGGTGGGCATGCGAAACCTTGTGCCCCTTCTTGCGAATCCTGTCGACGGTCGATCTGACCGCCCCGAATGTTCCCCCCCAGCTGAGGACGAGCAAATCACCGCTCTGTTCCCCGTAAACTTCCTGGAGAGGGATATCCTTTGCGATGCCCGCCACTTTTTCGGCACGGAGTTTCACCATGAAATCGTGATTCTCCGGATCGTAGCTGACGTCTCCTGTGATGTTCGCTTTCTCCAGGCCGCCGATCCTGTGCTCCAAACCGGGGGTACCGGGGAGCGCCCATGGACGGGAATTATTCTCATTTCTCGAATACGGGTTGAAGTTCTCGGGATCAGTCCTGTAGTGAACCGGTATTTCAGGCAGGTCTTTGCTGTTCGGGACCAGCCAGGGCTCACTTCCATTTCCGAGGTAGCCGTCGGTCAAAAGATAGACGGGAGTCATATATTTCACGGCGATCCTCGCCGCTTCGAACGCCATGCTGAAGCAGTCGGCCGGTGTCGCAGCCGCTATGACTACTGCCGGCGCTTCGCCGTGCCGCCCGTAAGTGACAAACATCAGATCGGACTGTTCCGTCTTTGTCGGCAAACCCGTGGAAGGCCCGCCGCGCTGGACATCGACGATCACAAGGGGAAGCTCCAGCATTATGGCGAGACTTATTGTCTCCGACTTGAGGGCAGCGCCCGGACCGCTCGTTCCGGTTACCGCGAGGTTTCCCGCGTATGCTGCGCCTACAGCGACTCCTGCCGCGGCAATCTCGTCCTCAGCCTGAAAAGTCCTTACACCGTAGTTCTTGTAACCAGATAAGTTATGGAGGATTTCGCTTGCGGGGGTTATCGGATAGCTTGCATAGAAGAGCGGAATACCCGCCTTGTGAGCGGCCGCCACCACACCGAGCGCTGTCGCTTCGTTGCCGGTAACATTTCTATAAAGACCGGGTTTAAGTTGGGCCGGCTTGACCTGGTACTGGGAAGCAAATGCTTCCGTGTTCTCGCCGTAGTAGTATCCCGACTTGAGCGCCTTATCGTTGGCCTCTGCTACCTTGGGCTCATTTCCGAACTTGCCCTTAATCCACTCCTCCGTCGGCTCAAGCGGACGGGAGTACAACCAGTACATCAACCCGAGGGCGAAGAAGTTTTTGCAGCGCACCATCTCCTTTTGTGTCAAACCTACGCCCTGCAGCGCTGCCAGTGTCAGCTTGGTAATCGGCACTTCAATGAGCTGGTAATTCTCAAGCGACTCGTCTTTCAGCGGATTTGCCGTAAATCCTGCGAGGCTCAGATTCTTGTCGTCAAACGAATCTATGTTTGCGACTATCAGACCGCCCTTCTTCAGGTCCTTCAAGTGGACCTTGAGAGCGGCGGGGTTCATCGCCACCAGCACATCCGGGTGATCACCGGGCGTCAAGATATCCCAGCTGGAAAAGTGAAGCTGGAAACTGGAAACTCCGAACAATGTACCGGCAGGAGCCCTGATTTCCGCCGGATAATCTGGAAGCGTACTCAGATCGTTGCCGACCAGTGCAGTCGTATTCGTGAACTGCGTGCCGGTAAGCTGCATTCCATCACCTGAATCACCAGCGAATCTGATCACTACGTCATCCAAGGTTTCAATGGTCTTACTCATACATATTCCTTCGGTTAGTTGCTTTCACGATGGTTCGTCCAAGAACGGAACCATCTAACAGAATAAAACACCGTCATAACACTTAAACTTTCCACACATAACTTATTCTAAATTAACTCTGATTTGCCGTCCAATCAAGAACGCGCGGAAGAACCACTAGAAAAAACCATGCCGGAATAAACGCACCTAGCAGCTGAATTCTGCACTCTTTGAGGCCGCCTCGTTGCGCCCATGGGGCATCTTCACCCGCCTTGCGGACTTCTCTCCGGCAGATTTGAACAGGACCAAAGACCATACTCCTGGAGAATGAAGATGTTCAGGGACGCTGACTGGAGAAATGATGGATGGAAGGGGATTGGCAAAACACCGGGAAGTCTTGCATAGGAATCGCTGAAGGAAAAAGAGGAGGGAGGGAGGATCCCCTCCCGCCCGGTCATAAATTACTCGGCCTGCTTGATTACCGCGACGCCAACCTCGGCAACGACCTGCTGGTGAAGCCTGATTGGAACCTTGAAATTACCAAGCATCTTTATCGGTTCAGAGAGCTCGATGCGCCGTTTGTCGACCTCGAGGCCCTTCTCGGCCAGCTTGTCGGCAATCATCTGTGAAGTAACCGACCCGAAAAGTTTATCTTCCTCGCCGGCCTGAACCTCTATCGAGATCTCGACGGCGTTCAATTTCTGAGCGAGGGTTTCCGCATCATGAACCTCGCGGTTCAGTTTTGCCTGGTAAGCTTTCTTCTCGTTTTCGATCATCTTCATGTAACCGGGAGAATAGGGATACGCGACCTTCTGAGGGATGAGGTAGTTTCTCGCGTAACCGTCCTTCACATCGATCACTTTCCCGATTTCACCGAGTCCTTCTTGATTCTTTCTCAAAATGACTTTCATATAGACTCCTTGTCAAAATCAGTATGTAGTAGGGAGTAAGCAGTAAGTAGAAAAATCAGGGGGAACCGGGTGGCTCCTTCGCTACCTACTTCTTACTACGTACTGACTTCTATCTTATTATGTCTGAGACGTATGGCAGCATTGCAAGGTGGCGCGCCCTCTTGATGGCGAGCGCAAGTTGCCGCTGATGCTTGGCGCAAGTTCCCGTCACCCGCCGGGGTATGATCTTCCCCTGCTCGGAGGTGAACTTTATGAGACGTTTGTCGTCCTTATAATCGACATAGACGTCACCGTTTTCGCAGAATCTGCAGACTTTTCTCTTCTTTATTTCTTTTACAGGTACCAATTTCTTCTACTCGCTATTTGTGTCCGTTGTTTCGCAACAGATCCGATTCCTCGCTCGTCAAAAACCGATCGAAGGAATCGTCTGTAAACGTCGTTTGGTCTTCTTCATTTTCTATATCGGGAGGAATATCTGATTGACGCCCGTGCTTGTTCAGAAACTGTATCCGTCTCGCCTTGATCTCGACGATCGAGCGATTATGTCCGTCGTCTGTCTTCCAGTTCCTGCTTTGCAGTTCACCGTCGACAAGCACCGCGCTTCCTTTTTTCAGTCTATCGCGGCAGCTGTCTGCGAGTTTGTTCCATGCAACTATGCCTACGTAGCACACGTCCTCCTGCCACTGGTTCCCGCTGTCCCGGAATTTCCTGTTTGAAGCAACAGTAAAATTCACGACAGGCGTTCCGTTCGTAGTCTGCCGGAACACGGGATCTTTGGTCAAGTTACCTGCAATAATAACGCTGTTCATTTCGGGCATCTTTAGGTCAGCCATAAATCCTCCATCAATAAATTAGCCTTGTACATGGTAAGGACAAGTCGACGTCCCGCCGCTAAGACTTCTGATCATGATCTTTTCCAGACCCGACAGCAGCACTATCGGAGTGCTCGCTTCTCGACGTGTGTCTGCGACGATGCTTCTTGATTCCTGCGCGCGCTTTTTGCATGTTCTTGTCAACCACTACTGTAAGGTGACGGATTACCTCCTCATCGAGCTTGAACGCCTGTTCGAGCTTGGGGATTATATCCGTCGGAGAATTGTGGAGCATCTGTACGTAATACCCTGCATTCTTCTTCCTGATAGTATACGCCAGACGTCTTCGCCCCCAGCGGTCGACATTTGTTACCGCACCGCCGTTCTTCATAACGATTTCCTGGTAACGCGTGATTACAGCTTCAACCTGGCTGTCTTCAAGGTTGGAATTGACAATCATCGTTGTCTCGTATTCTCGCCGTACGATATTCAGTTTACTTCACCTCCTTTGGTCAATTTGGCTGTCCGCCGGTGAAATCGATCTCCGTCTTCCGGAACCGATCGAAGCGGACAGCAGTGTGTTTAATTGAATCTGTTCATGGCAGTTTCTATCCCTTCGTTAACGAAGACGAAAGCCGCATCCACGGCCCCTTCTATCATTTTCTGAGCTACAGGGATTTCCGCTGCCTCGAACTTTGAAAGAACAAAATCCGCCATATCTCTTCCCGGGACAACATCTTCGGTGCCGATGCCGCATCTTAACCGGGAAAAGTTCTCGCTATTAAGCTGGTATATGATAGAGTAAACTCCGTTATGTCCGCCGTCACCGCCGCTCTTTCTCAATCGCAGTTTGCCCAGGGGAATATTGAAGTCGTCGTAAGCTACGAGGATGTCCTCGTGCAATATTCCGAATCGCTCCACTGCATCGCTGACGGCAATACCGCTGTTGTTCATGTATGTGGTCGGCTTGAGCAACACAATTTCCTCGCCGCGGTGACGTATTTGCGCGGAATAATATTCCCCTTTGCCGGGGACAAACGACTCCTTGAATTTTGCGGCGACACGGTCGACAACGGCGAAGCCCACGTTGTGCCGCGTCCCCTCATATTCTCTGCCGACGTTCCCTAGCCCGACAATCATCTTCTTTCCCACCAGATCATGACCTTGCGCAAAAAGTCGCTCAATTTAATTCCGCGTACTCTCTTACTCTTCCTTCTCTTCCTCGCCTTCGGCCTTCTTGGACTTTCCAATGACTTCGGGTTCAGCCGGCTGTTCAGCTGCCGCTTCTGCCGCAGCCTCAGGAGTCTCTTCCTTGAGCGACGGGGGCGGAACGACCGTTACAATTGCAGACTCTGGATTGTCGAGTATCTTAGCCCCTTCGACTTTGATGTCCTTTATGTGGATAGAGTCGGTGATTCCGAGCTCCGATATGTTCACTTCTATATGTTCCGGGACGCTGTCGGGATCGCATTGAATTTTTATCCTGTGAATGGAGTGCTGAAGAATACCGCCGTCCTTCGCCCCTTTGGGAGTGCCGACGAGTTGAACCGGTATCTGCAATGTGATCCTCTGTCCTTCTTTCACTCCATGTAAATCGAAATGCAGGATGCTGCCAAAAACCGGATCGAATTGCACATCATTTAAAATCGCGCGCTTTTCCTTCCCATCCTGGAATTTCACTTTCAACAGATGGGTGGTATGCGATCTTGCAAGAGAGCGGATCGGTGCTTCATCGGCCTGTACGGAAACATTTTCTTCCCCCAGATAAAATACACCCGGGACCTTCTTCTCACCAAACAGTCTTTTCGCCTTCTTACCCATCAAGGTCCTGTTCTCAACATTCAATACGATTTCTTTCATTGTATCCTCTTACTTGATTTCAAATAATGAACTGATCGATTCATTCTGGTAAGTCCTTCTGATCGCCTCCGCGAAGAGTCTCGCCACGGACCTTACTTCAATCTTGTTCGATGTTTTCTTCAGAGGCACCGTGTCGCTGATAATCAGTTTCTTCATCGGGCTGTTCTCGATCCTCTCAATTGCGTTGCCGCTGAAGACCGGATGTGTGCACGCGCCGTATATGTCATTTGCACCTGCGGCTTTCAGGGCATGCACGCCCGCGGTGAAGGTGCCAGCAGTATCGATAAGGTCGTCTACAATCAGCACGTTCTTACCTTTCACATCGCCGATGATGTTCACCACTTCTGCAACATTCGCTTTTGGCCTGCGCTTGTCAATAAGAACAAGATCAGCGTCCAAACGCGTCGCGTAAGCACGGGCAAACTTAATCCCGCCAACGTCCGGTGAAACTACGACCAAATTCGGAATCTTTAATTCCTTTATGTACTTAACAAAGACCGCCGATGAGTAGAGATGATCGACCGGTATATCGAAGAAACCCTGGATCTGGGCCGCATGCAGGTCCATGGTGAGAACGCGTTCCGCACCTGCTTTGGTAAGAAGGTTCGCAACCAGTTTCGATGTAATCGCGACTCTCGGCTGATCCTTCCTGTCCTGACGGGCGTAACCGAAGTACGGTATGACGGCCGTGACGCGCGAAGCGGACGCACGCTTTGCCGCGTCTATCATTATAAGAAGCTCCATCAGATTTTCGGCTGGCGGGAATGTGCATTGGATGATAAACACGTCCGAGCCTCTGATATTGTCCGAATACTTGGCCCAAATCTCACCATCACTGAAATTCATGATCTCCCTCTCGCCGAGGGGTTCGCCAATCTCATGGGCGATCTTCTCAGCAAGATCGGGATTGCTTCTGCCAGAAAATATCTTAATTCCGTCCATTTACCATCGCTTGTGCTTGTAAAGGTGCTGGGGCGGGAGGACTCGAACCTCCGAATGTCCCGCTATGCGGGATGCCTTACCGCTTACGAGACTCCGACAATTCTTCGGAATCTCTCGTTTCCTTTCAGGCTCTTCAACTCATGCTCGCGTCTCATCGCCTCAGCTCTCGTCTCATATTTCTCAAAGTACACAACCGACCACGGCACACCGGCCTTCGTCGATTTGACTCTACCTTCATTGTGTCTTCTGTATCTGTCCTCAAGATCGTTCGTCTGGCCAATGTAAAACTTCCCAGTCTTACCACTCTTCAGGACATAGACATAAAAACTCATTTTCGCTGGGGCGGGAGGACTCGAACCTCCGAATGGCGGCTCCAAAGGCCGCTGCCTTACCACTTGGCTACGCCCCAATGACCAGGCGTCTTACCAAATATTTTTCAAGGAATTCCGACGCCCTCAATACGGTAATAGAATTTTTGCGTCTTGGCTTAGAATATAGTTGTCCAAACCGATAAAATCAAAGTCGAAAGGGAGCGAATAAAGCGAAACGTCTCGCTGTAGCCGCCACCGGTGAGTTCTTCTTCCCTCCAGAACCTGACGTTCATGATTGTCATTGAAATACGTGGAATGCGGAAAAAAAGGAGAAAGGCGCTGCTTGCTTCGAACTGTGGCTTGGGTGGTTTGGTCTTGTGGAGGCCTTTATTAGCAGCGCCTTCCGTTCCCCTTTGCCTACAAGTTAGGGGGCCAACTTTAACCTAGTGTGAAGTCCCGTTTAAGCTGACAATAAATCTGCGTCCGGAGGCATTAGTCAAACGAGAGCGGTGTAAAATCTAGCATGGTGGGCAAATCATTCCTTTATATGGACTTGTGTCGAAGCGGTTCGGGGATTCCTCATCTTCCCTGTCTCCGTGGTGAAGGTTGGACAGGCATTTCCCGTTTATAGACCAATCCGTTGGTCCATGCCATGACAATAGCCAGGAATCCGAGCGCAATCAGCCAGATAAGGTGGAACCAGCCGCCGGCGAGCATTACCAGGAAACCGAGAGAACGGGCGGTGTCGGCGCCCCGCCCAATGTACCTTTTGACATACTTTCCCAGCCTGGAGCGCTTCTGGTTTTCGAAGTCCATCAGCCGAAGCATAAAGAGAGAGATCGTGAGCGACGGCAGGAAGGCAACGACCAGGCCGATCACAATCGAATGAAGCCAGAACAAGTACACGGCGACGAAGGCGGCAATCACATCGGTTGTAATTTTGAAGGGGTGGATCTGGTGGTACAGGGTCTTATCTAGGACATTCATTTTATCACTCGCTCCGATGTGGTCTTCACGCGTAAATCTCGCGTCGCAGTTTCTCCCAATCCTTTTTCCTCATCCTGACTTTAAGATGGAGCAGGATTCCGGGTTGACCGCTCTCCTGGACAAACTCGGCAACCGAGAGTATCTTGGCGAGCTTCTCAGATTCCGTGGGTTTTATCCGGAATGACTTCTCGACTATGTCTGCTCCCATCAGCCTTATCATTGCTTCCTTGAGCTCGCCGAGATTTATGTGTCGTTCAGCCGAGATTGCAACCGAGTTGCCGTCGTACTCGTTGAGGACGCTCCTCACGATTCCGAAGTCGGAGACCCGGTCCACCTTGTTGAAGACCAGGATCGCCGGCTTGGTGCTGCAGCCCAGTTCTGCAAGCGTTTCGTTCACGACATCGATCCGCTCGCGGAAGTTCGCACTCGAGATGTCCACGACATGAAGGATGTAGTCCGCGAACCCGACCTCCTCCAGAGTAGACTTGAAGGACGCGACGAGGTCGGGCGGTAGCTTGCGGATGAAGCCGACAGTGTCCACGAGGAGACATTGGAGCGAAGAGGAAAGGAAAACTTTCCTGGTAGAAGTATCGAGCGTGGCAAACAACCTGTTCTCGACGAAAGAATCGGCGCCGGTGAGGACGTTCAACAAGGTCGATTTCCCGGCGTTCGTATATCCCACGAGTGCAAACTTAGGGAATTCGCTTCGGTGCGCCCTGCGGAGGAAACGTTGGCCGGATATCGCATCCAGTTTCTCCCGCAAAACCGAAATGCGCTTCTTGATGACCCGCCTGTCTACTTCGATCTGTTTCTCGCCGGGTCCCCTGGTTCCTATCACACCGTACTGTTTGGAGAAATGCTGCCATTGTCCTGCCAGCCGCGACATGTTGTATTTGAGCTGTGCCATCTCGACCTGCAGTTTTGCCTCGCGGGACCGGGCACGGAGCCCGAAGATGTCCAGTATAAGTGCACTGCGGTCGATGACGCGCCTGTCGATTATTTTTTCGAGATTCCTTATTTGGACGCCCGATAGGTCATCGTCGAAGATTACAAGATTAATGTCTTCGGCTTGGCAAATGGCCCGTATTTCTTCGGCTTTTCCCTTGCCCAGGAAGAACGCCGGGTCTGGAGTCTGTCTCTCCTGGAAGACCTTTCTGACGACCTTCGCGCCTGCAGTATCCGCTAGGAGTCTGTCGGGGAACAAACATTTTTGTGTACAAAGTTTGTTGAGCCGTAATCATGATATTTTGTTAGTTTAGAGTTGGCGCATTTTTTGTCTCGCTAAGATCCGAAGAGATGATTCCTCCAT
>JAKAGT010000005.1 GCA_021825585.1 Bacteroidota bacterium | reverse complement strand
CGCTGTCTCTAAGAACCTCTTTGTCTGTGGCATTGTCTCTGCCAAGAATATAAATATTACCCCTTCACGAGTCCAGTCCCGTACCGATCTCTTCCCTTACTTTACCCCTGTAACTGAGCGGTTACCTGCCAGGCAATTTTCCACTTGACAAATTCTTGGCGATAAGTGATATTGATAGTGGAATTCCAAGTCGCGCGTTCCGAAATACGACGGTACTTCACGAACGATAAGCCGACAGGAGAAATCCGAAAGAGCGGTCGCATAAGACCTCCGGGCAGCTTGACCGCTCTTCTTTTTATGAAGTGTACGATCATACGAGAGAGTTTGAGATTGAAGTAAGCTGACGTAATAGAAGATTCAACGGAAGAGTAATCGCCATGATAGAGTTGCACAAAAATCCCTTGCTTGTCCCTTCGGGGAGACCGTTTGGCGACGGTTCTTCACGAGCAAGGGATTTCTGTTTGTTGGGGTGAGGCATGGCAAGGAATATTCAGCGTTCCCCCAAAAAGACTCGGACGCGTGCGCCGAAGGAAAGACCCATCTTGCAACAAATCTGGCACCACGTCGTTACAGCCCGCTTGCTCTTGGATAGATTTGATAGAGACGAACTTGAGTGGGGTTCCGATAAGGGGCAAATATTCGACTCGGATCGATTGAATATTCCGTCTGTCGTTCTTCCGAGGCAAAGAATCATTGAGATAAAAGGCAAGCAATATCTTGACGGCACCCCTCAATCTGGTATGAAGGAGGTAATCGAGTTTCTCCAAAATCTGATTGACGAAGGAATGAAGAAGGTTGTTATGGGGTATTGGGAAGCGAAGGGGATTGACAAACTCACGCGCGAGTATGAGCAACAAATCTTCAATGAGTTGAACCGTTACGAATCAAAGTGGCAATGGTTCGCACGATTGTGTGAAGGTAATCCGTACATTCAGAACCCATTAAACTCTTTAGGCCTGGATTATCTCAATGAATCTGATGCAGTGGAAAAGTATACTGCCGCTTATGTGTATCACAAGACACGACGGACGTGGAATGATATTTGGCTATTAGTTCAATCGCGGCTCACCAGGGAAATGTTTAGAAAATACAAGTGGATAAGAATACACGACAGGGACAGCCCTGACCTCAGAGAAATTCCATTGCTGGTGAACGATCTAAAGAAAATGTTTGCGGATAAGAATCCCTACTCGTTGAAGGAGCTACAAACTAAATTAGAGAATCTTGCAATTTCCTCAGATGGATTGGAGGATGCTTTGCAGTTCATGGGGGAGAAGGGGAAAATTGAGAAGACTCAAAGAGTTAATGACGAGACCAACAAACGTGAATATGTCTACCACTTGAGAATTCGCAAGGACACCCCTTATGAGTCACCCTACGCAACACGCCCCAACAAGACAACGCTAAGCAGCATCCGTAATCATAGCAAATAATCCCCTTTTTTGACTTTCTTGGCGTCATTGATTTTCATTTTGATGACGCTTCACCCACCTTGCTATCTTTCTAACCGGATGTGAGACGCAAGCCGTTTACGGTGTTCTCACAAAGGTTTCAAAAGCCCGCTGACCTTCCGCTGCCGCGAACAGGTCTCACATCCGAGCGGGCGCTTTTTCTTTTAACAACTATGAGGTAAAAACGCGAAAGCCCTCCCTGCTACGGTTGAGGGCTTTCGGAAAGGAAATTCGCATGAGTGCTGGAATTTCGATGGGGCAAAATAGTCTATGCCTCCCGATAATCCAAATTCTCCCGCTTATATTTTCATCTGGCTGGCTACACCACGGAGCTGGCTTTGTAGCTATTTCCTGTTTCTTCAAACATCGCTGGTATCGGCGGAGGGTTTGCCATGAATCGGCTAAATGAAATCCTACCCTTCGGCCAAGTGTCATTGAAGGAAATGTCCGCGTCCGTTGATGAGCTTTCCAGATTACTAAGTAAGGCAACCATTGCCGATTATGATCAAGTTAAAATCAAACGGAAGATTCTGGATTACCTTTCCGTTTGTCACGACGTATTGAGCGATTGTTACTGTGCGATTGCCGATTCAATGGAACATGAGCCATGAAGTCGCCGCAAATCGAAAACGGTTATACCCGTATCGCAAATGAATTGCTTGAGGGTCTTATGTCGTATAGGTGCAGCTCATTGGAAATGGCAGTGATTCTCTGCGTGATCCGGCGAAGCTATGGATTCGGTAGAAAGGAAACAGAAATCGGAGTAGCGTATATCACTAAAGCGGTTATGCGGGATCGGCGAAAAGTTGCAGCGGCGGTCGCGTCATTGATCTCGAAGGACGTTCTAACGGAGGTGGTCCCTGCTTCTTATGGCAAGTCCAGGATACTGAAACTCAACAAAGACTTTGACCAATGGCAGCGAGTATGTCCCAAACAGGACACAGTGTTCCAAACAGGACACAGAGGTATGTCCCAAACGGTACACCCACCTACGTCCCTGATGGGACACCATATAAATAAAGAAAGAAACACTAAAGATATACTCCGCGCGTCCGCTGACGAAATCTATGAGCACTACAAAACAGCCGTGAAGCCTGGAGCCTCAGCCGATGCGAAGAAAAGTATTGTGAACCTGTTGAGGTCAGGATTCACTAAAGAGCAATTAACTACCTCCATAAATCAGTATTCTGGAAACGGCATGAGTCCCGACAAGAAGTATCGCATTCAAGCTAACAACTTCTTTGGAAGGGCCGAACGATTTAGGGATTACCTGAGCGAAGAACCGAAGGAAGTCATTGAGCAAGATATTCCGCAGCATTTAGCCCTAGAACTTGTTGCACGCGGTTTTGAACCGAAAGACAAATTCAAATGGATTTCAGGAACTGAGCTTGTGCACTATACCGGGCGTAAAGACTGTTTGGCTGAATGCCGAAAGCTCGGACTAATCAGAAAGGCTGGTGAAGCATGATGCCGGATGAATTACGAATCCCTCCCCAAGACGTTGAGGCCGAAAAATCGGTTCTCGGTTCGATACTCATGGACGCTCAATTTGCCCTGCCTTCGGCCCGCGAACTTTTGCAACCCGAATCTTTCTATTCGACGGCGAACGCCAAGATATTCCACGCAATGCTTGAGCTGCACAACACAGGAAATCCGATTGACACAATCACCGTTCGGGAAGAACTTCGAAAGACGGGACAACTTGAGGATACTGGCGATTCAGCATATCTCAACGAGCTTATTCAATCCGTCGTTTCATCCGCCAACATCGAGGCACACTGCCAGATTGTCGCTGAAAAGTACATGCTGCGAAGTTTGATGGACGCCAACATGCGTGTTCTTGGGCAATGCTATGACGGTTCAGCGGATGTCTTTGAGCTAATTGACACAGAGCGGGGGGAACTGGACAAGCTCCTGTCTTTCCGTAAACAATCGAAGTCTGTCACGGATGCTGAACAATCGCTGCAAATTTATCTTGACAACGTGGAGCGCATTGACCAAGGTCAAGTCAGTTCACTCCGAACCGGCTTCAACGAGCTTGACAACCTTCTCGGAGGCGGTTTCCAGTTGGGTGATTCTGTTGTGTTGGCCGGAAACACAGGAACCGGCAAGTCGAGCCTGGCCCTGCAAATGCTTCTCAATGTTTCACAGTATGTCCCGACAGCTTATTTCTCACTTGAAATGTCAAAGCCTCGCATGGTAACTAGAACACTTGCACAGCTTGCACGGCTTCCGATCCATCAAGTAAGGAATCCGCACAAGTCTTTCGACACGAAGGAAGATGCGAAGCGTTACAAGGATGCCGTGCAGGATTATCGAGAGCGACAGGGCAAGCTGTTTCTTGACTGCACGCCGGACTTAACTATTGGCGAGATTTGCCTGAGAATCGAGAAACTTGTCCGAGACCATGGAGTGAAATTTACCGTGGTGGATCACATCGGCAAGCTTGCATCGGATCCGAAACAGAGATTCCAGAATCGGGAACGCGAGATCGCACACTTTAGCTGGAAGCTCACACAGCTTGCTATCAAGCATGAGATTGTAATCCTCACTATATCACCGCTTAACAAAAATGCCGAAGAGTTTTCGATGAGTCCATCTTTGAAACACATGAGAGATTCTGGAATGCTGAGCTACGACGCGCGAACGGTTCTATTGCTTGGCAATCCTCAGCCCAATAAAGAGCTTGCTCAAGATCAAGAACGCAAGGCCATTTTGCAGATTGCCAAGCAAGGCGACGGCGAAAGTGGGGTATCAATCGAACTTCCTTTTCATGGCGGTCGAGGCGCGTACTTCGGAGACGGCCCGGTATTAGCGGAAACCCATCGGGTGCACTCCGAGGACGGCAGAGAGGCCGACCAATGCCGAAAGAATGCTGAACCAATTGAAGAACATGACAAACTACCTTTTTGAAAAAGACGTGGCGAAACGACTAGACCAGACAGTCATAAAATCAATTTCTTTGCGTCGGGTTTGCTCTACAATCCGTTGCAACGTTTCGGAGGTGAAATAATATGGCAATGAAGAAAAATCCACAAGAGAAGAAGTTTTGTCCCGTATGTGGAAACCCATTTACCGGAAGGAGAAACCAGACGTTTTGTTCGGCTCGCTGTCGCTTTCGGCACTGGGATTCCCTGAATCCGCGAGCAAAGCAAACGGGAATAATCACGGAAAAATCCGAGCCTCAAGACTGCCCAGAGCAATTCCTTAAATCAGAGATATAGGAATGTCAAAACAGGCTAAAATCGAATGTCCGACTTTTCCGTTATACCGCTTGATATTCTGAATGACAGCCGCCTGACGCGGGCTGACCTCCGTGTCTATGGACTGTTATCAGCTCGGACAGGCAATGACGAAATTGATTTTGTGGTGATAGGGCGAAACGAGCGAAGGCGAATTAGTAAACTCGTGAAACTTGGATATGTCGGAATCGAGAAGGATTCAAACGGACTGCGGTATAAACTCGTGGAAAGAACTGACATGAAACAACAAGCCGAAATAACGTTGAGTGCATTTGCCAAAGAATACGAAACGTATGCTCGAAGTGTCCACACTCCCAAAACAGTGGAGACATATCAAACCGCTTTTAGGGAACTAATAAGAGTTGAGGGCGACCGGTCTTTGAAGTTTATCGGCATACGAGAGATTGAACATTTTCTTGCCACAAAGAAAGTTGAGGCTTCGGATCACACGGCCCGGAAATATCATATATCACTCGCTTCTGCATTCGAGAAGGGCATCCAATGGAGGTACATAACGGAGAATCCATTTCGCGAAGTCGCAAAACCGAAAGTGCGCGAAGTCATTCCGGTCTATTTCACCGGTTCAGATTTCCGGCTTTTCCTGTCAGCGTGCCCGGAGAGGGATTTTCGCGAATTGTGCATCACTGGATTTTTGACGGGCTTGAGGCTTGGAGAGCTTATCCATCTTCATTGGACAGACATGGATTTCCAAATGAAAAAGATTCTTGTTCAAAACCATGATGACTTTACAACGAAGTCGAAACGTTCACGGGTAGTTCCGATGACAGACGAGGTTTTGAAGCTGCTGACGGAGAGAAAGAAAAATATCCGTTCTGAATCCGAGCTTGTCCTCCCGAATAAACATGGGAGAAAGCTGAATGTTGGCTTAGTGGAACACAAGTTTAAGATTACTGTCCGGCGAGCCGGATTAAACGACAAGCTCCATTTCCATTCCCTACGGCATTCGTTTGCAAGTGCGTTAGTATTGTCGGGCGTTTCTCTCTATGCCGTGTCTAAACTACTTGGACACTCGCAGACGAAGACAACAGAAATTTACTCTCACTTGCTACCGGACCAACTTCATGGCGAAGTGAACAAGTTGGATAAGAGATTCGATTTCTCCATAAGGGGTAATGAGCGTTGACCCTTACCGTTGTGCCCAGTAACTTAATTATCAGAGATGACAAGCGCCGATCTAATGAAGCTAGCTCACTTGAGGCTCAAGGAGGCCGAAATTCTCCTAAAGAAAAGGAAATACGCCGGTGCTTATTACATCGTAGGTTATTCGATCGAGTGTGCTCTTAAAGCATGTATTGCTAAGCAGACTAAGAAAAACGAATTCCCTGATCGTGCCAAAGTCAATGACTCGTACACGCACAACCTGAAAAAATTACTGCATTTGACGGGCTTACAGAGCAAGATGGATCAAGAAGATAAAGATGGAACGCCCGTAGGAAGAAATTGGGCCTATATTACCCAGTGGAATGAGGAAAGCAGATATAGGACGGACATTACACGCAAAGTGGCCAAAGATATGATAGACGCTATCTCCGACGAAATAACTGGAGTCTTGAAATGGTTGGAGAAACAATGTTAGTTGAAGTGATCGACGAAAAAATCATTCGACTCGGAAGGGAATTCTTAGATCAACTTCGGAAAAGGATTCTAATTCAAGACGCATTTTGGATGACCATGGATGACGGCAAACTAAAACTGTGGTTTGTCTCACAGCAAATGGACACCGTTGGTCCAATAAGGTTATTCGAAAAGGCTCAGAAAACTCTTGATCGATTTAATGCTGCGAATTACCCTTATTCGCATTTTCGATTGACACTTTCACGAATCGGATTTCTATCACCGAGTGACCCATTTGTCAATGAGGCAAAGACACGACGGCGGGTAAATGAATTTGCAGACTTCTCAGTTTATGACACTTTCTTTTACGTTATTGCAGGTACCCATTAAGTGTTTTAAGGAAGCCTACCCATGATTTCACACGTAGGGAATAGTCGCGGTTTGACTTTAATATTTTAGCTCCTAACTTCATGTGTGAACTCGAATCTGGCAAGTGAGAGAACAAGTTTGAGAAAGCCGTTACGGGCCTTAGAGGTTTGCCAGAACCCAGAGTTTACCCGCAGCGGCTTTTCTCTTTTCAGGTGTCCATTCCGGGCAATTACTACACAGATTACTACACAGGCAGGGCGAATTCTCGCAAAAGTAGACGGAATTTGCGCGTATCAACGGTTTGCTAAACCGTCATACTCTGTAAAGGGGTATCGAGGGTTCGAATCCCTCCCTCTCCGCTCGAACAATCAAATCAATCAATTCATGTGCTTTGACGCGGGCACGATGCGCAAGACTATGTTTCATGAGCTATTGAGTCGCAACTCAGGATTCATTGATACGCGGCTAGTATGCGACGAGCTGGCTTTGGAATTCTCCGCTACGACGATTTTCACTGTAGGTCGGGCTCAATAACCGCCGCCGCTGGAGCTCGGCGTTGTGATAACCCAACCATAGAGAGCACCGTTGATCGGATGCTTCATCTGTCCGGCCGTTACCTGCATCCCTGTTGAATTAAGGACGTAGCTCCCATTGGTTAAGATGTTGTAGTACCAGCTTTGCGGAGTTATTTGCGAATTGGTCACGGTGATATTCACCGGGTGGCCGAATTCTCCAACGAGCGAGTCATTCTGAGTATCGACTACCTTGAAGGCAAAGGCGAGAATCGGAGTCTCACCGGACGGAGCATTTACCGAGAAGGATGTTGGGTTTCCGCTCAACAGCTCGAATTTCACGGGATAGGTGAAGGCATTTCCAGGTATCTGTATGTCATAAGGGCCGGACACCACGCTGTCGGCGGCACCCGGCGTGATGGTCACTGCATCCGTCACTGTCGTGAACCCGTACTTGCTCCAATCAACTGTGCCTCGAGTGCTGCTAGGCTGAGTAGGCGAATTCGAGCTTTTGCTGCAGGCAGAGAGCATCACAAGTAGTCCGAGGCTCATAAATCCAATTATCGTACGCATTTTATTTCCCTCCTTTTTCGACCAGACTTGACAAATCGGATTTTCACTTGTACTTCACCATCTTTCATGTCGCGGTAAAACAAATCAGGCGATAGGTGAACCCTGAGGAAGGAAATTTGAGGGGAATAAGAATAAGCGTTTCCTGAAAAGGCTACAAGGATTTGCAAACAGGAATATTATTCCTGTTTGCCTTTCCACCGTAACCGTTACCTCTAACTTCAGATTCACGACGAGCGAAATCAATCTCTGAGAACCGCTTCCTGCGCAGACAAAGTCTCAAAAAGTCAGGCTCAGCCTTCGCACCTGTTTACATCAAACGCTGAATCTTCATTAAGTCCGATAGGCGCCTTGTCTATCTGGCTATATGAATCGAAACGGAGGCCTCTCTGAAATGGTTCCAATTCGCACACCCGGGATCATCTCGGGTCCGGTGTAATGCCTTACTGACGGGGTTACATCTGACAACAATGGGACATGAAACCGCCAAGACCGCATAAGGACGCAAGGATAACTAATTATGATACAAGAACTTCGCGATCTTGGCGCGCATGGCGGTTTAATTGAAACTTTCGGATGCCTCCCATAAGTAGGGCATTACGGTCCGGTCATAAATTTCGTTGAACTTTTCATGCGCATCACTTAAATTTCAGCCTAATTTGGAGGTAAAATGTTAGCTGTTGTTGAGATAGCCGGGAAGCAATTCAAGGTTTCCGAAAACATGAAAATTGCCGTCCCGAAGCTTGAAACAAAAGTCGGTGAGAAGATTAAGATAGACAAGGTTCTCCTCATCGAAGGCGAGAATTCAAAAGCTGTCGGCAGCTCAACCGTTAAGGGTGCAGTTGTCGAAGCAACCGTTGTCGGTCATGACAGAGACGACAAGATCCTCGTCTTTCGCAAGAAGCGAAAGAAGAACTTCAAGGTGACGAAAGGGCATCGGCAGGAATTCACGACGATTAAAATCGATAGCATTCAGCAATAAGTTCATGCGCCCCAGGCGCAGATTTAGTCCCGGCGACGGGATATAAGATAGGAGTTTCCAGATGGCACATAAGAAAGGCGGCGGCAGTTCACGCAATGGCCGGGACAGTAATTCTCAGCGGCTTGGCGTCAAGACTTTTGGCGGAGAGAAGATAACCGCCGGAAGCATTATCGTGAGGCAGCGGGGCACAAAAATACTTCCCGGCGAGAATGTAGGGACTGCGAAAGATGATAGTCTCTTTGCTCTGAGTGACGGCATTGTCAAGTTCGAAACATATAGAAGAGTTCGCAAAAGAGTCAGTGTTATTCCTCTGAGCGCGAGTCAAGCCGATTCCAAGTGAGGTGTGCTCCACCTCGTCTGAAGTCGGAGCAGACATGTATTAATTTCTGAAAGGGACTTTCAATGAAAATTACCGTTGTTGGGGCTGGAAATGTTGGTGCCACAGTGGCACAACGATTAGTTGACCGGGAACTTGCAAATGAAGTGGTACTGACCGATGTGGTCGAGGGATTGCCGCAGGGTAAGGGTCTCGATATGCTGGAGTCGACTCCCGTGCTGGGAAGCGACGTGAAAGTTGTGGGCGCGAACGCCTACGACGCGACGGCTGACAGTGACATCATAGTCATCACCGCCGGAATAGCCCGGAAGCCCGGCATGAGCAGAGACGATCTGATGGCTACAAATGCGGGTGTATTGAAATCTGTGACCGAACAGGTTGCTCCTCGCTCGCCAAAAAGCATTATTATTGTCGTATCCAATCCATTGGATGTCATGGTTTACGTGGCCTTGAAGGTCAGTGGATTCTCAAGAAACCGTGTCATTGGAATGGCAGGAGTTTTGGACACTGCACGTTTCAGGAGTTTCATTGCGACTGAATTGAATGTCTCAGTTGAAGATGTCCAGGCCTTCGTATTAGGCGGGCACGGAGATTCAATGGTTCCTCTCGTTCGCTACACTTCCGTAGCCGGGATTCCTTTAACTGAAATGATGGCCGCAGACAAAATTGAAGAATTAGTTAAGCGTACCCGCAATGGTGGCGCTGAGATCGTGTCGCTTCTAAAAACCGGCAGTGCGTACTACGCCCCATCTGCAGCCGTAACTCAGATGGTGGAAGCCATTGTGAAGGACAAGAACCGTATTCTCCCGTGTTCCGTGTACCTGCAAGGAGAGTACGGAATGAAGGACGTTGTCATCGGCGTACCCGTGAAACTCGGCAAGGACGGCCTTGAGAAGATCATGGAAATCAAGTTGACTGAGTCTGAGAAAGCGGAACTGAGCAAGTCTGCAGACGATGTCAAAGCCAACATGGCGAAGGTCAAGTTTAACTAGCAAGCTGAGTCTAAGTTTAACTGCTTGTCCCGGCAGTGTAAATCTCACATCACTGAGATTCGCGTTGCCGGGACAGTTGTTTTTTAGAGGATAGAGAAAAGAGAACGGGGATTGCGGGGGAATTGATTCAGCGAACCAGCGATGGCGACTAGTCGCCCCCTTTTAGTCTGAGCTTCAATACGGTTTTTGTGCCATGAGAAGTAAATTCGAATTGGACACTGTCCATTAGGGATTTCATAATGTGGATGCCTCGCCCACTCGGTTTCAATAAATTTTCCGGCAGAAGCGGGTCGGGAAGACCCTCAGGATTGAAGCCGCCGCCCTCGTCCTCTACTGAAAGCGTGATCTCGTCATCGGTGTAATCCAGATTGAGTGTCACGCTTTTTGTCGGATCATTCTTGTTCCCGTGATTGACAGCGTTGTTCACTGCCTCACTGGCGCTGACAAGGAAGTTATGTTTCTCTGTCCCCGAAATATTGATCCCTTTAAGAAGAGCCTTCAGTTTGCTTTCGGCTTCCTTAATCGTGTTGTTTTGGGCCTTTATTATTATTTGTTTGTGCAATTCCGGCATCAAATAAGATATCTCGCTGTCAATTCGAAATTAGGATAAACTATCTGGTTTTGCAATGATTGCTTGGACACCTGGTACCAGCCGTCGAGCCTAAGCTCCAGATGCGACATTCGGACAGACATGAACGCGGTCGGCCCGGCGTTCGTCTGGCTTACATTGAACACTTTTACCTTAGCGGTCACATAATTGTACTGAATCAGTGACAGGTATTTGTATCCGACGCCGTAGCTAAGGTCGCCGGTTGAATAGTCCAGGGAGGGCCAGTACGTTTCATCTACAAAGTAGTTCAGCGGGTATTCTGAAAAGGTTGCCCAATAAAGCTCGCCGCGAGAATACAATTTCAGGTTAACCATAACGCGAAAGGTCAATTTCGAAGTGACTCTGACGGCGGTTGAATCGAGAAAAGACGCCTGCCTAAAGGAAAAACTGTGAATCTGGGAGAACGCTTCGAAGTCGTAAACTGTATAGTTCGCCAGAACCTCGAACCTGTTGAAGGACTTGAATCTTCCATCTGAGTAACTTACCACCGGATAGAGCTTGTAAATGAAATTCCTGTTGTTGTTCGCGCTTCGCTGTGACATAATGTACACAATATGTATCAAGTCCGCCTCCATTCCAAAACCTGCCTGGAGAAAAGGGGTAAACTGGTTGTTGACGAAGAGCGCCAGAGTGTTTGTCAGCTCGTCGCGATCATCATAGTTCAGTACGCTCGGAGTATCGTAATGGAAGATTGAGGCAAGCCCCGTCACAGATGCGGAAGTTTGTCCGAGATGGAGGAAGAGCTGTGCAGAAAGGGTGTTCCGTACTCCGATGTTGTTCAGCTGAGCCTGGTTGGACATTTGCTGCTGGGTAAATGGGTCCTGGGCCGGCGAGTTAATGATGGCATGCATTTCCGTTCGCTCGGTGTGTTCCATTCTCACAAGAAGTGAATCGTTTCCTAAACCTGTGGATAACTGTCCTGCCAAGGAGAAATTCGATATTTTTATCCTCGTGTCATAGAGATTTCCCGCTGGGTCGTTCGACGGTTTATAACGGTTTGTGAAGGTTATCTGACGCTGTCCGAAACTAGACTGGGCGTCCAGCTGGAAGAAAGATACCGGCATGTTTATGTCTGCAGAAAAGGAATTCATATTGACATTCCTGTCCTGGATGTTGTTCTGTACTTCATATAAACTCTGGACTGTCGAATCAGCCGGGAAGTAGAAATCTCTAAGCTGCAGCCCCAACGACCCTGTGAACGCTATCGAGGCCCGCGGAGAGAATATCTGAGCATACAAGAGGCTCACGTCTTTGTCGTAATTGCGCCGCGGGAATATCTGTTCGTCATGAAGTGACAAAGAGGGGAGGAGCCGCGCACCGGCAAAAGGCGAGAAAGCCGCTGCTCCCTGTATATCATAAGTGAGTCCATTGTTGTCAACCCCGGCCTGCTGATCCCATCTGTTTCCTATTCCTCCGATGAGTGAATCTGTCCCGTTTACAAAAGACAAACCGCCTAGAATTGTCGACGCCCCGACCAGGTTCAGGCCTATTTGCCTGTTATCATTCACGAAGTTCGAGCTGAACAAACCGAACGCCGATAGATTGCGCAGAATTCTTTTCTTAACTGAACCGTTGAAATTCTGGTCGTCGCGGATGAGCTTCTGCATTCCCTGGATGAGTACCGAGTTGAAATTTTCATTGAAGGACACGGAATAATCGTCGGTGGTCCACGTACCTCCGGCAATGCCATTCCAGTTTACGGTGTTGATCTGCTGATTGAATCCGGTTTGGAGTATATTCGCCGGTGGCGCGTTTGTAGTGTCCTGGACTTGAGAAAACGCCTCGGAGGTTGTGCACATCAGAAGTATTAATAAAGCGCTAATCCGCATGTTCGAAGAAAGCATCTATGAGCTGCTGCTCATTTCTCGATCCAATATGTTCAGTCAAAGCATTCTCAAGAAATCCCCGTTTGCTGGCGAAGTCTCTCTCTTCATATTGATCGGCTATTTTACCGAGATTTATGAAATACACTTTGCTGCAGATGCCTTCAACCACATCGAGTAAATGGGAGCTATAAAAAACGGTGCCGCCGGAAGAAATGAAGGTCTTTATGAGTTGCTTCAATGCCGCAACCGCCTGTACGTCGAGTCCGTCGGTAGGCTCGTCAAGTATCAATACCTGTGGATGGAAAAGAAGGGCGAGGCTGATAACGACTTTCTGTTTTGTTCCCTTGGAGAGGGCATAAAGGGGCGTATGGAGGGTATCTTTGAAATAAAGAATTTCGGAAAGTAGATCCAGTCTCCGCAAGGCCACCTCCGATTCGCTTTTTCTCAGCATAGCGGCCATCGCGATCGTCTCCCTGGGCGTCATCGATTCGTAAAGCCTCGGAGATTCCGGGACGTAGCCAATCCTGCTCTTGATGGAGTCTTCATCCTTCGCTGCGTCCCTGTCCACAACGATGACTCTTCCTGACTCCGCCTTCTCCAGCCCCACGATTATCCTTGCGGTAGTTGTTTTTCCTGCGCCGTTCGGTCCAATGTATCCACACGCCGTGCCCTTAGCAACTTTGAATGAAATCGAATCGAGCGCGACGTTTCCGGCGTAACTCTTCGTTACATTTTGAAATTCTATCATTGAGTCAAAATGAAGCTGTAAACATCGCTCACCGAGTTAGGCGTGTTTGAATCCTGTGTATAAGCGGCAACATGCCAGAAGTACTGCTGATTCAAATTTAACGATGTGCCCGAATAAATCAGAGAATCCTGGCCGGCCGGCACGGCCGCGCTGAACACGTCGCCGACCGTAGAAGAACTTGAGACATATACAATATACCCTGACGCTCCCGGAACCTCGTTGTATTTAAACGACAGGATTGCGAGGTCGCTTATGGCTGCTCCGTTTGACGGAGATAGGAGAGTAGGGCGCGGAAGAATCATATCCGAATCAGGATACGAGGGAGCACTCCGCCAGTGAGCAAAGTCGAAGGCGATAATCTTGTAATAGTATTCGGTGTCGAGAACAAGGCCCGTAGTATCCTTGAACGCAACCGTCGTTTGGGTCGACACCAGATTCGTATATGATATCGTGTCCGGTTGAAACGTACTGGAGGTGCCCCGATAGACTTCATAGCCGGCAAGGTCGCCATCCTTATTGGGGGTCCAAACAACGGTAATATACTCCCCTGAGTTGTCATTATGTCCCTGCACGACGAGACCAGCGGGGGCGATTGGCGTAAAGTAGTTTATGGGTTCTGCGGAGACGATGTTGCTTGGCCCGCTTTCAGCACCGTTGGCATATACTGCGGTAACCTGAAAATAATAAGTCGAATCATAACTGAGGCTGTCAGCGTAAAAGGCATTTGAATAGGTCTGTGCTTCATAGCTCAGGTGAGACTTGTTCGTCCCGTAGTAAACGTTATAGTATGAGAAGCCGACGGCGCCTACATCGTTCCATTGGAGGAGTATCGAAGCATCGTGTGCCGAGAGCACTTGTACGTTGATAGGGGGGACGACGATGAAGTCATCTTCAGATGTAGGGATCAATGACGGGTTCTTGCAGCCTGAAATCAGCAGGACGATAACAAAAGCCGACAATACAGTAATTCTCGACATGGGTGGCTTCTCTATTGAAGAGCATTTGAGAATTCCGGCCCGAACCTGTCGCGCATGCAATCCTTTTTCATCACGCGGGCGGAAATAGTCCGGCCGAAAAGCTTCCTGGCAAAGTCATCGAGGAACAAACGGGCATCGATTCCCGTGGCTATCCGGCTGTTTGACCGTCCTTTCCCGGTTCGCAAGTCGGCCAGGGTCATGCCGGATGTCAGGATGCCTGAAGTTTCCACCGAGACAAAGGCATCAACAAATTTAAACCATGCTGGGTTCACCACAGCAGCGACAGCGATGGGGTCATGAAGGAAACAACCGTCCAGTCCATCGGTGTGACGGTGGTAAGCCATATAATACGATAGAGACTGTGTGACAAGTGTCTTCAATTCGCCGCTCATCTTTCTTGTTGAATTTAAGAGAGAAGTTAGAATATTGCGCGGCATAAATATTTTTTCGGTCAGGTCCAGAGGTACGAAATCCAGCTTTACGCCGCTTTTCAATACAAAGTCCGCGGCATCAGGATCTACATACATGTTAAATTCTGTAAAAGTCGTCGTATTTCCGTACCCGTGAAATACGCCTCCCATCTGGACAATCCCCCCGATCTTCCGCATAGCATCGCCATCGTTTGCAACAGCGTATGCAAGGTTCGTCATGGGACCGATGGAAACGATCTTCAGCTTACGACCAAGTCTGCGGGCTGACTCCACAATTTTCTCCGCAGCGTCGTCCGTCCGCCAGTCTTTGAAATGGATGTTGTTTCCGATGCGGTAGCCACCCAGCCCGTCACCACCATGGACTTCGGGGGCGGTAACCAGTTGTCTCTTCAGAGGCAAGGATGCCCCTGATTTAACATCCAGGTCGAGAGACAGGAGCCTCTTGAGGAGAAGCGCATTCTGTGTAACCTCCTCGACCGGCACATTCCCTGATACTGTCGTGATCATTTCAAGCAATAGCTCGGGGGAATGTGCTGCGTAGATGATCGCCAGTGCGTCATCCACGCCTGCGTCGGTGTCAACGATAATTCTGGTCAATCAAGCAGGTCTGATACTTTTTCTTCCGGAGAATATTTCAGGACAACCTTCGCCAGATCGCTGGAGATCAGGCTGCAGGTTCCTTTCAATGTCTGCACGATCTGCGAACTCGTGTAAAACTCTCCTATGAGTTCTCTTGATGGACGACCGGTCCAGTTGTCATTCGCGGTAATAAAGAAACGATCGAAATGATCGCCATTGTACGCAATTGCTTTTCCAAATGCCTGTGCCACGTCGTGCACGCCCACCCACGCCCAGAGATTCTTATACCAGTCTGCATAATCTGAAACAAGCTTCCGGTATTTCTCGCGTTCTCTTTCTTCAGGAACCCAGATCCAGGGAAAGCGAAGGGCGATTGTCTGAATTCCATACCCTCTTGAGAAACTCTTCAGAATTTCTTCGGAGCAGACTTTGCTCAGGCCGTAGGCATCCTGTGGTTCCAAAGGATGCTGTTCATCGATGGGGAAGTACAGCGGAGAGTGTGGCCGTCTTGCAAATGCGAACCCAAGCGTTGATTCACTGGAAGCGAGAACAACTTTCTTGATGTTGTTGTCGGCGGAAAATTGCAGAATATTGAAAGTGCCGAAGGCATTAATATGAAACACGTCCGCGGGCGGGTCGTTCAAGGGGTGTGGTATGCCCGCCAGGTGAAGGATGGTGTCGAAATTCCCCCCTAAGTTTTTCAACGAACTGCTGTTAGTGACGTCAACCTTACAGAATTTCACGTCAAAGTCCGGTTCGACTTTGTCTCCCACGGTCACGTCATACTTCGCGGCAAGACTTTTCGCGACGTATCTTCCGACTAGACCAGAGCCCCCTGTAATCAGTATTTTCATCAAATATTAAATGATTCTCCCTTCTTCGGAGCTACAACGTTCTTGAATCCGACTTGGTTAAGCGATTGTGAGAGTGCGCTTTGTTCTTCTTTCTCACCGTGTACCAGAAAAATGTTGCGTAGTTTGTCTTTATTGAAGTTACTCGCAAAAGAAACGAGATCGTTGTGGTCCGCATGTGCGGAGAAGGAATGCATTTCCACGACTTCTGCCCTCAGTGGATATTCTTCGCCGAAAATTTTCAAAACAGGCTGCCGATCGAGGATTCGTCTCCCGAGAGTATCCGGTGCCTGATATCCGACTATCAAAATGGTGTTTTTCGGATCGCCTGCGTTGTTCGCCAGATGGTGCAGTATCCGTCCGCTTTCACACATTCCCGATGCGGATATGATTATCACGGGCTCGTGAATATCGTTAAGCTTCTTAGACTCCTCGACGGATTGGATATACTGAACGTACTCAAACCCGAACGGATCGTCGTGCCCCAGAACCATCTTGTATACATCCGAGTTGAAACACTCCGGATGCAGTCGGAACACTTCAGTTGCGTTGACAGAGAGTGGGCTGTCGACAAAAACAGGAATGCGTGGAAGCTGCCTGCTCTCGAACAACCGGTGAAGCGTGTAGGTTATCTCCTGCGTACGTTCGACACTGAAGGCGGGTATTATGACCTTGCCTCTCCTGGAGACTGTCTTAACTATTACTTCGCGGAGTTTGCCCTGCATCCCCTCGATGGGGTCGTGTAATTTCCCGCCGTATGTGCTTTCAGTTATAAGAAGGTCGGCCTCTTCAACAACTTCGGGGTTCTTCAAAATCGGTAATCCTTTGCGTCCGAGATCCCCGGTGAAGAGGAGGTTCTTCTCCGTGCCGTCCTCGTGAATTCGCAATTGTACCATTGCGCTGCCGAGTATATGGCCGGCGTCGAGAAAATTCAGCGTAACTCCATCAGCAATAGTGGTCTCCCTGTGGTACGAAATGGAGACGAAAAGCGGCATCACCGAAAGCGCGTCCTCAGTAGTGTAAATAGGTTCGATAAGAGGTTCGCTCTTCTTCATCAATTTTTTGTTGAGGAAGTGTGCATCCTGCTCCTGGATTTTTGCACTGTCGGTAAGCATGATGCCAGCGAGATCACGAGTTGCAGGAGTCGCATAGATAGTGCCTGAGAAACCCTGCTTGACAAGGTTAGGAAGATTGCCGCTGTGATCTATATGGGCATGAGAAAGGACAACCGTATCGATCTTTTCCGGGCGGAAGAAATCGAAGTTCTTGTTTATTCTAATGGACTCAGACCGTTTGCCGTGGTAGAACCCGCATTCGAGCAAAATTCTCTTCCCGTTTACCTCGAGAAGGTGCATCGACCCCGTAACAGTTTGTGCAGCGCCTATGAATTGTAATCGCATTCCGGTAGCTCAACAGGTATTAAGCAATATATTTCATGGCTATTCGTGATTCAAGACGAAAAGGCTTTTGTTTTTTGCCGAATCCGCCGGGCTGCCGGTAAGATCGTCGTACCATCTCCATCAATCCAATTCAACAGGGACCTGTGCCCGGTCAGCCGATTCTTCTCTGATGCGTTAAATGTAATTGATTTTTAGCGGTTTTCTTGATACTTTAGGTAAACAAATCATGGTATGAAATGACTCAGCCCCTCAATGTTTTATTCTTATCCTCGGAAGTCTTTCCCTTCGCGAAGACTGGCGGATTGGCCGACGTAGCGAGTTCACTGCCGCAAGCACTCAAAGAAATCGGTAATGATGTCCGTCTTGCAATCCCTCGTTATGGATTCGTCAACGAGCGGAAATTCCGGATCCATGAGATTATCCGTCTCAAAGACATCGATATTCCGATCGGAAAGAAGAATGCGAAGCTGAATGTGAAGTCTTCCTTCCTCATCGGAGAACGAACAAAGGTACAGATTTACTTCATCGACAGCTCGGACTTTTTTGGGAGGGCAGGGATCTATCAGGATCCGAAAACCAAGAAGGATTATGCCGACAACGATGAGCGATTCATTTTCTATTCCCGGGGCATCTTCGAGATACTGAAACGGCTCGGATGGGCGCCGCACATAATTCACTGCAACGATTGGCAAACAGGACTTGTTCCGGCGTACCTCAAGAAGATCTACGCGTCGGACCCGTTCTTTAAGAATATCAGGACGGTATTCACCATTCACAACGTTGCATATCAGGGCAATTTCCCCAAGGAGATGTTTGCGAAGACGGGACTGCCCGCAGATGTATTCACGCAGGAAGGGGCAGAGTTCTTCGACAAGTTCAGTTTCATGAAATCCGGGCTGGTTTATTCCGATTACATAACTACTGTGAGCCAGACTTACGCGAAGGAAATTTCCGAGAGCGAGGAATATGGCTGCGGCATGGATGGGGTTTTGAGGAAGAGGAAGAAATTCTTCACCGGAATCGTCAACGGCATCGATTATACGATATGGAACCCCGACACGGATCAATACATCCCATTCAAATACAGCGTCAAGACGCTCGATGCAAAGGTAGAGAACAAGAAATATCTGCTTAAGAGGTTCAACAAGAAATTCGATCCGCAGATTCCTTTGATAGGGATGGTATCCCGTTTGGTGGAACAGAAGGGAATGGACCTCGTTATCGACGCGTTTCCGGAAATCATGAAAATGAACGTTCAGGTCATACTGCTCGGAACGGGCGAGAAACAATATCACACTAAACTCGAAGCCCTGGCAAAGAAATATCCTGAGAAGTTCATTCTTGAACTTGCATATGATGATGAGCTGTCACATCTGATCGAAGGCGCATCGGATATATTTCTCATGCCCAGCAAGTTTGAGCCATGCGGCCTGAACCAGCTGTACAGTCTCAAGTACGGGACAATACCTGTCGTCAGACGTACCGGAGGCCTTGCCGACACGGTGAAGGAAGTGAATCCCCAGAAAGGGGCCGGCACGGGCTTCTTCTTCGATGAGTACAAGGCCGAGGAGATGATCAAGGCACTATCGAAGGCACTGGCATTCTTCGGCGATCAGAAGAACTGGCAAAAAATCATGCGTAACGCAATGGCGGAGGATTTTTCATGGACAAACTCCGCCAGGCAGTATGCCGAGCTGTATACCAAGATTCTCGACAAGTGACCCGCGCCATATTCATTGATCGTGATGGAACGATCAATGTTGACAAGGACTACCTAAGCGATCCTGATCAGCTCGAATTCATCGACAATTCCCCTGAGGCTATAGAAATTGCCAACCAGCTTGGGTTGAAAGTGATCGTAATATCCAATCAATCAGGCGTTGCCAGAGGAATCATGACGGCAGCGCAGGTAGATGCCGTCAATGCCCGTCTAGTGGAAATGCTGTCCCGGCGGGGTGCTACCGTGGATGCCATATATTACTGCCCCCATTACCCGAATTCGGGCGGCGTCCAGTGCGCATGCAGGAAGCCCGACATCGGAATGCTCCTGCGTGCAAAGGAAGCGTTCCACCTCGACCTTACGGAGTCGTTCGTTGTCGGTGACAAATGGAGCGATGTCAAATGCGGTGAAAATGCCGGCGCTTTCACCTCACTTGTGCTAACGGGGTATGGCGAGTCCGACTACCAGCGGTGCATTGACGCCGGAATTAAAATAGATTATCTTGCTAAGAATCTTTACGACACTGTCACAAACTTTGTAAGAAGGAAAATTGAAGCGAATACTTGAAGGCTCTATTGTGGCTGCACTGCTGGCACTGGTGCTCCTGGGCTGCAACAACAAGGTAAACCAGACTGGTGCCTGGCTGGTTGCTTATGATAGCACGCTGGTTCCCCAATATCTGGATTCAGGACTCGACTCTGTTAAGATTACGAGTTCGCAGGTTAATGATGGTCTCGCTACAGGCTCGAGCGCGATTATGTCGCTCGGAATCGTTCCATGGACGGAGGCGGACCTGTTGATGCACTTTTCTGCATTCACACCAGTCTACGGTGCGGGAGCGATACTGTCTGCGACCATTATCATGACACGGGCCCCCTACACACTCGATCCGTCCGGTAACGGCATTCAGGCGCTTACGTTCAACGGGTATACTCTGGACAGTACGTGGAACTATACGACGTTGACCTGGGACAGCGTTGCCTTGATAGGACATGGCGGCACTAATATCGTGACGTCGCAGACAATAACCGACTCGACAGTCCTCATCGGGCTGGATACGAATACCGTGAGACTGTGGGCAAATGCAACTCAGGACACATCGATAAAGAATAACGGGTTATTGATAAAACCGGCGGGAGGAAATGGAGTCTTATCGGTATATTCGAGTTTTTCGTCGACGAGCACGCATTATCCGATTTGCCAGGTAGTGTATTTGCTTAATGGCACAGTCGATACGTCGAATGTCGCGCTGGATTTCAGCACTTCCGTTGCCCATACAACATTGGCCAGCGTGGCGCCTCAGGGGCCGTACAAGATTGTTCAGTCAGGCACCGGGTTGAGAGAGAATCTTACTTTCGACCTGAGCAGGATTCCGAATTATTCCATAGTTAACAGCGCCCTCCTTACCCTTCATTTCGATTCTACGGCCGAAGCGGCTTACTCATACCCGGGACTCGTGGATACTCTGATCGCTTATTATTTATCGAACCCGACCACCGGCGCCGTGAGCGCAACCGGCTCGGCGGTCGCATTGGTCTCGAATAATGAATACACTTTCAACGTGAGTACGATTGTCCAGCACATGTTAAACAGTAAAAACTACGGATTTCTCATTGCGGAGTACAACGAACTCGAGAACGTGGATTCCCGATTCCTTTATGATGGCAGTGCCCCCGATTCACTTAAGCCAAAGCTTATAATAACTTATACTCCGGCGGTGAAGAAATGATAAAGAGACTGGTTCTTTGTGCCGCTTTCCTGTACGCAACCAACGGCGCGTTTGCTGGTGATGGTTCGCCGCTGTCCTCGAAGGGCGTCGGTGCATTTACGAGTTTCGCCGGGGGATACTCGGTTGGAATGGGAAACGCGGGTCTCGCGCTTCTTTACAACGCCTCTCTCAGCCGGTTGAACCCAGCTACGTGGTCGGCACTTCAAAATGTTCAGTTTAGTGCACTTTACGACTTCTCGGGAGTGAGTTCGCAAGACAACCTCAGCAACGAATCCTCTTATCTTGTGAACGGCAATTTCGGCGGTGGAATATTTGGTATTCCGATAGATCGAGATTTGGGAATTTCATTAGCAATGGGATTTACACCGCTGACATCTTTCCAGTATCAATTTAATTCGGCTATTGCCGCCACCGCTGAAACGCCTTCAGCAACATATGTCAACACCGGCTCCGGCGGATTGGGAGAAGGGTTCTTGGGAACGAGCCTCTCTCCGTTCAAGGAATTAGCCCTCGGGGGTATGTTTACCTACGCCTTTGGCAGGACGGAGAGGACAGGCCAAGTTACGTTCTCGAACACGAGCTACACAAACACCTTTTCAGACAACAGCCTTTATCTCCACGGATCGAGCGGAACGCTTGGATTGACCTTGAGTCATCTGGATGACCTCGTGAAGCTTGATTTCCTCCACGGTTTGAGCATAGCGGGATATTACAAGCTTTCCTATAATCTCAAAGGCAACAGTCAACTTTCCAACACTTATTCCGACGGGCTTGACACGGCGTTCACTTCATTTGCCGCGGGATACATTCCGCCCGAATATGGAATAGGTATTGCGGAGAACTTCAGTGGCAGGCTATCGGCAGTCCTGGACATCCGTACCCAGCAGCTCTCCCGCTACAGTGATTCCTTCACAAGTCCCGGTACATTCGGGGATGTACTTTTTGTCGGCGGTGGCATTCAGTATATGCGAGGGAAGGCAATCGATGCACTCTATGACAAGCAGATCCTGCGCGCAGGGTTTTATTACGAGAAAACACAGTATATCGTGCCTACAAAATCAGGCCAGAACAAACAACTGGATGAGCTCTTTCTGACTGCAGGCATCGAAGTTCCGCTGAGCTATTCATCTACCATTAATGTGTCGGCTCAGTACGGATTTCGGGGATTGTCGAATGACCTTCCTATTCAGGAAAGGATATTCAGGTTATATGTCTCAGTCACTCTGGGTGAAGTGTGGTTCATTCGCCCCGTGGGAGATTGAAAATGCTGGCACTCGCTTCAGATCATGCGGGATTTCACTTCAAAGAGAAAATAAAGAAGCTCCTCAGCGACGAGTTGGGACTGGAGTACAAAGACTTCGGCACGTACAGCGATTCGTCTTGTGATTATCCCGATTTTGCCTATGCCGCCGCTAAAGCAGTAGGAACCGGCGAATGTGAAAAAGGCATACTGGTGTGCGGAAGCGGAATAGGCATGGACATCGTGGCTAACAAAGTTGAAAATGTCCGTTCCGCCCTTTGTATGACAGTCGAAATGGCTGAGCTTTCCCGCAGACATAACGATGCTAATGTGCTCAGTATTGGGGAACGGTTGACAGACTGGGAAACTGCAGAGAAGATGATACGGGTGTGGCTTTCGACACCGTTCGAGGGCGGCCGGCACCTGCGTCGCGTCGAGAAAATTCACAGCCTCAGCAGCTGTTAAGTCATTCTATATCAGAGAGAGGTGCACATAATGGATACTCTGGAAATTCTCAGAAGTGCCGACGGTGAAGTCTTCGATGCCGTTGCCAGGGAAATTGGACGCCAAAATAACACCATAGAACTAATCGCATCCGAAAATTTTGTGAGCAAGCCAGTGCTTGCAGCACTCGGTACGGTATTGACCAATAAATATGCTGAAGGTTATCCGGGGAAGCGATACTACGGCGGATGCGAGTTTGTAGATACCGCGGAGAACATCGCGCGTGACCGCGTGAAGAAACTTTTCGGCGCTGAATATGCCAACGTCCAGCCTCACGCCGGGAGCCAGGCGAATATGGCCGCATATTTCTCATTCATTAAGCCGGGCGATACGATTCTCGGAATGAACCTTGCCCATGGCGGGCATCTGACGCATGGGTCGCCGGTCAATTTCAGCGGGAAGCTGTTCAATGTACTTGCTTATGGAGTCAGGAAGGAAACTGGACGAATAGATTTTGACGAAGTAGAGAGGCTTGCCTTAGAACATAAGCCGAAGATGATTGTCGTCGGCGCGAGCGCATATCCACGCGACATAGATTTCAAGGCCTTTCGCCAAATTGCCGACAAAGTAGGGGCTTTCCTCATGGCCGACATCGCGCACCCGGCGGGGCTGATAGCGACAAAGATTTTGAATGATCCGCTTCCTTATTGTCACATCGTCACTTCGACCACACATAAGACTCTCAGAGGACCCCGCGGCGGATTGATTCTGATCGGTAAGGACTATGAAAACCCATTCGGCCAAACTGCGCCGAAATCAGGCAGACTGAAGATGATGTCTGAGATTGTGGATTCCAATGTTATGCCCGGCATCCAGGGTGGACCGCTGATGCATGTGATCGCAGCAAAGGCGGTTGCGTTCGGCGAGGCCTTGAGCGATACTTTCAACAGCTATACGCGGCAGATAGTGACGAATGCGAAGCGGCTCTCGGAGGAGCTGACAAAGAGAGGGTACCAACTCGTCTCAGGTGGAACCGACAATCACCTCATCCTGATCGACCTGAGAAACAAGAATGTTACGGGCAAGGATGCAGAGAAGGCTCTGGAGAAGGCGGGTATCACGGTCAATAAGAACATGGTTCCGTTTGACGACAAATCGCCGATGATCACGAGCGGCATACGAGTGGGAACGCCGGCCGTCACGACTCGCGGTTTCAGGGAATCAGAAATGGCAGAAGTCGCCGAATTGATTGACCGGGCTATTTCCAACGTTTCCGACGAGCAGCAACTGAAAGATGTCAAAGAGGGTGTTAGAGACTTGTGCGGCAAATTCCCGCTTTACGATTTTGCTAAGGAGTATGCCCTCCTCGACTGATGACTGAACATGTGGAAGAAATAACGTCTCCCGGCGAGTCTCAAAGGGAGATGTCGTTTTGGGATCATCTCGAGGAGCTTCGATCGCGCCTCATTTGGTCGCTCGTCGGGATAGTCATAGCTACGGCATTGTGCGCATTCTTCTCGGATGCGATCGTCAACAAATTTCTCCTTGCTCCGGCCCTTCACACCAAACCCCCTCTTAAGATCCAGAACTTGAAACCCTATGGCCAGCTGATGCTGTACATGGAAATCGTCTTCATTGCAGGCCTGATCTTAAGTCTACCGAACACTCTTTATCACTTTTGGAAGTTCGTTCAGCCGGCTCTTTATCCGAATGAGAGAAAATACGTAACGTCGATCGTCTTTTTCTCGACATTTTTCTTTCTTGCCGGAGGCGCCTTCGGATACTTCTTCCTCATTCCAAATGCACTCTCGTTCTTCTCCAGTTTCGGCACCCAGAACATCGAAAACATAATAGATGTTCAGTCGTATTTTGGCTTCATCGTCGGAATCATACTGGCATGCGGAGTAGTCTTCGAACTTCCCATGCTCTCTTATTTCCTCGCGAAGGTGGGCGTCTTAGGCCCTCAATTCATGAGAAAGTACAGGCGCCACGCCGTGATCATCGTGCTGTTTATTGCTGCCGCAATTACACCTCCTGATATCGCCAGCCAGGTGATGGTCGCCATCCCGTTATACCTCCTGTATGAAATCTCCATACTTGTAGTCCAGGTAACGCGGGCGAACAAACTGAAGAAAGAAAAAGCTGCCGCATAATTTTTACAGGTGAGTTTTGAACTTGGATGAAATAATCTCTCCCGTTAAGGAAGAGATTAGGACTTTTAATAGAGAATTCAGGACGGCGATTCGTTCTAATGTCGGCATAGTTGATACGATCGCCCGATATGTGCTACACCAGAAGGGAAAGAAGATCCGGCCGATTCTGGTTTTGTTGTCGGCTGAAGCAAGTGGAGGGATCGCGCCGAGCACGTACCACGCGGCGACCCTGGTCGAGCTGCTTCACACGGCTACGCTGATACACGACGACGTGGTCGATGGAGCCGATACACGGCGGGGTCTCGCCTCCATTAGTGCTATATGGAGAAACAAAGTCGCCGTGCTGATGGGCGATTATTTGCTGTCCAGAGGATTGCTTCTTTCGCTGTTTAACGATGAGTTCCAGTTCCTGAAGTTGAGTTCGGTCGCGGTCAAGCGTATGAGCGAAGGCGAACTGCTTCAGATTCAGAAGGCAAAGCAACTCGACATGAATGAAGAGACCTATTTCAGGATAATTTCCGACAAAACCGCCTCGCTCATATCCACATGCTGCGAGCTGGGAGCGACGAGCGCTACTAAAGACGGGAGCGTCATAAAGCACATGAAAACCTTCGGCGAATATCTTGGAATGGCATTCCAGATACGGGACGACGTCCTTGACTACGAGGGGAAGACTGCGACTTTAGGAAAACCGATCGGGGGAGATATACGTGAGAGAAAGGTCACGCTTCCTTTGATCTATGCTTTCGAGAAGGCACCGAAACGCACATCGAAGTCTGTTCTCAAACTCCTGAAAAATGGTAAGGCCGGCTCAAAAATTTCCGAGGTGATAGAGTTTGCCAGGAACTATGGTGGAATCGAGCGGGCTCACAAAAAAGCGGAGGAGTTTGTATCGAGTGCAAGGGACGAGCTGAAAGGAATTCAGGAGTCAGAGGCAAAGACCTCTCTGATTAAGCTGACCGAGTTCGTCGTCGAGAGGATAAGCTGAGCTTGTCTCGCAAATGCAGGTGTAGCTGGCGGTTAATATCGGGGGGAATAATTTCATTCTTCGAATTCGCATACAGACATGTTTCGAAAAAAAGATAGGGAATTTGTTCTTGCGCTCGGCGGAGGGGGTGCGCGAGGGTTGGCTCATATTGGGGTTCTGAAAGTGCTCCAGCGCGAGGGCATCAAGGTCAAGGCTCTGGCTGGAACGAGTATGGGCGCGGTTGTGGGAGCGATGTTTGCTTACTATGATGACGCGATACAAGTGGAAGAACTTTTCAGAAAATTCCTCTCGAGCAAGTTCCATGAAACGTTCGGCAGGACATTCTTTCTCCTTTCAGAAAATCCCGATACATTCATGGAGCCGAACAAAACAATCAGGAGGCTGGGAAGAGGATACGTTTATCTCAAGGCTGCCTCTTCGAGCGCGGTTTTTTCGAGGGAAATTTTGAGCGACACTTTGCATTGTCTGCTGCCCGATCTTCACTTCTCGGATCTCAGATTGCCCTTCATTTGCGTCGCTACAGATTTGGTGACCGGGAAGGAGGTCGTCTTGAGGCGGGGAAAGGTGATTCCGGCACTCGTGGCAAGTTCTTGCATACCAGGGATCGTGGAACCGGTGAAAATCGGCTCTTCTCTCCTGGTTGACGGGAGCACAACCAGCACAGTACCCGTAACGGCCGCAAGGGCTGCTTTCGAAGGAAAGCTGATTGCCGTCGATGTGACAATGGAGCTGAAACGCGACAATGAGCCGGAAAGCGCGTTCGAAGTTGCGATGAGAGCTGGTGAAATAACCAACTTTCATCATACTCAGGTGCTTCTTTCGCAGGCGGACTTCAGAATTCGTCCGGCGGTGGGCCGAACTAATTGGGCCAATTTTGACAGACTGGACGAGATGATACGAGCGGGCGAACTGGCAGCCAAGAAGTCCATATTACGGCTAATTGATTGAAATTTGGCATATATTCCCGCTTCCATCGATTGCATTCCCCCCGCGATTTAGTTAAATTTCATAACAATGGGAGTTAAACCGCCATAAATGTTCCCCAATAGACCTCCAAAACTGACATTACCTTTCCTCTTCTTGCTTTTTGCTGTTTTTGCCGGTAGAACTGAAGCCCAACAGCCGAGTCCGCAGGGCGAGCTGGCACAGCATGGCCTGAGATATACTCAAGTCACAGCAACCAGAGGCAGAATCAACCTTGACGGCGATTGGCGGCGTTCTGTGAACGGGGGCAAGTCGTGGCAGCCAATGGTCGTGCCCTCCATCTCCGAAGATCATGGGGAGGTCATTTATGCGAAGCGTGTCTACGTCCCGAAGACTTTTGTAGACCACAACATGTTCAAGCTGTATATAGGAAGCGGCGGACTGTCGACAGAAATCAGGATCAACAATGAGTTTGTTACGATTCACAACGGGGCGTATTCTGCGATCAACGTTAGGATTCCCGACAGGCTCCTGCAGGCCGGCAAGGAGAACCTGATTGAAATCATAACTCACAATGAGCTGAGTCCGGTCGCGACAATTCCGCTCAAGCAGCTCGCATTCCAGCCGGAATGCTACAGCGGTTTGTTCAGAAGCGTTTACATGCAGGTGATGCCGCCCGTATACTTCGACCATCCTACAATCAGGACTTCCATCAATTCGAACTACAACGCTGCGCAGGTTAATGCCAGCGTTCTCGTCTTTGCCTCAGACTACTCCAGATATGGAATCGATTCGAATGCAACAACTGCTCCTTTCAGCGCATACGCAGAGCTTGTGGACAAAGCGTCCGGAAAGGTCGTCGCCAAGACGGGCAGCGATGCTTTCACGCTTGCAGAGAATCACAATACGAGATTGGATTTCACGCTTCAGGTTCAAAATCCGAGCCTCTGGTCCCCGTCCCACCCGAGCCTCTATGAGTTGCATTTCTTCCTGTACTCAGGCACTTCGGAAATAGACGAGTACGTCGACGACATTGGATTCAGGGCGTTCACCACCTCCGGCGGAAAATTCTATCTGAATGGGGAAGAGACATTTGTTAAGAGCGTGGACTATGTGGACGACTATCCAAATGTCGGTGCCGCAGTTGGCGAAGTCAGGCTCGAGAAAGACATCGCGATCATAAAGACTCTCGGCGCAAATGCCATTCGGGTCGTCCATTATCCGCCATCACAGAGGCTGTTGAACCTCTGCGACAGGTTCGGGCTCCTCGTGTTTGAAGAGATTCCATTAGTAGATGCCCCCTCCACTGTGCTTGAGTCAAATCGGTATCGCGGATCGCTGCAGAGTTATGCCCAGGAGGTGATCGACCAGACTTCATTCCATCCGTCGGTTGTGGCGATCTCGGCGGGCAGCAATCTTGATCCGTCGGCAAGTGCCACAGCTACTTACATCTCGTCCATCGTCTCTCTGGTGCACGGCAACTCCTCGTTGCTGGTTTACTATACGCCATTGACCGGGCTCGCCGACACCACGAAAACCGATGCGGATTTTGTCGGACTGGATTTGACTCCGTTCAACTCCGGAAGAAGCATGAAGGATTTTCTGGATGAGATCTCGGTTTCCAACAACGGAACGACATACTGGATATCGTCGGTCGGGACACAGACACAGATCGGCAATCATAATGGTTATGCCGATCCGCTGTCTCTGGAACATCAGGCCAGGTACCTTGTCGATGCTTTTGAGGCGGTCCAGAATGGGAATTTTGCGGGAGTATCGGTAAACAGCTTCGCCGACTGGCGCGGGGCAGTACCACACTTGATGCCAAACGGGCATCCCTATCTGTATACCTTTGGACTCGTCAGCTATTGGAGGGAAAAGAGGCCCGCCTTTGCCGTGGTGAGAGCGCTCTTCAATGACGAAACCCTCCCAAGTCTTTCGATAGGCAATTACACCGAGACACCGCCCATAATATACGTCGTGTTGTCGACGCTGCTCCTTGTGATAATTACGTATCTGCACTATAGCAGACGATGGTTTCGCGAAAGTGCCACGCGCGCGATCTTCAGGCCATATAACTTCTTTGCCGATGTACGTGACCAGCGTATGATATCGCCGTTTCAAACGGCTATCGTCCTGCTCCTGATTTCAGCAGGGATATCGATCTATCTTTCTAGTCTCTTTTATGCCTTCCGCTCGGACTACGTGTTCGACAGGCTTCTCGGTCTCCTTCTTCCGGGTGACATCGTCAAGATCAAAATAGATTATCTTATATGGCATCCCGTCAACTTCATACTTGCGTTCACCATCCTGATAACGCTGATGGTCACGCTTGTGACGCTGGTGATCAAGCTTTTCTCCTTTGTCGTTAAAATAAGGCTGCAGACTGTCAGCGCCTTCACGATTGCGACCTGGTCGATGCTTCCAATGTCGTTCCTGATTCTTTTGGACATGATCCTCTTCCGACTGCTGGGGGATCCAAGGTTCGTATGGGCTTCGATAGTAATTCTGCTCGCGCTCTTCCTGCTCAGCCTGTTCAGGCTATTCCACGGGACCGGCGTTATCTACGACCTACCCACAATTCGGGTCGGCCTGGTTGGCACAGCAATTATCGTCGGATTGGTCCTGCTCGTAATGCTTTATTACAATGGAACAGACGGCATAATTTCATACACCCAGTTCTTCTATAAGTTTATCATCGGAAATAGAGTAGCGTAAATGTTCCTTTCTAAGCTAGAACTACTTGGTTTCAAATCATTTGCAACGAAGACTGAGCTGAGCTTTAATGGCGGAATCACTTCCGTCGTTGGGCCAAACGGCTGCGGTAAGACAAACGTGTTGGATTCCATTCGTTGGGTGTTGGGCGAGCAGCGCACCAGCATGCTGCGGAGCGATTCGATGGAGAACGTGATTTTCAACGGATCGAAGAACCGCAAGCCTCTTGGAATGGCGGAAGTCACGATAACCATAAAGAACGACAAGGGCCTCCTTCCCGTAGACTATTCGGAAGTCAGCATCACGCGCCGGGTGTTCAGGTCGGGGGAAAGCGAGTATTTCATAAACAGGAACCAGTGCCGCCTGAGAGATATTCAGGACTTGCTTATGGATTCCGGTATGGCTGCGACCGCCTACTCTGTAATTGAGCTTAAAATGGTCGAAGACATTCTCCGCGAGAACACCGACGAACGCAGAAAGATGTTCGAGGAAGCTTCAGGAGTGACGAAATACAAATCGAGAAGGAAGGCCGCCCTCGGTAAACTCGACGATGTCCAGCGTGATCTGCTCCGGGTCAACGACCTGATTTCCGAAGTAGAAAAGAAGGTGAATTCGCTCGAGCGGCAGGCGAAACGTGCGGAACAATACAAGAGATTCGTAGAGGAGCTCGGCGCTCTCGACAGACAGTATCTTTTCTCCGAGCACAAATCCATTTTGGCGAAGGTGTCACCACTGAAGGAGAGCTTGTCGGTAAATGAAAATGAAAAGGCCAGCGCTCTAAATACACTCTCGCACGAACAAGAACTACTAAGGTTGCTGCGTTCGGAAATAGGGGAGCTTGACAAGAGTCTGTCTACGCTCAGGGCTGACAGATCGGAGAAGATGAGCGGACTCCACACGGTCGAGGAAGAGAGTGCGGTGTTGTTGGAGAGACTGAGGGGTCTCAACGAGAAGATCGTGTCTCTTGAAACACGCAAGATAGATCTCGCCAGCAGGAATGAATCTCTTGCCTCACAGATTGAAGAACTGAAGTTAAGCGAAGCCGAGACTGAGGAAGAAGAGAAGGCCCTGGCTGCCTCCCTGTCCGTCGAGCAGGACGATTTCAAGGCATTCGAGGAGAAGCTGTTCGCCGCGAGAGAGAAGTCGAACATAAGTCACGAAAGTCTCATCAGGATACTCAACGATCTGGCTCTTAAACAGAACGAACGCGAGAGGGCTCATTCCAGACTCGAGAGGGTGAGATCACACAATGACGAACTCGTCACCCGTCGGAATCAGCTCGAAGAGACCAGGCAGGAACTGAACAGGAGGATCGAGAGCTCCAAGTCGGACAAAGAGACGTTCGCTGCTGAAATCGCGTCTGAGAAGACCAAACTGAGCGACCTTGAAAGACATCGGGAAGAACTCTTCAGCGAGATAGAAACCAAAAAGACTCAGGCACAGAAGCTTCGTGAAGTGCAACAGAGTAACGAAGCGAGGATAGAATTCCTCAACGGGCTTGTAGAACATCTGGAAGGCCTTCCGGACGGTGCGAAGGCGCTTGCCCGCGGCGAAATAGACGGCTTGCCGAAGTTTGAAATCCTGAGCGATCTCTTCTACGTAGACCAGGAGTACAGAATCGCGGCAGAATCCATACTCGGAGAAGCGTCCAATTTCCTGGTGTCGCCGGATGAACATACTGCGCTGAGTGCCGTCGATGCCTTAAGAAGCAGGGATCTCGGTAAGGTTACTTTCGTGTGCCTCGACCGGATAGCCAAGCCGCACAGCCGGCCAAGCACCGCTAATTTTGCGAGCCTGCTGCAGCACATTCAGATGCTTCCCGAACACGATGAGATCGGAAGGTATTTTTTCGAGAACGTCGCAGTCGTCGAGAATTATTCGGAAGCCGAGCAGGTGTATCGCTCTGACGCGTCGGTCATCTGTGTAAATTTCGCAGGTGACGTGTTTTCTGCCAACGGAATTATCCGGGGCGGCAGCACAAGAAGGACCGAGGGCGGAAGAGTCGGCAAGCTGAGACAGCTTGAAGAGCTCAAAAACGAACAGTCGCAGTTGGGCAAGGAACTGGCCGAACTCAACGCTACCATAAAGAATCTTCAGGTCGAAATGGAGTCGCTCCCCATAAAGACCGGTAACGAGAAGCTGAGGAATCTTGAACTTCAGCTTGCCCGCGTGGAGCAATCAAGTGTTGAGAGCGAACGAAGCCTTCAGGGAATCCAGAGCCAAGTCATCGATACGCAGGCCCGAATTTCCAGATTGGAGGAGGAGTTAGGCGAGGCCAAGCATGAGCTGGACGCGGTCGAAGTATCAGTCACGGACCTCAATTCCATAAAGAGCTCGAGCGATCACGAGTACCAGGCCGCGCTTGAGGAACTGAAGGTCATCGAAGAAGAGTACCGCAAGAAGAACGAGACACTGCGGAGCGCCCAGGCCCAGCATATAGAATGCATAAACAAGCTCAATTTCCTGAAGAGGGAAATACAGTCTTCGCAGGAACAGGTTAGCACCAACCTGGACAGTTCTGCGCGGGCCGACGACGACATACAGGCTGCGAAGCTTACGGTGGAACAGGCTCAGGAGAAATTAACGGACCTCGAGGACCGAAGGACGAACCTTCGGCTTGAAATGGAGGTTTTAGACAGGCGGACGGGTGAGCTGGCTGCGAAAGTTGCAGATAAGAAGAGTACCGAATCGTCCGAGGAAAAGAAGCTCAACGATGCCCGAGTCACACATGATTCCGCCGTAGAAGCCGTCCACCAGGTAAGCCTGAAGATCGGCGAACTCGAAGCCGAGGCACGTACGCTTGTTGAAAGAGGCAAAGAAGAGTTCAATCTGGACATAACCCAGCAGACTGCAGAGTCGTTGAACCTGCCTGCCGACTTCGACACGGGGGCCGCGCATGAGCGGGTGAGCTACCTCAGAGGAAGAATAGAATCCTTCGGTCCTGTGAACCTCGTGGCATTTTCAGAATACACGGAGGAAAAGCAGCGTTTCGATTTTCTCGTCGGGCAGAGAGGCGACCTCCTCGAGGCGGAGAAGACACTCAAGACGACCATCTCAGAAATCAATCATACTGCTCACCAGAAGTTTCTCGAAACATTTGAACAAATAACGGAAAATTTTAAAGCGACATTTCAGAGCCTCTTCAACGGCGGCGAGGCCGACCTGCAGCTTGAGGCGAATGCGGACCCGCTCGAGGCAAAGATAGAAATCATGGCCAAACCAGCCGGCAAGAAGCCGCAGTCAATTGATCTCCTTTCCGCCGGTGAAAAGACGTTGACTGCAATAGCACTCCTTTTTGCCATATATCTCGTAAAACCGAGTCCGTTTTGTATCCTGGACGAGGTCGACGGTCCGCTCGACGATAACAACACCGACAACTACGTGAGAATGATCAGGCAGTTTTCCAACGAGACTCAGTTCATCGTCATAACGCATAATAAGCGGACGATGGAGGCAGCCGACACACTTTATGGAGTAACGATGGAGGAGCAGGGAGTGTCTAAAGTCGTCGCCGTCAGATTCGTCGATGATTGGGTAACAAACGCATGAGCAGTCTCTTTCCGAAGGTCTTTGTCGACTTCGACGGAACGATTACGACACATGATGTCGGTAACGAATTCTTCAGGAAATTCGGCAATGAAGCTGAATCCCTGAAGGCAGTCGCTGAATGGAAATCTGACGGACTCTCCGGACGCGACCTTATTCTAAGAGAAGCCGGGTTCGTTAAGACAACTCAAAACGAGGCGCTGGAGTTTGCGAAGTCTTTTACTATCGACTCCTTCTTCAGCGCGTTTGTAGATTACTGCAGGCAGAACGAAGTAGAACTGACAATTTTGAGCGACGGGCTCGATTTTTACATAAGCGAAATTCTGTCGGCGAACCATCTGTCTGAGATCCCATTTTACTCCAATATTGCGCGCTTCGATACTGACACTATTAAGATCGAGTTTCCTTACGAATCGACTTGTCCCAAGTGTGCTAACTGCAAGGGGCATCAGATTCTGACGAGGACCGGAATAGACGATCTCATAGTCTACGTCGGCAATGGATTCTCCGACCGTTGCGCGGTTGATTATGCCGACATAATTTTCGCGAAGGACGACTTGCTGAAATACTGTGAAGCGAACAACATCACATTTTTCCCGTTTGAGGATTTTTCGGAAGTGCTGAGCAAATTCCGGAAGACATTCGAATCGAAGAAATTCAGGAAGCGTCATCGCGCGGAACTGAAACGAAGAGAGGCATACCTGTCGGAGTGATGGAACAGGCTAGGAAGAAAAACTGGAGAGAGTATCTATTCACGTACCGGAGCTATACGCCGATCCCGTTTCTGGTAGTAATGGTGATTTTCTCCAGGCCGACGGCTGACTCTCTTATCATTGGTTTTGCTCTCGCGCTGGCGGGAGAATTGATTAGACTCTGGGGTGTGAGCTATGCAGGGAGTGAAACTAGAACGACGGGGACAGTCGGAGGGACACACCTTGTCACCGGCGGGCCGTATGCTTTCGTTAGAAACCCGTTGTACCTCGGAAATATCCTCATGTACGTTGGGATAGGAATAATGTCGAACGCTTTGATGCCTTATCTGCCACTGGTTGCACTGGTATACTTTGCATTTCAGTATTTCTCTATTGTCTACCTCGAAGAAGAATACCTCTCCGCGACTTTCGATGACTGGAAGGAATATGCCGCAAAGGTGAATCGGTTCGTGCCCCGCCTCTCCAGATTCAATGGACGCGGTAAGTTCAAACCAAACCTGGGGCATGGTCTTAGGTCGGAGCGCTCATCTTTAATTGCCCTCAGCTCAATTTCACTGTTTCTGATCCTCATATTTATCTACAGGAATATGGCTTGAAGAAGACGCTGATGATAATTGCCGGCGAAACCTCCGGCGACAAGCACGCAGCCCTTCTTGTCGAGAGCATGAAGAAGATGGACGACCTCAGGCTAATTGGAGTCGGCGGAGACAGAATGAGATCGGCTGGTGTTGAGCTCCTTCATCATGTCAGGGAAATGTCGGTAATGGGATTCTCCGAAGTCCTCTCGAAGCTTCTCTTTTTCCGAAAAGTCCACCAGGATCTGCTGAACGCGATCGCTTCGGAAAAACCCGCAGCTGTTATACTTGTCGATTATCCGGGATTCAATCTTCGCTTTGCCGAGTCGGCAAAAAAGAAGGGAATGAAGGTCATCTATTTTATAAGTCCACAGGTTTGGGCATGGGGCAAAGGACGCATCAGGAAGATCCGCCGTACGGTGGACCTGATGCTTACGGTTTTCAAGTTTGAAGAAGAAATGTACAAGCGGGAGGATGTCAACTCACATTTTGTGGGTCACCCGTTGATAGATGAGATCAAGTCATACAGCGATTCCCAAGTCCTTGAATTCCGGAAAACCATCGTTTCAGGCGACGCAAAAATTGTTGCGCTTCTCCCAGGCAGCAGGCTCCAGGAGATCAGCCGCATCCTTCCCACGATGCTCGAGTCTGCAAAGGCGCTTTCCGGCGAACTCAGGCAGGCGGGCGTTACAGTTGAGACAGTGGTAGCGTGCGCCCCGGGCATAGATGATTCCGTCTACAATGATTACGTAGGAAAGTCGGGAGTCCACGCTCACCTCACGCGAGACGTCGATCTCCTCATGAGCTCGGCCGACTCAGCAATGGTGACCAGCGGCACCGCGACGCTCGAAGCAGCGCTCCATGAATTGCCGATGGTCGTCGTGTACAAAACGAGTATGCTGAATTATTTGATCGGCAGGCTCGTTGTCAGGCTGGACACGATCTCCCTTGTCAACATTGTGGCTCAGAAGTGCATCGTGAACGAGCTCGTGCAAAACAAGTTCAAGCCGCTGGTTGCAGCATCCCTCGTGAAAGAACTACTGTTGAACGACGGAGTTGCGGCTGAGGTAAAGGACAAATACCGGGATCTGAAAAGGATACTCGGCGGACCCGGAGCATCGGACAGGGCAGCGGATTTAATCTTGAAACAAATTCGGTGAGAAGCGGAATAAGAAGCATATTGTTCCCACTCGGGATGTTATATGGAGGCGCAGTCTCTGTGCGCAATTTTGGTTATGACGCCAAAGTCTTCCGCGCAAGGCGGCTTCCGATACCTGTCGTATCAGTCGGCAATATCACAGTGGGCGGCTCGGGCAAGACACCTTTCGTGATGTTTCTGATCGAAAGGCTTCTTTCGTTCGGAAAGAGACCGGCTGTCTTGTCCCGCGGATACAAGAGAATGACCGACGATCTTGTAATTTCTTGTCCAGGAAAGGGGAGTGAACCCGACGTTCAGATGATTGGAGACGAGCCGGCACTTATATCACAGACATTCCCGAATGTGCCGGTCGCGGTTCATAAAGACAGATATCGCGCCGGACTCGCAGTGCTTGAGTCTCACGGCTGCGACGCATTCCTTCTTGACGACGGCCTTCAGAACAGGGAATTATATAGGGACGTGGATTTTGTCCTCATAAGAAATTCCATATCGGATTTGAGAGACACTTACCTTCCGGCCGGAAACCTCCGGGACTCAAAGAGAAGGGTTTCACAAGCTGACGTCGTCGTCCTGACGTCGCACGCTGCATTTGAATTCCGTGAAGCCGACATTGATTTGATCAGGAAGTACTCTACCGCTGGAATAGCCGGGTTGAGCTTTCTTCCTTCTCATCTTGTTGATTCCGCCGGTTCAATCCGCCCGCTCGAAAAGATCGCCGGTAAAGACGTTGCTGCTTTCTGCGCAGTGGCAAATCCGGGACAATTTTTCGATGAACTCGAAAAGTTGGGGGCGAGAATTGTATCGAAGACAAGCTATCGGGATCATCATTGGTTCGACGAATACGACCTGGACGAGCTTTTCGGCGGCAGCGAAGAGCTCCTTGCAGTGACCACACCGAAGGATGCAGTCCGTCTGTTTCTTGACGAGGAACTCTCCGGGCGTGAGGAAATGAAGCGCATAATGGCGTTGCATGAGAAAGCAGTAGTCAATTTCGGACTTGAACATATCGACTCTGCCCTAACGGGAATCTTCGGAGAGGTACATGCCTAGAATCGGAATGTCAGACTGCGGAGAAAAAAACGTAAACTACGAGAAATACCTGAAACGGATTCCCCGGTCCGAAGTAGTTCTGCTTAGAAAAGGAGATGAAGCAGAGGCAGTGAAATGCGACGGCCTCGTTCTTACCGGCGGTCCGGACGTCACTCCGGAGCTATATGGGGATTGGGCCGACGAGACTGTGCACGTCGATTCCGAGAGAGACGGGTTTGAGTACAGGCTTGTGGATGCGGCTTTGAGGAGGCAAATGCCGATACTCGGGATCTGCCGCGGCCTGCAAATCCTCAACGTGTACTTGGGAGGTACCCTCATTATTGATCTGGAAAAGTACTACAAGCGGAGCCATGCGGCCGTTTCAAACACCGAGGACAGATATCACGGCGTACGACTTGCCGACGGGTCATCATTAAAGAAGTGGATAAAACAAAACGAAGGCACTGTAAACAGCGCACACCATCAGGCGGCAGAAAGAATCGGCAGCGGGTTGAGAATAGCTGCCAGAGCAGATGATGGAACTGTTGAAGCCATTGAAGGAGAAGATAATCTGCCGAGCAGGATTGTATCGGTCCAATGGCATCCGGAAAGGATAAATTTTGAAGATCCTTTTGCGCTTGGGGTGTTGAATCTGTTTACTTCATACGTTTCACAAGAACAATAACATTGACAACAATCTTTGATGGAGGTTAGAAAATGAGTAAAACAAAATTTGTCTATTTCTTCGGCGGGGGAAAAGCCGATGGAAAGGCAGAGATGAAGAACCTACTCGGCGGTAAGGGGGCGAATCTGGCCGAAATGACAAACATAGGCCTGCCCGTTCCTCCGGGGTTTACCATAACCACGGAAGTATGCACTTACTATTATGCCAACAAGAGATCATACCCCAAGTCGCTGAAGGATGAGGTTGTAAAGGCCATGAAGCGCCTGGAATCATCTGTGGGGGCGAAGTTCGGCGACAAACAAAACCCGCTACTCGTTTCGGTCCGTTCGGGTGCCAGAGCTTCGATGCCCGGGATGATGGACACGATCCTGAACCTTGGAATCAATGACAACGTCGTCGAAGGACTTTCAAAGAAGACGAACAATCCGAGGTTTGCTTACGATGCCTACAGACGTTTTGTCCAGATGTACGGCGACGTCGTGCTGGGACTGAAGCCGACCCACAAAGATGAGATTGACCCGTTCGAGGCGATAATCGAGAAGAAGAAAGAGGAGAAGGGCGTCCATAACGATACAGATCTGACCGCTGAGGATCTCAAGGATCTCGTCAGGAAGTTCAAGACTGCGATCAAGGAGCGGACAGGACACGATTTCCCGGAGAATCCCATGGATCAACTCTGGGGAGCGATTGGTGCAGTGTTTGGATCATGGAACAACGACCGTGCTATCGCCTATCGAAAAATGTATGACATTCCCGAGTCGTGGGGAACGGCGGTCAGTGTCGTCGCAATGGTGTTCGGAAATATGGGCGAATCCTCTGGTACCGGTGTGGCATTCACCCGGGATCCTGCGAGCGGGAAGAACGCCTTCTACGGTGAATACCTGATGAACGCGCAGGGTGAGGATGTCGTAGCAGGTATCCGCACACCTATTCCTCTTTCCAGGCTTTCGGAGGAGAATCCGAAGATATACAAGCACCTCGATAACATCCGTAAGACGCTCGAGAAACATTACAGGGACATGAATGACATCGAGTTCACAATTCAAGAAGGGAAGCTCTACATGCTTCAATGCCGTGTCGGGAAAAGAACGGCATTCGCTGCTATCAAGATGGCAGTGGATATGGTGGCGGAGAAATTGATCACGGAGCGCGAAGCACTTGCAAGAATTGAACCCGACCAGCTGAATCAACTCTTGCGACCTGTCTTCGACCTGGAGCAAAAAGCCGCGGCCGTAAAGGGTGGAAGGCTTCTGGCAAAAGGCCTGAACGCCGGTCCCGGTGCCGCGACAGGGAGGGTCGTATTTAATGCTCCTGACGCCGAAGAATGGAATAAGAGGGGCGAAACCGTTATCCTTACCCGCATAGAAACTTCTCCTGAAGATATTAGAGGCATGGATGCTTCGGCCGGAATTTTGACCGCCCGTGGTGGAATGACCTCACATGCAGCGCTTGTTGCCAGACAGATGGGAAAGGTCTGCGTGGCAGGCTGCTCCGCCCTCGAGATCGACTATTCAAAACACATGATGAATGTGAATGGGAAGACAGTCAAAGAAGGCGATTGGATATCCATCGACGGAACGACAGGCGAAGTGATCGAAGGAAAGGTTCCCACCAAGCCATCGGAAGTACTCCAGGTCCTGATCGACAAAACGCTCGATCCCAAGGATGCTCCCGTATACAAGGAGTTTGAGCAGGTGATGAAATGGGCCGACAAGTACAGGACGCTCAAGATCCGCACCAACGCCGACCAGCCGGACCAGGCTTCGAATGCGGTCGCATTTGGTGCAGAGGGAATCGGTCTCTGCCGAACCGAGCATATGTTCTTCGGTGAGGGGAAGATTGGTCCGATGCGGGAGATGATCCTTGCCGACACTGTCGAGGCCAGAAAGAAAGCACTTGCGAAACTACTCCCCCTGCAGCGTGCAGACTTTGAGGGAATCTTCGAGGCAATGAAGGGCAAGCCGGTAACAATCCGGACCCTCGACCCGCCTCTGCACGAGTTCGTGCCCCACGAAGAGAAAGCACAGAGGGAACTCGCGGCAGAGATGGGCTTGAGCTACGAGAAGGTTCACCAGAGAGTCGAGGACCTGCACGAGTTCAACCCGATGCTTGGTTTTCGCGGTTGCCGTCTCGGCATCATATACCCCGAGATTACCGAAATGCAGAGCCGCGCGATCTTCGAAGCCGCCGCGAATACGCTGAAGAAGGGTATCAAAGTGGAGCCGGAGGTTATGATCCCACTCGTTGGGAATGTAAAAGAACTCGAAAACCAGGCGGCTATTGTCAAGCAGGCAGCGGTAGAGGTAATGAAAGAGAATGGCGTCAAATTCAACTATCACATCGGCACCATGATCGAAATACCCCGCGGTGCGCTGACCGCCGATGAGATTGCGACGGTCGCGGAGTTCTTCAGCTTCGGAACAAACGACCTCACACAGACGACGCTCGGTATGAGCCGTGACGATGCAGGCAAGTTCCTGATTCCATATTCTCAGATGGAAGTCTACCCGAAGGATCCGTTTGAGGTTCTGGATCGGACGGGAGTGGGTTCGCTCATGAAAATCGCAAAGGAAAAAGGACGCTCTGTGCGGCCCGACTTAAAGGTCGGAATTTGCGGTGAGCATGGTGGAGAACCGTCGTCGGTCGAATTTTGCCACATAATCGGACTGAACTACGTAAGCTGTTCGCCGTTTAGAGTGCCGATTGCCCGTTTGGCAGCCGCTCGCGCTGCTTTGGCTTACCCTGTAGCACCTGCCAAATCGGCTAAGAAGTCACCTTCGAAGAAGGCAAAACAATCGAAGCGATGACCGCGTAGTCCCCGTGTCCCGTCCTGCGATGCAGGGCGGGACACATTATTCAAAACATTAAAAAGGGATTATGAAATGATGAAACTTTCCGACTTCAAGTACCCGGTTCCACGCAATCTGATCGCGAAAACGCCTGCACAGCCGAGGGACCATGCGAAACTGATGGTCTTGAATCGTAAGGAACAGGCAATCGAAGACAAGATCTTCCACGATATCTCGGATTATTTTCAAAAGGGAGACGTCCTGGTTGTTAATGAGACGAAAGTGTTCCCGGCGCGTCTGCTTGGCCGAAAAGAGAAAACCAATGCGAAGATTGAAGTCTTGCTACTGCGGGAGCTTAACCATGATGAAGGTATTTGGGATGTCGTCGTCGAACCCGCAAGAAAAGTCCGCATCGGAAACAAAATCTATTTTGACGACGAGAAGATCTACGCCGAAGTTATAGACAATACTACGAGTCGCGGGAGGACGATAAAATTCAACTACAAGGGCGACATTTACAAGATACTCGACAAGATCGGCCAAATGCCTCTCCCTCACTACATCAAGAGAGATCCGACCGAAAAGGACAAGGAAGACTACCAGACGATCTACGCAAAGGTAGTCGGTGCCGTGGCAGCTCCTACGGCAGGCCTTCACTTTTCAAACCGGCTGTTTGCCAAGCTTGAACGTAAAGGAGTTAAAATTCTCCCTGTGGTACTTCATATCGGCATAGGGACGTTCAGGACCGTGGATGTGGAAGATCTGACAAAACACAGGATGGATTCGGAATTCTACGAGGTTCCTTTCGAATCCGCGAAAGCAATCAATCAGGCAATCGACTCGAAGAAGAATGTATTTGCAGTCGGCACGTCTGTAGTCAGGGTACTCGAGTCCAACGTGACAACTGATAATCACGTGAAAGCAGGCAGGGGATGGACGGACAAGTTCATCTATCCGCCTTATGATTTCAAAATAGTTGACCACCTTGTTACAAATTTCCATCTCCCGGAGACAACCCTAATAATGCTCGTAAGCGCTTTTGCCGGACATGAGTTCATGATGCGGGCCTACAAGAAGGCGATCAAGGAGGGTTACCGCTTCTACAGCTACGGCGACGGAATGCTTATCCTGTAGAAACATGGCAAACGGAATTGGTGTAATCCTTCCTGCCGCAGGTGCCGGAAGACGTCTCGGAGGGGTCTCTAAGCCACTGATTGAGATAGGCGGTGAACCCGTTATTCGCCGCCTCCTCAAGCTATTCGAAAGGCTCCAGGGAATCAAACAGATTTGCCTGGCCGTTCCAAAAGCCGAGATGTCTGCCTTCGAAAGAGCCATGCAACCAATGGAGTTTCAGTCGTTTACGACGATCGTCGAAGGGGGAACCGAGAGACAACTGTCGGTCAGGAATGCGTTTCAGTCGCTGAAAGAGAAGTTGAACAACGATGACCTCGTTTGTATTCATGATGCTGCCCGACCTTTGCTATCCTCCGAGGACCTGGACAAAGTGATTTCGGCCGGTTGGAAATTTGGGGCTGCCTTCCTTGCCGCACCCGTCAAGGATACTTTGAAGAAAGTAGATGAGAATAACTTCTGCGAGTCCACTGTAGACCGATCAGGGCTTTTTGCCGCCCAAACGCCCCAAGTCATGACTGCAGGCCTCCTCGGACGGGCGTACCGGGAAATCAGTGATCTCACGGGAGTAACGGACGAAATGACGCTTCTCGAGAGAATCGGTGTGAAGTCATTCGTGGTCGAGCCGAGCCATATTAATCCCAAAATCACAACTCCCGATGACCTTGAGCTGCTCCTGAGGCTCACTTCTTTATGAACTTTGCCGAGAGGAAGTCAGAAGGAACAACGTCCCTTCCGTCGCTCAAGGCATAGCCAAATTGTTGGCCCAGTCTGTTGGCAAAGACGTCTCTTGGGTCCGTGACAGAATCAAGCTTTAACGCCACCTCTCCGTTTTCAATCAGTTTTCCGATTGCATCAGGAAGCTTCCTTGTCCCCGTCTCATAAGTCAGGTAAGCTGAGCCAAAGAAATGGACTAGTTTGTCGCTGTCCCCCCATTTGTCAGGGGGCGAATCGGGGAAGAAGTATCTCGGCAACTTTGCAATTCTCTCTCTCGAATCGACGGAATCTTCTGCGGGGAGGGGAAGTATCACAACTCCAAGCAAGGGGAGACTCGGACGTATGTCAGTGCGATTGAGTACCGCAAAAGAGCTTGCGAGCAGCGCTGTGCTGATCTCTTTCCCGGAAAGGTCCATTGCCTTCATAAAAATCAGGTCAACATCCCGAAGTTCATCTTGTCTGTCGTGCGTCACGGGCTGGAGATCGTTCCGTATGTAAGCCCGCAGGTCATTGGTGACTCTGAAGATCTTGGGCTCGAATAATTTGCCGATGAAATCTACTTGTGCGTCAGCTCTCCCCGCAAGAGACGTCAGCAGAAGAAATAAAACCAGGGTACGGGGAAGAGGCAGTCTCAAGTCTGAATCACACCTACATTGAACCTCGAAACAACGGGGCTTTGATTCGCGACTTCTATCCCACGGGAAATGACCTGTCGAGTTTCAAGAGGATCGATTATTTCATCAACCCAAAGCCTCGCGGCAGCATAAGTCGGATCCATTTCAGTTTCATAGCGGTCTTTGATTTCTTTCAGAAGATTTGCCTGCTCGTCCTCGGTGATTTTTCGACCGTCTCTTTCCATTTGTTGAAGCCTGATGCTCAGAAGTGTCTGGCTTGCTTGTTCGCCGCCCATAACGGCAATTCTTGCCGAAGGCCAGGCAAAAATCAACCTCGGGTCATAGGCCTTTCCGCACATGGCGTAATTGCCTGCACCAAAACTATTTCCGACAATTATTGTGAACTTAGGTACCGTCGAATTCGAAACCGCATTCACCATCTTTGCGCCATCCTTGATGATTCCGCCTCTTTCTGCACGCGTCCCGACCATGAAACCCGTAACGTCCTGGAAGAATACGAGAGGTATTCGTTTTTGGTTACAGTTCATGACGAATCTCGCCCCTTTATCTGCACTTTCTGAATATATCACACCGCCAATTTGCATCTCGCTTGAATTGTCGGGCTTCTTTGACTTGACAGTGGTTCGCTGATTGGCTACGATTCCGACTGCCCACCCGTCGATCCGTGCGTATGCGCAGATTAGAGATTTACCATAAGCTGCCTTATACTCGTCTAATTCGCCGTTGTCAACGATCCTTGCAATTATCTCATACATGTCATAGGGTTTCGTCCTGTCGGTCGGAATTATTCCGTAGATTTCCTTCGGATCAAGTTTCGGCAGATGTGGGGTTCCACGATCGAAGCCGGCGTTTTCTGTCTTTCCGATTTTCGATATGAGTTGTCTGATAAGTTCGATCGCCTCTGAATCAGATTCTACTTTATAATCCGTGATGCCGGAAATTGAAGAGTGGGTGTCGGCGCCTCCAAGTTCTTCAACGTCTGTCTCCTCACCTATAGCGGCTTTGACCAGGTAAGGACCGGCAAGGAAAACACTCCCCGTTCCCTGGACGATTATCGATTCGTCACTCATTATCGGGAGATATGCTCCCCCGGCAACGCATGGACCCATGACAGCCGCAATTTGCACTATTCCCTGGGAGCTCAGAATAGCATTGTTATAGAAAATTCTCCCGAAATCGGATTTATCCGGAAAAATTTCCGACTGCATCGGAAGGAACACACCAGCCGAATCTACGAGGTAAATAATCGGGATCTTGTTTTCAAGCGACACTTCCTGGGCACGCAGGTGCTTCTTTATGGAAAGAGGGAAGTAGGCGCCCGCCTTGACAGTCGAATCGTTCGCAATAATCACCGCTTCACGACCGCTAATCCTGCCGATTCCCGTAACAATACCTGCCGAAGCCGCCCCGCCGTGCTCTTCGTAAAGGCCAAGCGCAGCCATCGTGCCGATCTCCAGGAAAGGGGTCCCTGGATCTATAAGAGATGCGATTCTCTCGCGTGCCAACAGTTTTCCGCGCTTTTTCTGCCGCGTAGCAGCCTCCTCGCCTCCACCCTTGCGCAAAGTCTCCATTGCCGCGTTTAGCTTTCGAAGCAGATTCTTATTGAAATCTTCGTTCTTAAGGTACGCTGAGTCGTGCCGAACCCGGGATCCAGACTCTTTCATGGAAGTAACCTCGTTATTCTAATTATTGTCAAATTCAGCACCCGAGAGTACGGCGAGCTCAAGCTGCAACCTGAGCTGCACGTTATACAAAGAGAGTAATGCAGGCTCTCCGTGATCTTCATTTGGCCTTGAAGAAGCTGCGACATATTATGGCCTTTCATATTTATGTAAGATTATTGAATATGGAACGATATTTCAAGAAGGTCGAGAGTTTAACCGCGATGTGCGTCGCGGAGCCTGAGAAGGCAAAGAAGGCCAAAACGCTTCGCGTTTCAGGCTTTTTATTGACATTATGGCCGCCTGTTTTTATATTAAGAGACTTTGAGATGCAACATAAATCACCGCATGCAAAAACGGCGTCGCAAAAGCTGACGTTTGTCGTAATCTCTGATGCCGGAAGGCCGTCGCGGACTTTCATGGCGTCGAAATTTCAGTTAGGATTCGTTGTTCTTTTTGGATTTGTTGTCATTGGTGCGTTAAGCGTTGTGGCTCTGATATATACGCCCATAGGAAGACTGGCACTGCCCGGGTATTTCAGCACCCAGCAGGAACAGTTGGAGAAGATCCAGCGACTTGAGTCAAAGGTCGGCGAGGTCGAACAGCAGATGACCTACCTCTCTTCTTACAATGAGAGGCTCCGGAAAATTCTCGGTGGCAGTTCTTCGACGGATACTACGGGAGGTGAATCTTCGTCACAAGCGGCAGACAACGAACCTGTTGAGGTTCCGCAGCAACAGGCCGGAAAGGGAATTCCCGTTGAGAAAAGTTCCTCATACACTAGTGTGCCGAGTGAAACCGAAGCTTCAACTCAGTCCAGAACCGATGTCGCTTCCATCTTCCCGTTAATGATGCCTGCAAACGGGTACATAACACGTGGCGTCAACTACCAGATCCAACACTACGGCGTCGACATATCCGCGCCGATAGGTTCACCTGTAGTGGCACCCGCCCCAGGCGTAGTAATCTTTGTGGATTGGACGCTGACTGGAGGCAACACTTTAATGATTGCTCATGCAGGAAATTTCATGACGGTGTACAAACATTGTGAACGCATATTGGTCAGTGTCGGAACTAAGGTATCCAGAGGAGAGGTTGTTGCTCTCGTCGGTTCGACGGGAGTCACTAGTACCGGGCCGCACCTGCACTTCGAACTTTGGCAGGACGGAAGGAACTTAAACCCCGAAAATTATTTACTAACGAAGAATTGACATGGCAAAAGAAGACGGACAAATCAACATCGTTTCGCAGGGATCTCGTTTTGAAGGTAAGATTACAAGCTCGGGCAGTCTTCGAGTTGATGGACAGGTGAACGGTGACATAGCCCTGAGCGGTGACCTGGTAATCGGGATGAGCGGTGAGATTACAGGCAACATCGACGCTCAGGCAGTGACAGTCAGCGGAAAGATTACAGGCAATCTCAACGTCAAAAACAAGCTGGTGCTGGAACCGAAAGCCAGGATCAAGGGCGATATTCGGGCTTCAAAGCTCGTTATTGATGAGGGTGCCGTGTTCGATGGCAAATGTGAGATGAGCGGTGAGAAAAAACCTGACCAGAAGAGCGAGTTATTCAGATGATTTGTGGTACAATTGAAGAAGAATCAGAGTTTCGGAGAAAGCCTGGGTGAGGCGTACAGGCAACTCGCGCCTTTCATGGGCCTGGGCACGGAGTTGGCTGCCTCGGTTGCCGGTATGACATTGCTCGGGTATTTTCTTGACGGTCATTTCGGCACGTCGCCATGGTTGTTATTAACAGGGGCCGGAGTAGGGCTAGTTGGTGGCTTTTACAATTTTTTTAAAGAAGTACAGAAATTAGGTAAGAGTGGTACAAGAAAGAAAAGTTGATCCTCTCGTCCGGTTGTTGCGTAACAGCACCATGAGGATGCTCGCCATTTCCATCCTCGTAATAGGGGTGATTTCCTTCCTTCTTATCTGGAAATATGCCGGCAACGGGTTTGCGGGTGCTTATTTTCTGGGTGCCCTTCTCGGAATAATGAGTGGAGCGGTGGGATTCTATACGATCGAGAAGTTCATCGACAAAAGCAGTCTCGTCTTCCTCCAAGGAATCTCTCTCGGTATGGGCATCAGATTACTTCTCCTTCTGGGAATATTCATTGTACTCATGAAAGTATTCAATACTCCCATAATCCCCCTTGTGACGGGGCTTCTGGTTTTTTATTTCATCATGACGATATTTGAAGTGATTTTTCTGAATAAGAGAATAGCTTTTAAGAAAGCAGGCAAGGGCACCGCACAATGATAATTGGAACTGCAATCTTGTCGTCCGCTAGTATGTTGGCCGCAAACGTCGGGAAAACCGTTTCTGACACTGCCGCCGCAGTGGCATCGCATGCCGGCAACGCCTCCAACGGCAACTGGGTGATAGAACACGTATCGGATTCGCACACCCTGGATTTTCTGCCTTTCGGCGAGATTCATCTCCCGCACTTTCCACCTATTCATGTCGCGGGCCTGACCATCGATATGTCGCTGACGAAACATGTAGTCATGATGTGGATCGCAGCCTTACTGGTGATCCTCGCTGCAAGGAAGGCAGCCAAAGGTTACAAGAAGTCGCTGATTCCGGGCAAATTCGCGAATGCGATGGAGATGATTGTGCTCTTCATCAGGGACGAGGTTGTCCTTCCGGCAACCGGGGAGAAAGGCCGGAAGATGCTGCCTTACTTCCTCACTTTATTTTTCTTCATACTGTTCTCGAATCTTTTTGAGTTGATCCCGTACGGCTCGGCACCTTCAAGCGACTTAAGTTTTACCGCTTCGCTTGCGCTCATAGCGTTCTTCGTAATTCAGATTTCCGGAATTATCCATCATGGGTTCTTCGGCTATTTCAAGGGGCTGATACCAAAGGGAGTGCCGGTCTTTGCTCTGCCGATTCTGGCGATAGTTGAAATCCTGGGCCTCTTCACCAAGCCTTTCGCCCTGTGCGTCCGTCTTTTTGCCAATCTCGTTGCAGGTGACATAGCCATATTTTCTTTCATCGGGCTCATATTCGTCTTCGGCACGGTGCTGATAGCACCGCTGGCCATAAGCTTCGCACTTTTCATAGAGCTTTTGGAAATACTCGTTGCATTCATTCAAGCTTACATTTTCACAATCCTGACGGCCTTATTTGTCGGGATGGCAATCCATCAAGAACACTAAAAGAAATACTGGAGGTTTTAAATGGGACCACAAGATCAATTCGTTCATCTTGCAGCCGGTCTTGCAGCCGGTCTTGCAGTTATCGGCGGCGGTTTGGGAATCGGAAAACTGGCCGCAGCCGCACTGGAAGCAAGCGGTCGTCAGCCGGAGGCACAGGGTGACCTTAGGACGACGATGATCATCGCTGCAGCTCTGATCGAAGGCGTTACATTATTCGCCGAGGTCATTGCCATCATAATGGCGTTGAAGTAATAATAATGTTGCTCCAATCCCGAACCTTTTCCTGACGTGGGGAGGGACATGTTTTTCAATCCTAATGGAGATTAGAGTATGTTGTTGCAATTGAATCCCGGAGTGATAATCTGGACGGCTGTGACCTTCGGCCTCCTGCTTCTTATCCTGAAGTTCACCGCCTGGAAGCCGATACTCAATGCCCTGAATACCAGGGAAGAGTCGATCAGGCAGTCGATCGAACGGGCAGAGGAAGCGAAGAAGGAAGCCCAGGTAGTTCTCGAAGAAAATCGGAAAAATCTCGCAAACGCCGAAGAGCGGGCCCAGAAACTGATTAAAGAGGCCAGAGAGCTTGCCGAGAGACTGCGGTCAGATGCGATGTCAAAGGCACACGTAGAAGCTAATAGTATTATCGACAAGGCGAGGGAAGAGATCGAGCGGGACAAGCAGCAGGCTATATCTCAGCTCCACGGATTAGTGGCCGAACTTGCCGTCCAGGCCGCGGAGAAGATACTGAGTGAGACAATTGATGTGGCAAGACAGAAGAAACTGGTCGAGAATTTCCTTAATTCTCTGCCGAAGAACTAAGGTCGGTAATGAAGGGAACAAGAGCCGCAAGAAGATACGCCGGTGCGCTTCTGGAACTCTGCACCGAAACAAAGACCGTCGATAATGTCGCGTCCGATATGCGCCTGATTCATGATTCGATTACCTCTTCACACGAGCTCGCCATACTCTTCAAGAGCCCGATAGTAAACCGCTTCAAGAAGAGAGATGTTGTCAGGGACCTATGGGCTGCCAGAGTCGATGAGATGACCCTCAACTTCCTCTTTCTTCTGATCGACAAGGGGAGGGAAGTATTGACGGACCAGATTGCAGTTGAGTTTGCCGCCCTTCTGGACCAGTCTCGTGGCATTGTCAACGCAGAACTAAAATCTCCGTTCGAAGTGGAAAAGGAAGTTATTTCCGGGATGAAGGAGACTTTTGGAAAGATCGTGAAAAAGAACGTGCGAATTTCTTTCTCACCCGATCCGGCCCTGATCGGAGGTTTCCTTGTTCAGATCGGTGATACCGTATTTGACGGCAGCGTGCGCCGTCAGCTTGAAATTTTAAAGCAGCAGTTATCAGAAGAAGCTTCTTTGTAAAGTTGAGATTACGAAAGACTAATTCTATGAGGTTGTTATGCCTGAAGTGAGACCTGACGAAATTACCGCGATCTTGAGGAAACAGATATCGGGTTTCGAGCGCGAGGTCGATGTATATGATGTGGGAACAGTCCTGCAGGTCGGCGACGGAATCGCCAGAGTATACGGACTGGAAAAGGTGATGTCGAGCGAGCTGGTAGAATTTCCAAATGGCGTGTTCGGAATGGCTCTTAATCTTGAAGAGGATAACGTCGGGTGCATGCTGTTCGGCAACGACACACTCGTGAAAGAGGGCGACCAGGTCCGGCGCACGGGCAAGGTAATGTCTATGCCGGTGGGAGAAGCCATGTTAGGACGCGTAGTAAACCCGCTCGGTCAGCCGATCGACGGCAAGGGAGCCATCCAGACAGACAAGGTCCTCCCGGTAGAGAGAAAGGCGCTTGGTGTTATTTCCAGAAGTCCTGTGAAGCAGCCGCTGAACACGGGTCTCAAGGCTATCGACTCCATGATTCCTATAGGCCGCGGACAGCGCGAGCTGATCATCGGGGACAGACAGACAGGGAAGACCGCGGTCGCCGTCGATGCTATCCTCAATCAGAAATTCACTCACACAGAAGAGGCAAAGCGCAGAGGCATAAAGCCCGTCTACTGCATATACGTCGCTATCGGGCAAAAAGCGTCCACCGTCGCACAGGTTGTCGCCAAGCTGGAAGAGGAAGGTGCTATGGATTATACCACCGTAGTTTCCGCCACTGCTGGCACTCCGTCTCCAATGCAGTTTATCGCCCCTTACTCCGGTTGCACACTCGGTGAGTTCTTCCGCGACGGCGGCAGAGATGCGCTTGTCGTCTACGACGACCTTTCCAAGCATGCATGGGCATACAGACAGGTCTCGCTGCTTCTGCGAAGGCCGCCGGGACGCGAAGCTTATCCCGGAGATGTATTTTATCTGCACAGCAGGCTGCTGGAGCGCGCCTCGAAACTCAGTGATGAAGAGGGTGGTGGCAGTCTGACGGCTCTCCCAATAATTGAGACTCAGGCGAACGACGTGTCTGCATACATTCCCACCAACGTTATCTCAATTACGGACGGCCAGATATATCTCGAGCCGAGCTTGTTCAATTCAGGTGTTCGTCCCGCAATCAACGTCGGGATTTCAGTCTCGCGTGTTGGCGGACACGCGCAAACAAAGGCAATGAGGCGAGTTGCCGGCCGCCTCAGACTGGATCTTGCGCAGTTCAGGGCATTGGAAGCATTCATAAAATTCGGTTCCGACCTGGATAAAGTGACGCAGGCCCAGATCAGAAGGGGACAGCGACTTGTCGAGCTCCTGAAACAGGGTCAGTATTCCCCGATGCCCGTCGAAAAACAGGTTGCGATCATTTACACGGGTACAAACGGTTTCCTGGACGAATTGCCTGTCGAGAGCGTCCGGCGTTTTGAGACGGAGTTTCTTGAAATGATGGAGCTCAAACACCAGGACATTCTCAACAAAATTGCCGACATCAAGGACATCGACGCCGAAACAGACAAGCATCTTCATGAGATTACAAAGGAGTTCGTCTCTTCGTTCAAAGCGTCGATTAAGGAGTAACAATTGGCGACTCTCCGTGAAATAAGGCGCCGGATCTCCGGTGTCAAAAGCACAGAAAAAATCACGAAGGCAATGAAGATGGTGGCCGCAGCTAAGCTGCGAAGGGCCCAGTCTGCCTTGTCTGCTGCAAGGCCATACTCCCGAAAAATCGGTGAATTGATGCAGCACCTTGCCACCACTTCGGACTTCGTGGGGAACAGGCTAGTCGTGAAGCGCGACATCGCAAAAGTCGCAGTGGTTGCCGTCACGGCGGACAGGGGATTCTGCGGCGCTTTCAATTCGAATATCATAAAGGCTACGATCGAGCTGATACGCAGTGAATATTCCAACCTGGATGCTTTGGGCAGGGTGAATTTGTTCACGGTCGGAAAGAAAGGCTCTGATTTCTTCTCCAAGAGGAAATTCAACGTTGCCGGTAATTATTCGGGCATATTCCATGATCTGACATTTGCCGTCGCTGAGAATCTCGCATCAGCTATCATCAGAGGCTACCTGGCAGGAGATTACGACAGAGTTGATATCGTTTACAACGAATTCAAGAGTGTGATGCATCAGCGACTGGTTATTGAGCAGTTCCTCCCGATCCCGGCCGACGAGCTCATGAAGGAAAAGAAACACGTTGAGTTGAATTACATTTACGAGCCGGACAAGGCATCAATAGTCAGCGCCCTTATCCCGAAGCATCTTGAGTACCAGCTCTGGAGAATACTATTGGAGAGCAATGCTGCAGCGGAGGGGGCGAGGATGGCGGCGATGGACAACGCGAGTGAAAACGCGTTTGAACTAATACAGGCACTCTCGCTTCAGTATAACAAGGCCCGCCAGGGAGCGATCACCAAGGAGCTGCTTGAAGTCGTTTCCGGAGCTGAGGCTCTCACTTCTTCGGCCGGTTGATAACGAAGTATCAATTTTTTATCGGTGCAAAAGGAAAGCCCCGTTTCTGCGACGGGGCTTTTTGACAACAGGGGATGTTTCTGTCAATCAGGGAAGAAGTATCCCGGCAGCGACTACCGTCGTCCAGATTCCTCTTCTGTCTCCTTCCGCCGACTGCGTCACGTTGAGCGTTCTAACGATCTTCCCGCTCATCTTGTAAACTTTTTCCCTTTCATCCCAATCCGCGTCGGGATCAAACTCAATTCCAAGTGTAGTTGCGAGCATCGTCGCGGCCAGGTCTTCGGCATACTCTCCGGCCTTCTCGTCGGTCTCGCCGAACGGATGGTGTTCAGACAGGTAACCGTACTGCGAAGAATCATTAGGTGTTGCGACTCCGATTGAGGCCGCCACGAGCCGGTTAGGTTCGTTGGTAGAATTCCTTGCCATCACGCAAAACGTTATCTGCCCCGGCTGAAGGAGCTTAATTCCTTCGTCAAGTGGAATGCGTTTACATCCCGCAGGATAGATGCTTGAGACGGTGACCAGATTGCATTTCTCGATCCTAGCGTCTCGAAGAGCAAGTTCGAAGGATTGAAGGTAGTCGCGATGCCGACCTACCCCTTTTGTAAAGAATATCTTCGATGGGACATACAATTTTACATCTCCTTATTCGCTAATGCGATTGTTGTTGTCTGATTTTGTAGAATTTCCGTTTTCCTACCTTGAGGATAACGGGATCCTTTATGGTCACGGCAGTGTTCGCGTCCGCGATCTTATTGCCGTCGATTGTGACGCCGCCCTGGGTTATCAGCCGGCGAGCCTCGCTATTTGATTTTGCCGCCCCGACTTCGACGAGAAGCTGGTATAACGGCACGCCGCCGTCGCTGATATTCAGGAACACCTCTTCTATCTCAGTCGGCGTTTCTTTTCTCACGAAGACCTTGTCGAAATTGTCCTCCGCCTGAGCGGCCGCTTCTGTATCGTGATAGATCGTCACGATCTCTCGTGCGAGCTTTCGCTTCAGATCCCTGGGATTAACTCTCCCCGACTCAAGCGATGATTTGACCTCGCTGAGATACTGCGGAGAAACGTTGGTCGTCAACACAAAATAATCGTAAATGAGTGTGTCTGGTATCGAGAGTGTCTTTCCGTAGATTTCGTCCGGTGAATCCGTTATCGCGATATAGTTGCCGAGCGATTTCGACATCTTCTCAGCCCCGTCCGTTCCTACAAGTAACGGCATCGTCAGGATTACCTGCGGCTCAAGTCCGTATTCCCGCTGAATATCCCTGCCGACCAGCAGGTTGAACTTCTGGTCTGTTCCCCCCAGCTCTATATCGGCTTTTATGGCTACGGAGTCCATCGCCTGCGCGAGAGGATAGAGGAATTCGTGAACACTTATGGGTTCACCTGAACGATACCGCTTCTCAAAATCATCTCTCTCGAGCATCCGGGCCACCGTATACTTGCTGGCCAGTTTAATCACATCCTGGAAGCTCATTTTGCCGAGCCATTCGGAATTGTAAACGATATTCAGGTTGGAGGATGACAATATTTTGGAAGCCTGCTGAAAGTAGGACTCTCCATTCTGTCGCGTCTCTTCGATAGTCATTGAGGGACGCGACTTGTTCCTGCCGGAAGGATCTCCGATCATGCCGGTAAAATCGCCGACAATGAGAATTGCCGTATGTCCTAGATCCTGGAATTGCCGGAGCTTTCTCAGAACGACAGAGTGCCCGAGGTGGAGATCGGGGCGGCTCGGGTCGCACCCCAATTTCACATTGAGGCCCAGACCGGTCTTGATAGATCTCTCGATTTTCTGGGCTAGTTCATCTTCTGGTATTATCTCAGCGGTGCCCCGCCTTATAAGGTCTAGTTGCTCATTGAGTGGTGGAAACAACCCTAACTATCTTTCTCCTGGTAGGTGTGGTGGTAATTCATTAACAAAGATTTCAAGCATCGGCGCCGCGGCGTCGCATCTCACGTTCCTGGTCGCGTTGCTTAATCGTCTCGCGCTTGTCGAAGGCCTGCTTTCCTTTTGCAATCGCCAGTTCGACTTTCGCCAGACCGTGTTTCCAGTAAAGCCTGATCGGAACGAGGGAGAGACCCTTTTGTTTTGTCTTGCCGATGAGCTTCCGGATTTCTCTTCTGTGCAACAGCAATTTTCTGGTTCGTCTAGGGTTGTGCCCGAATGCGCCGGCATTCTGATAGGCGGCCACGTGCATGTTATGCAGCCAAACCTCTCCATCCTTGACGGATGCGAAGCAGTCACTAATATCGACTTTTCCCTGTCTGACCGACTTCACCTCGCTCCCCTTTAGGACGATGCCGGCTTCGGTAGTCTCGAGTATCTGATACTCAAACCGCGCCCGACGATTCTGCGCTACCGTTTTTTCTTCAGGTTCCATTTAACCTTTCCTAATTTATGACCGCAGTCGGCTTCTCACCCTACTGTACCATTCAAGCGGTTGGTAATTTACCCGATTGCGTCATAAAATGCGACATTTTACCTTTCAAAGTCAAGATTACAGGCAAAAGTTTTTTGGGAGGCGGTTCTACGTCATTCAGAGTACTTTGCCCTCGTGGATGCGGATGATCGTCATGTAAATGGCGCTCTTTGTCAATTCGACACGGTTCTTTATATTGAACTAAAAAAGTGCTAAGAGATGACACAACCGAGCAAATCTGAAATAACGATCGATAAAATTGTATCGCTTGCAAAGAGAAGAGGATTCGTCTTCCAGTCGAGTGAAATATATGGGGGATTAAACGGATGTTGGGACTACGGTCCGCTGGGCGTTGAGCTTCTCCGGAACGTAAAGGACGAATGGTGGAAGGCAATGACCCTCAGAGAGGATATAGAGGGAATTGACGCCTCGATTTTGATGCACCCGAGGGTCTGGGAAGCGTCCGGACACGTCGAAAATTTTACTGATCCGATGATCGATTGCAGGCAGTGCAAGGCCCGTTACCGGCTCGATACGCTTTCGGACGAGATCTCGCTGAAGAAGATATGGGAATCAGCCGAGAAGATACAAAACGGGAACGGAACAGTTGTACCGGACGAGTGGAAGAAAATCTTTCCTGTCCTGTCTTCTCTGGATAAAAAACAGCCTGAAGAAGTTGTTCGTTCTGAGTTTGCCGGTACCCTGGAGAAATTCCCGTTCGTAATTTTGCCGGAACTATCCTGCCCGAACTGCGGGAACAGAGGGACTTTCACCGAAGCCCGCAAATTCAACCTCATGTTCAAGACTTTTGTAGGCCCGGTCGAAGACTCGTCGGCTGCCGTATACCTGCGGCCAGAGACCGCCCAGGGCATTTATGTGAACTACCAGAACGTGCTTGCTTCCTCCAGGCAGAAGCTTCCGTTTGGAATTGCGCAGATTGGGAAAGCCTTCAGGAACGAAATCAATACGAAGAACTGGCTGTTCAGGACGCGCGAATTCGAACAGATGGAGATGCAGTTCTTTGTGAAGCCGGGAACTGATGACGACTGGTTCGAAAGATGGAGGCACGAAAGAATCGAGTGGTTCACGAATCTCGGCATCCGGAACGACAAGCTCCATTTCCATCGGCATGAAAAAGATAAGCTGGCACATTACGCTAAGGATGCATACGATATCGAATACCTTTTTCCGTTCGGGTGGGGGGAGATCGAAGGGATCCACAACCGTACGAATTACGACCTGACAAGACATCAGGAGTATTCGGGGAAGAGTATGGAATATTTCGACGACACATCGAAGGAAAAATACATCCCGTACATAATCGAGACTTCAGCGGGCGCCAGCAGGTCCTTCATGGCGTTTCTCGTGGATGCCTACGTGGAAGAGCAGGCGGATAAGGAAATTCGATCGGTTTTGAAATTCCACCCGCGGCTTGCTCCGATTAAGGTAGCCGTACTTCCGCTTGTTAACCGCGAGAACATGCCCGATATCGCGAGAAACATCTTCGAGGATCTTCGGAAACGGTTCAGGGCCTTCTATGACGATGCAGGCTCCATCGGCAGGCGTTACAGACGCCAGGATGAAGTGGGAACTCCTGTTTGCGTCACGGTTGACTCTCAGACCCTTCAGGACCAGACGGTGACGGTGAGAGACAGGGACTCCATGCAGCAGGAGCGCGTGGCTTCTTCCAGAATAGCTGAATATCTAGATAATAAACTGAAACGATAAACCGCTTGAAGTCAAATACCAGTAAGAAAGAAACCGGCAGTGCCATGATTCACCGCGGCCCGGCAGCCGCGAGGTCAGCCGGACCGAAGTCTAACGGGCGTGCTCCGAATTCCGCAGGGTACACGGAAGAGTTTAGCGGCTTCTCAGAAGGTACCTTCGAGTTCTTCGAGCAGCTCTATAAACACAATTCCGTCACGTGGTTCAGGAAGCATAGAGATGAATATGAGCAGTTCCTTCTGAACCCGGCAAGATCATTCGTCGTTTCCATCGGCCCGTTCATAAAATTCATAAATCCCATTCTTGACACGGAGCCCAAGTTCAATCGGACACTGGTTCGGATTAACCGGGACATGCGCTTCGCGAAGAAGCCTTACAAAGACTTCATGCTGATCCGTTTCGGAAAATCGAAGTGGGATTCGGAACTGTTTCTTTACATCGACAGGAACGGGATGGAGCTCGGCACTTTCATAAACAATGAGAAAGCGGACGGCCGCAGGCGTTTCGAGGAGAATATCTCATCATACGAGTCGCTCTTCTTTGATGCCTGCAAGAGATACCGAATAGGGGGCGAGTTCTCTGCTTATGAGCTTCATTATGGCACCGAGCCAATATCGGAGAGTTTCGTTCCCAAAAGGGATCGCCTGAAGTTCAAAGGGGTCGATCATATAATCTTCGGAAAAGAAATAGATAAGTCAGACCCGGTGACCTCATCGAAGAAGCTGCTCGCCATCGCGATGAAGACGTTCAACCGGCTTTATCCTTTGTATATCTTCTCAACGTCCGACAATCCGGCAGCAGACCTGGAATCATATACGAGCCGAATTGGTTTGTTGAAGATTTCAAGCAAATGAAGTCTGCAGGGGGAAGTTCTGCAGAGAAATTACTGCAGAGGCTTGTCGAGAGTTCCATCCACGCAGTCAAACCGGGGACGATATTCGAGAATCAACTACATGTGTCCGGCGACGTATTGACGGTCTTCGGACACGCATTCGAACTGAAGAAACCAGACACGATCAGGTGTGTGTCTATCGGAAAATCGGCTGAAGCGATGGCGCTCGAAGTCGAGAAGAGGCTTGGCGACAGGGTAAAGGGTATAATCGCGACACCGGTAGAGAAACATCTCGGCGTGAGCCGGTTCGAGTTTTTCAAGACGGGACATCCTTTCCCGGATGGAGAGAGCGTGAAAGCGGGGGAGAAGGTGAGACAGTTCGTTGCTTCCTGCCATGCAAAGGAGTCTTTGCTTTTCCTGATTTCCGGCGGCGGCAGCGCATCTCTGTTTCTCCCAATTGAAGGTGTTAGCCTCGATGACACAAACAGGTTGATAAAGGCCGCCCTGGACAACGGTGTTTCGATAGACAAGCTGAACCTCTTGCGGCGACATCTCTCACTTCTTGGAGGCGGAAAACTAGCCGCACTGGCAAAGAAAGCTGAGAAATTATCGCTAATCATTTCAGATGTTGTCGGAGACGATCTCTCGTCCATTGCCAGCGGCCCAACCGTTCCAGATGCGACTACGCCCCGTGACGCTTACAATTTCGTTGTCGATAGCGGCCTGCTTGAAATGGTGCCCGCCTCAATACCCATCGCTTTGAGGAAACTGCCGGACCATTCTGGAGGAGTTTCATTGGAGAAGAATGGGGTCCAGATAATCGCCTCCAACTCAAAAGCGCTGAGTGCCGCTGAACAGGAAGGAATAGGGAGCGGCTTCAATACGCTCGTCCTGACCAGATTCCTGGACTCTGATGCTGAAAGCGCTGCGGCCCTCCTGGTCTCGATTGCGGCGTCGATAGAAACGGAAGGAGATCCTGTCCCTTCTCCGGCGCTCATTCTTATCGGCGGCGAGACCACTGTGAAAGTGAGAGGGGCAGGAAAGGGCGGGAGGAACCAGCACCTTGTGCTAAGTGCACTGAAAGGGCTTGTCAATCTCAAGCATCTCGGGATCAACCTTAAGAGGACAACTATATTCTCGTTCGGAACCGACGGGAAGGACGGAAACAGCAACGCCGCAGGTGCATTTGCAGCTCCGGAATTGCATGCCGATTTTCACGGGCGGGCTGGTGAAGTTAAGAAATACCTGGATGAGAGCGATTCCAATTCATTCTTCACAAAATATGGCGGGCTTATAAGTACCGGTCCGACCGACACAAACGTAATGGACATTTCAGGAATAATTGTAGTATGACATCTGTGGATGAAGTCCTCGAATTGAAGATTGAGTCCATCGGGTTTGAAGGTAAGGCGATTTCAAGACTCGATGGATACGTAATCTTCGTTGCCGGAGGTATTCCGGGCGACACGGTAAGAGCGAAAATCATAAAACGTAAACGCGATTATGCGGAAGCGAAGGTGCTGGATGTCTTGTCCCCGTCTCCGCACAGGGTGCAGCCGGTCTGCAGGTACTTCGGCGTCTGTGGGGGGTGCAAATGGCAGCATCTGGATTATCATGAACAGGCTTCCTCAAAACGCAGACACGTTATCGATGCCCTTGAGAGGACTGCCGGATTGAATCTGGAAGTCAATGAGACGGCTGCCTCGGACCAAATTTATGAGTACAGGAACAAACTCGAGTTTACCTTTTCCGAAAATCCGTTCAAGATTCTGGAAAACGACCCGGTGAAAGTGGCGCTCGGATTCCATTCTCCAGGAAGGTACGACAAGACGATAGACATCGCCCGATGCCACCTTGGCGACGAAAGGATGAATCGGGTACTCAACTGGTTCCGCGATGTAATTGCCCTGGAATCAGAGAAGAGACGCGACCTTGGAATAACGATCTATGATCCGCAATCGCATTCCGGCCTGCTCAGGTTCTTGACCGTTCGAAAGTCGTTCAGCTCGGATGAGTATATGGTGAATCTCGTGATTCTGAAGGAGGATGAAGCGATTGAACAACTCGCCACGTCTTTGAAAAGAGACTTGCCATTCGTATCGACATTCGCGTCGATAATCAATTCGAGCCGCGCACAGATTGCCTCGGGTGCAGTCTGGCGCGTTCATTTTGGAAACGGATACATTACTGAAAAGATCGGCAAATACTCCTTCAAGATTTCTCCTCTCTCATTCTTTCAAACCAATACTGTGCAGGCGGAGAGGCTCTACGAAGCGGCCTTATCCGGCGTCGGAGGAAAAAAGAAGGTAATCTACGATTTCTACAGCGGGACAGGAAGCATCTCGATATATCTTTCGGAATTGGCGGACGAGATCTACGGGTTTGAACTGGCTGACTCGTCGATTAAAGACGCCGGAGAAAACGCGCGGCTGAACAACGTGAGAAACGTCAGATTCGTAAAGACGGACATTGCGGAGTTGTTTAAGGGGAGGGACATCATCGGAAATTTCAAACTGCTGAATCTGCCCAAACCCGACGTGATCGTGTTGGATCCTCCTCGAAGCGGTCTGCATCCCAAGATCGCCGCTAACGTACACTTGCTGCAGGCCGAGAAACTTGTTTACGTCAGCTGCAATCCCATGACTCAGGCAAGAGACGTGAAGGAGATTGTTGCCAATGGCTATACGCCGGTCTCTTCCCAGCCGGTCGACATGTTTCCACAGACGTACCACATCGAGAACGTTCTGACGCTCGTCAGGAGCTAGTCCCCAATATTAGCTTTGTGAAGGAATAACAGGGCAGTGATCGAGGTCCGTCTGCCGACGGGTTCTAAACGGGAGTATTATTTTTTTTGGCGGAAACCATCCCGGCATATTCGAGGGCGGCGGAATACATCCTGTCGAGATCGATCATCTTCATGCATTCAAGGTCATACGGACACGACTTCTTCCAGCACGGGGAGCAGAAGAGACCTGTGGGGATGAACTTCTCTCCTCTTTCATACAGGTCGACTTCAGTCCAGCAGCTTACCCCAAACCAAACCAGCACATACTTCCTTAGAGCTACGGCAAGATGCATCCCGTAGCTGTCACCGGTAATGACAATGTCGGCGGCGTTTTCGTACACAATGCCTTTTCGCAGACCCTCTGTCGCGGGAGGATTGAAAAGGCGAGTCGACAGTCCTGGGTTGTGTTCCAGGGCCCTCGAGAAGATTGACTCATTTCTTTCCGCATCCGTTTTTCCGCCGAGAAGAAGCATCTTGATGTGGTCCTGAGTAGAGAACATCTCTATCAGCCTCAGATGCTGTTCGACGGTCATTTTCTTGTTGGGGTAGAGGTCCGAACATCCGGTATTGAATCCGACAACTACCTCCTTGCTGCCGATTCCCTTCGATTTCCTGTACCATGCAGTCTGCTGCTTCTCGTCTTCCGTCAATTCCAGAACGTATTCGTCGCGATCATATGGGAGTCTGAAAGTCTCGGCAAGAATATCCTGTCCGGTTCGTTCGTTCATTCTGAACTTCATGTAATCGTCGATGCCAAGCTTGAAATTATAGCCTGCCTCATTATTGAGAGGAATAATCTGTCCGTGGTTGTTCAGCCCGAATCCGAGTTTCTCTTTCGCCTTCAGCTTCATGGCCAGCGCCGCAGACCTTCTCGACTTGTCCGCATTCAATACAAGATCGAATTCCATCTGCTCCAGAATGAGCCAACTCTCCGCGTCCCAGGCAAATACATCGTCGATGAATGGGTTTCCCTGGAGCAGCGGCACCGCCGATTTGAGCGTAATCCAGGCGATGTAGCTTTGCGGGTACTTGCGCTTTATAGGGTTAAGCTGAGCAGTGGTCATAAGAACGTCGCCCATTGCGTCGAGGTTTATGATGAGAATCTTCGCACCGAAGGGGCTATCGGCGCGGGCACAACCATCGTAACAGGTTTTGTACGGAAAACATGGCTTGTAGCCGTTAAATCTCTTGCAGTCTGGCATTTCAAAATCAAACGCTTTCATTGGATCTTCCTGGCTTTTTCGTTCACCTTGTCTTTCACAGGTTGCGAAACATTTTGAATTTTCGCAATCAGAATGAGAAGACTTTCAAAGACGGTTTCCGGAAGGAGCTCGGTCATGCATAATTTGCCGATTGGACAATTCGTGAGATTACACTCAAGGCAGTCCAGCGCTTCATTCCGGACGACCACAGATATATTCCCGTACGGTCCCTGAAGATGCGGACTGGTCGGTCCGAAGAGAGCAAGGGTCGGTACGCCGAGTGCCGCCGCAATGTGCATCGGACCGGAGTCGTTCGTAACGAGGAGGAGCGACGACCTCATGATTGCTCCCATTTCGTGAAGTGATGTGGGGGGAGCAAGTGTAGTGCCTGTTGTATTGGCTATGAATTCAGCTTCCTTCGCTTCGGAAGGCCCGTAGAGCACTACTACGGGAATCCCAAGGCGGGATGAGATCATTTTGGAAAGTGCGCCGAAGTTTTTTGCGCTCCAACGCTTGGTTTGCCAACCGCCGCCGATATTCATTGTAATGAATTCATTTGCCTTAAGGCTGTTCCTTGACGCGAATTCCGCCGCGAAATGTCTCGAATCGTTGTCGAGGTAAAATAGCGGGTTCGTCGATTTCACCTGCAACTCCAGCCTGCGCAATGCGTCAAGGTTGAACTCCACATTATGCACGACTCCGCTCCGTGGACTGACGAGTATGTTGTATGCAAATCTCCGCCATTTGAACGGGAACCCGACCTTGTATTTCGCCCCGCTCAAAAGTGTGATGATCGCAGTACGGGGATTCGCAAATAAATCAATAATCAGGTCGTAGCTGTTCTTCCTGACCCTTCTTATGATTGAGAGGGAAGTCTGCGTTTTCGTATCGTACGAGATTGTTTCGTCCACATAAGGGTTTCCCGTCAGTACCCCCGCTGCGAATTTTTCGACGAGGAAGTCTATCCTGGCGTCAGGAAATTCCTCCCGCAGGTTTGGCAACACGGGAGTTGATAGAAGCACATCCCCTATTGCACGGGGCTTCACGACGAGAATTCTATGTATTTCTGGTTTACTTAGATGGAAAGAGGCCATGAATTTGTGAGAAAATATAATCAAAACAGGTGGTCTTGAAAAATAGAATAATCACGGGTACATTCTCAAAATGAAAATCTTCAGCTTCGTAGTAATTCTAGCGGCAACGAGTCCTGTTTTCGGTCAGACAGCGTATGAATTTTTGAATCTTGACGTAAGCGCACGCGAAGCGGCACTCGCCGGAAGTGCAATGGCAAGGATCGACGATCCGACGGCTTTCTACTATAATCCTGCTCTGTCAGTCTCATCCAAGAACAGGGCAGTTACGTTCGGATTTCTCAAACATGTCCTCGATATAAACGCCGGGTATGCCTTCTCCACCTTCCAGATCCCGAAGGCGGGTTATTTCGGAGTCGGACTCGGGTACATAAACTACGGCAAGTTTCCCGCGACTGACGAGCTGGGAAATCAATACGGTACCTTCAGTGCCGGAGACGCCGTACTTACTCTCAACTATTCCAATTACCTTGCACAGGATTTCAGTTACGGTATCAGTCTTAAGGGAATCTATTCGTCGATTTCTTCCTATACGTCGTCCGCCCTCGGAATGGATGTCGGATTGTACTATAATTTTCCGGCCGATCTTTTCGGAGTAGGCTTTTCCATCCTCAACATCGGGAAGCAGCTTAGCAGTTACGGCGGATTTACGGAGAATTTGCCCTTGGACGTGAGAATCGGCTTCTCGAAGCAACTCGAACATTTGCCTTTGGTTTTAAATGTCGCTTTCCAGAGGCTGGGCGATTCAAACCTCAGTCTATCGCAAAAGCTTCGGTCTTTTGTGGTAGGCGGGGAATTCCTTCTGTCAGATAATTTCAATCTGCGCGTAGGGTACGACAATCTCGAGCACACCCAGATGAAAGTGGGATTGAGTTCAGGTCTGGAAGGGCTGTCTTTTGGAGTCGGGCTGAAGTTTTACGGTTACGGGTTTGATTATTCCTATACATCATGGGGAAAGATTGGCGCGCTTAACCGCGTGAATTTGACAACCGCCTTTTAATATAGACTTATCTGGTTCGGCCCTACTTCCTCCCTCCCGGCGATCGTCGCTTCGGAAGAGGAGATTAGCCGAATATCCAGGCTGAATGAAGTGAGTTTCTTCTTGTGAAAGGGTGCTGCTTGTGATTGAGCCTCGCAATAGCTTCGTGATTTTCGTTGTGAACACGGGATCGACATCGACGAAATTGTCGTTGTTCCGGGACACTACTGTCGAGTCATCGGAGACTTTCAGACACAGTGAACACGAATTGAATCAATACGATCGCTTGTGGGACCAGTTCGATTTCCGGTTTGGAATCGCGGTGGGATGGCTTAAGACGCAGAGCGCGCAGATATCCGCCGCGGTTGGAATAGGAGGACTCCTAAAACCACTTCCGGGAGGGACTTATTCAGTGAATGACGCGATGATTGCTGATGCCAGGGCCGATCTCCAGGGAGAGCATGCGTCCAATTTGAGTTGCGCCATTGTAGAAGAAATCGGTCGCGAGCATGGTTGTCCCGCATTTGTCGTGGATCCGGCATCTGTCGATGAATTCGGTCCATTGGCCCGCTATTCGGGTCATCCGCTGATAAAACGGAAGAGCCTTTCCCATGCGTTGAATATCCATACCGCAGCACGCACGGCGGCTGAAACGATCGGTAAAGACCTCGCCGACACCAACTTCGTGATTTCTCATCTTGGTGGCGGTATTTCAATTTCGCCTGTGAAGGGAGGCAGGATAGTCGATGCCAATGATGCCTCCAGTGACGGTCCTTTTTCACCCGAGCGGACCGGAGGATTACCTCTTCAACAGTTCATCGACATTTGCTTTTCGGGAGATTATACCCGGCAAGAAATCAGGAAAATGGTGATGGGGAAGGGCGGGTTGCTTGCATACCTGGGCACAAACTCCGCCCGTGAAGTGGAGATGCGAGCGGAAGGCGGCGATGTCAGGGCGCGTGAAATCTACCAGGCTATGGCATATCAGATCGCGAAAGAAATTGGCGCAATGGCCACAGTCCTCAACGGGAAGATTGATGCTATTGTTCTAACCGGGGGACTCGCGGGTTCGATAATGCTGACGGAATGGATTCGTGAAAGAGTTGGCTTTATTGCCAGGATTCTTGTTTATCCGGGTGAAGACGAAATGAGGAGCTTAGCCCTCGGGGCACTCCGCGTGTTACAGGGCAAAGAGAAAGCTTTGGAGTATTGAATGAGTGCTAAACAGATTCACAACTTTCAGGAGTTGCTGGCATACGCAGTATCATTGCCGCCTAGAACGGTTGCCGTAGTGAATCCCAACAACAAGGAAACATTTGCTGCCATCGGTGAAGCTGCAGCATCGCTTAATACGAGATTCATCCTCTTCGGAAACAAGTCTGAGATATCCGACGGGATCGGCTCAAATCCGAGCCTCGGATCAGGAGTGGAGGTATGCGATTGCAGCGACGTCACATGTGCGCTTAAAGGAGCAATAGCGTCTGTTCTCGACGGGCAGTCCGAGATTCTCATGAAAGGCGGAGTGGATACGGCTACGATGATGAGAGTCGTTTTGCAGGAAGGCAGCGGGATGAAGACCGGCAGACTTCTGAGTGATATTTTCGTACTCGAATATCCGCCGAGACCCGACAATCAATTTGTCATGATAACCGACGGAGGAATGACTCTTTCGCCGGATCTTAAGAACAAAATCGAGCTAATAGTCAACGCTGTTGAAGTGGCACATTCGCTCGGCAATGAAAACCCGAAGGTCGCCATACTGTCTGCTACCGAGTTCGTTTTACCCAACCTGCAGTCTACAATCGACGCAGCCGCCCTTTCCAAGATGAATGAGCGGGGTCAGATCAAAGGCTGCATTGTTGATGGCCCATTTGCACTCGACAACGCCCTTTCGCTCGAGGCCGCTGAAGAAAAGGGAATCAGGTCCGCCGTGGCGGGACGAGCTGAAATCCTGGTGGCAGCAAATATCGAGTCAGCAAACAGCCTTGCAAAAAGCACAACTTATTTCGCGGGCCTGAGGCTTGCACATGTGATAGTCGGTGCCAGAGTGCCTATTCTTATTCCATCCAGATCGGACAAGAGCGACGCAAAGCTCCTTTCAATCGCATTGGGCAGCATTGTGAGCGAATACCTCAATCGGGGTTGAAAAGGACCGTCCCGATTCTCTCTTCTCCAGTTGCATATTATTGATTTCACTGTTTAATTTGGTTCGTAATAGCGCGGCAAAGGGCAATGTCCTGAAACGACATTTTGTGGCCGCGCTGTCAGGGTTGCAAGAGAATTTACCTGGTACACCTTCGAAAAACAGAGATAGCCAGAAATCTGCGTGATTGGACAATTGCCGAGATTTAATGGTAGTTGCCAATTGCCAAATGGAGACGCGTGAAAGTGAGTTTTTCTGAGGGTATCAGAAAGATGCTTGATCTTTTCATTTTGTGAAACACGCATGGTCTGTCAGGGATTGCTGAGCGCCACAACCTGGAAAAGGACGCAGAACTCAAGCACGAACGGTGAATATCGGTGCCACGAATGACTGTTAAGGCGGGCCCTTGCAAATGCCTTCTGTATTCTTGCTGGGTCCTTTTTTCTTAGAAGAGGGGGAAGAAGAAGGGACACCGAAAGTCGGCTCGAAGCGGGATGTTCTTCCTTACTGGCGGACAGTGAAGATCCGACATGTTTCTTCACTGAGTGGTGACGGTGTTGCTCGCTGCTTGTGCAGAAAGTAAGACTCAAAGTGGGAACAAAAAGGAGGCGTTGAAAAATGAGATTGCCAAACAGGACAGTAGAAGGGAGACAGTTCTCGACCAGTATTATCGACGCAGTGTGGGAGAAGGCCTGGCCCGTTACCGGCTACGATCCAAACCTCTGGAGGAGGGACAAATGTGGAGCCCTGATCAGGAAATTCTATTTCGGAGACATCGAATCACAGTTTGGGTGGGAGATCGACCACGTCAAGCCGGTATCTGAAGGAGGGTCCGACGCGCTGATAAACCTTGAACCAATGCAATGGGAAAACAACCGCCACAAAGGGGACAACTGGCCCAGCTGGGAATGTAAGATAAAGGGATGAGGACAGCCGGGACAAGTGTTTGTCCAGGTGTTATTAACTTCTGATTGGCCTCCATCATCTCCTCTGCGGCACGACCTAATTCGTGCAGGAAGAGATGCATATTATTACCTGGCTGTCAGTGCACACCCGTGCAGATAGCATTACTTCCCGAAGAATCAAATCTTGAAAATCAATCAAGTAATGGATAGATTTTAACCATCATATGAATACAAAAAGAAGCTTCATTTTTCGTCTCCTTTGGTCAAATCTCGCGCGCAAGTTCTATCTCTGGTTCCTTGCGCTGATTGCTCTCTTCTCCGTGATGAACTGGATTGTGATGCCCTGGTATGTAAACGACGGTGGCACCGTGACCGTGCCGAACCTCGTCGGGATGCAGGCGGCGAATGCGAAACAGATTCTGGACACTCTTGGACTGCAATTCGAAATTGGCGGGAACAAATCGAGCAAGTTGAAGCCGAATACGATTCTGTCGCAGAACCCGGACGGCGGGACGATCGTGAAACACGGGAGGCGGGTGTATTTCATCCTCAGCGGTGGTGTTGAGAAGGTAACGGTTCCGAACCTGAGCGGCCATTCACAGCGCGAGGCGCAGTTTATGCTGGAACGCTCCGGCTTCATTCTCGGCCAAGTGACATACGACTCGTCGAGCAATTTCCCTCAAAACGTAGTGATGTCACAGTCGTTACCGGCCAACACACTGGCCCCGTCTGGATCCGCGATATCTATTGTCGTATCTGCAGGAGCTCCGACCGTCGGCGAAGTGTCGGTGCCGAATCTGGTAGGGTTGCCTCTGTCGGATGCACAAAGGGCAATCCTGAACGGAGGCCTGCTGCTTGGAGACATCACCTTCCAACCGAGTAGAAGATTGGTACCGAATACTGTAGTCGAGCAGTACCCACGCTCCCAGGAGATTGTGCCCAAGGGTACGAAGATTAATTTGTTCGTTTCATCCATCGAAAACCAGCAGCAGGGCCCGGAACAATAATGGCAATCGTAGCCCCTTCCTTACTCTCAGCAGACTTCACTCAATTACACGAACAAATCCGGTTGATTGAGAACGGCGGTGCCGAGTGGATTCACCTGGACATCATGGACGGTCATTTTGTGCCTAACCTCACCTTCGGACCTCTGCTCGTCTCGGCCGTACGGAAGATGACCGATCTTGTGCTCGACGCCCATCTGATGATCGAAAATCCCGATTCATATATTGAACAATTCGTGTCTGCGGGCGCCGATTACATAACGGTTCACGAGGAGGCGGTGATTCACCTTAACCGTACCGTCAACAGGATAAAACAACTTGGTGCCAAGGCCGGAGTTGCAATCAACCCTTCCACGCCAGTAAGCGTATTGTCGGAAATTGTTCACGATGCAGACCTTGTACTGATCATGTCAGTCAATCCGGGTTTCGGCGGGCAGGAATTCATCGCCAGCGCTTACAGGAAGCTTTCTGAGGTGAAGGCGCTTATCCCAAATGGAAAGAAAACCATAATTGAAGTTGACGGCGGCGTAGGCCCGGAAAATGCGGCCGGACTCGTGCGGGCAGGGACGGACGTCCTGGTGGCTGGCACATCCATCTTCAAATCGAGGGACATCACGGCCACCGTGAGGGAAATGAAGGCCGCCCGGTAGGGCTTGGGCCTGAACGCGTTACTTCCCGGGTATCAATCGTCAGACAACCTTAAGGAAAAAAGGGTCAATACCAGATGAATTACGTCTTCGTCGGCGGGGAAGTGGTTACTCCGCATGCAGTCATAGATAGGGGCGCCGTCGTTGTTGAGGGAGACAAGATCAGGGAAATCTCAACACTTTCGCCTTCCAATATTGATAATGAGCATCAAATCATCGACTGCAATGGGAAGAGACTCATGCCCGGCTTTATCGACGTGCATACGCATGGAGCGCTAGGTTGCGATTTCACCGACGAGAACCCGGATACATGTTCGGTTTTGTCTCGACATTACTATGCGCATGGTGTGACGACCCTCCTTGCAACGCTCTCGCCACTGTCCCATTCGCTTCTGGTTCCTGCGGTACGGCGACTTGCGGATTATTGCGGGGAAAACGCAGGGCATTCCAATATTTATGGAATTCACATGGAAGGCCCTTATCTCAACCGTGCAATGAGGGGAGGAAACAGGGAGGAATATTTCGAGACCCCGGAACTTGAGAAGTGGCAGGAAATACTGGCAGCGGGAGAGGGCCACATACGGCTCATGACCGTTGCGCCCGAGTTGCCGGGTATTATTCCGGTCATTGAACACGCGATAAGAAACGGCGTCGTGATTGCCCTGGGTCACTCCACTGCAGACGGCGAGACCACAATGAAAGCAATCCACAAGGGCGCCAGACAGGTGACTCACATTTTCAACAGCATGCCGCCGCTCCATCATCGTGAGATCGGGATCCTTGCAGAATCACTCCTGTCCGAAGAGCTTGACGCGCAGCTGATTGCAGACGGCGCACATATTCATCCGAAAATGATCAAGCTGGCGACCAGGGTCAAAGGTACCGACCACATCATGCTCATAACCGATTCGATCCGCGCGACACAGGTGGGTGATGGGGAGTATTTGTCTGCCGGCGAGAAGGTATCTGTCCGCGACGGCATCGTTCATCTTGAGAACGGTACCCTGGCAGGAAGCACGTTGGTTCTGGAGAAAGCCCTAAAACTGATTGTGAACGAGGTCGGGATACCATTGCCTGATGCGTCACGTATGCTTTCATTAAACGCCGCCCGGTCACTGGGAATCGATAGGGAAACAGGGAGTATCGAGGTGGGCAAAAGGGCGGATATTGTGGGTCTTGACGGCGACTTCAATGTAGACTTCACAATGAAGGCCGGCAATTTCGAGTACAGGAGACTTCCCACACCTTAAACGGCTCGAAGAATAGGGCGGCGGTACCGATGGCACCACCGCCGTTATGTTTCCTATAAATCTTCCGTCGATTTTCTAAGCGCAAGGCAGGTGTCGTAGAACTCCTGCAGATTCATGAGCTTTGCGAACACAAGTCCTCTCGTTGCTCGTATCAGGGGGCTTGGATGCTCGTTGAAGTATTGCCTCCCAAGACAGGTCTTCACCCTCTGATATTGCCGCACCTGAATCCGCTGTGCCAGCTCAGAAAACGGTCCGTCATGTTCGTAGCTCGGGAAGGAGGCGCCGCGCTGTGAACCAAAAGCATTGTTGAACGAATTCTGCAGAATGGCAAACATGTTGAGCGAGACAGGGATAAACACGTTGGCTTCCGCAGGGTGAAACCGGTACCAGATATTACGATAACCGATGACCTTTATGTCTGAACGACCTGATTCAGTTTCGTACATCTTCAGGGCCTCGGACATTACCTGTAAAACTTTGTAATGCGTGTCTGGACCGCTTGCTTCCGGGTCCAGAGCAACTCCCACGATTGTCGGCTTCACTTTCCTCAGCACATTCAGAACAGGGAGGACGTCACGCTCTATTTTGGGTTCCTCGGTGAAGATGTCGCCCTTGTAGAACCCGAGCCGTGCGTGAAGAATTGACTGTCCATTGAATCCGAAGTACCCCCACAGGCAGTCGGCCTCCCATTCGCGCATCATTCCCTTCAGCCTCTGGATGTGCGGCAGGTCTTTCTTGCCGGGGTACTGAGTGTTGAAATAGTTAGCGAGCTCATCGATCCTATTCTTCAGATTCTGGATGTTGTCGTCTTCGAACAGGAAAACAAGGTTTCGAAGTAGTCTTCTCGCCTCGCCTTCGGCTCTGGTTCTGAGATTGTTTTCAGCAACACCGTCGAGGTACTGCCAGACGTCCCGGTTCCTCTTTGTTTCGTCGTGCGGATTGAAATAACCCTCGTTTATCAACTTGCTGAACGAACCGTCGTCCAGAAATCGCTTCAGATTGCCCAGCAGGTCGAGCATGTATGAATTCGTAACCGCGTTGAAGCCGCTAGTAAGCGTGAGGAAAGTGTGACTGTTCGAGGCATCCCTGGCATGACGCACAATGTATGGAAGATAACCGAGCATGAGATCGTCATGGTGTGGTTCCGTGTGCAGAAAGACTTCATTGGAATGCGGCATCCGTCCCAGTTCGACCTTCTCGGTCAGCTTCTTGTCAATTTCGTCGACAATTTGCTGGCAGCTCTCTTTTCGTCTGGTAAGAAGGAGCTCGCTGAAGCGGTCGCTCTCGAAATCTTTCACCGTCAGTTCGCGCACTCTTTTTCGCTTTGCCACTGCCAAATCCACAACGATCCGCTCCGTCTCCTCGTCAGGTATGACCTCCTGTGCGGCAAGAAGCTCGTAGTTTCTCTCAGACAAAAGTTTCGCCGCCCCTCTGGTCAGGTAGAATCTGGCATTCGGGAGTTGCTGCAAAACAGTGCCTGGATGTCGTACGTGCATCTTCTTCTGAACGGCATCGCCCACAACCTCCGCCTTTGCTTCGCCCGCAGCCATAATTATCGCGGTGCATGACCTGTTGTAGGTAATGGTACCTAACCCGATCGTGATAACGAGGCGATTCCGGGACACTTCGATGCCGCCGAGGTCGGTTGCCGCGGCCGCCTGCGTTTCATAGTTGGTCGCGGTTAATCGCGTGGTGGAGTTGAGGTCAGACCCTCTGACATTGAAACCGATGTGTCCGTCGGGACCGATGCCGCCGAGGAAGAAGCCGATCCCTCCCAGCGACCTTATCTGCTCCTCATATTCTGCACACCACTGATCAATGTCTTCTAGAACAGACTTCTGGAGTCTCTCCTCCCGAGTCTTAGGCTGCCTGTATCGAAGGGACAGATCAACCGTTTGATCGGGCCAAACGTCAGTCATTCGCTTTCCGGCAGGTAGTCCGATTTTGCTGTCGTCAATCAGGAGCGCTTTAGAACGGTCAAAGCCGAATCCATGCATGTAGTACTTGTTTACATAGTAGTAGAAGCTGTTCTGTTGTTTTGGGTGTATGGGATAAAATTCGTCGATCTGCACGAAGTGGAGGCTGCCTACATCTGGCTTTTCACTTGACGTGATTCCTCCTTCTTCAAGTTCTTCTCTGACCGAAGGGCTGTTCCATTGATCGACAAAACGAGTGACCCATCTTATAAAATGTTCGGGTGTTTTTCCTGTCGGGAGGGAAACCACTCCGCCGGGATTCTGTTGAACCCATTCAAGAAATCGCAGAGCCGTCAATTTGCCAAGGGAAGGGAAGTTGTCAACTACAATTACTCCCACCTTCTCGGACGGGGAATATTGAAGTTTCTGTCCTGACTTTTCTATTGCGAGTTGTTCGACTTTCGTCGTATTTGTTTTCATTTTCCGGATAGTTCCTTGTGGTTTATCTGAAGAAAATTATGAGCGCCTCGGGAGTAAATTAAATCGCCGGGGTGCTATGATTCAAGTTTGTTTGCGTTCAAGGTGACTTATGGAACCCTTTTTGGGGTAACTCGGGAGGAGAACCCGGAGGCAGGAAGGACCGACCAGAAGGGACCTAGGTAAGAATAGCCTTGACAACGAGCAATTACTTTGATAATATATATTAGTTGGTTTAAGCAACCAACTAATATTCGCGGTTCTTGAAATTGGTTCCGAAGTTGCTTTGTCGCTTTGTGAATAGATTATTCACCACAAATCAAGCTGCAATAAATAACAAAAACCAAAGGAGATTAAGAACATGCTAGTCGTTGTACATGAAGACTATGACGCGATGAGTAAGAAGGGAGCAGAGATTATTGCCTCCAGAATCAGACGAAAACCTAACCTCGTCCTGGGCCTGGCAACTGGAAGCACCCCCCTCGGGTTGTACAAGGAATTGATAAAGCTGCATAAGAATGAAGGACTCGATTTTTCAAAGGTCACTACCTTCAATCTGGATGAATATGTCGGGCTTCCTCCAGAACACGATCAGAGTTATCACTTTTTCATGTGGGAGAACCTCTTCAAGCATATCAACATTGAAAGATCCCACGTCCATGTTCCACAGGGAATGTATGGTGACTTGAAAATATCTTCATTCGAGACCGACCCCAAGATTCAGCAATTCTGCAGCTGGTACGAGGATGAAATGCTGCGTTATGGCGGACTTGACATTCAGGTGTTAGGCATTGGCGGGAACGGTCACATCGCTTTCAACGAGCCGGGATCCTCTCTTGGTTCCCGGACCAGAATAAAGACCTTGACCGAAAAGACCGTAAAGGACAACGCAAGGTTCTTCAAGACTGTGAATGATGTTCCTCGGTACGCGATCACAATGGGTATCGGAACGATAATGGAAGCGAAGGAACTTCTTCTCCTTGCGAACGGCGACGGGAAAGCCGACGCGGTAAAAGCCGCGGTCGAGGGACCAATTACGGCAATGTGTCCCGCTTCTGCTCTGCAGCTTCACAGGAAAGCGATCATCCTGACGGACAAGAAGGCGGCTGGCAAGTTGTCCGCGGAATTCGTTACTTACGGTTGAACGGCCGACTGGGCGAAACGAAGCAATAATAGTCCATAACCTTAAAACTATAGGACAAAGGAATATTATGCATATCTGCATATTTGAGGATGAGTTCTACAAGAAATTGATGCCTCTGGTTCATTTCCGTCCGGTGTATGATTTGAAGTGCGGTATTACTTCATTGAAAGATAAGATTACCCGCTCCTATTCGGGTGATGTCGTTGTCTTACATTCCCGCGAGCATCTAAGAGATGTCGTTAAGGAGAAATATCCACTGTCTCCGGTGAACGAAATTCCGAACGAAGCTCAACGAATGTTGTTTATCAACGGCAGACTTCTTTTTGATGACGCGCTTGCCAGGAAGCTCGATCAGAAAGGAGCCGACGTCCTTTACGTTAGCGGCGATTCATTAGTCGCCGCGTGGGTGTCGGGGAAGAACCTCGATGCGATAAAGAAATCTCTTGGTAGTAAACTCATCACATCCGAGGACTTCCCGGGCGTGAAACGGGAAGAAGTCTCCGACGTTAAAATGATCAAGTATCCATGGGAGCTAATCCATCACAATGGTTCTCAACTGACGTCAGATTTTGCGATCTTGACAAACGGCCGGCCTCAGATCCTCGGCAAGGTTTACGAGGGCGTCCACCTCATGAACCCTTCCCAGATTCACATAGCGGAGGGCGCAAAGGTAATGCCCGGAGTAGTTCTCGATGCGGAAGGGGGCCCCATATACATTTCAACTAAGGCCAAGGTGATGCCGAACGCAGTGATAGAAGGTCCCGCATTTGTCGGCGAGAACAGCGTCATCAAAGTCGCCGCTAAGATTTACGAGAACACAACTATCGGCGAGACATGCAAGGTCGGTGGCGAGGTTGAAGAGTCGATCATCCATGCTTTCTCCAACAAGCAGCATGAAGGGTTCATCGGCCACGCTTATTTGGGAGAATGGGTAAACATCGGCGCAGATTCGAACAACAGTGATCTGAAGAATGACTACGGCAACGTCAAAGTTTACAACGACGGGAAGCTTGTAGACACCGGGTCACAGTTCGTCGGACTGACGATGGGCGACCATTCAAAATGCGGAATCAACTCGATGTTCAATACAGGCACCGTAGTCAGCGTGTGCTGTAATGTATACGGTGCCGGATTGCCGCCGAAGTATGTACCCGCTTTTGCCTGGGGCGGCGGTCTTGACGGACTCACCACGTACAGAATCGACAAGGCCTTGGAGGTTGCCCGCCGGGTGATGGCACGCCGCAAGACCACACTCAGCGAGGCTTCCGAGCGTCTTTTCAAAAGGGTCTTCGAGATGACCAAGGAAGAGAGAACTGCAGCGGGTATCAAAGCGGAAGCTTAACACAACCCGCTCTGACCACGCAGCGAGGTTCATGCGCTGAGAAATGTCGCTTCGTTCATGGACCTTCCGAAGATCGTCGTAGATTTAACTCCATCAGGCCCGTAATCTCATTGCGGGCCTGTGGTTTTTCCGAAGCTTTCATCCGCCTGATTCTCACCTGTGACCATATTGCCCTGCACTGGCATCATCGATTCTGTAGGATTTGGGAGTCCATTCTGTTAAATTTTGTGCGAGAATTCGCCATTCCTGACAAAAACCGAGGGAACACGTGAAGACAGCAATAGCAAGCAGATCACGGTCGGAAAAGGAATCAATTCGCATAGCGTCAGGACAGGGTTACTGGGGAGACCTTCCTCAAGCGCCATACTGGCAGGTTAGCAAGGGGCCCATCGACTACCTTGTTATGGACTACCTGGCCGAGGTAACCATGTCGATCCTGCAGAAACAAAAATCGCGGGACCCAAAACTTGGGTATGCAAAAGATCTGCTCCCTGTAATGGAACAGATACTTCCATTTGTTATCGACCGAGACATAAAGGTCGTAACAAATGGCGGAGGAGTTAATCCGCAGGCATGCCGCGATGCAATCTTTGATATTGCGAGAAAAGCCGGACTGAGCCGTTTAAAGATAGGGGTGGTCTTCGGAGACGACATATTCGGTCGGGTTGATGAACTGCTGAACAAAGGGGCCACACTGAAGAACATGGACAGCGGGGAAGAGCTAACAAAGATCAGGGATCGCCTTCAGAGCGCCAATGTATACTTCGGGGCTTTTCCTATTGCAGAGGCATTGAATGATGGGGCGCAAATTGTCCTTACCGGCAGAGCAACAGATACAGGGCTGACACTGGCCCCGATGATATACGAGTTTGGTTGGGGAGAAAATGATTATGATAAGCTGGCTGCAGGCATAGTGGCAGGGCATATACTGGAGTGCGGAGGGCAATCGTCGGGTGGTAATTTCCTGAAGGATTGGAAGAATGTACCCGATCTTGCGAACATCGGATTCCCTATCGCAGAAGCACATCCCGACGGGACGGTGTTTATTACAAAGCACGATGGCACCGGAGGACTGGTCTCGGTTGACACGATAAAGGAGCAATTACTCTACGAGATCGGAGACCCGACGGAATACATTACTCCCGAAGTGATTGCAGATTTTACTAGCATACGTCTCGATCAGGATGGGACCGACAGAGTAAAAGTATACGATATCAAGGGGAAACCTCCGACGGAGTCTTTCAAAGTCTCAATGGCGTACTCGGACGGCTATTATGCCATCGGTACGCTCACATACGGCTGGCCGGATGCCCTGGAGAAGGCGCAGGTGGCAGACAGGATCATGCGCCAGCGCCTGGAAGATCTTGGATACCATTACGATGAATTTCACACGGAATTTCTCGGGTATAACTCCTGTCATGGCCCGCTAAGTCCGAAACCATCTGAGCTGAACGAAGTTGTTCTCCGCGTGGCCGTGAGAGGTAAGGATAGGGAAGCCATCGACGCGTTCGGACGACAGCTTGTCCCTTTAGTTCTGACTGGACCGCCCACCGTCACGGGATTTGGAGGGGGACGCCCTAAGCCCCAGGATGTAGTTGCATACTGGCCGTCGTTGATCCCCAAATCCCTTGTGCGTCCGACAGTTGAAGTTTCGGAGATATGATGCTTCAAACCGATTCCCGGTCAAAAGGATTGGAGTCAAAATGAAGAAAGTGCAACTGCTCAAGCTGGCTCACGCACGAAGCGGCGACAAGGGAGACGCTTCGAATGTAGGATTGATATCACGAAAACCCGAGTATTACCCGATTCTCAAGGAGAAAGTCACAACCACTGCAGTGAAGGCACATTTCGCCGGAATTTGTGCGGGAGAGGTTCAGCGATTCGAGCTTCCAAATCTCTATGCCCTGAACTTCCTACTGCACGAAGCGCTTGCCGGCGGAGGAACTGTATCGTTGAGAAACGACGCACAGGGGAAAACCATGAGCACGGCACTACTCCGAATGGTAATTGAAGTTCCTGACGATACTGCAATAGAGTAACCCCACACGCTTACAGTCCCGGGCAAGGATCAACAACCGTTGTCCCTCGCATCGAATATCCGGATTGAGTCAGACGACGTTCGGAAGATCAGACAGGCTTCGCCTTTCGTTTCTGAATGAAGGCGGTTGTCAGTAGGGCGCCGAAGATCGTAAAAATTGCGTATACGACCACGAGCAGGAAAAAGCTCAGAAGCGAGTCAATCAACGCGGGCCGCTTGGCGGCATCGATTGCCTGACCGAGTTGGTTCATGAGATCGGGAGGGATGGACATTCCGCTGAAGATATTATGAATCAGCCCCTTTATCATGTTGAATTTTATGTCAGCAATGAAAGGGCCGATTGTGATATTGAGAACGGTCTCGAAGCCCGCAGCAAAAATCCCTGTCCATAGGCCGAGGTAGAAGCCGTCTATATTCAATATTGTCTGACCTTCCTGGAGATCCATCTTATAGAAAAGAACCGCCAGAACGCCGCCGAGCAGAAGTCCGGCACAGCAGAAACAATTCAGAAGATCCAGCCCGGGTGAGAAATTTATTACCGCCAGTATAAGTCCAGCGAACATTGCAGGTCGGAAATAAGCCGAACTATTCATTTTGGACAAGCCTCTTTGTTTTAAATTCTCTGAAAAGTGAAACCCAAACCGGAACCACGAATAAAGCCAATGAGAGGCCGAAGACTCCGCCTGTTATCGAGCGGGAGAGAAAAGTGTTACGCCCAAAGTCAGTGTAATCAAGGCTAAAATCTGCTACGAGCGCCGCAAGCGGTACGGCCAGGAATAGGAGGTTCGGTATTTCGGCATCCCTCAACGACTTGAAGACAGGGTAAAGAAGTATTCCAAGCGTAGCGCCATAGTAAATCGACGCACATCTTGAGCAAACCGCAAGTTTGTAGCCGAAAATGTGGAAGCTTCTGGAATCCATCTGATCGCAAACCGGACGAAAGAACCTGTAAAGCAAATCGGCATTGATCCCGAAATGGAGAAGCACGGGCGGAAAAGTGAACATAGCGTCGTAAACTAAGGCCAGCACGAGAAGCAGCAGGTAACTCTTGGTTTCGATTCTCAAACGGTCACCTGTGTTCCGGCGTTTTCTCCGGATATTAATTTCATTGCGCCATCGGCATCGGTCACAAAAGCCATCCTCACTCCGGTTCTGATGGCACGGATTGCCGCTTCGATCTTGGGCACCATCCCGCCCGTCACAACTCCGTTGTGCTTCAGTTCCATGAAATCCTTTTCGTTCAACCTGGCCAGTACTGCGCCATTTTCTATGACACCGGAAACATTCGATAGAAATATAGTCAATTCAGACTTAAGAGACGAAGCGACGGCTGCCGCCGCAAAATCAGCATTCACATTCAGGGATGAAGTGGAATCCGCGTTTGTGCTTATCGGCGACAATACCACGGCAAACCGTTTCATTAACTCCTCAAGCATGTCGACATTCACGCTCATAACCTCGCCTACGAGCCCGACATCCTCTCCTTCTCTAAGCATCTTCTCGGCCACCAGCATCGTCCCGTCCACGCCGCTCAGACCAATTGTCTCCACATTTTTCCGCTGAAGCGACCGCACAAGGCGCTTGTTTATCAGTCCGGACAAACTCATCTCGACGACATCGAGGGTAGCAGCGTCGGTATAACGCATGCCTTTTACAAAGTTGGTCTCGACGCCGAGAGCGGCCAGAAACCGTGTAATTTCCTTTCCGCCTCCGTGCACAAGCACAACGCCGTGATTCTCCAAGCGAAGCTTTGCGACGATGGAGGAGACCTTTTCCAAAAATTCCAGGTCATCTATTTCGTTGCCGCCTATCTTCAGCACAATTCTCAAATGAGTCCCTCCGATTCCGGGATGCCGGACATAACGTTGAAGTTCTGCACAGCCTGGCCGGCTGCCCCCTTGCCAAGGTTGTCGATCGAAGAAACCACGATAGCGTACGGTGAATTCTCGACTTTCTTCACCGACATGACACACAAGTTGGTGTTAACGGTATGCTGAAATGACGCGATTTGATTGGAAGGCAGGACTTTCACGAAGGTCTCGTTCCTGTACGTCTCATTGAACATACCGGCAAGTTCTTCGGTTGATTCCGGGCGGTTGAGCTTGACGTAGATCGTATTCAACATCCCCCGCGTGATCGGGACAAGATGGGGAGAGAAGATTATCTTCAGATCCGCATCGGAAACCTTCTTGAGTTCTTGTTCGATTTCCCCGGTATGTCGATGTACGTAACCGATGTTATACGGATACAGGTTCTCGTTTAATTCTGCAAAGAGAAGTCTTACTTCGGCTTTTCTGCCGGCACCCGTGACCCCCGACTTCGCGTCGATAATCAAAGGCTCCGTCAAATCGGCGACCTTATTCTTGAGGAGCGGGTAGACTCCGAGAATCGTGGCCGTAGGGTAACACCCGGGATTTGCCACGAACTGCGCCTTTCGAACCGCGCTGCGATTGATCTCGGTCAAGCCATACACAAAGTCGTCCAAGAAATCCGGGCTCGTGTGTTTTGTGCCATACCATCTTTCGTACTCATCCGCGTCATCGAACCGATAATCCGCACTAAGGTCGATGATCTTGACGCGCCCCGAAGTCTGTCCGATTTGCTCGACCACGTTCTTCGCCGCGCCGTGGGGAAGGGAAAGAAAAACCGCATCGACGTTATCGATATTGACGTCGGTGTTCTTTACAATCCGGAAATCGTCCGTGGTCGGATAAATATCGCTCATTATTTTTCCCGCCGCAGATTCAGCGGTTATGTACTTGATTTCGACACCGCCATGCCTTTTGAGAATCCTGTAAAGCTCGTAGCCGGCATAACCGGAGGCCCCGTATATTGCGACCCTGATTTTATCTTTCGATTCCAAGTTCAAACTCCTTGTGAAGCACCTCTACGGCCTTCTTCATATCACTTTCGTTCACTACTACCGATACTTTTATCTCGCTCGTGGATATCATCTGAATGTTTATCTTTGCATCCGCCAGCGCCTTGAACATCTTTGCGGCTACTCCGGAATGAGTCCTCATACCGACTCCCACCACCGAAACCTTCGCAATCTTCTCATCGCCTGTGACATAGGTAGCCTTCTTCTGGTTGACCAGTTCCTGAAGAATCTGCATCGCTCGTTTATAGTCACCGCGGGGAACGGTGAAGCTCATGTCGGTGAAACCCTGCGAGCTCGCACTCTGAATTATCATGTCGACTATGATTTCGGCCTCCGCCAACGGTGCAAAAATGCTGTGTGCAATTCCCGGCCTGTCGGACACATGCAGGACGGTGATCTTAGCCTCGTTCTTGTCCTGCGAAATTCCGGTTACGACCACACTCTCCATGTCGTTAGTCTCACTAACCACCATTGTTCCCTCGCTGTCGTTAAAACTGCTTCTTACGTGAATCGGGATATCGAATTTCATCCCGAACAATACAGACCTGGTTTGAAGGACCTTTGCTCCCGAGCTCGCCAGCTCAAACATTTCCTCGAAGGTGATGCGTTTCAGTTTTTTAGCCTGCGGGACAATGTTCGGGTCCGCCGTATAGACGCCGTCAACGTCGGTGTAAATTTCGCAGACGAGGCCGGATTTGACGTACGGTTTCAACGCTGCCGCGATTGCAACCGCCGTAGTGTCGGACCCGCCGCGTCCGAGAGTCGTTATATCTCCCTGCTCATCGATTCCTTGAAAACCCGCCACGATGGCAATCGATCCGTCTTTCAGTACATTTCTCAGCTTCTGGGCATCTATTCTCTTGATGTGCGCTTTCGTAAAAGTGGAATCAGTGACGAGCCTCACCTGGTGATTCTGCAGGGAGCGGGCCTTGTATCCCATTGAGGTCAGCTTCATGGCAAGCAGGGCGGTGGAAACTTGTTCTCCGGTTGATATCAGCACGTCAAGCTCTCTCGGGTCGGGTTCAGTTACACATGATTTTGCAAGATCGATGAGCCGGTTTGTTTCTCCGGCCATCGCGCTCGCCACCACCACAACATCGTTTCCTTTGGACTTTGCTTCGGCGACACGTCTCGCAACGTTGCTTATCCTTTCAATTGTTCCAACTGAGGTTCCGCCGAATTTCTGTACGAGTAACATCGGTTCCTTCTAAAAAGCTATTTGATATTCATTAAGTTAAGCACTTCCAACAGGGAAGCCGGTGCGCTTAGAGGAGCAGCGATACCGCGCGAAGCTGTATCGGGGTCCTTCAGCCCGTTGCCGGTCAGCGTGCAGACTACTACGTCTTTTACGGTGAAATAGCCTTCCCTGATAAGCTTTATCAAGCCGGCAACAGACGAAGCCGATGCCGGCTCACAGAAGATACCTTCGGTTCTGGCAATCAAACGCTGCGCTTCGAGTATTTCCGAATCGGTAGCGATGCTGATTTGTCCCTTCGATTCATCCAATGCCTGTACGGCCTGTTTCCAACTTGCCGGGTTGCCGATACGGATAGCAGTGGCGACTGTCTCCGGATGTTCCACAATCTTGCCGTGAACAATCGGCGCCGAACCCTCTGCCTGAAAACCGAGCATCTTGGGGAGCGGTGTGTGTTTCCTTGACGCCCACTCCTTATATCCTTTCCAGTAGGCAGTTATGTTTCCCGCGTTGCCGACAGGTAGCGAGTGATGGGTAGGGGATGTTCCTAACGTTTCTATTATTTCAAATGAGGCGGTCTTCTGACCTTCGATTCTGAAAGGATTGATCGAATTTACGATCTCGACATTAGTTTTATCGCCTATCTCACGGACAATTCTCAATGCATCGTCGAAGTTGCCATCTATCTCGATCACTTTTGCCCCGTATATGAGAGCCTGTGCCAGTTTCCCTATGGCAATTTTTCCCTTCGGCAGTATTACAAACGCCTGTAAGCCGGCCTTTGCCGCGTATGCGGCGGCCGATGCAGAAGTGTTTCCCGTCGACGCGCAAATCACCGCTTCGGCCTTCTTCCGAACTGCTTCTGTAATCGCGACCGTCATGCCGCGGTCCTTGAACGAACCTGTCGGATTAGCGCCCTCGAACTTGAGGAATATCTTGCAGGGAGCATCTAGCTCCTTCCTCAGATTGTCGGCTTCGAGGAGCGGTGTATTCCCTTCGAGAAGAGTGACGGGTTGAACATCTTCTTTGAAGGGAAGGTATTCGAGATATTTGTTTATTACTCCTGAGTAGGGCATGTATTGGATTTCCGGATAAGTTAAAATTTCAGCAGAAGTTTTCCGAAATGGTCTTTGTTCTCGATGATTCTGTGGGCCTCGCGAACCTCGGTGAAAGGCATGGCACTGTCAATTACAGACTTGAACTTCTTCCTGCTCAACAGATCGATTAGCAGGAGATTCCTGCTCTTGCTGGCCATGGTACTCCCATAAATTGTCAATTGCCGGGCAAAGATCTGCCTTAGGTCGGTGACTGCCTCATAGCCCGTTGTTGCGCCGCAGGTGACGATCCTTCCTCCACGCCTGGCAGACAGAATACTATCCGGCCAGGTCGCCTGACCGGTATGTTCGAATACAATATCAACGCCGCGTTTGTCGGTGAGCTGCCTGACTGCCTGCGAGATCTTCGTGACATTATAGTTTATCATTTCATCGGCACCGAGGGCCTTCGCCTTTTCGAGTTTCTCTTCCGAACCGGCCACCGCGATAACACGAGCGCCATGAAGCTTTGCAATTTGAACGGCTGCGGTTCCCACGCCACTTCCTGCGCCCAACACTAGGACGTCTTCCAAAGGCTGAATTTTAGCCTTGTCGACGAGCATCTGGTAAGCCGTGATAAACACCAGTGCTGATGCCGCCGCATCCTCCTCCGAAACACTGCCCGGAAGCTTGAAAACGTCCTCTCTCTTCACGGAAATCAGTTCGGCGTCGACTCCGTCGCAATCCTCACCGCGGATTTTGTACTGGCGGCACAAATTATCCTGTCCGCCAAGACAATTTTCGCACGTGCCGCATGAGGTCGAGGGCGAGACGAGTACCCTGTCGCCGACCCTCAAATCGGAGACTTCGTTGCCTATTTCGGCGATGGTGCCTGCGCCGTCGGACCCTAGAATCACAGGAAGTGGAAACTTGACTCCGGGAAGTCCTCCACGTACCCAAAGGTCAAGGTGGTTGACTGAAGTTACGTTTATCTTGACGACAACTTCTCCGGATTTCGGCGCTGGGGCGGGGAGAGTATCGATTACCAGCTTGTCACTGCCGCCGTGTTCATGAACACGAATAGCTTTCACTTTATCCAACCAGCACAGAGCCGCCGTTCACATTTAGAATCTCTCCTGTTATGTGCCGTGCAAGATCGGACGCTAAGAACAGTACCGGGCCGGCAATATCTTCTCCGACAGGGATTCTGCCGAGAGGGATCGAGCGCCTGACTTCTTCCTTGTAGTTCTTATCACTGAAGACATCGTCGCACATTTCGGTATCGACCCAGCCGGGAGCGACACTGTTTACCCTGATGTTGTACGGGGCAAGCTCTGTGGATAGGCTTTTTGTAAAGGAAATAACGCCGCCCTTACTCGCAGCGTAGTGGGAATGCTTGGCCTCGCCGCGCTGGCCGGCAGTGGACGAGATGTTTATGATATTTCCGCCGCCCTGCTTCTTCATAATGGGTACCGCGTAACGGCAGAAAAGAAAAGTACCTTTAAGATTCAGACTGATCGTTTCTTCCCACACGTCCTCGCTCATCGACTCGATTTCTCCGTATGTCCAAATCCCGGCATTGTTCACAAGAACGTCAATCCTGCCAAATTCCCTGCGTACTTCCTCTACAATTTTCTTCACGACTTCGTTATTGCTGTTATCGCCTTTGTAAGCTTTTGCTTTCCTCCCGAGTGTTTGAATCTCGTCCACCAGGGCATTGGCTCTGGAGTCATTGCCGTGGTAGGTAATTGCTACGTCAGCTCCTGCTTTCGCGAATAGTTTGGCCGTCGCTGCACCGATACCTCTGGATCCACCGGTAATTAGGGCAACCTGGCCGGTCAAGTTTATCATATACGGTCCTAAGATGTTTTCGATTCGTATTAGAAAATAAAAAAGGACGGCTATTGTTTCAATAATTTTGGGCTTTTTCTTTAAACCGGTCGAATAAGGTAATGAAGGTCTTATGGGCAATTCGGATGATAGCTGTCCAACTGTGATGCCCTGTAGTGTCCTCCCGGGTAATGCCTCACTGAAAGGGTTATTTCTCTCGCAAAGGCGCCAAGAACGCAAAGAAATGTTGACGAGCGGTTCGCTTGGCGAGAAACCATAAGTGAGGGGTTACTCCTCCCGGTTCGAATTACATTGTAAATCTGTCGGATCAACGTTAAATTCATTGAAAAATGATAGCGACCAAGTTTCCTACTACCAAAATCCCGCAGAGTCAGCTACAAATCCTCGTGAGACAATTTGAGGAAGGGATGCAGTTCGCCAGGGGGACAACAAGGCATGTGTACGCGAAAGCGCTCGACCAGCTGTTGGCGTATGCAAAGACAAGCGCGTTCGGATTTACACCTGACGACTTTGTACAGTTCCGTGTCTGGCTTTTCAACCAGAAGAACCTGTCCACCAATACCGTAAATACATACCTTACAGCCTCGCGGCGATTCTGTGAGTTCCTGGTTGAGATGGGAGTGCTCCATACGAATCCCGCATGGAGCGTTCATGGTTCGGCACAGGAATTCAAAATCCTCGGAATAGGATTGACGGAAGTAACAAAGGCGATCTCCAGAATAGACAGGACGACGGTACTGGGAAAGCGTGACTATGCCTTCCTCATGACTATGCTGGAATGCGGAGCCGCAATATACGAGCTTGTAAACGCCGATATTGGAGACTTGAAGAGAAACGGAAATAAAGTTGAGTTGTGGGTCAAATCCAACGGGACAAAAGGGAAATATGACGCACTAACGCTGGGCGAATCGGCGGCAGCTGCACTTTATGAGTACATCGATTCGCGCGGCATCGTAGCTGCAGACGAACCTTTGTTTGGCATTATCCGTGCAGGCAGGCCGCAGAAGGTGAGGTTGTCATTCCGCGGAGTGCGCGCAGCAATGCGAAAGCGTTTGAAGGTCGACGAAAAGAGAATACTTCGGCTTGATTCGCTGAGAACTTATTGCGCGGTCCGGCTGATGAAACAGGGCAAAACATCCGATGAGATCCGTTCCTTCATGAGGTTCAAGAGCGGAATGCCGTTTAGAAGAATAATGACTAACTCGAAAGCCATAATAGAATCAAGATGAAATACGACTTTACTTCGATCGAACAAAAATGGCAGAAAATCTGGGACCAGAAGAAGGTCTACAGTGTAGACTTGAATGACACAGGCAAGAAACTCTATTGCCTTGTGATGTTTCTATATCCCAGCGGTGATAAGCTTCATATCGGTCACTGGTACAATTTTGCTCCGACCGATACCTGGGCGAGATTCCACCGCCTGAAGGGTTACAACGTGTTTGAGCCCATAGGCTACGATGCGTTCGGCCTCCCAGCGGAAAACTACGCCATCAAGACGGGAGTTCATCCTCAGGACAGCACGCGCAAGAACATAACCGACATCCGCAGCCAGCTGAAAAAGATGGGCGCGATGTACGACTTCGATTACGAGGTGGATACCTCAGATCCCGAGTATTACAAATGGACACAATGGATTTTTCTGGAGCTTTACAAGAAGGGCCTTGCATACAGGACGAATGCCCCGGTGAACTGGTGCCCGAAGGACCAGACCGTACTGGCCAACGAGCAGGTGGTCGACGGGCTCTGCGAGCGCTGCAGTACGCCGGTGGTTCGAAAGGCAATGACTCAGTGGTTCTTCAAGATAACCGCATATGCAGACAAGCTTCTCGAGGGACTGGACAGTATTGACTGGCCCGAGAGAACCAAGCTGATGCAGCGCAATTGGATCGGCAGGAGCGAGGGGGTCGAGATCGTATTCAAAGTTGAGAATGTGGAAGACACAATCAAAGTCTTTACGACCCGCCCCGATACGCTATTCGGCGCGACATACGTGGTCCTTGCTCCGGAACATCCGCTAGTTCAAAAAGTGACAAAGCCGGCTTTCAAAGCGGCGGTGGACGAGTACGTCGAGTTGGTCGCCCATGAAAATGAAATAGAACGGACCTCTACCTCAAAGGAAAAGACCGGCGTCCCGACCGGCGCGTTCGCAATTAATCCGATAAACGGGGAGAAGATTCCGATTTGGATTGCAGATTATGTGCTCTCCACGTACGGAACGGGCGCGGTGATGGCCGTACCGGCCCACGACGAAAGGGACTTCGAGTTTGCCCAGAAGTACAAGCTCCCGATCAGGATCGTGGTTAATCCGACTGACGGAAACCTCGTCGAGCCGCTCAAGGCGGCATACGTCGAAGAAGGTGTGGCCGTAAACAGCGGCCATTTCAACGGACTCGAGAGTCCGAAGGTTTGGGATGGAATTGCGGACGAACTTCAGAAGAACGGCGACGCTACGCGAAAAGTGAATTACAGGATTCGTGATTGGCTCTTGTCACGGCAGAGGTACTGGGGCGCTCCCATTCCCATCGTGCATTGTGATTCGTGCGGCGAAGTTCCCGTACCTGACAAGGACCTGCCGGTCCTGCTTCCATACGACGTGGAGTTCAAACCGACCGGGGAATCGCCCCTTGCGAGAAACGATGCTTTTGTAAACGTTGCGTGTCCGAAATGCGGAAAGCCTGCAAAGCGAGATGTGGACACGATGGACACGTTTGTGGACTCATCCTGGTATTTCCTGCGTTACCTGACGCCGCACCTCGGAACAGCCGCATTCGATGATAAACTGGTGTCCCGGTGGCTCCCTGTGGACAAGTACGTCGGCGGGGCCGAGCATGCCGTGATGCATCTGCTGTACGCGCGTTTCGTTATCAAGGCACTGCATGATGCGGGCTGGGTGAACTTCGACGAGCCTTTTACAAGCCTGGTACACCAGGGGATAATCACGAACCAGGGGGCCAAGATGTCGAAGTCCCGAGGCAACGTGGTAAACCCGGACCAGTTTGTGAACGGATACGGCGCCGATACCTTCAGGATGTTCCTGATGTTCATGGGGCCTTACAATGAAGGCGGCGACTGGAGCGATAGAGGAATTACGGGGATATTCAGATTCCTGAACAAAATTTACGATTTGTACTCATCAGAGGAGGTACCGCCGATAGCCGGGGAGAAAACACCTCCCTCTCCTTCAGATGCGGAGCGGACAGCTTATCGAAAGATCAACCAGCTGATAAAGAAAGTAACCGAGGACCTGGAGCAATTCCGGTTTAATACGGCAATTGCGGCCCTCATGGAATTCGTAAACGATTTTACCCAGTTGTCGTCGGAAAACGAGATCGGTCCCGGGCTGCGGAGCCTGGTGCTGAACAGGTTCAATGTTCTACTGGCACCGTTCGCACCCCATCTGTCGGAAGAACTTCATGAGCTTCGTGGCGGAGAGGTTCCGGTCTTCTCTTCTTCGAGGTGGCCCGAATATGACGCAAGTGCTATTACGGAAGAGAATGTTACCCTGGTCGTCCAGGTAAACGGCAAAGTGAGGGCGAAGCTGACCGTACCCATAGACTCGACCGACGAGGCTGTTAAATCGCTTGCGTCCACCGAACCAAACGTCCAGAGACATCTGGAAGGGAAGACGATTCTAAAAACTATTGTTGTGCAGAATAGACTGCTCAACTTTGTGATCAAGTAATGCAGAACATTTCGGCCGTAGTCATTGCCGGGAATGAAGAAAAGAACATTGGGGGCTGCCTCGAGAGTCTTCGATGGGCAGACGAAATCGTCGTTGTCAATTCAGAAAGCACCGACAGGACCGTGGAGATCGCAAAGAAGTTTACGGGCAAGGTCTTCATCCGCAAGTGGGAAGGATATGCCTCACAGAAGAGTTTTGCCGTAGAGCAGGCGAAGAACGACTGGGTTCTCAGCCTCGATGCCGATGAAAGGGTGTCGCCTGAATTAAGGGATGAGATAAAAGGGCTCGACTTCACGGGTGCAGACGGATTCTATATTCCGAGAAGAAATTATTTCTTGGATAAAGTCATAAGAAGCTGCGGCTGGTCGCCCGATTATCAGATGCGTCTGTTTGATAAATCGAAGACCAGGATGAAGAACCGGCCGGTGCATGAAGGCTTCCTGGTCGACGGCAGGACCGGACACCTCAAGGGGGAAATAATACACTACACTCACATGACAATCTCCGATGCAATGAGGAAGTCAAACGAGTTTTCGGCCTTGAGCGCCATCGAGAAATCTACCCGCCGGCGGGTCAAAGGGCGTCACATTTTCTTCCTGCCGGTTTACGCCTTCTTTCACCATTACATCATGCGACGCGGTTTCACGGATGGAGTGCACGGGCTGATGGTGTCGCTTATTCATGCGGTCACTAACCTTCAAACGCAGCTCAGGATTTGGGAAATGCAGAATGTCAGGGAAAAAAAATAAAGCACTAAGAACCTACGGCAGAATCCTACGGTACCTCAAGCCCTACAAGAAATATTTGGCAGGCTCAATAACTGCAGCGGTCTTCTATTCGATTTTTGCAGGTGCGTCGGTGTATTTGACGATCCCGCTGCTCGACACTCTCTTCAACCAGGGCACGCCGAACCCCCTGGCAGTCCCGACAACCGCCTCATTTCTCGATAAGATAAAGGCCGACCTATCCAACTGGTTTAATCACCTGATGTTTTCAGGGACGAAGTCCGACGCACTGCTCAGGATATGTCTGATCATTATCAGCGCCTTCTTCCTGAAAAACCTGTTCGGGTACGCTCGCGCGTATTTCCTCGCCTACAGCGAACAGGGAGTCATGAGAGATATCAGGAATCAGCTGTACAGCAAGCTCCAGGAATTGTCGCTCGGTTACTTCACGAACGAGCGGACCGGCACACTTATCTCCCGCGTGACCAACGATGTGAATGTCGTGAACAGCGGAATAACGGCCACATTCGACACGATGATCAGAGAGCCTCTGACGATCGTAGTCTTTCTGGGCATAGCCGTTTCTCTCAGCTGGCAGCTCACGCTGATCTCTTTTGTCGTTTTTCCGTTTGTCCTGTTCATCATCAGCAGGATCGGGATGAGGCTCTACAAGGAAAGCGGCGTTTCGCAGGAACAGATGGCAAACATCACTTCAGTTCTACAGGAAACGATAACGGGAATGAAAGTCGTCCGCGCCTTCGGCATGGAGGATTTTGAGACCAGGAAATTCGGAAAGCACACGCAGAGTTACTTCAGGTCCCTCCTTCGGATTATGCGGATCAGAAACCTGGCCGGACCGATCACCGAATTCTTCTCCGTACTAGCCGGAGCGGCAATAATATACTACGGCGGCATGCAGGTTATTCAGTCGGGATCGCTTAGTCCCAGCGAATTCATGGGATTTCTATTTGCGATTTTCCAATTGATGCCCCCGGTGAAAGAACTGACCACTGTCACGAACAGGATGCAAGAGTCCGCCGCGGCAGGGAAAAGAATTTTCGATGTGCTCGACGAAGCCGGCAAGCTCCCCGAGCCTCCGGACGCGGCCGAAGTCTCGGGCTTCGACGAAAAAATCGAATTTGAGGGAGTCTGGTTCAGGTATCCGGTTCCAACGATCGGGAGGGCGCACGCTGTCGACGGGGAATTCATTCTCAAAAACATCAACCTGAGAATCAATAAGGGCGAAATACTTGCGGTTGTGGGTCCATCCGGTGGCGGAAAGTCTACGTTGATAGATTTGATCCCGCGATTCTATGATCCCACACTGGGAATAATTTCAATCGACGGCAGGGACCTTAAAACCGTGACTGTGAAAAGCCTCCGGTCTCAGATCGGGATCGTCTCCCAGGAAACGATTCTCTTCAACGATTCAGTGAGAAATAACATCGCATACGGACTTCAGACTTGCCCGCTCGAATCCATAGTCGAAGCCGCCAGGGCCGCGAACGCTCATACTTTCATTTCACAGCTCCCACAGGGGTACGACACGATAATCGGAGAAAGAGGGACGAAGCTCTCGGGCGGCCAGCGCCAGCGCATCTCGATCGCGCGGGCATTGCTCAAGAATCCTCCCATAATGATTTTCGATGAAGCTACGTCCGCGCTCGATTCGGAATCGGAGATGCTGGTGCAAGAGGCAATCGAGAGGCTGATGGAGAACAGGACTTCCATCGTCATCGCCCACAGGCTCTCGACCATCAAGAACGCGGACCGGATAATCGTCATAGACGGCGGCGAGATCGTACAGCATGGAAAGCACCAGGAATTACTTCGGCAAAGAGGAGGAATCTACAAGAAGCTCTACGAGATGCAATTCAGTGACTGACCCTCTCCCGCAACCCCAATCATCTCATTCGGCCCACAAGTCGACAATTAGACACGAGTGACTATGCCAGAATTGATTCGCGAATTGAAAGTCCGGGACATCGTTTTGTTTAATGTTGTTGCGATAGTCGGCATAAGATGGATTTCGATTGCTGCCGCGACGGGTCCGAGTTCTATATCTCTCTGGATTCTGGCCTTGATTCTATTTTTTATTCCGCAGGCCGTTGCCGTAATCTACCTCAGCAAGAAATACCCGGTTGAGGGAGGCGTCTATGAGTGGGCGAAGGTCGAATTTGGAGACTTCCACGGATTCGTCGCCGGCTGGTGTTACTGGGCTAACAACCTGGTCTATTATCCATCTCTCCTTATCTCGGTTGCGGCAATTGCTGCCTTCATTGTGCCCGGCGGTTCCGGGTTGGCGGCAAATAAGATATTTATTGCGACTGTCAGCCTAATTGTCCTGTGGACTGCGATAGGCTTCAACGTCGTCGGTGTCAAGATCGGCAAGTGGGTCCAGAATATCGGGGCAATAGGAACCTTCGGCCCTATACTGGTCATCGCAGTCCTGGCGGGCATCATAATTTACGCAGGTAAGTCGCAGACGCACTTTACAATCGGCGACATGCTTCCGACTAAGTTGGACTACGGAACGCTGTCATTCTGGTCCTCCATGTGTTTTGCTCTCGCCGGTTTGGAGCTGGCGGCCGTGATGTCTGCAGAAATCGTCGACACGGCCCGGACGATTCGCAAAGCAACTTACCTCTCAGGCGCAGCAATTGTGGTTGTGTACCTCGTTGGGACAATCTCTTTGCTTGTTGGCATTCAGGCTAAGGATGTTAATCTTGTGACCGGGCTGGTTGAGTCGATACATAAGCTCGAGATGGAAACAGGCTTAAGGTATCTGACAAAGATCAGTGCCCTCCTGATTACCATCGCCGGAGTCGGAGGGGCGGGGGCCTGGCTCGCGGGAAGCGCGAGGATTTTGTTCGTCACCGGAATCGACAATTATCTTCCAAGCGCCTTCGGAAAAATTCATCCCACATGGAAGACGCCTCATATTGCAATAATATTTCAGGGACTCATTGCGACCGCATTCCTTCTCATGAGCTTCATAGGTGCCAGCGCCGAGCAGGCATACCTTGTCCTTGTCGATGCGACCATCATTGTCTATTTCATCCCGTATATCTATATATTCCTCGCGGCGGTACGCATTTTCGGACGGGAGGCAAAGGAAACACCTGGCAGCGGACCATTGTTTAGAATCATTGTGAGCATTACAGGTGGAGTGACCACCGTCGCCGCAATTTTGTTGACGCTGTTCCCACCGGAAGCGGGCGGAAGTCCCCTCCTTTTCATTACAAAGTCCCTCGGAAGCTCGCTCGCTTTTGTAGCCGTAGGCGTTTTAATCTTCTGGATAGCGAAGAGAAGAGGTGTCGCGGTCCAGTGAGTGAGCCGCATCAAAAGGCCTCTCTCGCCAGGGCTTCATTACTGAAGGATATAATATCATGAAATTGGAAAATACACTCGCCCATAGTTCGAGCCAGTACCTTCGCGATGCCTCACGACAACCCGTTCACTGGCAATCGTATTCAGACGAAGCTTTGCTTGCTGCCGATGAAATGGACCGTCCAATACTTCTGGACATTGGAGCCGTATGGTGTCATTGGTGTCACGTCATGGATCAGGAATCCTACGAAGATCCGGACGTTGCAGAAATTATCAACGACAATTTTGTCCCCGTTAAGGTAGACAGGGATCAGATGCCCGATGTCGATGCGAGGTATCAGGCTGCGGTCGGTGCCATGACCGGCACAGGCGGCTGGCCGCTAACTGTGTTCCTCACACCCGACGGGAAGCCGTTCTACGGCGGGACATATTTCCCCAAAGATGATGCGGCCGGCAGACCCGGCCTTCTTACACTGCTGCCCCAGGTAGCCGAGACCTATCACAGACAGAAATCGGAAGTTCACAGGAGCGCCGACGACCTTCATCGGCAGATGAAAGATTACGAAGAACAAAGCAAGCTGCGCGGGAGCCTTTCAACCGAAATTATTGAGGAAGTATTGGCTGACGCCGAATCGAAAATGGACAAACAGTTCGGCGGCTTCGGGCGGATGCCAAAGTTTTTCAATGCCACTATTCTGCAATTGCTGCTGGAAGAATCCGCCAAAGCCAGGAATGCGGAGCGTGACGAGTTTCTCAAGCTCACGCTGGACAACATTATCCAGGGCGGGGTCTACGATCATATAGGCGGCGGCTTCCACCGCTATTCTGTCGACAGGTATTGGCACGTACCGCATTTCGAGAAGATGTTGTACGACAACGCTCTTTTGCTGAAAGTTTATCTGAAGGCGGGCGAATTGTCGAACAGTTCTTCATATTCACGTGCAGCGAGAGAAACAGCCGATTGGATCACGGGACCCATGAGGTCGCCCGATGGAGCGTTTTATGCGCATCAGGATGCGGATGTCGGTCCGCACGACGACGGGAGCTACTGGACATGGACTAGGGGCGAATTTGTGAGCGCTTTAACCGAAGACGAACGAAAAGCCGCCTTATTGCATTTTGATGTCAGAGAGCAGCCGGGCGACATTCCAGAAATGCCTGATCGGAATGTGCTACGAGTCGCAACGTTCGTCGATGATGTTGCGAAGGAGTTGTCGAGGCCCGCAACCGAGGCAGAAGGTCTGATCGCTGCGTCGAAGATGAAGCTGCTTGGACTGCGTGCGAAGAGGATTCCTCCCCTTATCGACAAGACAATTTTCGCCGATCGAAACGGGTTGGCAATAAGCGCCCTTGTGGAAGCATCGCTCCATCTAAAATCGAGAGACTACTTCCGCGCCGCCGAAGGTGCCGCGGATTACATACTCGATCACATGGTCGATGAGAGCGGGATGGTGTCTCATGCTTTTTCGGATTCCTCTTCGGCTTATCCCGGCCTTTTGGATGACCAGGTGTGCTTTGGAATCTCTCTCCTGGATCTGTTCGATGTAATGAGGAGTGACAGCTATTTGGCGAGCGCGGAGAGGATCGCCGGCGCCCTCGTCGACAAGTTTGAAGACAAGGAGAGAGGCGGCTTCTTCGATCGGAGCGCTGACGCTAAAGGCAATGAATATGTATCCTCGAAACGAAAACCGATCGACGACACTCCCACGCCGTCAGGTAACTCTGCTGCCGCCATGTTTTTTGACAGGCTTTACTCAATCACAGAGAACAGAGATTACTTCTTCGTGGCCCAGAGATCCCTTGAGACATTTGCCGGCTCGACAGGGACGCTCGGGATTTACGCGGCAAATTATGCCCGGGCGCTCAATCTTCACTTCGCAGTCCGGAAGAACCTGAAGTAGCGGCGGGGAAAGCAGCTATTCTTTCTTTCCTTCTATGAGGTGAGCCAAAGCTCTTCCGGCTTTGGGTGCATCGCGTTCGTCGACGAAGAAATCTACGTTGCCCAACCCGGGCGATGGATAAAGAGAAGCGAAATTTCGTTCTGAGTGAAGTATCCAATCTCTTCGTTTTCTAATATCATTTCTGCCCCGATTATGTCCGATTGGATATAGGAACTGATCGCCTTGACCGATCTTCCGCTTTTGTTCTCGCTCATGCTTTAATTTTCTCAAGGGCCTTCTTAAAATCAAGCATCAGGTCGTCCGTATCCTCTATTCCAACAGAGATCCTCACCATTCCTTCGGTGACGCGGGCTGCCTTCAATTCCTCGGGGCTCATTTTGATATGGCTGGTCAGCACCGGGATGGATACGAGCGTCTCCACACCGCCCAGGCTTGTTGCGTTCAAGGCTACTTCAAGACTGTCGCAAAACCTCTTTCCTTCGTCGAGGTTGCCGAGTTCGATGCAAAGCATCCCGCCGAAACCCGTCATTTGACGCTTCGCGGTATTGTAACATTTTGAAGACGGCAGACCGGGATAGAGCACCCTCTTGACTTTTCGTTGCCTCATGAAGAACTCGGCAAGCCGCTGCGCGCTGCGGTTCTGCTGCTCGATGCGCACTTTCAACGTTTTCAGACTCCGATCCAGCATGTACGCATCGATGGGGTTGATACAGCCCCCGAATGCCTTCAGCCCTTCCTGAATTTCCCTGGTAAGCTTCTTAGACGCAACCGCGGCCCCCGCCATGATATCGCTGTGCCCGCCGATATACTTGGTGGCACTATGAAGGACTACATCCACGCCAAGGTCAAGCGGGTTCTGATTGATCGGTGAGGCGAAAGTGTTGTCGACAAACGTCAGCGCGCCCGTTTTTCTGGCCGCCTTTACCACCTTCCGTATTGATACACATTCCGTCGTAGGGTTGATGGGTGTTTCAAAATAGACGATCTTTGCGTCGGGATATTTCGTGTCCACCGCATACAATTCCGATTCCTCGACGAAATGAGTTTCGATACCGAACCTCGGTGCGATATCGCGAAGGAACCGGTACGTCATTCCATAAAGCCGTCGAAGAGCAACTATGTGGTCGCCGCTCTTTGTGAATGCGAGTATGCTAGTCGTAATCGCCGCCATACCGCTGGAAAACAGGGTAGCGGCTTCGGAATTTTCGAGCGCCGCAAGTTTCTCCTCGACATTTCTGACGGTAGGATTTGAATACCGCGAATAGATATAGAATTCCTCCTCGTCACCGATGAACTTATCGTAGTCGTCGCTTTTTTCGACCGCGAACGTCGTGCTCGGATAAATGGGGAAGTTTGCGCCGCGATACAGCTTATCCTTCCTCCCGTGAATCGACAAAGTTGATTTGTTGTTCTGCAACCTCAGCCCTCCTTTTCAAACGAAACTTCCGAGAGGATGTCCAGCATTTCTTTTACGGCCCTCTCGAGTCCCACGAATATCGCGTGCGATATGAGCGCATGTCCGATGCTGAACTCTTCTATCTCCTCGATCATTGCAACCGGCCTCAGGTTCCTGTAATCCAGGCCGTGCCCGCCATTGATCTTCAATCCCAGCTTATGCGCATACCTTGCGGCCGTCTTCAGGCGGGTAAGCTGTGTCTCGACATCCCGTCCTTTTGCATTGGCATATTCACCTGTATGGAGCTCAACAAAATCCGCACCCACATTCTTCGCCGCCCTGATCTGTTTCTCCACAGGTGCAACAAACAGGCTCACCGCGATATTCTTGCTGTGGAACCGGTTGGTCACCTCCTTCAGATGCGGCAATTGGGAGGCAACATCAAGTCCGCCCTCGGTTGTCAGTTCCTGTCTTCTTTCCGGAACAAGTGTTACGAGATCCGGCACGACATCCAAGGCGATGTTCACTATTTCCTCGGTGGCGGCCATCTCGAGATCAAGCTTGGTTTTCAGAAGCTTTCTGAGAAGGTAGACGTCGTTATCCTGAATGTGTCTGCGGTCCTCACGCAAATGGCTGACGATGCCCGCCGCACCTGCGAGCTCCGCGATAAGGGCCGCGGTTACCGGGTCAGGCCCATTCTCGCCCCGCGCCTGGCGAAGAGTGGCCACGTGATCGATATTCACGGAAAGTCTTTTCACTTTGCGGTTCCTCTTTGTCGTAATATTTCATAACATATGACCCCGGTCGCAACTGACACGTTGAGCGAATCTATCCTGCCGATCTGCGGAATTGAAAAAATCATGTCGGAGTTGTCGCGCAGGACTCTCTTGACCCCGCTTCCTTCGTTGCCAATCACCACAGCGACAGGAATCTTGAAATCCATTTGCGAAATTAAGAGGGGAGCGTTAACCGCAGTCGAGGCGATCCAGAAACCCTTCTCCTTCATGAACCTGAGGGCGTGATGTAAATTTGTCTCGCGTGCAATCCTGACATGGAACGCGCCTCCGGCAGATGCCTTGATGACAGTCTCGTTGACGGGAGCCTGTTCTTCTTTTGCTATTATCACGCCGTCGGCCTTGAAGAAAGCAGCCGTCCGCAGTATTGCGCCGAAGTTATGCGGATCCTGTATCCTGTCGAGCACAAGCACGAAAGGGAATTTGTTTTCCGGGGTAACTTGAACAATCGACTCAATCGGGACAAACTTAATCATGCTGAGTGTTGCGACGACCCCCTGGGCAGATTCGTCCTTCTTCAAATTGGATGTCAATTCGGCAAATTGCTTCGAATCGACGCGGGAAATTGGAATGCCCTGACGCTTGGAAAGCGTCTGGATTTCATTCAAGCTTCCCCCATGCGCGGAAAAAAGGACATATATCTTTGAAATGTTCGAGCCGCTTTTCAACGCTTCAATAACGGCATTACGTCCGATAATCTTCTCTTCGTTCAAATGAGCATCCTTTGATGTACGCTGCGGAGCGGTATGGCGATGAGTAATCCCGTGGAAAGGCCGAATCACACGGGTGGTTTAGTCGAACTCGGCTAACTTCTTCAAAAAAGTCTCTTCATCGAGCTTGAATTCAGTGACCAGCTTGCCGTTGATGAAAACCACCGGCACTTTATTCCCGAATCGTTCGAAGAGATCCGTGTTCTCCTCAACCACAATTCTCTCAAGGAAGAATTTCCTTTCTTTCCTCAAACCTTCAAGTACCTTCTCAGCCTCGTCGCACAGGTGACAATTTTCCTTCTTATAGAGAAGTACTCGGTTCATATTCGCACCGTATCTGGTTTTTCGTGAATGTAAGACAGCCCGGCGATTCCCAACGCAATCAGCACCACCGAAATCAACTGCGCCTCGCTCAGCCCGAATAGCAGTCGGGGATTCAATCTTATGAATTCGACGAGGAGTCTTTCGGTTCCTGCAAGGATCAGGTAAACCATGAACAAGCGGCCCTCGGCGTGGACAGACTTTCTCATCTGCCATAGAACATAAAATATCAGAAGACATGCAAGAAACTCATAGATGGGGGTCGGATGGAGCAGCACGGTGTTGGGGACGATTCCGCCCGGATATTTCGACTCAATCTGAGGGAAACCCTGAAAGGCAGCGGAAGGGGGGACGATCCCCTTCGAATAATCGACGCCCCACGGGAGTGTTGTCGGCATCCCGTAGTCTCCATCACCTGAGAAATGACAGCCGAGTCTCGCAACTCCATACCCGAGGATCAACGCCGGGGCAAGTGCGTCAGCTACTGAAGCAAACCTGATGTTTCTCCTCTTAGCGGCCCAGAGGATGACGATCGCGGCAAGAATGAAGCCGCCGTACCATGTTAGGCCTCCCGGTGAAAAAGCCATCCCGATGGGGTCCCTCATGAAGTCGCCCCAGTTCTCGATAAGGGAAAGTATTTTAGATCCCGCTATGCCGAATATGCCGGCAAGAATGGTCACCTGGTTGGCAAAATCGGCTCCGAGCCCCTTTCTCTTGAATTCCTTGACAGCTGCGTAATTGGCGACGAGAAAACCGATTCCCATCATTAAACCGTAACTGTAAACGCTGAGAGGTCCCACTTTGAACAAAATAGGGCAGACGGTGTCGGACAAGAGTCTACTTAACATATTAATTAATCAACCCGCGTCATCCATTTCGAGCGATCGGTGAAGATATCAATAAATTTGCCGTCCTTGGTGCCTCGGAGGACTCTTATCGTATCTTTGATATCGACTTTAAATTGATTCGCTTTCTTCCCACGACGATCGACGATGATGGTGTACTCGCCCATCTGAAGGTTTTCCATTTCAAACCTGCCCATGGCCGGACCCGGCCTCGGAAAATCAGATAAAGGGGTTTTAAGCCCGACAATGTTGAAGGAAATCTTACGGTCGTTCACGCGCGTCTCGAGAACGAGATCGTAAACGAAGTTCTGAAATTCTTCCGTTGTCCTGAAGTGGAAAGCTATGCCTGATCTCTTTGCCACCGGATCTTCGAATGGCTCTATTAAAAGCTTGAATTCAACGGCCGAGTCTGTCCGGTGTACTTTCGGGGGTTTTTTCTTAGCCATTCAACATTAAATATCGAAGTAACTTACTTCTTCGTCCTTGAAAAACTGGACGATTTCAGCTGGAGTCTTTGCCGTAAGGAGCTTCTTTCTGAATTCATCTTTGTTCATGAGTCTGGAGATTCGGCTCAGAAGCTTTATGTGTGGCCCTACCATATTATCTCTTCCGACCAGAAGGAAGAGGAGCCGGACCGGCTCGCCGTCCAGCGACTGAAAGTCTACCGGTTCACTTGTCACCGCAAAAGCCGCAACGATGTCGTTTACCGCGTCGGTTTTTCCATGGGGGATGGCGAATCCCTTGCCGACTCCCGTCGACATTATTTTTTCTCTCTCGAAGATCGCCTCGCGGACTTTCTCGAGATCCTTTATCTTCTTGGAATTCTTTAACAAATCTATTATCGAGTTCAAGACTTCATCTTTGGTCTTGCCCGCCAATTTTGTCGACACAAACTCATCTTGAAGTATGTCGCTAATTTTCATATTGTAATTTTCTCCATTTCATTAAAGAGGAACTTCCGCAGGGATGATTTTGAACGTCAAGTGTAAAAGGGAAATCCGCACATGGAAAAAAGACGGAATCCTATTATCACTTCGGCTCCTTCCTGTTTCCATCAGCCCAGTCAGTCAGCCACGATGTAATTCTGGATTCGAACTTCTCGACGACGGACTGAGCTGAATCGGCATTCAGAGACTCTGCATTGATGTGAAACAACGGACGCTCCTTGTCAGGGAGGAGATGTACCCATGTTCCATCATCAAAGAGCACCTTGATTCCATCGACAGTCTCTCGCTTTTCGTGCTTTGTCAGCTCAATCAGCTTCCGCATAATGCTCCCTTTTTCGCTCCAGGGACAATCCATATTTCTTTTCACCATGTGGAGCCTCGGGACCATCTTATCCAGTTCGGACAATGTAAGCCCTGACTTTGCTGTCATTTCTAGTATCTTTGCAACCGAGAACATTGCATCGCTTGCGAACATGAATCCGGGAAAGATGAAACCGCCCTTCGTCCCGCCCACAAAATCGAACTCCCCCTCAAATGCAGCATTCATCAGTGCCTGGTGGGTCGCTTTTGTCCGCACGACCTCTAATTTGTGCTCCTCCGCTATGAGGTCCACCTCGCGGGAAGCAGAGAAGGGAACCGCAATTCGTTTTATCTCTGGTTCAGAAACGGCAAACAGCTTTGTGATCAATGAAAGAAGCCTGTCTTCATTTACGAATTCTCCGCGCCCGTTGACCGCAAATATTTTCTCCGCACCTGCGTCAAACATGAACCCGAAATCATATCCCAGGGATTTCACGATATCTTCGAGTTGTGACAGGTCTCTTTCGAGCTGCTTCGTTGTCTTCGTCAGTCTTTTCGGATCAAGATATGCATTTAAAGCGACGACGCGAACCCCCAATGATCCGACGATGGTCGGGAAGAGTGTCGAGGCAACGCCGTGCGAATAATCTATAACTATGTTGAATTTCCTGTCTCTGATAGTCTGAATATCCAGGGCCTTGATGAAGTCCTCGCGATAACTCTCATTCGTGCGTTCAGGAAAGAAGATTTCGCCTGCCTGATCCTGAGGCGCCCTGGCAAACTCCTCTCCGAAAAAGAGTCTCTCGATGGCCCGCACATTGCTGGATGGAAGGTCGCGACCATCGGGACCGAAGAAGATGATGTCAGTCAAATCAGGATCGAGCGGACTTTTTCGGACATGCACGCCGCCCGCTGCCTTGCCGCTCCTGAGTTCATGCCGCACTAGCGGGATAGGTTCGGTGCGCAAATCATACACATTGGTCCCCGCTGACATGAACCCGACTATGAGAGCACGGTTGATCATTCTGCTGACGGTGTCCGAATCCCGGCTGCAAACGACGTATTTGCCGATGCCGAGAAGTGAACCGAATGCCGCTCCCAGTTTTGCCGCGAACTCCGGGTTCATTTCTATATTGGAAGTCCCGGTCACTCGCGCATCGGTAAAAATCGCGGAGAGCCATTTGTCCTCCCACACAAGGCTCCTCGAAAGGGTAGCGCCGGCATCCACAACCTTCTTCGGCCAGAGTTTCACGTTTGGCCTTATATGTGCGCGTTTCCCGATGATACAGTCGTCGCTGATAAATACGTTTTCTTCAATCTCCACGTGATCGCCGACTATGGTATTGCTCCCGATTACATCGCCCGTAACTTTGGAATGAGTTCCGATGAGAATGCAATCCCAAAGTATGCTCCTGTTGACACTGGAGAACGAGGAGATAGAGCAATTATCCCCTACGATCGTGTCAGTCAACTGCACATTCTCTCCAATCGTCACGTTCTTTCCCAATACCACCGTGCCCTTGACTGATAGACTCTGCGGAAACTCGAAATCGGCAGGAGCCATGACGCGCGCACCGTTTAGCTCGTAAGTCTTTCCGTCCGTAGTAACTTTCACTCGATTATCAAGACAATCCAGCTGCGCCTCGATATACTCGTTCAAGTTTCCGACATCCCGCCAATATCCTTCGGCTGCATAACCATAAAGCGGCATCCGTTGTTTAAGCATCAGGGGAAACAACTGCTTGCTGAAATCATACTCCTCGCGGAAAGGCACTATCTCCAGGACTTCCGGTTCGAGGACGTAAATGCCTGTGTTGACTGTATCACTGAAGACTTCACCCCATGTGGGCTTCTCAAGGAACCTGACTATCTTGCCGTCATCTTCCGTGATCACCAGACCGAACTGAAGAGGATCGTTCACGCGTGTAAGAACGAGTGTCGCCTTGGAACCTTTCTCCTCGTGAAATTCCATGGCCTTTCCGAGGTCGAAATCTGTCAGGACGTCTCCGCTTATTACCAGGACTCTTGAACCCTTGAGCAGGTCATATGCATTCCTGACGCTTCCCGCCGTACCGTAGTCGGCATCGGCCTTCACATATTGTATGGAGGCGCCGAATTGACTTCCGTCTTTGAGAAAATTCTTGATGACGTTTGGATGGTAGAAGACCAGGACCACGATATCCTTGATGCCGTGTGCTACGAGCAGTCTCACGATGTGTTCGATCATGGGTTTGTTCATGATCGGTACCATGGGTTTAGGTATCTTGGTCGTAAGGGGGCGCAGCCGCGTGCCGAATCCGCCCGCCATAATCACGGCTTTCAACATCTATTGCTTCAGACTCCTTGAAGAAAAATTCGGTGAAATATAAACCCAATGTGGAGCAAAATCAAGGAAATGCAGGACCTTCAATGCGCTAAGTCAAGGTCTTTCCGAGGCTTGCAATTAGGCTTGCAAAACTCGCGATACAGGCTTAACTTTCGATTGCCTTTAAGTTCATCCTGTGAGGTGGATAAGGTCCTGCCAGTCGCACTCCACCTCACCATGCAAAGGGCGTTATCATCACCCATCAGGAGGTAAGATGAGAGTCAGGTCTAAGATTGCAGATGCTCCCCAGATGGAGCGCTCAATCACGCGTCTCGCCCATGAGATTATCGAACACAATAAGGGTGCGGCCAACCTTTGTGTTATCGGCATCAAGACCAGGGGAGATTTTCTGGCAAAAAGGATCGCCGAGAAGATATCCCAGGTTGAGAAACTCAACGTCCCCCTCGGCACACTCGATATTACGTTGTACCGCGACGATGTCCGGCAGAAGCTGAAGCTGCCAGAATTGAAGAGGACTGAGGTCCCGTTCGACATCACCGATAAGAATGTAATACTGGTGGACGATGTCCTCTTTACCGGACGAACCATCAGGTCGGCACTTGATGCTTTGATAGATATCGGCCGTCCGACCACAATCCAGCTCGCGGTTATGGTAGACCGGGGGCACAGGGAACTTCCAATCAGCGCAGATTATGTCGGTAAGAATCAACCGACGGCAATTAAAGAATCCGTCGTGGTCCATCTCTCGGAAATAGATGGAACCGACGAAATACTCTTGGTGGAGGAAGATGGCACAGGGAATTAGAAATTTATTGGGCCTCAGAGAACTCACGCCTGACGAGATATTGGAAATTCTCGACACGGCAAGGAGCTTTCGCGAGGTGCTGGAGCGCCCAATAAAGAAGGTACCCACGCTTCAGGGTACAACCGTAGTGAACTTGTTCTTCGAAAGTTCAACGCGCACCAGAATATCTTTCGAGCTCGCAGAGCGGAGGCTGAGCGCCGACGTGGTGAACTTTGCCGCCAGCGGAAGCAGCGTGTCAAAGGGAGAAACACTCAAAGATACGGCGCGAAATATCGAGGCCATGAAGACCGACGTAACGGTGATCAGGCACCCCTCGACCGGAGCGCCTCATTTTCTGTCAAGGTTGCTGAAATCGCCGGTTATAAACGCAGGCGACGGAATAAACGAGCACCCAACCCAGGGACTCCTCGATATGTTCACTATCAGGGAGAAGTTCGGAGGACTTAAAGGACTCAACGTCTGTATCGTCGGGGATATTACCCACAGTAGAGTAGCCCGGTCGAATATTTTTGGACTTACCAAGTCAGGGGCAAATGTGGCCGTATGCGGCCCGAGGACTCTGATTCCTGACTACCTGCCGCAGCTCGGCGTGAAAGTCTTTTACGACATAGACGCGGCAATCCAATGGGCGGACATACTGAATGTCCTGAGGATTCAGATGGAACGTGAAGCGGGAGGAGACTTTCCGTCGATAAGGGAATACAGGCTCTACTGGGGAATCAATCGGACACGCCTCGAGAGAAGCAAGAAGCCTGTTGTTATCATGCACCCGGGCCCTATCAACCGCGGGGTTGAGTTGGATGCGGATATCGCGGACGGGGAAACGTCGCTGATTCTCGATCAGGTCACGAATGGAGTCGCAGTCAGGATGGCCGTACTGTTCTTAACAGGAGTAAAACCGTCATGAAAATTTATCTGAAGAATGCCAGAGTTGTCGATCTTACCGGCCGGCTTGACGGGCTGTTCAATATTATGATCGTCGACGGAAGGATACAGGAAATAGGAACTGCACTCGGCGGCAATCCCGTCAACTATGAAATCAATCTGCAGGGGAAGTTCGTCGTGCCAGGTCTGTTCGACATGCACACTCACCTGCGTGAGCCAGGCCAGGAATACAAGGAGGATATTGCGTCAGGAATTGCGGCCGCGGCTAACGGCGGTTTTACGGGTATAGCTGCAATGCCGAACACCGACCCAGTTGTCGATTCTGCAGACGTTGTCAAGTATGTGCTCGACCGTGCCAGGCAGTCCGGGTTGGTCGATCTTCATCAGATAGCTGCAATTACCGAGAGCCGAAAAGGAGAGCGCCTTTCCGAAATGAAGGACCTTGCCGAGGCCGGCGCCATTGCGTTCAGCGACGATGGTTCTGCGGTAACCAATTCACAGGTGATGCGGCGGGCATTGGAATATTCGTCGATGCTGAACAAGGTTATTATCCAGCACTGCGAGGATCCGGAACTGACCAGGTCAGGTTCTGCGAATGAAAGCGCCGAGACGATCAGATACGGCCTGAAGACGCAGCATCGTCTCGCCGAAGAGCTAATCCTTGCGCGCGACCTCAAGCTGGTCGAGGCTTTCGGAGGTAAGTATCATGCCACTCACATTTCGACTTCAGAATCTGTCGAAGTCATAACGGATGCGAAGAGGCGCGGCTTGCCAATAACATGCGATGTTACCCCACATCATTTGTTTCTCGACGACTCAATTCTCTCGAGCTACGACTCCGACTACAAGGTGAATCCGCCGCTGAGAACGAAGCATGACTGTGAAGCACTCGTGGAGGGACTTAAATCGGGAGTAATCGATGCTATCGCAAGCGATCACGCACCACACGCAATCCACGAGAAGGAGGTCGAATTCGACGCTGCTCCTTTCGGCATGATAGGTCTTGAAACCACCGTCGGTGCAGTAATGACCAAATTGTATCATGAACAAAAGATGGATATTCACAAAATCGCGAGCCTGCTTTGCGCCAACCCTAGAAGAATCCTTGGACTCCCGATTCCAGTGTTTGAATTGGGAGCTAAGGCTGAGCTCACCATAATAGATCCCGACTGCGAATGGACGGTGAACCCCAATGAGTTCAAATCCAAAAGCCGGAACACAGGTTTCAAGGGTTGGAGATTCAAGGGAAGCGCAGTGGGAATAATTAATGATGAAAAATTCTTCTTCTCTGACAGACTCAGATGACTAGACGAAGCATCGGCTCACCTCAAGCGCCGTTCGGAGAAGTTCCACATACTTCGTTCTCGGTATCTCAACAGCGCCGAACATTTGCAGGTGCGGTGTGATGTACTGAGTATCTAGAAGGGTGTAACCCCTCTCATTCAGATGATCGACGAGGAATGTCAATGCGACCTTTGACGCGCCGCTTCTGTGACTAAACATCGACTCCCCGAAGAAGGCCGATCCGAGTGCAACCCCGTAAAGGCCTCCGGCAAGACCATCAGAATCGAAACACTCGATGCTGTGCGCGTAACCCAGCTCATGAAGTTTCAGGTAACTCTCTTTAATCTCTTCATTGATCCAGGTTTCCTCTCTTCCTGCACAGCTGTCGATCACTTTCTCGAAGCATGTATCGATTTCCACTCTGAAAAGTCGCTTCCTGATTAGTCGCCGGGTTGACCGCGGTATACGGACAGCATCAAGGGGAATGATGGCACGCGGGTCGGGTGAATGCCAGGAAATCACTCCGTCGCTTTCTCCCATCGGAAAATACCCGATTGAATATGCGCCAAGCAGTATGTTTGGTGGAATCATCGAAGGGTCTATTCTCTCGTACCGTTGCTGGTAAACGCTTCGGTTTGTCCAACTGATCGGCCCGTAGATCGTGATCTCATGTATATAATCGGGCGTCGGGTTTCATTTGCGAAGTTGCCGTCGTATTTTATGTCGATTGCGTCGAAAATGCAAAGTATAACACAAAGGCGTCAAAATAGTTCCAAACTGGCGGGCATCCTTGCATTTGTTGAGATGCTTAGATATATTTTTGGGCAAGATTTGTAAAATGTCAATCAAAAGAGAAGAGATTCTGGCCAGGAAATTTTTAGAGAGTCGTTCTAAGGCAGGTTAGAATATATGAAGTGTTCCGAAACGATGCGGAACACTTTTTTTTTGCTTTTTATAGATGAGAGTCAAAGAAATAGTCAACGCAATCAGTGAAAAACTCCCTACCGGCATAGTAACGGGGCAGGATAACGTAGGACTTATCGTTGGAAATTATGATGACGAATGTGATAAGATGACGGTGGCATATGAATTAGACGCCGAAGTGCTTAATGAGGCCGTAAGGGCCGGCTCAAATCTTATCATTACCTACCACACCCCGCTATTCAAACCCGCAAGATATTTCACCTCTTCACATCTTCATCCAAATCCCCTATTCGAGGCATCCCGTTCAGGGATGAACGTGTTTGCCATTCACACAGCGCTCGATGTGGTAAAGACGGGGCTAAATTTCCATCTCGCGAAGAAGATTGGACTTAGCAATATCCATTTCCTTTCACCGCTGACAGACACATTGGCAAAGGTAGTCGTTTACGTGCCCGTTTCGCACGTCGAAGAAGTAAGGCTTGCAATGTCACGTGCCGGTGGGGGAAAGATTGGAGACTATTACGAGTGTTCCTTCGGGTCGAACGGCAAAGGAACGTTCCTGCCCGGCAGTGACACCGAGCCATACATAGGGACCAGAGATGTAAGGGAGACTGTCGAAGAAACGCGACTGGAGATGCTCGTAGAAAAGCACCTGGTTGGGTCTGTCATACGAGAGATGCTCGAAGCGCACCCATATGAGGAGGTCGCATACGACATTTATCCGCTATCGAGTGATTCGCCGAACTTCGGATTTGGAGCCATGGGAGAATTGGAAGTGGCAATTCCGATCGGAGACTTTCTTGGCAAAATCAAGAATCTGCTTGATGTCGAAACATTGAGAGTGTCTCACGTGCCCAATGCAAAAATCCAAAAGGTGGCATTGTGTGCCGGGTCGGGCGTTCCATTTTACAGAGATGCGGTGCAAAAAGGAGCCGATGTTTACCTGACCGGAGACGTTAAGCACCACGATTTCAGGGAAGCAAGGTCGAGTTCTACGGTTCTCGTCGATGCGACACATAGTGGAACGGAAAAATTCGCGACCGAGCTGATCTCCGAGATTCTCGCGGAGACGTTTAAAGATAAGGTTGCAGTGGATGTAAGTAAGCACCAAGAACGTAATTCGTTTATTGTCTAACATACCCAGGAGATAAAAGTGATTGTTAAGGATAAACTTAAGACACTTTACCAACTCCAGCAGGTTGACCTAAAGCTCGACGGGCTACTTGAGGAGCGTGGGGACTTACCGGCGGAAGTCGAAGAGCTTGAGAAGAAAATAGGCGCGTTGAAGGCTCAGATTAAGGAAAACGAAGACTATTTGAAGAAGGCAGTTGTCCGCAAGAAGGAAATTGACAAAGAACTGGAAGATGCGAGGAAGAGGATCGACAAATATACAGACATGCGCATCAAGGTGAAGACCAACCGTGAATACGATGCCCTGAGCAAGCAAATAGATAATTCGAAGGAAAAGCTTCAGGAACTGCACAAGGAATTGGAAGGAATTCAGGCAAAAGAGAGTGTGTCTTCGCGCGACGTAGAAAAACTGAAGAAAGAATTCGAGGAAGAGAACGAGCTTTATTCGACAAAGAAGGTTGAACTTGACGAGCTTGTTTCCCTGACGCATGACGAAGAGAAACGCTATGTTAAAGAACGCGAAAAGCATTCACAGAAGATCGACAGACAGACAATCTCCAGGTACGAAATGATCAGAAGGGCAACGAGGGGAAAGGCTATCGTTCCTGTGGTCCGGAGGAATGCCTGCGGCGGATGTTATAACGTTCTTCCCCCACAGAGGCTCATGGACCTTCGGCAGATGGAGAAGATTTTTGCCTGCGATCATTGCGGAAGGATTTTGGTCCCGAACGAAATTGTCGAAGAAGCAGAACACGACGGTTGAATTGATTCTCCAGTAAAGGTCGGTCTTCACCGGCAGGCTTGTCAGGAGTTTCTCAAAAGATGATCTCCGCAACGCCCGGAGATTAGTGCCGAGGGGGCACTGGCTGTCGCTGGGCGCGCCTCTGACGGCAGAGCCGGAGGTATCGGATCGGCCAGGTGTATAGAACTTGCAGAAAAGCCCGGCGGTTGCGAACTTGAAGTGAGGTTTGGCGGTATGGTGAAGATTTCCCGAAAGTTTGAACCTTGCACGGCGAAGCTGTCCGGTTTTTGTGGCAAAATTTAAAAAAAACACGGAAACCGAGACAGTAAGTCTCGTTTGAGACAATTGAGTGGAATTGTTAACAGAAATAGAGAAGGTTGAGAATTTGTTCAGGAGTGAGCCAGGCAGCCGCCCGGACCTGAAGATTTCAGGGCCGGGAGGAAAGTCCGAACTCCGTATGGCAGCGAGCTCCGATGGCCGCCAAAGTGGTCATTGGAGGCGGGGCGACCCGACGGAAAGTGCCACAGAAAACAGACCGCCCCTGGGCACTAACGTGCCCCGGAGCAAGGGTGAAAAGGCGGGGCAAGAGCCCACCGGCCCGATGCGTGAGCACCGGGAGCTAGGTAAACCCCTCGCGGAGCAAGACCAAGTAAGGGAGGATCACCCGACGGACCCCGTCCGTTCGGGAACGAGGCGGCCAGTCTCGTCCACTGTCCCGTTCGCGGGATCAGACTCCCGGGTAGGTCGCGTATGTCCGGCAGAGATGCCGGGCTTAGATAAATGGCTGCCTCTTCAGGCTGCATCTTGCGGTCCTGAAAAGACAGAATTCGGCTTATCGGCTCACTCCATCAGGTCTTTTAAACAGTAAGGGAATTTTCCTGTTGATGAATTATTACTGGAAACTGTCACAGCAAATCGATGAAGACGATGTTGATAAGCTTGCAGGTACATTGAAAGTGAAACCGATAATCGCACGGTTGCTTATGCAGCGCGGCCTCGATTCTCCCGAGAAGGCCGAGTCGTTCTTTTCGCCGAGTCTCAAAGACCAGTACGATCCGTTCCTGATGGACGGGATGCACACTGCTGTGGGGCGGGTTCTTCAGGCTCTCGATCGTCATGAGAAGATCCTGATATACGGAGATTACGATGTCGACGGCACGACAGGCGCGGCCCTGCTTTACATGTTTTTCTCCGAGCTCGGTGCGGAGGTGGAATACTATATCCCCGACCGGCTCAAAGAGGGCTACGGCATCAGTCTCGCAGGAATTGAGTTCGCAGCTGCATCAGGATTCACACTGATGGTGAGCGTCGATTGCGGTGTCGCGGCAAGCAAGGAAATTGCCACTGCTAAGGAGAAGGGAATCGACACGATCATCTGCGATCATCATGAAGTCGAGACGTGCCCGGCTGCTGTGGCGGTACTGGATCCAATTAAGCCTGGCTGCGATTATCCATTCAAGTTTCTGTCGGGTTGCGGCGTTGCTTACAAGTTCGCAAAAGCGATTTCCACCGAGCTTGGCAAGAGCGATTTGCCCGACCAATATCTTGACCTCGTAGCGATTGCCGCGGCGGCAGATGTCGTTCCACTTGTCGGTGAAAACCGCATCTTCGTGCAAGCCGGGTTCATGGCGATCTCAAAAAAACCACGTGCAGGCATCAAAGCACTCCTGGACAGCTCGCGGTCGGACCACAAGAGACTCACTACCGGGCAAGTGTCGTTCAACATTGCACCAAGGATAAACGCCGTCGGCAGACTCGGAGATGCAAAGCGTGCGGTCGAGCTCCTTATTACCGACAATGAGGACATGGCATCCGAGTTCGCACAGGTGTTGGAAACTGAAAACTCGCACAGGAGAATACTCGACGAGAAGACTTTCAACGAAGCGAAAGAACAAGCCCTGGCAATTCTGAGCACTGACCATCGCAATTCGTTGGTCCTGCACAGCGAGAGCTGGCATCCGGGTGTGGTCGGCATAGTTGCATCGAGAATCGTCGAGACCTTTTACAAACCAACTATCATGCTTGCCACTGTAGATGGAGTCGTGCGAGGGAGCGCCCGGAGCGTCGTTGGATACGATATATTCGATGCAATCAGAAAGTGCTCCGACTTGCTTCTGCAGTTCGGCGGACACAAGTTTGCAGCGGGGCTGGCGCTCGCGCCCGAGAACCTGGGCCGTTTCGTGGCTAAATTTGAACAGGTTGTGATGGAGACGCTCACGGAAGAAATGAAGACACCGGTTATATCCATCGATGCCGATCTCAACCTGACCGACCTGGACGGAGAGTTCATCAAGACGCTTAAGAGGTTCGAGCCGTTCGGGCCTCATAACTCAAAGCCGATATTTCGGACTTCAAATGTGTATCTCACAGATTCACGAATTGTAGGAAGCTCACATCTCAGAATGAAGCTCAAGGCCGACGGAGTGACATTCGATGCAATTAAGTTCAGGAACGGCGACAACACTATAAAACCCGGTACGATGTTGGATGTCGTCTATTCGCTGGACGAAAATCGATATGCGGGAAATGTTTATTACCAATTACAATTGAAAGATTTCAGAAAATCAGAAGAAAGTTTGGGAGGTTGAACCATGTCCGGACATAATAAATGGGCAAAGATTAAACACAAGAAGGCTGGTACCGATGCTCAACGCGGAAAACTCTTCAGCCGACTCATCAAGGAAATTACAATTGCGGCGAGAAACGGCGGGGGCGACCCGAATGGAAATCCGCGCCTGCGCCTCGCTATTCAGACCGCAAAGGGCGCCAACATGCCTGCTGACAACATCAAGAGGGCAGTCCAGCGAGGGACCGGCGAACTTCCCGGGGCGGTTTACGAAGAGTTGACTTACGAGGGGTACGGCCCGGCCGGAGTCGCGCTTATGGTGGAACTCGTGACTGACAACAAAAACCGAACTGTCGCCGAAATCCGTCACATCCTGGACCGGAACAACGGTAAACTTGCCGAGGCGGGATCGGTTGCCTGGATGTTTCAGAAGAAGGGGAGCATAGAAGTTCCCAAGTCAGGGATCGGTGAAGATGACCTGCTCGCAATTATACTTGAAGCGGGAGCGGACGATATGAGGGCCGAGGACGACTATTACGATATCACAACATCGGCTGATGCCTTCGAAGCTGTCAAGAAAGCTATCGAAGACAAGGGTGTCACGATTTCAAACGCATCGCTCCAACTGCTCCCTCAAAACACGGTAAGAGTCGAAGGAAAGGAAGCGGAGCAGGTTCTCAAGCTTATGGAAGCTCTCGAGGAACATGATGACGTGCAGAATGTATTCGCGAACTTCGACATAGATGACAGCGTTCTCGCACAACTCAATCAATGATCGTTCTCGGAATCGATCCCGGTTCTCGCAAGACCGGTTATGCGGTGATTGAGACGAGGAGAAGCGGCGAAGAAATTCTCGCTTATGGAACGGTCAAGCTCACCGACTTGTCAAACATCCCGGACAAGCTCGTCAGGATCTTCGGGAGAATCGGCGCCCTACTGGACGAGTTCCGAATCTCCACGGTTGCCGTCGAGGCCGGGTACTACGGAAAGAACGCGCAAAGCGCTTATAAACTCGGCTATGCCAGGAGTGCAGTCGTACTGGCTGCTGCTCTTAAGCAAATCGAAGTGGTAGAGTACTCACCGCGAAAAGTGAAGCAGGCTGTAACCGGAAACGGGAATGCCTCCAAAAGTCAGGTGAAGTACATGGTCAGGAACCTTCTCCATCTGGATGGAGAAGTCCCCATTAGCGAGGACGAGGCAGACGCGTGTGCCATCGCCATCTGTCATGTTCAGAATTCCGACCGCAGCGGCAGGACATACAGGAGCTGGAAGGAGTTCGTGGACAAGAACAAAAGACGCATCGTACGAAGAAGCGCTGGCGGTCGTGTGCGATGATTTATCGATTGACAGGGCGGTTGGTCGAGAAGAATCCCACTTCGCTTGTCGTCGATGTCAATGGTGTGGGATATGAAGTGAACGTCCCCCTGACAGCTTACGACGACGCGGGTAAAGTAGGCGACGAAGTAACCCTTTTTACGGTCCTGGTAGTACACGAAGATGACATGACGTTATACGGATTCGGCTCGCCCGATGAACGGAAGCTTTTCAAGCTCCTCACAGGTGTTACCGGTATCGGTCCCAGGACTGCGTTAAGCCTTTTGTCGTCCGCAAGCGTTACAGACATTTATGAGTTCATTGCAACATCCAATTCCCAGGCACTCACTTCGATTCCCGGCATCGGGAAGAAGACCGCCGAGAGGCTTGTCCTCGAGCTGCGCGACAAGATCCATCGTGCCGGGATTCTCATGGGAGGGGAGATGCTTGAGATCAGAGAAGAAGTCAGGGGAAATGCAGTAGATGCGCTTGTAGCGCTCGGCTATTCGAGGCCCCAATGTGAGCGCGCTATAAGAGAAGTGCTGAAAAAGGATGCTTCGGCCGGAAGCACAGTCGAACAGCTGGTCCGTTCCGCACTGAAAGAAGTTAAGTAGGGGAATTCTCACCAGGTTTCTTCGCCCTGACGAAAAGCCGGAGTATTGCATCGAACTCGTGCGGCTACCGTGCGGCGAACACGCATGGGGTCGATTCATATCCGACGAATGCCATGGTCTGGCAGTGATTTGTCTTGCACCCGAAAAGGCGATGAGTCGCGAGGGATGAATTTCCTGCTCATTTTCCCCTTGCGGGCTTCGCGTCGTTGCAAGAGAATTTACTTCATAAAAGCTGTTGAGAATCAAATCCGGCCATTTAAACTAGTCCACCATTCAGGTTTTTGAAAATTTTTCACACGAGAGTATATTAAACAAATGAGAATAACTCGCGCCGAAGTTGACTTATCGGCAATCAGATATAACATAAGTCAGATAGCCCACAGGGTGGGGAACAATGTTCGCATCATGGGCGTCGTCAAGGCCAATGCCTACGGTCACGGACTGGTTCCGGTGATGAAGACAGTGGTGGACGCCGGGGCCAGTTATCTGGGAGTTGCCCTGGCTGAAGAAGGTATTGAGCTCAGACAACACACGAACGTACCGATCCTGGTCTTCTCACCGCCGGTCGAGGAATCGCTGGAGACGTTTGTACGATTCGACCTCGATGCTTCTATCTCTTCAATCGAGACGGCGCACGCTTTGAATTCAGTTGCCAGATCGGCCGGAAAGAAAGCGAAGGTGCAAATCAAGGTCGACACCGGGATGGGAAGGCTCGGATTCTTTCCGAACGTGGCAATCGATGCCGTTCGAGCGATATCAAGCCTCGATTCCCTGTCCATAGTCGGCGTATACTCACATTTTGCTACGTCGGATGAATCGAACAAGGAATTCGCATACCGCCAGCTTCGAGAATTCAAGGGGGTCACGGCAGCAGTAAGAGACCTGGGACTGGAGTCTCCTTTATTCCATACCGCTAATAGCGGGGCGATTCTTGACATGCCGGAGGCTTTTTTCGACATGGTCCGTCCGGGAATAATGACATACGGTTATTATCCCTCAATCGAGACGAGCGAGTCTGTCGACATCAGGCCGGCGTTATCTCTGAAATCAAGCGTCGTCAATATCAAGACTTTTCAACCCGGCATGAGTGTAAGCTATGGAAGAAAGTATTTCACCAAGAGCAAGAACAGAATAGCCGTCGTTCCGATAGGCTACGGGGACGGATACACCAGGATGCTGACCGGTAAGACCTCGGTGCTTATGAACGGGAAAAGGTATCCGGTTGTCGGGACGATAACGATGGATCATATCATGGTTGACCTCGGCAGCGATTTCGAGGTACAGCCCGGCAACGAAGTGACACTTATTGGAAGAAGCGGGGATGAAGCTGAAACGGCATGGGACCTTGCCGCCAGTCTGGGGACAATCCCATACGAAATCCTGTGCATGATAAACAACCGGGTACCGAGAATATATATCGACGCAAACCAATCCACGGCAGATTAGAGCGACACATGAGAGTCTTTGCAGTCATTATGGCGGGCGGAGTAGGATCACGCTTCTGGCCCAAGAGTAGAGAAGCGACGCCCAAACAGTTTCAACACGTCTTTGGCGATAGGACGCTGTATCAACGGACGTACGACCGGATATCGGAGATCGTCACTCCTGAGAACACCTTCGTAGTGACAAACAAGGTGCAAAGAGAGGCGGCCTCCATGCAGCTGCCGCAGCTCCCGCCGGAAAACATCATTGTCGAGCCATTCGGGAGGAACACCGCCCCGTGCATCGCCGTCGCAGCATCCGCAATCTCATCGATCACCGAGGACGCGGTAATGGTTGTCCTTCCGTCTGACCACCTGATTTCACAGGAAGAGAATTTCGTGGCTCAGCTCAAAGATGCCGTGCGTCTTGCCGATAAGGAGCGGGCACTCGTCACGCTGGGCATAAGGCCGACCCATCCAGAGACCGGTTTCGGATATATTCATTTCGATCCGCACACTGAGAAAAAGGAGATAGTAAGCCACGCAGGCTATAACGTCATCGAGTTCAAAGAGAAACCGGACATGGAGACTGCAGTCGCCTTCCTGAAAAGCGGGGATTATCTCTGGAATAGCGGGATGTTCATTTGGCGGGTGGATATAATACTCGACGAACTGAGAAGAAACCTGACACATTTTTCCGATTTCCATTCTCCATTGAAATCATCTTTCGGCAATGAGGACTTTTCAAAACAACTGGAAGAGTTTTATTTGCGCGTGGAATCCATTTCGGTCGATTATGCCGTAATGGAAAAAGCGAAGAATGTACTCACGATTCCGAGCAGTTTTACGTGGAGCGACGTCGGATCATGGGATGAAGTGTACAAGCTGGGCGACAGAAACAACGAAGGTAATTCCATTAAAGGAGATGTTATCGGTATCCGAAGCTTAAATAACCTCATATGGGCCGAAGAGAAATTGATTGCACTTGTTGGAGTCGAAGACCTTATCGTCGTCGAGACAAAAGACGCAGTGTTAATCTGCAAAAGAGGCGAGTCTCAAGGCGTAAAAGAAATTGTGGAGATACTCAGGAAGCAAGACAGACAGGATTTTGTTTGAAAAGACTTCCGGCTGCCGCAATGTGTGCCTCTGCACTCTATCTTGCGGGCTGCTCCGCGGCGGCCCGTTTTACCGGTGCAGGGCCGACCACTCCGGCTACAACTCCAGCCCGGCCGAACACTTTCCACAGCAAAGTCCTCCTGACAATAGAAGGTGTAGCTTCTTATTACTCGGTTGGATTCAACGGGAAGGAGACAGCAAGCGGCGAGACCTTCGACAAGAACGCCTTGACCGCGGCCCATCGTGAGTTCCCGTTCGGCACAATCCTTAGAGTGACAAATCTGAGCAATAACGAGAGCGTGCAAGTGGTCGTAAACGATCGCGGCCCCGTCGATAAGTCGAGAATCATAGATCTATCGGAGGCTGCCGCCCGCGACATCGGAATGATCGAAGCCGGTACGGCCAGGGTGAAGATCCAGGTACTGAAGTGGGGCGACAGCGGCAAGTGAAACCCAATCTACATTCCTATTCGGATGGGCCGTGCGAGAATTCTCAGCTGATGAAATAAAGAGGCAGTTCAGAAACGGACAGGACTTTAACGACCTCTTCGAAGCTTTCCGTGAAGCAATCGAACATAATATAAGTGACGTTGATGTGTATAGGGAGCTCTTCTCGAACAGCAGCCTGAAACCGGAAGAGCTGCTATTTTTCGCAAAGAAGATCGAGAGAGGCTTTCCGCATATGGGCTTCGACGTTTACATGTGGCTTTCGAAAGTCATGGAGTCTAAAACTCCCCATTCGGACTCTCTCGAGCTGTCATTCCTCTGCCTCAAGAAGGCGTCGGAGTTCGACAGAAAATCCCTGGACCCTTTCCTCTCGGCATGCACTCTGTTCGACCCCGACTTAAAGATACCGGATATGGAGAATGTGATTTCCTTTTTGAAGGAAGGCCTGCCGTTCGTTGACGACCCGGTTCCTCTTTACAAGCAGCTCTCAGTGTTTTACTCGTCGATGGGGAACGAGGAAATGTCTGCGTACTTCGACAGAAAGGCGCAGTCTTCCTCTTGAACAAAAAGCTGAGAGGCTATTTAAGCATTATCACTGCGGCTTTCTTCTGGGGGACCTCCGCGACGGCAGCGAAGTCCCTTTTCGAACGCAGCGTCTCGCCTTTGCTCCTCGTCGAATCGCGCGTGGTCCTTGCAGCGATCTTCCTCGTCGGCCTCTTCTTGATTTCGAGACCTTCACTGCTGAAGATCAAAATCGCAGATATAGGGGATTTCGCTCTTCTGGGCATTATCGGAGTCGCAGGGTCCAATTACACGTATTACATGGCAATCCAGAAGACCACCGTGGGATTTGCAATCCTCATGCAGTACACAGCTCCTGCCGTCGTAGCGGTGTACATGGTACTATCGCGGCGGGAGAGTATCAGCCGCACTAAAGTTCTGGCTTTGCTGTCGTCGTTGGCCGGATGCATGATTATGGTGGGGGCGTTCGACCCGGCTATTCATCTGACGGCACCAGGTATTGCGCTTGGAGTTCTGTCTGCCTTTTGCTTCGCCTTCTTCAATATCTATACGAAGGTTGCGAGCAAACATTACTCCATATGGACATCCCTATCGTACACATTCATTACCGGCAGCGTCTTCTGGATTGCGCTCGATGCAATCCTGCATATTGAAATCTCTGCCAGCAGTCCCATGGAGATGGGCGCTCTCGTCTTGTTTTCCCTGTCATCCGCCCTGATTCCTTACTTCTTCTATTTCACCGGTCTGAAATATCTAGCTCCGTCAACAGCCATCATAGTATCCACCATCGAGCCTGTGGTGGCGATTTTCAGCGCATTCATTATTTTAGGAGAGACCCTCTACCCGGAACAAATAGCCGGGGGAGTGTTGATAATTTTCGCAGTCATACTCCTGGAGGCTCGCAGGGAATGAGAACGGACAGAAGGATCGAGAAACTCTCCCGGGCTTTGAAAGCCACGCAGCCCGATCTTACCGTAGTGCTCGAAAATATCCATGATCCCCACAACGTCAGCGCAATTTTGAGAACTTGCGATGCAGTCGGCGTCAGAAGGGTGAACCTTCTGTATACAACCGAGAAATTCCCGAAGATTGGGAAGAAAAGCTCCGCCAGCGCGTACAAATGGGTGGAGAGAGACAAATTCACGTCCGTCGAAACATGTTATGATTCGTTGAGGACAGCGGGCTTCACAATCGCCGCGAGCGTACTAAACGAAGGAGCCGTATCCCTTTTCGACCTCGATTTGAATCAAAAGGTCGCCCTCGTTTTCGGCAACGAGCACAGAGGCGTTTCCGAACAGGCAACCTTAGCTGCGGACGTCTGTTTTGAGATACCGATGCACGGGATGATCCAGAGCCTCAACGTCTCCGTTGCGTCCGCGATAACGCTCTACGAAGCGCTGCGACAAAGGATGAAGGCGGGGGAGAACTCAAAGACAAGAATTAGCGGGGAAGAACTCGAGCGTCTCCTCGCAGAGTGGATTAAGAAGTAAGCAGAGGTTGACTTTGTCCGCACTAAGGAGTAAAATTCTATCAGTCGGAGGAGGTCATGGCTGAAACGCTAACGCTCAAAAGCATACTCCAGGAACACACAATCGAGGGCGAATTGTGTAAGAGTCTGGAGAACGACTGGGTGCTCTGCTATGCTTGCGGCCATAGATGCAAGATCAAGCCGGGTCGCGACGGAATCTGTCACGTAAGATTCAACCGGGATGGTATACTGATGGTTCCGAACGGTTATGCGGCAGGAATCCAGCTCGATCCGATCGAGAAGAAGCCCTTCTTTCACGCCTTTCCAGGCTCGAGCGCCCTGAGCTTCGGAATGCTCGGCTGCGACTATCATTGTGCATATTGCCAGAACTGGCTGACGAGTCAGACACTGCGGGATCCTTCAGCGACGTCCCAACCAGAATTTATGGGACCGGAGAAAATAGTCGAGATGGCAATGGTGTACAAATCTCCCGTCCTGGTTTCGACGTACAACGAGCCCCTCATCACAAGCGAATGGGCGGTCGAGATACTTAAACTCGCAAGACCATACGGAATCCGCGGCGCCTATGTGTCAAACGGCAACGCCACTCCGGAAGTCATCGAGTATATCAGGCCGTATGTCGATTTGTATAAGGTGGACCTGAAAGGTTTCGACGAAAAGAAATATCGGCAACTTGGCGGCAGACTCGGGGTAGTTCTGGACGCAATTCGCCTTCTTAAACAGAAAGACTTCTGGGTCGAGGTAGTTACTCTCCTCGTTCCGGGATTCAACGACAGCGATACGGAAATAACGAACATTGCCGAATTCATTGCGTCTGTCTCTCCCGAAATTCCATGGCACGTGACCGCATTCCATCAGGATTACCGGATGCTGGACAAGGAAAATACAGGTGCTAAATCTCTGATGAAAGCTGCAGCAATAGGGAGACGGGCCGGTCTTTCCTTTGTTTATGCAGGCAATCTGCCAGGGATGGTGGTCAATCTCGAGAACACTTACTGCCCGTCTTGTAATACCGCTTTGATAGAGCGGGAAGGTTTCAGAGTTTTGAAAAACCGAATCGTGGACGGGATGTGTCCCGATTGCAACAGAAAGATCCCCGGCGTATGGAAGTAACCTTCCTCATTTCTGAGAATGGGAAAAGGGAACTCCTGTCGATTGCCCGGGAGGCCGTCGCACATGCTGTTTCCAGGCAAGCGTACATACCACCTGAGCCGGATAACGAAGAGTTAAGAAGGGACGCCGGCGGATTTGTGACGTTGCGTGAAAGCGGTGAGCTGCGAGGGTGCATCGGCTATGTGGAGGCCCGGCTCCCGCTCTACAAGACAGTCGCCGAGACGGCAGCAAAGGCGGCTGTCGGTGATCCCAGATTCGAACCGCTTTCGGACAATGAGCTGAAGAATATCGATGTGGAAATATCCGTACTTTCACCGTTACACGAGACCAAGAGCGTCGACGAAATCATCGTCGGCAAGCATGGCGTTCTTATCGAGAAAGGATTCTACAGGGGTTTGCTCCTTCCCCAGGTTGCAACGGAAAACAACTGGAACAGGGAGCAGTTCTTGAGATATACCTGCACAAAGGCAGGCCTGGATCAGGAATGTTATAAGAATCCGGGAGTAAAGATATTTGTTTTCACTGCAGAAGTGTTCAGTGAAGAAGAATTGGGCGCGGCCAGAGAGGAGAGCACAATTGAAAGAAAGTGACTTCGTCCGTCCGCCGAGCGTAGCCGGGTTCTTCTATCCGGAAGACAAGACGGAACTTGAAAAGACATGCCGTACTCTAATCGACAAGGCGAGGGAGCACATAAAAGCGCCGCCTGTTGGAAAAGTGTTCGGGATAATATCGCCCCATGCGGGTTACCAATACAGCGGATATACTGCCGCCTGCGGATATGCACTTCTCAATAGGGAGGACTACGACACGGTGATTGTAGTGTCCCCGAGTCATCGTGAGTACTTTGAAGGGATATCCGTGTTTTCCGGCAAGGCCTATTCATCGCCACTTGGTGAAATAGAAGTTGACAGTGACTCGCGGAATTTGTTCCTTGAGTTTGGCGGGGACGTTGTCATCGAGTCAAGGGCAGGGCACAAAACAGAACATGCCCTGGAAGTCCAACTTCCTTTCCTTCAACTCACGGCCGGGCATTTCAAGCTTCTGCCTATCGTCATGGGAGATCAGAGGGCAGATTACTGCAGGACTCTGGGCAATGTCATCGGTGATCTCGCGAAGAGAAAGCGCATCCTTGTCGTTGCGAGTTCCGATTTGTCCCACTATCACGACTACGATACGGCAAATAAAATGGACCAGGTCTGTTCAGACGATATCGAAAGATCAGATCCAGATGGGCTGTTACGGGACATCGAAAACAGAAATTGTGAAGCCTGTGGTGGCGGTCCGATAGCTTCGTGTCTGTACGCAGCCAACAAGGTGGGCGCAAAGGAAGCAACGGTGCTCTATCACTGTAATTCTGGCGATACTACTGGCGATAAGTCCGGTGTTGTCGGCTACTTATCAGCTGTGATTTCATGACGCGAAATGCCACTAAGTTCTCCCTCGTTGGTCCAGGCAGGGTCGGCACGAGCGTCGCGCTTGCGCTAGCGCGCCAGGGTTGGGTTTGCCGCTCCATTGTCTCGAAACCCTCATCACGCCGGGAGCAGCAGCTCTTGAATAGGAAATTTCCCGGCACCAAAATTCTTACATCACCTGTCGATCTCCTCCCTGATTTTGATGTCCTTTTTGTTGCCGTAAGAGATGATGAAGTGCCTTGCGCTATTTCGCAGTTGTCTGAAGCAGTCCAGGTGAATTGGAAAGGGAAGACGGTGTTCCACTTCAGTGGCATAGTCCCTTTGGATGCTCTAACCGCGCTACACGAATTGGGAGCTTCGGTCGGCGCACTTCATCCGATTTCTCCATTCGCACAGAAATATTCTCCTGACTTCTCACGATCGATATATTACGATTTTCTAGGAACACCGAAAGCGCTTCGCTGTGCGCGTGAGATTGTGAAGGGGCTCCGCTCCAAGCTGCTTGTGCTTCATTCCGAGAAGGAGAGAGCCATGTTGCACGTGGCGAGCGTCATAGCTTCAAATACCGTCGTCATAGCCGTAAAAAGTGCCGAAGAAATGATATCGAATTTTATTGAACGAGGCGACGCCAAGTCTCTTCTGTCTAATCTATTGACATCGACAGCGGAAAACATTTCCACTAAGAATGGCATGAGTGCATTGACGGGTCCACTGGTTCGCGGAGATTTCAACATAATTGAATCTCACATGAGAGTTCTCCGTGGCAAGAACCGTATATTAGATTATTACAAATCGGCTTCGCTGCTTGGTATCGAGGAGTTGCTCAAGCATGAATCCCGCGGACCGCGCAGAACGGCTCTGAACAGAATCAAGAAACTACTGGAGGTAGAATGAAATTGAAGGCCCTGATCGCAAGCGGAGGAAGGGGAACCAGACTCAGACCGATCACTCATACACAGAACAAGCACCTAATACCGATTGCGAACAAGCCCATCTTGCACTACGCTATAGAGGCGGCAGCTGCGGCTGGAATCACCGAAGTTGGAATCGTCACTAATGCCGGCAATGATGAAGTCACGAGTGCAATAGGCAATGGGGAAAAGTGGGGGATCAGAATAACGTACATTCCACAGGAAGCCCCCCTTGGTCTCGCCCACGTAGTGAAGATCGCCGAGCAGTTCATCGGAAATGACAGTTTCATCTTCTACCTCGGCGACAACATGGTTGTGGGAGGGGTGAAGCGATACGTGGATGCTTTTTCTGCAAGCGGTGCAAATTGCTTTTTGACTCTGGCAAAGGTTAGGGACCCGGAAAGATTCGGTGTGCCGGAGATCAGGGATGGAATGATAGTGAAAGTCGAGGAAAAGCCTGAACATCCGAAGAGCAATTACGCTGTCGCGGGCATTTATATCTACGACAGACACATATTTGAGGCGGTAAACAACATTAGTCCGAGTGCGCGAGGGGAACTGGAGATATCCGATGCCCACCAGTACCTGATTGACCACGGCTACAAGGTCGGGTTCTCCGAAATTACAGGATGGTGGAAGGATACAGGCAAGCCGACCGATTTGTTGGAAGCCAACCGCCTCATCCTCGAGAACATCGATCCTTTTATTGACGGGGGGGTGGAAGTCGATTCCCGCAGCGACGTCGCGGGCAGGGTCATTCTGCAAAAAGGATGCAAGATTATAAACAGCAAAGTCAGAGGCCCCGCAATCATTGGTGAAAATGCCGTGATAGAGAACAGCTATGTGGGCCCTTTTTCTTCGATCGGATCTGAGACTCACTTAACAAACAGCGAAGTGGAATACAGCATCATACTGAAGGGATGCCGGATTTTAGACGCGGGGATTCGAATCGAGGGAAGTCTGCTCGGGAACGACGTGGAAATAGTGAGGGCAGACGGCAAACCCAGAGTTCAGCGCTTTATGATCGGTGATCAGAGCCGGGTCGAGGTTGCATAAAACAAGGAGTTAAAAACAATGGACTTTCAAACCATCTCATACCAGAAGTCGGGGCATGCAGGAATCATATCAATAAACCGTCCCGACAAGCTGAATGCATTGAACAGCACCGTCCTTGCAGAAATGGACGGCGCCATTACCCTTGCCGAGTCCGATCCGGAAGTTGCCGCGGTCATAATAACAGGATCAGGAGAAAAATCATTTGTGGCAGGTGCGGACATTTCAGAGCTGGACAAACTGAGCGTCACCACAGGCAAAGAGTTTGCTGAGAAAGGGCAAGCTTTGTTCGGCCGGATCGAACGGTTCGGGAAACCTATCATAGCGGCAATAAATGGATACGCACTCGGCGGAGGAAGCGAACTTGCATGGGCGTGCCATATCCGAATCGCATCAACGAACGCGAAATTTGGCCAGCCTGAAGTCAGCCTCGGAATAATCCCCGGTTATGGAGGATCGCAGAGGCTTGTAAGGCTCGCCGGCAGAGGCATAGCGACGGAATTGATCGTGACTGGAAACCAGATCGATGCGGAGACTGCCCTTCGACTGCGGCTGGTCAATGCCGTAGTGGACCAAGCCCAACTCCTTCCGACGGCAATGAAGATGGTCGATACCATTGCGACACGGGCGCCGGCAGCCGTGAACCTCGCTTTACAGGCCATCGAGGCCGCTGTCCAAACCGGCCAAAGTGAGGGAATGAAGATCGAGGCACAACTGTTTGCACTGTCGTGCGGCACCGAAGACAAGAAGGAGGGAACATCGGCGTTCCTTGGAAAGCGAAAACCGATATGGAAGGGCAGATAGGCTCCTCCCTCGGAATGCGAAGACCTTTCATACTCCACCCCTTTTCAGTAAATTATTAAGGCAATGTCAACGAGCGTCGGTAAACCCAGGATAGTCGTAGCCATGAGCGGCGGTGTCGATTCATCGCTCGCGGCTGTCCTGATGAAGGAAATGGGATATGATGTAATCGGCGTGACAATTAAGACGTACGATTACGAAGACATCGGCGGAAACGACAACAGAGATTCAAGCTGCTGTTCGATCGACGGAATCAATATGGCAAGAAGCGTAGCCGACAGGCAGAAGTTTCCTCATTATGTTTTTGATTTCAGTGAGCGCTTCAAGCATGAAGTTATAGACGAGTTCGTGGGGGAATATCTCGCAGGCCGTACTCCAAATCCGTGCGTTGTCTGTAACAGAAAAATTAAATGGGAATACCTGCTGGAGAAGGCGGAGAGTCTCGGAGCAGCGGCCATCTGCACCGGCCACTACGCGGGAGTCAGATTCGATTATGGACTCAAGAGATACATTCTGTCGAGGGGTAAGGATTCAGGCAAGGATCAATCCTATGCTTTGTACGGGCTGACTCAGGAAAGTCTAAGCAAGACGATCTTCCCGCTGTCTCAGCTATCGAAAGCCGAAGTTCGCCTGATGGCCATGGAACGCGGGCTGGCAAGCGCAAAGAAACCTGAGAGTTACGAGATATGTTTCGTGGCAGACAACGATTACACGAGGTTTCTCAGGGACGCCGTACCCGGACTGGACAGGCGTATCGACGGCGGTGAGATAATTTACAATGGCAAAACAGTCGGCAGGCATCGTGGTTACGCTTTCTATACAATCGGCCAGCGCAGAGGTCTGGGAATAAGCAGCAAAGATCCGCTTTACGTGAAAAACATCGATCCGGAAAGGAACACGATCGAGGTCGATGTGGAGTCGGGCCTCTACGGCAAAGCTCTTAAGGCCGAACGCGTCAATCTGATAAAGTATTCCGAGCTTCCCAACGGGAGAGTCTTCAAGGCGAAAATCAGATATAAGGATCCTGGAGCAGAATGTCTGGTAAAACAAACCGGCCCCGCCGAAATAGAAGTCGAGTTTCTAAATCCGCGCAGGGCAATAACACTCGGACAAAGCGTCGTTCTCTACGAGGGTGATGATGTAGTGGCCGGAGGAGTCGTCTCACAGGTAATGGCGTGACATGCTCAAGTATTCCGTCTTGATTGCAGACGACGATGACTCTCAGCGGAATGTGCAGAAGCTGGTGCTGGGTGAAGTCGCGAGTATGATCGAAGCGGAGCTGAAGATCGACGAGACCACTAACAGCGTGGAGACCAGAAAATTCATAAGTGAAAACGAATACGATCTGATCATACTGGATAATGAGTTCAAAGACGATTTGAGCCAGGGTCATTTGCCGGGAATTGCGATCCTGCAGCTGATGAGAAAGAGCGGCCCGAACAGGTCCTCGCCGACAGTATTTTGCAGCGGCGATCCTTACAGCACTCTCGGACCTATGGCTGAAAGATATGGGGCCGTTTACTACCCTAAGGCAAAGGCAGATCTTGAAGAACTTACCAAGCTCTACCTCAAGTTGCTCCAGAAATAATTCACTTCTCTACAACCAGGACGACGTGCTGGGCCTTGTCTATCAGTTTCAGAAGCGGGTAATCGATGGCCCGCCAGATTTGCAGCGGAATCCTTTTGAATAAGCTCGCCACTCTCAGATTCGCCAGTATTTTACTTCCGAAGAGATACACACTCCTGTTTGCCGAAGGGAACATCGACATAAGCATTTCTTTGTTGAAGCTATGCAGGTGAGCGTTCAGCGGGGTAACCTGATTGCAGTGGATGCAAAGCGTGTAGCGAAGTCTCTCCTTGTATGGAGTTGACACAATAGCTTTCCCTCCGGGTTTCAGGACTCTCCAGATTTCCCGAGAAGCCGTTTCCGGTGTATTGAGATGCTCAAGAATCTCGGAGGCTATCACAAGATCGAGCGACTCGTCTTTGAATGGCAAGTAACTGGCGTCCGCCAGCGCCTGTGCGGAGGAATCGGATCTGAGGGAAGCGAGATTCCGCAGCGACAAATCGACATGGAAGAGCTGTTCGTGCGGAATCATGGAAGTCCATCCGCTGCCGCTCCCTATATCGAGGACGCGTGATTTTTTTCCGGCGAGACCGACAATAAACTCTCTGAAAAGCCTTTCGTATGCTAAATCAGTCGGGTCGGGGTTACTGAAATAGTCGAAATGCTCGGCATCAAGCCTGTAATGACTTATGTAATCGGTGCAACGGTTCACTTCTGCATCCTTTCGAGCTCTACAGCGAAGATTTTGAAGGCGGTGACATCGTACAGCACAAATGTCACCCTCCTGAGGCTACTTGCATTTTGTACGAAACAACGGACTTCCTTCATCATTACCTCCGCTGCCGCTTGCAGAGGGAAACCGCCAACGCCAGTTCCGAGTGCGGGAAATGCAATCGATCCTATTCCCTTCGCCTCGGCGATCATCAGGCATGAGGAGGTTGCCTTTCGTATTTTATCGGAGTCAGTCTGGAGGTCCTGCCCCATTACGGCGGCATGAATCACGTACCTGGCATGAAGCGAGCCCCCCGAAGTCATGACAGCATCACCAACCGGCCTTGGCCCCTTTTTCATTGCTTCTTCCTCGATTGTAGCACCTCCTTTGCGCTTAATTGCTCCCGCGACTCCTCCGCCCATCCAGAAGTGGTTGTTGGCCGCATTGACGATGGCTTCACCATCGTAGTCGGTAATATCTCCCTGCACCACCTCGATCGATGCATCGCCTTCTCTAAAAATCATTCACACCTCCATGTAATAGATTCTCCAAGGGTCATTTCCATCAATCGGGGGCCACCCATTATTCAGTATGACAAGTGATGTCAAATGCGGGATCCATATCTCATGATGTTGATTGGCTTCAGAAGTTAACCCAGAGACGGCTTTTCTGCAATGCGATGCGCGCGCATCGCATACTGACTCGACGGGAAGGGGAGGCGATCGACCGATCGAATAAAAACTAATGACCGGCTTGATTTTGACTTCGGCGCAGCACTATTTTAGTCGGTAATAGCAGTGCGAACAAGAGTCTACTTCATCCTAATCGGTCTGATCTCAGCGTCAGCAATCTTCAGCGGCTGCTTCATGTGGGGATATGTGCAGCAGGGCTACACGAATTTCTCTGCATACTTCAATACTTATTATAATGCACAGACAGCTTTCGAGAAGGCGCTGCTTGATGTCAAGACCAGCCAGAGAGAATATCAAATAAATCAAATTGCAGGGAGTGTCCAGACTACTTTTCAGATTAGTCCCACGAGCCGGCAGAATTTCGATCTTGCAATCGCCAAGGCTTCCAAGGTCCTCCAGTTGTATCCAAAGTCGGAGTTCACGGAAGACTGTCTTTTCTTGATAGGCATCAGCTACTACTATGAAGGTGACAATCTGCAAGGCCAGAGGAAGTTCGTCGAAGCAGAGGCCACTTTCCCGAAGAGCAACAGAATTGCGGAAGCTCAGATGTACTACGGTAGTATGCTGATAAGGGGAATGAATTACGATCAGGGACTGAAGACAATCGAAGACGCGCAGGTTCTTGCCCACAAGGAGAAAAATCAAGCGGTCCTGATGAAGTGCTCACAAGTCTTATCTGATTACTACCTTAACAGGGGAGATACAGTCAAAGCGGCTGCTTACCTGGATACCGCAGCCACTCAATCCAATGGCGACGAGTCGGCTATTTACGCTTGCAGGGCAGGAAATCTCCTGATGGCTGTCGGTCGTTATCTCCAGGCACAGCGGGCGTATCAAAAAGCATGGTCAGAAGCACATGATGTGCGTTTGCGATTTTATTCGAGGTATTACCTGGCTAGAGCAGAAAAATTACAGGGACGTTTCAGCCTGGCACTTGAGGACGTCGCACAACTGAGAGGAGACGACAAGTTCTTCCAATTTTTCCCTCTCCTCGAATACCAAAGAGCCGCGGTCCTCTATGATTCAGGAGAAGTTTCTACAGCGGTTCAGACGTTTCAGAGGCTCGATACCGCGTATTCGACAAATGAGGCATCGACCAGAAGCACATACAGGCTCGGGAATATTTATCTCCGGAAGGTGGGAGACTACCAGACTGCATTGAAGTACTTCCAGAAATGTTCGGGACACCCTTCGGTGGTGGGCATAAGTGATCGATCCAGGGAAATGGCAATGACTTTGCAGGACTATTTCATAAGGGGTTACAGAGTGGCGTTGACGGACAGCCTTTACGACCGTGCGCGTGCGGAGGAAAGGAAAAAGGATTCCGTAACTGCTCAATCGGCGGCCAATCTAGACTCGCTTTACGAACACGCAGCCCAGGCGCGAAAAGACCTGGCGGGTTATTATATGTTCAGGCTCCGTGTCCCTGATTCGGCAATCGTCTCGTACAAAATCATCGTCAAAAAATTTAATAGATCGAGGGAATATCCCTCCGCACTTTATACACTCGGCGAATATTATTATTCCACAGGTGATTCGGCCGATGGTCAGAAGTACCTGCAGGAGCTTATAAAGGAACACCCTGAGTCTGAGTTTGCGTCGTCCGCCAGCCAGCTACTGGGATTGCCCCCTCCAACGGTAAAGGTCGACTCATCGCAGGTTCAATATGATCAGGCAATCGAGCTCGTAAACAAGGACGACCCCGATTCAGCTTTGACAACGCTTAGAAGGCTTGCCGAAAGCCATCCCGTGCCGATGGGGCCGCAGGCGCTCTATGCCGTTGGGTGGGTGTACGAACATGAATTAAGAGAGCCCGACTCCGCGTTTGTCTACTACAAACGACTTCAGACTGAATATCCGTCCAGCAATTTCACATCCCAAGTTGCGCTGGCTCTGACCGGTTATGAGCAGGCCCAATTCGACAGTGCGGCTGCGAGGCAGCGCCGGGAAATGGCCCGAAAGGACAGCCTGTCAAAGTTGAATTCGCCCCAGGCAGCCAAAGGCGCCCCGCAGACAGTTCCACCGCCGGGTCAGAAGGCAAATCCGATCCCAGAGCCGAAACAATCTACCGTTGATTCGATCGCCGTAATGAAAAATCGCCTCAAACTGTTGCGGGAGGAAGATTCAGCGAAGAAGCCTGTGGGGCAAATACCTCCAGGCAACCAGGGACCCGATGCGGTTCAGAGGTTAAAACAACTACCAATAGATTCTGCCGAAACTCATACTCACATCCTGAAAGACTCGACAAAGCATTAGGGAGCATTTTGCCGACAAATCAATTCCTCGAATATGCTTCAGTGATCAAAACACTTGAAGTTGCCCCACACACCTTCTTGACAGAGTTCAGTTCTCCCAAAATCTCCGCTGCAGTGAAGCCCGGACAGTTTGTAATGCTTAGTTTTCCGGGTTCGCTTGATCCGCTGCTTCCGCGGGCTTTCTCGGTCTGTGAAGTGAAAGGCGACGGCGTAGTTTTATTTTACGTAGCGGTTGGCAAGGGGACCAGACTCCTCTCGAAGCTGCGCAATGGCGAGGAGGTCATTTTGAATGGGCCTCTCGGAAGGGGATTCCCGGAGTTAGCGCGAGGAGAGAAGGTCTGGCTCGCTGTCGGGGGATCCGGGGCAGCTGTTCTCCCTATCGTAATCACTTCTGCTATCGACTCTGGTGCCTTTCCTGAGGCCTTCTACGGCGCAAGGACCATGAAACAGCTTATGCACTTCGATAACATTCAAATTGAATTTGCTACTGATGATGGGTCTGCGGGTTTTCATGGCACCGTGGTCGAACTTCTCAAACTCAAGATGAAAAAGGACAGACCCGACAAGATTTTTGCCTGCGGACCTTCACCTATGCTCGCAAGTGTCCAACGGGAGTTTGGGGAGAAGGTCCGGACCTACATTTCCGTCGAGACACCGATGGCATGCGGGATGGGACTCTGCCAGGGATGCCCGGTCAGGAAGAAGGACGGAACCGGATACTACCTCGCATGCAAGGATGGCCCGGTATTCGATACGAATGAGATAGAAGTGGCTACGGGGGCGATTTGAAATGAAGACACATCTTAAAATCGGCATCGGAAAACTGGAACTGAAGAATCCGCTTATGACCGCGTCAGGTACGTCCGGATACGGGGATGAGCTCGGAAACTATTTCGATGTCGCTGCTTTGGGCGCGGTGGTATCGAAATCACTGACCCTCAAACCTAAGATCGGCAATGAGCCACCGCGGGTGACAGAGGTCGCTTGCGGCATGCTCAATTCGATTGGGCTGGCAAATATCGGGGTGGAGCGGTTCATCTCCGAAAAACTTCCGAAACTCAGGAAATCCGGCGCTACGATAATTGCAAACATAGCTGCCAAGCGGGCTGAGGACTATCTGTCGCTTGCCGAGATGCTTTCAGATGAGGAAGATGTCCAAGGCCTCGAGATCAACCTCTCATGCCCGAATGTGAAAGAGGGCGGAATCGAATTCGGCAGCGACCCGAAGATGCTCGGTACAATAACGCGCCTGGTTCGGAATGTATTTCCAAAGACGCTCCTGGTCAAGCTGACGCCGAATGTTACCCGCATAAGTGAACTGGCAAGGGCCGCGGAAGGCGAGGGAGCGGACGCGGTCACAGTGGCAAACACTTATGTTGGAATGGCAATTGACATTTACAAACGCGCGCCGAAGATCCACACTGTTACCGGAGGATTGTCCGGACCGGCCATAAAACCGCTTACGATGGCCAAGGTATATGAGGTGACCAAATCCGTGGACATTCCCATAGTAGCGAGCGGCGGAATCTTCACATGGCAGGATGTCATAGAGTACTTGATTGCAGGCGCCTCCGCAGTGGAATTAGGGACTGTTTTGTTCGCCAAACCGAACGTCCCCGAGGAACTGTTGAGCGGCATTGAGAGTTATGTTTCTAGCTCGAAGCTGGAGCATATTTCTGATCTCATCGGTAGTCTGAATACCGGCGTTGAGAAGGTATCCGCGCACTAACCAAGAACCATGTTCTTTGGAATGTCTGCTGTGCTTTCCCGGATACTCTTATGTACAGTTTGTGTTAGCCTGTCATTGGACTAATCAGAGCTGTGAATCGACCGCGGCGTTTGACGCGGTGTGAGAAGGGGAGATCGAATCCTGTTTCTACCTGGAGCCGAATTTGACGTGTGCACCTGCAGAGAACCCTGAGATGATGTTTTTTGTTCGATCTAGTAAGGAAACAAGTTGAAACCAGAAGAAGCCATTAGTTTTCTATTTTCACTCGAGACATTCGGGATGAAGATGGACCTGGAGAATATCAGGTCGCTGATGGAATACTCCGGGAATCCTCATTTGGGGTTGAAAGCGGTACACGTGGCGGGTACCAACGGCAAAGGAAGCACCTGCGCCGCTATCGCCAGCGTACTGACTTCGATGGGTTACCGTACGGGGCTCTACACTTCTCCTCATATCGTCAGCCTGAACGAGCGTATCAAAATAGACGGCAGACAGATAAGCGAAGCCGAAGTTGCGGACTTGACTGAGTTCTTCAAGCCGAAAATTATCGACATAAGAGCCACTTACTTCGAGTCTCTGACCGCGATTATGTTCAAGTATTTTCTTGACAAGCAGGTTGACTATGCGATTCTGGAGACAGGCCTCGGCGGCAGACTCGATGCCACGAACATAATCGACCCCATCGTTTCCGTCGTCACCGGAATCGGATTGGACCATACGGAGATTCTAGGGAATACGGTGGAACAAATCGCGTTTGAAAAGGCGGGAATAATAAAACGGGGACGTCCTGCGGTGGTCAATGTGAACCAGGAGTCGGTCAGGAACGTCTTTAAACGCTCTGCGTCCGACAATGCTTCTTCGATCTATTTTGTTGAGGATGTTTGCAGATGCCTGGTCACCGGCAGCGACGTTGCGAGTTCCTCATTTGATGGCGAAGTGTTCGGAATTGGTTACCCAAACCTCAAGTTTGGACTTGGCGGAAGGCACCAGATCAAGAATGCGGCGACCGCACTCGCGGCTCTGCATCTAATGGGCAATTCAGGAATAAGGGTCGAGAAAAAGGCAATCTACGAAGGATTTGAAGGGATAAGGAAAAATACGGGAATTCGAGGGAGGCTCGAAGTTATATCACAGGACCCTCTGGTAATCCTCGATGTCGGTCATAATCCCGACGGAATTCAGGCCGTGTTCGAGAGTTTGTCTGAATTCGAAGGGAAAGCGGGTGTTTTGCTATTTGCCGCCATGAGGGACAAAGACGCCAAAACGATGCTGAATATCTTGCGGGAAAGGTTTACAACTATTATCTTGACGCAGCTTCAAGTAGGGCGATCCCTTAATGTTGCAGAGTTGAACAAATTAGCAGATGATATTAAATTAAAGGCGCCAGTGTTTGACAATTCCACTGATGCACTGAGAGTTGCATTGAACCAAGCCAGCGGCGATAGTTTTCTTTTGATTTCGGGATCCCATTATCTGGCAGGCGAGACATTGCCCCTAATGGAAAAGACCGTGTTAGACTTTGAGAGTCTCTAGATTAAATCAACTCCTTTTTGGGAATTCCAATCCCCAGGATCCTTCGGACCTGACCCGATGAAGGGTAAATAGATCGCACAACAGGATTTCATCCGATGGTGCAAATGCACCGCTATTCAGGATTTCACTCAACATTTCAAAAGTAATTCAAATTTCTTTAGGAGGTAGTTTTCGATGACTGTAGATCTTGCAGAGCTGCAGGGAATGAAAGTGGCAGAATTGCATAAGTTGGCAAGAGAATTGGAGATTCCCGGCTATAGTGGCCTCAGGAAAGAGGAAGTGATTTTCAAAATCATGGAGAAGCAGAGCACGGCCGTCAAGGAAGCTCCCCGCGCCGAGGCACAGGTGCAGCCTGAATCACCGGGCATATCGGTCAGCGCCGGCGTTCTCGACGTCCACGGCGACGGTTATGGATTCCTTCGTTCTCCGAAGTATAACTATTTATCATCGCCGGATGACATATATGTTTCTCCTTCACAGATCAAGAAATTCGGTCTGATGACTGGAGACACGGTCAGCGGACAAATCAGGCCGCCTAAAGAGGGAGAGAAGTTCTTCGCGCTCCTTCGGGTGGAAAGGGTAAACTTCAGAGATCCCGAGTTCACACGTGAGAGGGTGATGTTTGACAACCTTACCCCTCTTTATCCCAACGAAAAGCTCCATCTCGAGACCGTGCCTGGTGAATATTCCATGAGAATCATCGACCTGCTTGCACCCATCGGTATGGGACAGCGCGGAATGATCGTGTCTCCTCCGAAAGCAGGCAAGACTATCTTGCTGCAGAAAATTGCCAACAGCATTACCCGCAATCACCCGGATGTGAGGTTGATTGTCCTTCTGATAGACGAACGTCCGGAAGAAGTGACCGACATGGAGCGGTCGGTGAATGCCGAGGTGGTCAGTTCTACATTCGACGAAGAGCCGCAGCGACACACTCAGGTCGCTGAAATGGTACTCGAGAAGGCAAAGCGACTGGTCGAAGCGAAAAACGACGTCGTTATTCTGCTTGATAGTATAACCCGCCTCGCCAGGGCATACAACGCGACAGTACCCCACAGCGGAAAGATACTCTCGGGAGGTATCGACTCCAACGCGCTGATCAAGCCGAAGCGATTCTTCGGTGCGGCTAGGAATATCGAAGAGGGCGGAAGTCTTACCATCATTGGCACCGCGCTGGTGGAGACGGGGAGCAGGATGGACGAAGTCATATTCGAGGAGTTCAAGGGAACCGGCAACATGGAAGTGGTGCTTACGCGTGAGCTTGCCGACAAGAGAATTTTCCCCGCGATAGAAGTCAACCGCAGCAGTACCAGACACGAGGAACTTCTCCTCTCGCCCGATGAACTCAACAGGATTTGGGTGTTACGAAAGATACTAAGCGATTACTCTCCAGTGGACGCAATGGACTTTTTGTTAGACAAGATGCGTGGGACCAAAAACAATAAGGAATTCCTTAAGGCAATGAACAGCTAAGAAAGGAGGTCCAAATGAGACAGGTGGTTATTGCGAGCGCCTGTCGCACTCCGATCGGCTCTTTTCAGGGGGCATTAAGCAGCCAAACCGCACCGAAGCTGGGAGCACTTGTTATCCAGGGGGCGGTGAGACGTGCAGGAATTACTCCTGAGCAGGTCGAGGAAGTATTCATGGGTTGCGTCCTGACTGCGGGGGTTGGTCAGGCGCCAGCCAGACAAGCTTCGATATTTGCGGGTTTGCCAAACTCCACACCGTGTACCACAATCAACAAAGTTTGCGGCTCCGGCCTCAAGTCCGTGATGCTCGGAGCACTTACCATCATGACAGGCGAGGCCGACATCGTAGTTGCCGGTGGAATGGAGAGCATGTCCAATGCACCATATCTGCTCGACAAGGCGCGATCAGGGTACAGGATGGGCGACGGGAAGGTCGTCGATTCGATGGTGAAGGATGGGCTGTGGGACGTTTACAACGATTATCATATGGGAAGCGCGGCGGAACTCTGCGCCCGAGAATGCCATATCCCTCGGGACGTGCAGGATGAATTCGCCGCCACGAGTTACAAACGTGCGCTGGAGGCAATCGAAAAGGGCTATTTCCAAGATGAGATAATTCCTGTGCCGATCAAGTCAAAAGACGGCACGGTGACGTATGTCGCCGAAGACGAAGAGCCGAGCAAGGTGAAGTTTGAGAAAATACCGCAGCTGAGACCGGCCTTCGAGAAGGATGGAACGGTAACGCCGGCCAACGCAAGCAAACTGAATGACGGCGCCGCGGCGCTTGTCCTGATGTCGGAAGAAAAGGCAAAAGAACTCGGAGTCAAGCCGCTTGCAAAAATCGTTGCCCAGGCTTCTTCCGCCCAGGCGCCGGAATGGTTCACAACCGCACCCGCAACGGTTATACAAAAACTCTTCGCAAAAACAGGGCTGAACAAGGAAGATATAGACCTATTCGAAATCAACGAGGCGTTCTCGGTAGTCTCACTGGCAGTCAGGCAATTATTAGATTTGGATTTACAGAAAGTAGATGTGAACGGCGGCGCTGTTGCGCTAGGACATCCCATCGGAGCAAGCGGCGCAAGAATCCTAACGACGCTTATCTATGCAATGCAGAAGCGCAGTTCACGCCGCGGCCTTGCGGCGATCTGCATCGGAGGAGGAGAAGCGGCGGGAGTAATAATTGAAAGGTAGAATATGGAGATTAACAGCGTAGCGGTTATCGGTGCGGGCACGATGGGAAACGGAATAGCCCACGTACTCGCTTTGTCGAAATTCAGCGTAAGCTTGATCGACGTTCGACGGGATGCGGTGGAAAGGGGGATGGGGTACGTCCGACATAACATGGACAGACAGGTGAACAAGGGTATCCTGACTGAGGAACAAAAGAACGAGGCTCTGAGCAGGATATCGCAATCGACTTCGGTGGAATCCGGAGTCCGGGACGCGGACTTCGTAATAGAAGCTGCAACCGAGAATATCAAGGTAAAGAAAGACCTTTTTCACACTCTGAGCGAGATATGCAAACCGGAAACGGTACTTGCCAGCAACACTTCGTCTATTTCAATAACGGACCTTGCGGCGTCCACTTCAAAGCCGGAAAAAGTGATAGGGATGCATTTCTTCAACCCGGTCCCCGTAATGAAGCTGATTGAAATTGTCCGCGGCATCGCTACTTCCAATGAGACGTACGAGACGGTTCGCAACCTCTCATACAAGATTGACAAAGTGCCCGTAGAGGTACAGGACTACCCGGGGTTCGTGTCCAATCGAATTCTGATGCCGATGATCAACGAAGCAATCTTCTGCGTGATGGAAGGGGTTGCATCTGCGGAGGCAATTGACACGGTAATGAAGCTCGGGATGAATCATCCGATGGGTCCTCTCGCGCTTGCCGATCTGATCGGGCTCGACGTTTGTCTTGACATAATGAACGTCCTTTTTCACGGTACTGGTGATCCCAAATACAGGCCCTGCCCACTTCTCAAAAAGATGGTGGCTGCGGGCTACTTAGGCAGAAAATCCGGCAGAGGATTTTACACTTACGAGCCAAAAACCTCGTAATGGCGTTCATAACTTCACAGACTCAAAACAGGAGCGGTGAGATGGTTGATTTCGAGTTGACCGAAGAACAATCTATGATCAAACAGGCGGCGCATGATTTTGCCGATAACGAACTCGTGGCTGGGGCGGCTGAGCGCGACGAGAAAGAACAATTTCCACGCGAACAGATCCGGCAAATGGCAGAACTTGGTTTCATGGGAATGATGGTTCCGACCGAGCACGGAGGGGCCGGGATGGACACGGTAAGCTACGTGCTGGCGCTGGAGGAAATCAGCAGGGCAGATGCTTCGGCCGGCGTCATAATGAGCGTCAACAATTCACTCGTATGCTGGGGCCTCGAGAAGTTTGGCTCTCCTTCGCAAAAGGAGAAGTATCTGAAGCCTTTGGCTTCTGGAAAATTACTCGGTGCGTTCTGCCTTTCCGAGCCTGAGGCCGGCAGTGACGCCGTAAACCAGAGGACTTCCGCCACGCGCGAGGGCAATTCGTATGTGCTGAACGGCACCAAGAACTTCATAACAAACGGCGCGAATGCCGACGTTCTGCTTGTAATGGCGGCAACTGATAAGTCGAAGGGAGCCCGCGGCGTCAGCGCCTTCATCGTCGATAAAGCCTTTCCCGGCGTTATCATTTCCAAGAAGGAGCATAAGCTCGGCATAAGAAGTTCCGACACTGCGCAGATCACATTCGACGGATGCAGGGTGCCCGAAGAAAACCGGATCGGAGAGGAAGGATTCGGGTTCAAGTTTGCAATGATGACGCTGGACGGCGGGAGAATCGGAATTGCCGCACAGGCTATCGGCATCGCGCGCGCAGCACTCGAAGCATCGTTGAAATATGTTCGTGAGAGAAAAGCGTTCGATAAGCTGCTTTACGAGTTTCAGGCAATACAGTTCAAGCTAGCCGAGATGCACACGAACATCGAAGCCGCACATCTGCTTGCGCTTAATGCGGCATTGAAGAAAGACCGCGGCGAGCGATTCACTAAAGAAGCGGCCATGGCGAAGCTCTTTGCTTCGAAGGTCGCCGTCGACAATGCGCTCGAAGGAATACAGATACACGGCGGTTACGGTTATTTGAAGGATTTTCCCGTCGAACGATATTTACGGGACGCAAAAATTACTGAAATCTATGAAGGTACGTCGGAGATTCAGCGCCTGGTGATTGCCAGAGAAATACTAGATCAGAAATAGTTGTGCCTTTTACCGGTGGAGTACGAATTTCTTCTATGTTCCCGGTGAACCCGCTGAACCGTTTCTCCGAACCTAGCAAAAATCAACACTACAAACTAAGGATTCGAGATGAAGAAATCGTTTTTACTGGCTCCGTTTTTGTCTCTAACGATTTTGGGATCGGCGATCATGGCTGAGGTTCGCGTTCTGCCGACCCCAAAGTATGCTCATGAAAAAGCCGGGGCCGTCAGTTTCAGCAAGCTTTCCGCTCTGTTTACGAAGGCAGCCGATGACAAGGCGTCCCTGGATGAACTGTCAGAATTTTTCGGCAAGGACTTCAAGGAAGGGAAAGCCTCAGGCAGGGCCGTCCTCGCCCTGGAAGCACGAATAATCAGCAGTAAGAGCAGCGTCGAAAAGATCGAGGTTCCAGAGGCGGTTCGGGACAGCGTCCTGTCGTCGCCGGACGGGTATTTTCTGAAATCCGAGAAGGGGCGCATAGAAATAATGGCGAGTACGAAGACCGGGATATTCTACGCTGTCGCAACGCTCCTTCAGCTCGTCGAAAAAGATAAGAGAGGTTACAGCATTCCGGCCGTAACGATAGCCGATTACCCCTCGCTGAAGATGCGCGGCATCAGTGACGATATAAGCCGCGGCCAAATCTCACGACTGGACAATTTCAAGAAGATCATCCGTTTCATCGCCATGTACAAGATGAACGTGTACATGCCTTACATAGAAGACGAGTTCGATTTCAAGTCTTATCCGGACTTCAGCGAGGGCCGCGCGCCTTTAACGGTAAAGGAAGTCGCCGAGCTGGACAGGTACGGGAAATTATACCACGTCAAAGTAATTCCCGCATTTGAAACTCTTGGACACATGGAAGACGTCCTGTACAAGAAGGAATTCGAGAAGTATGCCGAGTTTCCGGGAGCTACCTGCATCGACATTTCCAGCGACTCGGCCCTCGCTTTTATGAAGAACCTACTTTCAGAAATTGCACCGGCGTTTTCAAGCAAATATTTCAATATGTCCGCGGATGAGAGTTTCGATGTCGGTTTGGGTGCAAGTAAGCACCTGGTCGATTCGCTCGGGATAGATGAAGCACATGCACAGTATTACAGAAAAGTCTACGATATACTAAAATCTCTCGGCAAGAAGGTAATGATGTACGGGGATATCATACTGAAGAATCCTGACATCCTCTCGGAGATTCCGAAGGATATAACAATAGTCGACTGGCATTACGGAGCATCGTTCGACTATCCGAGTGTTCAGGTGTTCAAGAGAGCCGGATTCCCATTCCTGTCATCTCCCGCCGTCTGGAATTTCACCGGGCCCTTCCCGAATTTTTACAACAGCTACGCCAACATACAGTACTTCGCAAGAGAAGGTTATGAAGGAGGCGCGCTCGGTCTCCTTGTGTCGACGTGGAACGACAACGGCGGCGCGGACCTTCGCGAGTTGAACTATCCCGGATATGCCTGGGGAGCCGAATGCGCGTGGAACCCGGAAACTTCGTCGCCCGCACACTTCGAAAGCGTCTTCTTCCCGCAGTATTTCCAGACGAAATCGCAACTGCCCCGGGTTATTTACGAGCTCCTAAGCTCACCCGGCAACCAAATAACATGGTATGAGTTTTGGCGCGCGCCGTTCGTGAGCATGCGTGACTACAATGTCCCCTCCCGAACCGAGAGCATCGAGTCATCAATACCGGAAGTCTTGTCACTAATCAAGGAAGCCCGAAAGGTGGTCGGTGCCAACAAGGACATACTGGACATCTACGAGCTTTCCGCGAAAATGGACAAATACTGGGCGGATAAGGTTACGGGCGTCTTGAGGATGCGATACTTGTCGTCCGACAGCTCATTGACGGCCGTTCAGAAAGAAGAGCGGATCAAACGAATTGAGGATCATCTCGTGAGTTCTGTCGCAAGCCTTAAGGCAGATTACACAAGGCTTTACCTCCGGACCAACCGCTATCCGATGCTTCAGCTGCTCGAAGGAAGGTTCGAGGATCAGGAGAATGACCTGAAGCAGGGAACCGCCCAAATGCTTGCGGGTAACTCGGAATACAACCAGCTCATAAAGTCGAATTTCATCTACTATCCGGAAAGCCGTCCGTATGCGCGCGAAGAATTCAAGATTGACTCCGCAACATTTCTCAAGACGGTGGATCTCACTCAGGTTCCCAAGAATGCCGAGGTCCAGCTGATAGGCGACACGTATTGCAAGCTTTACGTCAACGGGACATATATCGGTGACGTTAAAGCACGGCGCACCTTGACTTTGAACGTTGAGCGGAAGAGGGTGCAAGTATTTGAAGTCGGACCATTCCTTCAGAAGGGGAAAAACACATTTATGGTCCAGGCTGTCAACTTCGACCGATTCGGCTCAGCGGGCTGCAACATCTTTGCCCGGATCGGGGATGATACCCTTATAACTGACGGTACATGGAAGGTAGCAAAGGGAATTATTCCTCCCGGTGAAGTTGCTTCCGGCAGATTTGTGGACGCCAGTCCTTATGACAACGGCTGGACCGTAACGGCTCCCGATTTTTCATTGAAATTGAGATCGTGGATCGAGAGATAAAGGCGCCGCAGTTATGAATCACGAGGACTTCTACAGCTGGAACATCCGGCGGTGGAATCAGACTCGGAGTCCCGACGGTCACTGACCCATGCGGCAGATTATGCTTGCCGGGCGGTGACCGTCTCCTTTTGAGGTGACTACTGAACGCTGGCGCCATGAACACGTGAAATTACGGTCATCATGGAATAGACTGCGTTAGCTCACAAAAACAAGGGAGGACAAACCATGACCGGGACAAAAATCATCCGCGGTGTCCAGGAAGCCCACCATTTCCAGCTCCTTATCAAGCAGATTCTGGAAGCCGGGTTGCGATATGAGCCCGGGCGGGAAATCGTATACAGGGATCTCGTTCGTTACGATTATCTTAAGTTGAAGGAGAGGATTGGGCGTCTTGCCAATGTTCTGAGCGGCCTGGGAGTAGGTCCCGGCGACACGGTGGCGGTGCTTGACTGGGACAGCCATCGGTACCTGGAGGCATACTTTGCAGTCCCGATGATGGGCGCCATCATGCACACTGTAAACGTCAGGCTGTCGCCGGCACAACTTCTGTATACGATGCGCCACGCGGAAGATAAGGTGGTGCTCGTCAACTCGGAATTCATTCCGCTGATCGAGAGGATATCAGGGGAACTCACTTCGGTCAGACAATTTGTGCTCCTCACGGATGAGAAGACGAGACCGGAATGCACGATAGAATTCGCGGGCGAGTACGAGGAGCTTCTGGCAGAAGGCCGTCCCGACTACGACTTCGAAGAATTTGATGAGAACAGCATCGCAACTGTGTTTTATACGACCGGAACCACCGGGGAGCCAAAGGGTGTTTACTTCTCGCATCGTCAATTGGTCCTCCACACGTTGGCAATCACTGCTTCCGTAGGCGCGTACCAGTCGCAGGGAAGGTTTCGCTCGGACGACGTCTACATGCCTCTAACTCCGATGTTCCACGTCCACGCGTGGGGATTACCCTATATGGCAACTATGTTGGGAGTGAAACAGGTCTACCCGGGAAAATATGAGCCTGCGATGTTGCTCAAGCTCCTGCTGACGGAAGGGGTAACCCTATCGCATTGTGTACCCACGATTCTTCACATGCTGGTCTCCAGTCCTGTCGTGAAGTCGGTTGACCTTTCAAAATGGAAGGTAATCATCGGCGGCGCAGCTCTTCCTGAGGGATTGGCAGACGCTACACTGAAATTGGGTATAGACCTCTATTCAGGCTATGGGATGTCTGAAACATGTCCGGTATTAACGATTACGTATCTCACTAAGGAAATGCTTCAGAGCGACTTGAGTTCACAGGTCAAGTACAGGATCAAGACCGGCATTCCCGTTCCATTTGTCGATTTGAGGATTGTCGACGAAATGGGAAGCGAGGTCGCGCACGACGGTAAATCTGTTGGTGAAATCGTAGTACGCGCTCCATGGCTGACACAGGGTTACCTGAAGGACGATGACATGAGCAGGCAGCTTTGGAGAGATGGCTGGCTTCACACCGGCGATATGGCAAACATCGATCGAGAGGGTTACGTTGAAATAGTCGACCGGTTGAAAGACATGATTAAGACCGGCGGAGAATGGGTCTCCTCGTTGGAGATTGAAAGCGCCTTGAGCCAACACGAGGCTGTCTCGGAAGTCGCGGTGATAGGCCTGCCGAGTGAGAAGTGGGGCGAGCGTCCCTGCGCCGTTGCAGTGTTGAAACCTGGCTTCACCGGGAAAGTGGATGGTGATGCACTTCGTGCTTTCCTCAAGAAATTTGTCGATGAAGGCGTTCTCAATACCTGGAGCGTTCCGGACAGAATCGTGTTCGTCGACGCGATACCAAAGACAAGCGTCGGCAAGATGGACAAGAAGAAGCTGAGGACAGATATGGCGGCCAGCGCTAACTCTGTCAAATGACAAGAACCTAAGAAAGACTATTCGAGGCGACATGAACCTATTCAGAAATGCGACAATTGAATTTGTAAACCAGCTCAACGGAAACACGATGGGGGAACAGATCGGCATCGAGATCACGGAGATAGGAAGCGATTACCTGCGGGGGAGAATGCCTGTCGACAAGAGAACGATTCAGCCGTACGGCATTCTCCACGGAGGCGCCTCGGCGGCGCTTGCAGAAACACTCGGGAGTATTGCCGGCACATTAGTGCTCGACCCGGATAAGGAGTTCTGCGTCGGCCTGGAGATAAATGCCAACCACATACGAAGCGTAAGGGAAGGGTTTGTTTACGGGACAGCACGCCCGATTCACATCGGCGGAAGAACACAGGTATGGGAAATAAGGATCGAAGACGAGCGGCAGTCTCTCGTCTGCATCAGCAGGCTGACACTCGCCGTGTTGCCCAAGAACAGGGCGGATAACTAAGCGTTCCCGGCGGAGTCTGCGCCGAGAATCTCTGAAAGGCTCAAGACAACGGCGTCCGCATCCTTGTAGCCGCCCGATTTCAGTTTTACATCGGCATCGAGCAGAACCGCGATCGCCCGCCTCAGTTCGGGAATTGAATAAGCACGCGCCGCTGTGACGTATTCGTCAACATAAGGGTTCCATCTTCCAAATACCTTCGTGCAGATTTCCTTCGTGTTTATGCCCTTCCCGAGCTGATGCTTCACCTGCATGAGAGAAAGGAAGTACCTCGTGAGCATGAAGTTTATGTAGACAGGCTTTTCGCCTGTTTCCAGCATCTTGCCCGCTATTTCCTGGGATCGTTTTGAGTTCTTCTGTCCGATGGCGCGCTGGAGCTCGAATATGTTGAAGGTTCTCGACTTGCCGACCACGGTATTAACGTCGTCAACCGAAATCCTGTCCTTGTCCCCGGCATAGAGTGAGAGCTTCTCAACTTCAGAAACGAGGTCTCCGAGCGAATCGCCCGACAGCTCCACCAGCAGCTCGACGGCTCCAGGTTCCATCTCTTTGCCGAGGGAAGCTGAAGTGGTCGTTAGAAAGCCGGTCAGTTCTTCCCCCTTTAGTTTGTTGAAAGTCAGGCTTTCGGCAAACGACGGGAGCTGGCTGTAGGAATCGTCGGTGGTCTTTATCTCGCCTGCCACGAGGCAGACAATATTGGACTCTGGTACCTCCGGCAGGTGCCGCACGATGTCCAACCGGTACCTTTTTTCCATTTTGTCGAACTTTCTGACAACCGTCAGCCTGTGCTCCCCGACGAAGGGGAAACTCAGTATCGATGACAGGACATTATCGGAATTCGATTCGGTTCCGTCAAACACATCGAGGTTGAATGAGCGGTCGTTCTCGCTGACGACATTGTCAATCAGGAGACCGACGGCGTTCTCAATGAAATAGTCCTCGTTGCCGTGAATCAGGTAAATCCGTCCGAACTTTTTTTTCTTAACGGAAGAGGCGAACTTCTTGAAGTCGCTCATTTTTCCAGATACGCCTTCACAATGTAAACGGGACTTAGCGGAATGTCCCTCGCATCACGCGGAACCTGCGATATCTCATCCACTACCTTCATCCCCTTCACAACCTCTCCGAAAACAGTGTACTTCCCGTCAAGCTCAGGCTGAGGATCCACACAGATATAGAACTGACTTCCGTTTGAACGCCTTTGAGGATTCACCTGGTCCCCTTGCCTGGCCATAGCGACTGAACCGCGCAGGTTCGGCTTTCCGATTTCAGCGGGAAGCGTATAGCCTGGTCCGCCCTGGCCGTATGTGGCCTTGTTAGGTGTCCGGGTATTCGGGTCCCCGCCCTGGATAACGAAACCCGGTATTACACGGTGAAACTGAAGACTGTCGTAAAATCCTTCGGCAACAAGCTTGCGAAAGTTTTCACTGGTGACCGGTGCCGCGTCATCAAATAATTTGATTTCGATTGTTCCGTAGTTTGTCTCGAGAATCACGTTTCTTCCTTTCGAACTGCATCCTGGAATGAGTAAAGAGCCGAGTAAAATTAAGAGTATCCGGTTCATTTTCGTCCCTCATATAATAAACATAAAAATGATGATTATTGCCGCAAAAAAGAATCTGTACCACACAAAAGCGCTCAACGTGTGACGCTGTACGAACCGCATAAAATACTTAATAGCGAGAAATCCGAAAATGGCCGAAGATAGAGTTCCGAGGATCAGCGGAGCCAGATCAGCATGAGGTATACCATGCGTGAGTGTTCTCAGCTTGAAAATGGCCGCCCCCGCAATGATCGGAATCGAGAGGAGGAATGAGAACCTGGCCGCATCCTCTCGCCGGTATCCCAGCAGCAGCCCGGAAGATATCGTTATACCGGAACGCGAAGTGCCGGGAACCAGTGCAAGCGCTTGTGAGAAACCGACTATAAGCGCGTCCTTCAGCGTCAGTTTATCCGTCTTCTTAGTTTGCCCCGCGATTTTTTCGGCATACCACATCAGAATCCCAATCACGATCATGGCCGCCGCCAGGATTGCCGGGGTCCTGAATTTCGTTTCGACCCATTTGTCGAACAGGACTCCAAGCACTCCCGCAGGAATCGTACCGAGGAACACAAGGAGTGCGAATCTCGCCTTATCGTCCGCACTGAAATTCCATTTCAGCAGACCCCTGACGAAACCGGAAATCAAATCCAGAGTGTCCTTAAAGAAATACGACACGACGGCGAGAAGAGTCCCCAGGTGGAGCGCAACATCGAAAGTCAAACTGTTCAATAATGCCGAATCCCAGCCCAACAACCTTGGAATTATGACGAGATGCGCCGTGCTGCTTATTGGAAGAAACTCGGTTAATCCCTGAACCATGCCCAGTATGATGCCCTCAATCGCGGATCCCACGCGTTCTCCTTATTTTCAAGAGTTGCTTAGAAGTAGTAGACAATTCCGAAAGTAATCCCGATCCCTCCGAAGGACATGTCGACGGAATGAGGCTGCTCCGTGTTGTAGTCGATATAAGTGAGATTATTGGCACCGCCCGACTTCAATGTCCCCATGAATTCTGCTCTGGCTTCGGCGTCGACCCTGGCATAAAGCTTCTCACCGAGTTGCGTGTCCAATGATGCATCAGCCTTAAACCCGAGACCCTGACAGGAATAATCAGCCGTCTTGTCGGAGTACGGGCTGGAGGCATTAAGCCCGCCAAAATGATATCCAACTCCTCCGCCAAACTGAATGTAGTATCCCTCACCGACCACGACTCTTCTCAACATGACAGTCGGAAGGTAGTAAGAGAAATCTATCTGCTGTGAACCAAGCGCGCTTCCGCTTGAAACGGTCTTCGTTATGTAACCGTACTCCAGCCCGATCGCCCATTCGCGGGATAAGAAATATTCGCCTCCGGCCGTGAATTGGATTGCGCTCTGGTAAGCACTCAGGGGCATCGCGCCCGGCGCTGCGAAATTCAGGTATTTGTTGAGTGAAGGAGCATTGAAGTATTCAAGCCCCAATCCGGCGTCAACGGATACAGGCTGCGCAGTGGCATTCCGGAAAAAGAAGACAGAGGTAATAAGGACGAAACATGCCCATACGGCAACAGCTGACCGGGATTTTCCGATTCGGATCCTATCGTTTGAGTCCGTTGGTAATCGTCTATCCGATCCATGAAATAGATATCTCATCATAATAACACCGGCTCACCCAAAGACAGGGAAGTCAGGATCCTGAACGTTGTAAGTGAGGTATTGACAATTTCTTCGAAGGTGATCAACGGCCGCCTGTCGGAGCTCAATGATTTCATGAACATGTTCACCTCGTTCGATATGCCCTTGTCTAACCTGCCGCTTCCCACCTTCTTTTCACTTCCGTTCCGGTAAAGATGGAGATATTGGAAGTTGTCCAGCACGGCGGACTGTCTGCCCGATGACACTTCAACACGTTCCTTCGGCAGGGAGGAGTCTCCGTTCGCAAGATAAGTTATCACCCCGAGTGAGCCGTTCTTCATTCGCAGACTTATATTGACATTGTCGTTGTTCGTAATTGCAGAATTGTCAGAGGAGATCGATTCTGCAAAGACCTTCTCAACCTGAGATGAAGTAATGTATTGAATGAAGTCAACGAAATGGCAGACTTCTCCGTTGATTCTGCCGCCACCCTCGACGGGATCCTGGGTCCAATGATTTCTTGGTATGTATCCTGCATTGACCCGATAGTTCACGACGATCGGCTCGCCCGTTTGCCTGAAGAATTTTTTTAATTCCAGCGTCAGCGGTGCAAATCGGCGATTGAATCCAACCATGAGCGAAGGCAGATCTTTCCTGTCACTCGATTTGTAGAGAGATTCTATCGATGCCAGTTCTTCTTCGTTCAGGGCCAGCGGTTTTTCGACAAAGACATTTTTCCCTGATTTCATTGCCTCGACAACGAGCGAGGCATGAAGATTATGACGGGTCGCGATGAAAACCGTGCCAATGTCGCCGTTCGAGAAGACTTCTTTAGAATCGGTCGTCCCGTATTTGAATCCAAACTGATTTTGGGCGGTCTTCGCAGATACGCCGGACGCGGTGCAGACGGTGTTCAGAACGATGCCGGGAATTGCCTTCAAACCCGGGATCAAATTGCCTTGCGCAAAGCTCCCGGCACCTATAAACCCGACAGTCATCGGATTCTTCTTGAATGCGTCCGCCCTCGGACCGGAGAATCCATCGCTTCTCACTTCCTGAGTTGAAGCCTTCAGCTTTGGCTCTCCCATCTCTTCTTTGTATTCGAGAAGAATCCCTATGTATTTCTCCGTCCTCCTTCCGCTGATCAATTTGTACGCCTGCGCCGCCTGGTCGATGGAGAAGCGATGCGTCGTCAGACTTCCTACGTCAATCTTCTTTTCACCCAGAAGATGTACGAATTCCTTCATGTTACGGTTCTCCGTCCAACGCACGTAACCGATAGGGTAATCGGTTCCGCGCTCTTCGTAATTCGGGTCGTACCTGCCGGGTCCATAAGAGCGGGACAGCTTGAATTCAAGTTCCTTCAGGTAATATGGCGGACGCGGGATATTCATCCCCGTAGCGCCTATCATGACTATGCGTGACCTGTCCCTCGCTATCTCGCCAGCAAGGGCAACGGGATCGCTGGATTTCGTCGCAGCTGCAATGACAACTGCGTCCGCACCGTAGCCTTCCGTGAACGATAGAACCATGGAATTCACATTCCCGGATCGTTCACAGGCCTCATCTGCACCCAGCTTCTTCGCCAGCTCAACGTTTTCGGGATCAACATCGATTCCGAAGACAGTGCACCCGTTAGCCTTCAATATCTGGACGGCCAGTAGACCCACAAGGCCTAAACCTATCACGACAATCTTCTCGCCAAGGGCAGGGTAGGTCTGTCTGACGCCCTGCATGGCGATTGCGCCAAGAGTCGCGTAGGCGGCCTCGTCGAGCCCGACTGAAGGGGGAAGTTTGACTGCGAGATTCTTTGGTACAAAAACAACATCGGCGTGCACGGCGTATCCTGCACCCGCGCATGCGACCGCGTCGCCTGCCTTGAACTCCGAAACATTCGGGTCGACTGCAAGGACAACTCCTGACGTACTGTAACCAAGCGGTTTGAGCGAACTCAGTTTGGACATCACCTTCTTGTACGTAGGGAGGAATCCGTTTTGCTTGATTTCCTGCAAAACCTTCCTGACGTCGTCCGGACGGGATCGAGCCTTCTGTAACATGCTCATCTTTCCCAGATCCACCGAACTTTTTTCAGTGCCTGCACTTATCAGCGAGAAATGATTCTTGACAAGAATTCCTCCTGATTTCATGGCCGGCGCCGGGAGATTTTCCACCTTTATCTCCCCGGTCTTCATATTCTGAACGACTTGTTTCATCAGCCCCCTTACTCCTTGTGAAAAATTACATAGACTTCCTTAGGTCCATGAACACCTGTCACCAATTCCTTTTCGATATCGGCGGTCCGGCTGGGGCCGGTAACAAGAAAGAGATTGCTTCCCCCTGCATCGCGGAAGCTGTCGGTGAACAACCCGTCGAGTGATGCCATCAGCCTGACCGGCTCCGTGATAACAAACAGTCTTGTCGCGAGCGCAGCAGGGAGGCGCATGCTGTTCCTAAGCACGATCGTTCCGGTTTCCGCTATGCATGCGGCACAGGGGAGTATCGCGGAACCGAACTGCGCGACGTCGCGCTTGTCATAATCATTCTCGAAGTCGGTGGACAGCTTGTAGGTCCTTGAACTCCTGAGTTCGGAAAGGGCAGAATCGTATATTCCACTAACCTCATCGTATATAAAAACACCGGCATCATCAGTTATGTGTCTCAATAAAAAGTCAGAGATACCCTTGAAGTCGTCGAGAACGTATGCCTCTCCACCCAATTTTACGAGCTCGGAATTGAATTTCTCGAAGCGAATCTGAAAATCTGCGGATAGCGGCTCCTTCAGCGGAGACCGGTTTTCTCTCGCAGCATCGGTCTGCTCTGCCTGTCTCAGACCACGCCTGATTGAGCCGAAGATCTTCTCTCTGTCGTCTTCCATCAGTTGAGTTTCCCGGATTTATAAATCTCCCTGAAAGATTGAGAAGGAAACTCGGGAATATCCCGGTAATCCGTCCACGGTTTCATTATCCGTCTGACAACGGAGAATTTGGAAAGGGCGCGCGCGAACCTTCCGATCATCTGATAACGGCCTGGCCTCAGCATTGTCTTTCTGTAGTTCTTGAACAGAAATCTCTCAATTCTGGATTTCCTGGCCGCCACAATTTCGTGCCGGAGCGACAGGAGCTGATGATGAATCTCGATTCCGACCGGGCAAACCTCACTGCAGTTGCCGCAAAGGGAAGAGGCAAAAGGAAGGTCGGGCGCATTTTTTTCGCCAAAATACATCGGCGTTACCAGCGAACCTATGGGACCTGGATACACAGAACCGTAGGCGTGGCCCCCGATGTTCCGGTAGACCGGGCACACATTGAGACACGCACCGCACCGTATACAGTTGAGTACTTCCTGATGATCGGTCCCGAGCAGACTGCTTCGGCCATTGTCGAGAAGCACAATGTGCACCTCACGAGGTCCGTCTTTTTCTTCCTCTGTCCTCGGTCCTCGGAGAACAGAGACATAACTTGTCAACTTCTGGCCGGTGCTGCTTCGCCCGAGCACTCTCATGAAAATTCGCAAATCCGAGAATTTAGGGATGACTTTCTCTATCCCGGTCACCACGACATGAACATTAGTCGATGAAGTGGACAATCTGGCATTGCCCTCGTTTTCCACTATGACCGCATCGCCGGTTTCGGCGATCAGGAAATTGGCACCTGAAATTCCCATGTCGGCGGCAAGAAACTTCTCCCTGAGAACTCTTCTCGCCTCGGCAGTGAGAAACTTCGGGTCATCGTTCATCTCGGTCCCGATCTTCTCGTGAAAAAGCTCCGCAATTTCGGTCCGCGACTTATGTATAGCCGGGGTTGTGATATGCGAAGGCTTCTCTTTTGCCAGTTGGACGATGTACTCTCCAAGATCAGTCTCGACGGTCTCGATCCCTTTTTCCGAAAGGAACGGGACGAGTTCGATTTCCTCCGTTACCATAGATTTCGACTTGACGATGAGCTTCACGTTGTTTCTAACCGCAACGTCAAGGACATAGGCACGTGCCTTTTCGGGCGTCTGCGCATAAAAGATATTGCATCCGTTCTTCCGCGCCTGATCTTCAAATTCGGATAACAACTCGTTCAGGTGAGAAACGGATTCCTCCCTTATCATCTTTGCCTGGGCCCTGAGAAACTGGAAGTCGACTTCCTTGAAGGACTCCTCGCGACTGTCGACAGCCTGAAGCGTGGCCTTGCTCAGATTAGAGCGAAGGCGGTCTTTTACGATTTGTTTCTTGTAAAGCTCTTTGAAATGTTTCGCTTCTATTTCCATTAGGATATGCTCTCCGCCATTATTTCGGCGATATGTGCAAATCGCTGGTTGAACCCTTTCCGTTTTGCCCGGCCATGGAGATGCATCAAGCAACTTGTATCTGTGGACACCAGGATATCTGCCTTCGTTTGATCGAAGTTTTTCAGTTTCTCGTCTGCCATTGCCACCGATATTTCCGGGAACTTTACCGCAAATGTCCCACCGAATCCGCAGCAGACCTCATTGTATGGGAGCTCTATCAGCTTCAGCCCGTTGATTCTCCGGAGAATATTTCGCGGCCCCTGTTTGATTCCAAGTTCTCTCAGGCCGTGGCACGAATCGTGGAAAGAGACGACCGCATTCAACTTACCCGTGAATTTTTCGACCCCCACGACATTATTGATAAACTCTGTGAATTCAAAAATCCGGGTTGCAAACTCTGCTGCGACCTGACTGTACCGCTGATCGGCCTGAAGGAGTCCCGGATAGAAATTCCGCATCATTGCTATGCATGAACCCGAAGGCCCCACGACATAATCTTGCTTGAGATCGAATTCACTACCTGCCTTCCCGTGTATCGTTGAATGATGAGTGCTGGCAGGACCGTCGGGCATGAAAGCATTTATCTGATGCATCGCCATCAACCGCGCCTCATCGAAGTAACCTGAATTATAAGCCGGCTGGCCGCAGCAAGTTTGATTACTGGGGAACGCTACCTCGCAGCCAAGATGTCGAAGCACCCTCAACGTGCTCACCGCAACGTTGGGAAAAAGCTGATCGACGAAACAAGGGACAAATAGAAAAACGCGCATTTTATTTGAAAAATATAAACCCGATAAGGAGAAAATTCAATTTAGAATTAGGTGAAATGGAGATTATTCCTTGCCTCCATAAAGGCTCGCAAGGTCAATCTGGACCACGACACTCCGGAATAGAGCTATATTCCTTTCGGAAAGCCGCAAGTCGGCAGTGAATGTATTTATGTCCTCTGCAAACATACGAACTTATCCGGCAAGCAGATATTCAAACATCATGCACTGTCAAATGATACAGAGTTTTCCAAAGGCAGTTCCAATTCATCAGTCAACACATTCGCCGCCTGGATAAAAGAATGACGTGCGGCCGATCCAGCATCATAGCTGTAAGACATCGGGTCGCAAATGAATTAGATTAGTGAACCACAGCAATCAGTCAACACTTCACTCGGGGTCAGGCTTTGAACCAGGCAAACATAACCCGGAATGGGATTCGGTTTGCTGCGTCCAGGGCAATTGGCGAATATCTCCTTTCAGCGGAGTGTCAGGCGACTGTTTGTGACAATACTGTCGGCATTGTCAATATGGCAAGGATTTGTAGCTAATTGGCAACGCGAGAGAATGGGAATTCATCCAAGCCAGCGAAAATTGCGCTTCAGATCGCTTTGTGACGCGGCATAGCGATTGCAGGCTTCAGGAAAGTAATGAGAAGAAATTATCCAAGCAAAGGAGAGATGTGAAATGGGAAAAATTATTGGAATTGATCTAGGTACCACAAATTCTTGCGTGGCAGTGATGGAAGGGAACACGCCGACTGTCATAGCGAATTCTGAAGGAGCGCGAACCACTCCATCGGTAGTAGCACAATCGAAGACGGGCGAATGGCTTGTCGGAGCGCCGGCAAAGCGCCAGGCGATAACAAATCCGACAAACACGGTCTCATCTATTAAGAGATTCATGGGCCGTTTCTACAATGAAGTCACCGAAGAAATGTCGCGTGTTCCATACAAAGTAGTCCGCGGACCGAACGATTCGGCGCGCGTTGAGTTGGGGGGGAGGCAATATTCTCCGCCCGAAATCAGCGCAATGATTCTGCAGAAGATGAAGCAGACTGCCGAGGATTATCTTGGTGAGAAAATCACCGAGGCAGTTGTGACGGTCCCTGCGTACTTCAACGATGCTCAGCGCCAGGCGACCAAGGAGGCAGGAGAGATTGCTGGTCTGAACGTCCGGAGAATAATTAACGAACCGACTGCCGCGGCTCTTGCATATGGGCTCGACAAGAAGAACAGGAATTTGAAGGTGGCGGTTTACGACCTTGGTGGCGGAACCTTTGATATTTCAATCCTGGAGCTCGGGGAAGGTGTGTTTGAAGTCAAGTCGACCAATGGCGACACCCATCTCGGGGGTGACGACTTCGACATGAAGATAATGGACTTTATCGCCGATGAGTTCAGAAGAACAGAAAGTATCGATCTGAGAAAAGATCCGATGGCACTTCAAAGGCTCAAGGAAGCGGCCGAGAAGGCGAAGATGGAGCTTTCTTCACAGCTTCAGACAGAAGTGAATCTGCCCTTCATTACAGCTACCGCCGATGGACCAAAGCATCTCAACCTCGTTCTAACGCGGGCAAAACTTGAGCAGCTTGTAGACGACCTGGTACAGCGGACTGTTTTGCCGGTGCGGAAAGCCCTGGAGGATGCGAAGCTGACACCGGCGGAAATCGACGAAGTGATTCTCGTCGGCGGCATGACAAGAATGCCGAAGGTTCAGGAGGTCGTTAAGAGTTATTTCAACAGAGAGCCTCACAGAGGAGTAAATCCTGATGAGGTGGTCGCGGTAGGCGCAAGCATACAGGGCGCGGTATTAACCGGCGATATCAAGGATGTATTGCTGCTCGATGTAACCCCGTTGTCGCTCGGCATTGAGACACTTGGAGGAGTAATGACAGCACTTATTCCGGCAAACACGACCATCCCGACCCGTAAGAGCGAAATCTTCTCGACGGCAGCTGACAACCAGACATCGGTTGAGATCCATGTGCTTCAGGGTGAACGCCCAATGGCACTGGACAATCGCACCCTCGGAAGATTCATATTAGATGGTCTCCCGCCGGCTCCGAGAGGCATACCTCAAATCGAAGTTACGTTTGACATCGACGCAAACGGTATCCTGCATGTGTCCGCCAAAGACAAGGCAACATCTAAGGAGCAGAGTATACGGATTACCTCGTCGAGCGGTTTAAGCCGGGAGGAGATCGAGCGCATGAAGAAGGTCGCCGAAGAGCATGCGGCAGAAGACAAGTCGCGGCGCGAAGAAGTAGAGACCAGGAACCAGGCAGACAACCTGGTTTTCCAGAGCAGGAAACAACTTCAGGATTTCGGCGATAAGATACCCGCCGAAAAAAAGAAACCTCTCGAAGATGCCATCCAGAAGCTCGAATCATCGGCAAAGACGGCACCGATTGCGGAATTGAAGTCCCAAATCGAAGCCCTGAACAAAGTTTGGGCCGAAGCCGCCACATACATGTATCAGCAGCAGGCGCAATCGTCGGCGCAGGGCGAGCCACAGACCGCAGGCGCACAACAAGGCCAGAGCGAGTCCAAAGGCACTGCTGAGAACGCAGACTACGAAATAATAGATGATAAAGATAAGAAGTAGATAGGATGATGCGGTCGTCCGGACAGGGCCTGTCGGACGACCGTACTTGTTGTATTGTGTTCAAAAGGAAATGCAGCTTTGGGAAGTCCTTTGAACGGAGAGGATTAACAAAATGAACCTAAACAAACTAACGATAAAATCTCAAGAGGCGCTGGAAAGTGCACAGTCAATCGCTTCGGAACATTTGAACCAGGCGATTGAGCCCGAACATCTTCTGTTGGCACTCTTGCATGACGAAGAGGGGGTTCCCGCTTCCATAATCAAGAAGGCAGGGGCCAACTTAGAATACGTTCGCACAAAGGCTGAAGAGGCCGTAAAGAAGTTCCCCAAACTATCGGGAGGCGTATCCGTCAACAGCTATCTGTCTCAACCGCTTGCCAAGATACTGGATATGGCCGAGAAAGAGGCCGCCGCGATGCGGGATGAGTTCGTCAGCACGGAGCACCTGTTTGTCGCCCTGATTTCCGACAGGAATACCGATTCGTACAGGATTTTTTCATCTCAAGGGATCACCCGTGATCTCGTTTTGAAAGCACTCAAGGAAATCAGAGGCTCACAGCGTGTGGTCGACCAGAATCCGGAGGAGAAATATCAGTCCCTGCAAAAATTCGGAAGGGACCTGACTGATCTTGCAAGGAAGGGAAAGCTCGATCCCGTGATCGGCCGGGACGATGAAATAAGACGCGTACTCCAGGTCCTTGCGAGACGAACAAAGAATAATCCGGTCCTTATTGGAGACCCGGGAGTGGGCAAGACGGCAGTCGTAGAGGGAATTGCCAGAAGAATCGCCAGCGGAGATGTTCCTGACGGACTTAAATCGAAGAGGATCGTGGAGCTGGACATGGGAGGTCTGGTCGCGGGGACCTCATACCGCGGACAGTTTGAAGACAGGCTGAAATCGATTATCAAAGAAGTAGTCGGGTCGGATGGAGAAATAATCCTGTTCATGGACGAGCTCCACACCCTGGTAGGCGCCGGGGCCGCGCAGGGTTCGGTCGACGCGTCGAACATGCTGAAACCCGCACTTGCCCGCGGAGAATTGAGAGCGATCGGCGCTACGACGGTGAACGAATACCGAAAGTACATCGAAAAGGATCCTGCGCTCGAGCGAAGGTTCCAACCGATCATGATCGATGAACCGACGGTCGAAGATACTATTTCCATCCTTCGCGGTTTGAAGGAGAGGTATGAAGTACATCATGGCGTGCGGATTACGGACGGTGCAATCGTTGCTGCGGCCCAACTCAGCAACAGATACATTACCGACAGATTCCTTCCCGATAAGGCCATTGACCTGATCGATGAAGCAGCCTCGAAGTTGAGGATTGAGATGGATTCGTTGCCGGAGGAACTCGATGAGGTCGAGAGGAAAATAAAACAGCTGGAAATAGAAAAGGAAGCCATTCGGCGTGAAAAGGACGGAGAATCTCAGAAGCGCCTCTCAATTGTGGAACACGAGCTCGCAGATCTTCGCGAGCACAGCGCAAAGCTGAGGGCACACTGGCAAATCGAGAAGGACCTGATCCAGTCGATACAGAAGTCAAAAGAAGACATCGAGCGGTTGAAGCTGGAAGCCGACAAGGCCGAGCGCGAGGGCGACCTGGGAAAGGTTGCCGAGATCCGATACGGACGAATCAGCACGCTTGAAAAGAAGATGAAGGAACTGACGGCGCGTCTTGCCGAAGTGCAGAAGACGAGCAAAATGCTGAAAGAGGAAGTCGAATCGGAAGAAATTGCCGAAATTGTATCACGCTGGACGGGGATACCGGTTACGAGAATGCTGGAGAGCGAAAGAAGCAAATTACTTCACATAGAAGAAAAGATACACGAGCGAATGGTTGACCAGGAGGAAGCGGTATCGGCCGTGGCGAACGCAGTTCGGCGCGCCAGGGCGGGACTCCAGGATGAGAAAAGACCTATCGGCTCCTTCATATTCATAGGCTCGACCGGTGTCGGCAAGACTGAACTTGCCCGCTCACTGGCGGCTACTCTGTTCGATGATGAAGAGGCGATGGTGCGCATCGACATGTCGGAGTATACCGAGAAATTCTCGGTCTCCAGGCTGATGGGAGCTCCCCCCGGCTACGTAGGATACGAGGAGGGTGGACAGCTTACTGAGGCGGTGCGACGAAAACCGTATTCCGTCGTTCTGCTGGACGAGATTGAAAAAGCTCACCCGGAAGTGTTCAATGTGCTGCTACAGGTTCTGGACGAAGGAAGATTGACCGACAGCAAAGGCCGAACTGTCAATTTCAAAAACACGATAATAATCATGACGTCGAACCTTGGCTCTCAACTGGTGCAGAAGAAGATAGAAACGACGAGCGAGCGCAACCGTGCGGAAATGATGGAGGACCTGCGGTCTGAACTGTTCAATTTGCTGAAGGAGACGATCAAACCGGAGTTTCTGAACCGGATAGACGAGATAATCGTATTCAAGCCCCTGACTCGAAAGGAAATTCAAAGCATCGTGGAGCTTCAGCTGAAAAACATTGTGACAAGAATCAGGGACAACAATAACATCGCGCTTGACATCAGCGACAGGGCTAAGCTTTTCCTTGCAGATGCAGGCTACGACCCGACATACGGCGCCCGGCCGCTGAAGAGAACCATACAGAAGTTCATTTCGAATCCGCTTGCAGAAAAAATCCTTGCAGGTGAATTCGAACCGGGAGATAACGTTGAGGTCGATATACCTGAATCCGGTCTGATAGAGTTCACCAAATCATACCTCAAAGGTGAAGTAGCTAAGTAACCATTCACATATCTCTCCAGGGGCCCGTTTCATGAAAATGAGCGGGCCTTTGATTTCTTCCCGGCATCGAGACCACCATTTTGGTATTGATGTCGTGCGGGACGGCTGCCTGGTGATCTCTTTGATTAGCTCCCTCTTTTTGGCAAAATATACTCTTCCATCCCCGTCCAAAAATATTGCATTTTTGAATAGAAATCGGCATTTTGATAGAAAAAAGTGATTAGAAAAGCAGACCTCAACCGCGAAACCAAAGAGACCCATATTTCCTGCTCGGTAAATCTTGATGGAGCAGGCAAGTACGAGGTTTCCACGGGAATCAGATTCCTCGACCACATGGTGGAACTTTTTTCCAAACACAGCCTCATTGACCTTAGGCTAAAGGCAAAAGGCGACCTGGATGTCGATGACCACCACACAGTTGAAGACGTTGCCATCGTAATGGGTAAGTGCATTGACAAGGCCCTGGGAGACAAATCCGGCATCAATCGTTACGGTTTGGCTTTCGCTCCAATGGATGAGGCATTAGCCCGATGCGCGATCGACCTGTCAGGCAGGAGCTATTGCGTTTTCAGCGCCGAGTTTTCCCGAGCAAAGGTTAATGACCTCTCCACCGAGATGATAGAACATTTTTTCAGGTCCGTTTCGGAAAATCTGAAAGCGAACGTTCACGTCGAGCTGTTATATGGCAAGAACAATCATCACAGGAGCGAGGCGATCTTCAAGTCCTTTGCACTGGCATTACGTGAGGCCGTCTCATTGAACCCGCGCATTAGCGGTGTCCAGTCAACGAAAGGAAAGCTTTAGAATGCTACATGACAAGACGATTGGTGTGATAGGGGCAGGTCATATTGGAAATGCCGTTATCGGCGGGCTCTTGCGAGCAAAACTGACATCACCGAAAAACATATTTGCGTCCAGAAAGAACAGCGAAAATCTTGAAGAACTAACCAAGACTTTCGGCGTGCACGTAACCACGGACAACAAGAAAGTGGCCAGGTCATCACAGATACTCATTCTCGCCGTGAAGCCCATGAATGCGAAAGAGGTCTTAAATGACATCAAGGAGGTCGTCAGTCCGTCTCATCTGATCATAAGTGTTATGGCCGGTATAAGGACGTCGTTCATAAACTCGTTCCTGGAAGTGTCTTGTCCGGTCATACGATCAATGCCGAATACGCCCGTACTTGTCGATGCTGGTGCCACTGCGATAAGCAAGGGAAATTTTGCCAACGATGAACATTTAAAAATCGCACATACGATCTTCAAGTCTGTCGGGACCGTGGAAGTTGTGCCGGAGAGTCTGCTGGATGCGGTGACCGGCCTGAGCGGCAGCGGGCCTGCTTATATCTACATGGTAATCGAAGCGATGACAGACGGCGGTGTGAAGATGGGAATACCGAGACAGATTGCATTCCGCCTTGCGGCTCAGACTGTGTTCGGTGCATCCAAGCTTGTCATAGAAACCGGGAAACATCCGGCAATCCTGAAGGATGAAGTAACGACTCCGGGCGGGACAGCGATAGCGGCCGTACACGAATTGGAAACCCACGGCTTGAGAACAATGCTGATAAATGCCGTGTCTACTGCGACGGTTCGAAGCAAAGAACTCAGCAAAATCATCGAAGAGAATGACAACTAAGAAAGTAACGGTTGTCGATTACCGTACGAGCAACTTGCTATCGATAGCGAAAGCGCTGCAGAAAGCCGGGGCTGAAGTTGAGTTGACTCAAAATGCTGACGACATCGCGAAGTCCGAGAAACTGGTCCTTCCGGGAGTCGGATCCTTCGGCGCTGCAATGAGAAATATAGACAGCTTCGGAATGAAGCAGTCACTTCAGGAGTTTGGCAGGAGCGGCCGTCCGCTTATCGGAATTTGTCTGGGAATGCAGCTCCTTTTCGACGTCAGCTTCGAGCTCGGCATCAACGACGGCCTCGGCCTCATACCGGGTGAGGTCGTTGCCTTCAACTCCGGAGTTAAGGTGCCCCACATGGGATGGAACCAGGTTGAGTTCCAGCGGAAATCGAGATTGTTCGACGGCCTGCCGGACGGTCAGTATGCTTATTTCGTCCATTCATATTACGTGAGGACAGACGACGACTGCGTTTCCGGGAAAACAGAGTATGGCCTCAAATTCCCGTCGATAATCGAACGTGAGAATATATTCGGCATTCAATTCCATCCCGAGAAGAGCCAGAGCTTCGGACTGAGAATCCTCGAAAATTTCTTGAGAGTGTAAATGATTTTAGTTATACCCGCAATAGATTTGCGACAAGGAAAATGTGTGCGGCTCATCAAGGGGGAAGCCGGGACTGAAAAGATTTATTCGGACGACCCCGTGAAGATGGCGATAATATGGCGCGGAGAAAACTTCAAGGCTCTTCACGTCGTGGATTTAGATGGAGCCTTTGAAGGAAAGCCCAAAAATCTGCAGGCACTCAAATCCATAGTCAACGCGGTGGACATACCGGTTGAATTCGGCGGCGGCCTAAGAACGTATGAGGATGTCGAGCAGGCAATTAACACGGGCATTTATCGCGTAATTATCGGAACTGCCGCCGTGAACGACGAGGACCTTCTGCTGAAGCTTCTCAAGGATTTCGGAGCACGCAGGATTGTAGTCGGCATCGATATGCTGGACGGAATTGTGCAAATCAAAGGATGGAAAGACTCAAGCGGAATTTCCTCTATAGAACTAGGGAAGAAGCTGAAAGCCAGCGGTGTTGCCCGCGTGATTTACACGGACATATCGCGAGACGGCACGCTAAGGGGAGTGAACGCAGAGGCGATGAGAGATTTTGCGGTGCAAACCGGCCTTCGCGTCACGGCTTCAGGCGGCGTATCTTCATATCAGGATTTGTTGAAGCTACAGGAACTTGAATCTGTTGGCGTCGACTCCGTCGTCGTTGGCAAGGCGCTGTATGAAAACAGATTCCCCTGTGTGGAGTTGTGGCGAATGAACGAGAAGTCACTCGACGATCTCGGTCCGACGAGGCGAAGCTGAATGCTGGCGAAACGAATCATACCTTGCCTCGACGTAAACGCCGGCAGGGTAGTCAAAGGTGTTAACTTTGTCAACCTGACGGATGCCGGAGATCCTGTGGAGTCCGCAAAGTTCTACGAACAGGAAGGCGCCGACGAAATAGTTTTCCTCGATATTACCGCGAGCGTCGATAACAGGTCCACAATGCTGAACGTCGTCAGGAAGACTGCGGAGAGCATATTCCTTCCTTTTACGGTAGGCGGCGGAATCAGAACCGTAGACGACATGAGGAATATTCTTTCAAACGGTGCGGACAAAGTCAGCCTTAACACGGCGGCCGTTTTGAATCCGGAGTTGATTTCTTCCGGCGCGGCGGAATTCGGTGTCCAGTGCATAGTCGTGGCTATCGATGCAAAAAAAGTAACCGGACGTAATGAAGCGGCGATCCCGGAACTCCCTGAGGACATTGCAGGACTGGGGATTTCACTTTGGGAGACCGGTGATGTTTACGAAGTTTATGTCAACGGCGGACGGAAACCGACGGGGATCGACGTCGTGAAGTGGGCAGAATACGTCGCCCAAAAGGGCGCCGGCGAGATACTGCTGACGAGTATCGACAAGGACGGGACAAACAGCGGCTACGACGTGGACCTTCTGAGAAAAGTCACATCGGCAGTGAATGTCCCGGTAATTGCAAGCGGAGGAGCCGGGACCATGGAACACTTCTACGAGGCTATCTCCGCCGGCGGAGCGGATGCGGTCCTCGCCGCTTCGGTGTTTCATTTCGGCAGATTTAAAATCGCAGATGTCAAGAACTACTTATCCAAGAATAATATCGCTGTGAGACTATGAAAAACATAGATGAGATAATCGGCAAACTGAAATTCGATGAAAAGGGACTTGTGACCGCCGTCGCTCAGGATCACGAGACCGGCGAAATACTCATGCTCGCGTTCATGAACGAGGAGAGCTTCCGCAGGACTGTCGAGACCGGCCAGGCAGTCTATTGGAGCAGGTCGAGAAAGAAGCTCTGGCACAAAGGTGAAGAATCCGGAAACGTTCAGATAGTGAAGGAGATCTACGTCGACTGCGATGCGGACGCAATTGTTCTGAAGATCAAGCAGGTCGGCGGCGCAGCATGTCACACGGGCCACCGAACTTGTTTCTATCGCAGAATCGAGGATGAAGGACTCGTCGAAGAAGGGACACCGCTTTTTGATCCCGATAAAGTATACAAGCATAAAGGTGAATGATGACCAAGCCAAAGGTAGCTCTTATGATCGGAAGCAAATCCGATGAAGCTTCCATGTCGGAGGCATTCCCCTATTTGGAGTTTTTTGGAATTCAATATGAACTTCACATTCTCAGTGCGCACCGCAATCCGAAGGAAACGGCGGAATTTGCAGAGAACGCGGAGAAGAACGGTTACAGCCTCATCATAGCGGGGGCAGGCATGGCTGCTCATCTCCCCGGCGTCGTCGCAAGCCTCACGACTCTTCCTGTGATCGGAGTGCCTTTCAGCGGCTCCGAGCTCTCAGGAGTCGACGCTTTGTATTCGATCGTCCAAATGCCTCCGGGAATTCCTGTTGCGACGGTTGCCATCGGAAAGGCCGGTGCGAAAAATTCGGCTGTTCTAGCCGCAGAAATAATCGGCATCTCGAACGGTGAAGTCAAAGGCAAGCTCCGGGAATTCAGAGCAAAGGGTTCAAAGCTTTGAGAATTCTGGTAATCGGTGAGCCGTGCATCGACGTTATTCATAAGGCTGACGGCAAGGTTTATAACGAACATGGCGGGATAACTTACTCTGTTGTCGCAGGCGCTATGTTCGACGACGGGGTAGAAGTCGTTCCCATAATAGGACTCAACGCGGACGACGCACCATACTTCACAGAACTTCTTGCGCAGCTGAAGCCCGCCAACCTGTCGGGTATTTACAACGTCGACCCGCCGACCCGGCGCGTCAATCTATTTTACGAAGACGAGAACAAACGTTGGGAATGTTCTACTCAGCCTATTCAACCGACGCCGTTCGAGAAAATCTCGCCTTTTTTGCCCTCAGAAGGGATTCATCTCAACTTGATCAGCGGAAGCGACATAGAGCTTCGGACATTGCAGAAGATTCGGGCGACCGCCCCTGATTCGCACATTCATCTGGATCTGCACAATATCGTGATGCAGCGTCAGCCGGACAGCAAACGCATACGTGCGCCACGCGGGGATTATCTTGAATGGTGCAGCTGCGCCGACACGGTTCAATTGAACGAAGATGAGGCAAACATAATCGATACTTCCACAAATGTGAGAAGCATACTGGCAGCGAAAGTGCTGGATGCGGGTCCGGAGGCGCTCATAATTACGCTCGCCGAAAAGGGACTTGTTCTGTTTGAAAAGAGTAAAGGGAACTTGAGGGAGCATTTCTTCCCGCCGAGCAAGACGATCGTTGTAGATCCTACCGGGAGCGGCGACGTTCTCGGCGCGGCCTTCCTTCACGCAATAACAAAGGGAAGAGATTACCTGGAAGCTGCACAGCTTGGCGCCGACATGGCGGCAAAGAAAGTTGCTGCAGCTGGGCCGGGTGGACTGTTGAAATGGAGGGCCGCTGACAGCCATGCCTGAAGAACGCGCGCTCATTACGGGCGCAAATGGATTGCTCGGCCAAAAGCTCGTCGAGGTGTTCAGAAGAGAATCGGAGTACGAGATCTATTCGTGCGACCTGAACGGTAAGCGGGAAGGATGCATGCCGCTGGACATCACCGACCACCAGAGAGTGATTGAGATCGTCGGGGCTTTCAAACCGACGGTCATAATTAACGCGGCGGCTTATACGAATGTGGACAAGGCGGAGGTCGAGCGCGAGGCGGCATACAAGATTAATGCGACTGCCGTCGGATATCTCGCCGACGCTGCCAACATCTTCGGTGCAAAGCTGATACACATCTCGACCGACTATGTGTTCGACGGACTCAAGGGGAATTACACGGAGGATTCTAAGCCCGAGCCGATCAACTACTACGGCAAAACCAAGCTTGCTGGTGAAAATCTCCTGATTTCCAAACTGACCGACTTTGCAATCTTGAGGACACAGGTCCTATACGGTTTTGCTCCGGATGTGAAAATGAACTTCGTGCTCTGGGTCGTTGACAGACTCTCGAAGAGGGAAGGCATTCGCGTGGTTGACGATCAGGTAGGGAATCCGACTCTGGCGGACGAGCTGGCCTTTGCGGCTCTTAAGGCGTGCCAACGAGATGTTGCCGGCGTCTTCCACGTCTCCGGTTTCGAGACGGTATCCAGGTATGAGTTCGCGCGCCAGATTGCGGAGGTCTTTGGCCTGGACGCTTCCCTGATTGCACCGATTAAATCGGATGAATTGAATCAGACCGCCAAGCGCCCGAAGAACTCGAGCTTTATTTGCCTTAACGCTCAAATGAAACTCGGCATAGCTATGCCGTCCGTCAAGGACTCACTTTCCCGCATGAAGCGGCAAATGAAGACATCAGGTGTGGTACATCAATCAATGAAAAGACAATAGCGAGACAAAATGCTAGACCTAAAGTTTATCAGAGAAAATCCTCAGCTTGTCAGGGATGCGATCCGCCACAAGAAAGAAGCCGACCGCCTGGATGAAATTTTGAAACTCGATTCTGACCGGAAAGAGCTGTTACAAAAATCAGAGGCGATCAAGAGTGAACGTAATAGGATCGCCGATGAAGTCGCAAAGCTGAAACAGCAGGGGAAGGATGCGTCTCAGCTGATCGCCGATGGAAAGACGAAGGGAGACGATCTCAAGGCATTTGAAGACAGGTTGAAGGAGGTCGGAAACAAACTCAACGGGCTTCTTCTCTATGTGCCAAACGTTCCGCACTCGTCTGTACCCGTGGGCAAGAGTTCTGATGATAATGTTGAAACAAAAAGGTGGGGCGAAGTTCGCGCGGCAAAAGAGTATGATTTCAAGCTGCTTGACCATTTGGCGCTGGGAGAAAAGACAGGAATACTCGATTTCGCCAGAGGGAGCAAGATTACCGGAGCAGGATTTCCGGTTTACGTCGGTAAAGGTGCTGCCCTCGAGCGAGCGTTGATAAACTTTATGCTCGATTTACATGTTAATAAACATGGATACACGGAGATCTTTCCGCCTTTTATAGTGAACGAGGCTTCGATGCGCGGTACCGGTCAGCTTCCCAAAATGGCGGAAGACATGTATCATTGCGAAGTAGACAATCTGTATCTCGTGCCGACGGCAGAAGTGCCTGTAACGAACATGCGCAGGGACGAGATACTGCCTGTGGAGCAACTGCCCACCAAGTATGCAGCGTACTCCGCGTGTTTCAGAAGGGAAGCGGGTAGCTGGGGCAAGGAATCCCGCGGGTTCTTGAGAGTCCATCAGTTCAACAAAGTCGAGCTTGTGAAATTTGTGAAGCCGGAAGATTCATACGATGAGCTTGAGAAACTGGTCGTCGACGTCGAGGAGGTGTTGCAGCTTTTGAATATCCCTTACAGGATCATGCTCCTTTGCACTGGCGACCTGAGTTTCTCTGCCGCGAAGTGTTACGACATCGAAGTATTCGCACCGGCGACCGAAGCCCGGGACGGTTGGCTCGAAGCATCGAGTTGCTCCAATTTCGAGAGCTTTCAGGCACGCAGGGCAAATATCAGGTTCAAGAGGGATCCAAAGTCGAAGCCGGAGTTTGTCCACACGCTCAACGGTTCCGGCCTCGCGACCTCGAGATTGATGGTCGCGCTCCTTGAAAATTACCAGACACCGGAGGGAAAAGTCATTGTTCCGAAAGTTCTTCAGAAGTACACCGGATTCACGACAATAGACTGAGCGATGAACCATTTACGACGACTGATTCCATATTTGAGAAAGTACAAACGGGCACTTTTCATCGGGCTCGTCGCTGTCGTTCTTTCGAATTTGTTCGCGATGTTCATTCCCCTGATCATCGGAAGCTCGATCAACCAGCTGAAGCAGGCCGTATCGTCGGGGAGGCTGCTCGAAGACGCGGCACTTGTTCTAAGCACCACTTTCCTCAGCGGGTTTTTCAGCTTCATGACCCGCCAGACGATTATCGTCACGTCCCGTCGCATAGAATATGATCTGCGTAACGATTTCTATTCTCATATTCAGAAACTGTCACACTCATTTTTCCTCAATACTCCCACCGGGGACTTGATGGCGCACGCGACAAACGACATCTCGGCCGTGAGAAATGTGTTGGGGCCCGGAATCATGTACAGCCTCGATACGATAACCGGTTTCGTGATGATCGTCGCCATCATGTTGTCTATCGACATTCGGCTTACGCTTTACTCGCTCATTCCGCTCCCCTTCGTTTCGGCGGGCGTCTACTACATAGGCAAGTTTGTGAATCGGTATTTCGAAGGTGTGCAGGAGCAGTACAGCGTTTTGACGGCACGTGCACAGGAGAGCATCGCCGGAATCAGGGTAGTCCGTTCCTACGTGCGTGAAGATCACGAGACAAACCAATTCAAGGAGTTAAGTCAGGATTACCTCAATAGAAATCTGAAGCTTGCCCGGATACAGTCCGTCCTCTGGCCGCTTATGGGCATACTCACGGGCGCCGCCACAGTGATCGTCCTCTGGCGGGGAGGTTTCGATGTGATAAAGAACTCTTTGTCGCTCGGGACGATGGTGTCATTCCTGATATATCTCGGGATGCTGACCTGGCCGCTCATTGCCTTTGGATGGGTTGTGAACATCTTCCAGCGCGGTGCGGCATCAATGGGAAGACTCAACAAAATCATCGAAACCGTTCCGGAGATAAAAGACGACGAAGAAACCGATCCTACGATCCGTGAGCTTGCAGGAAGGATTTCCTTCCGCAACGTCTCCTTCAGATTTCCATCGAAGGAGGACTGCGCCCTGCGGAACATAAACCTGGAGATTGAAAAAGGGATGACGCTGGCAATCGTAGGCAGGACAGGTACGGGGAAATCTACCGTCGTTAACCTGATTCCGAGACTCTTCGACTGTACGTCGGGCGAAATCATGATCGACGGACACCCGATCAGGAAAATCCCAATCGACTTTCTCAGGCGTAGCATCGGCTATGTCCAGCAGGAGACTTTTCTGTTCTCGGACACAATCTCGAACAACATTGCATTTGGAGTAGAGATTGCCCGACCGGAAGAAATCGAGTGGGCCGCGAACATATCCCAGATCAAGAAGGATGTCGAGTCCTTCCCGCGGGGTTTCGATACAATGGTCGGAGAGCGCGGTATAACCCTTTCCGGCGGTCAGAAACAGCGGGTGGGGATCGCGCGGGCAATCATACGAAAGCCGAAAATCCTCATCCTCGATGAAGCGCTGTCCGCTGTCGACACCTACACCGAAGAGGAGATACTCCGCGGGCTGAGAGAAGTCATGAAGGAGCGCACGAGCATAATAATCAGTCACCGGATTTCTACGGTTAAGAACGCGGACTCAATAATCGTACTCGACGATGGTGAGATTACCGAAATCGGAACACACGACGAGCTGGTTCTGAAAGGCGGGATTTATGCCGACCTTTATAACAGGCAGCTCCTTGAAGAAGAACTGCAAAGGATGTAATCCTCCATGATGAACGTAAATTTCTATGAGATTACGAAAGCAGATAAGAGATTCGTAAACAAGAATCTCAAGGGCAATTTCAAAGTCAATTTCTTCAGTGAGCCTCTCACGAAAGAGAATCTAAAGACGGCGGCGGATGCGGACATTGTTTCGGTGTTCATTTACTCCGCGCTGGATAAGACGAACCTGTCAAGGCTGAAGAAGCTCAAATGCATTGCGACGCGCAGCACGGGCTTTAACCACATCGATTTGAAATTTGCCTCAGAGAGGAAGATAACGGTCAGCAACGTCCCTTTTTACGGCGAAAATACGGTAGCCGAACACACTTTTGGATTGATTCTTGCACTGTCGAGGAACATACACAAAGCCTACGTGCGAACCGTGAGGAACAATTTCTCGCCCGACGGTCTGGAAGGCTGGGATATAAAGGGGAAAACTCTCGGCGTAATCGGTGCAGGGTCGATCGGTTCGCATGTCATAAAGATCGCTAAGGGATTCGGGATGAACGTACTCGCCCATGACATGCATCAGAATCATTTCCTCGCCGAGGTCATGGGATTCACTTACACCTCGCTCGACAGCCTGCTGAGGAATTCTGATATCATCACGCTGCATTGTCCTTACAACAAGGCAACGCATCATCTGATTAACATGGAAAACATCAAAAGCGTGAAGCGAGGGGCCTTGTTCATCAACACTGCGCGCGCTAGTATTATCGATCCCGAGGCATTGCATCACGCGCTTGAAACCGGAATATTCGGAGGCGCCGGCCTGGACGTCTTTGAAGGCGAAGACCTCGTGAAAGAGGAGAACCAGATGCTGACCCGTAACGTGTCCATCGTCCATCTGAAGGCAGTGCTGGAGAAGAACATTCTGATGAACAGGGAAAATGTAATAATCACGCCGCACATCGCTTTCGACAGTGTGGAGGCGGTCGAGAGAATCCTGACGACAACCGTCGATAACATAATCGCCTATTCGAAGAAGACACCGACTAACATCGTAAGCTAAGATGGCAGCAGACATACACGAAGAAGAAATATTAGGTAAGGCATATGATGCGAGGCTGATGCGCAGGCTTCTGCATTACCTAAAACCGTACTGGCTCCAGGTGATATTTGCGGTACTTATCACCATCATATATGCCGGGATGGGACCGCTTCGTCCTTACCTCACCAAGATCGCAATCGACAGCTACATAGAGAAGGGAAATACTGCCGGGCTCTTCAACATCATCCTCATCCTGTTCGGCGTCATAAGCGTGCAGGCATTTCTCAGGTACGGCTCAAGTTATCTGACGCAGTGGATCGGGCAAAAAACAATATTCGACGTGCGGATGCAGATATTCGGCCACCTGCAGAAACTTGGCGTGAAATACTTCGACAAGAATCCCGTCGGCAGGCTGGTGACGAGGGTAACCAACGATGTGGAGGCCCTTAACGACCTCTTCTCGTCGGGCATAGTCATGGCCTTCGGAGACATCTTTACGATCATCTGGATCCTCTCGTTCATGTTCAGCCTGAGCGCCAAGCTGGCTTTCGTCACGCTCACTGTCCTGCCGATTCTCGTGTATATTACATTGCTTTTCAGGAAGAAGGTCCGCTCCTCCTACCGTCAAATTCGCGTTTTGATTGCACGCATTAACGCATTCCTGCAGGAGCACATTTCAGGCGTTATAGTGGACCAGCTATACAATCGCGAGGGGAAGGCGTTCAGAAATTTCGACGAAGTTAACGGAAAACTCCAGGACGCAAACATCAAGTCGGTCTTCTATTATGCTCTCTTTTATCCGGCAGTAGAGTTGACGAGCGCCATCGCAATCGGCCTGATCATATGGTTCGGCGGAAGCCATCTGGTACCGGAGGAATTCGTTCGACTGCACGGCGGCATTTCACTCGGCATCCTTATCGCGTTCCTCCAGTATACCGAACAATTCTTCACGCCGATCAGAGATTTATCTGAAAAATATAACATCCTTCAGACCGCGATGGCTTCGTCGGAGAGGATATTCAGAGTAATAGACGACAAGACGGTGGTGCCCGAAACGAAATCACCGGTAGACATCAAACAGGTCAAGGGTAAGATTGATTTCAGGAATGTCTGGTTCGCTTACGACGATGAGAACTATGTGTTGAAGGACGTATCGTTCACCGGCAATCCGGGCGAGACGATTGCGATAGTCGGGGCAACCGGTGCGGGCAAGACTTCGATCGTGAATCTCCTGATGAGGTTCTACGACGTGAACAAGGGCGGGGTGTTTATTGACGGAATAAACGTAAAGGACCTGTCCGGCGCTCAATTGAGGAAGAGCATTGCAATCGTGATGCAGGATGTCTTCCTGTTCTCAGGAAGCGTCCATTACAATATTTCGCTCGGGGATGAGAACATCCAGATTGAGAAAGTCCGGGAGGCCGCAAAGCTCGTCGGGGCCAGCGAGTTTATCGACCGTCTGCCCAACCTGTACGACGAGGACGTGAAAGAGCGAGGTGCCGCACTTTCTGTCGGTCAGAAGCAGCTGATATCGTTCGCCCGTGCGCTCGCATATGATCCAAGTATCCTTATACTTGACGAGGCCACGGCGAACATCGACACTGAGACGGAGGAGATGATCCAGGAGGCCACATTGAATCTGCTGAAGGGGCGGACCAGCATAGTGATAGCCCACAGACTGTCAACGATACAGCATGCCTCCAAGATCATAGTCCTTCACAAAGGCGAAATACGCGAGCAGGGTACTCACCAGCAGCTCATTGCACAGGGTGGAATCTATTACAGACTTTATCAACTTCAGTACAAGGATCAAGAGCGACTGGCAAGAAAGCGCCAGAGCGCCGAAACACTGGGCAGTTAACATATCGCCGCATCCGATGCGGCCCGTTGTCTCTCTGCCGCGCCGGTAGATCCCGGCCCGGCAGCATAAACTGATTACCGCGCTAACAGAATTAACGGAGGTATCATGTCGGACACGATCCAGCTAATGACTCTTGGACATCACATCGAAGAAGGCGAGCGCGCTCATCCTGGAGCTACCGGGGACTTCAGCGGACTGTTGAGCAACCTTGCGATCGCTGTGAAACTCATATGGCGGGAAGTAAGCAAGGCGGGATTGCTTGACATCCTGGGTACAACTCAAAAAGAAAACTCCAGCGGCGATAAGGTCAGGAAGCTCGATGAGTTCGCCGACGAGACGATCTACAAGGCGATGCAGCGCGGGGGACACCTCTGCGCGATGGCGTCCGAAGAAAACGAGGGACTGCTCGCAATTCCTCCGAATTATCCGATCGGCAAATACGTCCTCGTTTACGACCCGCTTGACGGCTCATCCAACATAGATGCAAATGTTTCAATCGGAAGTATTTTCGGGATTTACCGGCGTGTTACACCTGCGGGGCCGGGGACTCTTCAAGATTGCCTCCAGCCGGGATACAAGCAGGTTGCTGCCGCTTACACCATTTATGGTTCCAGTACCATTTTCGTTTATTGCACCGGCAACGGTGTGCATGGCTTCACTCTCGATCCATCCGTCGGAGAATTCCTCCTCTCTCACGAAAACATGCGCACACCAAGGCAGGGAAGGATATACAGCGTTAACGAGGGAAATTCCTCGAAATGGAATGAAGGGATGCGAAACTACATCGAGTTTCTCAAGGGCGACGATGAGCCGACCGGACGTCCATATAGCTCCCGTTACATCGGCTCATTGGTAGCAGACTTCCATCGGAATCTGCTCTACGGCGGTATATTCATGTATCCATCAGACGCCACGCACCCTTACGGCAAATTACGAATCTTGTACGAGGCTTCTCCCCTCGCTTTCATCATTGAACACGCAGGCGGCAGAGCAAGCGACGGATCGAGAAGAATTCTCGATCTTGTGCCTTCTTCTCTGCACCAGAAAACCCCTCTCTTCATCGGATCCGAAGAAGACGTGCGAAAAGCGGAGGAGTTCCTGCGAAAAGGGGGCGATTAAACTTCAGCGCCTCTATTTTCGGTCAGTTGCAGGAGCCGCGGGCAGCCCCAAAAATGCGGCGTCGAAAAACACCATTCGCTGCGGCAATTAATCCGAAGAGGCCTCTTAATCCGACTGAAAGCCAGCTGATCGTCCGATTGTTTTTCATGCAAAAGCAATTCGCTATATTATTGCACTTTGATGAAATGAAAGGACCACCATGCGAGCATTTGCCAAAGCCTCACTGATACTAATTCTCTCCGTCGGGACTTCCTTCTCACAAATTTCTGTATTGAAGCCGGCGTTCGGAACTCACGGAATGGTGTCGACTTCGGATTCGATAGCCACCGCAGTCGGCGTGAAGATATTGAAGGAAGGCGGTAATGCGGTCGATGCCGCTGTGGCAGTCGGATTCACGCTTGCCGTAGTGTACCCTCAGGCAGGCAACCTGGGCGGCGGGGGCTATTACATAATTCATCTCAAAGATGGGAAGAACTACGCCATAGACGCGAGGGAAACTGCGCCTGCAGCTGCATCCCGGAACATGTATCTCGATAAAGCCGGCAATGTCATCCCCGGAAAGAGTCTCCTCGGAGGGCTCTCGGTCGGCGTGCCGGGAAATGTTGACGGCCTTCTGACGGCACAAAAAAGGTTCGGGAGACTCCCGCTACCTAAAGTGATGGAACCGGCTATTGAGCTCGCCGAAAATGGATTCATAGTCGATGAACACCTCCAGGAGGTATTTCACCATGCGCAGAAAGAGTTCGGGAAATTTCCTTCTACCATGAAATACTTCTCCAGGAACGGTAAATTGTACAGCAAGGGGGAGAGGCTTGTTCAGAAGGATCTCGCAAATGTACTCGTTAAGATTGCAGACGAAGGGCGGGACGGATTTTATAAAGGCGAAATTCCGGGGTTGATCGCAAAACAGGATCAGGCTACCGGCGGTGTAATCACTGCAGAAGATGTAGAGGATTACCACGCCATAGTGAAAGAGCCGCTAATGGTATCATATCATGGTTACGAAGTGATGAGCATGCCGCCATCAAGCTCGGGCGGAGTCTGTCTCGCAGAGATGTTGAACATTCTCGAACACTTCAATCTTCAGAGATACGGCTACGGCGCTTCGCAGACTCTGCATTACGAAATCGAGGCGATGAGACATGCGTTCGCAGACCGCGACAAGTACCTCGGTGATGTCTCATTCGTTTCTGTCCCACTGAAGCGGCTTCTTTCCAAGGCATACGCGGACACGATCGCAAGGGAAATCGACCCCTTCAGCGCCACACCGAGCATCGATATTTACCCGGAGCTTATTCATCCTCCGCACGAGGGAACGCATACGACACACTACTCGATTATCGACAAAGAAGGCAATGCAGTCAGCGTAACGACCACGCTGAACAGCTATTTCGGGTCGATGGAAGTAGTGGATGGTGCCGGGTTTTTCCTCAACAACGAAATGGACGACTTCAGTGCGAAGCCGGGAACCCCGAACCAGTTCGGAGCTATCGGCGCCGAGGCAAACTCGATAGAGCCTGGCAAGAGGATGCTCAGTTCAATGACGCCGACGATGGTCCTCAGGGACGGCAAGCCTTACTTGATACTCGGATCGCCGGGAGGGACTACGATCATCAATGCCGTTTTGGAGGTAATGCTGAACATAATAGACTTCCACATGCCGCTTGCCCGCGCCGAGATGGCACCGAGAATTCATCAACAGTGGGTGCCGGATGTAGTTTACTATGAACCGGGGGCACTCGTGTACGATGTCAGGCAGAGCATGATCTCGCGTGGATATAAGCTGGTCCCCAGAGAGGCGATAGGCGAGGTACAGGCAATTCTTGTGACCCCCGAAGGTTATGAAGGTGTTGCGGACCCACGCGGGCCGGGCGATGCTGAGGGATATTGAACTTTCTTGATCCCGGATTTCCGACAAGTCCACGGCGAGAAGCGTGGACTCATCGCTCGATGAGAAGCTGCATTGGCCTTTGGCGGATGCGGCCATTGGTCATTTCTCAAAAGCGGGCCACCTCGTGGTCGATAAAATTTAGTTTTCTAAAGCTTGCTATTTTATCATGGGTACCATAAATTTACTATCGCATTAGGGTAAGAAGGGCTGCCGTAGTACCACTAGCTTATTTTCGGGTTTCGGTACGTTCCTAATCCCGGAGGCTCTCCGCTCCAAAATCCCTCACAGAAATGAAGAACATCTCCCTCTCATCCGGTCGGCTCGTGCCAATCACTACAGAGCGAATATCCCCACCCATCAGGGCCTGAGATTTTTATCGTGCTACCTTAGCTGTATTGTACAATGCTGCGGCAAAAAAGACGATGTTTGCAAGCCACGCTGTCAGTAACGGATCGACAATTCCATCATAGCCGACAACCTGGCTTATCTTGATGACAAGCAGGTAAATGAATGCAATCAGAATACTAATCCCGAATTCAAGCGCAAGCCCGCTCCTTTTCTTGCGCGCCGAGAGAGGTACACCGAAGAGAACGACTATGATGGTAGCAAAAGGGAATGAAACCTTGGAATAATAATCCACCTCGTAGCGGGCAACATCATTTCCGCTCTTCTTCTGCAACTCGATAAACCGCTTGAGCTGATCGAAGTTCATGTCGTTCGGGTTGAGCTCCTTCTGCGCGAGGTCTGCTGGCTTGAATGTAATCTCTTTCAGCGTGAGAGAAGGCAGGACCTTGTATGACTGGTTAGGGCCGTCGAAGGTCCTCTCGATGACGTCTTTAAGGACCCATACATGTTCTTTCGGGTGGTACGTCATCGACTGGGCATCATATCTCTTGACCAGATAAGTCCGATTCGTATCCGCGAAGTCCTGGACCGACACTTTCACCGCCGTGTTCGTAACGTCGTCGAAGTAACCGATAGAGACGACACGATCAGGCCCGTCAAGCATGAAAATGTTATACTTCCACCATCCCTCACGGTGCTCCTGCAGATACACTTTTTCAATCCTGAATTTTTCATGATTCGCCATCGGCACAATCCACTCGTTGAAGTAGATCATGACTCCACAGATGACCGTAGACACCAGCAAAAAAGGCAGAAGCAGCCTGTAAATGTTTATACCTGAGGATTTTACGATTATTATCTCGTTTTGATTGGACATTCTTCCGGCTGTAAAAAGACTGGCAAGGAGCACGGCAACCGGAGTAATAAGCTTCAGTATCTCGGGTGTGAAAACCAGGTAGTACCTGGCAATCAGAAAGAGGCCCACGCCGTGATCAAGAAAGTCGCTGAGGTGCTCCATGATGTCCACGAGAATGAAGATGGCGGCAAACACCAGGAGCGCAAATAAAATTGCGCTTACAAACTGTTTAATTATGTAAAGATCGAGCTTCTTCAGCGTTCCCGCCTCGATATTTCGTCCCTGGTCTCTTCGGATATCCACCGTTTTGGCAATAATCTCATGAAATTACCCCACTCTATGATTACCGCCTCTTTGGAAGTCTTATATGTCAGAATGAGTCCCAATCCACCAAGGACGATATTTGCGAGCCACATGGCCATGAACGGGCTCAACAGCTCCCGGTCCGCCAGTTTCTCGCCGGCAATGAGGAAAGCCCAATAAATAAGGAAAAAGAAGAGGCTTAAACCCGCCGATACTCCGAAATTACCGCGCCGCGCCATCATTCCTAACGGAGCGCCCAGGAACACGAAAACTATCGCTGCGAATGGAATTGAGTACTTCTTTTCGATCTCTACACGGTAAGCGTATATCTCGCGCTCAGTGGTATTCATGCTCGCAAGTATCCCCTTTGCGATTCCCAGAGCGGATGAAACATTGGCGCTCGCCTGTTCGAAAATTCGTGTCGAGTCACCGGTCGCAGAAATCAAGAAACGGTTAGGAGACGGTGAAATGAGGTTCCTCACATTGTTGTTCATGTAACCGTTCAATTGAGTCTGAAAAATCTTCTCCGTTTTCAAAAGGTTCTTTACGATGTTTCTCATCGAGTCTGCGCTCAGCTCCCGGTCGCCTCGCGAGAAAGCGCTTTGGGATGACTCCTCAAACGAGAACCCCTCCGCACTGAGGATGATCTGCTGGTGTTTAAACCTCATCCTCTGGTAGACGCTTGGCTGGCTGTTGTTGTATTGATCCACTTCGCCGTCGTAAAGAAGCATTACCAAGTGTTTCATGTCACGCGAGAATCCGACCTTTCCTCGTTCGGCTGTAATGGTCGTGAGCTTCTGCGGATCCGAAAAGTCGAAGATTGTCACCCCATACAGTTCGGTTGAGTTCGGCACGGTCTTCCTGACAAGGATGGCATGGCCCTGGATCTCCTGAGAAAATTGTCCGGGCTCTAATGTGAATGTCGGCTTCTTTCGGCGTATGTCTATCATTATCGTCTTGGCTCTGTGATTGGCATCGGGAAGGACATCGTTATCGAAAAGAACGAGAAGGTAGAAGACCCCGACTGATGCTACAAGAACCGGAAGCATCATTCTTATCAGGCTGATCCCTGAACCTTTTATCGCCGTTACCTCATTGTATGAAGACAGCCCCCCGAAAGCCATGAGCACTGCCACCAACACAGACATCGGAACGGCAAGCACGATAATCCATGCCAGATTGAATACGATAAGCTGGACTATCACCCCCAAGCTGAGCCCCTTGCCCACAATCTGGTCCATCGACTGCATAAGGAATTGCAGAAGGAAGATGAACGTGATTGTAATCATCGAGAAGATAAATGGACCGATGTGGCGCTTCAGTATGTAGAGTGACAGCCTCACCCTGAAATATAGCACGCTTTCACGGTGTACTCAAAACCAATCCAGTTGCCCGCCGAGAATTTGACACTTTATTTTGAGGTATTATATTTACGGCAAATGATACATCCGTTTTCCGCAAGGTATCGATGACGTTCGTTTTCACAAGTACGCATGACGAGGTTGCGCTCGCACTCATAGAAACCCCGCAGACACTCTTTCCAACACACTGGAGGTAATATGACGCCGGTCATCTCGATGAATTTTATCGATTACACGATTTTGGCTGCCTATGTCATAATAACTATTGTCGTTGGCTATGCCTTGAAGAAATACATGAAGACGAGCGAAGATTTTTTTCTCTCGGGGCGATCTCTTCCGAGCTGGATAACAAGTTTGGCATTTTTGTCCGCCAACCTCGGCGCGTTGGAGGTCATCGGCATGGTTGCCAACTCGGCAAAATACGGGATCCTGACCGTCCACTTCTACTGGATCGGCGCCATTCCGGCAATGATATTCCTCGGCATCTTCATGATGCCGTTTTATTACAGCAGCAGGGTGAGAAGCGTGCCGGAATACCTGAAGTTGAGATACAACGAAGCGACCCGCGGGTTGAACGCGCTTTCTTTTGCAATAATGACCCTCCTCATGAGCGGAATCAGCATGTATGCGATGGCTCTCCTCTTCGAGCTCATGCTCGGATGGTCTTTAACATCGAGCATCCTCCTCTCGGCAATTGTCGTACTGATCTATGTCTTCTTCGGCGGACTCTCATCCTCCATCTACAATGAGGTGATACAGTTTTTCCTGATATGGCTCGGCCTTTTGCCGGTGGTTTACATAGGCCTCCATGCGGTCGGCGGTTTCGAGGGGCTGGTGCGCCGTATCCCGGCTTCATTCATGCATGCCTGGCAGCCGATGAGTTCTGCCGCAAACAACCCGATGGGAGTAGACTGGATCGGAGTCGTACTCGGACTCGGTTTCGTACTTTCGTTCGGCTATTGGACCACAGACTTCCTCGTCGTGCAAAGGGCGATGGCATCCGAGGACCTGGCTGCCGCGAGGCGGACACCGCTGGTAGCCTCGTTTCCTAAGATGCTGGTTCCCATAATAGTCGTGATTCCCGGTCTCCTTGCTGTGGCTCTGCTGCCTCAGTTCAAAATCGCATCGGGAGCTGTCGCACAGGGAGGGGCTACTCCCGATTACAACTCTGCGCTCATCCTGATGTTCGCGCACTATTTGCCCAACGGTATCCTCGGGCTCGCTATTACGGGGCTTCTTGCCAGCTTCATGTCAGGCATGGCAGGGAATGTGACAGCATTCAACACCGTCTGGACCTACGACATTTACGGAAGCTATATAAAGAAGAATATGCCCGACCAGCATTATCTGAAGATGGGCAAATATGCGACCATCTTCGGAGTGCTCTTTAGCGTGGGCACGGCTTACATCGTGCAGTCATTCCCGAACCTCATGGACTACATGCAACTGATCTTCACATTCTTCAATGCTCCGCTGTTTGCCACCTTTCTTCTGGGCATGTTCTGGAAAAAGGCGACGCCCTGGGGCGGATTCTTCGGACTGCTGAGCGGGATACTCGCCGCCGCGTTTCATTACTTCGTGCTCTATCGGCCCGGGATTGTTCACTATCCCAGCGAGATGGCGGCAAACTTTTACCAGGCATGGTGGGCATGGTGCGCCGACTTCGTCGTCACAATTGTCGTCAGCCTCTTCACCGCAAAGAAAGAGGAGTCGGCACTGGCCGGGCTGGTCTACGGGCTGACGCCAAGGCCCCACTCCGGCTCGACCTTATTCCGGAAGCCTGAATTTTGGGCAGTTGTATCGCTCGTCATGATGGTCGCTCTGAATATCATCTTCTGGTAAGAAAAGGAGGACGGAAATGGAATCGTCTCAAGGACGCAAGCATCTCTTCGATTTAAAGATTCCGCTGGGGAGCCTGTTGGGCTTCTACGGAGTACTTCTGCTCCTCTACGGTTTGCTGGGGCCGGCCTCCGTCTACACTAAGTCGTTCAACGTCAACGTGAATATTATCTGGGGGATACTTATGATCTTAATCGCCTCCGCCTTCCTGGCATCTTCCTACCTTGGGAGAAGCACGAAGCATTAGAATCTTCTCGTCGTTGTAATTTTCTGAAGGAACCAATAATGAGTCGTTTGTTTACCGTTCTGTCATTGTTGTTCATTATAAACGTCTCCTACGCAGCCGGAAGTCATACCGGTGATCACGGGTACTGGCAGCAATACGTTCACTATACGATCAACGCGACCCTTCTCGACAGCATTCACACGATCATCGGCAGTGAAACACTTTACTACAAGAACAACTCTCCGGACAATCTGCACAAGATATACATCAGGCTGTACTGGAACCTCTTCAACAGGAGCAGTTACGGATATAAGCAGGCAATGCGGCAGCGGAGGTTCGGCCTCCTCACGACGGGCGACATGACAATGAACGAGTGTTCCTTGCTGATAAACGGGACGAAAGTTCCTCTAAAATTCAATGTCGATAACACTCTCGCAGAAGTCTATCTCCCGAGTCCACTTGTAAGCAATTCGGCAGTGACTTTCTACATCACGTGGATCGGAAAAGTACCAAAGGGGAGTGACCGTGCCGGCTATGTCGGTGAGGATTATGATATTGCACAGTGGTATCCTCAAGTTGCAGTCTATGACAGGTACGGCTGGGATACCGACCAGTATATGGACCGCGGCGAATTCTACGACGACTACGGTACCTTTGACGTGAACATCACCCTGCCAAGAAAATTCATCATCGGACATACGGGCGAACTCATGAACCCCGAAGATGTCCTGCCCGACAGCGTGATCGAAAGGCTGAAAGAGTCCGAATCTCATGAAGAGACTTTTCACATTGCGGACTTCTCAAACCGCAAGCTCACTCCGGCCGACAACCGGATGGTGACATGGAGATTCCACGCCGACACGGTGCGCGATTTTGCCTGGTCGGCGGATCCATATTTCATTTGGGACGTCGCACATTGGAACGGAATCGCGATTCACTCCCTTTATTTCCGCGAAAAGGCTAAGTACTGGAGTGAAACCGCAAAGATGGGCCGGCACGCGATCAAGTTTTTTTCGGAGCATCTCGGAATGTATGCCTACAAGGAGGCTTTCATAGTCCAGGGCCCGGAGTACGGCGGGATGGAGTACCCGGGCGTCGTATTCATCGGTCACCTCGGCGCAGCCAACGACCACAAGCTAGCACGTACCACGATGCACGAGCTCGGCCATCAGTGGTATCCGATGATGATCGGGAGCAACGAGACAAGATTCGGATTCCAGGATGAAGGGTTCAACACTTTTAACACAACGCTCGCGCTGGAATCGTATTACGGGCGTTACAACAACAGCTACGTCTGGACGAAATGGTACCAGAAACTCCTCTGTTTTCCAAACACCGATGAACGGGCCGAACGCCTTGCGGATTACCTTTACCTCGCACACACGGGATACGAGGAACCGGTCATGAACCATCCCGACCATTTTGCAGAACCTCTGCTTCAGAATATTTCGATTTACGCCAAGACAACCGACGCAATGTTTATGTTGAGATACGTGCTCGGTGATTCCACATTCTGGAAGGTCATGAAGGCCTACTACGATAAGTACAAATTCAAACACGTCTATCCCGAAGATTTCTTCAGCCTGGCAGAGAAGGTTAGCGGTCGAAAGGACCTGAGATGGTTTTTCACCGAATGGCTTGATCGCACCTGCACTTGCGACTACGGAATTAAGTCGGTCTCCTCAAAGGAGATACAGACCGATTCCGGCAAAGTCTTCGATGATGACATCACGATCAGCCGGCACGGCCAGATAGTAATGCCTCTCGACATTCGCTTGAGACTCAATGATGGTTCGGATTACATTCTGAACACTCGGGTGATCGACTGGCAGAGCGGCGAGGCCCGAAGAACTTATCATGTGTATACTAAATCCGGGGTCAGCAGCGCCGAGATCAACCCGGGACAGCAGATAGCCGACATAAACAGGTTGAACAACACATGGCCGCTGCCGAAGGTCGATGTACGATTCGACAATACGATGGTCAACTTCTACCCGAACGATGCCTACCTGCTTCGATGGCGGCCGAGTTTATGGTACAATAACATCGACGGTGTGAAGTACGGCCTGCGCCTCTCCGGAACCTATCTCGGCTATCTGCACGACTTTCACGCCGGGCTGTGGTACGGAACGCACCTGAAAAACGCCGAACTCGACTACAGCTTCGAGTACGACAACCAGGCTTCTTCCGTCAGTCACGAGTTCTATCCCGGTACATCCACTCCTTTTGTTTCCAGATACCCTCGATTATCCCTGCGAGCTGAACGGCACGACGGAATCGACTTCTATTCGCTGGGACTATCAAAAGTACTGGCAGAACATTACAGCTATCCGCCTTATCATACCTTAAGCTTCTCCGTCAACAGCACGATGGCAGAGAGAACCGGCTTCTTACTTGATCCTGCCACCTGGGTTCTCGAGAAGAGACTCGATTTTGCGAGGGCACAATACAGTTACAGGAATTTCTGGCAGGACTTCGAAATCGATTTCAAGGCGTCATACGAAGCGTCTCTTCCGATCTTCAATTCCGATGTCTTCAATTATTCGAAGGGATCGCTCGAGCTGACCTCCTATTACACTTTATCCGGAAACAAATTAGCCCTGCGCCTCTACGCTGGCCGCTCTTCTGGGAATGTTCCGCCGATGACAAAGTTTTACCTGGCGCAGGGAAGTCCGTTGGAGGTATTCCAGTACCCGCTGCTGCGCAGTGTGGGTGCTCTGCCGCTCCAGGCCCTGCAATACTCGCGCGTTGCAGGAGGAGGCAGCGTCCGCGCCTACAACGGGTTCATCGCAGGAGATAAGATCGACGCGGGAAATTTCGAAGTGCGTTTTGCCTCATTGATACCCTTCATATCGTCCGAACAAATCCCCTTCTTGGGATCTGCGCTTTCTTATTTCAGGACCAATCTCTTCTACGATGCGGCTTTTCTGGGAAACCAGGGCGAAAATATCGAAAATAGCTTTCATTTCTACGATGATGCCGGGATAGGAATAGTATTTGATATTCAAGAGTTCTATAAGCTATTTTTCAACGAAAGCACGACATTGTTCAATACCGTAAATATGTCGCAGTTGAGGTTTGACATGCCGCTTTATGTGAACAAGCCGGCCGCTGCAGGAAGCGCCGACAAATTCGAATTCAGATGGAGGCTATCATACACGACTGCATTTTGAGAACGAGTACCGCTGTTAGGAGGGCTAGATGGGCGCAGCTGTAGAGTTTAATACTTTGACGGAGTTGTTCGCCGAACTCTGTAAAAAGTACTCGGGCACCGGGCGAGAGGTGTACAGGTATAAACTGGAAGGGAAGTATGTAGGCATAACCTACGACGAGTTATATTCCAAGGTTGAGCTGTTTGCGCACGGGCTCAGCTCACTCGGGTTGAAGCGCGGGGAGAAAATCGCAATCCTCTCGGAAAACAGGCCGGAGTGGCCCATAACGGATCTCGCGTCGCTCGCAATCGGAGCGATCGATGTACCGATCTTCCCAACGCTGACCGCGAAACAGATCGAGTACATACTTGAAAACGGAGATGTTTCATTCGTTGTCGTGTCGAACACTTTTCAACTGAACAAGATTCTCCGGATCCGCGGAAACGTGAAGACCCTCCGCCAGGTCATAATCATGAATCCGAAAGAGAATCCGAAGGACAAGTCCGCTTTGGATTTTTCAGAAGTGTGCGAATTAGGGAGAAAGGGTCGGGATAAACACCGGGATCAGTTCGCCCAATGGCTTGCCGAGCCGAAACCGGAAGAGATTGCGACTATCATTTACACGAGCGGCACGACAGGCGAACCGAAAGGAGTCCTGCTGACCCACGGCAACTTCGCCGCAAACATCAAAGGAGCACTGGATCAGATTACTATTACAGATGAAGACTCGCTCCTGTCATTTCTCCCCATCTCGCACAGTTTCGAACGGATGGCCGGTTACTATACCGCACTTTCAGCGGGGGCTTGTGTGTCGTATGCCGAAAGCATCGAGACGGTAGCACAAAACCTTATGGAGGTCAGACCGACGATCGTCACTACCGTTCCAAGACTGTTCGAGCGAATCCACGCAACTATTTTGAAAAACGTCGAGTCCGGCTCGGCGGCAAAGAAGAAAATTTTCTATTGGGCTCTTTCGGTCGGAAGAGACTACGTCGCGGCAAGAAAGAAAGGGACGGTTGGCCCGCTCCTGAAGTCGGAATATCTGCTCGCCGACAAACTGGTTCTGTCCAAGGTGAAAGAGCGAACCGGCGGGCGCATAAGGTTCTTTGTGAGCGGGGGCGCAGCCTTGTCTCGGGAGCTGGGTGAGTTTTTCGAGGCCGTGGGAATCATGATCGTCGAAGGCTACGGGATGACAGAATGTTCGCCGGTAATTTCTGCAAACAGGGTCGATGATTACAAGTTCGGTACGGTCGGCAAACCGCTGCGAAATGTTCAGGTTAAGATTGACGCGGACGGCGAAATACTAACACGCGGGCCTCACGTGATGACCGGATATTACAAAGACAAGGAATCGACAAGGGAGACAATCGACAGGGACGGCTGGCTGCACACGGGCGACATCGGACATTTCGACACCGACGGGTTCATAGTAATCACGGATCGCAAGAAACACCTGTTCGTCAACTCTGGCGGGAAGAACATCGCGCCGCAGCCAATAGAAAACCTGCTGCAGCAAAGCAAGTTCGTCGATCAAGTGGTTCTCATCGGCGACAAGAGAAGGTTCAATACGGCGCTCATCGTCCCGGATTTCGAGTACTTGCGGGAGTTCGCGAAGGAACATCGCCTCAAATACGAAAACGATGAAGAGCTGATGAACAACGAGAAGATATTGGATGCCATTAAGAAGGATATCGACGCTCTGCAGAAGGACCTGGCTAAGTATGAGCAGGTCAGAAGGTTCAGACTGCTCAGCACTCCATTTACAATCGAGAACGGTCTCCTGACACCCACCTTGAAAGTCAAAAGGAAGATTGTCGAGCAGAAGTACGCGAGCTTAATTGAATCAATGTACAATTGACGGAGAAGAAATGAATCTGCATGATAAAGAGAAACAGTTCTTATTACAAACATACAAGCGTCTCCCTATCGAAATCGATCATGCGGACGGCGTTTACATTTATGACAAAGAGGGAAGGCGCTACCTCGATTTCCTCGGCGGCATTGCGGTGAATGCGCTGGGTTACAACAACTCTCGCGTAAAATCGGCAATCATGGCGCAGGTAGACCGATACATGCATATGTCCAACATGTTCTACATGGACGCGCAGATCGACCTTGCAGAAATGCTGTGCAATTTGTCCGGTTACTCGAAGGTTTTTCTGACGAATTCGGGAACCGAAGCAATAGAGGGAGCCATCAAGGTCGCGCGAAAATGGGGCAGCAAAGAGAAGAAGGCGAAACTTTTTGCGCTGAGTAATTCATTTCACGGGAGAACGTTCGGTGCGCTATCATTGACGGATCGCCCGAAGTACCGGCAGGGCTTCGAGCCGTTTTTGCCGAATGTGGATCACATTGCATTCAACAGCGTCGACGAGTTGCGGAAAAAGATCGACGGCAGCACTACCGCAGTTTTCATCGAGTTTGTACAGGGCGAGGGAGGCGTGAATTTGGTCACCGAAGAATTCGTCCGCGAATTATTTTCTCTGAAGCGCAAACACAAGTTCCTCGTCGTAGCGGACGAGATTCAGACCGGGATTTACCGCACCGGGAAGCTCTTCTCTTTCGAACATTACGGAGTGCACCCGGACCTGGTCACCGTGGCAAAACCGATCGGAGGAGGGCTGCCGCTTGGCGGCATACTTGTGGACTCTTCGCTCGAACAGGTCCTTGAATACGGAACTCACGGTACGACGTTCGGCGGCAATCCGGTCTCTTGCGCCGCAGGATTGGCGACATTGAAAGAGCTTACGGAAAAACACATCGACCAGCACGTCACTGAAATGGGAAACTACTTCCGTCAGAGATTGGTGGAATTCAAATCGAGACATGAAAACCTCGTGTCGGAAGTGCGGGGATTCGGTCTGATGGTTGGTGTGGAATTCAGGACCGAATGCGGCGAGATTGTAAGCCGGCTTATGAATAACGGTATTCTGGCAAATTGTACGAACGGAAACGTGGTAAGGCTTCTCCCGCCGTTGATAATCGAGCGGGAACATATCGATATATTCGTAGAAGTGCTAGAAAAGGCCGTTCAGTCGACCATTACCGACTCACAGATGAAAGAGAGAAGCCTGCAGAATTAGAGTTTTTCGATAGATTTTCTGATATTAGTACTTAGATCAAACGAGAGGGCCTATTTAAAAAGCACAATGTAGTCGAACCTTCAACTATAACTAAATAGGAGGAGTCGTTAGAATGGGAACGCAGCAGCTTTTGTTGCTAGTGCTTGTGGCCGTCGTCGTAGCGATTGGGATAGCTCTCGCAATAGTATACTTCAAGTCTAACCAACAAGACGTGGAGATAAACGAAGTCATAAACGAGATGAACCATGTTGCGGCATCAGCCCAGGGATGGTACAGGAAACCGAAGGAAATGGCCGGCGGTGGTTCTTCTTTCACCGGTTTCACCCTGCAATCCATAGCACAGCCGGACTCGAACGACATTGCAAAATACTCGGTTGTCTCGGCAGACAGCGATGTTCTCCAGCTCCAGGCCGTGGGATTTCTTCAGTTCACGATCAGCGTGAACGTCTACCCTGACTCGATAGGACCTTACGACATCGTCAAATGAGTCCTATAATTATCGAGCCATTCAAGATCAAGTCCGTCGAGCCGATCAATTTTACTACGCCCGGCTATCGCCGACGGGCTATCGAGGCAGCCTATTACAATCTGTTCCTGCTCAAAGCAGATGACGTCTTGATTGACTTTCTGACAGATTCCGGAACAGCAGCAATGAGCTCAAAGCAGTGGGCCGCAATCATGGACGGCGACGAGTCCTACGCCGGGTCGCGCAGCTTCTTCAAGTTCGAGGATCGGGTAAAGGATATAACCGGCCTGAGCTACGTAATTCCGACCCATCAGGGAAGGGCAGCCGAGAAAATTGTGTTCACGGTCATGGGGGGGCCCGGGAAAGTAATTCCGAACAACACTCACTTCGATACTACACGCGCGAACGTGGAGTTCTCCGGCTCGGATGCCGTCGATCTTCCAATTCCGTCGGCGCTCGAAACGGGCGAGTACGCGCCCTTCAAGGGCGACATGGATCTGGACAGGCTCGAAGATCTGATAAAAACTGTAGGCAGGGACAGAATCCCTCTGTGCATGCTTACAGTGACGAACAATTCTGTCGGAGGACAGCCGGTAAGTATGAAGAATATCAGGGAAACGAAAGCCCTGCTGAGTAAGTACGAGATTCCGCTGTTCCTCGACGCATGCCGCTTTGCTGAGAATGCTTTCTTCATAAAGCAGCGCGAGTCCGGATACGAGAACAAGAGCGTGAAGGATATCGCCCGCGAGATGTTCAGCTATGCGGATGGCTGCACAATGAGCGCGAAGAAGGACGCCCTGGTCAACATAGGCGGATTCCTGGCGCTAAACGACGCCTCGCTTGCTGAAAAAGCCCGAAGCTTGCTCATAATGACAGAGGGCTTTCCCACGTACGGCGGCCTGGCCGGCCGCGACCTCGACGCCATGGCACAGGGCCTTGACGAAGTTCTCGACGAGAACTATCTCAAGTATCGCATCAGGTCGATCGAATATTTCGGGGAGAAACTCCAGAAATCCGGTGTGCCTGTTCTTGTGCCGACAGGCGGCCACGCGGTGTTTCTGGATGCAAAGAGGTTTCTTCCACACATTCCTCCGGATGCATTTCCGGGCCAGGCTATTTCGGTCGAATTGTACCTTGAGGGAGGCATTCGCAGCGTGGAAATAGGTTCTGTCATGTTTGGAAAGGAGGTCGACGGGCATTTCAAGCCCGCTCAGCTCGAGCTGGTACGTCTTGCCGTACCGAGAAGAGTATACACGCAGAGTCATATCGACTTCGCGGCGGAGGCGATAATCGAAGTCTATAAGCGAAGAGATAGGGTGCCGGGTTACAGGATGACATACAGTCCGCAATACCTTCGCCATTTCACGGCGCATTTCGAGCCGATGGACCTCAATAAGGACTGTCCTTCATGACAGTCCGGCGTGAATCGTGTCATTGTGCACCTTTCTCGGCCCGGGGGTGTAGCGACGTTGCCTAATTGTCCTGTCTGCAGCGCGGAAAACCTGGACTTCTCCATCCGGTGTATTTCGTGCGGCAGCTTCCTTCAGCAGAATGTCAAGACACTCGATCTCTTTTCCACGTTATACAACACCTGGCGTTACCCGGACTTCACGCTTCGAAAGATTATCCTGGCGGAACACAAGAACTACACAGTATTGATCGCCGCACTTGAGGCGATAGGCTGCAGCTTCCTCGCATTGTTCTTCATCAAGGCAGCCGACATTTACACGTCTGATCTCTGGCGGCTTATCACTACCGGCACGGCATTGGGCTTGTTCGTTTTTCTGCCCGCGATTTACATTTTTGTGATACTCAGTTATTTGATCCTGCGTCCCGGTAAGAGAGGGGTCACGCTCAAGGGTTTCATTTCGGGGACCGTTTACAGCATGCATCCGCTCGCCTTCGGCGCCGTAGTCTTACTCCCGGCAGAAATAGCGATCTTTGGCCCGTATTTGTTTTCGAACAACCCGTCCCCGCAGGTAATAAACCCGCTCCCATTTTACTTTTTGTCTTTTCTGGATTTTGCAGCTGTTGTCATATCGATTATTTTCTTAACACGGCTGGCCAATACTATGTTCGGGAAGAAAATCCGGGCGACGGTGTTAAGTGCCGTGTTTGTTAGTGTGTTCGCGGCAGCTCTAGAGGTGGCAAAGAAGTTGTTGCTGAAGTAATTGAGCATGCCAATTTAAAAAAGGAAATGAAGTTACCAGAGGATGATGGAATATCTGAACTCAATAGCAAATGTCAAGAACGGCCTGATAGTGTCGTGTCAATTCGACGCTGACGATCCGTTCAATCACCCTGAGTATGTTTCGCTCTTTGCACTGTCGGCACAGATGGGCGGAGCGGCTGGAATTCGCACCGAAGGCGCGCAGAATATCGCGGCCGTGAAATCTAAAGTAAGCCTGCCAGTTATCGGCCTCATTCAGTCCGCGTACCCGGACGGCTCTGTGCTCATAACGGGTGATTTCAAGGAAGTGGACGAGATAATTAGGGCTGGAGCCGATATGGTTGCACTCGATGCGACGGAACGGATCCGGCCTAATGGGCTGACCGGATTCGAATTCCTGCGCCGCGTAAGAGTCGACCATCCGGGAACCCTTTTACTGGCAGATGTTTCGACCTTCGAAGAAGGGGTTCAGGCAGCGGAACTGGGCGCCGATCTGGTGTCCACAACATTGTCGGGCTACACTCCTGCTACAGCGCAGAAACGAGGCGCAGGCGTAGACTTCGATCTCATCGAACGGCTTTCAGGCTCATTGGTCGTCCCTGTCATTGCAGAAGGAAGAATTCTCCTTCCAGGCGAGGCGGCACATGTGTTCGACCTCGGTGCCTACGCGGTCGTCGTAGGCGCGGCGATCACCAGACCGACAGTAATTACGCAAATGTTTGTCCATGAGATTCAACACGGCATCAGAGGCAATGAAAAGAAAGATTAAGGTTATTCAATTCGGTCTCGGACAGATCGGCATAAACATGGCGAGGACTCTCCTCAAACACGACGAGAGGTTCGAGGTAGTCGGCTGTGTGGACAGCGCCCCCGACAAAGTACAGAAGGACATCGGAGAGTTCCTTGAACCGAAGGGCATTTACAATCTATCAGTCGTTGACTCGATGGACGCCCTGAAGCGCAAGCGGGCGGACGTCGTAATACACACGACAGTCTCATTTCTTCCGGAAGCTGCTGAACAAATCAAAGTACTCCTTGAGAAAGGGTATAATGTTATTACCACGGCCGAAGAAATGTTTTTTCTACGGCATCGCAACCCGAAGTTGTTCAGGAGTCTTGACAATCTCGCCAGAAGAAAGCATCTGAGGCTGCTTGCAACGGGCGTTAATCCCGGTTTCGTCATGGACAGCCTGATACTGATGTTGACAGCACCGTGCTCAACAATCTCTGCAATCAGAGCCGAGCGGATGGTCAATCTAAGCCGACGACGGCTTGCACTGCAGAGGAAGCTGGGTGTCGGGCTGACGGCGCAAGAGTTCGTCGAGCAGGTCGAAAACGGACGATTCGGCCACATAGGTCTCGCGGATTCCGCGGAATTTGTTTCACATTACCTTGGCATAAAATACGACAACATTCGTTCGTCGATTCAGCCTGTCGTCGCGGACCACGATTATCATGGGGACGAGATGTTCGTCGCAATGAATCATGTGCTCGGAGTGCGCCAGGAAGTCGTCGTGGAGAAGGGGGCGCAGGCCGTACTGTCTCTCCGGCTGACTATGCGAATAGATGCGTCAATTGAATATGACGCCATATTTGTGGACGGAGAACCTCCCGTGAACGTGGTGATCAATAACGGCATCATGGGGGATACTGCAACTGTAGGTCTCGTGGTAAATCAGATCGAGAATTTTCTTGAAACGGCGCCGGGTTATCACGACATGGCGGAAATGAAAATCCCGCGTTTTGTTCTCAACAGCATATCCTGATGACGACAATCATTGGAAACTCTTATTCGTCTTCGAAAACGTGAGTTGCGAGAGGGCTTTTATATAAGCGGGGGAAGCGGGATCAGCATAAAAAGGGAAATCTGCGGATGAAGTCGCGATATGGGCTGTATTTTCTTCTGATGACTGCATACGGCCTTATTGTCTCGGTGTGGCTCCACGCGTTCACCTTTAGCTCGCCGGGACTTGTGGCGTTTCTTTGCTTCTCCACTGTAATCGTATCTGCCCTGATCATGAGCTGGGCCGCCGAGGCTGCTGAGTTCAGCATAAGCCAGGGACTCGCTGTCGCAATCGTCGCACTGCTCCAGGTTATTCCTGAATTTATGGTCGAGGCCGTTATCGCCTGGCGAAAAGATATCGACCTCATGATGGCAAATTTCACGGGTTCCAACCGGCTTCTGATGGGTGTCGGCTGGCCCTTGATCTTCATCACTGCGGATATTTACTCACGAATAAGGAAGAAGCGGAAGCTCGACGCCATTCATCTTCGACCAGAAAACATTGTCGAAGTGGCGGCCTTATTCATTGCCTCTCTCTACTTCATTGTAGTGCTCATAAAGCGCGACCTCCAGGTTTACGACGGAATATCCCTTGGAATGATTTTCATCGGCTACATGTACATTCTCAGAATTCTCCCCGAGGAAGCAGAAGAAAAGAAGGACGACCTGTTGTCGATGCCGCGTTCTCTCGTAAATGTGAGTGACGGGAGAAACCGTGCGCTCATCCTGACCGCGTTGTTCGGAGTCGGCGGACTTACAATGTGGGCAGTTGCAGATCCGTTTTTGGACAGCATGAAGGAAGTAGCTACTGCCGCGGGAATAAGCGTATTTGTGTTTGTACAGTGGGTTGCCCCGTTTTTGTCCGAATTCCCGGAAAAGGTCACGGCGTTCTACTGGGCCCGGACCATCCGCCTCGGCCCCATGGCCCTGCTGAATATGATAAGCAGCAAGGTCAACCAGTGGACGCTCCTCGTCTCCATGATCCCGATCGTGTATTCCATTTCGATGGGAAGAATATCGACGATTCCGTTGGATATCCATCACCGCGAGGAAATACTCCTGTCAATGATGATGACGTTTTACGGATGCTCCACCCTGGCGAAGTTGAAGTTCACGCGTGAAAACGCTATTATTTTATTTGTGCTGTGGCTTGCGCAGTTTCTTTACCCGATAAACTTCACCTTCATGCCTCAACTCCCGGTTGTGGGTAATAACTCGAGACTTATCACCTCCGCTCTTTTCGGCATACTCACGATACTTGAAATCGTCAGACACCGAAAGGAATTCCGCATAGCTTCCGGGTTGAGAGAAACCGTTCGCCTGGCTAAATCGAGGATCGGTCAGGCTGAGTAATGCGATGAGACCTGTCGGAGAGCGAGTCGTGAAGTTCATCGTCAATCCGGTCTCCGGCAACGGCAGGACGCGCAGGCTTTTGCCGCATCTGATCAAGATTGCGAAGAGACTTGGGATTGAGTTTGACCTCCAGCTTACTCAGGCACCTGAGCATGCAACAGAACTGGCAAGCAACAGTTCAGGTGAGTTTGATGTTGTCGTCGCTGTCGGGGGAGACGGTACGATTAACGAAGTTGCCGCAGGAGCTATCAAGTCACAAAAGGCAATGGGTGTTGTGCCGTCAGGGACCGGCAACGACTTCGTTCGTTCGATGGGGAGGCTCAAACATCTGCACGACTACCTTCACAGGGCCGTAGCCGGGAGAGCAAAGCTGATCGATGTCGGGTCGCTACAGGTAGAAGGGAAGGATATGCTTTTCGTGAACGGCGTGGGAGTCGGATTCGATGCGGAGGTGGCAAGGGAAAGCCTGAATCTCACGAAACTCAAGGGACTTTCCAGGTATCTTTACGCGGTCATCAGGACACTTTCGAAGTACAATGCTTCGGAGATGCAGATCGAATTGGACGGCCAGATTATCAAGGGCAGAACTTTCCTGGTTGCTATAGGCAACGGAATATCCGCCGGGGGAGGATTCCTCCTTACACCGGACGCGAAGCTCGATGACGGTCTGCTTGATACATGCATAGTCTCCGACGTATCTTTTTCGCGAGTCCTACAGGTGATACCGAGTGTACTACGGGGAACGCACGCGAGACACAAGGAGGTATCTATGAACAGGGCCGGGACAATCCGGATCGAAAGCGAACATCCGGTGGCCATTCACAGAGACGGTGAAATTCCCGCGGATAAGGCCACCAGAATCAGCATAGAAGTGCGTCCCCAAGCACTGAAAATTATGTCATAGATAATCCGGCCCGGATCCTCAAATAAACGGAACAACAACCAGCCACTTTCATGTTAATGGCTTAGTATGGCATCGACTAGAAGACAATTCCTGAACCGGATTCTTGCGGGCGGAATTACAGCAATTACGGTTTATGTAATTTATCCCATTCTAAGATTTTTCGACCCACCGTCCGTCACCCCGGACGAGCAGAGCAGAATCTTTGTCGCTACTGCAGAAGAGATGAACCTCAACTCCGCAAAGTTCTTCAGGCTTCTTGACCGGGCCGCGGTACTTGTGAGACTGCCAAACGGCAATTACAGGTCTTTGTCGGCAAAGTGCACCGACCTGGGCTGCACAGTTTCATTCAGGCCGGTTGGAGATTACTTCCACTGCAACTGTCATGGGAGCGAATTTAGCATCAGCGGCAGGGTTCTGAGGGGACCGGCAGAGCGCCCGCTCGAGGAATATGACGTGTCTGTCGAGGGCGACAAGATCTATGTCTCAGCACCGGCGAAAACTGTTTGAGGGTGATGAAACGTAGACTAATTCGGTTCATAGAGGAACGCGCAGACATCGGGCCCCTTCGTAATTGGATTCGACAGAAGACCGTCCCTCAACACAAATACACTGTATGGTATTACTTCGGCGGCCTCGCGCTTTTCCTAGTCGTGGTGCAGATAGTGACGGGAATACTGCTGGCCTTCTACTATTCTCCCACTCCCTCGTCAGCCAACGAATCGGTCAGATTCATAATGGAAAAGGTGAACTACGGCTGGTTAATAAGATCGATTCACTTCTGGAATGCCAATTTTCTGATCGCGGTAGTCCTGGTGCACATGTTCTCCACCTACTTCACGAAAGCATACCGGAAACCGCGCGAAGCGATGTGGATAATAGGTGCCCTGACGTTGGCCCTGATACTGGCATTTGCATTCACCGGATACCTGCTTCCGTGGACTACTTTGTCCTACTTTGCGACGAAGATAGGGGTGAATACTCCGCGTGTGCTGCCGATTATCGGCGGCTACCTATCAAGAGTCCTGATGGGCGGCTCCGATGTCGGCGCAGCTACTCTGCACAGAATGTTTACGCTGCACACGGTCGTCCTGCCTCTTCTGACTCTGACTCTTATCATCTTGCATGTGTTTCTTGGCCAGGTCTTTGGTTCGAGCGTGCCCATTTCACAGTCGAGCTACGACAGGCACACGAGGTTTTTTCCGGATCACTTGCTGAAGGACGCAGCCGTTTGGACGGTCGGATTGGCAGTCCTGCTAACGTTTGCTACGGTATTTCCTGCAAATTTGGGTTCAAAAGTCAACCCTCTTCAGCCTGCGCCGGCAGGGACCAAACCGATGTGGTATTTTCTATTCATGTATCAGAGTCTCAGAATATATTCAAGGGCCGTTGCCATGGGAAGCATCACGCTGGGCGCACTGGTGTGGCTGGCGATACCCATCCTCGACCGCAAATCGGCGAAGGGCGAAAAGAGCACCCTATTTACTCTCTTCGGGATAGCGGTGCTGGTTTACCTGATTGCAATGACCGTCTTCGGAGATATCTCCATGAAAATTCACTGATGACGCTCTCCTTACTGCAAACCGCCATTCAGGACTCATCCTCCGTCAAGATATTGTCTTTCACGGACAGATTGGATTTCACTCTTCCGATTATCGCGATACTCGTCATCGTAGCTTTTTTCTTTGAGTTGAAATCGTACACGATGAAGATCTCGCCCGATCGAAACAGCCGGACCGGAACGAAAAGAGTTGACCGGTAGTCTGTAGATTTCAGCCGGTCCCGCACGGGCAATTGAAACGGCTCAAATCCTTGAAAATTTTTGACAGCCGTCCTATATTTAAACCAAGCCGATGAAAGATCAGTGTATACGACTCAATAATGCCACGTTCTATGCGTACCATGGTGTCCTGACGAATGAGCAGGTTTCAGGCGGGAAGTTCGAGGTCGACGTTGAAATGTTCGGCGACTTCACCCAGGCGGCACTAAGCGACCGACTGAAGGAAACCGTCGATTATCAGAAGGTCTACAAATCGATCAAGGAACTCGTCATCGAGAAGCGGTTCTATCTGATAGAATCGCTGGGAACGCAGATAGCCGACAGCATACTCAACAACTTTTCCCTTTTGAACCGGGTGGTTGTCAAAGTCCGAAAACACACTCCGCAGGTAGGGGGGGTCGTAGACTTTGTTGAATTTGAAACCGAGAGGGTACGTGTCAAGTAGTTCGGCGTCAGATGAGACGGAAGCTTACCTCTCATTAGGATCGAACATCGGCGACAGAATCGGATATCTCAGAAAATCTGTCCGTTCGCTTTCAGCTCTATCCAGATCCCGGCAAGTCGAACTGTCGTCGGTCTACGAAAGCGAACCCGTTGGTTATGCCGACCAGCCGAAGTTCCTGAACGTCGCCGCCATCGTCTCGACTCCCATCAGCGTCAGCGATCTGCTGCGCAGGCTTAAAGTAATCGAGAGAGATTTGGGGCGTGTTCCGAGAGATCGCTGGAGAGAACGGGAGATAGACATAGACATCATTTTCTACGGCCCTCTGAAGATCGAAACGGATGACCTCACCGTTCCTCATCCCAGGGCTCACCTCAGGAGATTCGTCCTGCAGCCGCTATGCGAGATTGCCCCTGATTTTGTTCACCCGCTTTTCAACAGAACACTGAAACAACTTCTCGATGATTGCGAGGATGGCTCGGAAGTCAGGCGATTCGAAAGTTCCTCGGTCCTACAGGGATAAACATGGAATTGGAAAACTTCACCACAGATTTTAAGCACATAGCAATCGAGGGCGTAATAGGCGCGGGGAAGACCAGCCTGACGCTAAAGCTTTCGAAGTTCCTGAACGCACGACCGGTACTCGAAGAGTTCGAGGAAAACCCCTTTCTGGACAAATTTTACGACGATATTCAGCATTATGCCTTTCAAACGCAAATCTTCTTCCTTCTGAGCAGGTTCAAACAGCAGCAGCAATTGACGCAGATGGATATTTTTGAACAGATGATAATCAGCGATTACATGTTTGAGAAGGATAAGATATTTGCCTATTTGAATTTGCAGGACGACGAGCTTCGGCTTTACGAAAGCCTTGTAAGTCTTCTGGAGAAATCGGTTCCGAAGCCCGACCTTGTTGTATATTTGCAGTGTAACGTGGATCACCTCATGGCAAACATAAGAAAACGCGGCAGGAAATTCGAAAGAAGCATTTCAAAAGAATACATACAGGGCCTGAATGAGGCCTACAATTACTTTTTTTTCCGCTACAAATCGACCCCTCTCTTGATAGTGAATGCAGATCAAATCGATTTCGTGAACGACGAAAACGATTTCAATAGACTGGCCTCGGAAATTCTGAAGCCCCGGAAGGTCGCAGAGTACTATAACCCGATATTAAAGTAATGTTTGAATTCTTAAGCTGGCTGATATTTTTATACGTCGTTTACCTGGTCATCAAAGGCCTTATCCGGAATGCTGTGCATAGGGGAATCAGAGACTATGAGTCCCATAGAGAGGCCCAGAAGAGGAAGCAAAACGAAGTGAAGATAGACCGTGACAAGATCGAAGACGCCCACTACGAAGAGCTCAAGAAGAAGTAGGAGCAGTTGTTGAAAGGCACGCCCGGGAGCAACGGCCGCGGGAGATTCCTGGAACGGCTGGCCAAGAAAACAGCTGGATTCCTCCTCGCAAAGATATCCTCCCCACGACACAGACACTGGCACGGTCTCGAAGCAGCAGGGCCCATAAAAAAGATAATCGTCATAAGACAGCACAACCAGTTCGGGGACGTTCTCTGCACGGTTCCATTGCTGCGGGCTCTGCGATCCAAATTTTCTCCCGACGAACTCGCGGTTGTCGTTTCTCCGCAAAACATAGATGCCATCACGGGCTGCAAGCACGTCACGAGCCTCATCAATTATGACAAGCTGACATTCTACAGGAAGCCGGCCCTCTTCTTCACATTCGTGAGGAACCTGCGGAAGGATTATGATTTGCTCCTCGTGCCTTCGAACGTTTCGATCTCGCTGACTAATGACCTGCTCGCGTTCCTCGTGAAAGCCAGGACAAAGATCGGACCGCGTTCACTGGAAAGTAAACCGAACAAGACCAGTTCCGTTTACGATATCGCGGTCGACTTGCGATGGGAAAAGAGTATCGCCCACCAGTCTTTCAGGAACATGAAAGTCGCCGAGCCGCTGGGAATCACGCGTAGCGACAGCAGCGGGCAACTTGAATATGAAGTCGACAAGAAAACGCTGGACGAAGTCGCTGCGTTCATTGTGAGGGCATCGGGAAAATCTGGAAGAAGGGTTGCACTGCACGCAGGCGCCGGGAAATTGCCAAATCGCTGGAACGTGGTGAATTTCGCCAGGCTGTCGGACCTGCTGCATAACGAACTTGACGCAGAGATATTCCTGACTGAGGGTCCGATGGACCATGATGTAATCGAGCACCTGATAAACATCATCAAGGTCCCGTTCATCCGTGTCAGGAATAAGACGGTATCCTTCATCGCGGGGCTATTGAAAGAAATGGATATGGTGGTCACCAACGATACGGGCATCATGCATCTATCGGCGGCAGTCGGAACTCCGACACTCTCGCTTTTCGGCCCGACCGACCCTCTTCAATGGGCACCGCTCGGAAGCAAGCACAGGTTCATACTCGGACGGGGGGGAGACATAAACACAATTGAAGTGACGAAAGCATTCTCATCTGCTTCGAAACTACTGAGGAAATCTTAACTAAGATGGAGTATTTCTTCAAAATAAAAGAGAAGCTGCTGGAATGGTTTTCCAAGTTTGAGTTCTCCCAGGAACCGCTGCACCTGGTCCTTGCGGTAATTACCGGCATCTTTGCCGCCTTCGGCGCAATCCTGTTTTACAAAATGATCGTAGTCGTAGAGGAACTTCTGTTCCACGCCCCCGCAGGTCTCTTTGGGGTCTCCAACCTCGTCAACCTTCAGGGCTGGCAGAGGTATGTGATCATACCGATTGTCCCGGCACTGGGCGGGTTAATCGTGGGCTGGATATCCATTAAGCTGGCAGCGGACGTGAAGGGCGAGGGCGTCCCGATGGTGATTGAGGGCGTCGCAAAGAAGGGGGGAATTCTGAGTCCCTTTGTCGGGATAAAACAGTTAATCACCAGTGCCATATCGATCGGAAGCGGTGGAGCCGGCGGGCGCGAGGGACCGTCAATTGCCATAGGCGGCACTGCCGGCTCAATAGTGGGACAAGTGTTCCGGTTGAACGAAGAGCAGACGAAATCGCTTGTGGGATGCGGTGCTGCGGCAGGACTTGCGGCGGTATTCAACGCGCCGATCGGCGGGGCTCTTTTCGCGATGGAGGTCGTAATAGGCAGCCTCAATATGCAGTCGTTCTCGCCGATAATCATCAGTTCTGTGTTCGGGACCTTCCTGACCAGAAGTATACTCGGAGATAAGCCTATATTTGTTATACCAACGTTTTCACTGAGGAGCAGCTGGGAGCTTCTCTTCTATATTCTCCTGGGGATTCTCGCCGGCTTCATCGGAGTCTTCTTCGTAAAATTGTTCTATGCGACAGAACACTTCTTCGACCATGAAAAATTTCCGGTGAAGAGCCGCGTGTGGAAACCTGCCCTGGGAGGACTGATCGTCGGGATCATCGGGATTTATCTTCCCGGCGTATTCGGATACACATATCAGGCGGTTAATGCTTCCCTGTACAGCAGGGACTCTCTCTTACTTCTGGCCGCGATGCTGCTCTTCAAACCCATTGCCACATCCCTCACCCTCGGCAGCGGCGGAGCAGGCGGGACGCTGGCGCCGTCTCTTTTCATCGGAGCGATGGCGGGAGGTGTGTTCGGAAGTATAGTAAATTTCATCGCGCCCCAAATAGCCGCACCTCCCGGTGCCTATGCCCTAATAGGAATGGCCGCCGTTACCAGCGCGGTTGTCCAGGCCCCCCTTGCCTCGGCAATACTGGTATTCGAGATGACGGACAAATATCAGGCGATTCTGCCGATCCTGATCGCAGTCGTGCTGGCAACCTACGTATCCAGGAAATACATGGCAGGCTCGATATATACGGTAAGACTGAAGCTCAAGGGAGAGATCCTCGATGTCTACGGCAGGGATGTAAATATATTGCGCACGATTAAGGTAAGCGATGTCATGAAACCGCAGCTTGTGGCCGCTTCTGAATCGACGCGACTGGCAGACCTGATAGAAATGATACCGGAAAGCAGTTCGACGGTCTTCCCGGTAATCAAGCATGACGGCACTCTCTCAGGCACTATATCGTACGGGGATATCAGACAGGCAATTTCCGATGAGGCCGTGAAGGATCTTCTCAATATCCTCGTTGTGAAGGACATACTTAACCCAACGAGATTTAACGTGCTTGAAAGCCAGGACCTCTCGTCGGCAATGAAGCTTATGCTGGATGCAGGCATGCCATCTGTGCCCGTAGTCAGAGAAGGTTATCAGCTTACGGGAATGTTGTATCTGAACGACGCTATGCAAGCGTATGAAAAGAAACTATTACTAAGCCAGATTGAGACATAATGCTGTCGAACGCCGAAATAAGTGAGCTTTCCAGACTCAAAGACAAGAAGGCCCGAACGGAGAAAAGGAAATTCCTCATAGAAGGGAAACGTGCCCTGCTCGAGGCGATGGAAGGGGATGCAGATATTTCCGAGATCATTGTAAGCCTTGGGGTCGACTCCAGCAAGCTGGCGGATATCTACTCGGCCGCTGAAGAAAAAGGAATAAACATCGAAGAGGTACCGGTCGCGAAGTTCAGTAAGCTGTCATCCACCGAAACGAGTCAGGGAATCGTGGCGATAGCGGGCATTCGGAATACGACATCCGACGACCTGCTGTCCGAAATACGTTCGAAACGTGCGGCGACGCTTCTGATGCTGGACAGGATCTCGGATCCGGGTAATCTGGGCACGATTCTGAGATCCGCCGCATGGTTTGGTATTGACGGTGTCGTGACTGCCGGCGGGAGCGTCGATGCCTACAATCCGAAGGTCGTCAGGTCGGCAATGTCGGCCATCTGTCAGCTGAGCGTTTTGCAGGATGTTGTGCTCATCGACGAAATCAGGCAGCTCAAGACGCTTGGCTTCACGGTTGTTGCCTCCGTGCAGGATGCAACTCTGAGCTACACGGACTTCAGCTTTCCGAAAAGGGTTGCTGTCGTTCTGGGAGCGGAAGCGACCGGCATTTCGGCTGATCTGCTGAAACTCTGCGACTCGAAGGTTGCAATACCCCGCGTTGGAAAAATGGAGTCGCTTAACGTTGGAGTTGCGGCCTCGATTGTACTAGCAGAGATAATGCGGCAAAAGTCTATGGGCAGAAGGTGAAAGGTGATAGGTAAAGGGTAAGAAGGGGAAGCAGGAAGTCGTGAACGGGGCAATTGAAAGTCAAAGGTCAAAAGGCAAAAGTCAAAAAGAGAACATAGCATAGTAAAGCTGACAATCTCTTGAAATTGAGACGGCAGTCATTTACAATCGTTTTGAGTTGGGGGAACGGCTTACACGGTACTTAAATCAGGAGAACCAAAATGAAACGCATAGAATGGTTAGTCATACTCATGATAATCGGCTTCGTAAGCGTCACCAACGCATGGAGCCAATCACTCGGAATCACCGGCGGCGTAAACATAGCCAGCTTTAACGGCATCAAGAACGCATCAACGAAGAACGGCATGATAATCGGTGGATTCATCAATTATGGATTCATAGGCGGGGTTTCGCTTCAGCCGGAGGTCTTGTTCTCAGTGAAGGGGGCTTCGGCAACGGTAAGCCCGGATAACGGCTCGATCCTGGGGCAGTTGCCGGAACATTACAGCTGGACTCTCAACTACATCGAAGTACCAATTCTCCTGAAGATGGATGTTCTCGATGTCCCTATCCTTCCAGTCAACGTCGACATATTTGCCGGTCCCGATTTTGCTTTCAACGTTGGTTCAAAGTACGAGACTACTTTTGGAGGCGTCACCACAACGACCGACGGGTCAGGGGAGACACACCCATTCGACTTCAATATCGCGGTTGGCGGCGGGCCGAATATTAACCTCGGTACTGTCAATATCGGGGCGGAGGTAAGGTACACGTTCGGCACCGGCCCAGTCTTCAAGAACTCCTTGCCGACAAAGCCGTTCGCCGATGTCAAGAACGGGACATGGTCAATCATGGCGAGCGTGGGGCTGTAAGAGGCACATCTGACATTCCAAAGGGGGCAATGCCTTGGAATGTCATATCAGCAGGACTCCGTGGTGGGGACATCATGGTACACTTAGTGTCTGGTCTTTTGAGGTTGCGGCTCCTTCCTGTGTTTCCGTAAGATCGAAAGAGCGATAGTGTTCATGTCGGCGCCGCCGCACGGGAAGTGAAAGTCCCGACATACTTTTCGGCAGGTAGACAAATGTCGGATTCTCCAGCGGCGATTGTGAAGTCCGTTGGCCTCGATAGGACTTTCAGCACCAGCGGCGGCCCTGAAACCATCTCGCTCGAGGTTGTGGATTTGACGGGGAAGAACCCTGCTCTTGACGGGGTCGACTACACCGAATTCATCTATCCATCCAGCGTTTACAAAAAGTGCGTGGCAATGCAGATCGCCAAGGAATTAAGTCATGAAGATTACTATCTCACCACACGCTATGTCGTCCCTTTTCTGAACGCGGTCGATTCATCGAAAGAGATAAGCTGGGACCCGCGTCCGCTGCTGCAGGTCGGGGATACGGTGACGATCAATTACCTCCTCGACTTCATGATAACGAGAAGCGACAACTCCGCCGCCAATTGTCTGATCGACGTGGCGCGGAGGGACAGCATAAACAAGACCATGCTCGAGTACGGCTGGTACGGCAGCGAAGTCACGAGAAAATTTCTGAGCAGGGAGTATGAAGATCCATCTTACAAGAACGCGAGGGGGTACGAATACGTGCGCACTGCATGCGGCCGATTTCATGTACCGCATTTACACGAATCAGCTTGTCAATCCATGGGTCAGCATGCAGCTGAAGGCCTTACTGGGAAGACAGCTCGATACGACGAAGCTTTCGGAGGGACTTCCGCACAACACAATGTTCTACCATAAGACCGGTTGGTGGGACACCTGGACGAACAATGTGGGGATAGTTACAAACGGAAAGATCAAGTACATCATATCGTGTTTCACACCTCTCGAAGAGAGTTCAGCTGATCCGAGGCTGAAAGAGCTTTCGGAGAAGGTGTTCGAGCTTATCGCCGGAAGAAACGGGGAGACACTCTGACAGGCGATTTTTCCCGATTGTCCTGGCAAAGGCGTCACTGTATTTCTATTCGGACTGGTTCGCAAGCGAGTCCGGGAAGGGGTGAGCCGTTTTTCGGGCATTCTCGCCGGTTAGCGGCCCGATTTCCTATCTTAGCCTTGATGCGCAAGCTCGGCAGATAAATTGAATCAGAAGCGCGGACTCCTTGAAAGAATCGTATCTTCAGGAGATAGCATGCATGTACAGCATTAACCAGCTGATCAATATTGTTCAGTGATTCCCTTTTCCATTCCCGATTGGTGTTTTTTGGCCCATAATTATGCGGCACGGTGCTTGATAGAACACGTTCGATGAGTACAGGTCGCCCGTTGAACAATTATTTGCGTTGGCTTTCAATCATCGGCCTATCCACAAGCATTTCGGATTCTTGCAGGTGTGAGAAATCAAGTCTCAACGGAGCATCGTGACGCAGTTGTGCTGTCTGCCGATTGGCCGCGAAGTGAAAGCTCGCGCGTCGACGAAATACTCGCCTCAGAGGAAACGGTAAACGAGAGGAAATTGGCAATGAACGTATATGATCATCCGACTTGCTGGTGTGGAGGAAGATTCAAGGACTCGGTTCACCCGGCTTATTATCAGTGCCGGAATTGCGGCACGCTTGTAGTGAAAGAAAGCCGGACGAACGATGCTCTGAAGGACTTCTATTCATTCGACGGGTACTGGCACGAATACGTCTCCGGATTCAACTACCCGACAGTCGAAGACAGGGACGAGGTTCTATTGCGAGAGAGAGTTCCCGCCTGGTACGATGCACTCGTAAAACACAAGCCGGACATACAGACCTTACTGGAGATCGGCTGTTCTGAAGGTTCTTTTCTTCATTACTGCAAAGAAAAGGGGATCAGAAACGTCGTTGGGATTGAGGTCGACAAAGATACATGTGATTTTGCAAAGAAACACTTCGGACTCGAACATGTCGTAGCGGGGTTGTTTCCCGAAGTATCTTTGCCGTTTTCGAAGTACGATGCCATCGCAGGGTTCGATGTTCTTGAACATTTTAATGATCCTATTGCCGCATTGAAGGCGATGAAGGAATTGCTTGCCGACGACGGAGTGCTGATTTTCCAAACGCCGAGCTACCATGGTGATGGCGAAAGCTGGATACATTTCAAACCGCTTGAGCATCTTTTCCTTTTCAATCGAGACAGCATCGTGCTTCTTCTGGACAGAGCGGGATTCAAGGTGGATGATATCAGCGGCGGCATTATTAACGAGGACATGACTCTGGTTGCGAGGAAGAAGTCTGCTGTTGGAGCTCCACAACCTCATGTCAAAAGTGGATCATCCGATGCAGAATCCCGGACGGTGACTATCGCCATCGGTCTCGTCGAACATATGGGCGACATAGTTGCTTGTGAGCCGGTGGCCCGTCACTTACGTTCCGAAAACCCCGAAGCTCACATCGTATGGTGTGTCCGGAAGGAATACGCCGAGCTTATCGAGAATAATCCTTATATCGATGAAACTCTTATCGTTGACTGTCTCACTGAATGGATCCTTCTCTCAGAGGGTGGTGTGTTCGATAGGGTCGTGGACCTGCACATCGATAAGAGAGTCTGCCCGATTTGTAACGTCCCTCTTCAGAAAGAGGATACGGGATTCGTAGTGAACGGAGAAAACTATTTCGATGTCGGAACCCTGCTGGGAGCATTTTCAAAGGGAGCCGGTTTTCCGGCCTTGGTGGACCAGCCGCGAGTTTATATCCCGTCCACAGTGGTTGACAGAGTCAACCAGGTCGCCCTGCCGTCTGAATTCTTAGTTGTCCACGCCACATCTAATGAACTCGTGAAAGACTGGGATCCAGTCTCCTGGCAGAAGTTGGTCTCTTTCTTATATGATGAAACCGGAATTCCGGTCGTCGAAGTCGGTTCTCATTCAGCAATTGCCGGTGAAGACAATAGAGTCACCGACCTTTGCGGCAAACTGTCTTTGCTCGAAACGGCTGAGGTAATTCGCCGCGCAGCGCTCTTCGTTGGAGTTGATAGCGGCCCCGCTCACCTCGCAAACGCAGTCGGCACACGGGGTATAGTCCTTCTCGGTCATTACAGGAATTTCCGGCACTATCTCCCGTTCAGCGGGAGTTACGCGGATGGAACCAATGCCGACCTTGTTTACAACGACGAAGGCCCAGTTGAAGGAATTCCGGTGGAGAAGGTGGTCAATGTTGTCAGGACAGCTCTCGAAAAAGCCCGCCACCGTAAAGAGTCGAAGATCACCCTGCATGAAAAGGGGGCGAATACCGCATTGACGGAAATCAGCGGTAAGAGGGCGCGCTTGATCGCGTTTTACCTGCCACAATATCATCCGACGGTGGATAACGACAGGTGGTGGGGAAAAGGATTTACTGAGTGGCGCAATGTTGTCGGAGCCAAACCGCTCTTCCCTGGACATTATCAACCTCATATGCCGGCGGATCTCGGCTTCTATGATCTTAGACTTGCCGAAACGAGAGAAGCACAGGCCGAACTCGCGAAGATGTATGGCATTGAGGGTTTCTGTTATTGGCACTATTGGTTCAACGGAAAGCTCTTACTTCAAAAGCCTTTCGAAGATGTGCTGGCGCTTGGCAGTCCCGACTTTCCTTTCTGTCTTGCCTGGGCAAATGAGAATTGGACTCGCAGATGGGATGGCCAGGACAAGGAAATATTACAGGAGCAAAGGTACGGCGGCAAAGAGGACGATCTGAAGCATTTCCAGTGGCTTCTTAGGGCTTTCAAAGATCCAAGGTATATGAAGATTGACGGCAAACCGATCATGCTCATATACCGTCCAGCTGATAAACCTGACATGGCGGAGACTATAGCCCGCTGGAAAAGTCTCGCCGCACAAAACGGATTGCCAGGACTTTATCTCATCGCCATGCGAACTACATTCGGGGGATTGGAGAACCCCGGTACCCTCGGATGCGACGGCGAGCTTGTTTTTCAACCGAGCTTCGGAAAGGTCATTGACTCACTCGACAGTGCCGAGTGGATAGTCCCTAAAGAGAGCCTGCTGCTTTACGACTATTCCATGGCTGCCAGTGTGATGTCGTCTGCGAATCACGATTCCCAGAGTGAAGGACTGGATCATTTTCCCTCGGTTGTACCATCGTGGGATAATACTGCGCGCCGCAAAGGGCTCCAGGGATTTTCTCTGATGAACGCGACACCGAAATCGTATGAAGGATGGCTGCGCGCAGAGATAGAGTACGTGTCCGCCCGCGACCCGGATCGCCGGATCGTTTTCATTAATGCATGGAACGAATGGGCTGAAGGCAATCACCTCGAACCTGATCAGAAATTCGGACTCGAATATCTGGAAGCCACAAGGCGGGCGGTTTATCCGGCTCCGTCAATCCAGGGTAAAACTCCGGTCCGTTCCGACAAGTTCTTTGATGCGGATGCGGAAGGGAATGCGGTCGGGGAAGAAGTGAGTATAGGAAGACGAGCATTCGCAGCAGACAGGCTTGGTGAATCCGAGGTCTGGTTCAGACGCGCATTGCAGCACATCTCTAAGGCTGTCGCGTCTTACTATCACGCGAGCACATTGCTCAAAGCCGAAAACAAAGTCACTGAAGCAACAAACATAATCAAGCAGCTTACAGCTGCGAAATCCATCAAATCCCAGATTCATAACGACCTGGGAATATTGTTTGCATCGAAAGGGGAGCCTGAAAAGGCTAAGAAGCAGCTTCAACTTGCGGCCTTTTTCGACGAGTCAAATGTCACTGCTAAACGAAACCTGGCCGAACTTCTCCTCCAATCGGGAGAGACGGAAGAGGGAGTGCGCCTTTACAAGGAACTGATACCGAGCCGCTCGCTTCTTAGGCGCGGGGATGCTATGGTATTTTATGATGAGGCGCTAAAAACCGACGGCAACAATGTGGACGCAGCTAAAGGGATCGCAAGCCTCCTTTCCCTGACCGACACGGAAAACAGTTCAGAGGATCGGCTTTATAAACGTTCACAGGAACTTATCGCAGCGGGAAATATCGCGGAGGCTTCTGAAGTCCTCGAAAAGGTACTCGCTTTGCAGCCAGAACACAAGATGGCGCTCAACGACTCCGCTGTGCTCGCTTCTGTTATGGGTGAGAACGAGAAAGCAATCGGTATCTTGAACAGACTAATCGAGCTCGATCCCTCAAACCTCATCGCCTTGAAGAATCTGGGAGGTCTATGCCTGAGCGTTAATCTGATCGATGACGCCTTAAAGGTCTATCTAAGAGCATTGGAGATTGCCCCGTCGGAGACTGAGATCATTCAGAAGGTAGGGGACATCTGTCAGGCCTTGAACAAGTATGACGAGGCGGTATTCTTTTACGGGAAAGTCCTCCACGTGGATCCGGATAATGCTTCAGCTCAAAAAGGGCTCCAATCCGTAGCTGTATCCGGGGCTCAGCGCAAGCGCGTGTCGGAGTTGAAAAAAGAGGCGCGCGGGCTAATTTCGAAAGGAGACTACATACGCGGGATCGAGCTTTTGGAAGATGTCCTGAAGCTGTCTGGCGAACGTCATGAAGTTCATAATGACCTCGGGGTAATTTATCGTCAGCAGGGCAACATGTTGGGGGCGGTCTCGCATCTCGAGAAAGCCCTCGAGTTGAACCCGACAAGTGTGGTGATACTGAGGAACCTTCTTGCTATTCATTCAGCCTCGGGTAATGAGGAGAGGACATCGGAACTCAGGAAGCGATTATCACTTATCTTGAAAGAGGAAGAAATCCAGGATGCTTCGGATAATGAGACTGGACAGCTTGGTGATGAAGAAGGATTCGAAATTGTCCCCTGCCATTTCTGTGGTTCCTACGACGCCGTCCCCTTCAGAAAATCGGCGGACATTGTCAAGTGTACCAGGTGCGGAACAGTTTATCTCCGCACAAGGATGACCGAACAGGCGATGCGGATTTTGTACCAGCAGTATGCGGACGAAGGCTCTCACCTAAGCCTCCCTAGAACTAGCGAAGAGGTCAAAGCGAGCGGGCTGCGCAGGAACAATTTCATGAACGAGGTTATTTCACTTACAAAGAGTCGAGGGACCTTGCTCGATGTGGGGTGCGCCTGGGGCGCTTTCCTTGATAATGCAAGGCTGAACGGCTTTAAGCCGAGAGGAGTGGAAATAACACGTAGGACTGCAGAGTTTGCATCAGACACTCTCGGTCTGGATGTGACTTCCGGTCAGTTTCTGGACACAACCTTCGGACAGAATTCGGTTGCCGTCGTTACGATGATACACTCGCTCGAACATTTGCCTCAGCCAAAGAAGTCTATAGCGAAAGTGTTTGAAATACTCGAACCTGGCGGACTCTTTGCCGGCATCGTCCCAAACATTGAATCGTTTTGTTCGGCGCAGCTTCAGGAGGATTGGGAATGGCTTCAGCCGATGTATCACTATGTCCATTACTCTCCAGCGACGCTCCGGAAACATCTCGAACGTGCCGGTTTCATTGTCGAAAGAGTCTCCACGTTTGCGGGCGATTACGACCGGCAGCGGGTTGAGAAAGCTATCCGCGATACTTATCACCTTTCTTCGGATGGTGAAGTCGTTGAATTACTGAAAGCGATCGAAAAGAAAGGGTTCGGCGAAGAAATATGGTACTTCGCGAGAAAACCCAAAACAGTGGCCCGGCTGGCACGAAACGAACAAAAGATTGATTTGCCAATCGCTGAAAACCAAGAAGAATTAGTAGAAATCGAAAAAACATCCGCCTCATCAGCGAACGAACTGAAAAAAGCTGCCGACCGCCCGGCCGGTCTTTCTGGCGATAACGCAAAGCGAAAGGCGGACACATTGTACCGTGACGCGCACGTGAAATTGTCAAAGGGGCAGAAAGTTCAGGCGCTCAAACTCCTCAACGAGGTTGTCTCACTGTTCCCGGATCACGCTGATGCCCACAATGATCTTGCCGTGCTGTATAATCTGGAAGGAGATGTCGAGCCTGCTATTTCTCATCTGGAGCGTTCTCTCGAACTGAAACCGGATGACGATGTCTCGACCAGAAACCTGGCGATCCTTTACTCCGGTTCCCGAAATTATACGCGGGCGCTTGCTTTGTTTCAAAAACTCCTGGAAAAGAATCCGCAGAACGAGCAAATCCTTCTTTCGATCGCGGATATTTGTGTGAAGCTCAACAGGTTCAGCGATGCCAAGCTGCTGTTCAACAAGGTTCTATCTTTTACCAAGGATTCCACTCTGAGACAACGGCTCCTATCCACGATCGTGGAGTTGGACAGACTCCCCATCATGGACGGGAATGGGCGGGAACACGAGGAGGACGAGACGCCGCGGAAAGATGTCCCCCGGGCGGAAATTATTGTTCCCTCATCGAATAATCTCGTCTCGATTGTAATCCCTGTGTTCAACAAGATGGAATTCACCCGAAATTGCCTGGAATCAATCAAAGAGAAAGTATCCTATAAGAACTATGAAGTCATCATGGTCGACAACGCTTCCACTGACGGCACGCAATCGATGATCGGTGAATGGTCTTCGGCAGATGACAGGTTCAAGTATATTCGCAACGCGACAAACATGGGATTCGTCGACGCATGCATTATCGGAGCGAAGACGGCAAAAGGGGAATACGTCGTTCTGCTCAATAATGATACGACGGTGAATGAGAACTGGCTTGAGGCATTGGTGGATTTTGCAGACCGGACTGCGGATTGCGGGGCGGTCGGCTCGAAACTCATCTATCCCGACGGAAGACTTCAGGAAGCCGGAGGAATAACATTTTCGGATGCTAACGGATGGAATTACGGACGGGGAGGAAATCCCGATCACCCCAAGTTCAACTTCGTCAGAGAAGTCGATTACATATCCGGAGCGTCTCTCCTGATAAAGAAGACGATTTGGGAAAAAGTCGGCGGGCTAGACAGAAGATATGCACCGGCGTATTATGAGGATGCAGACCTCTGTTTCGCCGTGAGGAAGCTCGGTTATAAAGTATATTATGAGCCGCGCAGCTCGGTAGTACATTTCGAAGGAATTACCTCCGGCACGAATCTGTCGGAAGGCTTCAAGAAATTCCAGGTAATCAATCGGCCAAAGTTCATCGAGAAATGGAAAGATGAATTGACGCAGCAGTATGCCAACGATCCGCGAAATGTAGAGAAAGCTTCTTCCAGAGGAGTTTCCCGTAGAGCGCTCGTAATTGACCCGATTCTACCAATGTTCGACAGGGCAGCGGGGTCATTACATCTCTTCAATATTCTAAAGGCCCTCAGATCGATGAAGATTCACATTACCTTCATCGCGACCAATTGGGCACTGTTCGATAAATACAAACCGATTCTCCAGGACATGGGAATTGAAACGTATGCAGGTGACCCCGATGCTATGTACCACTTCGGACACCGTGTTTCTTACCCCCGGATAGATTACAAAGCGCTTTTTGCGGAAAGGCAATTCGACTTCACGATAATAGACTTTTGGTACCAGGCGGAGTATTATCTTCCGATCATAAGGAGGTATTCTCGGGATACGAGATTAATAATCGACACGGAAGATGTTCATTTCGTCCGCGAGGTGCGGGAAGCCGAACTGAAAAATGATCAAACGCTTAAAGCCAGGGCGCTTGAGAAAAAGAAACGCGAAGTCGCAGTCTACAAGAAAGCCGATGACGTCTGGGTAGTCACCGAACAAGACAGGTCGGCACTGCAGTCTGAAAACATTGATGTCCCGATACACATTCGGCCCGTCATACACGATTTGCCTATCGTCAACACAGATTTCGCCGGACGAGAAGGCCTGCTCTTCGTCGGAAATTTCAACCACACTCCTAACCTGGATGCGGTTACATTCTTTGTCGAACAAGTGTTCCCCCGAGTGAAAAAGTCAATTCCTGGTGTAAGGCTCTACATAGTAGGGAACGATCCAGGAAACCAGGTTGCGGCACTCGCATCGAGTGATGTCGTCGTTATGGGATATGTACCGGATCTCTCTGTTAACTACGGCAAGTGCAAAGTTACCGTGGCTCCATTGCGATACGGCGCGGGCCTGAAAGGGAAGGTTGTTGAATCGCTTTCCTACGGAGTGCCCGTTGTTACAACTTCCATAGGAGCAGAGGGAACCGGTCTGCGGGACGGCTCTGAAATTCTGGTGGCAGACGATCCGCAATTAATGGCAACGCGAATTGAAGAAGCATACAAGAGTAAGGAATTATGGGAACGCCTTTCTGTCAACGGACGGTCCGCCATGGAAAGCAGATGGTCATTCGAGACAGGACGGAAAATGATCGAGGAACTTCTCTCGCCGGATGCCGACTGGAATGTGGCGCCCGAAGAGAAGGTGACCTCCATTATCATGCTTACGTACAACCAGCTCGAATACACGAAGCTTACTGTTGACAGCATACGAAGGCACACCAGAGCGCCGTACGAACTGATCGTCATCGATAACGCTTCAACGGACGGCACCGTCGAATACCTAAAAGCCCAGAAAGACATCCGCACCGTGTTCAACAAAGACAACCTTGGTTTTCCTGCAGGCTGCAACCAGGGGCTGGAAATCGCTTCCGGCAATTACGCGCTTCTCCTGAACAACGATGTCATCGTCGCGGATGACTGGCTGGAAGGGCTCATCGAGTGTGCGGAAAGCACGCCGTCGATAGGCATTGTCGGTTCAATGAGTAACAGGGTGAGCGGTCTGCAGTTGGAGGCCAATCCTGGCTATACAAAAGTGAGCCGCGTGCAGGAGTACGCTGCGAAGTACAGGAGAAAGAATCGCAATAAATGGTTCGAATCGCCGCGCGTAGCCGGCCTGTGCATGCTGATAAAGAGGGAGGTCGTGGAGAAAATAGGCGGACTCGACACTGCGTTCGGTATCGGAAATTGTGAAGATGACGACTACTGTCTGCGGGCAAGGCTTGCCGGTTACAAAGTTGCAATCGCGGGCGATGTGTTCATCCACCACTTCGGCAGCAAAAGCTTCGGAAAGGACGGGTGGGACAAGTACGTGGAGTTCATAAAGGCGAACGAATTGGTTTTCAAGAACAAGTGGGGAGTTGCCCCGTTGGAGTGGTGGCGCGAAGGGAAACAGATCATGAAGACCTCACCAATATATTTACCTCTGCGAGCCGACGGTCCGAATCGCTCCGAGTCCATCGTCGATTCTGAGGGTGCATCCGCAGTGCAGTCGACCGACGGAGTAATCCGGAACAACCCTGGCCGCGTGGAGGAGGTTGCACGGCATAGCTCCGGTAATCCTGCACCGACAGGGTCGGAAAATCTCGACGATATCTATCAAAACGCCCGCAGTCTTGCAATGAGCGGAAAGATCGACGAATCGATCCTGAAGTTCGGAGAACTCCTGAAAGCCAACCCGGATCATGCCGGTGCCCTGAACGATCTCGGCGCGCTTTACTTCCAGAAGGGTGAAAAAGAAAAAGCAATCCGGCATTTCCGCGATTCGATCGAGGCGTATCCGTTGAACATGGAAGCATTGAGGAACCTGGCAGATATCTACCTGGATTCGGGCCGAATTGAGGACGCAATGAAGACACTTAAAGATATTTTGTCGATAAAGTCCAACGATCAGGAGTCGTTGCAGAAAATCGGGTACATATGCGCACTCCTCGGGAAGGCTGAAGACGCATCGTTCTTTCTTTCAACCGCCCAAAGGGCCACCGAATCAACAGGTGACATGCCGGTTGATCAGAGATGACCCTCATCAAAGATGTCTTGGCGGGGCAATGAATGAGGAGATTTCAGTCTACAAAGTGTAGCACTCCGATGCAGAGTTTCGCGATAAGACAACTCCCAAGGATGCATCGGCAGGCGATGATACCTTAAGGGATACCTGTCATGTTTCATAACATCGTTTACACTTTTTAGGACTCTTAGCTGTGTCACAACATCGTTTACACTTTAGGGAACTTTCTTGGGGGTATTGAATCAGCTACCTGCTCGCGGAGTTTGTAATCGAT
>JAKAGT010000051.1 GCA_021825585.1 Bacteroidota bacterium | reverse complement strand
TCTTCAGCGTCAGCAAGGCAGGGGCTCCGGTCAATTCAGGCCCTCCACCAAATCCGCAGATCGATACCATCAAGGACGCGTGGCAGCAATTTGTCAGCGACGACGGAATGTGGTTTTTCTCGGCCTTGGTCGGTGCACAGTCCAACGGATTATTTCCCAGGCTAAGGGCGGTCACCCGCAGCTATGTTTTCAATGTGACGGGACAGGCTGATTATAGAGGAGATTTCGAAACTGAAGCCAGATTTGGGAGACTGTTCGGACACATGCAGTTCCTCGAGGCGTATGTCGGAGCAGACATTCGCAGGCTGAACAGATTGCACAACTTCACTCCCAGCTCACGCGACTATCGAATCGAGAACCGCTCCGTTGCCACACTCGGGGTGCGATATCTTCTCCCGATGTTCATCCAGACCGATTTGCGCGTGGATGATACCGGTCATTTAAGGTTTCAGATCAGCAGAAGCGATTTGGACCTGACTTCAAGGCTGCGGCTCGATGCAATGTGGAACACCGACAGGGAATATGATGTCGGCATGCATTACATCGTGACGAAGAGTTTTTCACTCTCGGCGAATTACGATTCGCACTTTGGTGCCGGAGGAGGGATAACATACACCTACTGAATAGCTGCCTGCAGCCTCCGGGTCCCTCATTGAGTTCTTGGAGGCAGTTTGCCGCGTATGAGGCAGAATCCCTACGTTTGAGTATGAATTGTTGATCAATGTATATGAAATCATTCCCGATTCCCTGAAACTGAAACGGGCTCTTCGGCATCATAATTGCGAAACTACTGATTGCATTTTTTGTTAAGAACATTAGAGCTTATATTAAACACGAAGTGAACGACAAAGTTAAATACCTGAACCTGTTTGTTTTGCTGACCTTCATGGTCGGGCAGGTCCAGTTTGCCTATGCTTCCTACTTCTGCACGATGAAGCAGGCGCCGGTGAAGAGTCCCGTAATGGCCATGACTTCGCCAGGCAATGAGACCGACGATGTATGCACTCAGTGCTCCGGGGTGATTCCGCCTCAGAATCAACAGCAGCTGGCCGAGGGGAATTGCATTAAGGTCATCACCGCGGAAAAAAGTGTCGTCAGCGGCTTCACTGATTCGGTTAAACTGCTCAGCCACTTTGTAACAACTTTCAGCTTTGTCCCCCTTTCAAGCTACCAGCCATCAGCGGCCCAGTACCAGCTGTCCAGCCTGAATAGTTCACCTCCTTTAGATTTACCGATCCTCAATAGTAATCTCCGCATTTAATTCCCTTTCCTGATTAGGAAGTCCCTCGAACGAGACGTTCAGGGAGCCGGATATACAGCATTCGCGGTATAATGTGGCCCGTTGAACCGTTGCTTTTAACTCATCAACGCCTCGGTTCGCCAAGCTTCCACTCTTTAACTCGTAAATAAGGAAAGGCGAAGTATGTTATTCAAGAATTTTAAATTCTCAATCGTCAATTTTGAATTTGCTTTTGTTATTGTCCTCTTTTCAGGATTGAATGTGTTTGCACAATCTCAGCTGGATAGTCTCATAGCGACTGCTGTCCGCAACAATCCGGAGATCAGGATGTCACGCTACGAATCGGGCGCTGCCGAGGCGAGAATTAGTCCTGCCAGCACGCTTCCGGATCCTCAGTTATCGATAATGGCCGAGAATGTCCCGTCGAACTTTACGCTTACTTCAGACGGAATGACGATGTTCCCGCAGGTCAAGATCATGCAGATGTTCCCCTGGTTCGGCAAGTTGAGCGCGGCAGGAGACGTCGAGAAATACGGTTATCAGGCTTCTTCGAACAGACTCTCCACCGTCACGCTCGATGTCGTCTCGGAGTTGAAGAAAACGTACGGGGAGATTTACAGCACCGAGAAGTCGATCCATTTTTTAGACTACAAAAGACAGCTTCTGCAAAGCGTGGTCAAGGTTGCTGAGCAGCTCTTTGCCGTCGGCCAGGTTCCGCAGCAGGACGTTTTTCGGGCGACCGCGGAGCTTACGATGGTACAGTCGGACCTGATTACCATGCACAGTATGCTGGCAGAGCAGGATGCGATGTTAGGAGCGCTCCTCGGACAGAATGCCCCATACGCTATTCAGGTCGATACGCTGCCGCTTCCTTCGCTCGGTTCTCTGGCTACACTCGAAGCCGATCTTCACGATAGAAATCCCGAGCTGAAGCAAATCAGGAATGTCGAGCAGGCAGCAAAGGCCAAAACCGCTTTTGCAAAGAAGGATGCGGTACCCGATATCAATGTCGGCTTTTCCTACGGGTATCGCGGCGCTTTGATGCCTGACGGCACAAAAGTTCTGAATATGATGAATTTCGAGGTTGGTATGAGCCTTCCGATTTTCTTCGGTGCGAGACAGCGGAAAATGATAGACGAGGCCCACTTCATGCAGCGGGCTTCCGAGGAGCAATATGGCACAGCCGAACTAGGCTTGTACAGCGAGCTCCGCTCCACTTATGCCGACGCCGAAGCACAGTCGAAATTGATACCGCTCTACACGAAAGAATTGATCCCCCAGTATGAGGCAACTTACAATTCTTCGCTGTCTTCATACTCGGTGGGGAAGACGACATTTGCAATGCTGATCGACAATCTTACGACTCTGATAAACACAAAAATCGAGTTAGCAAAAATAGAATCCGCGTATTTCTCCGCTTCCGCTCAAATTGCGAAGCTGGTCGGAGAAAGTTCTGAAGATTATAGAGGTGTGAAATGAGAAAGACATTTTCAATTATCATCCCGTTATTCCTGGCAGCGCTGATTCTTGCAGGCTGCGGCAAAGCGACAAAGAGCAACGGTGCTGGTTCAAATCCGCCAACGACAACCGCGAGCAAGGGTGAGAGGAAAGTCCTTTACTGGTACGACCCGATGAGCCCGACGGTCCATTTCGATCACCCGGGCAAATCTCCGACGATGGATATGGATCTGGTGCCGATGTACGCGGATGAGGGCAGAAGCAATCCGGACGCTATCAGAATCGATCCTGCGATGATTCAGAACATCGGTGTCGTGACTGCGCCGGTGGAACGCAGAATACTTACCCGGACCATCAATACTTACGGAGTCGTAGTACCGGACGAGAAGAGCATCAGCGACATAAACACACGTGTCAGCGGATGGATCGAGAGGTTGTATTTCGACTACACCGGCATGGAAGTGAAGAAAGGTCAGCCGATGGCGGTCATTTACAGTCCGGAGCTTATAGCTGCCGAACAGGAGTTTCTCCAGGCGGTCAGCTTCGCTTCCGTCAGCGCCAACACAGTCACTCCGTCCAATACGCTTATAAATAGCGCCCGCGAACGCCTCGCATTCTTCGGGATGAGTGACGATGAGATAAATAAGCTGCAATCGACAGGAAAAGTAATCGACAGAGTGACGATCCATTCTCCGAGTGACGGCGTCATCCTTGAAAAGGATGTATTCGAGGGACAGAAGATATCTGAGGGACAATCTTTGTTCAGAGTTGCCAACCTGTATCATGTCTGGATTCTTGCGGATGTGTTCAAGATTGATATGCCTTTCCTGAAGTTGGGCTCGCCTACAACTGTTTCGTACAGCAATTCAGAAACATATGAGGGTCGTGTCGATTTCGTGTATCCGGAAGTCGATGTAACCGCGAGAAGCGTTAAAGTGAGAATCCCGCTCAATAACCCGGGTATGTTGATGAAGGTCGGGCAATATGTCAATGTCGCAATTCACTCTCCCGTCAGTTACGACGCCATCGCTGTCCCGTCCGAGGCGGTGATAAACACCGGACTTCGGCAGGTCGTCGCTGTCGCGCTTGGCGGCGGGCAATTTGAAATAAGACAGGTGAAGCTTGGCGCTTACGCTGACGGATATTATGAAGTCACCGACGGACTCAATGTGGGGGACACGATAGTCACCTCCGGACAATTCCTCATCGACTCCGATGCGAATTTGAAATTTGCCGGTGCTGCAATGTCGAACATGCCGGGGATGAACATGGGAAAGCAGAAACCAGAAGTACCCGCGAAAAGCGGGGTAAACTCCATTCAGAAGTCAGAAATGCGGAGTATGCCGGGAATGGATACGTCCGGCCAACATTCCCATAATACGAAGAAGGACTCGATGGATGGCATGGACATGAGTATGCCCGGAATGGACATGTCGAAAACTCCCCATGATACAACAACTCACGGGTCTTCGACCCGACAGGAGCACTGACATGCTTGCGAAAATAATAGAATGGTCGATAAAGAACCGGTTCATAGTAATCGTACTCCTGCTGTTTGTTCTTGCGGCCGGTTATTACGCTCTCTCGACAAGTCCTGTCGATGCGATCCCCGACCTGAGTGACGTGCAGGTGATTGTCTACACGGAGTATCCCGGCCAGTCGCCGACTGTAGTGCAGGATCAGGTCACTTACCCGCTGACTTCTTCACTAATATCGCTCCCGAACGCAAAGGTTGTGAGAGGTTACTCCTATTTCGGGTTCTCCCTTGTCTATATCATCTTCAAGGACGGAACGGACCTGTACTGGGCGAGGAGCCGGGTACTCGAATATCTGAACTACGCGGCAAACAGGCTCCCCGCCGGTGTTTCACCGGCACTCGGTCCGGACGCGACACCTGTCGGCTGGGTCTACGAGTACGCGCTTAAATCCGATAAGAGAAGTCTCGGCGACCTGAGGTCGATTCAAGATTACTACTTGAAATATGGACTATCCACCGTTCCTGGCGTCGCAGAAGTGGCGAGCGTCGGAGGATACGTGAAAGAATGGCGGGCCACACTCGACCCGAGGAAACTTCTTGCCTATCACATTTCTCCGATGCAGGTGATGAATGCGATCAAGCAGAGCAATAACGATGTAGGCGGCGAGGTGATAGATCATGCCGGATACGAGCTGATGATAAGAGGACTCGGCTACATTAAGACGCTTGACGACATGAAGAACATCCCGCTTGGAATTGCTAAAGGCGGAAAGTTTTATCCATTGTCGAATGCAAGGAGTGTGACCCAGAGCGCCCAGAACAGCAGCGGCTCGATGGGTGGAGACTCACCGCCTCAGCCCATGCAAGCGAGCGGTTCGAATTCCATCTCCGGTTTCCCGTCTTCTGCCTCCGATTTTTCCACGGGTACACCGGTTCTACTCGGAGATGTGGCGGACGTCCAGATTGTCGCGGCAGCCCGTCGTGGGGTCGCGGACCTGAACGGCGAAGGTGACGTCGTGGGCGGAATTGTGGAAATGCGATACGGTCAGAATGCCCTGCAAGTCATAAACGGCGTAAAGGCGAAACTGAAAGAACTCAAACAGGGACTCCCGGCCGACGTGCAAATCGTGCCGGTTTACGATCGTTCCGATTTGATCCAGAGGGCAATCAATACTCTACAGGACAAGCTCATCGAGGAATCTATCATCGTCGCCCTCGTATGTCTCCTTTTCCTCTTCCACTTCAGAAGCGGATTTGTAGCGATATTCACTCTACCGACAGCCATACTCATGGCATTTATAGTTATGAGGTGGCAGGGACTCAATGCAAACATCATGTCGCTCGGGGGGATAGCTGTTGCCATCGGGGCCATGGTGGACTCTGCCATAATCATGATAGAGAATGCCCACAAGCACATCGAAGCCGATGACGGGACGACAGACAGGTGGAAACTCATCACGGAATCGTCTAAGGAAGTCGGACCATCCCTGTTCTACTCCCTTCTCGTGATCACTGTTTCATTCATACCGGTCTTCGCTTTGACGGGCCAATCCGGGAGAATGTTCAAACCGTTGGCGTTCACGAAGACATATTCTATGGCGGCTGCCGCACTCCTTGGCATTACGGTTGTCCCGATCCTTATGGGATATTTCATAAGAGGGAAAGTCCCGCCGGAAGAAAGGAACCCGATCAACAGGGTTCTGATGAGGCTGTATACTCCCGTCTTAAATTTTGTCCTAAAGTTCAAATGGTGGGTTCTCGGAACGGCGGTGCTTGTCATGGCGGTCACGGTTTATCCGTACATGAAGCTGGGTTCGGAGTTCATGCCGCCGCTTTGGGAAGGGACGCTTCTCTATATGCCGTCGACTTTTCCGGGGATCTCGGTGACTCAGGCACGGCAGACGCTTGAAATGACCGATAAAATCATAAAGAAATTTCCGGAGGTGACGACAGTGTTCGGTAAGGCTGGCAGAGCGAACACAGCGCTCGATCCTGCGGGGTTTGATATGTTCGAGACCACTGTAAACCTTAAACCGGAGTCGGAATGGCCGAAGGGAATGACGCCCGACAAATTGAAGATGGAACTGAACGATGCGCTTCAGGTCCCCGGATTGTCTAATGTCTGGACGATGCCCATAAAGAACCGCGTTGACATGACGAGCACGGGGATCAAGAGCCAGATCGGCATCAAGGTCATGGGGCCTGACCTGGATTCCCTCCAGGCAATCGGGGAAAGGGTGGAGTCGCTGTTGAAGCAGCTTCCCGAAACTCAGAGCGCGTTCGCGGAACGCGTCGGCTACGGAAACTATCTCGATTTCAAAATAGACAGGCTCGAGGCTGCACGGTATGACCTGAGTGTTCAGGATGTTGAGGACATCATAAAGAGCGCGATGGGCGGGATGCCGGTCGGTCAGATCGTATCGGGAATCGAGCGATATCCGATTACAGTCCGCTATGCGCTCGAACAGAGAGATAATCCGGAAGAGCTTAAACGAGTCCTCATACCGACCCCTACCGGAGCGCAAATCCCGATCGGTGACGTCGCTCAAATGGTAATTCACCACGGCCCGATGTTTATCAGAACCGAAGGCGCGGTTCCGACGATATACGTATATGTCGATGCGAATACCTCGGACATCGGCGGATATGTTAACATGGCGAAGAAATATTTGGACGAACACCTGCAAGTCCCTACCGGCTATTTTATCACCTGGAGCGGGCAGTTTGAATTTATGCAGGAAGCCGCGAAGACGCTGGCACTTATCATACCCGCGACCTTGCTCCTTGTTTTGCTGATCATCTACCTCAATACCAAGTCGATCACCAAGACTCTCATCGTAATGCTCGCGGTCCCGTTCTCGCTGGTTGGTGCGGTATGGCTTCTCTTCATACTCGGATATAATGTCAGCGTTGCCGTCGCGGTGGGAATGATAGCCCTCGCTGGGCTCGATGCGGAGACTGGAGTCATTATGCTTCTGTATTTGGACATAGCGTACGACAAGATGAAGGCGGCAGGACAGATGTTCACTTTCGAGCATCTGAAGGAAGCGATCCATGAAGGTGCCGTCAGAAGAGTTCGTCCGAAGATGATGACAGCTTCCGCTATTCTGGCTGGACTCCTTCCGATCATGTGGGCAACCGGCAGCGGAGCAGACGTGATGAAGAGGATTGCCGCGCCAATGGTCGGCGGTGTCGTCACAAGCGTCCTCCTCGAACTCATGGTGTATCCGGTAATTTACTATCTCTGGAGAGGAAGGGAGCTGAAGCAGCAATCGCAAATTTCAGATGCATCCGTCGGAGGAGAAAAATAAAATGCAAAACATACATCCAATGTTCGTCCATTTCCCGTTGGCGCTGTCGATGGCCGCCCTCCTTTTTGAGGTGCTCTACCTTGTGTTCAGGAGCAGACAGAATTCGTCTCGTCGAAACAGTTTCAAGGTAGTTGCAGCTGCACTTGTTATCCTCACGGCAATAGCCGCGGTTGTCACTGCCACGACCGGACTGATAGCCGGCAGCACCGTCCCACACCCCGATATAGCCCACCCGCTGATGGACACTCACAAGGCAATCGAGATCGCAGGAACGCTGCTGAGTATTCTCGCCGCCCTCTCCATCTTTTTCACCAGGAAAAGATTGAAGTGGATTAGAAGCTTGCTGGTTCTTGCGACCGCGGCGACTATCTCGTATGGCGCGTCGTACGGCGGCAGACTCGTGTTCACTTACGGGATCGGTACCGCACTAGTAAAAGGAGGCATGGTCGATAGTACCGGTTCAGGCGACATGGATAACATGAATATGGCTCCCCCTGATTCAATTATGCACCAGGGGAAAGCTCTTGACCAAAACGGCATCGGTGGCCACAGCCACTGAGAATGAACTCGAAGGAAAGCAACATGAATCTCGACATCAAATCAGGACGGTTTCCCGGCAAGACGACGACAAAACCGAATGAAGAGGAAACCCTTGTGCGAGACCCCGTATGCGGAATGTCTCTCGAACAAAGCAATGCGGTCGGCAGAGTCAAGCACAAGAAAACTCATTATTATTTCTGCTCGCCTAACTGTCTGGCTGCATTCCTGGAGCACCCCCTCAAGTACCTGCCCCGTTTTGAGGATTATACTGAGGATCGAAACCCTGAAGGTCGGGAATCGTGAACAAGCTTATTGTCCTTTCTATCGTTTCGATTGAGACCAAATTCCCACGCCAACAGAGTACGGGGCGCTGGCACCCAGGGAGCACTTTTAAAAATAAACCACTACACAGATTGTCCGAACAGACCTGCGGACAAACTAACACAAGTGCACTTTGGGCCTCCCCGGCGCCCCTTCTCTTTCTTACGGCCTTCCGCGAGAAACTGGTCTTAATAATCGGGATAAATCATAGGCAAATATGAAAAGAGTAACCACATACATCAGCCCCATCAGGGTTCATTGGCTGATCGGAGAGCTCGGCTCGACCGGCATAAAGGAGATTAAGGTGGTCGAATATTTTAAGCCTCTTTCGCAGGTTTCAAGGATCGATCTATTGTGCGACGAGACGGTTGTGGATTATGTCTGCCGGATTATCCATGAAGTCGGCACTACCGGCGGACTTCCAGATCATTTGGTTTTCGTGAATGACTTTCACGCAAAGTCGGCCGATCTTTCGACCATAGGCAGGAGGATGGGAGAACTCGATGATTAAGAGTGCTTCCTCAATTCCCACCTGTCGATACTTAAGAAAGAACATTATGAGGGCCAGAGTTATAGAAGTCGCCGTCGTCCTTCTGGCGGTAGGCTTCATAGGTTGTTCCGCAGAATCGCTCGTTGCCAGAGGGTACATCACGGGGCGCACCGCAAACGGATTTATCATCAGCATCGGCTCAGACGATGGAATACAAAACGGAGACACTCTTCGGATCGTTCGCCCGTTTAGCTCGAACGTGAAGGAGATAGCGGGTAAGGTGATGGTCGTACGAGTGCTCGGAATCAATTCCTCAGCGATCGAGGTGTTGAACGGGAGAATCCTGCCGGGCGATAGAATCGAAAAATGGATGCCAAAACCAAGTAATCAGTAGATAAGATGACTAAGTATTCGCATAGAAAGGAGAAATATCATGAGAACGATCACGTTAGGAATTACCGCGATACTTCTGACTATCGCGGCGGTCGGATGTTCGGAGTCGCTGGTCACGAGAGGCTATGTTACCGGGCGAACAGAGAATAAGGTCTTCATAGACGTCGGCTCGGCAAATGGCATACAGGCAGGCGATGTCCTCCAGCTTTATGCGGTAAATGAGAAACGATCTGTCCTTGCGGGTGAAGTCAAGGTGGAGAAGATCTTCGGCGACAATTCTTCCGTGGCTGTTGTGCTCCGAGGCAATCCAGTCAGAGGCGATAAGGTCGAGAAATGGGAATCCCAATGAACTGCGATAAATGCGGTGCTAAGATCGATCCTGAAGCGGGGTTCTGCTCTCACTGTGGCTCAGAATTCCCCAGAGACACCGGAAAGTCCTGCGGTTCCTGTGGAACATCCAACAGCGCTGACGCGAAATTCTGTTCGAGCTGCGGTGCAGAGCTTATTGTAAGCGGCAAGGAATCATGTCGTTCTTGCGGGATGAACAACGAACCCGACTCGGATTTTTGTGCAAATTGCGGTGAACGACTTTCGGCTGGTACCGCCGCTGCTGCCCCTATTCGGGCAACGCCGAAGTGGGAACTTCCGAAGATGCAGAAAGGCAGATACGTTCCTCCCGTTCGAAGGCACGGTTACATGACAGCTGCATTAACCGCAGCTGGAGTGTTAATCCTGGTCATTCTCATTTCGCAGCGTTCCAAGAAAGATTCTAGTAGTGAAGGGGAGGTCGCCCTGGTCGAAACGAAGTTGCAGAATTCAGTCGATGAATCGAAAGCTATGCAGATTGCGAAAAAGTTCGACTGCTCCTGCGGCACATGCGGCGACCTGTCTCTTGATAACTGCGCCTGTCCGACCGCTGTCAAGGAGCGCAAGTTCATTCGGAAATCAGTTGAAGAACGGATGAGCTCGCATCAGATCATTGCGGCCGTAAACAAGACCTACGGTCATCTGAAAAGTAATACCAACTTCGTCGTACCTCCGCTTTCGGGTTTTGGCAGCTCAGCGGGGAACGGCACTAACTCAGGAGGAAACTAAAGATGGCAAACTTTTGCAACAAATGCGGCAAGCCCGCAAAGACGAATGCGAGGTTCTGCCCTCATTGTGGCGCGCGTCTGTCACAGGGCTCTGGACAGAGTCATTCACATCCCGCAAACGGGATCTACGACAAAAACAAGCGCGAGAGGGTGATGAAGAATGAAGGCGGCGGCTTGCCGCGATACGTCATGGTTATCTTCGGCGCTGCCATTGTGACGGTGCTCGGCGTACTCCTATCAACTATTGTTTCTTCACCAACCAATTCTGCTATTGAATCGCAGCCGGTGGTTTCGAACAATATCAGCTACTCCAATACCGGACTTCAAATGGTGGATGTGAGTCCGAAAGTAGCAAATGGGAAAATCACTCTGCCGCTCGACCTCGTAAAGAAGAATGAGTTCGTCGCTTTCCGGTACACCGACGGCTCGCGGACCGTTCCACTTTTGGCTTACATCGCACCGGATGGGAAGTTAGTTACGGCTGTGAGCCTTTGTGAGCCTTGCCGGTCGACGCGGTTCCACATCGTCGGCGACAACATCGTCTGTAATACATGCGGCACAACATGGAAACTCCAGAATCTTGAAGCAGTAAGCGGAGCCTGCGGGACTTATCCGCCCCAGGTGATCCCGAGCAGGGTCGTCGGAAAGACGGTACAGATCGACGTGAAATCTGTAGCCAATTGGCAGCCAAGGGCATAAATATGAAGCTTTACCAGATCGGGCTGAAAAACCTGAGACGTCGCAAACTCCGCACATCTCTCATCATCTTCGGTTTGGCTCTCGCAGTATCGATACAGGTGGCCATTAGCGGGATCTCAAAATCTCTCGAATCCGATTTCTCGAGGAAGTTAGACGAATACGGTGCCAATATTCTCATCCTCCCTAAGACGAACGACCTTTCGCTTGATTACGGTGGGCTTCCTATTGCAGGCGTTTCGTTCGGAAGCGCAAAGCTTTCGATGTCCGACGCTGCGAAAATAAGAACCATAAAGAACTCGGAAAATATAGCGACCGTCGCGCCGCAGATTTTTCGGGCTGCTGAGGTCGATGCGCACAGAGTAATAGTATCAGGAGTCGATTTCAATTCCGAATTCCGCCAAAAACCCTGGTGGCGATTTTCAGGTTCGCGGCCAGAGGAACCCGATGATATCCTTGCCGGCTCAGCTGCGGCCCAGGCGTTGAATCTAAAACCCGGGGACGACCTTGAGATAGCGAAGCACCATTTCCGGGTTGCGGGCATATTGACGGAAACGGGTTCTCAGGATGATAAACTGATATTTATTTCGCTTCCCGCTGCGCAGAAAGTCTTTGATAAGGGGGAAGCGCTGAGTATCATTGAGGTTTCCGCTTTATGCTACAACTGCCCAATTGATTCAATCGTTGCACAGATAGGAGAAAAACTGCCGAATGCCCAGGTAACGGCTCTCCGACAGACAATCGAAACGAAGATGGACGTGATGCACCGAATACGGCATTTCTCCATCATCCTGTCCGCTGCAGTTGTCTTGTTTGCCGCACTCATGATATTCGTCAATATGATGTCCTCCATCAGCGAGCGGGAAAAGGAAATCGGGATTTTTCGCGCAGTCGGCTTCAAGAGAAAACATGTTCTCGCCGTACTCATCTTCGAATCGCTGATTGTCAGTCTAAGTGCGGGGGTTGTCGGATACCTGCTCGGATTATCCGGCGCTTATCTGGCCCGCCCTCTCATGAGTCTTCATGGCCTTCAGGGATTTGGAATTGGCACCATCCTGACGGCATTGGCCCTCGCAATTTTCGTTGGAGTATCCGCAGCAATTTATCCGGCATACAAAGCGGCGAAGTCAGAACCAACAGTCGCATTAAGAGCACTATTATGAATACAAACTCAAAATTCCAAACACCAGGCTCCAAATGTCGCCTTGCGGCATCCCGACCTGTAAATATTTTGACGGGACAAGCTCCAATAGTTAAGAACACGAATTCTGAGAGCTACCTTTTTATCTCTTTAGCTGGTTGGAGTTTTGTTCTTGTTTGGAACTTGGAGCTTTCTGTAAGTTAGATGCAGTTCATCGGAGTAAGGGAAAAATGTCATTGATTGAAATAAAAAATGTGAGCAAGGAATACATCATCGGTCAGACATCGACTCATGCCTTGCGGGATCTATCGCTGCAAATCGATGAAGGTGAGTTCGTTACCGTGATGGGTCCATCCGGCTCAGGGAAGAGTACATTCCTCACAATTGCAGGTGGTTTGAGTGCACCGACAAGCGGACGGGTCGCTATAGATGAAATTGACGTCTACTCTCTGCGCCGGGACAGGTTGTCGGATCTTCGTAGGGAGTATGTCGGCTTCGTGTTCCAGTCTTTTAATCTCGTCCCTTACCTGAACGTGCTCGAAAACGTTCTTCTTCCACTGGCTCCCACGGGATTGCCGGCCAAGCAACAGGCATCTGTAGCTGAGGATCTTTTGACTGAAGTCGGGCTCTACGATAAAGCCAAACATCTTCCGGGAGAACTCAGCGGCGGCGAGCAGCAACGTGTCGCAATCGCCCGTGCGCTTGTAAATGATCCGCTGATACTTCTGGCTGATGAGCCGACCGGCAACTTGGACACCGCAACCAGCGAATCGATTATGCAGCTCTTCAGACTCCTGAACGAACGCGGGAAAACGATTCTAATGGTGACACACAACCCCAGGTATAGATCCTATTCAACACGGACAATTGATTTTCGTGACGGGACGCTCGTGGGCGACGATGCGAAAAATGTGCAACAGATAACGCAAAAGGACACGGATGATCTGGCACGGGCACAGTTTGAACAATTTCACCGCCATTCTGTGCAATCGGCGGAAGAGATAAAGAGGAGATAATCGCCATGACAACTGTCGAAGAACAACTGGTCAACAGCCGCGCGAAATTCTTAGGTTACATCCGCAAGAGAATTGCCGACCCGGACCTCGCTGAGGATATCCTCCAGGACTCCTTTCTTAAGGCAATCCGATCAGCGCCTCAGATTGGAGACGATGAAGAGCTTGTACGATGGTTCTACCGGGTCCTGCAGAACGCGATAATCGACGCCTACAGGCGAAAAGCAGCCGAGCTGAATCGAAGGGTGAATTACTTTGCGGACGCGGATGTTGCCGTTGAACCCGAAGAACAAGAGGAAATCTGCGGATGCATGAAGGAGCTTATCCACACTTTGAAACCGGAGTATGCCGATGTGGTGAAAGCAATCGACATAGATGGAGAGGACGCTGAAGTGGTGTCCACACGTCTAGGAATTTCCCGCAACAATCTCAAGGTGAGGTCCCATCGTGCAAGACAGGCGCTTCGCAAGCGCCTCGAAGAAACATGCCGAATGTGCGCAGAACATCATTGTCTGGATTGCTCATGCAAGAAATGATGGAAGCCGGACACCGGAGGCAGGAGGCCCGTTCCCTTTCTCCCGTTTCTCGTAGAGTCCGTCTGACTCAACGGAGTCTGACGACCTGTCTCCCGTCTCCTTTTCATAGACTGTAACCGCCCCCGACATGCAGCGTCATGGAAGGTGAACAAACAAGAAAGCGAGGATTACAAGATGAAATGCCCAGTATGTGGAATGGAAATTGACGAAAAGTCTGCGAAAAGAGTCGAGTACAAGGGTCAGACTTACTTTGTCGCATCGGATGATTGCAAAGCCCGTTTCCAGGCGGATCCTGTTAAGTATACC
>JAKAGT010000004.1 GCA_021825585.1 Bacteroidota bacterium | reverse complement strand
CGGCGGCATCAGCAGCAACTGATCCATGTTGTATTCTCTGAACTTTCTCATCTCACTCTCTCTCCTTCACCTATCTTCCTGCAATATTTATGCCGCCCATCCCTCGGTTCCCCGACAGACTCCTAGAGATGTGGACGAAAAGTCGGTTTGGCCAAAAATCATCTTCAAATTCTACTTGTGTAAGCATGTTCCATGTTGAAAATGGAGGTTCTCGTCCACGTCTCTAGTGATTATGCTTCTCGAAATTCGGTCACGTTCCGAACAGAAGGTAGACCTGGATTCCTCCCACCTCATGCAGAAGCGAACTCATAAATTCCGAGACAGACATCTTGAACTCAGTTGCGACACCTGACGCGTTCACGCCCAGCCAGCGGCACATCAGCAAAGCTCTCGGGAGATGCTCGGAGTTTGTATCAATAATAATTCATGCTTATCGGGCTTGCTCACTGGCCCGACGAGATGGAGGCTGTACGAATGAACAAACCCAGCAAACATCTCTTGTCGCTATTTCATTGCATTATGGCTTTGTCCCTCTATCCATCCGCTTCCGTCCCAATATTGGGAAAACTCTGTCGTATCGGCTATGGCGACATCGTAGGGACTCTTGTAAACAATCCTTCCAAAGACGAAAAGCCGCAAAGCTTTGTTATGAATTCTCTCTATAATGTCCGGAGTCAAATGCGTTCCTACATACGTAAACAAGCTCTCCGTAGGAGCGGCCATGCCAATGCTTTGCTGCCCTTCCTCAGTGAAAGCGAAATCGCTGTCGGTAATACTATCTGGCACGATTGCGCTTTTCATTTGCCCTTGAATGCAAATAGCTGGCAGAGTTCCAAACGGCGAATATGATATTCGAGATAGGAAAACAAAACCTTCGAGTTTCATTTCTACCTGCAATTTATGGGTTTTCCCCGATGGATACCAACAATCAATTACCGTTAGAACCGTCATGGAGCAAACGCATCTTGAACTCACGTACTGGTTTTTAGCCGCGTACCTCATGGCAACTGTTACTCCTGGCATTTCCGCCCGACAATTTGCACGACAAATGGGGCTTTCCTATGGAACTGCGTACATGCTTCTTATGAAGCTCCGAGCGGGACTTGTTAATTTTTTTTTCGCACAAAGCTTAAAGGTGTTGTTGAAGTCGATGAAAGGTATATCGGAGGCAAAGAAGAAGGAAAACGCGGGCGCGGGGCCTCCGGCAAAGCTCTTGTTGTCGAAGCATACGGTTACGGGCATGACATAGAAGCTGTGAGAGACGTATTGTTGACGGACAGGCACAGGTGTGCCATAATAGAGAATTGGGCGGCGAGGTTGGGTAAACGGTACGAAAAATTTTGGAAGAATTTTTGGAAGAAGTACTTGACTAAAAGGAAGTTAATTCGAATATTATTGGAGAAGGAAAACTTAGAGTCGTGCTTTCTTCAACAGTGTAGTTGCTTTTCATTCCTTCTAAAGAAGCTGCAAAATCGGGACGTGTAGCGGCTTCTGTTCGCACTATTAGAGAAAAGATCGGGAGGAAAAGACCGAGTCGTGGCCCGAAATCCTCTGTGTTGAAAGAAGAGTCGTTCAAGTTCTTTCTCCGGAAGGGTCGGGTGTGCTTTTCCTGCCTTATGATTTAACAGAAATAGTATTCGATTAGTACTTCCTTGAGGGAGCTCAGGAGGAGAAATCGAACGGCGATTTGTGGCAGTAACTGAAATTCAGATTGAGCTTGCCAGTTAGCTGAAGCGCTCAGCTGCTTCTGCCCAGAATCTTCCGGCTCCATTCGGGGATACATCGACGAAGCAAGTCAGGAGGAAAAATCGAGTAGTGTTTACAGGTGATGTCCTTCCATGGGGAAAACCCTACGACTATATCAACTCAAGAGCGTTGCTTAACTCTAGACAGGAGTGCAGCTAAAATGAGAAGGCTTATTGTGTATCTATGCCTTGTTCTGATCAATGCATCCGCAGTCTTCGCCCAGACAACCGGAAAAATCACCGGTGCCGTTTCCAGTGCGGTGACGGGTGAAAAATTGGTGGGTGTTACTGTAATGGTACAGGGAACGAATCTAGGAGCTTCGACCGATCTGAACGGGCGTTATGTCATTCTTAATCTAACTCCCGGGACCTACGTGCTAAAAGCGTCCATGGTCGGATACGTCACGACGATAGTGGAAAACGTGCGGGTGGCAATCGACCAGACGACCTCCATCGACGTAAAATTGTCCGAATCAGCGGTCACTACCCAGGAGGTGACCGTGATTGCTCAGAGGCCGGTGATTCAGAAGGATGTATCCGCCAGCACCACGAACCTGAACGCCAGCCAAATCGCATCAATACCTGCCGTATCGGTAGCCACTGTTGTCGGATTGCAGGCCGGAGTCCAACTTACGGGTCAGGGCCAGATCCTCATTCGAGGTGTAAGCAATTCCGTGGTCAATAGCGCAGACCAGGTTGCATTCGTGGTGGACGGTTTTACCCTTCGTGATCAAAGAAGCAACCTCCAATACAATTCGATAAGCATGACTTCTGTGAAGGACATACAGATCCAAACCGGCGGTTTCAATGCGGAGTACGGGAACATCAGATCGGGTGTGGTAAACGTTACGACGAACAGCGGGAGCCGTGAGCATTATACGATAAGCGTTCTTTCGCGCGTGGCTCCTCCACAGGCACAGAACTTCGGTGGACCCATAAACGGATTGAACACCTACTTTGTAAGGCCTTACATGGACCCCGCGGTTGCATATTACGGCACAAAAAACGGTGGATGGGACGCATCGACTCAATCACGATACCCGAACTTCAACGGCTGGATTGCCGAGGCCGAGAAATCGCTTGCAAGCGGCGACTCATCCCAATTCTTGAATCCTGTTGCGGCTCAAAAACTGTGGGGGTGGACGCACCGGAAGGACTTCAGCATAAAGAAGCCCAATTACAGCATTGATGCAAGCTTTGGCGGGCCCTTCCCGTTCGTGGGCAAGGATCTCGGCAACCTGCGTTTCTGGGCATCGTATACAGCCCAGCAATCGATGTACATTGTGCCGCTGACGACAGACAGTTACAAGAACTATAATGGTTCTTTGAAGATGACTTCGGATGTGGGACCTGGGATGGAACTTGTGCTTGAAGGAATGTTGGGACAGCAATCTGGCACCAGCAGCAGCCGAAGTGGTTCATACGGAATCTTTCAAACCAGTTCTCAGATTGCAGGCCAATTATCTCCGGTATACTCGGGGCAAAGCTACCCTGATTCCAGGATGTACTTTGATTGGTATTGGAACCCCACCACGGTGGATTTCAACATGCTTGGCGCAAAGTTCTCTCATGTAATCGATCCCAGGACATTTTATGAAGTAAATATACGAGAGACAGGGAGCCGATATGACACTCCTCTACCCTATTCCAGGGATACTTCGTTGGTCCGGTTCGGGAATTACTATACTACGAACCATTTCCCGTTCGGATATTGGCCCGCAGCTCCATCTTACCAATCATACCAGAGCACGTTCAGCAACAACGGTCTGGGGATGAGCGATTCACGCGACACCAGCAGCCTCGCTGAATATAATGTGAAGTTCGACCTGACAAGTCAGATTGATGACTACAATCAGATCAAGACGGGCCTGGAATTCAACTATACCGACAACAATGTCAATTACGGGCTGATAGACTCTGCCCTGACTTCAAACAACAACTGGTCGCACTGGCACACGTTCCCTACTCGCGCATCCGTCTATTTGCAGGACAAGATCGAGTTTGAAGGCATGATAGCGAACCTGGGAGTCAGAGTCGACGCTTCCCGCGCGGGCGGGCAGTGGTACACCACTAATGATCCCTATTCGCTCATTTTCTCGGGAATTGACCCAATCGGGCTTGATACGGTATCCCACGCTTCCACCAAAACGCTGGTCGTGGTTGAACCCCGCCTTGGGATATCCTTTCCCGTGACAGTCGATTCGAAACTGTATTTCAACTATGGTCATTTCTACTCAATGCCGACACCGGACGATTTGTACCTGATTCAAAGGAATTTGGGAACGGATAACGTCACCTTTGTCGCAAATCCGAATGCTCCTCTTCCCCGTACGATAGCGTACGAATTGGGATTTGAGCAAAGCCTCTTTGACCAATACCTGATACACATTGCCGGTTACTACAAGGATGTTTCCGATGAACCGACGACCACTTATTACCAGAGCTCCAATAGCCTGGTTAACTACCGACTTTCTACAAGCAATCTTTACGAAGACATAAGAGGTTTTGAGATAACCCTTTCAAAGGACAGAGGAGACTGGTTGCACGGTTTCGTGAATTACACTTACATGGTATCGAGTTACGGCAGATTTGGTTGGAGATGGCTGTATCAGAGTCCGGCAGACCAACGCGCGTACGAAATGCAGGAAATGGCAAATCCGCCGAGCAACCAGTGGGGCGACATCTTTCAATCCAAACCGCTTCCGCAGCCATACGCACGACTCAACCTGGATTTCTTCACACCTAACTGGTTTGGTCCAAATTGGAGTAACATCAAGCCTCTCGCCGACTGGCATATTAATCTTCTCGGCAATTGGTCCGCGGGGCCATGGTTCACATGGTCGGGGGGGCAGACGATCCCGGGTATTCGGAACAATGCCCAGTGGAAGGATTACCTTGATTTCGATCTGAGAATAAGCCGCGGCTTCCATTTCTATGGCATTGATATGGAGCTGTTCGCGGACATTTATAACATTTTCAATTACAAATACATGTCGTACCAATTCGGATTCCTTGGTAGCGGGACTAACGACTTCAACAATTATATGGAATCTCTTCATCTGCCAGCTTCGATTGCAGGCGATGCAAACACCCCGAAATTCGGTTACATAAACACTCCGGGAAACGACAGACCCGGAGATTATCAGTCATCAAGCAAGCCATATGTCCGCATGCCGATGCTATGGCAGTTGTCTATGCTGAATCCGAGGACATTCTACTACGGAATTAGAATCACATATGACATACCGTAGAGCGGTAGGTAGCAGGCAGTGAGAAGCAGGTAAAATAGAATGAACAGCAGAATACAATTAGAAATTTTTCTTTCCTGAGAAAAGAGCTATGAGGAAGAAATGAAATTCAACATTGAGGTAAATTCAAAACGGCAAACACAAAGTTCCAAATGCTGCCATGCGGCATCCCGACATACAAATATCTCGACGGGACAAGAAGAAAATCACAACAGCCAAAGTGAGAACGAGCAAGCAGGTTTGGGGACTTTTCCTTTTGATTGTTGGAGCTTGTTAGTCCGAAGGACCACTTGCGTGGGAGCTTTTCCGAATGGGCTTCTTCGGAGGAAGTTGGAGCTTGGAGTTTTTTTGGGGAGCCTCGCATTCATGCTCCTTATGCTAAGTAGCTCTGCTTCCGCACAATACGCAATAAAGTGGATGGATATAGGTTCGTTCCAGAGCTGGTATTCGAGCGCGGGGTGCGAGTACGAGGAACAGAGAGTGACGGTGCAGCAGGATGGATGCAGATGGCCCGCTATCCATGCCAACCAGGATATGATAGCAGCAAAAGGATTGTGGATTGGGGTCAGAAACTGGACGGATCCCAAAGACCACTCGGTCTGGCCTTATAAAGTCGTTCACTTTGGCCCGAGGTATAACGGCGATGCGTCCGAATTCATTCCCAAGGAACTTACGACAACGGACAGGTTCGCACTCCCGCAGGTCTTTGTCGACGGGAACCCATCGTACAACATTCCCCCTGATGTGGATAATACGATCGCGAGTCAGAAGATGGATCGTCTTATTTATGACAGCGCACAGACATATATCGGTCTGACGATGGTAAGAAAAATGATCGGCTTCAGCCAGCAGTTTCATGATAATTACGTGATTTATGACTACACGTTCAGGAACACTTCCAGCCAGCCGCTCGACAGCATACGCATCCTGTTCCAATACAGATATGCGGTGTGTGCAGAAACGCGCTATGTTGTCGGGACAAACTCGTCTGGGTGGGGAATAAATGAAGATAACAGCGTTAGCGGTGTCGACGGGCCAAGCCCGGCAAACACGTTCTTTGGCGGGCAGGTACTGAAAAGCGAACCGGTTAACAAATATGACGATGTTCGGGCGATATACTCGTGGCATGGCAACTACAAAAGCAGCGGTTACGATTTCAATGTGCCCGGGATGCCGGGCCTGGGTGGTGGTGCACCAACGAGCGACAACATTGGAGGTCCAATTTGGCTGAACGCCTCTGCGCAGCCAGGTCCGCCGGCGAATGATACCACGGGGAGATTGGGCGCGGCTCAATTCATCGGAGTCTGTACAATCCATGCCGACAAATCACCAACCGATACTACAGACGACCCAAGCCAGCCAAGTACGACTGCTTACATCAGTTCTGATGATGCCTATAATCAGGCCAACAGCATCAGCCAATTCAACGGAGCGATAATGCAGACTGAGTACCAGATGATGTCGCTGGGTCAGAACGTCGGCTGGATCAACGGGGCGGTGAGCTGGCCCGGTCAACGCATGGCTGACAAGGTCGGGATTTACGGCGATCCTTCATTCGGCACAACCGGCGGCATGAGTGTCGCCCAGGGATATGGCCCGTACAATCTTGCTCCGGGGCAAAGCTTTCACATTGTGATGGCAGAAGCCGCTGCCGGCCTGAGCCGCGAAGCATGCATAAGAGTCGGACACAAATTCAAGTGGGGAGAGATAACGGCTTCGCAGAAAGACGATTCGGTCTATACCGGCCGGGATTCATTATTCCAGACCTTTCGCAGGGCGATCGCAAACTATCACTCCGGCTATAACATACCGCAGCCTCCCCTGCCACCATCAACATTCACGGTCACGTCCGGTGGAGACAGGATTTCTCTTTCCTGGGCCGCTCCCCAAGGCGGGCCGACAGTCACGGGATACAACATTTACCGCGCAGAGGGTTTGGTTGATAGTGCTTACACATTGCTCTACCATGCGGCGCCGGGTGTAACAAGCTACAACGACATGTCGGCAATTCGCGGTTTTGATTACTACTATTACATTACGTCCGTCGGAGACGCCGCGGACAACAACGGGGGAGGCAATACTCCCGCCGGTGTCGCCCTTGAAAGCGGAAGGTACTATACCCAGACGTATGATCCGGCCAAGCTGTTGAGACCGGGCGTTTCAGCACCTGTCAAAGCCATCTTCACTGTCAGTGGAATAACCACTCCTCCCCCGATCCATGCGGTCTACACAAACAACGGTGCGATTTTTACCGTTCGGTCGCTTAATCTTACCGGTAACTCACCGAACATGTCTGGAGAAATCGTTTGTACCGGAACAGGTGACCCGCAAGGCAGCGGTATACTTGTGAGGTCAAGCTCGGTCGGGGATACTCTTATCAGCTTTTCGACGACAAAGAATAGCGGCGCAAGCCTCGGCGACGTCATCAGAGTTGTCCCCAATCCCTTCAACATCTCGGCAGCCCAGAATGTCTTGCGGTATCCGGGGGAACCGAACCAGATCGCTTTTCTGAACATACCGCCGGAATGCACCATCAAGATATACACGGAGCTTGGACAGCTGATAAAAACGCTGCAGCATACCAACGGAAGCGGCGACGAATATTGGGATTGCACGACGTCTTCCAATCAGATCGTCGTCAGCGGAGTGTACATAGTGGTGTTCCAGACTCCGAAAGGACAGACCGCAATTAAGAAATTCGTTGTGATCAGGTGAGCGACATGAAAACTGGAAACATAATGAAAAAGAATAAGAGTTGTCATCTCGACCGAATGAGTTCCGACCCCGCATTGCGCGGGATAAACTCCGTCGGAATGACATCGAGGGGAATGGTCGTTTTGGCTATTCTTCTGTTGCAACTTTTTGCGGCAACTTCATTTGCACAACAGAAGTTGGCGCAATCGGGCTTCGACTTCCTGAACGTTGCCACTGACCCGCGCGCGGCAGCGATGGGAGAGGTGATGACATCTCTTGAGATGAGTTCGGCAGCAATGTTCTTCAACACCGCCAGCATGGCGAGGCTCCAGAACGACGTGTCGCTTTCCGTCGGACAGATAGGCTGGATTGCAGACATCAGACATTATTACGGAAGTATTGCAATCAGTCCGGCTCACGGAGAATACGGCGCCATCGGTTTCAACTTCAGATTGGTCAACTACGGCTCGATGGACAAAACGATAATAGCGAACAATGCCAACGGGTACTTGGATCTCGGGACGTTTTCGCCAACAGCCTATTCCGTTGGGATAGGCTACGCAAAGGCAATCAGCGATAGGTTTGCCGTTGGTGGCAACGTAAACTACGATTTCCAGGACCTTGGTTCGAGCGTAACAAGCGTCAATACCAACGGGAGCTATACCTCCTCAAGGTCAAAACTGAGCGTAATCTCTTTTGATTTCGGAATGCTCTACAAAACCGGATTCAAGAGTCTGGCCTTCGGAATGGATGTGAGGAATTTTTCACGCCAGCTCAAATACGTGTCGGAAAGCTTTGATCTCCCGCTCATTTTCAATCTCGGAATTTCCATGAACCTTCTCGATATGTGGAACATCGACAGTAGAAGTCAATCGCTCATTATAGCCGTCGGCGCCACACATCCGAGAGATTACCCTGAACAAGTGAATATCGGCGCGGAGTACACTTTCCTGCAGATGATATCCCTTCGTGGAGGCTACATGTTCAACAATGATGTGTACGGGGTCACTGCGGGAGTCGGGATACATAAAGACATCGCCGGCGTCAACCTGGGTATTGATTATTCCTGGACCCCGTTCACCGGTGGATTCTCCGATGTTCAAAGACTCTCATTTGTTGTCGCTTATTGAGGTGAATGATGAAAAAAGAACTTAAGGCCATATTGGAAGCTGCAGCGTTTGCCATTATCATCGCTGCGTCGTTGAACTTCAGCGGCTGCACCAAGGTTGATTCGCCGAGTCTATACAACCCAAGCCTCGGCAACGCACCTGCACCCGTCGTTGACAGTTTGACTCCGGCGGGAAGCGCGCTGGCAGGAATAGACACCATTACAATCTATGGAAAGAATTTTTCGACAGTCATAGACAGCATTCAGGTTTCTTTCATCAATTACTCAACCAAGGCTCTGGCTTATTATGCGCGTGGTTTCCTTCCGATCATCAGCGCGAGTCCGACTCGACTAGTGATGATAGCCCCTGCAATTTCCGGCGACACGATACAAGTCAGAGTGTCTACTCTTTACAGCGAGTATTCCAGTTCGACTTACAACTACCGGCTAATACCTGCGATCGCTCCGTTCAGCACCCTTGCCAGCGGAGAAAGTTTCTACGGAATCGCTGTTGGATCTGATGATTCCCTCTATGCTTCCATTTCAAATCTAAATCTCTCCGGCACAAAGGATGAGGGAATCTTCGAAATTGGGCCTTCCAGCGGTATCCGGGCTGCTTCTCCTTATGCCAACCCGACGTCAGGAAACATAGGATGGCCGGATTTTAAGTTTGGACCCAGCGGATATATTTATGCCGCTAAAGGCCAAAGGGCAGTTTATAGGCTACAACAAGGCGGATCGGGAGCCGTCTGGGCCAACGTGACCGGCGCCTCCTTCTCCACCCTTGATTTTGATCCGAACCACAACCTCTGGGTGGGCGGAAACGACAAGTATATCTATAAGTTTTCGTCGGTGGACCTGGGCCTTGCCACAGTCACAACTGTTACAAAGTTTCCATTCGTTGGGAACGTTCGCTCCATGAGATACTATAATGGATACCTTTACTTCGCGGCTAATGTCGGGGGATCTCAAAGCAAGGTCTACAGAGCGCCGATAGTAAACGATACGCTTGGGACTCCTGAAGTCTATTTTGACCTATCGTCAGATCCGACCGGCGGATCCAACATATATGCGATAACCTTTTCCGCCGACGGCAACATGTATGCCGGCACGGATTCAAGCGATTATTTGATAGTGGTACACCCTGGCGGCACGGTGGACAGAAGATTCTCTCTTTACGTGACTAGCAAGGTCCTCACCTCGCCGTGCAAGTCATTTGCATGGATCGGCACAAATTTGTTCGCAACAACGGCTGCAGGCGATCTTCTGAAAATCGTAGCAAGAAAGCAAGGTGCCCCCAGTTATGGCATCCAATGAGAATCAAATCCGGTAACCTCGTCAGAGTTCGGGCAAAGCGATGGTACCTTGACGAGGTTTAGCCAATGTCAGGAGGTGATGTTGACCCAAAGTAATCTATTTATTGATGATTCTGTCGGAGATTGGAGTCGTGACAGAGTCGTGCTATTCTACCACAAAGAGACTACTTAAGGAGGTTTAAAATGTCAAGAAGATTCGCGTTTCTTCTTAGTTTAGTGATGGTGGCGTTCCTCACTACGGCAAATGCCCAGTGGAAATATGCCAAAGTGTTTCCGGACACCAACCTCACTCTCAGCAACGGGTTGAACAATTGCATGACGGTGGATCCGAACGGAAGGGTATGGATAATGCCGTACACAGGAAGCAATGACAGTGTTAAAACCGCTGCCGGAACCTACGCCGGTGCCTGGCATTTCTATGTGTACAATCCGGACGGTTCACTTTACAAGACATACGGCCCAATTCTTGATTTCAACGGAACACCCGATACCCTTTTCACGGCGGCAGCTGGGTACGGAATGACAACCGACCACGAAGGAAACATTGTCGCTGTAAAGAACAGTCTTACCATCCGCAAGATCGATTATCAGACAGGGAAAGAAACAGCGAGGAGTGCTGTTAGCCCGATTCCCGGCTACAAAAGCTCCATGACCTCGCCAATGTGCGACGCCTCAGACGAGGTATTCATCACTACGGTCATACCGACGACCGGCGTTGGTCCTGTGGCTTTGGCCTCCGATTTCTCATCCGTTTTGATTTCGGTCGACACCAGCATGTATGGGTCCTACAGCCGAAACCTAACGGTAACTGCGGATGGGAACGATGTATGGGTACATCACATAGGACTTGGGAGCCTTCATTATCACTCCAACAACGGCACACTTGGACCTTATGTGTTGGACCCTGATACAGCGTTCAAAGACCTGGTCATCGAGAGCTCAGCATGGCAGCCGAAGACCGGATGGCTGTGGGTTAGCTCCGGAAACGTGACTAGTGGTATGCCGAATCCGCCATACAGTGGGTATGCCTGGTATGGATTCGATATGACTAACCGCACTGCGCCTGTGTTGAAAGACAGCATTGTTTGGAATCCGAACACGGGTCTTGCTGGTGACCTTATCGCGAGTGATCCGCGACCGAGAGGTATCGCGTTCAGTCCTAGTGGCGACACTGCCTACGTGGCGGCCTTCGGACCTTCCAAGGGGTTCATTGAGATGTTTACCGGGAAAGCGACTGCGATCAGCCAGCCGCCCGGCAATGTTCCATCCTCGTATTCCCTGTTGCAAAACTATCCGAACCCATTCAACCCGTCTACAAAGATCGATTTTGCCATGAAGGCGACGGGCAAAGTCACTCTGAAGGTTTACGACGTTCTTGGGAGAGAGGTGGCAACACTGGTTAACGGCGTCCAGGCTGCCGGTCAGCACTCGGTTGTGTTCAATGCAAACAACCTGCCGTCGGGTGTCTACTTCTACTCGTTGACGACTTCCGACGGACAGAAGTTTACGAAGAAGATGATCTTTATGAAATAATCACCCCGCCCCCTCTGTTGTTCTGGAGTCGAACTCCAGAACAACAGGGCAAGGGGCTCAGTTAACGCGAAGTGGTGCTCGCGAAAGCTGTAGAGTCGTGCAAAAAATGAGGCAAAAGATCTGCGCCGGAGGCGCATCAGCTTTGAGCTGAGAGTAGTGTCTATCCCGAAAGGATCCTCCAAAAGGAGTTCTTCTCAAAAGGACCCATAGGGTCGGACCCTCGGGAGGGGGCTCTTGTTCTGATCCAACCTTCCACTACTTCTTCACATTGTCTCTTCAGCATAACTGAAAGGAGAAGTCGTGCTAGAAATCCGCAAGCGTTACATGGTGAGGTACTCGACCAGGCCGGCGATAGTCCTCTTCCTCGCAGCAACTGCTGCCATTGTCCTTTTCGCGCCTGAAGCACATTCCCAGGTGAAACTTGCGCAGACAGGGTTTGAGTTCTTGGATGTAGGTACAGGTGCCAGAGCAACCGGTATGGGAGAGGCCTTCACAACCATGGATGGATCGTCTGAATCGATGCTTTATAATCCTGCAGGAATTGCGACCATTAAATCAACAGTAGATCTCGGCGCGAACCAGATGAACTGGATCGCCGACATAAAATATTTCTCCGGGGTTGCAGCATTCGCACCGTACGGCGGCAAATACGGAGTCATCGGGCTGAGCTTCCTAAGGGTCGATTACGGGCAATTCAATTTTACGGAAGTAGCGAACAATGAACAGGGGTTCATCGAACTCACTAACTACCCGACTCCCTACTCTTATGCCATGGGCTTGGGTTACGCAAAACAACTATCGGAACAGTTTTCGGTCGGCGGCCAGATCAAGTTTGCCGATCAGAATTTAGGCAACAGTGAAGTTCCGCAGTATAATCAGGTCCTCGTCGATTCGGTGTTGACAACCGATACGACCTACGTGGTCAAAAGCTACAACTTGAATGTGGTCGCATTCGATTTCGGGACAATCTACAAGACAGGTCTGAAGAGCCTTTCGTTCGGTATGTACATCAGCAACTTTTCGCGCGAGCTTACCTATGAGCGTGAAGGGTTCCAACTGCCGCTGACGTTCAGATTCGGAGTTTCGATGAACCTTATGGATCTCGTGCCGAGCATGCAGGATTTCAGCTCTTTTGTGGTTTCCGTCGATGCCGTCCATCCGCGATCATACCCTGAGTATTTGAACATCGGAGGTGAGTATACCTTCATGAACGCCGTCGCCCTCCGCGCAGGATATGTAACACACCAGGATGACTACGGACTCACCTTGGGCGTGGGCGTGCACAGGTTCGGAGTTGCTTTTGACTATTCGTACACTCCGCATACGGTTTGGAACAGCATACACAGACTCTCGGTAAGATTCGCGATATGAGTGTGCTAGAGTACACCGAAGAACTCCAATGGGCATGATTAACCGCAAAGAACGCAGGGCACGCGAGGGAAATCTCCATGACGGAAAATGAGATTGGGAAGATTATAGTCAGTTGTGCCCTGAAGGTTCATAAGGCATTAGGGGCCGGATTGTTGGAATCGGCATATGCGGCTTGTTTGTTCCATGAACTCGTGAAAGCAGGTCTCGGAGTTAGATCCGAAGTACCAGTGCCGATCGTCTATGACGGCGTCAAGCTTGAGTGCGGGTACCGGATTGATCTTCTGGTAGAAGAAAAGGTGGTCATTGAAATCAAGGCGGTGGAGTCCCTGAATGATGTTCACCTGGCGCAACTGATTACTTACCTGAAACTGTCCAATCTAAGACTTGGATATCTCATCAACTTCAACGTGAAACTGATAAAATATGGAATAAAAAGGGTGGTAAATAATTTATGAATTCCTTCGCGGTCTTGGCACACCTTGCAGTTATAACCGCGATGACCGCAAGGCACGCAAGGAAAATCGCCTTAACTGAGAATGAGATTGAGAAAATAAACCACGCGGAAAAAGCGGTGGCAAGTAATTTATGATTTTCTTCGCGGTCTTGGCGAGCGGTTATGAACACACTTGATTTTAGTCTGGAACGTCAAGTTGCAGGAATCCAGCTCATCTCGTTTGCAAAGAGGAGTTTGAAAATGAAGATTGTTCCATTATTAATGATCGCGGCAGTATTCGCCTTCTCGAACTCTCTGTTTGCGGGTACGACCGGAAAGATTTCGGGCAAGGTGACGGACGCTGAAAACGGCCAGCCGCTTCCTGGTGTCACCGTAATGATCGAGGGAACGTCGATCGGGGCGGCCACTGGTGTTGACGGCACATACGCGATCCTGAATGTTCCACCGGGCAGGTACAATGTCAGGTTCAGCATGGTCGGTTATGAGCGAACCGTTATACAGGGAGTGCGGGTTGAGATAGACCTCACCTCCGCAGTCGACGCGCAGCTGAGTCCAACCTCCCTTATTACAAAGGAGGTTGTTATTAGCGCGCAGCGACCTGTCGTGACGAGGGACGTCTCCAACAGCGTACTGAACATCCAGACGCAAAGCGTTACTGCAATGCCGGTTCAGAACGTGTCGGATGTTCTCACCCTCCAGGCCGGAATCCAGTCAGGCGCTGCGGGTATTATTGTGCGCGGTGGCGGCAGCTCGATGGTCGGCGGTAAAGGCCCAAAATCCGGAAGCAACGACGCTCTCCAAAGCGGTGCTAACCAAACCCAATATCTGGTCGATGGCTTCAACCTCAATGATAATCGCTGGGGGAGCCCGTGGGCAGCCGTCAGCTTGTCATCCGCAAATGAGATCCAGGTTCAGACCGGCGGATTCAACGCCGAGTATGGCAATGTCCGCTCGGGTGTTGTCAATGTCGTAACAAAGGACGGCGACCGGAGTCAGTATAGTGCCACTGTGAACTTGAACTATGGCCCGCCGCAACAGAAGCATTTCGACATTTCTCCGTACGATCAGAATTCATATTTCAACCGTCCGTATACAGATCCCGCTGTCTGCTGGACTGGAACGAATAATGGCGCATGGGATGATATCACCCAGGAAAGTTATCCGACATTTCAGGGCTGGGACGCAATCGCGCAGAAGCTTCTGCAGAGCGGAGACCCGACTCAGGCCCTCACTCCCACGGCAGCACAGCGTCTGTGGCAGTGGCAGCGGCGACGGACAGGCGATATCAGTCAGCCCGATTACACAATTGATGCGGGCTTCGGGGGACCGGTGCCATTCGTCGGTCAGTTTCTTGGCAACCTGCGTTTCTACCTCTCTTACTTCAATGAAAGAGATATGTTCGTCCTCCCTCTCTCGAGGAGTGCATACACGAACAACCACACCGAACTCAAGCTCAACGCCGACATCTCTCCCAATATGAAACTCGTTGTGGTAGGTCTATATGGAGAAGACAATTCTGTTTCTCCGTACGATTGGACCGTCTCCCCGGATGGCTATCTCATAAGGAGCCAATTTGGCGTTGCCGACCTTCTCAGCAGCTCCAACGGGATGAATATCCTGTACATGCCGGATTACTACAGCCCGAGTTCTATCTACCGATACATGTTCGGCGCCTCGCTGACGCACGTCTTGAGCCCCACAACATTTTATGACCTCTCCGTGCAGTTCAATGAGAATCGCTATAACACTTTCCAGGTCGGTGCGCGTGACACGTCGAAAATATATCAACCCGTCGTCCCCGGATATTACGTCGACGAATCTCCCTTCGGCTATTGGGGATACAGCACCGGTGCCATAGACGGCGTCATGAGCATGGGCGGTTGGATGAACTTGGGCCGCGACAAGAGCGTAAACTCAACCACGTCGCTGTCATTCAGCATCACAAGTCAACTTGACAGGTATAATCAAGTTAAAGGAGGTTTCCAATTCTATTATGATGACGATAATATAAATAGCGGTACCTACAGCCCTTCAATGTCGACCTGGACGAGGAGTCTGGTATATCATGTCTCTCCTTATCGGCTTGGAGCCTTTGCGCAGGATAAGCTGGAATTCCAGGGATTCATTGCCAACCTCGGAGTCAGGCTCGACTACGCTAATCCAAACACCGATTACTATAATATTGATCCATACAGCATGCTTTATACTGCCGGACAAGGCAACAACATTACGCTGAAAGCCCCTGCAGAGAAAGCTAAATCACAGTATTACATAAGCCCACGGCTCGGTATCTCTCATCCGATCACGGAGAACTCAAAGCTGTATTTCAATTATGGTCATTTCGTTTCGGTGCCGTCGTCGCAATACGAATTCGCCATCCAGCGGGAGGCCAATGGGCAGGTCGATTATATGGCGAACCCTAACATGAGTTATGAGAAGACAGTCTCGTACGAACTCGGTTACGAGCAGAATATATACAATATGTTTCTACTGCATCTCGCCGCATACTACAAGGACATATCCAACCAACCCGGCTATGTCCTCTATCAGAGCGTCAATACTTCGGTAAACTACTATACCCCCACGAACAACAACTACTCCGACATTCGTGGTTTCGAGGCAACTCTTTCGAAAGTCACGGGAGGCTGGGTAAGGGGGTTCATCAACTACACTTACGACGTCGTTACAGCAGGCTATTTCGGCTGGCTGCAGTATTACCAGGACATAAACAAGCAGCGACAGTACCTGATGCTTAACCAGCCTCAGGTCAGGCCCGTTCCCCAACCTTATGCGAAAGCCAACATCGAGATCGTTACACCCGATGAGTTCGGTCCTACTTTTGGCGGGACAAAACCACTCGGAGGTTGGAGCCTCAGTTTCCTTGGCAGCTGGACATCCGGGGCACACGCCACGTATAACCCAACCAACATTCCCGGCGTATCCAACAACGTCCAATGGGTCGATTACTTTGATGTGGATATGAGGCTCGCAAAGGACATTCGTTCACTTCTGGGCTCCGGATTGAATCTGCAGGTCTATCTTGACATCACGAACGTGTTCAATTTCAAATACCTCAGTTCTGCAGGCTTCGTAGACTCGTATGATTACCAGGATTATCTGGCATCGCTCCGCTTCCCGTTCGAAACCGGAATCCAGAAAGGAAACGACAGGATTGGCGATTACCGCCCTCTCGGAGTCGCGTATGATCCCCTCCAGCTGAACCCGAACAATGATCCGGCAATTACGGCCGCTAACAACAGGAGAATAGAAACGAAATCGTATATCAACATGCCGAACAATATGTCGATGGCGTTTCTTAATCCCCGCTATTACAGCATCGGCGTCAGATTCAATTTCTGAGTTCAATCTTTGCGATGACAAAAGGGAGAAATAAGATGTTTCGTTTGCAAAAATACCTGCTCGCTCTTGCTGCCGCGGTTTTGTCTTTTTCGGCCGTGCAACCAGTGATGGCGCAACTTACCGGAACGGAAACGCGATACATCCGTGTCGGCTCACTTCAAAGCAAGTTCACCTCTATCGGGTCGGAGAGAGCATGGAACAATGTTTACTACGAAGGCCTGACCTGGCCCTCTGACTATCTGCTGCAGGATAACGCGGTCATAGAGCGAACGTGGATAGGCTGCCAGAACTTCACGGACGCTTCCGGGAATCAGTGGGCCAACTACTGTGTCCCCATTAATTCAGGCTACGCGCTGACCAATGTCTTCCCGACCGAGTTGAAGGAGACAGCTAAATTTGCCAACCCAACTGTCTATGTGGATGGCATTGACGTAAGTGCTCCTTATACGGGAGACGTCGACGCCGTGGACCCAAACCAGGTGGCCGACCGCGTTGTCACAAACGTCGTCAACACGACTATGGGCATTACGATGACAAGAAAGGTGCTCGCGTTCAGTCAGCAGTACCACGATAACTACTTCATACTTGAGTACACATTCAAGAACACCGGTTATGTGAACGGCACTAATCAGAAAGTACTGAACGCTCCGGTCAGGGGATTCAGGTTCGGTTTCATGAACCGCTACAGCGTCTGCCGCGAAGGGGCGGACAAGATGGGCTACGATCAGGAATATGGAAAGCATAGCTGGACCTCGCGGCGTGGAGAGAATTATGCTCAGCACGCCGGTGAAGTTTCAAGCCTGACTGAAGCGAGTGGAATTCCCCAATGGCTTCGCGCCGGTTTCGAGTGGACCGGACAGAGGGCCGAGAACCCGTACGACAATATCGGTTCGCCTGACGGCGGATTCACAGGCACAGGAACAGGAAGACTATGCTCGCCACAATTCTGCGGGATAGTTACACTTCATGTTGACAAGTCCACTGCGGACAGGACTGACGACGTCAACCAGCCGGCCGTTCTCGGCTGGCATGCTGGAGACACGTATCCGGGCCTCGGGACACTGACACCATCTACCGCTCCCCAGCAGGCAGACTGTTATGCGATGCTGAGTGGAATCCCGTACAAAGGACTGGGTAGTCCATCGGAGCGATTCTATGAGAAGCATTACAATCCGCCGGCGCTGGTTGACCCGTGGAAAGTACACAACGACGGCGGCGGCACGGGCCTATGGATGGCATACGGGCCTTGGGACATAAACCCCGGGGACAGCGTGGTCATAGTAATCGCGGAAGGTGTTAACGGTCTAAGCCGGGATGCATGCTGGCAAATCGGCAGAAGATGGTGGGCTGCATTCAAGAATCCAAGTGACAAGGGGCCATTCACATTGCCGGATGGAGCCACCACAACGGACTTCAATGTCTACAAAGACACATGGGTTCTGACCGGCGCTGACTCAATCATGGAAACTTTCAGCCGAGCCGTTAGGGACTATGAACTCGGGTATAATATTCCTCAACCCCCGCAGCCGCCGCCGATGTTCAGCGTGGCTTCAGGCGGCGACCGCATTTCGCTCACCTGGGATCCGAGTCCGTCGGAGGGGACTCCCGGATTTGCGGGATACAAGCTCTTCCGTGCGGTGGGCACCCCCGATACAACTTTCGATCTGATAGCGACGGTTCCTCCGGGAACTAAGGAATACAACGACGTAACTGCACGGAGAGGATTTTCATACTACTACTACATTTGCTCTTTCAACGACGGCAGCAATAACACCTCCGGCGTGGCAAACCCGACCGGTCCCCTGCTAAGCAGCAGGTTCTATACAAAGACCAATATAGCCGCTTACTTGAGGAGACCCGCGGGGCCGCTCCCTCCGAGCGCTACCGCCGAACTCCCCCTGGGGGTAATTGACACTGCAAATGTAGTTCGGTTTCAGCTTGACCCGAGCTATCCAAATGGAGCCCCAGGCATAGTCGAGTTCAGTATCACTGCCACGGACACGAACGGAAACCAGAACGTATTTACGCCTCCACTCGGGCAATTGCCTATCCGACTTGCGAACGGCTCCGGCTCTTTTTCGTTCAAGCTCGACCCTACATATCTCAAAACAATAGGCCAGGTGTGGTACGCGGTGAAAATTGCCAACGCGAAATCTGCGCATGAAGTTGAGATTACTCTGAACGGAAACAGAATCGATCTCCCTGATTCAGTTGTCTCAAAGTACTCCACCAGGAAGTGGATCGACGCCATTCGGATAGTTCCTAACCCGTATAACATCAAGTCGGCAGACTTGCAGTTCCCCGGCGAACCTGACAAGATCATGTTCCTCAATATTCCCGGTCACTGTATCATCAGGATCTACACGGAAAGCGGCTTCCTGATCAACACGATCGTCCATGATAACGGGAGCGGTGATGAAACCTGGCTGTCAAACACTTCATCTGGCCAGGTCGTGGTGAGTGGAATATATATCGTCCATTTCACGGTGACACAGGACTTTACCGACCCTAACACCGGAGTAGTAGAGTACCGAAAGGGCGACACAGGGTTTCAGAAATGTGTAATCATCAGATAAGGAGCCTTACAGCACATGAATAGGAAAAGATGGTAGAACAATAATGACCACAGTGAGCCTTATGGCACACGAGCAGAAAAAGTGCCGCTTTATGCGGCATCCCGCATCATCAAATTTATCTAATGTCGGAGCGGGAAAGGTACAACAATAATGGAGACAAGGAAATCAACATGAAAAGGATTGTTGAACAGATAATGTTGTTGTCCACGATCGCGGCGCTGGCGAGTATCACGTTGAACATTGTAGGCTGCAAGCCGGCGACGACTCCAAGCCTGTACGATCCGGCGCAGAAGTATCTCTCGGACCCTGTCGTGGACAGTCTCTCACCTTCCGGGAGTGCGCTCGCAGGTATCGATACCGTGACGATCTACGGCAAGAACTTCTCCTCCAGCCCCGATAGCGTATTGGTGTTTTTTGTTAAACCGGGAGTTCCAAACAATACGGTTTTCCGCGGCACGGTTTTCAGCGTGACCCCGACCAGATTATCCGTACAAGCGCCGGCACTTTATGGCGACACTATCTATGTGCAAGTGACAGTCCACGGAGCACTGCAGTATGGCACGACGGCGTATAAATTGATCAACACGGTCTCCGAATACGGAGGGTTTGCCGCGAACCAGGCGGCATACGGGGTCAGTGGAAGTGCGGATTTCGAGTTGTATGCTGCGATGTCGTCGGGCAACGTCGACAGGGGAATCTTCAAAATGGCACCGACCAGCAACACCAGCTACGCCGGTCCGACTACCGGATTGGTGGGATGGAACGCTCTGAAGTTCGGTCCCGGCGGGTACCTCTACGCTGTAAGAGGAAACAGGGCAATATACAGAGTTGCCCCGGGCGGCGGCACCCCTCAATTATGGAAATCCGCCACCTCCGGTGGATTTGTTGACCTGGATTTCGACCCCTCACACAATCTGTGGATCGGTGGAACCGGCGGGAAAATTTTCATGCTCGATCCCAATGGGAATTTTAAGAGTTTTCCGTTTACCTCAAGCGTAAAAGCGCTTCGCTATTTCAACGGCAGCCTCTATATTGCTGCGAGCGTCACGAGTACTTCCCCGATGCAAGTTCTAAGAGCCCCGATCATAAACGATTCCCTCGGAACCCCGGAGCCGTACTTCGACCTGTCGAGCGATCCCTCGGGCGGAAGTAACATTTATGCAATCACATTTTCGGCCAGCGGCGACATGTACGTCGGTACGGACTCATCCGACTACTTGATTGTTGTACATCCGGGAGGAATTATTGGAAGACCTTACTCGTTGTTTGTTGCAACAGGTGCCTTGAATTCCCCGTGCAGATCGTTCGCATGGATCGGGGCCAATCTCTATGCATCCACCTTGTCGGGCCAACTCCTGCAGTTTGTCGTGAGAAAAGAGGGTGCACCATATTACGGCATAGAGTAGCCTATGTGTAACCACTGAGAGCGTGCAAAACGGGCCTAGAGACGTGGACGAGAACCCCCATGTTGAAGATGGGACGCTTGAATATCTGCAAAACTCGAAGACGAATTTTCACCAAACAGACTTTTCGTCCACGTTTCCAGGCTCATCCCCGAACAGGAGTAGGGGAGATCCCAATGGGGGAGTACCTGTTGGGTAATCACGCCGATCCTGTTGTAGCGGCAATCTGAGACTACATGGTGAAAACGAGGACCACAAGCGCACCGAATGTCTTAATGATAAATTGGCTCACGTCGGAACGTCATCGCGGTTATCAAGAACGAGCATCACGTTTCGTGGTCCCCTTTTGTTGTATCTCTCAGAATCCGCCGTTTGATTACGAGACGGCGGCGCTGACCTTCTTCAATCTTTTCATGAACATGAAAATCACCGCTCCTCCGACAAGTGATGTGCAAACGAAGAGAAGGAAGAACTGCCAGAGCTGCCACTCAGCGTAGAACCTTCCGACAAACCCCGACAGGTAGCTTCCTATTGCCTGTGCGGCAAACCATGCTCCCATCATCGCTCCTTTCATCCTTTCGGGAGCGACCTTCGATACGAATGACAGCCCCATCGGACTCAGAAGCAGCTCCGCGACGGTAATCATGAAGTACGACGAGATGAGCCAGTACGGAGTAACGTGCGAGTAGAGTGAAGTTGATGCTATTGCAATTGCAGGAAGACCGATTGCGGCAAAAATCATAATGATGAACGAAAGAGATTCGGCTACCATTCCCAATCCCATCTTTTCCGGTGAGGACGGCTCGGTTTTCTTTCTGTTCATGTATCCGAACATCGCAACCACGATAGGGGTCAGGAATATGATGAAAAGCGGATTAAACGCCTGAAAACTTTCCGGCGAGATCGGGTTAGCGGGAGCGAAACTGCCGACTTTGTAAATCATCACTGTGAGAGCCGCGAGCGAGAAGAGGCCGCCGGTCATCCTGGATTTCTGCGTAGACGCTTTCCTTATCACTGCCGAAAGTCCGAGAAGCAGCGTAAGTACCGAGATAAGCGACAGCGGATCGAAAAGCAAATATGTAAACCTGTCTACAGCTGCCATCGTATAGTTCTTCGCGAAGAACGTGAGGGTATAGCCGTTTTGATAGTACGCCATCCAGAAAAAAATCACGACCGCGAAGATTATCAGAAGCGAAGTTATCCTCTCTTTTTCCTCGGCCTTCGTCAGGGGCTTCGCGTCGCCTTCTCCCTTTGTCCGGTCCTTGCTCCTGTAGTCCGCCATCTTGTAGTACTTCCTGAAGGAAGTGAAGATTGTAATTGCAATCAGCATTCCCACAGCGGAGGCGCCGAAGGCGGCGTTATAGGCATGGACAAGGGACATATGGTATTCGCTCATCATGAAGTCTTTTATCGACGAGGCGGCGAGGGGAGCCAGAAACGCGCCGAGGTTTATCCCCATATAAAATATGTTGAACGCTGCATCCTTGAGCGAACCGCTCGCCTCCGGATATAGATTTCCGACGATCACATACGTGTTTGCCTTGAAGAGGCCGTTCCCCATCGAGATTACTATGAGTGAGGTGAAGAGGAGCACCGGCGACTTGGTCGGGATTGCCAGAAGAGTATAGCCCACTGCGGACGTGAACGCCCCAAGGAGGATGGTCCGACCGTATCCGAGTATGTTGTCTGCGATCCAGCCGCCGAACAGCGGCAGGAAGAACACGGCGGCGAGAAACAAGCCGTATATATTTCCGATAGTGGCCTCACTCCAATGGAAGTTCTGTGCGAGGTAAAGCACGAAAATCGAAAGAACGGTATAGAAACCGAAGCGCTCCCACATTTCTGTAAAGAAGAGCACATACAATCCTTTAGGGTGATCCTTGAACATTGTTAGGCGTCCTTAGTCTCTCTGGTTGTTTTAGGGGAATATTTTTGACGGGGTGTCCAGAATGTGTTAATTACGCCAAAAATCGCATGAACTTCAAGAGCGCAACTGAAAGTCCGAAAAAAGGATTAAAAGGACCAGAATCGAATTAATATCATGCAATGATAGGAACTGTGCCACTGGTAACGGTTATATATGAGTCGCAAACGTGAGAATGAAAGGAGATAAGAACGTGGACAATTACTTAGGCGTAGTTCAAAACATCGTATCGATCGGAGAAGGAGAGTACCGGGTTACTTTCCGTGCATATGAGGAAGAAGAGATGGAGGCGCGCATGCTCGAGATGGCGGAAGTGCATTCCACTCTTTATTCTATGATCGCCAAGATCGGACAACAGGACTATACATTTGTCGCGGAGGGTGAACTCGGCGATTGCGTCGCCGTATACAAGGACAACCAGTCTGTGGAAACCGTCGCCGAGGACGACAGGGAGAAGTGGAGGATCGGTGTCCTCGCAAACTACATAGTCTCCTCCCTCGCAGACGCGGAGATGTTCACCCCGGTGGGTGTGGACGACTGATTAGGCGCCACAAATAGCTTCCAGGGACCCGGCCGGGAGTCATGCGAGCCGGGGGGCGTGAATCCCCGTATGTGTTCTCTCTAACTTAGCCTGACAACCCACGGTGTTTTCCTCCCGGGTGAAGGGCAATCTTCGGTTTAAGTTTGGGTCGTCGACTCAATTCCTTTTGATTTTTCCATCTTATGTTTCAAATTTATTTAGATGAAGAATTACCCCGATTTATACTTCCGTATATGGAAAGCGGTGAAGGGAGTCCGTAAGGGGCGCGTTGCGACCTACGGACAAATTGCCAGACTCTGCGACTTGAGGGGACACGCCAGGCTGGTCGGCTACGCGCTTCATAATTTACCTCCGAACTCCGATGTACCCTGGCACAGGATCATAAATGCGAAGGGGATGGTTTCGCTTCGCAGACATACGGGCGCACACGAAAGTCAGAGACGCCTTCTGGAAAAGGAGGGGATAGTCTTCGTAAACGATAAGATAGACTTGGCGGAGTATAGTGCCGGAGGAAATTCCAAAGGAAAGAAACACAGCGCGCATGGTGCTAAGCGTGGCACATCTCGTGCGAAGGACCGGATTCCAGAATGAGATGTCAGGGCGCCGTGCTCTGTGCGCGATGAACCACGTGTCGCCCCGAAGGTTACAATTTGACCGTTGAACATGGAAAACAGAATGCGTGAAAACTATCCGATTACTACGGCAGTCAGGGAGCTTAGAGAAAAGAAGGTCGAGTTTGCGCCCCACCTTTATGATTACGTGGAGCACGGCGGTACCAGAGTCTCTGCTCAGTCGCTGGGTGTGCCTGAACATGCGGTCATAAAAACAATAGTTATGGAGACCGAAGACCGCACGCCGCTCCTGGTCTTGATGCACGGTGATTTGGAAGTATCGGCCAAGAATCTCGCGAGACTGGTCGGTGTGAAGCATGTCGAACTATGCACTGCCGATGTCGCGCAACGGCACACGGGGTATCAGTTCGGCGGCACGAGTCCCTTCGGCACGAGAAAGAAGCTGCCGGTCTTTGCCGAGAAAACCATTTTCGATCTTCCGAAGATTTATGTCAACGGCGGGAAGCGAGGGTTCCTTGTCGAGATAGATCCGAAGGAACTGAAAAGAGTATTTGACATCACGGAAGTCGAAGTCGGGATTCGTGAATCGTAGCGCGGACTGATTCTGCAGAATCGACCCTCACCACGGGGAAAGAGAGATTGATAGAAAAAAGCACGGTGGCTTCAACAGATAACGTGTTGACCTGGCAAAAGTGCGTATAGCCTTTTCGTTCCGTCCTGCCGGGAAGACGGGTTGTTTTATCGGCGGGTAGGATAAAAAAACGCGGCCCGCCCCGACAGAACTCATGTTGATTTCTGTCGGGATCCCTTTGGGAGAGGAGGCCAGGCCGCGTTGAGGAGGAGCAATCGATTTCCCGAACTGAGTGTCCGGGAGGCCGATCTTCAAACTAATTGGATCAAGATCGGCCCTCAGGGAGGAGGAATCGAGCTCTTTTCGAAGAATCGTAATCATTTATAATCCCTATGAAGACAGGCGTCAAGCCGCGTCGAGTTTCACCGCCGCGTCGGCAACTGTTCTGAAAAAGGTTTCTAGGGGACAGCCGAAGCTGTCGCCGACATAACAGTAACCAGACTCACCTTTCTCTTTGCAAACAGTGCAGACTTCTGTTCTCAACGACGCGAGGTATTCGTCGACATTTCCGCCGTGAGCGGAGACTAGGGCCTTCGAAACTTGCGGGAGATACAGTTCGAGGACGCATTCCGTTCCGGGAGTAGCCGTGCACTTCCCGTTCTCGTCGCTCTTCGAACACAGCCTGCAAACGTTCGATCTGATGTTGTCGATGTATTGAAAATCAACCTTGGACATTCTCCACCTCGGTCTTTTCATTAACTGCCGCGCCGCGAGGTTCTTCCTTTAGTTTTACCGGGGACGGTTTGCCGGACGCACTTCCTTCAGAGAACCGTCGATAAATTGATATGATAAGTCCGATGAAAAGGACGATCGTGCCGACCCATAACAACCCTATGAGAGGTTTTATATCGATTTCTGCCGTAAGAACGGGTAAAACCGCGGCCTGTCGTGCCGCACCGGCCGAATGGACTACCAGCCTGACGCTCGGTACCGTCTTGGCGTCGCCCATCCCTACGTTCATATCCATTATAATCAGCATGTGGCCGAAGGCTTCGGCCGGAACTGCAGTCTGCTTGCCCGCCGCAAAGGTCAGGGCAGGCGCGACCTGGATTGTTTTCCCGTTGTTCGATGCGTCGATCACCGATGCAACCGAGAAGCTTCCGCCCTGTTCCATCGCGCTGTGATCCGATTGGTTCATGCTGAAATTAAGGAGAGTGAGTTCCGTGCCGTCCGACAGCTTCGTCGGTTTTCCCTTTTGGAGAGTAACCACATCGACGTTGTTTCCCGACATGCCCATGCTCGTGCCGTTGTCGAACGCCATCGGGCTCAAATAGAGGTCGTAACCAGGATAACTTTTTATGTCGGGTTCACGCATGGTCCCCTGGTTGTAGTCGCTGTAGTACATTATCGGTTTCAGCGTAGTAGTGGCGGAACCGTCCTGCATTTTTACGACGTAGGCATCCTTGCCATCGACCTGTGACTTGCCGGTATACGTCAGCTCGTGTCCGCCGACCTTTACCGGCGTTCCCTGGGGGAGCTGCACGGTGGTCTTTGATTCGAGCGCGGTCGAGGCTACGATGCCGATGAACATCAATGCCAGCCCGGCATGGGAAATCGGTCCACCGATGAACTTCGGATTTCCCTTGACAATTCTGAGCATCGCGGCAGAATGCGCAACGAACGCAAATGCAGCGGTGCTCATAATGATGATCGCCCAAACATCCCTGACTGAAAGAAGTAAGGCCACGATGGCCGTTAAGAGTGCCGCGGCAACAGGCAACGTTAGGTTTTTTCTGAAAACCTTCTTGTCCGATGGGCGCCTTGCGCCATCCCGCATATCTGTAGATACAGATGAGCGGGACTTGTCCCACCAAACGAGCTGGGCCAGGCCGATTAGTGCAATAATAAGGAACCCGAGCGGGAGGCTTGTTGTCACATAGTATGAGGAGTCAACCGCAGTTGGTTTTCCCTGGAGCAGTCCAGTGATTATGGGAGAGGAGGTTCCTACGAGGACGAAGAGCGACAGCACAGAGAGGGAAGCTGCGCCTACGAACAACGCGTTCTCTCGTGACAGCAAATTGTGGCCTACCCCCACGCTCGGGATTGAAGCTCTGTTCCTGAAAAAGGGGATGAATCCCAGTAATAAGAATGTTCCGATGAGCACCAAGAGAATCACATACTCACTTCTTCCCGGATCCACGAAAGCATGGACCGAGGTGTCTCCAAGCACTCCGCTGCGCGTCAGGAAAGTGCTGTAGAGTACGAGGAGGAAACTGATTATCGTTAATACAAAACTTGTTTTAAGGTAACCTTTCGTGCGACGCGTCACCAGGATGGTGTGGAGCGCAGAGGCAGCGAACAGCCATGGTATGAGGGACGAGTTCTCGACGGGATCCCATCCCCAGAAACCGCCCCATCCGAGTGTTATGTATGCCCAGTAGCCGCCGATGATGATGCCCGCCCCCAGCGTGAGGACGTTCAATACCAGCCACGGCTGCAAATAGCCGGTCCAGTTGCCGTAGTCTTTCTTGATCAGGCCCGCTGTCGCGTATGCAAACGGGACGATCGCCGTTGCGAATCCGAGGAATAGGATGGGCGGATGTATCACGATCCAGAAATTCTGGAGCAGCGGGTTCAGGCCCCTGCCGTCTTGCGGCATCGTTCCCACGGGAACGTTGGCGAAGGACTCCCATACCTTTGAGAACGGGCTCTTCAGCGTCAGTATCACAAGTACGAAAACTTCGAACAGAAGAATGATCGGGATGACGATCGACTCATATCCGTGCTTTCTCGAATACCTCAGCAGGAATATGCTGATGATTGCGCTGTAGAAGACCCACAGAAAGAAACTCCCTTCCTGACCGGCGTACGAAGTCGAGAAGAGGAGGGGGATCGAAAGATTATTTGCGCTGTAGCTCCAGACGTATGTGTACTGATATTGATGCGATAAGATCAGGTAAAGAAAGTACGCGTATAGGATTACAATCGAATACACGTTGATAAGAAAGAACGATCGCGCTGGCCGAATGTAGCTCTCTTTTCTATTTGAAAGACCATAATACACGATGCTCACGATTGCCGCAAGCAGCGGTATTAATGTCAGATAGCGTTCCATTGAAATCTCTCCCTTATATATAGAAACTGGCTCATACTTTCCTCTTATTGTCAACGGCTATGCCGGAATCGTACCACCAAAACGGGCTATTTAGGCACCTAACGAGGAGGGAAAAAGTGTTCGGGGTGGCAAATAGGAACATGCCTTCGGATAAATTGCCACGTAATGTGCAGAGTTTCACGAATCTCTTCTATTTTTTGCGATACAGGGTTATATTTTTAAAAAGGAAAAACGCTGGATACTCTGAACGTTCTTTTTGTTGGCGATATAGTTGGGACCCCGGGGATCGGGATGGTTACTAGTTTTCTGAGGAGTTTTGTCGAGAAGCACAAGATCGACTTCGTTATCGCCAACGGCGAGAATGCCGCCGACGGCAAGGGGATAACCGACAAGATTGCGCAGAAGTTCTTCGGCGCGGGTGTTAACGTAATCACGAGCGGCAACCATATCTGGGACAAGTTTCAGATACACGAGTATATGATGCAGGAAAAGAACCTCCTGCGCCCGCTGAATTTTCCGAAGGGCTCCTACGGGTCCGGCTACGTCGTATACGATCTCAGCCAGAAAGGAAAGGTCGGGGTGCTGAATCTGCAGGGACGAACGTTCATGTACCCCATCGATTGCCCGTTTCGAACTTCGGATTGGGCGATCGAGAAGATCAAAACCGAGACCAACATCGTAATCGTCGATATGCATGCCGAAGCTACCGCCGAGAAAGTGGCGATGGGATGGTACCTCGACGGGAAAGTGACCGCAGTCATCGGGACGCATTCTCATGTTCAGACTGCCGATGAGAGGATCTTGCCGGGCGGGACAGCATACATCACCGACGTCGGGATGACCGGGCCTTACGACTCGGTTATCGGGATGAAGAAAGAAAATGCAATGAGGAGGTTCGTATACGCTACGCCGTCGCGTTACGAGGCAGCCGAGGGCGAAGCTAAGTTCGCCGCGCTTGTGATATCGGTTGACAGATCGACGGGTAAGGCAGTGAGCGTGGAAAGAATTCTTTATCCACCATTCGAGCAAACTCTAAATTCGAAATCATAAACTCTAAATGAATTCTAATGTTCAAAGATCAAAGCAGAAGAAAGTCGACCTGAAAACATTTGGTATTTAGAACTTAGGATTTATTAAAGTCATGACAGCAACAATCATAGACGGCAAAGCCGTATCGCAGGAAATAAAGGAAGAAGTAAAGGTTCTTACCGAGAAGTTGAATCGGGAGCACGGGATAACACCCGGTCTCGCGTTCATACTGGTCGGCGACAACCCCGCCTCGCAGGTTTACGTAAAGAACAAGGCGAAGGCATGCGAATCGCTCGGCTTCTACTCGTTGACGGAGAAGATGCCCGAAGACACTTCTGAGGAGAAAGTCCTTGCGAAAATAGACGAGTTCAACCAGGACGACAGAATTCACGGCATACTTGTGCAAATGCCGCTTCCGAAACAGATAAGCGAGTACAGAATCATCGAGGCGATTCACCCGTCGAAGGATGTGGACGGACTTCATCCGTTCAACATCGGTCTCTTCAGCGCCGCGAAGGCGTGGGACGAGATAATGGAGAAGCGTCTTCTCCTCCCGTGTACTCCGTACGGCATGATGGTGCTCCTCGATAAATATGGGATCGAAGTTACCGGGAAAAGGGCGGTCGTGGTGGGCCGTTCGAACCTCGGCGGGAAACCGACGGCTATGCTCCTGCTTTCCAAGAACGCTACTGTCACTATCGCTCATTCCCGGACGGCAAATCTTGCCGCGGTTTGCAGAGAGGCTGATATTCTGGTCGCGGTAATAGGCAAGCCGCTGTTCATCAAGAAGGAATTCATCAAGCCGGGCGCCGCCGTGCTGGACGTGGGGATCAACCGGACGGACGGCGGTCTTGTCGGCGACGTCGATTTCGAGGCGGCCAAGGAAGTTGCGGGATGGATAACGCCGGTCCCCGGCGGAGTCGGAGCGATGACGATATCAATGCTGATGCGGAACACTCTAATGGCTGCGGAGAAAAAGGCCGGGGAAATAAATTCTAAATACGAAACTCTAAACTCTAAACAAACCCCAAAGCCTGAAATCCAAAACGCGAAGAAGTATGATTTGGAGGAAAGGACAGAGTCTTTTTCAAAACGCGTCATCGACTTTGTCAACGACGTACCCAAGGATATCGTTGACAGTGAAATCATAAAACAGCTCGTAAGGTCATCGGGTTCTGTCGGTGCAAATTACATTGAGGCGAACGAATCACTAAGCAGAAAAGATTACTTCATGCGGGCTAAAATTTCCCGTAAGGAAGCAAAAGAGACTCGCTACTGGTTGAGGCTGATAAAATGCAATCCAGCCCAGGAAGAAGAGCGAAGTGCCCTTATACAAGAAGCCACTGAGTTGATGAAGATCCTGGGGGCGATAATCACAAAATCGGGAGGAAAGTAAGAGGTTTTGCCAATTTCCACGCGCTTTGAATGTGAGTTCGAATTTCTTTAGAGTTTAGGGCTCAGAATTTAGGATTTTCTGCTTGGAAGAAGACACAAAACTCATAGCCGCCTCGAAAGCCGGTGACAAGAAAGCCTTCGGCCAGCTCGTAAAGAAATACGAGCAGCTGGTCTACAGCTTCTCCTTCAAAATCTGCCGGGATAAGAACAAGGCCGAAGAGGTTCTCCAGGAGACTTTCATAAATGCTTACCGGGGATTGAACTCCTTCTCGGGCAATTCCAAGTTTTCAACCTGGCTGTACCGCATCGTGACCAACAACTGCCTCATGATGCACCGGAAGAAATCGCATGAGCCGGTGGTATCGATCGAAGAGGCGGATCTCTTCAAAGGGACCGATGAGCTCCAGATCCCGCACTGGGGAGAGACTCCTCAGGATGTCGTTCTGAACAAAGAGCTTAAAGATGTTCTGGACAGGGCGATTCAGAAACTTCCTCTCGATTATCGCATCGTATTTGTGATGCGAGACGTGGAAGGCCTATCGACCGAAGAAGTCGGAAAAACGCTTAATTTGTCGGCCCCTGCGGTCAAATCCCGACTCCATAGAGCAAGATTGTTCTTGAGAGAGGAACTAAATCCATATTTTTCCAAATGAAAGCCGCCGAGCATAAGAAATATTTGTTCGAGATTTGCGAGAAGATAGATCTCGATCTCGAGTCTCCGACATGCAAGAAGCTCAAGGAACATCTTGCGCAGTGTCCCGACTGCGCGGCTTACTACGACTCGCTCAAGAAAACGATAGTATTGTACAGGAACTACGAAGTTGAAATGCAAGGTTCGCGCGTAACTGAGATTCTCAGCCGACTCGACCTGGGAGACGATGCGGACGCGAAAGGGCATCTGAAGATCAAGCTTCCGAAGAAACCTGACGCGTAATACCTAAGGCGGTCTTTCCCTCCGCGATTAATTATTCCTTTTATTCCAACAACACGGTCTGCGATACTGCCAAGCGAAACGTTCCGGGCGCCGACGCAGTATACCATGACCTGAGACAGCGATTCCCGGGGAGATCTACGGCTGAGAAGGCGGTTCCGCCTCAAATGGCCGCCACAATGTCCTCCCGATTAGAAAAAGCTCACTCCGGGGCACCTTTTTCTCGCTTCAGGTGAGAATGAGCTCCCTTTGAACGACCTCTTTCTCACTCGAACAGAGAAAGAACTCAGTCAAGACTACCTTTTTCTCACTCAGAGAGAGAAAAAGCTCACTTGGAACGAGCTCGTCCTCACTCAGAGAGAGAAAAAGCTCACTTGGAATGGGCCTGTCCTGACTCGGAGATCGAAAAAGGTTGCTCCGGATAGCTCTTTCTCTCCGCGGATAGGAATAGCCCGTTATCCGCCAGAGGCGGAGGCTTGGGAAGAACAGAAAACCCCTCGGGGTTTCGCGCTCCTGGCAGCCGTCCGTTTTAACGGATGGCCTTTGGCCACCGGATCCTTGCATTTCCGCCTCTCCGTCGATAATTTCAGACAATCATTAACCTGGGTATTCCGTGGAACAAGCATTCAAGACAGTCAGGAAGCTGGTAGAAGACTTCAAAGGAAACGAACCCCACGACCCCATCGTTAATCTTGTCGAACGCATGCTTTGGGCCAAGGAAGAGTTGAGCAAAGCCAAGACTGAAGCGGAGACGAGCCGCCTTGAGCGGGAGTGCGAGACGCTCGACCGGCAAATAGACCAGGCAGTGTATGGGCTTGAAGTTTATCCCGCCAAAGGCGGGAGGTTGACGCCTGCCCGCCGAAACGAAGTGTAGGCGGGGAGGAGGAGATTCAGCCTCAGGCTGATGAGCCTTTGGCTCAAAAAGTGGTGGAAAACGTCTGACCATGATTTGTCGGATTGAAGAATGGTATTCTCAGATATTACCCCCGGACCCGTCACCCCGAATTCATTTCGGGGTCTAAATGCTGGGCAGGACAGATGCCGAAACGAGTTCGGCATGACGTTAATGGGATTCGACATGACTATGTAGGACGAGAATCATGAAACATGGTATTCTCAGATATTACCCCCGGCTCCGTCACCCCGAATTCATTTCGGGGTCTAAACGCTGGGCAGGACAGATGCCGAAACGAGTTCGGCATGACGTTAATGGGATTCGACATGACTATGTAGGACGAGAATCATGAAACATGGTATTCTCAGATATTACCCCTCCGGCCCCGTCACCCCGAATTCATTTCGGGGTCTAAACGCTGGGCAGGACAGATGCCGAAACGAGTTCGGCATGACGTTAGGGCGAATCGAGACGATTAGGACGTAAATCATGAAACGCGGTTATGTTTATATCATGAGCAACATTAAACGTACCACATTTTACATCGGTGTCACTAATGATCTCGTGCGAAGAGTCATGGAACACCGTGAAGGTAAAATACCGGGCTTTACTCAACGATACAGGCTTAAAGATTTGGTTTACTACGAAGAACTCCCATCAATAAAAGATGCCATTATGCGAGAGAAACAATTGAAGAATTGGCATCGGGACTGGAAGATTAACCTTATAAAAGCGCTGAATCCTGAGATGAAGGATTTAACGGATGGCATCCTCATTTGCCAGGGACCAGATGCCGAAATGAGTTCGGCATGACGTTAATGGGATTCGACATGACTATGTAGGACGAGAATCATGAAACATGGTATTCTCAGATATTACCCCCGGCTCCGTCACCCCGAATTCATTTCGGGGTCTAAACGCTGGGCAGGACAGATGCCGAAACGAGTTCGGCATGACGTTAATGGGATTCGACATGACTATGTAGGACGAGAATCATGAAACATGGAATTCTCAGATATTACCCCCGGACGTGTCGCCCCGAATTCATTTCGGGGTCTAAACGCTGGGCAGGACAGATGCCGAAACGAGTTCGGCATGACAGAAACGAAAAGCATAAACCCCACGACCGCATTGTCGCGCTTGTCGACCGCATGCTTGCGGCGAAGGAGGAGTTGAGCAAGGCCAGAACGGAAGCGGAGACGAGCCGCCTTGAGCGGGAGTGCGAGTCGCTCGAGCGGCAAATAGACCAAGCGGTGTATGAGTTGTATGTGGGTTGACGGAGGAGGAGATAAAGGTGGTGGAAGGAAAATAAGCCTGCCCTGCGGGGTAAACCCCGGAGCCTCGTGCAAACCGGAACTGATCCATCGGTGGGTGAAAAGAGGCTATAACTCATGATCGAGGAAGAAGAAATCGTCCAAGCGCTCGAGAGAGTTCTGGCGGATCAAAGCATCTTTATTTCCAGATTGCAGGACATGGAGCCCGGGTGCCGGACGCCTGACGAAGTCAGAGAGATCGAGAAAGATATCCACGAGGCAACCGATCTTATGCAAGAAACAATCGAAGCAATATTTGCAGACAAGCCGTCACCGGAAATCATAGGCGACAGACTAAAGAGGTCGTTCGACAATTTGACTACCATACTGGAGTTACTGACGAAACTCATCAAGAAGCCGTCCGAATGATTCTCGCTGAGGTCTCGGAAGAAACAGCGAACACTTATGGATGAGTTCTCATAACTGATGAAGCGGGCAGCCTTCAGCGTCGAAAAACCGCTGGAGAAAATTACCTTCGGCTATACCTTCAACCATGATAGAAAAACGGCTGGTGCGTTGCCACACCAGCCGCTTCTCAGGTAGAGACTGTATCGTAGAGCCGTCTAGTAAAGGAAGAATTCTCTCCTCGATTCTTCAAACTCGCGAAGCTCAGTCTGCCAGGAGGACACTATCTCTTTGTAGTCGGCCCCGTCCGAAATGAACCTTGAGATGTTTCGGTTGCCCACCAGCCTGTCGAAGGCCCCGTCCGCTCTGAACATGAGGTAATACGGGTAGAGTTTCCGGATCGCGCAAACGAGCGCTATTCCAACTTCGACCGGCTTGATCTTATTCCGGTCGTTGACCCGGATGTTGACGCCGTGGCACAGCTGCCCCTTGAATTTCGGGTTAGACACGGTGCTGGCGTCCTTCGGTGTGAAGTCCAGCGGTTCGAACGTGACGCCGGGCAACTCGAGTCCGTTGAGGAAGCCGGAAAGTTCATTCTTGTCGATGAACGGCGCTCCGATATTCTGGAACGGGAAGGGGGTGCCCCGGCCTTCGCTAAGGTTTGTCCCTTCGATCAGCGCGGTGCCAGGATACACTGAAGCCGTTTCTATTGTCGGGATGTTCGGCGAAGGGAGGACCCACGGGAGCCCGGTCTCATCATACCACATCGAACGGGAATAGTTTCCGAGCTTGACGACATGAAGCTCGACCGACAGTCCCCGTGGAGTCAGGTAGTCGCGTTGAACCAGGCCGGCAAGTTCGCCGGGCGTAAGGCCGTATGCCACCGGAATGGGGAGCATTCCGATGAATGAGCGAAGATCGTCCCTGAGCACGGGGCCGTCGATCAAATCGCCCGAAAGTACCATGGGCCGGTCGAGAACCACGAATTGAATCCCATTCTCGGCCGCCTCCTCCATGGCAAGTGTCATTGTGCTGATGTAGGTATAAAAGCGGGCTCCGACATCCTGTATGTCGTATACCAGAACGTCGATGTCCTCGAGCATTGACTTCTCCGGTTTCCTGTGCTCGCCGTAGAGCGAGTACACGGTTATTCCGGTCTCGGCATCGATTCCATGGCCGACATGCTTTCCAGCGGGAGCGTCTCCTCTGAAGCCGTGTTCGGGCGAGAATAGCGCGCCGATCTTAATGTCCGCATTGGCCCGGAATGCATCTACAATATGCTGTCCGCTCGGCATCACTCCTGTATGGTTGGTAATCATTCCGACGCGCTTTCCCCTGAGGACCGGGGCCTCCGATTCGAGCAGTCTCTCGCACCCGAGTTTTACTGTCCCCCTGGAGGACGGGATCGAACCGGCAAATGGGGCCGGTGCCGGTTTCTTTTCTGTCAATTCATTTGTCATATAAGATGTGTTTGTGATTATTGGCGGTTTTGCGAATTAAATATCTGGAATTCATATATAGAGTAACTCGATATTGCGTATGAACCCCTGGATCCGACGAGTTTGATGAACCTGGCCTTAACAGGCTTGAAATCTATATTCTCAACTCCGCCGTGACCGTCGCTTTCGTGAAACAGCGTTTCCCATTTTTTCCCGTCGCGCGATGCAAGCAGCTTGAAGTCTATTCCGAACCCCATTGCCCAACGGATGACTATCTTGTCGAATTCCCGGGACTTTCCGAGATCGATCCGGAACCACTGCTTGTCCAGTCCCTTCTTCATTCCCCAAAGCGCGGCCGACGACCACCGGGTGTATGGTATTCCGTCCACCGCGCTTGAAGGACCGAAGTCCGGACCGTTCTTTGCACTGGTCGATGCGGTTGCCCTGGCGTGGAGTGCCAGGTTCTTTGGAGGAAGCACGACGCCCTTCCTGAGGAGCTGCAGTACCACTATCGAGTATGGGGGGACCTGTTCATCCAACGACTCTCCTTCTATCTTGCAGTCTGTGATTCGGTCGAGCTTGTGCCGAGTATTGAACAGCCATGCGCTTGCTGACCCCTCGGGCTCAAATCCGCTAAGTTTCAACGACACCCGTTTTGTATTGCGTTTGTCCTTGTTGATGAGGATAACCGAGAGTGTATCGTCTCCGAACGTGCTCGCGTAGGCGGATAGAGATGGATCGGGCGAAGAAGACTGCACGACCTCGCGTCCGAAGAGGCGGGTGTAAATCGGGAAGACGTAGTAGTTCAGACGGGGCGTATTCTTCCCGTCTTCGGTGAGCAGGCCGTAGTCGCCGCCTCCCGGTGGATATGAGTTATGAAGTGCCCAGTAACACGACATCTGTTCACCCATTTCCGCCATTGTTCCGACCATGTCCGCAACCCATAGTGCGTTTGCCATAGATATCGTGATCGGTCCCGGGCGGCCGGAGATCGAGTTGTAACCGACGTCTATTATCCACATCGAATCGGCCTTTGCCTTCGGCAATGTCTCTTCCAGTGCGTGACGGATGGTCTCGTAGGCGTGGCGGTATTTGGGAGTGCTTGCAAGGAGCGAGTCTGCGTTCTCCTCCCTGTTGGAGAAGGGATAGTAGGAGAATGTAACCATGTCGATATAGCTGCCGGCAGCCTTCATCACGCGGCAGGTCCAGCCGTCGATGTTATCTGTCGGGTTGACATTCGCCGCGATCTTGATCGTGGGATCGACAGCCTTCATTGCCTTCACGAATTCTATGAACCGGGCAGCATACTTTTCGGGAGTGGTATGGCCGCGGGCCCAAACTCCCCACTGTTCATCGCCGACCTCCCAGTATTTTATGTCATATCCTTTTTCCTTGTTGCAGTACCTGACCCATTCCGCGGCAAGCTCGGGAGACTCGTTGAAGTTTATGGTAATGAACCCCTGCGCGCCGACCGCATTAAGCAGTGCGGCATATTCATCTGTGTTCATGTCGCCGGCGCTGTTGTCCGGGCTGTTCCAGATATAGTGATCTGCATCGTTGCCGCCCGGGTATTTCAAGACCGTGAAACCGCCGGCTATTACTTTTCTTATGGCGTCCCGGTCGCAATCGAGGAGCATGTCTTTAGCGGGACCCGGGAATAGGTCTTCGTCCCATCTCGCGACGTTGAGCCCGTATAGGTAGGGGTTAATTTTCGAAATGTGTTTCGCCGCGTCTACCTTCACTGTTACAGACTGAGAATATGAAACGGCCGCCGTCAGAGAAACGGCAGTCATCAGGAAGACCATAAGTGCGAATTTTTTCATCGAGCCTTTCTCCGCAAGTCAGTTTGAGTTGGAATTCGGTTGACTCTTCCCCTTGTTGTCTCTCTTGTTTGACTTCGAGAGGAGATCTTTCATGTCCTGTATTCCGAAGTAGGTGATAAACGATGCTACCGAGAAGAAAAGGAGCGTTGAAATTCCGTAAAGGGTCAGCCAGAATATGTTAATTGCCGACATGTAATCCTCCTTCCAATTGTCCTTTGTCAGGCGGTACTGTAACCACCACGGGCGGGTGAGTCTTTTGAGTCACAAGCGAACCGATAACCATGCCGGCGGCTGCCAGGACGAAACTAAGGAATCCTGAAACGTTCACATCGACGAGGAAAAGCAGACTCTTCGGAATGCTGTTCTTAAAGAGGGAAAGGATGAGGAAAACCACCGGTGCCACGGCTCCGAGCGCGAGGCCGTAGTAGGCTCCCACGGTGTTGGCCTTTTTCCAGTAAAGCCCCGCGACTACACAGGCGAATGCGCCGGCGGCATACATCGCGCCGGTTATTGCGAGGTACTGGAACGCTGTCGATGGTATCTGGTAGAACAAGCCGAACACGAGCATGAAAATTCCTATTAGCGTCGCGATGACCCTCGTCAAGGTCATGTTCTGTTTCTCCGACAGCGGTGATTTTACCAGCGGAGCAATTACGTCTCTTGTTGCGACTGTGCTCCATGCCAGCAGGTACGCGCTGTATGTCGACATCGATGCCGCGAGCATTCCTGCAACCATCAGTCCAAGCAGGCCCGTAGGGACGGTTGTCCCCAGCAATTTTGGCATCGCCTCAAGCGAGCTTGCATGAGGACCGAAGACAGCGAGTGCTGCTACACCCCACATCATGGGAATCATGTAACGTCCCGCCAGCGTGAGGCCGGTGTACAGGAATACTTTCCGCCCGACCTCCGGGCTCTCGGACGCGAACGATTTGGAGGCGGCAGGCTGATTGAGAGCCGAGAGGGCAACACTCGCTATCAGCATCCAGATTATGAACGTCCATCCGAATTGCGGATTGGTTATCGGATTCGTCCCTTGAGTGCCCAGCTGAGTCGCGACTGTAGCCGTGATCGTGTGGAGACTAACTCGCGCTAAAATGAATACCGTTGAAATCAGCATTCCCAGCGTCAATATTACGAACTGAACGAAGTCTGTAATGACGACAGAAAACATCCCTCCGAGGACCGTGTAGCTGACGACGATGACGAGCATTATTACCATGACCGCAGCCCTCGCCTGATCGCCCAGTCCGATTGTTTGTGTGAGGAAAATCCCGTCAAACCGAAGGAATATCCCCATATTCAGAACGCCTCCGAGGAAAAGCATAACTCCGCCAAGCCATCTGACGGACTTGTTGTAACGCAATTCATAAAACTCCGGAATCGTGATTACCCTGAGCCGTCTCAATCCCTGAACTATAAAACCCGTCTTGCCGATGAACATGTAGGCCAGGAACCCGATGAAGCCGAGGACGAAGCATGAGTAGCCCGTAAGAAAACCGAGCTGCCCGAAGTACATGAAGGTCACGACCCCGATCTCCGTGGCAATCAGAGTAGCTGAGCCGAGTGCAACCCTGACTTTCCGTCCGGCAACGTAATAACCCTCCATGTTTTCAACGTACTTTTTGGCCCTCAATCCCAAATATACCGTGCCTGTGAGATATAAGATCAGGATAATCCAGTCAATCAGGTGGAAGTTCATATTCTGTTTTCCATTCGTTTTCTTCTTTTTGGTGAGATGGCAGTCACTTCAAATTCTTTTTCATTACTTCGTGTCTTCTCGTCACCCTGAGGCCGCGGCGGTAGTAGAAATCTTTCGCGTGTCCCGACGTCCAGGCCAGCCAGAGATTCCTTTTGCCTTTCTCTTTCATTTGAAGTGCGGTCTTGAAGTACAAGCCGGTGCCGATTCCCATTCCCGTCAGTTCCGGATCGATTGCAAACGGGCCGAAGTGTTCATCCTCGTAATGGCTGAAGCCCACGATCCGTTCGTTCCTGACGGCAACTGCAATCTGGTCGGTACTGGGATTTTCTCTCAGCTGCTCCAGTGCGACACGGAGGAGGTCGCCGGGATAGTTCTTGCTGAGGAACTCCAGAAGTCCGGTTATGTACTTCGGCTCGAAGGTCCTTATCTCGATGCCGCGAACCTCCAGCGAGCTGAAGAGGGTTTCCGCGTCCGACGAGAAATCGAAATCGAGGAGCGACCGTCCCATGCTGTAGGCCCGTTCGTGTTTCTTATACCCTAGCTCCTTCAGGAGTCCGTATGCCTCGGCGTAAGCATCGATGTCTACTCCCGGGACAAAGTAATTCGGCGTGTAGGACGATACATACACCTCTTTCACACCGCACCCTTTCAGGAAACCTTCGGAGGATTCGATGAGGCCGGTACCGATTCCTTTTCCTCTGAAATCCGGACGTACGAAGAAGGCGGTGATCCAACCAGTGCCCTGTTCCAATCCCACGCCGTAGTAAGGATACCGGCGTCTGATTGCGAGGGAGAAACCGACAACTTCATCCCCTGTGACGGCGACGGAGCAGCCGTTGGGATCGAAATTCTCATCGAGCAGCACCTTACGCCTGAAAGTCTCAGTCGTTATCGGATCTCTCGTCAGGCATTTGTTCCAAAGAGTCACGACGCATTTTTCGTCGTCGCCGAGGTAAGGACGGATTTCTATGGCAGTGGTCTTAATCGGCTTCTCTCCTTTCGCTGAAACGGATGATGTCATCAAGGCTCCAATGACTCCCATCTGATTTTTTTCTCGAAGTTGTCGATGTCGAATGCAACCGCGTATTTGTAGCCGCTTTCCGCTCCCCTGACGACCGCCAGGGCTTTATAGTAGTTCAGGTACGGGAAGCTCGATATCTTGCCGCCGATGAATTCGTACCTGGCGACCGCCTTTTCCCATGTCTCGTAGGCGTCGGTCACGTCTACATATATGTATGGCTTGAACCCTTCCGCATCTTCCCAGTTCTCCGCATATAAGATCCTTCTGACGCCCCGCCACGCGGACTCCTCTTTCGGGGAATAGGGAGTGACGGTTTCGACGGAGGGGAGGCTTGCCAGCAGGACTGCATCGGAAGTTATCGCGAACGTGTTTGCATGATCCGGATGGATGCTGTTCTTCCAATGTGTGATTATTATCGTGGGCTTCACCGTCCTGATGACGTTGGCGACATATCGCCTAGCTGTCTGGTCGTTCGGAAGCTCGCCGTCCTTGTAGGGCCCGAAGATTGCCTCACCGCCGAGAAGGCTGTCGACTTCCATCGCTTCGCGCCTCTTTTGTTCGCCGTATTCTTTGGCGGACATGCGCGGGTTGCCTCCCTCGCCGAGCGTCAGGTGGAGAAACACGATCCGGTAGCCAAGCTTGGCCTGCTTCGCCAGTACGGCCCCGCAAGAGATTTCCATGTCGCCGGCGTGGGCGCCTATCGCAAGGATTGTTTTCCTGGGCTCGTTCATCTTGTCACCTTTCCTTTCATGGTTCGTTTTTGCGAGGAGCAAATTGAACGGAACAAGCAAGAGTATGAATACGAAGACATATGAATAGATTTCCTTTTTCATGTCAGATTTTGATGAATATTTTGCGTTTGTAAAAGACATACATCACCCCGTACCAAATGAGAACATAGACTATTGAAAAAAGCGTGGAGGCGTTATAACTGCTCGCGAGCGGCGAGAAGATTGTGTTATATATGTAGTCTTTCAGGCTTTCCCTGACAACCGCACCACCCGCCGAAATGACGGACACTCCGACCAGATCCATCACGAGGGCCGCGAAAGTGGAAAGGAAGAAGGAGGTAATGGCGTTTGATCCGAACACCAGGAACGGCTGCGTCCAGGACTTGAATCCCTTGATGTCGATCAGCCAGTAGCACACGCCAAGCATCTCGAGTGCAAATCCCGCCGTGAATACGACATAGGAGCTGCTCCAGAGGAGTTTGTTGATCGGAAACCAGACCGCCATGATAGCGCCAATCACCAGGCCGAAACTTCCGAACACCATCATGCCGGAAACTTTCTCCAGTCCGCTGCGGCTCGATCTCAGGTAGTGTCCGGTCAGTACTCCCAGGAACACGGTCGAGACAGACGGTATCAGGCTCAGGATTCCTTCGGCGTGGTAGTGCCATCCCTGCAGGAGGACCTTGTCGACGTACCACCACATGTTTCCGATTGGAGTCAGTACTCCCGCTCCGTATCCGGGCACAGGGACGACGAGCATCAGAATCCAGTAGAGTACAATTCCGATTACGGCAACGGCCGCCTGGGCGACAACACCTGTAAACAGGTAGAGCGCACCGGATATGAAGTAGATGACGCCGATTCGCTGGAGAACATTCAGTATGAGCCTGTGCGAATAGTCGAAGTTCGGGATGCCCGACAGGAGCATTCCGAGCGCGATGAGAATGAATGCCCGGGTAATGACGTGTCTCATCAGCCTGCTCTTCTTCTCGCCGCGTGCAATTCGTTTAGCAAAGGAGAAAGGCATTGCAGCACCCATGATGAACAGGAAGAATGGAAAAACCAGATCGGTGGGTGTCCACCCGTTCCACGGGGCATGGGCCAACGCCGGATAGACATGCGACCAGTCGCCCTGGTTGTTGACCAGTATCATTCCTGCAATTGTAATCCCACGGAAGACATCCAGCGAGATTAGTCGTCCGGTCCCGGAACCAACGCCAGCGGAGGAGGGGGCAGCCTCAACCTCTGTAGTGCCCATAACGTGTCCCTTTCTATTGACTTTTGTTGGTTAGCTATGAAATTGACTTTCTCAATACTGCGAAGCGTCTTGTCTCTTTGAACCCGAATTTCGAGTAGACTTTCGCGGCCGTATCGTCCGTCCACAGGACAAAGGCATTGTGGTGTCCTTTCGCCCGCATGCGTTCCAGCGTGCGCCCGAGGAGAACGGTGCCGATGCCTTTGCCCTGGTACTTATCGGCGACTCCGAAAGGTCCGAAGTGCGCGCCTTCGAACTGGCAATAGCCGATCACTTCGCCTCCGCCCGAGCCTTCCGAGACGGCCAGGAAAATCTGGTCGGGCTGGAAAATGCCGCGGGTCAGGTCTCTCAGGTTTGCACGGGAAACTCGCATCCAGTCGGCGGGCATGTTGGCCTCGAGGAATTTCAGAAACGATAGAAGATCGTCCCTCGTATAGGGCCTGATCACGATTCCGCTCTCGTGAAGCTGTTGTTCTTTCTTCTCGGCTTCAGGCGTTACCTTGAAGAGCGGGAGCTGCGTATCCATGCTCAGCGGCCTGTAGGTCTCCTCGAAGCCGCTTTTCTTCAGCAGGGCGATCGCGTCCGGATATTCTTTTATATCTATGCCGGGGACAAAGTAACCTGGAGCGTATGTTGCGATGTAGCACTCTTTCTTTCCCAACGCCTTGAATTTCTCAAGGAGGGAAGTAAGCATTTGCGTGGCCAGTCCTTTTTTCTGATGTTCCGGATCCACGCCGAAGGCTGTGATCCAGCATCTGTCGCCCCTTGGATCATGGTCGCCGAGAGGGACCCTTCGGGCGTACGTTCCCACGACGAATCCCACGATGCGGTCGTTCTCTCTTGCTACGAGGAAAGTATTCTCGTCGAAATTTTCATCGAGGAGAACGCGAGCTTCCAGAGTATCAAGGGTTACTGCATCTAGAGGCAGTACCTTATCCCATAATTCTAATACGCCTTCTATGTCGCGATTAGATATCGGTGTAATTGAGATTGCCATCACGTGTCCTTTTTAATTTAGGGTGTTTGTATCAAAATACAGTAAGATGATGCAAAGGCACTTGCGGTGTCACCGCATCTCTTGATGCCTTTTTCTTGTAGGGCGACACGGCAAGTCGCCCTACGGTTGCTAATTAACACAACATTTGTCATCACTATTTGAGAAGAATCATTTTCTTTGTCATGAAATTGGCTCCTTGCTGGAGTGTATAGAAATAAACTCCACTCGCGAAATTATCCATGTTGACATTGTACGTATATTCGCCTGCTGGCTTGTAGCCCTGATCCACCACCTTTACCAGCTCACCGAGTACGTTATAAACCTTCAGACTCATCACGCCGGCCTGTTTCAAGCTGACCTTTATATCCGTCGAGGGGTTGAACGGGTTCGGATAGTTGTTGCTCAAGTCAAACTTCGACGGTACAGACACTGGCAGCAACTTGACTCCGGTTGGTGTAAGGGTAAACCAGTAGGGATCACCATATGGCTTCCCATCAGTTGCTGTCAATGCGGCGGAATATTTCAGATCACCTGAAGTTTGTTCCGGAAGCGGCCATATTGGGTTCCAGTTACCGCTCGAGTAGTCAGGCGCCGCCTGCATGTACCCCCACAAATGAGTCGTAACGTCGCTGTGTGTCCTCGATTCTGTCAAGTACGGTAGGAGCCCAATGCCATCTCCGGCTGGAACTGTCGTTCCCGGTGCTCCTATCATAGCCGCAATTCCGGGACCATATCCTGGATCAACATCTACTTTGTTACCAACATCATGGAGACCCGGCCAACGAGTATGATTCGTAAACATATTTGTTGTTATGTTGTTCATCCAGCCGCATGTGTAAATGCTGTCAAGGCCGTGCGCTGTATCGTCCCATGCCGTAACAAAATCGGTTATGGATTTCGGCATGAAGTAAATGTTGTCATTTACCTCGATAGTTCTCTTTGCCTCTGCAGTCGCCGACCAAGTTGCCTGTGTTGTATCGACGCCGAAGGCAGCCGCATTGGGTTTGCTGAGGGTATCAAGATCTATAACAGCACCAACGCCCGGCGACCATATACGATCCCACCAAGGATACTCACCGTTTGCCATTCCGCCTGCGTATGCAGCATAGAAAATGTTGTGGTCGCATATCCAGTTCGTCGCATTCATGGCAAAGAACGGATTCTTGTAGATGCCCACAATCGTGTTGTGTTCAAAATCCCAATAGTTCAAAGCCGCAGTTGTGACGGGGGCGGCCACGTAGCAATTCAATGCCAAGAACGTGTTATACTTCATAACGAGGGTGTCGGTAGGAAAGGCACCAAGATCATTCCTGTTTCTAAATGCTTCTCCGATGTAGTCACTGGCCATAGTCACAAAGTTTCTGAATTTGCAATTCGTAATCCAGAAACTGTCCCACTTCCCTGAATAACTTATGCCGAATTGACTCCATTGTTCGAAGACAACGTTATTGATATGACATTTGACACTATCCGCTGTCACAGTAATTCCCTGCCCGTCACCCCAATTGACGGAATTATCGACCGAAATTCCGACAAGATATAGATTTTCAATTCTCACAACCGAACCGGACTTGGTGAATGTAAACAGATGACCGGGAATTGAACCATCCTGCAGAACGTTGGGTTGGATACAAGGCGGTCTTCCGCCTGATCCTAGCACGCCGAGGAATGTCACATTATCATTAACCACTACGCTGGCGTTGAAAGTGTATGGTGTGTCCGTTGATGCGAGCACGTACACGTGGTGGTGTGCGGTGGCCTGGTCGTGGTTAACGACACTGTCAAGCGTAACATCGATCGGTGTCGCATAAACAACAAGCGTATCGCCAGGCGCAGCAACCGATCTGTGCGGTGCTATGAAAGCCACCACCACAACGAAAAGCATTCCGTAGATAAATCGTTTCATCTTACCTCTCCTTTTGATTGATTAGGATTATCCTGATTTCCCATTTCCATTTGTCCTTTGCTTTGAAAATGGCTTAACCTCTCAGAACTGATCTCATTTGAGCCTCTGCGACACCTCCCTTCATATTGAAGCACCGACCTGAGTTTATGCTTATTGCGATTTAGCAAGTCCATGACCATGGTTTTGGTTAGCGGAGAAACACTTACAATTGATAGCGAAGTCCCAATTCTATTACGTAATCATAACTCTGTTCCTGTGTTGGCACGCCTGTCGGAGCCGCAATCACGCTGACATCATTGGCACCGTTGAGATTATTCCAACTGCCAAATAGCTGAAGCCCTCGCAACGGCAGATCTTGTTTCACAGCAATATCCCATCGATTGTATGCGGCAGTGTAGGCTCGCAACTGTGGCCACTGGGTAGGGCCTGTGAAAATCTTAGCCGAGTATATCGAAGACACACGGATTGAGAATCCCTCATAGTCATACCCAATAGTGACATTGACAATATCGTCGGGTTGGTAAAGGAGTGGAGCGTAATAGGTTGAATCAATGTATTTGGTCGGGCGAACCTTGGTGTTTACATATTGGAACGGATACTGTGCTTTTGAAAAAATATGGGTGTAGTTCACGTTCATCACTAATCCTGTCAAAGGTCCGGGCAGATACCAGAAATGGGTCTGCCAATCAAGCTCCATCCCATAATTGTTGACCCTGTATGGATTATTTACATATTCAGTCACGGAGATACCGGATAGGGGCACTTTATTGGTTACCCATGCAGGGTAATACTGTTCCAACAGCGCTGGCGTAGCAGGTGTAAAAGTATATTGATATATCAGATTCGTAATTTGTTTCAGGAACGCACCTGCAGTGAACAACCCAATGGTGTTGCCGTAGAGAGAAAAATATGCGTCGTAATTTGTTGACCTTATGGGGTCCAGTTTAAAACCGTTCCATTTCAACGTACCGGCAGACTGCGCCACGATGATTATTGGTGCCAAAGCAGAATAAGACGGGTACGATATCGTGTTTGTATAAGCAAGCCGGATATCAAACCAATCCAGCGGCTTAAAGCGTAGAAGCACATCAGGCAGCCAGTACGGATGGTATGCTGTAACCGTGTCCAGCTGATTATCATAAGCAGCATATGATGTGGGTCCCATTAATCCCTGGGCGGCTATGTAGACTGTCTTGAGTTGTTGGTATCGAACACCCGAAATTATGGTAAGCGAAGGCCCGACATTGACAGTTGCCATCCCATAGGCAGCACTTATGTCTTCCTTTCCCGAATAGTCATTTGCTGTTGACCCGCCAATGTCATAATTAAAAGTAATGTTTCTGGGAAGTTGATGGGCTATCATATAATCCACCATGGATTGTAAATGAGAATAATTCAGGGGGTAAATCATCGAGTAGGCTCCACCAAGGAACGTCCCGTAGCTAAAATTCGGATCCAGAAAAGGCGTCATCAGGACATTCAGATTGTCTCCAGGCTTCGTCTTGAACCATGGGAAGACAGGTGTCAACTGGCCTATGATTGCTCCCCCGCTTGCATAACCAAAAGGCTCTCCATCAATAACATTTAAATCATACGACCTTGTCTGATGCTGAAACTTTCCGCCGAACTTTATAATAGAGGCAATCATATCCGAGAAATTTACGTGCACATCGAAATCTACAGCCGCCGCTAAATCTCGCTCGCGTGTGAAACTGTAGTTTGTTGATACAGTATGTAAGAGAGTGTTAGATATATCGTTGTTGGCTGCCTTCACAACGTTCTGTGGATTCAGGTTAGCCGCGAAACCAAACTGTCCAAGCCCCGCAGAAGAGTTTATGAAGCTGACCGACCAGTCATTAGGATCTTTCGTCTCGGAGTATGAATGAGAAAGAGTCACCTTCATATGAAAAATCGATGCTTGCTGCTCATAGACAAGCATGTTTGTAATGGCATTCAACGTGCTCTTTGTATATTTAGACACAAAGCTCTGGGTGTTTGTACCACTATTTACATTATAAAACTGCTCACGGTCTTCTGATTGCGTAACGCTGCTGCTGAGGAAATTGGAAAGATAGATCTTCCCTTGCGGCAATTTGTAGTCTAGTGTAACAACCGCATTTCCCCGTTGTCTGTCCCTGCCTATGTCATCTATGTTTATGCTTCTGGTGAGGTAATCAATCAGGCTGTTGCCGCTTGGGCTATAGGCAGCCCCAAGTTCATTGTCGGAGAGATTCCTCCTCTCCAAAGATGCCTGTGCAAGGACGCCCAGCCGACTGCCAAAGAATCTGTCTTCAGCGGTTCCCACGTATTTGTAGTTGTTGAACTTGTTATATGCATCCGGCAGACCGTTGTAGGCTCCCTGTGCGAGAAAATTAAGTCTTGGTACTCCGGGCTGTTCCACCTTTGCCTCTCGCAATTCGAAGTTTACCACTCCTCCGATGACGTTGGCATCCATGTCAGGTGTTACGGTCTTCGTAACCTGGATCCCCTCGAGCATATCTGATGATATCATACTTAGGTCAGCACTTCGATTATTGGGATTGGACGAAGCCATTTGCACACCGTTTATTTCAATTTCATTGTACTGGGGGGCAAGTCCTCGGATAACCACTTGGTCTGCCTCACCTCCGCTTCTGAGGAGTGAAATTCCTGGTAGTCTCCCTACAGATTCGGCGGCGTTCGCATCGGGAAGCTCCTGAATCCTCGCCGCGGAAACCACGTTCGTAATCCTGTTCGATGAGATCTGCTGGTTTATGGCTGAGTTTTGACCACTTGCCTGCGCGGTGACCACGACGGCTTGACCCTGTACACCAACTGCTTCGAGCTTGAAGTTCTGCTCGAGGTTCACATTCTCTTTGACTCGAATAGTAACCTCCAGTGGTTTGTAGCCAATGTACGTAGCACGAATAGTGTACGATCCCGGCGGTACATTCTGAACTGTGTACTTGCCGTTTATGTCCGTCGATGCTCCAAGGCTAGTTCCCACAAGAAGTACATTGGCACCCGGAAGAGCGTCACCTGTTTGGGCGTCCTTTACGTATCCCACAATATTGGAGGTAGCAGCGACCAAAACGGCAGTGTTCATGAACAATACTGCGATAAGAACCACCATGCTTAGAAAAGGAGAAACCCTTCTGAGCATCTTAGCCTTCTCTGGTGGCAATGGGGGGCACAACAAGGCGATTAGCTTGCTCTTGGAAACAGACATGTCTCTACTCCCTTTGTAGGTGTATGAAATTGATGTACACAAAAAGACAAAGATGGTATGGCGGCGTTTATCGCACCGCCACATCCAACGAAAGGACGAATCATTTACTATTACCATTGCTTTGGTTCTCTCGTTCACATAGATACAATAAATTCAATACGCGACGCCTAACGAGATATAGTGGACTGCGCCGAATACGCCGAACGGCTCATAAGCGTAATCGACCCGAAGTGTCGAACCAGCCAGCTCCTCCGAGACACCGAGACCCGCTGTAAATCCGCGCTGGTCCATCCCTGTCATGTAGCCTGCCCGGAGGGCTAGGATATTCGCGTAGTCGTATTCGGCTCCGAAGTGTACACTCTCGTTGAAATCCCTCGGGTGTGTAGACTCGACGCTGATTACTAGGGAACGGGAAAGGGACGTCTCGTTGCCGGTCACGAATGAAATTGGTTCGACAGTGAGGCCGAAGTTAACTGAAAACGGCATGAGGAACGACTGCTGCTCGTACGTGATTTGCCTCGACACGTTCTGCAGCGAGGCACCGAAGCGGATGCCGTGAAAGAGGAAGTCATAAAGGGCCCCCACGTCGAAGGCGGGCTCCAATCGTGAGTACTTAATTGTTCCGATTTGCAATGTTGGATCGGTCAGATCGGTTCCGGAAGTGCTGACCCAGGCGTCTCCAAGATTCTGATAAGCGTATTTGAAATGCACGCCGTACGAGAAATGATCGCTGACTTTCTGCGAAAATCCGACACCGATCGCAAATGCCTGCGGGCTGAAAGTTCCTGTCTCGATATATCCCGAGGAATTATTTGCGACGCGAGTGCCGTAGAAGTCGCCGTAGTTCATGATTATGCCGTCAAAATCCAGTACGCCAAAATCGCCGAGCTTGACGGCGATCGATGGGGCGAGGTAGTTTATGCTTGCAATCCCGACGGTATAGTTGACGTTCAGGTCGACCGACTTCTCGATCCAGCCGATACCGGCGGGATTCCAGAAGATAGCATTGGAGTTCGTCAGAGTTGCGACGCCGCTGCCTGCTTTTCCCATCGCCTCTGCCGAGACCGGGTTTTCAAGGAACCTGAAGCCGACCTGTGCCTGCTCTACCTGTGCGTTTGAACTCTGACTCACGAAAAACACCGATAACACGATTGCTGCCAGATAATAAGTATATTTGCTCATCTCTTTGTCTCCCATTGGATTCCTGTCATCTGCCTTACCTGACGAGCACGAATTTTACGAACTGATCCGGCAGACTCTGGCCGTTCAATCCCTTTGAGTTCGTGACCGCGAGGATGTAAATACCGCTTGCAACATACTGGTTGCCCGAAGTCCTCTGATCCCATGTGTCGTCGGCCGTACCGTAGTGCTGCCATGTTCTGACCTTGTCGCCCGTTTCGGTGTAGATCGAGAGGGTGCAGCTGACGGGCAAATTGACAAACAGGAGCTTGTCCGGTGTTCCTGCATATGCGAGGGCACCGGCTGCAACGGTCGCGGGATTCGGTACCACTCTTACCTGGCCGGAAACGCTCAGGCCCGGTTTGTAAGAGGATGCCGCTACTGTCGTACGCGTGGCATAGCGCGAACTTTCCATTTTAGTGCCGGGGTCGATGCCGTTGTTTTGTGATCCGTTGTCGACAGCTGTGACCGCGTAATAGTAGTTGACTCCCCTGACGACGTTCGTATCTATATAAGTTGTCACGTTTCTATCTGTGGTTTGATAGACCAGCTGCCATTGCGCGCCACTCTTGTTGTCCAACGGGTCGTCGACGTAATAAGCGCCCGTCTTGCGGTAGACGCGCCAAGCATACCAGTCATCAACGCCGGTCACGGCATTGTTGAAGTATGAGGGGTCGGGATACGACCAGTTGACGGTGATCCTGTCTGGACCGCTCGTGACGTTGACGTCCGGCGGAGCAGGTGCCGCAGGTACCGGCCTGCCGTGGCTGATTTGATCCCATGCCCAGTAAGCGCGATCCAATGAATTTGCGAGGGAGTCCTTCCCACCTGCGAGAATGATGCTGTCCTTGGCTGCATCAGTGATTTTTCCGCTGAACCATGCTTTCCCCACGCTGTCGGCTACTTCGTAGGGAACCGTGCCCGCACCTATGGCGTAAACGAAAGTCACGGAATCATAGCGTCCGGCGGCGGAGTTCTTGGTCATGCTGTAGGGTCCGGCCGTAACGAAACGCATCGGACCTTTTTGGATGCCGATTCCCATCGTTATCGGATCCGGCGGGAATTTATCGTTGCTTTCAGTGCCGACATAGACGTTCCTGAAATCCTGTCCGGTCTGCCAGAGGTTATTGGCGATCGAAGCGTGCATCATAGAGTAGGGTTGATTGGGGTCGTCCGAGTTATTCTGGACAGACACCGGCGCGTACAAGAGCGCATAACCAGGCACCTGCGGAGAATAAAGGTGGCCCGTCGTCCTGTCCGGGTTTCCGCTGGCGTCCTGTGACCCGTTTGGAAAAGTTGGGGTGCCTACGAGTGTCGAGTTGTAATAACACCAATAGTAAGCTGCCAGCAGGTCTTTTCTCGCATCGTCGGTTACGTACTTGTTAGGTATCTGGTACCAGTCGTCGAGGACATTTTCGCTCTCCACGGGGTAGCCGCCGTAGACTTCCTCGTACCCGCCCATAGTAGGTCCGAAACTGATCGAGAACGGCCACCACATGGATATTGTCTGATCGGGTAATCGTGTCGTAACGTGAGTCTTCGGCAAAGCGACTTCCCCGGTGAATTTCAAGGTGACTTTCCAGATAGCGACATTGGAAAGATCAGGATTACTGAAGGCATAAACAGTTACATGAGCACGCATTCCGTAAGCCGGTATGAGGTCATCGAACTCGGCAACTTCGTCCGCGGGCAGTTTGGGGTCCACCTGCCATTGGTAAGGCGGATTGAGTTGGACACCGTCGACCGTAACGTTCGGCGGACGATAGCGCCTGCGCTCCCACGTCCAATCGGTGGCCGGCTGACTTATCGGCTGTGACGGTTCCGCAAACTTCGGGTGCCTCACGCCCAACGTGTCCACGATCCCGGAATCCGACAGCATGATCGGGCTGAAGATTTGATAAAGCATGTTCGAGAGGTACTGGTCTGCCGGCCAGTAAAAGTCAAAATCGGGTCCGAACGTAGCGAAATTCCAGCTGTATTCGTTTACCATTCCGCCGTCGCCCCTGGTCTTGCTCAAGGTCCAGTTTATCGAGTTCACGTCGATAATCAGAGGTGGTGCTGACGGATTCTCCTGACTCATTGCGGTGGCCTGGTAAAGCGCCACGACTGCAATGATGGTAAGGATCCGCGATCCTATTTTACAATTCCACATCTTTTTTTGCTCCTTTTTCTCGATTGGATCATTTCCGAAGGAGTTCTTCGGACGAGTCTGCCGAAAGCCGGTTTAAGTTCGGCCAATAAAATATTATTTGAGATAAAGCATTTTCTGTGTAAAGAATTTTCCGTTCACCGAAAGTACGCTGACATAGACGCCGCTCGCGTTTCCTCCATAGGTGGATCCGCCTTTGGCGGAGAAGGTCACAGAGTGATTTCCCGCGCCTTGACGGCCATCAACGAGCGTAGCAACCTCTTGTCCCAGGACGTCATAGACCCTGAGCGTCACCCTGCTGACGGCTGAAAGCCGATAGCTGATCGTTGTCGAAGGGTTGAACGGGTTGGGATAATTCTGCAGCAGCGAACTGTAAGTCGGAACCGCGTGGTTGCCCGGGTATGCTACAGCCTCTTCCGGATTGAGAATGCCCCACGTCGTCTCGAGCAGCGGCTGCGAGCTTCCGAGGTCATCCTGACTGATCTCCCAGATGATCACACCTCCGAGGCCCTTGCTCTTCAAGTAATCGCATTTATACCTGATCGAAACGGTATCGTCGAAAGGAATCACGTGAGTGTTCGATGCATCCGTAAGGTACGGGGTCTTCGAAACATCGTCCCAATGGTACGTCCAGCCTGCCTTTTCCGAATCTATCGCTGCTCTGAACGGGATGGACGGCGCCGAGCCTGTTCGCGGTTGATATAACCCTTTTGACTGGAAGTCATATCCATAGAACGCAAGCCCCATGAAAAGCTTTGAGGGCGGGACAGAAGTGGACTGAAGGAATTGAGAAATGGAGGTGCTGACTGAGCCCTCGGCGTCGCCGGGGTAAAGCGGTGAGATGGGGCCGGAGTTGTTAGTCCACGAGCCATGATAGTCGTAAGTCATCACGCCGACCCAGTCGAGGAGAGGATAGAGGCTGTTTATATCGTATCCGCTCCCGACATAACCAGGTGTCGTGATGCTTAGTGAGAGCTGCTTGCCTGTGGAGTTAAGCGAGTCTCTCAAAGCCTGTATCATCGCGACAAAGTTTGCCCGGTCGCCTGAGCCCGGGTACTCCCAGTCTATGTCCACTCCGTCGAAACCATTCTGAAGGCAGAAGTCCTTCATGGTCCTGGCGAAGTTAGCCCGTGTCGTCGCGCTCTTGCACAGAAGACTGAAGTTCGCAGTCGCCACCGAATTATATCCGCCCACCGATATGACAACCTTGACGTAGTCGTTGTGTGCTGTCGCAATCAGCTGTGGATAAAGAAAGTCATTCCACGATGCGCCTTGCTCGGTAGTGATGGTGCCGTCGGAATTTGGTATCACGAACGCGTATGCTATGCAGTTCAACTTAGAGTACTCAATCTCGGAGTACGGGAAGCTCTGCCTGTCCCAGAAGTAGTAGTATCCCACGACCGTCCTTCCCGCCGCGAGTGCTGAATACGAAGGCATGACGAAAGCAGCGACTGCCAGGATGAGGCTGAGAAACGCCTTTCCTTTCTGCAATTGCTTTATTCTTGAAGAATGATTTATGCTCACGCGCTCCCTCACAGGTTGAACCGAATGCCCAGCAGTATCCTGCGCGGGTCGAAGAATATGGGGGCCTGCCACCAGCCGACGTCTATGTAAGGCTTCTTCGACGACGGTATGTCTCCCCACTTATCATTCCCCTTCATAGCGCCGGAATTCCAGGGGAGGTGAAGTGAATTCTCATATGAAGTCAGTTGGTTCGGCGTCATGTTGTCGGTGTAGAGCCGTTTTTCGTTCAATGCATTCTGCACCGTAAGTACGAGCTCGAAATTCGTCTTGCTGACGGTGAACATCTTCGACAACCTGATGTCGAGGTTCGTGTAATCGACGACGCTGAGCCATTCCTGTTTCTTGATGTCCGGTTCCTGCGGGTTGAAGAGCATCTTACCGCCTGCCTGCCAGTCGAACAGGAAGTCGAGGTTCCAGCCTCCCAGCGGGCTCACTCCCAGTCCGCTCGGACCGAGATCCATGGGAGTGTGGAAATTGAGGTCGACATGCGCCCTCGGCGTGGGAATGATTGTCGTGATGTTGGCGGAGCGCATTGCGTTGGCTGCTTCCAGCTGGTTCTGGTAAATGTAACGCAGGCCGTTCTGCCCGGAGCCCGACATCATATAATCGTAGTTTGCCCAGAACGTAACGAAGCGTCCCATCGTCTTCTCCAAACGAAATTCAACTCCGTCGATGTCGTCGTATCCCGCCGGTACGTACATCGTCACCTGGTTCTGGTGGTAATAATCAACGTAGGTTATGGGCAGGGGCTGGTTAGTCTGGTTCTTATAGTAGAACGAGACGGTCGCCAGGTATTCATCCATTATCGTCTGCTCGAATCCGAATTCGTAAGAGACCGTCTTTCCCATCGAAAGGTCTGGTGAAGGTATGGTAGCGGCGGCGGGGTACATAGCCAGATCGTAAACAAACGGGAAAGCGGGACGCTGATAGAAATGTCCGTAGTTGAAGTACATCTTGCTGCTCTCGGTCACCGGGAATGAGACCGACAGGCGGGGCGAGATCGGCATTTGAACCTTGTTGGGAGTGGACGGCCATCCCGGAGGATTTCCCAGCATGCTCCTGTAAAGTGCCCACGTCTGATAGGAACCGAATCCGCCCGGCAGGTTTGCGTATACGTCGTTGTAGAACGAGGTGTAAGCCGGATCAGGCGGGTTCGAGACGGCAAAAGCGTTTCTGCGCGGGTTCCAGTAGTCAAGTCTCACACCGAGGTTAGCGATGATTCCCTGGAACTCAAGCTTATCCTGTATGTAGGCGCCACCCGTGATGGGCATAACATCGTAATATTGCCAGAGATCCGGTGTGTACGACAGTTTTACCTGATACCATGTTCCCGCATAGTCGAAAAGCCTCGTCAACTCGGCCGAGAATCCCGCTTCGAGCTGGTTGTGCCTGTCGACCTGCCAGACGAGGTTGCCGTTCAGTTGGCCGAACCAGCTGAAGGAAGAATCGATGCGCTGTGGTCCGCCCGATAGATTGAACATGCTGAGTTCGTCCGGGATATAATTTGTCGAACCGTTCGGAGTTCCGCCTGAAGGGACTTTCAGAATCTTTATTGCCCCCGGCTGCGGCGTGTCGTAGACCTTGTCGCCGACCATGTACCACCATGCGCTGGTCTTGCTCGTATCCAGCGAATACGGCTGCAGGTTATGGTCGTTATACTGGAAGTGAGCGTCTAGAGTGAAGTATGCATTCGGAGATATGGTGTGGGTATACTTCGCGCCGCTGATGACGAAACGCTGGTCATAAAATTGCATCCGGCTTATATCATATATCTGCTGGAAGCTTCCTCCGCCGATGAGACGGGCCTGCTGCTCTATCGAACTCTGCGTGTTGGTAAGGAATCCGAAGCTGGACGAACCTTCCTGGAGCGAACCGCCGTATGTGCTGCCGATACCGGTATTCAGCGTGTTGACATATGCATAGAGCCCCTCAACGGTAAGCTTGTCGGCGGATGTCAGGTCCGTCGTCAGTTTGAGCTGTGTGTTCCAGTCGATGTAGTTGTCCCTTGGACCAATCGGATAAGCAAACTGTGTATTCTCATACTTGTATCCGAGGAGGAACGTGGTTCTGCCGAGATACCATCCCAACAGGGGAAGGTTCTCGCCGGGAACGGGGCCGGTCAAGCTCCCTTCGAAGTAATAATCCGGTTTGGTCGCCACGGCGCTCGTCGGATGGCGGAGCTTCCAGATTTCCATTCGCTGTGTCGAGTCGAGCTGCGTTGCCGCTGTGAAGCCGGCCGGAAACTGGATGTATGGTGCGGTATACTGGCCCGTCATGTATCGGTACACGCTCCCCTGCTTGACCCCGTTAGCCCATCCCTTGAACCCCCAGAACTCCGATGGGACCGCCATGCTGTCCGCATGCGTCCGTATCCCCCGCATGGCATACTTTCCGGCGAAGATCTGGTAGATTACCGAGTTGGAGCTCCACGGATTCTGGCCGAAGAATTTCTGCTGCCCGCCGGCTGTCATATTGGCAGTTACCGCAAGCGAGTACCTCTGGCGGCTTCCGTCCTTCGTTACGGCATTAACGAGTCCGGACTGAATTCCGCCATATTTTGCCTGAAATCCTCCGGTCATCACCTGTAGTTCTTGTATTGTCGTGGAATTGAACGAAAGGTAAGAATTTTCTGAACGCGGGTCCTGAAGCGAGATTCCATCCAAGGATACATCGGTTTCCCTGATGGCTCCGCCACGGATGCTTAGACCGTGTCCCTGGCTGTTATCGACCAGTTCGACGCCCGCGAGTTTGCCGATGAATTCATCTACTCTGGTCATCGGGGCTTCCTCTACCCTTTGTGTGTGAACGATCTCCTGGGTGCCGGCGATGTCGGGCCTGATGATATTTGCCCGGTAGACCACTTCAACACCCCTCATTTGGATGGCACCCTGTTCGAGCGAGAAGTTAACGGTGATGGTCCGTTCGGCCTCGACGGTCACCTCTTTCTGAACCATCGATGCATATCCGAGCATCCTTGCGGTTACGTTGTACGTACCCGGGTGGATGTTCAAAATTGTGTAATAGCCGTTGGCGTCAGACATAGCGCCAAGCGGCACGCTGAGTCTGACCGGCTTCCCGGCGATCCACTGGGAGTCGACAATAACGGTGGCCCCGACGATACCCTCCCCGGACTTAGAATCGACCACCCTGCCGGCAATTTTTCCATTTGCGGCAAGAGCTGCATCCGAAATAAGAAAGACGAGTATCGCTGAGGTTAGCCAAAAGGAATTGTGACCCCTGTACCAAGTATTTCTCATGCAACTTCCTCCTTTGTAGGCGTATAGATTTCATTTGCACGAAATGACAAAGACGTCTGTCAAAAAGGTGAGGAATTGCGGTAAGTCTGCTTACAGGAGAATTAAAACTTGCACGACTTCAAGCAGAAAAGACAAACAGGATCGGCAAAGTCTCTTTCAGGCCGCGAATACCGCAAACCTCCTTTACACAACTTTATCGTCCGACGCGTGCGGAAAACATTTGAGATTGGTCCACCACGCTGACACAAGATATTAACTCTTTCTCTTCTTGATGTCAAGCGTCCGTCGGGATGAATCGTAATGCCTCACTGAAAGGGTTATTTCTCTCGCAAAGGCGCCAAGAACGCAAAGAAATGTTGACGAGCGGTTCGCTTAGCGAGAAACCATAAGTGAGGGGTTACGATGAATCGCAGCAATTAATCTGAAAAAAAAGAGCCGTGACATCTTGACATAATCAGAAATAATCGAAATATTACTTTTCGGAAAAGTAGGAGTTGCAAAGAGCACATTGATTACGGTTTTTACCCTTCTGAATCAAATCCATTTCACACCAAGCTTGTTGGCACTCTTGAGTCTTAAGATAAGATTGGGATCAAATATTGGATACACCACGCAGCACGTAAACAATGCAGGGATTTTTTTGTAGGAATTAATTGACAAGGGAGAACAAGATGCACAAAAAATTCGTTTATGGTCTCGCTATTTTCGTAGCAGCGGTTGTTACCTTGGTGAGCACTAACGTCTTGGCAGCAGCTTCAAGTATTCAAGGGCACGTGAGAGATGCCCAGACCGGCGATCCGCTTCCCGGAGGCAATGTAATGCTCAAGGGTACCAGCTTGGGAGCATCAACGGATATTAATGGTAGGTACGTGATCCAGAACGTGCCTGCCGGCACTTATACTATTCGTGCTGCCTATATTGGTTACGAGCCGGAAGAAAAAGTCATTCATGTCAAGGAGGGTGAGAGCCTGACAGAGGACTTCAAATTAAAGGCTGTAGGTATTCAGGGCAAGACTGTCGTGGTTACCGCACAGGCTGAGGGTCAGAATAGCGCTATCAATCAGCAGCTTTCTTCGAACAAGATAGAGAATGTGGTATCTGCCGCGAAGATTCGGGAACTGCCGGATGCAAACGCTGCGGAATCGGTGGGAAGACTTCCGGGTATCTCTCTTGTTAGACAAGGAGGAGAGGCCGCATTTGTCGTGATACGCGGGCTTGCACCGCAGTACAACGAGGTACTGATCGATGGAGTGCAGATCCCGGCCACAGATGCAGGTGACCGTGGGACGAACCTGAGCATGATATCATCGAGTATGCTCGGAGGGATTCAGGTTACCAAGGCGATCACGCCGGACATGGACGCTGCTGTGATTGGAGGGGTAGTAAATTTCAGTTTGAGAGAAGCGCAAAACACAAACGGGAAGCTAAAGGTCAATTTGACTGGTCAGGGTGGATACGACAACCTGGATAACACATATAACAATTACAAATTTGTCGCCAGTGGTGAACAACGGTTTCTATCGGATCGCTTCGGTGTTTTCGCTGAGGCGACTGCCGAGAGAGTGGACCTTACATCGAACGCATTTGGCGCATCTTACTACTTGAATGGTCCTAAGCTCAACCAGGTAAATCCTGTACTTCTCAGTGCGATGAATCTTAATGACGTGTTAAGCAACAGACAGCGCTACGGCGCAACCGTTGTGATGGATTACCGGATGCCTGAGGGGAAAATAGATTTCATGAATTTTGTCAGCACAAGCGATACGAAAAACATGAACCGCGGGGAGAGTTATGGCGTCTCCAGTGATAGTCATTCCTATGGGACCACACAATCACGAAACTACCTGAACGTGATCACGAACCTTCTTGAGGTTCAAAAATCTTTTCCATTTATCAGTGTGGATGCAAAACTTTCACACTCGTATTCGGAGAGTCATGATCCCAACGACCTGTCGGTGAGTTTCCTTCAGGAGACGGTGGGAATAGCAAACGATCAAAGTTTAAATCCAGAGCAGATACCGGGTTTGACGCAGAATAATCTGTCTCAAGCGTATCTTTATACTCTCACGAATTACAATAACTTTTCGAGGGACAGGGAATTCACGGGTTCAGTGGATTTTCTATCGCATATCAATTTCTCGGATCAGGTTACGAGTGCGCTGAAGTTCGGAGGGATGTACACGTATACGATCAGGTCCTATGACTACAATCAAGGCGATGGTGTTCTTAATCTATCGAGCGGGCAGAACGTGCGCCAGGCTATCATCAACGCATACCCGTGGATGGCGCAATCTCCGTACAACATCAATTCTACGGGTTCACAGAATCTTCCGCTCTCGGTCTTTGAGGATCCAAACTTCAAGTACGGGAAGTTCCTTGGAGGACAGTATACCATGGGGGCGCCGACAAATATGGGCATGATATGGCAGGTGTTGAACATAGCACAAAAATATGGAACTCTCGAAGCCTGGGCGCATAATAGCTGGGCATCAAACACGTACAACTATTCCGGAAACGAATACGAGAGTGCTGGTTACGCCATGTATACGCTAAACATTGGCCCGACCTTCACGTTTTTGCCCGGCGTCCGGTATCAGAATTTGCAAACTTCTTACACTGCTCCGCGGGGGATTGAGACTTCCACATCGCGATACAGTTATGTCTTTCACGACACGACCATGGATGAATCCCATGGTTACTGGCTTCCAATGGTGCATTTGATATACAAACCTTTGTCATGGTTCCAAGTGCACTTAGCTTATACCAACACACTCGCCTATCCCAGTTATAGGGCAATAGTGCCATGGATCGACGTTGGGATCGGGTCTGTTACGTGGAACAACTACGCGCTGAAGCCCGGTCAATCAGCGAACTATGATGTGGTTTTATCGGCGTATGACAACACGATAGGACTTTTCTCTGTGGACGGTTTCCTGAAACACATCAAGAATCTGATATTTCCGGTTTCGAGGTATGTGATCAACGCGTCGAACTATCCGGGAATCCCCAGTAGTACAGTGGGTGAACCGATCTACACTTACATTAATAACCCTTATCCGGTTAATGATTATGGTGTAGAGCTTGATTGGCAAACTCACTTCTGGTATTTGCCTGGCCCCCTCTCTGGATTGGTTTTGTCCGCGAACTATACTCATATTTTCTCAAGTGCTAAATATCCCCTGGCAACTTTGAAAACAGTTTACTTCCCTAAATTCCAAAAGACTGAGTCCGACACATTTTACACTGACCGGCTAATCGATCAACCCAACGACATCGCAAATCTTGCACTCGGATATGACTATCAAGGCTTTTCGATTCGCGTCTCAATGATCTACCAGTCGAACGTCTTCACAGGGGAGAGTTTCTGGCCAGAGCTCCGGGCTAACACGGCCAACTACGTGCGGTGGGATCTGTCGGCAAAGCAGGACCTTCCGTGGTCGGCACTGCAGGTATACTTTGATATCACGAACCTGAACGGAGAGAACGATATCAGCATAAACCAGGGATCCAGTTTCCCCTCGAGTGAGCAGGATTACGGCACAGCCGCCGACCTGGGACTGCGTTGGACGTTATAATTGTGATTTCGGAGCAATAAAAAGAAAACCGGAGGAAGGTAGCGGCGTCTTTGTGGATCCACAAGATTGAAGATAAGGTTATCCCTCTGGATGAGGATGGAAGAACCGGCTGTTAAAGCATGCCGGGTTCTTCCATCGAGAGCGACAAGGAGGTGATTGAGGACCGCGAATAAGCTAATTGGTAGGAATAGTACCAGCCCAAGAAGATCCGTGGGATGGAAAACAAGTTTGAGTTGCACGTAACAAGAAATCAAACCTTAAGGAGAACTCGTATGAGAAAGATTTTTACGTTGCTGTTCTTAGGTGCAATGGTAGCTCTTTTCACTGAGCCGATTCAGTCCTTTGCTCAGACAGCTGACACTATCTACGTCAACGCAACACCGGTAGGCAATGTTAACAACTTTATCCAGGGTGATACTTTGACTAATGGTCAGAGAGCGCATCCCAATGCCGTCTACAAGTTGTATGACGACTCACTTTATTATTTCACCGGAGCGATCAACGCGAACTATAACTTGACGATTGTTGCACCCCCGGCCAGCGGAAACAATACCCCGCCAGAGATCGTCCCCGCCATCCTTTCTGACGGCTCGTCGCCGAATCATTTCATTAATGTCACCCACGGCAATGTTACCCTCAAACGTCTTTATATGTCGGGTGTCCGGCCAGATGAGCAGCTTGCAGGGTCAATTTGCCTTAACGTTTCAGGTGACAGCGATGCCGTCTTCAGAACCGACAGTTGTGTGTTTGATGGATGGTGGTATCAGGCTGTTAGCGGTGGTGGCAAACGGAATAGCTACTTTATAACGAACTGCATTTTTCAAAACAACATGAGCCATACGGGGTGGTTCCTGGGACAGGCGATGGCGCAGGAAGGCAGCACTACATCGGATACGATATGGATGGTCAATAATACACTTTTTTGTAATAATTCCTATGCGCTCGTCGAAACTTACTATAATCAATACACTCGCTTTGAGCATAACACCGTATTTTTGACTGCCGTGAATCCGTTCTTCCTGCCGCAGCTTATCAATGGCGACATCAAGGACAATATCTTCTACGGTGCGCTTGCAGAGGGTCAGCGGCAAATTGAGATACAGGGTGGATGGTTCGATTGGGACGGCCTGCCTTCCTCGACAATCAGTTTTGATACGCTGTCGAATGTCGGCGCCGATTATCACCTGACTGAGTCAGACAGGCATATCAATGTGGAGAACAACGCATACTTTTGGCCGAGCGCTATTACGACTTTCTGGACTAATGTGAACGATACGGCTTCAGCAGCGAATCATTTAACGCCTCCAAACTGGATGAATAGCCGAACTTATACCATGTTCAATGACAAGACGATGTGGCCTCATTTCAACGCAGCCGGTAACGATAGTGTTGATCCAGGGTTCCCATCCTCTGCGTTGAGTCAGATAGACACCTTGCTCAATTACGTATATCTCACCCGTACAGGTGGCCTGGGAACGTATTTGTGGTGGTACATTCCTCCAAGTAACATCGCTGCCGGAGAAAATGGACCTTACCCTCCGGTTTGGCCGCTTACCTATAGTCTGGCCTACTCCAACACATCTCTTCAAAGCGCAGGCACCGATGGTCTCGCTTTGGGTGATCTTAACTGGTTCCCGAGTCAGTTGTCGAAATTTGAGCTGACCGCTGTCAAGACCCCGACCGTGCAGCAAGTGCCGTCTAGCTATTCTTTGTCACAGAACTATCCTAATCCGTTCAACCCGACGACGAGGATAGATTATTCCTTGAAAGAGATGGGAAAGGTTTCCATCATAGTATATGATGTTCTCGGAGAAGAAGTTGCCACGCTTGTAAACGGCGTCGAAGCTGCAGGACAGCACTCTGTTACGTTCAACGCCAGTAGATTTGCTTCCGGTGTCTACTTCTATTCTATGACAATGCCCGATGGACTTACGATGACCAAGAAAATGATCTTGATGAAGTAATTTTACTACCTCCTTGGGTTTCCCCCTCTCTACGAATTAGAGAGGGGGACAAAGGAGTCTTTTACGCAGCTTGGAAGATTGCGGTTATCACGGGGGTGATGGGATGAAATTTTCAATGAAGCAAAACGAAAGACTGAGGCAAGACCAATGAAGTGGACCAGACTTCTATGCGTTGCGGGCAGCATGATCGTATTGTTGTCCGAAACGGCGGCGGTGGCATCCGAAGGAACCGAATCTCCGTCCGGACAGAACAAAGAGTCCGGCAGTGTGCGTTTCAACGTGTATTCGGATCAGGCTTATGGGTTTAAGGTTCAATATCAGGGGACGTTGGTTCAACGCAGCACGGGTGAGTTTGTGATAAATCTGCCTTCTTCGGCAGACCAGACGAGCAATGGGAGCAGGGTGCATATCTTTGTCGCTCAACAGCCGTTTGTTTATCTCCCTGGTACCTATGGTGGGCGATACTACTTCGAACAAGGGAGCAGTGCGGTGACCGCGTCGGATCGCGTGCAGGGAGATTCAGTTAATGTCAACGGGCTTGAGTTTGCGCGGGATTACTGGGCAGTCTACGCAGGAATGGGCCAGTGGGAAACCGTCATCAATTGCTATGCTCTGCACAACGGGCAATACTACGTAGTATCGCTCGAGCATGATTTTTTCACTCCGAAGCCCGGAGAGATCGTAAACGGCAGCCCGATCCCGGAGGAACAGATAAGGGCCAGATTGATAGGCGCGTTGCACGACACAACAAACAGCTATGTCAGGAGTTTCAACGAGATACTCAGGTCCTTTTCTGTAACGAAATAGGCTCTTGCGAAAACGTGAAGAGGTTTGAAATGCGATCGCTACGAACATTTAGTTTGCTTCTATCCTTCCTACTATTCCAAACCCTTTCAGCTTATGCGGCGATACCTACTACTGGCAAAGGCATGTGGATTTGGCAAATCTGGACGGAAGAAAACGGAAACTTAGATACGGTTATTTCCAGGCTGAAGTCGGCGGGTGTTACCTGGGTCGCAGTGAAATTGGGAGACAGCAACAGTCCCTGGGACAGACCCGGCGAAAATCTTTATTCCTGGGCTTCGCAGTATGGCGGGTTTGCAAGCGTAATAGACACCTTTCACAACAACGGAATAAAAGTTTACGGCTGGCAGTATGTATATGGCAAGAGCATGTGGAGTGGTACCGGTACCCTGGCAACTGAGGCCGATGTTACAAACGGGATACTCGACATACCCGGCATAGATGGATTCATTATCGATGCAGAAGCGGAGTTTGAAGCGTCCGGCATGACCGCAGTCGCGGCTCAATATTTGAGCGCCGTCAGAACGGTTCATCCAAACAGCTTCGTTGCACTCACATCGTTTGCCAGGGTCACAGGTCAACCGATGCCTTGGACCACGTTCCTCAGCAGCTGTGATGCCAACATGCCCCAGGCTTACTGGGCGTTGAGACCGACAACCGTGTCACAGGAATTCAACGCGATGAAAAATGATTTCGAGTCATGGGAACAGATATGGATAAATCAGGGCTACCTCAGCGCGATCAAACCAATTGTGCCGATCGGTTGTGAAAACAGTCAGAGTCAGGGCGAGACCAGTTACCAGATGCACTACGGCGACATCCAACAATTCTGCAGCCTGTGCCAAAGCGTCAGTTATGTCGGCGTGAGCCTTTGGGACTACGATGGCATGTCATCGATGAACTGGAGCGATTACGCCGCCAGTTGGGTGAACGGCCCTCCGCCGACCCCCCAGGCCTCAATCTCAATGCCATCGGCGATCGCAAATGTGCCGGCGTACGACAGCATCAAAGTCAGTTTCAATACACCGATGGACGCGGCAAGCGTCTTTGGGGCTTTCAAGGTAAGTCCGCAGGTAAACGGGAAGCTTACAATGAACCCGGACTTTACAGAGTGGACCTTCTCTCCCGATACACTCCTCGGTTGGTCTACGAAGTACACGATAACGATAGACACTTCCGCCGCGACCTTGCTTGGAATACATTTCGACACGCCTTTTTCTTATGAATTTACGACCGTTCCCATCGATACTCTGCCGCCGATACTCTTGGCTGTTTCGCCGAGCAACGGAGGCACCTCAGTTGCCCATACGTACTTCGAGTTTATAATTAATAAACCGGTCAATTATAACTCGGTCGTATCACATCTCTCATTCGTCGACTCGACCGGAAAAAAAATCACTCTTGCCAGAGATATGTTCCAGGTTACTTCGAACAACCTGACCCTCGCGGCTTTTCGTTCGGCGCTTGCCCTTACGCCCGGAATGAAATACACCGCCTCCGTTTCTCCGGGTGTAACCGACTATTACGGCAACCAATCGAAGACGACGTATTCCACTACTTTCAAGATTGACACCGTGGAAGCTTCGGGCGGCTCAATAGTAGAAGGTTTTGAGTCGCCTTCAAACCTGTGGACTCTCGCTCCGGTTGGCCAGGGTACAATTGGAGTTGATACCGCTTCGACGAGTTTCTCTTTTGAAACTACTAAGAAATACGATGGAAACTACGCAGGCGGTCTTCAGTATGCCTTCGACACTACGAATGCCAATGCTATCTGTGAAGCTGAGAACACTCAGGGATTTGACGTAAGCGGCTCGTATTCTCTTGGGATGTGGGTGTTTGGAGACGACAGCGGTAATCAGCTTGACTATGTGTTCGGCTCTGCGCCGCAGAAAGTCGTCCCTGTCGACACGATAGACTGGTACGGCTGGAAGTTCGTAGGTATGTGGCGGGCAGCGTCTGATACCGCTACAAGCACATTGAGCGGGTTTGCGGTGAAACGTCTTTCCTCGGCTTTGCTCACCGGAGGAGCCATATATGTCGACGACATACAAGTCAACGGAGAAATTACAGGTATTGCCGAAAGGCCATCTCAACCAGTCTCTTTTGGCCTGTCTCAAAACTATCCTAATCCGTTCAATCCTACTACAGTCATCAGCTATCAGTTGTCTGCCCTCAGCCAAGTGACACTAAAAGTGTACGATATCCTTGGAAGAGAAGTGGCGACTTTGGTGAACGAACGTCAGACTGCCGGCACTCATTCAGTGGAATTCAATGCGGGCAATTTGCCCAGCGGAGCATATTTTTATAGAATAACTGCCGGGAATTTCAGTGATGTGAAGAAGTTAATGGTTATTAAATAGTCTCAAACCATCCCGCCAAAATGAGGAGGTACAGTGATGCTCACTTCGATTGTCCGAATAGTTCTTCGAAAGGCGGTAGATCTACTCGACCCGCGTCCGGACCAGTTGAGGCTCAAGATACCGGGGTGAATGCTCTATTCATCTTAATGCACGATATAAGCCACTCAAGGTGGATTATATAAGACAAAAGAGGTGTTACCATGAGAAGCAAAATAGCGATCTGTTATTTAGTTGGGACTCTTTCATGCCTGTTGTCCCGCGTTGTCTATGCACAGGATGGACAACTTGATACCACTTTTGCAGGCAGCGGTGGAGTTGTAATATATATAGGCTCCTCCGGGAATGATGAAGCTAATTCCGTGGTCATACAAGGTGATGGAAAAATTATTGCGGCCGGATTTGCCTATTCTCCATACAGCAATGAATATACTTTCGCTCTTGCCCGCTTTGTCGCAAATGGAACTTTGGACAGTACCTTCGGAACTAACGGCACAGTAACGACTGGAATCGGAGGTTCAAATACGGATTCGAGAGCTTTTTCTTCGGCAATTCAATCCGATGGAAAGATAATTGCCGCCGGCTATTCTTCAACCGGGAGTGCCGGCAGTCAGCGTGTCTTCACCTTGATACGATACAATACCAACGGCAGCCTGGACAGCACGTTCGGCACAAACGGAATCGTAACTACCGCAATAGGCTCATCTGATGATGAAATATTTTCGACGGTAATTCAAAAAGACGGGAAAATTATTGCAGCAGGATATTCGTACAAAGGATCTCTATCCAACGGGGACACCTATGTTTTTGCTTTAGCTCGCTACAACGTCGATGGAAGCTTGGACAACACTTTCGGCACGAAGGGAATTGTAACAACCGCTGCGCTTCCAAGCGCTAATTCACCCGAAGAAGATGAGATACATTCGTTAGCTGTTCAGAGCGACGGCAAGATTATTGTCTCCGGGTATTCATACGGCGGTTTTGCGCTGGCCCGTTATAATTCCGACGGTAGCCTGGATAACACTTTCGGTACAAATGGAATTGTTATCACTTCTATTAGCGGTGAGGATTACGACAATTCGGTTGCGCTGCAAAGCGACGGAAAGATTGTTACGGCAGGAACGTCCTACCTGAATAGCCAGTATGAATTTACATTGGCCCGTTATAATTCTAACGGTACATTGGACAATTCCTTCGGTACAAAGGGGGTTGTTGCTACTGCAGTAGGATCTTCGGACGATGATATCCATTCAATAGCAATCCAGAGCGACGGAAAGATTGTTGCCGCCGGGCATTCTGAAAACACATCACAGCAGTATTTGTTTGCTCTGGCGCGCTACGATACGGATGGAAGCTTAGACAAAACTTTCGGCACAGATGGAATAGTTACTACCGCAGTAGCAGGTCTTGGGGATGATAAAGCTTACTCGGTAGCCATACAAAGCGACGGTAAAATAGTCGCTGCAGGCGCATCATTATATAATAACTTCTACGACCTTTACGGGTTCGCTGTAGTGAGGTACACAGGGAGTTCGGGAAGCGCCTTGAATGCTGTCTCAGCAACCGCCGATGTTCAGAAGACCTATGCACTCTATCAGAATTATCCAAACCCGTTCAATCCATCAACAGCTATTAGCTATCAGCTGTCAGCCAACGGCTTCGTGACACTTAAGATTTACGATATACTTGGCAGAGAAGTAGCAACATTGGTAAATGAACGTCAGGCGGCGGGGACTCATTCCGTGACTTTCAACGCGAGCGACCTGCCGAGCGGCATATACTTTTACACGGTCCGCTCCAAAGGCACGTCGATGACAAAGAAGATGGTGCTTCTTAAATAACGACATTTGATTGACCTGCGACTCACCTTAAAGGTGAGTCGCAGGTTGTGCTGGGGTGAGTCGCACATTGCCTCCTCTGGCATATGACCGGAATATTTTCGTAACTTATTCATAATACGGGCGGGCAGCCAATCAGGGGATGCCCGTTCGTCAGTCAAACCTTCCGCAGCACCTTGCTTCACCATATTCGCAAAAAGTCAGAGGGATAACAGATGAAGTCGTATGCCATAGTTTTAGTTACTTCAGTCTTATTCGGCATCGGGGTTTCTGCGGCACAGACTACCGACGCGCCGAAGCGCGAATTCCGCGGGGCATGGATTGCCACCGTTGCAAATATCGACTGGCCGTCACAGCCGGGAATGCCAGTCGCGCAACAGCAAGCGCAGTTGATTTCAATATTCGACCAGCTTAAGGCGATGGGTATAAACGCGGCCTTTTTTCAGATCAGACCTGAGTGCGATGCTCTTTATCAGTCGAGCTTCGAGCCGTGGTCCTATTGGCTGACCGGGAAGCAGGGTCAGCCGCCGTCGCCTTACTATGACCCGCTTCAGTTTGCGATCCAGCAGGCACACGCGCGGGGAATGGAGCTGCACGCCTGGATAAATCCGTATCGTGCGGTGATGAAAGTCGGGAATTACACTCTGGACTCGACACACGTGAGCGTCAGGCATCCTGATTGGATTCTCACATTCGGCAGTCTCAAAATTTTGAACCCTGGAATACCCGCTGTTCGTGACTATATAACTTCGGTCATCATGGACATCGTCAGGAGATACGATGTTGACGGCATACATTTCGACGACTACTTCTATCCATACGAAGGAATAACCACTCAGGACACTGCGACTTTCAGAATGTACAACCGCGGATTCACGAACATCGGAGACTGGCGGCGCGACAACGTCAACCTGTTCGTGAAAGAGGTCCACGACAGCATAGAGGCGGTGAAGCCCTGGGTGAAATTCGGCATATCGCCGTTCGGAATCTGGAGACCCGGTTACCCGTCCGGGATAAGTGGTCTGGATGCTTACGGCACTCTTTATGCCGACGCCATGGCGTGGCTCCATCAGCGGACTGTCGATTACCTCGCGCCGCAGTTGTACTGGCCGAATGGCGGCGGACAGGATTATGCCAAGCTGATGCCCTGGTGGGCAGACTCCATTGCAGCAAACGGCAGGGACCTGTATGTGGGGCAGGCGGCTTACCGGATTACGGCCTGGGCCAGCGGCGAAATGGAGAGGCATATACGGCAGGACAGGGCAAATGGGAATGTGGCTGGAAGCATCTACTTCAGTACTAACAGTCTTACCGGCAATTTTGGCAGTTTCGCGGATTCGCTCAAACAATACTACTATCGTTATCCGGCTTTGGTACCGTCAATGGCCTGGAAGGGCACCGTCCCGCCAAACGCTCCGACGAATGTGCAGTACGCTGAAACGAGGACGGGGACGGCGGCGCTCTCATGGGATTCTCCTGCCGTCATCGGAACCGATACCGCGGTCCGCTACGTCGTCTACAGGTTCGACCATCCGACCCTCTCTGTGCAGGATGTGAATGGCCCGCAGGGGATAGTGTCGGTGTATGATACAGCAAGCGTCAATCTCCCCGTCCCTTCCGGAAGCGGCCCCTATTATTACGCGGCGACTGCGCTGGACCGGAATTGGAACGAAAGCCAGATGGGGAGCCTCATCGCCGTCTACCATCCATCGGTCCCATTGCTGGCATATCCATCCAACAGTTTCATATACGGACGCGATACGACCGTCCTGCAGTGGAAGCGCTCGCCGGTTACCGCATCCTACAACCTGCAGGTTTCAACTGATTCAACATTCAGCTCCAACTTGCTGGTGAATCAAACGGGGGTTGCCGACACAGACTTCGTGACGACGGGGATGAGCGGCCAGCAGAAATACTTTTGGAAGGTCTCCGCTTCGAATGCGGGCGGGACGAGCACGTTCTCGGATGAATGGTCGTTCACCACTGCATTTCCGGTTGCACCGGTGCTTGCAGGGCCCGACAGTCTCAAGACCGGAGTGACATTGCTTCCACAATTTTCATGGCATCCAAGCGGGACCACAACTAAATACAGACTGCAACTGACTAAAGGAGTCGGTTTCAGTTCGATGGTCCTTGATACGGCGATTACTTCGAACCAGGTGAATCCTCCGGATACCTCCTTCACGGTTTCAGATTCGCTCGCCGGCAATACCATCTACAGCTGGAGGATAAGCGCCGGGAATGAATACGGTTTCAGTCTGTGGTCGAACGCGTGGAAGTTCAGGACTGAGGTGCCGACGTGGGTGGCTTTGAGCAGCGGAACGCCGACCCAGTTCAGTCTGATGCAGAACTATCCAAATCCGTTCAATCCGACTACGGAGATAAGCTACCAGCTTTCGGAATCGAGCTTTGTTACGCTGAAGGTTTATGATATTCTCGGGAGAGAGGTCGCGACGCTGGTCAACGGCCATCAGAGTCCCGGAATGCACAATGTCACGTTCGATGCAAGCAGACTTCCGACCGGAGTCTATTTTTACAGGCTGGATGCAGGAACTCACGTTGCGACCAGGAAAATGTTGATGTTGAAATGACTTTGCCGGTTCAAGGAAAGTCCGGCAGCTCTTTGACAGGAGTGTCGATCTGGCAGCAATGAGTAATAAATCCGATCCCGGCTCGAAATCCTGTTGAGGGCCGGGATCCAGCTTAACCCCGCGGATCGGATTCCGATGCTCGTGTGTGGGGCATGGCGCGAAGGTTCCCGTTTTGCTGCGGGCGTCGCGTGCAGAGATACAGGAACAAACCTGTCTGTTTTATTTGAAAGTCGTGCATGAAGGGGCGGTTGTTCTGCCCGGACCGGCAGGATTAAGCGCAGCAAATGTTTTCATCAGATTGCAATTTAAAAATCAGGGCTGTATGCGGAGGATTAAAGAATGAAAAGTCTCTTCATCTTGTTGAGCAGTTTAATTTTTGCAGTACCACTTTTCGGGCAAATGCATCCTGTTGCTGTTGAGAAGTTGCCCTTGGGTGACAATCTGGAATGGAGTCAGCCGGTGTTTTCGCCGGACGGCGCGCATATTTATTTCACGACCGCAGGCTTCAACGGTATCTGGGACTACAGCGTTGCGGGGAAATCGGTCCGCAAAATAACCGATGCCCCGAGGTCGGGTTTCGGTTTCGCGATTTCGAGTGACGGGAAAACGATTTCTTACCGGCGGACGCTGAATGAAGCATCTCCGATGCGCACGCAGGAACTGGTTACACAGGATCTCTCCTCCGGCGTTGCTAAAGTCCTCGAAAGAGGCGAAAGCGTGTCACTCCCGGCGTTTCTCCATTCATCCGTAGTCTATATGAAGAACGGCAAGGTCACTAAGTCGGTGTCGTCAGATTTATCGGCGGGTGTAACGCTGCTGGGAATCGTGAACACGAAGATCGTCATATTGAAGGATGGAAGGGAGGTTACTCTCGATCCGCTCGGGAACGGCAGCTACATCTGGCCGTCGCTCTCACCCGACGGTACGAAGATTTTAGCTTATGATATGGACCGCGGCGCATTCATCTCGGATCTTGATGGAAACGTGATCGAGACGCTCGGAAGGAAAGACAACCCGGTCTGGGCTCGCGACGGGAAATGGATCGTGTACACCGACGACAGGGATGACGGCCATACGATCCTCAGCTCGGAAATCTACTGCGTGTCGGCCGACGGAGCCAGGACGGTTCGGCTGACCAATACCGACGATGTCATAGAGCTTTTTCCCTCATGTTCGCCTGTTGAGAATAAGATAGTTTGCAGTTCGTTGAGCGGTGACATCTACGTGATTACCTATTCTGAGGAGGGCAAGTGATGAGACGCCTCCTATTGATTTCGACGGTCATTCTGCTGGCATATGCGCCGGGCTTTGCCCAGCGAAGCGATCTTTCGGGTCTGAAGTTCTGCATCGACCCCGGTCACGGCGGGCACAGTGAAGTCACCGATAGGCATGTTGTTCCCGATCCGGGAACTGATTTCTGGGAATCTGAGAGCAATTTCCAGAAAGCGCTGCTCCTGAAAACGATGCTGGAATCTCACGGAGCAACAGTCATTCTGACGCGCTACACCAACGACTATCCGAACGACGCCGATGAGCCGAGCCTGACGGCACGCTGGACACTGGCGAACCAAAACAACGTCGACTGGTTTCATTCAATTCACAGCAACGCGACCGGCGGCAATAACACATCGACCAATTACACGATGGTTTTGATCAAGGAAGACATTGCTACAAGGCAGGCGGCCTCTCCCGCGGCGATCGACATGTCATCGCTCATATACAGCAATATCAGGGCAAAAGACAGGACGCAGTCTTCAGGCGGCAACATCAGCGGAAAACCGGGAGTGTATCTCGACTACACGTTCTACGGCGGTCCAAACGGCGGTTTCAACCTCGGTGTTCTCCGCGGGTTGTCGATGCCCGGCGAGCTTTCCGAAGGCTCGTTCCACGATTACTATCCCGAGACCCGCCGGCTGATGAACAATTCGTACCGGAAGATGGAAGCATACGGAATCCTGAACGCCTTTCTCCAGTATTATGGCGTGCCGCTGGACACGTTCGCCATCGTTGCGGGGATCCAGACGAACAGCGACAACGGGAAACCGGTAAACGCAACGAAAGTCGTCCTTCTTCCGGAAAACAGGGTGTTTTCCGGCGACAACTACAATAACGGCTACTACCTGTTTGACTCGCTCGCCTCCGGAAGTCACAAGATAGTCTATGAGACTGTGGGGTATTCAAGCGATACGGTAGACGTGGTGGTGGCGAAGGGCGAGGTGAAGTTTGTGGACCATGTCCTGGAGTCGCTGCTGCCGCCTGTCGTCGCGTCCACTTCTCCGGTACGCAACGCGCAGAAAGTGAACGCAATTTCTTCAATCAATATTTCCTTCACCAAGACGATGGATACTGCATCGGTGGAAAGCGCTTTCTCAATCCTCCCGCCGGTAAGCGGATCGATTGCCTGGAAAGACAACTTCAGGACAATGTCCTTTACGCCGTCGACCCATTTTGACCATCTGACGACTTATAATGTAACTATAGCCGGTTCGGCTGAATCTGTGACCGGCTTTTTCATCGATGGAAACGGCGACAGCACCGGGGGCGATCCGTTCATGCTTTCCTTCACTACCGAAGCTGCGATCGCGCCGTACGTCGTTTTTGCGAAACCCTCCAACAATGACACTTCGTATTCGGCGTCAGGCGTAATAGGCGCTCGGTTTTCTAAACCGATGGATACCGCATCCGTGCGCGCCTCTTTCTCCATAACACCTCCGATTGATGGAACGCTGTCGTTCACCACCAACAACACGACCGTCACCTTCACTCCGAAATCGAAACTTCCATATGGTACGGATTTCGTCCTTCGGTTCGAAGGGACTGCCGCCTCCGCAGACGGTGTATTCCTCGACGGGAATAAGGACAGCACCGCCGGAGATGCATTTGTGCTGAACTTCCGCACAGAAGGAAGTGCGACCGGGATAGCCGGGAAGGATGCGACTGTGCCGGCTGATTTTTCGTTGATGCAGAATTATCCGAATCCGTTCAATCCCACGACAATTATCAGCTATCAGCTGCCGGCAGTCAGCAACGTCACCTTGAAAGTCTACGATATACTCGGCAGGGAAGTGGCGACACTGGTCAACCAGCGCCAGAGTCCCGGATACTACACCGTCACATTCTCCATCGAAGGTGCAAACTCCGCCGGTGGAGGTGCCGGAAGGCTGCCCAGCGGAGTTTATTTCTATAAACTGATAGCCGGCGACTTCACGGCCACAAACAAGATGGTAGTAATGAAATAAACGTCTCTTATATTATATTCGATATGCGTCGAGAACTTCGATGCACCCAAGACCGGTCTCAGATTTCTTTCAAGAAACGCAGAGGTGAGAGATGCGAGTATTGTTTACCGCGATTGCCTTCTTTTCATTCTTCATCGCCGCTACGCTGGTTTCCGCTGGCAGCGACGCGGTAGCACAGAGCAAAGCCTGCTCCGAAGCGACGAAGCTCGAGAAAGAGGGGGAGTTCACCAGGGCCACCGCTATCCTGGAGAAGGCGCTCTATGAAGACTCCGGCAAGATTTCCAGCGCTGAAAGAGAGAAGATGCTTTTTCAGATCGAACGGATGAGGCGAATCGGAATCGACTACTCCCTGACAGCCGATCAGCTTTACGCCCAGCTTGAGCGAGGCATAAAGGGGGTAACGCGGAAGGAATTCAAGAAATGGTTTCGCGAGGGGAGGTTCGATTCACGCATGATAGATGATACGCTTCGATTCGTAAACACGAGCCGGAGCAATCTGTTCTTCCGCTACCCCGAAATTGCCATGCGAAGGATCCCGCCCGTCGATGAGCAGAAAAGATACGAAGCCTTTCTAAGCAGCTGCCGATCTATCGATAAGGCCGCCGACAGCCTCGGCACGCCTTACGTGCTGCCGAAGGAGTTCGAGGTGAAGATGGAGTTGACGGCAAAGCCGGGAGCCGCTGTGCCCGGTGAAATGATAAAGGCGTGGCTTCCGATCCCGCACGGCTTCCCCTATCAAACCGCTTTCAAGCTTGTCTCCTCATCGAGCAAGCCGCTCGAAGTCGCTCCGCCGGAGAGCCCCATACGTTCGGTGTTCATGGAACAAGCCGCCAATGACGACGGCGGCGCAAAATTCATGATAAACTATACTTACGAGACCCGCGCCGTGCATTTCAACCTCGATCCGGCCAAGGTGCAGCCTTACGATACATCAGAGTGGATCTACAGGGAATACACGAAACAGGGACCGAACATCGTCTTTACGAGCAAGATAAAGAAGCTATCGAGAGAGATTGTCGGCAGGGAAACCAACCCCGTCATCAAAGCGAGGAAGATATACGATTGGATTTCCCGAAACATAATGTACAGCTTTGCGCGGGAGTACTCGACGATAATCAACATCAGCAACTACTGCCTGACGCATCGGTACGGGGACTGCGGGCAGGAGGCGATGCTCTTCATCACGCTCTGCCGGTACAACGGCATCCCGGCCCGGTGGCAATCTGGCTGGTACTTCTTCCCGGGCAATCAGGACATCCACGACTGGACGGAAATATACGTCCGTCCGTACGGCTGGGTACCCGTCGATCCGTATATGGGAATACTGGCGATGAGGTATATGACCAGCCTCACGGAGACACAGCGGAAGGAGGTGCGCACCTTCTATTTCGGCGGACTCGATCAGTACCGCATGTCGGCAAACTCGGATAACAACCAGGAACTCACTCCTCCCAAGAAATTTTTCCGATCTGACAACGTGGATTTCCAGAGAGGTGAAATGGAGACAGACAAAGCGAATCTCTATTTCAACCAGTGGAATTACAACATGGATATCAAGGAGCTGCCGTCGGCGGAGACTATGAAGCAATCAGGCCCGGGCTGCTTCTGAATTAAGAATATTTTATGGCGAAGCGGGGCGGCTGGGCGACCGGCCGCTCTATTATAACTGCAGACCAATAACTGTGTAATGCAAAAATAGAGTGAACGAAATGCGAAGTTCCAGGGACTGTACCAGGCTGCAAAAGGCCGAACGTTTCTTGTGATTCAACCGGGATCGGACGACTTCATGGCTCCGAAATCTCGGATAGGCAAATCCGGATGGGTGCTTCCAGGGAATCGGGGTGTTTCTTCACGCTAACGAAAGAACCGGGTAAGAAATTGAAGAAAGTTCTGCTGCTTGCACTAATTGCCTTCTCCGTCAGAGCGTTCGGACAAACGCCGGACGAAATGACGAAATACTTCCAATCCGCATCGCGGGAATTCAACGTCCCGCTCCCAATCCTGGAGGGAATAGGTTACATCGAGACGCATTGGACACAGGTTCCCGGGCGGGGCGTAATGGGGCTCCGCAACGACAACCGCTTTTCATTTTCCCTCGACAGCGCGGCAGAACTCATCAGCCTCCCTGTGGATTCGCTGCTGGCTAATCCTTACCAGGACATAAGAGGCGGCGCTGCCTATCTCTCTGAATTGAGGAATCAGGCGAACAGAGATTCGTTGGTCGTGACCGGTGACCTTACGTCATGGGCTGCAGTGATCGCCCGGTACAGCGGAATTCCACAGCCGGAGATAGCGACGGACTTTGCATATCACACGCTAGAAGAGCTGCAGATGGGAATCAACGAAGATGGGATCGTGATACCGGCAGAAGCAATCAACCTGGATAATTTCCCGGAATCCGTGAAGGCAACCGGCTTCGGAATGGGGGGAAATCCTCCGGTTCCTGTTTGGGTCGGAAGTCCGAACTACAGTTCCCGACGCGGTGCCCCGATTGTCTTCGTGATAATACACGACACCGAAGAACAGTTCGATTACGCCGTCTCGCTGTTTGAAAATCGCAGGGACGAAGCGAGTGCCCAATATATCATACGAAGCCAGGACGGCTATATCGATCAGTGCGTCCACGACAAAGACAAGGCATGGGCGGTCGTATGCTGGAACCCGATAACGCTGAATATAGAGCACGAGGGATACGCTTCCGCGCCGTCCTTTTTTACCGAGACCGAGTACGAGTCGTCGGCACGACTGACGGCCAAACTGTGTGAAAAGTACGACATCCCGGAAGATTCACTGCACATTTTCGGCCACAATGCGTGGACCTATCCCTGGTTCAATCTGATACCGTTCTCGCTATATACGCAGTATGTCGGTACCGATTACGCTCATTGCAACACACACACGGATCCAGGCCCATACTGGAACTGGCATCACTATTTCGACCTGATCCACTCCTTCGATACGACACGGGCGGTCGTCACAGGTTCGACTCCTGTCGGCGACGGTGCGTCAGCTGATTCCGTTATTACGATTGACTTCAGCAAGCCTATGGAGCCTGCATCCACTTCAGAAGCATTTGGAATCTCACCACGTGTTCCAGGCAGGATTACATTCAATCCCACGTATACACAACTGGTGTTTCACCCGGAGACTGCTTTGCCGCCTTCGACAGAGTTTACAGTGACACTGAGTGCTACCGCGAAAAGTACGAACTTGAAGCCGATTTCCCTGCCATACAAGTTCGAGTTTATGACGGTTCCGTCTGACACTTCCCGGTCGTGAGTGGTGGAGCTTCGCCCCGATTGCCGGGAACCCGCCCTGGATGTGAGGCAAGGCGCCGCCGTTTACGATGAGTACTTCCTTGTTGGAATTCAGAGTTACTCCAGCAATGCAGGCCAATGTCTGCAAGCATCTGTTGAGCTGGGAAGAGTTTTTGAATTGGAACACAGAAGAAAGATTAGCTGCTTAAGAACCCCTTTTGGGCGGTTGATTTAGTCAACTTTTCGCTTGACAAAATCGGGGAAATACCGATATACTATTATCAGATATTCATCCATACAGGCACTACACCGCTTGTAGCCCCCCAGGTTACGACCTGGGGGATTTTTTATATGCCAAAGAATAGAACCACATACTTAATTGAAAGCATATCTACACCCTCTTCCCTTACCGAAGAAAAAATAAGGAACTTAAAGCCCTCTCGGAGAAATCAATAAAGATCAGCAAAGAAAGCTATCAAAAGCACCAATTCCCCAACCCCTATATCTTACCCGATAAAACTCAGGTAGTCAAACCGGCTAACCGGTGATATTTTCTCCACGAAAAACCTCCCGGGAAATCAATTCAATCTGAGCCACCTGCGGGCAAACTGAGACACCACCGGCCATGTCGCGTGTGTCGTGTTGCTTCGCTTTCTTGCTTAACTTCCTCTGGCTGGTTATATTTACATGCTTTTCTCGAGTGCGAAAACGCACGTCGTTCTGAAATATTATGTGAGAAATTCGATTGAAGATAAATATTTCGAACCTCTCGGAAGGAATTCACGACTACCAATTCGATGAACCCTCCTCCGAAATTGGGCTGGATGAGCGTTTTTCAAATGCGGTCTCCGTTCAGGTCAAGCTGGAAAAGCGGCGCAGACAGCTTTTTTTGACCGGACACATAGAAACTTCCGGCAAATTCGTATGCGATCGTTGTCTCGACAATTTTGATCGCAGGTTCAGCCTCGACTACAGAATGGCATACGTTTATGATGAAAGTGATGCAGGCGAGGTTGACAGGGACGAAATAACAGTCCTGAAGATGAGCACGAACGTGATTAACATCGATGAGGATGTGAAAGAGTACGTCCTTCTGGCAATCCCGTTGAAGCTGCTGTGCAAAGAAGATTGTGCAGGTCTCTGCGGCAAATGCGGTGAGAATTTAAACCACGCATCGTGTAATTGTCCGAAAGAAGAGACCGATTCCGAGATAATCGAAATAAAGCCGAAAAGAATTTTGAGTAAAAATTAGATTGCCCGAAGTACCACTTCGGGAAAGGAGCAGATATGCCAAATCCGAAAAGAAGACATTCAAAGTCAAGGGGAGCAAAGAGGCGCACGCACTACAAAGCTACCGCTCCAACTGTATCAGAATGTCCGCATTGCCATGAACCTAAACTCCCTCACCGCGCTTGTCCCAACTGTGGATATTACGCCGGAAGAGTTGCGTTCATTCCCAAGAGCGCTTAGTTCAGCGGCAGAAGCACGCTTTGTTCGTGAATTGTTTTTCAAGAAGATCCCGGCCAGGGTTAATCGACACCAGAAACTGATATAAGAATGCGAATTGCATTAGATGCTATGGGTGGGGACGAAGCACCGCTCAGGATCGTCGAAGGTGGAATGCGGGCTCTGAAAGCGTCAGGGAATCGCTTCGAGCTCGTTCTCGTCGGTCGGAAGGAAGAAATCGAGAAGGAACTATCCATCCACTCCACTCCGGGGATGAATTTCTCCGTTGTCGATGCCCGCGAAGTGATCGAGATGCACGAAACTCCGAATGTGGCTCTCAAACAGAAGCGGGACTCCTCTATCGTAGTCGGGATGAACCTCCACAAGGAGGGAAAGGTGGATGCGTTCATCAGCGCGGGCAACACGGGCGCATTTATGGCAGCATCCACTCTTATACTCGGGAGGGTCAAGGGCGTTGGCCGTCCGGCGGTCGGGACGCCGATTCCTACTATAAATGATGCCTGTCTTCTTATCGACTCCGGCGCCAACTCCGATTGCAGACCTCAGCACATCGTCGAATTCGGCATAATGGGCGCTATTTATGCGAGTGAAATCCTAAAAAAGCATAATCCTACCGTAGGCCTGCTGAATATCGGCGAAGAAAGCTCAAAGGGAAATGAGCTTGCCCAGGCTGCCTATCCGCTTCTCGAGAAGAGCGGATTGAACTTCATCGGCAATATCGAGGGAAGAGATATTTTGATGGGTAAGGCGGACGTGGTGCTCGCGGACGGTTTTGTCGGAAACATTGTCCTGAAATTTGCCGAAAGTGTCCTGCCGGTATTGAGGTCAAGGATCAGGGGATACGCGAGCGGGAATTTGTTCAGGACGGTCTGGGCTGGTTTGATGGGGAAGACTCTCAGGAAGGTGTTGAAGGGATTCAGCTACGAGGCTCAGGGCGGGGCGCCCCTCCTCGGTGTTAATGGCATATCGATTATCGGCCACGGCGGCTCGACAGCTTGGGCAGTCGAGAATATGGTACTTCGTGCGGAAGAGATGGTGCAGCACAAGATCAGCCAGCTGATAGAGAACTCAATCACGAAATTTGAATCGTCCCGACAACTCGGGGCATCTCAGGGAAAGGCTTAGCAAATGCCAAAACGCGCAGTGATAACCGGCGTAGGTCATTATGTGCCCGAAGAGAAGTTGACCAACGCTGACCTCGAAAAGATGGTCGATACGACAGATGAATGGATCCGGACGAGGACGGGAATCCGTGAACGACGGATACTGAGGGATGGTGCGACAAGCGACCTCGCGGCGGGCGCCATAAAAGACCTCCTCAAGAAGAAGAAGATGTCGGCCGAAGAAATAGACCTGATTATTGTGGCGACGGTTACGCCTGACATGTTCTTTCCTGCTACTGCTTGCGTGATACAGGAAAAAATTGGGGCGAAGAACGCGTGGGGGTTCGACCTCTCCGCGGCCTGCTCAGGATTTGTGTTCGCCCTGGTAACCGGCGCGCAGTTCGTTCAAACAGGAGCGTATAAGAAGGTTATCGTCGTCGGTGCGGACAAGATGACTTCGATTACCGATTACACCGACCGCGCCAACTGCATCCTGTTTGGCGATGCAGGCGCCGCCCTCCTTCTCGAGCCGAGTGAAAGCAAGGAGTATGGAATAGTCGATTATATACTGCACTGCGACGGATCCGGCGGCCAGTACCTGAACATGCTCGGCGGCGGAAGTCTCAACCCTGCCTCTCATGAGACCGTCGAAAAGAAGATGCATTACCTCTACCAGGACGGTAAGGCAGTCTTCAAGGTTGCGGTAGTCGGGATGGCAGATGTGTCGTACGAAATTATGAAAAAGAACAACCTCACCAGCAACGACGTCGACTGGCTTGTTCCGCACCAGGCTAACAAGCGAATCATCGACGCGACCGCGAACCGGATGGAATTGGACAGCTCCAAGGTCATGCTGAATATCGACCGATACGGCAACACAACGGCGGCTACGATACCCCTTTGCCTCTCAGAATACTACCAGAACGGGCAGCTGAAGAAAGGACAGAACCTTGTACTGTCGGCGTTCGGTGCCGGCTATACCTGGGGCGCGATTTACATTAAGTGGGGGATGGAGAACTGTCAGGATTGAAACCGATTAGCGCAGAGAGCAGCTCCTCCGTCAGGACCGCGTTCATTTTCCCCGGACAGGGTTCGCAATATGTCGGGATGGGAAAGGACTGGTACGAGAACAGCGACCGGGTGAAGCGGATGTATCATCGCGCAAACGAGATTCTCGGCTTCGACATCTCAAAGGTCTGTTTCGAAGGACCGGAAGAAGATCTCCGCCAGACAGCCGTGACGCAGCCAGCGATATTCCTGCACAGTGCGGTCGCGTTCACATCGCTTGAGAAGAAGGAGTTTAATGCTGCAGCCGGACATTCGCTCGGCGAATATTCCGCCCTGTTTGCAGCGGGAGCACTGGACTTCGAGCACACACTGATGCTCGTCGGCCTGCGAGGCAGACTGATGCAGAACGCCGGCGACGCTCGCCCGGGAACCATGTCCGCTGTCGTCGGACTCGAAGCGAATGTGCTGGAAGAGGTTTGCAGGGAGTCGTCGGGAGAAGGAGTGGTGCAGCCGGCAAATTACAATTCACCCGGCCAGACCGTTATTTCCGGCGATGTCGACGCCGTTCACAGAGCGATGGAACTCGCCAGGACGCGCGGCGCCAAAATAGTGAAGGAGCTCGTTGTGAGCGGGGCATTCCATTCTCCGCTGATGGAGGCGGCAAGGGAGGAGCTTAAGAAGGCGATAGATTCGGCCCCGATTCATGACGCAAGAGTGCCTGTCTACGCAAACGTCACGGCGAAGCCGGTCAGTTCGGCGGAGGAGATAAAGGACGCACTGGTCCGCCAGCTGACGAACCCTGTGAGATGGCAGGAAACTGTTTCGAACATGTCCGAAGGCGGCATAAATCGGTTTGTTGAGATCGGCCCGGGAAAAGTCTTACAAGGCCTCGTAAAACGTACCGTGCAGGCCGGCGAAATCGAGGGAATCGACAAAGTCAACGACGGGAGCACGCTTCTGAAATGAGCGACCATGAGATTGAAATATCCGGCCTGAAATTCGACCCGACGATTTTCACGAACGGCTTCGAAGAAAAGGACGGTCCCAACACATGCACGTCGCTTTGCTGCCGCCACGGCGTGTACCTGGATCCGTCCGAGCGGGACCGCATACTTGCCCACGGGCACCTGATCGAGAAGCATCTGGACGAGACCCAGATCAAGGACAGGGAGAGGTGGTTCGACAATACGGAAGAGCAAGATCCAGATTTTCCGTCCGGCAAATGCGTCAGCACAGAGGCTTATAACAATAAGTGCGTCTTTCTGCGGAAGGATGGTAAGTGTGCCGTTCAAGTTACCGAAAAGGAAGAAGGAATGCCGCGGTTCTCGCTGAAGCCGTTTTACTGCATCCTCTTTCCGATCGTCAAGGTCGACGGCGTATTTATGTACGACGATTTCTGTTCAGGAGAATCGTCGTGCTGCACTGCCTCCCGCGGAAGCGAGAAGAAAATGGTCGAGACATGCTCGATAGAGTTCGAGCACGCACTTGGCTCCGCGAAGTATAAAGAGATACTCGAGTACTACAGAAAGTATTTCCCTGAAGACGGTAAGTCAGGTTCAACGAATCCCGGGCAGGAGAGTTCGGGAAAAGGAGGAGGGAAGTAGAGTGGTTCTCGAGGGCAAAATAGCTCTGGTTACAGGCGGGGCACGCGGAATCGGCCGCGCTATCTCGCTCGAGCTGGCCAAAGCCGGTGCCGATGTCGCGTTCACCTATAAGAGCTCGTCCCATCTCGCGGAGTCCCTCGTATCCGAGGTCGCTGCGTTGGGGAGGAAGGCCGTCGGGATCGAGGCCGACGCGGTATCAATGGCGTCATCTGCCGAAGTTATAGACAGGGTCGTACGGGAATTCAAGAGGCTCGACATTCTCGTCAACAACGCCGGGATTACCAGGGACAATCTTCTTCTGAGAATGCAGGAGGAAGAGTGGGATGCCGTTATCCAGACGAATTTGAAAAGCGTTTTTAATTACACGAAAGCAGCGGCCAGGACTATGATGGGCCAGCGATATGGAAGAATTATAAATCTCAGTTCTGTCGTCGGCTTGAAGGGAAATGCCGGCCAGTCGAACTACGCCGCATCAAAGGCGGGTATAATCGGGTTCACGAAGTCCATCGCGAAGGAGCTCGCGAGCAGAAACATACTTGTCAATGCTGTGGCCCCTGGTTATATTGAGACCGATATGACCGCAGCTCTGACAGAAGAACAGCGAAAAGCGGTTACAGATGCGATCCCATTGAAACGAGTAGCAAAACCTCAGGAAGTAGCAAGAGTGATTCTTTTCCTCGCCTCGCCTGACGCCGATTACATAACGGGTCAGGTGATTGCAGTAGACGGCGGGATGTCAGTTTAAATTCAAACATAATGGAGGTAAAACCATGGCAGTAGATGTCGAAGCAAAGGTAAAAGAGATCATAATCAACAAGCTGGGCGCAGAAGAATCCCAGATTAAGCCGGAAGCGTCATTCACCAACGACCTCGGTGCGGATTCTCTTGATACGGTTGAGCTGGTTATGGAATTCGAAAAGGCTTTCAACATTCAGATCCCGGACCAGGACGCAGAGAAGATACGCACTGTCGGAGATGCGATTAACTACCTGAAACAAAAAGTAAGCTAATGGCGGTCATGATGACCGATAGGGAAGGTTTATGAAAAGCGGCAAACGCGTCGTTGTAACGGGTCTGGGTGTGGTAACGCCGATCGGACTGACTGTCGGCGAGTTTTGGCAGTCGATGATGGAAGGAAAGAGCGGGGCAGGTTCCATAACTTATTTCGATACTTCCAGGTATGACACCAAGTTTGCCTGCGAGTTGAAGGGATTCGACCCACTCAAGTATCTGGACCGTAAGAGTGTACAGCGCATGGATTTGTTCGCGCAATATGCCATGGCTGCCGCCGCTCAGGCCGTTGAGGACGCCAAGATAGATTTCGAAAAGATCGACACGAGGCGCGCGGGTGTCGTCGTCGGAAGCGGAATAGGCGGGATGTGGACCTACCACAAGCAGCAGGAGACGATCTTTGCTACCGGCGGGCCCGACAGGATAAGCCCGTTCTTCGTTCCGATGATGATCTCCGATATCGCTGCGGGATACATATCGATGAAATACAAGATGAAAGGGCCGAATTACGCCACAACATCTGCCTGCGCCACGTCCAGCCACGCGATCGCAGATGCGGCAATGCTGATCGAGCGGGGCGATGCCGATATGATGATCACCGGCGGGGCGGAGGCCGCTATCTGCCCGATGGGAATCGGCGGATTCAATTCGATGAAGGCTCTTTCGACCCGGAATGACGACCCTCTCCATGCGAGCAGGCCCTTTGATGTCAAGCGTGACGGGTTCGTAATGGGCGAGGGAGGAGGTATCCTGGTCCTCGAAAGCTATGAACATGCCGTTAAAAGAGGCGCGAGAATCATAGCCGAGCTGTCGGGGTTCGGGCTGACCGCCGACGCTTATCATATTACCCAGCCGGCACCCGGCGGAGAAGGCGCCGTCAGAGCGATGGCACTTTCGCTCAACGACGCGGGAATAAAACCTGAGGATGTCGACTACATAAATGCCCATGGGACATCGACTCCATTCAACGACAAGAATGAAACCGAGGCGATAAAGACGGTTTTCGGCGAACATGCCTACAAACTCCATGTGAGCTCCACTAAGTCGATGACCGGTCACCAGCTCGGCGCGGCCGGAAGCGTGGAAGCGATTGCGACTATCCTCGCGATCCAGAACGATATGCTTCCCCCGACGATTAACTATGAATTTCCCGACCCGGACTGCGACCTGAATTATGTTCCCAACAAACCGATGAAGAAAGTCGTCAATTACGCTATCAGCAATACGTTCGGCTTCGGTGGGCACAACGCCTCGCTGCTATTCGCGAAATTTAAGGATTGATGGAAAAGAGTCACCTGAGCGGAAAATTCAAACCGGAGATATAGAACTTCTTCATACAGGAAGAATGAAAGACCGATGTCGTTACGGGGTCTGGCAGTTCAAATTGGCGGCGGTTTGCGATGCACAGGTTCAATTTCATCCCGGAGAACATTTTGGGAAGGGGGGTCCGCTCCATTGCAGCGCTCGTCACATTCATTAAGCCGGAAATATAAAGGGCTCGCTTCGGAAATCTAGGCTCAGAAATCGCAGACTGACGATGACTTTTTCCCCCAGGAGGTTCATTCAGACACGGATACTCAGACGGGGTAATCGTCTGAAGAAAAAAGGTGAACTCGAGAAATCCCTCGGGATTAGGATAAAGAAAGAAGAGTATTTTGTAGAGGCGTTGACTCACAGGTCGGCGCTCTCTTTCTCCTCCAACGAGAGGAAAAGGTCCAACGAGCGGATGGAATATCTGGGTGATGCGGTCCTCAACCTGCTCGTGGCCGAATTTCTGTTCAATGAGTATCCCGAGCTGGACGAGGGGCAGATGACACGTTTGAGAAGCCTCCTCGTCAACCAGCATGCCCTTGCTGAGTGCGCTGCGGAACTGGACCTCTCCAATTTTATGGCTTTGAGCAGCAGCGCGCAGCAAGCGATCGAGAGGGGGTATGAGACTATCATCTCCGATGCGTTTGAGGCGGTAATAGCTGCGATCTATTTGGACGGCGGAATAAAGGCCGCAAGGAGCTTCATAGCACAGGCTGTCATGCCCAGAGAGAGGGAAATCGGCAAGGGGACTTTCAAACCACTCGATAAGAATTTCAAGAGTGCACTGCTCGAGCTGGCCCAGTCTCGCGGACTCGGTGCACCGCGTTATAATCTCATCAAGGAAGAGGGGCCTGACCATGACAGAACCTTCACGGTCGAAGTGTTGGTCGGCGAGGAGTCTCGCGGAATCGGGTCGGGCAAAACAAAGAAGGCAGCGGAACAGATGGCAGCTGAGGCCGCTTTCGAGAACCTGAAAGGAGAGCAGGCAAAACAGAAGGACGATAGGGACGATACGGCCGCTTGACAGAATAATATTCCGGGATGCGTTCCATTTTCACCTGAGCGACGAACTTAGAGGGAACCGTTTTAAACTCGTTATTCAAAGAAAGGGAAATCGATGGACAAAAGAGAATTCTTGAAGGTTGTCGGTGTTGCCGGTCTGGGACTGGCAGCGGGCGAGCTAACAAGGCCTGTTGAGAGACTTATTGCTGGAACCAGGAAGAAAAGATTCAAGAATTGGGTATGGATAGGAACCGACACGGAGGCGAGCGTCGATCAGTGGAAAAAGAGATTCGCATTAATGCGCCAGTCTGGAATCGATGCCATCCTGCCGGAGATCTATAACAGCAACCAGGCTTTTTACGAGAGTAAACATCTTCCTGTCGGCGCGCCGTGGCTCGAGACTATACTCCCTCTGGCTAAGGCAGAAGGGCTCGAGGTGCATGCCTGGATGTGGTCGATGCCTTGCAATATTCCGGAAGTTGTCGAGAAACATCCGGAGTGGTACGTTGTGAACCGGCTGGGAGAGTCGGCTGCGGTTAAGCCTGCTTATGTCCCAAATTACAAGTTCTTCTGTCCGTCGAGAGAAGGAGCGCGCGAATTTGTGAAGGAGACCGTGACCGAGCTCTCGCAAATCGACGGTCTGGACGGAGTTCATTTTGATTTCATTCGATATCCCGACGTGATACTGCCGGTAGCCCTCCAGCCGAGGTACAATATCAAGCAGGACCGCGAGCTGCCGCAGTATGATTACTGTTACTGCGATGTTTGCCGTGAGGACTTCAAGAAGCAAACCGGAACCGACCCGCTGAAGCTTGAGGATCCGACAGGGAACTACGCGTGGAGAAAGTTTCGTTATCACCGGATAACTCATCTGGTAAATGACATATATGTACCCATCGTCCACAAACACGGGAAGAAGGCCACCGCGGCCGTATTTCCGAACTGGCGGGACGTCCGGCAACAGTGGATGCATTGGAATTTAGATGGAGCGTTGCCAATGCTATACAACAGGGCGTATGACCAAGGAATCGAATGGATCGGATATATGACTGAACAGGAAGTGAGAGGGATGAGAAACGATGCGCCGATATATAGCGGCATAATGGTTAACGGAATGAGTCCTGACGATATTGCAAAGGCAGTTAGCGTATCTCACGATGCCGGATCCAGCGGGCTCTCAATCTTCTCTTTCCAGGGCATGTCCGATCCTCTCTGGCAGAGTTTCGCGAACGCGGCGACGAAAGATTAATGTGTTGGCGGATCGCGATTCACTTCGAAAGTGCAACGCGGTCCACCGGCTGAATCGGACATGAAAGCTTTGCGATTCGCGTCACTGGGTTCGCTCGATGCGTTGGAGCTTGCGAAACTCCGCGGCAAAGTGGTGTTCATTTAAGAATTGTTTTTATCTGCGGAGCGGGAACACCGGAATAAGTTTCTGAAGCGGGCGGTATTATACGGACTTGAATATGTGGCCGCGTCCGCACAAAATTCCCCACTGTAAAATTCAGAACACATGAAAGAACGAAAATGATTGTCAGCGTATTCGACATATATACTATCGGTATCGGACCGTCGAGTTCGCATGTCGTCGGGCCGATGCGTGCCGCAAGAAGTTTCGTGACTCTCCTCGAAGAGAAGAATGTCCTTCATAGTGTTTCGTCAGTGGACATCGAGTTGTACGGCTCGCTCGCTTATACGGGAAAGGGGCACGGTACGGACCGGGCGATCTTGCTCGGGCTGATGGGAATCACCCCGGAGGGAGTCGATCCGGACAATATTACTGGTCTGATCGGCACCGTGCGCACTTCCCGCGAGATCGAACTTGCGGGTAAACAGCGCATAAGTTTCGACGAGGAGAGACAACTGCGCTTCGTGACTGCGAAAACGCTTCCTGCGCATCCCAACAGCATGCGCTTCACTGCGTTCGGCAGCGCGGGGCAGCGGCTCACCTCTCAACTTTACTACTCCGTCGGAGGAGGATTCGTGGCGACCGGAACGGAGGACAAATTGGCTCCTCCGGAGGGCAGCCGCGTCCCTGCTCCGAACCCATTCACCAGCAGCGAAGAGCTTCTCCGGTTGTGCAACGAGAGAGGCATAACCATCGCGCAGCTTGTGATGCAGAACGAGGTGCGCTGGCGTTCGGAGCGCGAGGTACACGAAGGGCTCCTGAATATCTGGAAAGTGATGCAGGGATGCGTGGCACGCGGGCTCAAGACGGAGGGGACGCTCCCCGGCGGGCTGGAAATCGAGAGACGCGCGCCCCACATTCACAGGGAACTGATCGAGCGGCCGGAACAGGCGCTCCGCGATCCGCTGAGCATCCTCGACTGGGTGAACCTGTACGCGCTGGCAGTAAATGAAGAGAATGCCGCCGGCGGCCGTGTGGTGACTGCGCCGACGAACGGTGCGGCGGGCATTGTCCCCGCAGTTCTGCACTACTATTATCACTTCTCCCCCGGCCCCGACAACGACGGGATAATAAGGTTCCTCTTAACCGCAGGGGCGATTGCCATGCTCTATAAAATGAACGCTTCCATATCCGGTGCTGAAGTCGGCTGCCAGGGCGAGGTGGGGGTCGCTTGTTCCATGGCCGCCGCCGGGATCGCGGCTGCACTCGGCGGCACGAACGAGCAGGTCGAAAACGCGGCTGAGATCGGGATGGAGCACAACCTCGGCCTGACCTGCGACCCGATCGGCGGTCTCGTCCAGGTCCCGTGCATCGAGCGCAACGCGATGGGCGCGGTCAAGGCAATCAACGCGGCGCGCATCGCACTCAAGGGGGACGGTTTCCACAAGGTGTCCCTGGATCAAGTGATCGCGACGATGCGTCAAACCGGCGTCGACATGGCGAGCAAATACAAAGAGACTTCTCTTGGCGGGCTTGCCGTCAACGTACCGGAGTGTTGAGTGGCTAACTGGGCTAACTGCGACTCACTTTTGAAGTGAGTCGCAGTTAGAGTCGCATATTTTTTCGGATATTCCGGTGTCTAAAGGCCAGGGCGGCAGACGGGATCTTTCGGAAGGGCAGTGGGGTATCCGCGAAAGTGGTTCAAGCAACACCTACCTATACTCTAATCCTGCACTTTCGTTAGGAGGGCAATAGCATGAAAAGAATCTTCTTCGGTTTCCTGTTTTTTTCCACAACTATGATTGCCTATCCCCAGCTGGCATATCCGCCTACGCGCACCGTAGATAGCTCGGACACGTATTGGGGGAAAACCATCAAGGATCCTTACCGCTGGCTGGAGAACATCAAGAGCAAAGAAGTGGAAGACTGGTTCAAGGCTCAGGCTTTGTTGAGCGACAGTCTTTTGAACAGAATCCCGGGCAGGGATTCTCTGGTTAAAGAGTGGATGTCGCTGGACTCGCTCAAACCCGCAAACTATTCCGAGATCGTCTTCGAGGCAAACAGGCTCTTTTACAGGAAGACCAGGGGCGGCGAAAACATCGGTAAGATTTATTGGCGCGCAGACTGGGACGGGGACGAGAAACTGCTGTTCGATCCCGCTACGTATCAAAAGGGGGTCGTCACGACCGTTGTCAGCTTTGTCCCCAGCTACGACGGTAAGAATGTAGCGTTGGCGTTATCCTCCGGGGGAGCCGAGGTTTCCGAGATTCGGATTCTGAATGTCGATGACGGAACACTTTATCCCGAGAGCATTTTCCCGACCCGCGGACCGATTTGCTGGACGCTGGATAATATGTCTCTCGTTTACTTGTGGCAGAAGAGCGCCGACAACAAGAGTCCGGATTTCGAGCTGAACCTGAAAACGAAATTGCACGAGATTGGCGCAGACACATCAGGCGATATCGACTTCTTCAGCAACGGGAGTTACCCCGAGCTCAACATTGCCCCGAACGAATTCCCCATCGCCGTAATGGACGAAACATACCCCGATTACGTCTTCGGATATCTTTATACCGTTCAGCCGGAGATGCGAGTGTATTATGCCCCTGCGAGGGAAATGGAGAATTCCAGGATCGACTGGAAGGTTCTCTGTACCCAGTCGGACAGCCTGGTACGCGGGATGGAGTTTCACGGCGACAGAGTCTACGCGATCACCCTCAAACAGGCCCACAATTACAAGCTCGTCTCGACACGCATTGACCATCCCGATTGGGATCATGCGGAAACTGTTTTGCCGGAGCAGAAAGACGTCTTGCAGTACATTGCCAAGAGCAATGACCATTTGCTTGCCGTTTACTCGAACGGGATTACAGGACGTGTACTCTCTTATCATTTCAACAGCGGGAAGACGACCGAGCTTTCGCTCCCGATGTCGGGCACCGTCGATGTTAGCTGTCCCGACAGATTCGGCAACCGGTTTCTCGTTACGATTTCCTCGTGGACGTCGCCGACAAAGTGGTACGATTATGATGCGGACAAGGATTTCTTTGCGGAAAGCGCTTTCAATACCGATATAAAATATCCCGGGTTTGAAAACCTGGTGTCGGAGGAAGTGGAGGTGCGCGGTCACGACGGCACGATGATCCCTCTCTCGATTATTTATGAGAAAGGACTGCACAAAGACGGCAACAACAGCTGTCTCCTGGAAGGATACGGTGCCTACGGTTACAGCGCCACACCTTATTTCAGCATCCGCCGGTCGATTGCCCTGAAGGGGGTCGTGCTCGCATACGCACACGTGCGCGGCGGCGGCGAGAAGGGAGAATCGTGGTACAGGGCTGGATACAAGACGACGAAGCCGAATACGTGGAAGGATTTCATTTCTTGTGCAGAATACCTGGTTAAGGAGGGGTACACTTCCCCCGCCAGGCTTGCCGGCATGGGAACGAGCGCCGGCGGCATACTCATCAGCCGCGCGATTACCGAACGGCCCGACTTGTTCGGGGCTGCGATCTGCAACGTAGGCTGTGCAAACGCCATACGCATGGAGTTCACGCCGAACGGTCCCCCGAACATTGCGGAGTTCGGGACGGTGAAAGACTCGCTGCAATGTCTTGCTTTGTATGAGATGGACGGCGTGCAGCATGTGCAGCCGGGCGTGAAGTATCCTTCCGTGATTTGTGTCGCAGGCTGGAATGACCCGCGCGTTGTCGCATGGGAGCCGGGAAAATTCGCGGCTGCCCTCCAGCAGGCGACTGGCTCGGGCAAGCCGGTACTCATGAAGGTGAACTACGAGAGCGGGCATTTTACCGAAGAGAAAATGGTGACTTTCCGGAATTTCGCTGACCAGTATTCCTTTATTCTCTGGCAGACCGGTCACCCCGGTTTTCAGCCTCTCGAATAGAGACCGGCAAATGTCTGCAGTGATAGTACCCGCGACGATTGGGAAAGTTGACTGCGACTCACTTCTAAAGTGAGTCGCGGTTGTAAACGCACTATCTCCTCCTTCGTCTCCCCGTATTGCGTTTTCCCGTTCTCCCAGCCCCAGTCTCCTTCTTTTCTCCAGCCATTTTCTTCAGTTGCTTTGCTACGAGTCCGAATACCGAATCATTCTCGTATTTTCCTTTCGGATCCTGCTTGCCGGCCGGTCTGCCGGTCAGTATCTCTATCCCTTCATCAATCTTCTCTACCGGGTAAATGTGGAATTTCTTCTCTTTCACCGCTTGTACGACTTCGTCGCGCAGGACGAGATCCTTCACATTCCTTGTCGGTATGATGACTCCCTGGTCGCCGGTCAGTCCCTTCGCCTTGCATACCTGATAGAATCCCTCGATCTTCTGGTTCACTCCGCCGATCGGTTGTATGTCGCCCTTCTGGTTCACGCTTCCGGTAACGGCGATGCCCTGTTTGATGGGCAAATCGCTCAGGCTGGAGAGTATGGCGTAAAGCTCGGTAGATGATGCGCTGTCGCCGTCGACGCCGCTGTACGACTGCTCGAACGCGATGCTTGCCGAGAGAGAAAGCGCCTTCTCCTTCGCGAACCTGTCGCGGAGATAGCCCGAAAGCGTCATCACTCCCTTGTCGTGTATCTTGCCGGACAGGTTTGCGTCGCGCTCGATGCTCGTGATTCCGGCTTTGCCCATCCCGACCGCCGCGGTAATCCTCGTCGGCCTCCCGAATGAATAGTAGCCGATGTCGTAGACTGAAAGCCCGTTGACCTGCCCGACGCGCTCGCCAGTTGTGTCGATCATCAGGACGTCCTGCTCGATCATCTCCTGAATCTTGTCTTCAATCAAATTGTTTCTCTCTATGAGCGAATCGAGACTTCTGTTGACATCTTCGCGGTTAACCAGCCTGTGTGAGTTCTTGCTCGCCCAGAAGTTTGCCTCCCGCAGCAGATCGGCAATATCGCTGAACCTGGTCCAGAGTTTGTCCTGCCTGCCTGCCCGCCGCGCCGCAAACTCTATCACGGCTGCGACGCCGGACTTGTCGAAGTGCATCAGCTTCTCGATCCTGCAAATGCGGGCCACGAATCGAGCGTACTCGTTTATCTTCTGGGGGTCGAGCTTGACTTCGCTGTCGAAATCCGCCTTTACCTTGAATATCTTCTTGAAATCTTCTTCAGCATCGTAGAGTATATTATAGATGTAAGGATCGCCGATGAGGATGACCTTGACGTTGATTTCGATCGGCTCGGGTTTCAGCGCGAGCTGGCTCACCTGGAAAAAGGTGTCGAGAGGCTGAATCTCGAGTTTCCTGTACATCAGCGTACGCTTGAGCGCCTTCCAGACTCCGGGTTCCGTCAGTGCATCGAGCGCGTTTAACACGATGAAGCCGCCGTCCGCCCTCAACAGGGCACCGCCTTTTATCTTCATATGGTCCGTCTGGAGGAACCCGCGCGCGTCCACGGTCCGCTCTATCGTGCCGAACAGGTTCGTGTAAGTCGGGCTCGTCTCAATTACGACCGGGCAAGGTTCTTTCCCGGTGTTATCCTGGATGACGTTCACGCGATAGACGATGAATGGATCAGTCTCGGGCCTCTGCGGCGGCGGGGCGCCAAGCGGCATTTCCGTATCCTGTTCCTCAACTCTTTTGAAAATCTGTATGTTGTTGAGCGTGTGTTCCTGTACAAGCTTGAGGTAATCCAAGACCTGCTGGTTGTTCTTGTGCCTGCTTTCGAGTTCATCGAATATCAATCCCACGACACCTGCGACGGTCTGCCGCTCCATCTCCTCGACCTTTCTCATCATCTCCCTTGCGAGTGCAGAACCCTTCCTTGCAACGGCGACGAGCTCCTTCCTGTGCTCCTGGAGCTTCTGCTCGATTCCCGAATACTCCCCGCGGGTAATCTTCCCATCGGCGGCAAGCTGCTCGAGCTCCTCGATCGAGATGGGTTTGCCCATGAAAGTTGGAAAGACCTGCGGCTGGGCCACCGGGCCGATCTGTATCGGGACCAGCGCGAAGCCGTCGCTTTCGATCTTCTTCTGAAATTCCTGCAGGAGAGCCTTCTCGCGTTTCTCAAAACCGTCTACGATCTTGTCCCTCGAGTCGGTATAGGCTTCGCCGGTGAGAAGCTCCGGAATCCTCCTCCTCAGGTATCGGACGGTCGCGCTGAGGTCATCATTGAACTTGCTTCCATGTCCGCGCTCGAATTCAAGGAGGTGAGGATTGTCAGGCTCCTTGAAATTGTAAACGTAACATCTGTCGGGAGATGGGGTACACTCCGTCGTGATTTCTTCGAGCAGCCGTTTTATCGTGGTCAACCTTCCTGTGCCGGCGATCCCGCTTACAAATACGTTGTAACCCGGACTCTTTATCTCCACACCAAATTGCAGCGCCTTTACGGCTCTCTCCTGTCCTATAATAGCATCGATGGACTCCAGCTCTTCTGTTGAATTGAAATTGAGTTCGCTCTCCGGGCAGTGCCAGGTAAGCTCATCCGGAGTCAGTTCACGATATTTCTTCACGTTTTTCAAGATGCAGCCGCCTTTTTTTTAATTTATCGGTGGAACAGGTGAAAGACAATGGAACAGCAGGTCAAAAGGCAAAAGCTTGCCCCGAGCGGATGCGAGAGACTTTCTGCGTGCACCGGGATGGAGGGAAGATGGAAAGAGCTTGTTAAATGAAACCGATCGGTGAACACATTGATCTGGAGGAAAAATGTGTTTGTTTCGTAGCGAATTCCGGATAAGGTTCCAGTCACGCATCAGAACCAAATGAGTAGTCATTCCGACCAAGTGAGTCTTGACGAAGTCAAGGTGAGCGCGCGGAGGAATCTTATATGGGATAACACAATTTCAACATTTGAGGCATTTCACGGTAGTTTGTCACATTGAAGCGGGATTGGTAACCTTGCGAAGGTTGCGGCGCAAAGGCTTTGATACCTTCGCCAGGCGTGTTGCCAATTGAGCGACTTACCGTCAAAAGTTGAATCTTAAAGACGATTTGCGAACATTGTTGCAGTCGACAACTTTTGCGGGTCTCGTGGGTTATTTAGATATAGGCTCGCAATCCTTCGGGAGTTTAATGAGCTGAGAAGATTCGGAAAGGGAATCGTGCCGATTTCTGAAGACAGGGCGGAGTTCATGGCGGCTTACAACCATCACAAAACCGGCGTCTATCGATTCTGCTGCAGAATGCTCAACGACAGGGAAGGGGCAAAGGACGTTGTGCAGGACGTATTCATCAAATTCTTCCAGAACGTCAACCGGTTCGACGGCGAGACGTCGGTCAAAGTCTGGCTGTACAAGTCGGCGAGGAACAAGTGTCTGAACATGATCCGGGACAGGGGAAAAATCCGCAACCTCGGCGGGGACGGTGACGAATTGCAGGAGCTCCTTTCAAGCGATCCCGAATACAGCGATTCTCCGCAGATGCTAAGAAAACTGCTGGACGATCTCCCCGCTGACTACCGTGAGGTGCTGGTCATGCGAGAATGGAACGGGCTCAGCTACGCGGAGATTGCGGAGGCGCTCGATACGACTGTGTCGGCAGTGAAGTCGAGACTGTTCAAGGCGAGAAAGATGGCAAGTGAAATCTACAAGAAGCTTTATGGAGATGTGTGAAATGAACTGTGACTTCGTGCAGGAAAGGCTCAGCGCTTTCCTCGACCGTGAGGAAAGCACAGATAACATAGAGGCCGCTCTCTCCCACCTTTATGGCTGCGAGAGCTGCCAGAATTTTTTCAGCACAGCGGTGAAACTCCATTCACTGGCGAGCGACGACAGAATGAGCTATCCGGCCGGCCTTGATGAATCGATTTCCCGGAAGATAGGACGCAAGCAGAACACGAATGCGTTGGGCTATCAATTGAGAATTCCGGTTTATGTTGTGTCTATGGCGGCAGTGATACTTTTAATTGTGTCTTTTGCAATCGGCTTCATGCTGCAGGAGAACATGCACCGGGATGAGATTAATGCGATTCTGAAAGCGGTGCCGTCGCACGTAGTGTACGGGATGCCGACGCAGGTAGTTTATCCGGTGTCGATCCGCGATTCGAAAGGTGCAATGAGATGAACAGCAAACCGAAGATCGTTCTGTTGTCTATCCTGATGTTTCTATCCGCGCCGGATATCAGAGCTCAGGCAAAACTTCTCCCCAATTATTCTGTGCCTGATTCATCGGCTCTGCCTCCGGATTTCTTGCCTGTGGAGAAAGAACCACAGATTGTGAAACAGGCCATTGCAAAATATCCCGAGCTTGCACAAAAAGCCGGAATCGAAGGACGGGTTATTTTGAAAGTTTTGGTCGGCAAAGACGGAATTCCGCGCAAAGCAGTTGTTTTGGAATTCAACTTGAAGGCCGAGGATACAACGGCACATCTGGTGAAAGGAGAGGGTTCCCTTGTGAGTCGCGGATTGAAGGTCAGCTATTCTGTTTTTAACCAACCCACAATCGATGCGGCGATGAAGTATAGATTCACACCCGCTATGCTTGACAACAAACCGGTGAGTGTGTGGGTTGTCATTCCGTTTACATTCAAATTGCGGCCGAGCCCTGCCGACAAGATTAAATCATCCGAGTTGGGTGTGCCTCCGGGCCAGGGCCAGCACAAGATTATTGAAAAAGCGGGACTTAATTCAGCTTCAACGTCAAGTGCTACACAACTGGATCGACTCATCTCTTTCTACAATTCCGGGATGAAATATGAGAGGCAGAAGAAATACGTCCAGGCAGTGGAAAGGTACCAGATGTTTCTCGAAGGGGTAAGGATTGACAATTTGAATCTGGATGAGATGGTAAGGCATGCAAAGTGGATGATTGAGAAGTACGGGAAGATGCCGAAAAAGGGGAAATGATTCATTCGTACCAGGAGGCTTACTTGAAAGCTCTGATCATACTGTTGCTTGCAACCTCCGCCGCAAAGGCGGTGCCGGTTTCTGTCGCCGCAGAAGCCGACAGTCTCAATCGGTTCAGCGATGGTCTTCGCTATTTCAATTCTGCACAATACCGGAAAGCACTCGATGTTTTCGACAAGCTTAGTCCGGCGGATTCGACAGCCCCACTCGAGTATTACCGCAGCGCTTGCCTGTACCAGATCGGCGACTACCGGAGAAGTCTCGAGTCGCTGGCCGCCGTCGATTCCTCCGACTCCTTGTACCCGCTTGCTTGCTTCTACCGTGCGGTGATAATGATTGCACTTCACAACCCTGCTGAAGCAATCCGGTATCTGGGGATAACTGTTTTGCGGGATTCGACATACAATCCAGCGAGGGTGGAGCTCGTAAATACGCTTTGCGCGATGGACAGGTTTACAGAAGCGGAAGAATTCGTGATGGAGCGTTTCGACGAGCGTGAAGCGATCGCCCTTTGCAATGGGCTTCTTGATGCACGCAAGTACGAAGACGCTTTTCCGTTCATTGCCAGACTGCTCACGGCCGACTCCACAAACGCCGCTGCAAAACTCATGCTCGCCGAAGTTTACTATAATACTAACAAGTATCCCTACGCTGCCAAAGAGTATTCGGGAGTGTTGCAGACTTTTGGACCATCACCATTCGTCATAAAGAGACTTGCATTGTGTCACGGCAAAATGAAAGACAAGGCAAACCTCGAGACCGCCATCAGCCTGATGAACCGCTACCTCTCGTTGTCCCAAGACACGACTTCCGAAGACATAGGCAACATCGGTCTGTGGTATTATAATCTGGGAATTTACGACTCCGCGGAGAGTTTCTTCAGATATGAAGTGAAGCTGGATCCGAGGGATCCGCAGGCGCAGCTGAACCTCGGTCTGGCCCTCATGCAGCTCAACCAGCCAAGGGAAGCCATCAAGACGATGCAGATTGCCTATTCGCTCTCAAAATGGACGCTGTCGTTCAATCTCTCTATTTTGAAGAGCATAGCTGCAGCCCAACTTCGCGTCAAAGAATATAGTAAGGCGATCAGTACGTACCGGAAGGTGCTCGAAATCGATCCCGAAAACGTGGATGCAGTTTATGGGCTCGGTTTAGCTTACGATCAATCTCATCATACGAAGGAAGCGATGTACTGGTACCGGAGATTTCTCAAGGCGGACCGGAGAGTCGACGAATCGTTTGCGAAGTATGCGAGAAACAGGTTGAGCGAACTTTCTACGAAGAAATGATATTGAGCGGTAGCAGAGAGATCTGCGGCTACGTCTGGAGATCAATCACAAAAGACGCCGGAGATGCGGAGAAAGAATTGAAATAGTGAGTCTCTTGTGGCGGTGTCTGCGTGTTTAGATCTATCTCAATGAAGCGAGGACTCATTGTGAAACTACTAGAGACGTGGACGAGAACCTCCATTTTCAACATGGAACATGCTTACACAAGTTGAATTTGAAGATGATTTTTCGCCAAACCGACTTTTTGTCCACATCTCTGGTAGTTCTGTTCCTGCTGTCTGCTCAGTGTGCGCATGCACAGGTTAAAGCAGATAGTCTGGCAAAGCAAGCGCCTGATTCCGTCAGGAAATTCGGTGAGGACCAATTGCAACGGTTGCTGATGCAGCGCCCTCGCATCGAACCTGACGGAGTCGTGATTGGGAATGTTAAATATTTCATACTCATCAGCAGAACCGATCCGTCGATAGATCCCGGAATGATATTCAAAATTCCCGATAGCTTAGACATCGACCATATGCCGGAGCCTCCGTTTAACATTCCGGGGCGTCCGCTGCCCGACACGATGCGGCATTTCAGGTACAAATGAAAATAAAAGAAACGGGGCCCACCTGCTTTTCGCTGGCGAGCCCCGCTTTCCCTTTGTGGCTTGAGGCTGGCAAATCTATATGATCTTGTCTCTCATGCGTTTTTTCTCGCGCCTTTCATCTCAAAATCCCCAATCCCGAAAATCTTCCCATCGACCGCACCGACCATTTTCAAACGAGTGCTGTATTGCTTCCCTTATCATCATCTGATTCCTGAACGACATGTCCGTCGGGTCGAGAATCGAGCCGTTAAAGGGATTCATGAACCATGAACCCATGTTGAAGTTGAGCGCAATGTTGATCGCTGAAGTAGCGCTGGAGATTGTAAATGTTCCCTTGACCTTGAATTCCAGGTTCTGATCATCCTTGAACGCGAACGGAACCCATGTGCCATTCTTATATATCGATCCCCAGACCGCTATGCTGTAATTGGTGATAGCGGTGTCGCTCGGGTTCCTATTCGGGTGGTTGAAATGTTCGCTGTCCTCGAAGCCTTCTCCCCTTCCGAGTCTGTAGACGGCGAACTTGATGCCCGTGTAAGTTCCGGGAGGAAGCGTCTTATTGGCAAAGTTGATTGCTACGGTATCGTGAATATGAATCACGAACGGCCCCCAGAAGGTCGCGCTTGAATCGGCCCGGTCTATGTTGATGAACGGCACGCTGCTGCTCGTGTCGACCTCCACCGTATCGATATTCGACTCGAATCGGATTTTTGCCAACACGACTATGGCGCTGTCAATGCGGATTGAGTCTGCAGAGGTAACGGAGCTCACCTTGGAGAGTCCGACAGGTGTCGAGCTGTTTGTGAATGCCACTGACATGATCACGTTCCCCTGTGAACCGGACGAGGAAACCGGATTTCCCGATTGAGAACATCCGAACAACACCACCGACATTAAAACCGTTAAGATGCTCGCTCGTGTCAGCATCGCTTCTCCTTTTTCTAAGTGTAGGATCACATATCGTGCCGATTACGGAGTGGGATTTCACATCACAGCGTTCAATTTGTGTAGTTATGTTCCCTGTTCTCTCATCAACCGCGCAAAAGGTGTGTCCGCCCTGCAAGTCTTGCACTGTGTGGCGAAGCGTGTCGAATCCGGAGCCAGAAAAACTTTCCTGTTTGAGTCTCTTTACTTAAAGACGGCGAAGTTGTAGTTTCGTTTATGTAGTGGGATGATGTTCCACTAATGAACCAGAGTGTCGCAAATCTGCGAAAAACGAGCCTAAAACGTTCGATCAAATACATGTAGATTTAGAAAATGCGAAAGATTCTCCTTTTTCTCGTATACTTCTCCGTTTCGGCAAGCGCCTTTGCCCTGAATAATTCCGAATTTGCCGGAACCGGCCTGACTGAACCCAGAGTCTTTCTTGATTGCGGGACGTGCAATTTCAATTACATAAGAACACACGTGAGATTCGTCAACTATGTGCGCGACCGGAATGAAGCACAGGTGGAAGTCATTATAACAAATATGCCTACCGGGGGAGGTGGACAGGAATACACACTTATTTTCCTGGGCCGGGAAAAATTTACCGGCGTCAACGACACGCTTGAATATTCGTCGGGTCCAGCCGAAACGTCGGAGCAGATCATGGAGGGAGTGTCCAGAATGCTGGAGCTGGGACTGATCCGGTACGCCGAAAGGATGCCGATTGCTAATTACCTCTCCGTCGACCTGTCAAAATCCTGCAAAAGGTCCGCCCCGATCGATAAGTGGGATCACTGGGTCTTCAACATCAGTGCGAACGGTTATGTGAACGGCCAGGCGCTTACCACGAGAGACAAATGGTCCGGGTCTGTTTCAGTCAGCAGAACCACTCGCCGGTCCAAGTTCCTCTTCACCGGAAGCGGCGTTTACCAGGAAGATCACTACACAACTGACGGACAAGCAGTTGTTTCCATCACGAGGCAGAGAACTCTCGAAGGAATGGGGGCGCTCAGTTTCGGAAACCATTGGTCGGTGGGAGGAGTAGTCTCCTCCTTTTCGTCCATATACAACAACGAGAAGGAGCAGATCACCCTGTCGCCGGAGGTGGAATACGATATCTTTCCCTATTCCGAAGCTACGATGCGGCAGCTGAGGTTCCGGTACGAGCTGAGCTACCAGTACTCATCCTATTATCTTGAGACCGTATTTAATAAGTATTACGACAGGCTGGCAAGCGAACACCTTTCTCTCATCCTCAACCTGACGCAGCCATGGGGGACGGTAAGCGCATCACTTAACGGGGCCAATTATCTCAGGAACTTCGCGCAAAACGATCTCGAACTTTACACCCAAATATCACTCCCTGTGGCTCACGGACTGTCTGTAAACCTGTCGGGAGACATATCGCTGATCCATGATCAGCTCTCTCTTCCACAATCGGGTGCGACGGCAGACCAGATCCTCCTGCAGCAGACCGAGCTGGCGACACAGTATTCTTATTGGACTTCGTTCGGATTGAGCTTCACATTCGGCTCGATCTACAACGATGTGGTGAATCCAAGACTATGGTAAGCAGTGAGAGGGAGAATCGGAAGTCCTTCGGCTGAGACGCGCTGGCAGCAGCGCGGGCCTTCGCTGTGACCTGAGAAAACACCCTTTCTGAAAACCTCAATTGTCCCGGGGAATTCCGTTATCGCCGGTGTCGGCGAAGTCGCAATCATCTCGTCTCTACTTTAACGTCTTCCATCATTTTGATGAAGTCGTCGAAAAGATAGTCGCTGTCGTGCGGTCCGGGAGACGCCTCCGGGTGGTATTGAACGCAGAACAGAGGGAGGCTCTTGTGTCTGAACCCTTCGAGGATATCGTCGTTCAGGTCGATATGAGTGACTTCATAATCCGCCGGGAGGGAATTGGGATCTACCGCAAAACCGTGATTATGAGAGGTTACTTCGACCGTTTCATTCGACAGGCGCTTCACGGGGTGATTCGCGCCGCGATGTCCGAATTTCATCTTGAACGTCTTCGCCCCGGCGGCAAGAGCAAGAATCTGGTGTCCAAGGCAGATGCCGAAGATGGGCTTCTTGCCTATGAGCTGCCCGATGTTGTCGATTCCATACGTGACCGCCGCCGGGTCGCCCGGACCGTTCGAAAGGAATATCCCGTCGGGATCCATCTTTAGGACTTCGTCGGCGGATGTGTTTGCGGGGACGACCGTTACGTCGCAGCCGCGCTCATACAGCTTCCGCAGAATATTGGTCTTTATTCCGTAGTCGTACGCGACAACTCTGAATTTGAAATCCGTCTTCCCATTCTGCGGAAACCTGTATGATTTCTTTGTGGTGACGATTTTTGCGAGGTCGAGACCCGACATCGAAGGGAATGCCTTTGCCTTCCTGACGAGCGAGGCATCGTCGAGATCGGTCGTCGAGATCACGGCATTCATCGCGCCGGCTTCCCTTATCATCCTGGTAAGCTTTCGAGTATCGATTGCTTCTATTCCAACGATATCGTTTCGCTTGAGAAAATCGCCCAGGCTTTCGGTAGCGCGGAAGTTGCTGTAGAATTTGCTGTACTCTCTTACAACGAAGCCCGCAACCTGCGGTTTGGACGATTCGAAATCTTCGGGATTTATTCCGTAATTGCCCATATGCGGATATGTCATAGTGACAATTTGTCCGCAGTAGGAGGGATCAGTCAGTACCTCCTGGTAACCTATCATGCTTGTATTGAATACGACTTCGCCTGCCGTTTCGCCTTCCGCACCGAAGGATTCCCCAGTGAAGACCGCACCGTTGGCGAGTGCTAGTTTTGCTTTCAAGTCTGCTCCGAATTATTGCAATAAAATTTAATAAGAGCGGGGAACCTTTACAATTTTCCTTTCTTGCTTCTATAACCGATTTGTGCCAATATTGTTTGGCAATCTCATGAAAACGAATAACGGCCCGATAAAACCGAGGAGCTTTAAATGAAGAAGATTGAAGCTATCATCCGTCCGTTCAAGATCGACGATGTTCGCGAGGCGCTGATAGAAATCGGCATAAAAGGAATGACTATCACGGAAGTGAAGGGATACGGCCGCCAGAAAGGGCATACCGAGATGTACCGCGGCTCCGAGTATCAGATCGATTTCCTGCCGAAGATGAAAATAGAAATCATCTCCCCGGACGACAATGTGGATAAGATTGTCGAGACGATCATAAAGAGTGCGAAGACGGGCCAGGTGGGCGATGGAAAAATATTCATCTATCCTGTGGAAGAAGTTATTCGCGTCAGAACGGAGGAGAGTGGAGAAGCTGCACTCTGATAATGAGCTGCCGAAGCAAACTCCCAAATTTCAATCCACTCATAAAGTGATAATTGTCGAATGTCAGGAGCTGAAGAGTTTAACTGTTGACCCGTTGGAAGTCATTTGTTGTCCGGAGCCTGGCGTTCATGATTTGGAGCTCTCCCGGCGATGACTGAGAACAGTAAACGGGGACCCAGATTCCGAACAGGCTATGTCGCTTTGATTGGTGAACCGAACGTCGGCAAGTCCACGCTTCTCAACGCGCTCCTCGAACAGAAACTCTCAATCGTGACTCCCAAGCCTCAGACGACCCGCCACAAGATTGCGGGAATACTCACAGATGACAACTACCAGATAGTCTTCCTCGACACGCCGGGGTTGATCAAGCCGAAATATGCGCTTCAGGAGGTGATGATGTCGTTTGCGGGGGAAGCGATAGAGGAAGCGGATGTACTAGTGTTCCTTGTGGATGCGAGCGGGCGGGGAATCGTTGAATCGGTGAAGAAATCCGCGGCTATGGCAAGGCTTGTGGGGCTAAAGGACAAAAAGCCGGTTTTCGTCGTGCTCAACAAAATTGACCTCCTCAAGAAGGCCGAAGTGCTTCCGCTGATCCAGGCATTCAGCTTGCTGTACCCCTTCACGGAAATTATCCCGGTCTCCGCCCTCAAGGGCGAGAATCTTGTCGACTTGAAGAAGACGATCGTGAAATATCTTCCCGAGGGGAACGCGTTCTATCCGGAGGACTACGTCAGCGACAGGGACGAGCGGTTTTTCGTGAGCGAGCTGATACGCGAAGAGATATTCAAACTGTTCAAAGAAGAGGTCCCATATTCCACGACAGTCGAGATAGAGGAGTTCAGGGAGAGCGACAGCGAGAGAAAGACCTTCATCCGGGCGGTAGTATATGTGGAAAGAGATTCACATAAGGGAATAATTATCGGCAAGGGAGGGGCCGCTCTCAAGCAGGTCGGGCAGAATGCGCGCAGACAAATCGAGGTAATGATCGGGCACGAGGTGTTTCTCGAACTATTTGTGAAGGTCGAGAAGGAATGGCGCGACGACAAGGGGAAGATAAAGAGACTGGGGTACAGGTAAGAAGCTCCAGAGTCAAAGGTCAAAAGGTGATAGGATCAAAGGCAAATAGACCGGGAAAGTGAGAGGGGCGAGGAGGGATTATGGAGATGGATGAAGCGAACAGAATAGCAGAGCTCCTTCGGAAGACTTACTGTGGCGAGCCGTGGCACGGACCTTCTCTGAGAGAGACGCTTGTCGGCGTTACTCCCGAGATGGCCTACTCGCAGTTGTCGGGAGGTTTACACATGATCTCCGTCATAGTTGACCATATCGCCTTCTGGATGGAGATCGTGCGACAGAGGCTCGACGGGAAGATTGTAGAGCCGGAACCGGAGGACGACTGGTGCGCTCCGACGGAGATGACAGAGAATGCCTGGGATAAGACACTCGCCCGGATGGAAACTGCTTTCGAGAGTCTCGTCAATCGAATACGGGTGTTGACTCCGGCACAGCTTGAGAGCCCAGCCAGCGGGAAGAACTACGATAATTACACCATGCTGCACGGCATTATCGACCATAACGTCTACCATTCGGGGCAGATCGCACTGCTCAGGAAGGGCCTGATACAAAGGAAGTAATCGGCAGTTTTCGGTTTGTACCATAATGTTCATGAACCGCTCACGGTTTGCTCTTCTAACATGAATTAGCAGGCTTTTCCCTCCGCACCTTGCATAACAAAACCCGCGTTTGTTATTATAACTGCACATAACCGGAGAATCATAATGGCAGACATTCAACCTTTCAAAGCGATTCATTACAACACTGAAATCGTCGAAGACCTTTCGAAAGTAGTCGCACCACCTTACGACGTGATAAACAAGGAGCAGCAGCAGGAGCTTTTCAAAAGAGACCCGAACAATATCATAAGGCTTGATCTGAATCCCGATCCCGATCCGTATCCATCTGCCGCGAAGGAAATGCAGAGGATGCTGAAGGAGAGGGCCCTGGTACAGGACAGCGATCCCGCAATCTATCCATACCTGCAAACCTTCAAGACACAGGACGGCAAGACGGTGACAAGGCGTGGCTTCGTATCATGGATTAAACTTGAGCCGTTTGAAGCGGGCGTCGTTCTTCCGCATGAGCATACGCTTTCAGGACCGAAGATGGACAGGCTTAAACTAATGACAGCCACCAAAGCATCGTTCAGCCAGATATTCAGCATTTACGGCGACCAGGGCAAGGTCCTTGAAAAGGAGTACGACAGGGCGGCGAAGTCCAAACCGTTTCTCGAAGCCGACCAGGATGGCGTCAACAACAGGATTTACAGGATTGTAGACAAGGGAACGGTGAAGGTGTTTCAGGATTTGCTCGCCAGAATTCCGGTTTATATCGCCGACGGGCACCACAGGTACGAGACGGCCCTCGAGTACCAGCGGATCATGAAGGAGAAGAACCCCAAGCATACCGGCAAGGAAGCCTACAATTACATAATGATGTACTTCACGAACATCTTTGACTCCGGACTGGTCGTCTACCCGACGCACAGGATACTCCACAGCCTGGGTGGCTTCGATTCGAAGAAGCTGATGGATACGGTGAAGGCACATTTCGACATGACCGCGAAGTCTGACGTCGACTCGCTCGCTTCCTCGCTTTTGTCGGCGGGCGACCACGCTTACGGCATGGTCCTGCCGGAGAAGAAGTACTACTTGATGAAACTGAAGCCCGGTTCGGACGTGCTTTCGATCGTGAAGGAAAATGTGCCCGCCCCGGTGAAGAGGCTGGATGTCACGCTGCTTCACGATTACGTTTTGACGCAAACGCTTGGCATTTCGAAAGAGGCGCAGGAGAAGAAGCTGAACTTGAATTACACCATCGACAGGCATGAGGTGGACGAGGCGGTCCAGTCGGGCAAGGGACAGCTCGGCTTCATACTGAATTCCACGAAAGTCGAGCAGGTGAAAGAAGTCGCCGATGCCGGTGCCGTCATGCCGCAGAAGTCGACGTATTTTTATCCGAAGCTTCTGTCGGGACTGCTGCTGAACGCGCTTGAGTAATACCTGGGCTTAACCGTGTCAAGGCTTCACGACCATATTCAGCTCGTTAAATGCCGGTGCGCCGTTCCAGCTTGTCATTTTGCTGTAGTCGAATTGCAGATCGACGTGGTCGGTCAGAAGCGACATGAGAAAACCCTTCGGATTAGAATCGTTGCTTACGAGGCAGAGGAGTCGCATTAACCCTCTGAGCCGGATGCCGAATCCGAATGTCGTGTAGTTCCCTACGAAAGAACCGGCTCCTTTTCCGAAACGCAGGTAGAGGAATTCCGCGGCCTGGATTTGCAAACCCGACCTGACGCCGACGTTTGTACCATATGTGCCGACGATAAGATTGTTAAAAGGACTCATGTGGCGGATGGCGCTAGTGTATGCCTCGAAATAATTGTAGACTGAATCACCCCGATTGAGTGTATAAAAAACCGAATCTGCTCTCGTAAGTGACTCGTCGGCTTCACGTGCCAGAGTCACAGATAAGAGTTTCCATGGCTGACCATTGAAACTTGATTCGACTCCGATTTCGAAATTGATCCCCAGATCTCCCTGGCGGGAGAAAAGAGTTGAATTGTCCGGAATACTTCCCATGTCTCTGACGTTATACGCGACTGCGAGATTGGCAATCGATTGAACTGTCGGATTGTCTATCGCGCCCTCCTTCTTCTCTCCCTGAAGAATTTCCGCTACCGGAATTTGTACGATCCCGCCGTAGCTGTAGGTCGTTGCGTTGCTCTCCTGGTTTTGCAACGGCTGGTTTTGATAACTCGAAGATATCCAGTTGAGACCGAAACCCAAGCCGACATTTACGAAATAATTAAACCCTATGCCGAATGAAACATCGTTGGCTTGATCATAGCTTTTGAAATAAGGATAGCCCGTGGAATTCTCGCCTGTCCTCGAATACCCGAGCCCGATCGAGACTCTGAAAGGAGTGTTCATATATCCGGTCAAATCCATCCCTGCCACTGCTGACGAGGTGGCCACAGATTGATTTCCCCACCAGTTCGAATACGAAGTTGGAGACACATACGTCCCCACGCTGAGAATCCCATTGAGGCTGAAGAGGCCCACCTGAGCCGGATTGGCCATCGGCGCCATCGCATTGTCGGAAGGGAGAGAAGCGGCAACGCCTCCCATTCCAATGGCGTCCACTGACGGTGAGGAAGTCAGAAGTTGAGCTGCCGCATGTGTTGTACAGGCAGATAGCAGCAGGAATATCACACGACCTTTCAAATTCTTCATATGCTTCTCTTTCTTTCGTTTGCATTCACGGAAGAGTTGTTTAGTTAAGGTCGTGTCAAAGAATAAAACTAAGTACTTGAGTCACTTAAACACAATGTTGATGGAGTTGAATTCCGTGCCGTTTATTAAAGAGTTTTGCGTGCTCGTGTAGATGCTCCTGCTGTACTGCAGATCGAAGTGATCAACGAAGTAAGCTCCCCAGTCGTACGCTGGGTTCCAGATCCCGAGCGAGGCTAAGAGTTTGAGGAACCCGTTGAGCTTGAAGCTCGCGCCCCGAGTGTCGTACAACAACCCGCCGACCCCGGTGTACGAGCCTTCCCTAAAGTACAGGCACTCTGCTAACTGAACCTGCCATCCCTTCATCAAGTCGATTGTACCGTGAGTTTTGCCGAACAAGAGATTATCGATCGGGCGCATGTCGCCTAGTCCGCTTCCGTACGAGAAGGTAGAAACGTAGCTCGTGTCTCCGGGTGCAGAAGCCACTTCTTTCGTTGACGAAGAGACAAGGACATCGGTGGCTTCTCTTGCCCATGTGAAGGAGAGCAGCTTCCACGGTCGGTCGTTAACCTGTGACGAAAGCCCGACTTCGAAATTCCATCCGAGGGCCGCCTGGCGGGGAAGTGGATCGGATTGTCCCGCATAACTGATTTCTTCACCGACATTCCTGCTGGCATATCCCAACGTCAAATTGAGAAGGGGCGAAACTCTGTTGTTAAATGTGACAGGTTCTCCGCGGAAATGAGAGGCGACGTCGACGACAGGTATTTGCAGAATCATGCCGAAGTCATGCGCGGGGACCTTCGCTTCGATTGGTCCGGCCGTCTGTGCCGGAACTGACGGTCTGAGCTTCGAATTTATCCACTTGAAGTTGTATCCGACGCCGAGTCTCACGACGTAATCGATCCCCACCCCAAATGTAATATTATCCGCCTTATCATAAGCGTGGAACTGCGAGGCTCCCGTCGAAGTATTGGCGGGACTTGTGGTGAACGTTCCGAAATCAAAGTAGACCTGTGAGTAGCCGACACCGAGACTGATCGCAGCGGGAAGTTTTGCATACCGGTTGAGCTGCAAGCCAGCGCTGAGCGCTGTCGCGTTAAGGCTGAGGCCGCTTCCTGAGTTACCGGGAAGCCAGCCGGTTTTCGGGGTGTAAGTGCTCAGGCTGAGGTCGTTGTTCAGGCCGAAGAACCCGAGCTGTGCCGGGTTTGAAATGGTCGATATGGCATCGCTGGTCACCAGGGATGCTGCGACTCCCCCCATTCCGTTTCCCTCCACGGAGGTTGGTATCAGAAGGAAAGACACGGCAGTCTCGCCCTGTCCATAGCCGCTCCCGACAAGGCAGAAGAAACATGTCAGTGAAAATGTACCAAACATGCGACCCATCCTAAGCCCTCTTCAGTTAGTTCTCTTGACCGAAATTAGAGGCTATCAGGGACCCTGTCAAGGAACGCAAACACATACCGTCGTCTCTTGGAGTTTTGCGAGTGAAATCCCCATAATTGGGTCGGATGCCCGTCGACATTTTAGGGGCGGAAGAATTGGTCGGCATTGGTTATCTTAAAAGGTATGAGCGTCAAACCAAACGGATTGCTTGATTTCAGGTCGGAAATTCCGCTCGCCGACTTCACGACGATTGGACTCGGAGGAATTGCGAGGTATTTCGTCCGGTGTGAGACGGTGGAAGAGATTCGGTCCGCGTTGATTTTTGCCGAAAGCGAGAAGCTCCCCGTTCAAATCATGGGCGGCGGGAGCAATCTTATCTTTGCGGACGAAGGTTTCGACGGGCTCGTGCTGAAAGTCGATCTGAAGGGGATCTCGTTCAAAGATGAAGGCAGCTTCACATCCGCCACTGCAGCAGCGGGCGAGGTATGGGACAGCTTCGTGAAATCGTGTGTCGAGAACGATCTCGCGGGAGTCGAGTGCCTGTCCGGAATACCCGGTTCGGTGGGTGCGACGCCGATTCAGAACGTCGGAGCCTACGGTCAGGAAGTGAAGGACTCAATCGTCTCGGTCAAGGCAATCGACAGAAGCTCGCTTAAGATTGTGGAATTCACTCCGGAGGCATGCGGCTTCGGCTATCGCAGCAGCATTTTTAAATCGAAGGAGAAGGACCGCTTTGTCATAGTCGGGGTCAGGCATAGACTTGAGAGACACGGTCGACCGAGTTTGAAGTATGCAGAGCTCAAGAATTATGTCGAATCGGGAAAGAAGGAGACGGGAAGCGGGAGGCAGGAGGAAGTAGAGAGTCGATTGTCGACGATCAGGGAAGCCGTTCTGACGCTGAGACGGAGGAAGTCGATGGTCGTGGATGAGCATGACCCGAACTCGCGTTCTGTCGGCTCGTTTTTTGTCAATCCTGTCCTGTCTGCAGCGGAGTATGACAGTCTCCTCGGCAAGTTGAGGGAGAACAAGATCGGGGAAGCGCCTTCTTTCAAGACCGCCGAAGGAATGAAGATCCCCGCAGCATGGTTAGTCGAGAATTCCGGCTTTCACAAGGGATACCGTATGGGCGGCGTCGGTATCTCGTCGAACCACGCACTTGCGCTCATAAATCAATCGGGCACAACGAAAGAGCTTCTCTCGCTTGCAGCAAGCATCGAGGAAGCCGTATTCAAGAACTTCGGAATCGCACTCGAGAGGGAAGCGGTTGTCGTGCAAAAGTTGGATTCGTACCGAAGCGGATCCGTAAACACAAGGAAAAACGTAACTAAATCAGAGTTTCAGAAATAGGAAGAATAAGTTGTTAAAGAACATATTAAAAAAGCTGTTTGGCCGTAAAGAAGAAAAGCCAGAGGTCAAGAAGGTCGAGGAGAAAGCTCCAAGGCAGATAGAAAAGACTCACCAACCCAGGCGGAGAGAAGACCAGAGGAGGCCACCTCAGGGAGATCGAAGGAGAAATCAGCCGGGTGGAAGACCTCAGCCCACAAAGAATCAGAAGGATAATAGAAAACCCTACACCGACAACAGGCGTCCTCAGGATAAGCCGAAAGTTGAGGCAAGGAGAGTCGAAGGAAAAGCGGTAGAGGGGAAAGTAGCAGAAGGAAAGGCGGTAGAAGGGAAGGCCTGGGAAAGTTCGCGGTTTGTCGTCCCTCCGATGGAGGACAAGACGCGCTTTCATGATTTTGCCCTCGCCCCCGAAGTCATGCATGCTATTTCCGACCTCAATTTCCAGTATTGCACACCCATTCAGGCCGGAATACTCCCGAAGCTGCTTGAAGGGCTCGATGCCGCCGGGCGCGCGCAGACGGGAACCGGCAAGACTGCGGCCTTCCTCATTGCAATTATAACAAGGCTGCTTAACAATCCGCTGAAAGAGCCAAATCGAAAAGCGCCGCGAGCTCTGATCCTTGCTCCCACAAGAGAGCTTGCGATGCAAATAAAGAAGGATGCCGACGGGCTGATGAAGTACACCGACCTGAAAGTGCTTGCAGTTCTCGGAGGGATGGAATACAGGGAACAGAAGGAGACTCTCTCGGGAGGGAAAGTCGACATCGTCGTCGCAACGCCAGGCAGGCTCCTCGATTTCAAAAAGCAGGGGAATATACATCTGGATAAGATCGAGATACTCGTAATAGACGAGGCCGACCGGATGCTCGACATGGGATTCATACCCGACGTTCGCAGGATAATCGAAAGCACTCCGCCGAAATCGAAGCGACAGACCATGCTCTTCAGCGCGACACTGACACCGGAGGTCAACAGGCTAGCTTCGAGATGGACGACGGAGCCGAGCATCGTCGAGATCGAACCGGAGAGAGTCGTCGTAAAGACCATCAAGCAGGTATTCTACCTGACCACAGACATCGAGAAATTCAAGATCCTTTACAACCTGATAACTAAACGAGGGCTCGACAAAGTGATAGTCTTTGCGAATCGCAAGGACACGGCCAGAGATCTTAAAGATCATCTCTCATCGCACGGAATAAACTGCTCGCTCCTCTCCGGAGATGTGGAGCAACTCCGGCGAATCAAACGCCTGGAGAATTTCCGCTCAGGAAGTACGAAGGTGCTTGTCGCGACGGATGTTGCCGCGCGCGGGCTTCATGTCGAAGGGATCAGCCACGTAGTAAACTTTACGCTCCCCGAGAATCCGGAAGATTACGTGCACAGGATCGGCAGGACGGGTAGAGCGGGTGCAAGCGGTACCTCGATAAGTTTTGCCACGGAGACGGATGCTTATTCTATCCCTGCAATCAAGAAATTTCTCGGAGAGGATATCCCGTCGATCTACCCTGAAGATGATCTTTTGACTCCGCTTCCCGAGCCGAAGTTTCCGCTGCCTAAGAAGAGCCAACCTCAGAGGAGACAGTATCCCGGACGTCAAGGCAGGGGTCCACGCCCTCATCACGGTGGACAGGCTCCACACAAGAAGTAAGGGTAAATCACTTAATCAGTGGAAGGCCGTCGACTTCTTTAGTTTTCAGGTTCAAGCGTGAACTTCCAGCCGCAATAGAAGTCCCTGATCGGGTCGGGAGGACAGGAGATTACTGAAGTCTTTATTCGGGGATCGATCGTCCTTGCGAACTTACCGAATTCCACGACGCCCACAGGCTTGCAAGCAAACGGCGGCAAGCCTTTGCGCATTCGTGTCGACTGCACACGGCATTCCACCATCCTGAAGACGAGCGTGTTCTCGTCGAGGAACTCGATCTGCTGTTTGTTTATGGCGGAGTACATCCTGTATTGGAGAGCCTTCTCCAGTGCCATGAGCCCGCCGTTATCCGGAAGACCGATCTCGGATTTGATTCTTCTGGCTTCGGCGACGGCGAACCGCTCCCATGATTTTGTATCGAGCTCTACCGCCGTTTCCATTCCGAATTTCTCTTCAGCTGCGAGGAACCAGCTCCCGTCATGAGCAAGCCAGTTCTTCGCGAACATCTTGACTACCTTCAGGAGTTCTTCCCGTGAAAGTTCATCGAAATTTTCCATGTGCCAAGATTAATCCTTTCGAACGTTTTGTTCAACGTCGCTGTTCAATTTACGTCTATGAAATGTTGGCCCGGATTATTAAAATAGATGGAAGAAAATTGGCTTTTCATTAAAACCTCGAGAGCTGCAGAATTTGTCGAAAAACCGCATGAACCAAGAACACGACCCGTTTCCAGTCTACGTCGCCTATTAAGCCAATTTGAAAGCGGTTTGGCCACATCCACCGAAGTAGCGACTCGTTTCACCTTAACCCCTGGAGGAAAGATGCATAGGGATTCCCCGACCCAAGGCCATTTCTTTGGCGAAATCACCGGCCTAAGAGGTCTGCTCAGGCTGTTTACCTTGCTCGGACTTGTCGGAGCGATTTTCATACTTCCGTTTTCAACCGACTCGATCGCGAGCCAGAACAATTCAGGCGGAGAATCAGTGCTCCGTGCCACCCTGGACAACGGGCTGCGCGTAGTCATAGTAAGAAACCCGCTGGCACCGGTTGTGACAACGGAGATAAACTACCTGGTCGGGTCAGACGAAGCGCCGGCCGGATTTCCCGGAACCGCGCATGCTCTGGAGCATATGATGTTTCGCGGAAGCCCGGGTCTGTCCGCAACGCAGCTTGCCGATATCACTGCCGCAATGGGCGGTGATTTCGACGCGGACACACAACAGATGGTCACTCAGTTCTTCCTCACGGTTCCGTCTGAGGACCTGGACGTCGCTCTTCACATCGAATCCATTCGGATGAAAGCAATCCTGGGTACCGACAGCCTGTGGGACAAGGAACGAGGCGCAATCGAGCAGGAAGTGGCTTCTGATCTTTCCAACCCGGAATATGTCTTCTACACGAAGCTGCTCGCTGCAATGTTTGATGGTACACCTTACGCACATGACGCGCTGGGCACCCGCCCGTCGTTCGACAAGACGAGCGCCGGAATGCTGGACAATTTTCACCAGTCGTGGTATGTACCGAACAACGCCGTCCTGGTCATCGTCGGAGACGTGAATCCTCAGAATGCACTCGGCCTGGTGAAGGAACTGTTCGGCAGCCTTCCCTCGCGCCCGCTTCCTCCGCGTCCCGAATTCAAGTTCCAACCCGTGAAGGCCGACACGATGCGGCTGTCGACTGACCTCCCCTACGGGTTCGCAATAATTGCTTTCAGAATGCCCGGGACGAATAGTCCTGATTACGCAGCATGCCAGGTACTGTCTGATGTTCTGAGCAGCCAGCGCGGTGATTTGTATGCGCTTGTCCCCGCAGGTAGGGCGCTTTATGCCGGGTTCCAATACGATGCCCTTCCGAAGGCGGGCCTGGGTTTCGCTGCAGCGGCATTCCCTAAGGGATATAATTCCGAAGAGCTCCTCAGAGAAGTGAAGATGGTTCTTGAACGGGAGATCCAGTCCGGTGTGTCCGCAGGCCTTGTGGAGGCATCGAAGCGGCATGAGATTACTGACGCCGAGTTTCAGAAGAACTCCGTGTCCGGTCTGGCCCAGGAGTGGTCCGATGCGCTGGCCATCGAGGGGAGACAATCTCCCGATGAAGACCTCAAGATGATTGAAAATGTCACCACGGCGGATGTTAATCGTGCCCTGAAGAAGTACCTGGGCACACCGAACTCGATTGTAGCTGTCCTGACGCCTCAGGCCTCAGGCAGTCCGGTCACGTCGAGGGGGTTCGGTGGTGCCGAATCGTTTACGCCGAAAGAAACCAAGAATGTGACGCTGCCGGCATGGGCAGAAACTGCCGTCGGGAGACTGACCGTACCTAAATCCACGGTTAACCCGACGGTGAAGATGCTTCCGAACGGAATCAGGCTAATCGTCCAGCCGGAATCGATCAGCAATACGGTCTCCGTAATCGGAAGCATAAAGAGCAATTCGCTGATTCAGACCCCGAAAGGACAGGACGGAGTCAGCGAAATTCTCAACCAGTTGTTTGAATTCGGTTCGACCACGCTTAACCGCATACAGTTCCAGAAAGCCCTGGACAGCATAGGGGCGAGCGAGTCTGCGGGCATAAACTTCTCAGTCAGAGTCCTTGCCGACAATTTCGACAAGGGCGTTCAGCTGCTTGCAGACAATGAGCTGCATCCCGCACTTCCCTCGGAAGCCTTCGGCATAATCCAGCGCCGGACCGCCGCTACCGTTGCCGGCGAGCTTCAGAGTCCGGACTACCTGACGACGCATGCCCTCCAGTCCGCCCTGCTTCCAAAAAGCGACCCTGTCTTGAGGCATCCTACGCCGCAGTCGGTCGGAGCGGTCAATCTTCAGGAAGTGAAAGATTATTATGACCACGCGTTCCGTCCCGATATGACGACAATTGTAGTCATCGGCAAGGTAACTCCCGAGAAGGCCGCGGAGGTCATCCAGAAGTATTTCGGATCGTGGAAAGCATCGGGTCCGAAGCCTACGACGGATCTCCCTCACGTCCCGTTGAACAAACCTTCAGTTGCTGCCGTGCCTGATCAAAGCAGGGTACAGGACCGCGTTTATCTCGCTGAGATTCTTGGTCTAACCCGGTCCAATCCGGACTACTATCCCCTGATACTGGGCGACCATGTCCTCGGCGGAGCTTTCTATGCGACGAGGTTCTACAGGGATCTTCGCGAGAACAATGGGCTGGTTTACTACGTCGGCTCTACATTCCATATCGCGAAGACTCGCAGCAGCTATGTAGTCGAGTACGCATGCGATCCGGATAACGTCTCGAAAGCCAGGACGATTGTCGTCAGGGATCTTAAGCAGATGCAGGATACCGAAGTGACGCCGAGGGAACTGAGGCAGGCCCAGGCGCTTTTGATGCGCGAGATACCGCTTTCAGAATCCAGCGAGAACAGTATCGCGGACGGCTTAATCGGTCGAGCGCTCGAAGACCTTCCATTGGATGAACCGATACGGGCGGCACATATTTATTTGAAATTGACCGCAAAAGACATCCAGAATGCATTTAAGAAATGGGTCCGCCCGGACGATCTCGTCCAGATAACCGAAGGCCCGGCACCGAAGTAATACTGTCAAAGTTGGCCGCCGCCTCCGGACGGCGGTCAACTTGCTCTTCCTTCAGGGGTTGACTAAATTCACGGACGCACGAGCAGCATTAGAGTTGATAATTCGATAAACGGGAAGGGCCGAAGCGGAACTGAAATGGCGGGCGTTTCATTGATCCCATCTCTGAGATTCGAGGTTCCTGCTTCTTTGCTGAGGGCGATCACGGACGGAACGGGGAAAATGTCCGGGACAGACCGGAGAATAGTATGAACGATTCTGTGGCCCCTGTCCATACGCAGACGTTTCGTCTTCATTCGTACGACGTAGATCAAACCGGGAAAGCAAGGCCGGATATACTTCAGTGGATACTCGACAGCTTCCCCGTCGAGTTCGCCGAAAAGAGAAGTCTCAGCACTTTCGAGATAAACTATCTGTCCGAGGCGCAGCTCGGCGACACGATCGTCGTCTCTTCAGAAGACGCCGGGGATCATTACTACTGTGACGTAAAGCGCGAGAGCGACAACCTGGAACTGTGCAGGGCTCCGGTGAATTGGAAGTGACGGAGACATTCTTCTGTTCTTCATACCATTATCATAGGAGGCAAAAATGAGAAAGCGATTTACCTTTTTCACGTTTTTCCTTTTGCTGTTTTCATGTCAGGCCTTTGCGCAGCCAAATGCGGCGCTCACAAAGGAGCAACAAGCCTGGCTTGCGAAGGGTTACAGGTTTGACAAAGCCGGATGGGTCTATTTACATATCGAGGGTACCCCGGAAGAGCGCGGCTTCCAGCACGGCTATCTCCTCGCCCCGGAAATAAAAGAGTCGCTCCGTGTCCTGAGAAAAAGGTGGGATTACCTGAGCGGGATGGACTGGGCTTACTTTGTAAATGCGGCGGGGAGAATACTTACGCCCGGGGTCGATCCCGAAAACCTTGCGGAAATTGACGGCATAGTCGAAGGTATGGACGCTGCCGGCGATTCCGTGACACAAAATGAGATTGTCGGACTCAACGGCTACATGGAGCTGATCGATTACTGGTGGCCCGCCGTAGCAGATTCGCTGAGGATAAGCACACCTAAGCCGAGACAGGAATCCTGCAGCTCGTTCATTGCCACCGGAAGCATGACGGCAGACGGCAAGATAGTACTGGGCCACAACACGATGGGAGGTTACGAAGAGCCTCTCTGCAACGTGATAATCGACATAAAGCCGGACAAGGGGCACAGGATCCTGATGCAGACTTTTCCGGGATTCATCCACAGCGGAACGGACTTCTTCATAACCGACGCCGGACTCGTGGGCTCGGAGACGACCATCGGGTCGTTTTCCGGATTCAATCCGGGCGGCTCACCGGAATTTTCGCGCATGAGGCATGCGACACAATATGCAAATTCCATCGGTGAATGGTGCAAGATAATGGAGAAGGACAACAACGGCGGTTATGCGAACGCGTGGCTTCTCGGCGACATCAAGACAAATGAGATCGCGAGGCTCGAACTCGGACTGAAATACCACGCGCTCCAAACGAAGACGGACGGCTATTTCGTCGGCTCGAACGTGGCAAAGAACCTGAAGATACTAAGGTTCGAGACGACGGAGCAGGAAACCAATATCAAGTATTCTTCTGTCGCACGAGACGTGAGATGGCATCAGCTCATGAAGAAATACGCGGGCAAGATCAACATTGCTCTCGCCGAGAAGTTCGAAGCGGACCACTATGATACTTACCTGAACAAGGTCCATCCCGATCAGAGAACTCTCTGCGGGCATTCGGAACTTGATTCGAGAATGGACGGAGGCCCCGGCAAGCCTTTCTCGCCCTGGGGAACACTTGACGGCAAGGTTGTAGATGCAAAGATGGCAAAAAACATGTCGTTCTATGCAAGATGGGGCGATGCGTGCGGCACACCGTTTTCCGCGAAAAAGTTTCTCTCCGAACATCCTCAATACAGGTGGATGACCGGCCTGATAAAGGATCGACCGACCGAGCCTTGGGTGGAGGTCAAGGCCGGAGAGAAATAGACATTGGAAATTCTATGTCATGACCGGCGACAGAGCTTCGCTTCCGACCCGGTCGTGGCCCATTTGAAATCATATCAATAACCGAGGTATGCATGAAGAAGATTCTTACAGCCTTTTCAATCTCACTTTTGTTAATGTCTGGCCTCGCTCTCGCTCATGAACAGGGAAGGTTCATGACCGATCCGGACATTCACGGGAACGAAATAGTCTTTACTTACGAAGGTGATCTCTGGCTTGTGAGTTCAGCCGGAGGAACGGCGACGCGACTCACAACTTTCCCGGGTGATGAGTACAGGGCGCGCTTCTCGCCGGACGGAAAGTCGATCGCGTTCACTGCCAGCTACGACGGCCAGCAGAGCATTTACGTGATGCCGTCAGAAGGAGGTGCCCCGAAGAGGATTACATACAATCCGGGAGGAGCCGAGACGGTGACCTGGACCCCTGACGGGAAACGCGTGGTCTTCAGATCATTTTGGGAAAACTATATCTACAGAGATCCCAACCTGTATTTTGCGGACAAGGACGGTTCAGCGCCGGAACGCTTCCCGATCGACCGCGGCAGAGACTGCAGTTTCAATGCCGACGGGAGCAAGATGGTGTACGTCAGGAAGGGCCTAGAGGACTACTACTGGAAGCGTTACAAGGGAGGCTGGTACCCCGACATCTGGATGTATGATTTCAAAACCAACAGGTTCACGCCGATCACCACCTACGTCGGGGTAAATGCATACCCGATGTGGATCGGAAACGATATGTATTATGTCTGCGACAGCACTAACGGGATCTCGAATATCTATAAGAGAGATTTATCGACCGGGGAGGTGACTGTCCTGACTCATTACAACGATGTTGACGTCATGACTCCGTCGACCGATCATAAACATATCGTATTTGTGCACGACGGCTATCTTGAAGTGATGGACGCGTCAACCGGCGATGTGAAGCAAATCTCGGTCAACGTTCCATCCGACAGTTGGGAATTGAGGGACAGGGTCATCAACCCGAAAGACTACATTCACTACGCCACAATTTCCAATGACGGCAAGGATGCGGCGATCGAGGCGAGGGGAGATGTGTTTGTCGTACCCACTGAAAAAGGACAGACCCATAATCTCTCTAACACACCAGGCACTCGCGAGAAGTATCCTCAAATCTCTCCCGATGGGAAATGGGTCGCATTCTTCTCCGATAAGTCGGGAGAATATGAGCTGTACATGCAGCGAGTCGACGGGGGAGAATGGATTCCGTTGACGACGACCCTCGACAGAACCGACTACCACCTGGTCTGGTCGCCTGACGGGAAGAAGATTCTGTTCGGCAACAAGAATTTTGATTTATTTTACGTAGACGTTGCAACGAAACAGCTTCATGAATTCGCGTCGTCAAACCAGCTGAAAAACGACGAATTCTACTGGCAAATAAGCGATTACACCTGGTCGCCCGACAGCAAATGGATTGCATACAGCTTTGTCCACTACAACAAGAACAGCGTCATTTACCTCTACAGTCTCGACCAGAACAAGAGCTACCCGATCACCGACGATTTCTATGACAACATAAATCCGACGTTCGATGCCAATGGACAATATCTATATTACCTGTCCAGCCGGAATTTCGACGTGCAGATGGACTTCTACGAAGACGACCACGTGATCGATGCCCCCCAGCAGGTGATGGCAGTCCAGCTGCAAGCCGGATTGAAACCTCCTTTCGATGATGCGGTTGACAAAGATGAACCGGAACCGTCGAGCACTTTCCGCATCGATCTTAAAGGCATCGAGTTACGGACATATCCGCTCCCGGTGCCGGCCGGCAACTATTTCTATCTGAAAGCAGGAGACGGCAAGGTTGCGTGGTGTTCCGTGCCGAAGTTCACCGAGGCCGAATACGGGGAAATCTTCCAGCCGGGCGGAGAGACAAAATGGGATCTCCATATCTTCGACATGAAAGACAAGAAAGAGACCATCGCCAGCCAGAAAATCGCCAACTTCACTTCTTCTCTGAACGGTCGATATATGCTTATCCAGAGAGAGAAGGATATCTACACGACTTCTTGGGACGATGCGTACAAGACCAGGGAACTTGGCAATAAGTTGAGCCTTGACGGCATGAGATACACCGTCGATCCGAGGAAGGAATGGCTCCAGATTTTCAACGACACATGGCGGTGGTACAGGGACTTCTTCTTCGATCCGAATATGTTCGGCCTGAACTGGAAAGCGATCGGCGACGAGTACAGGGCCTATATCCCGTACATAACATCGAGGCAGCAGCTCAACTGGGTAATGCAGCAGATGGTCGGCGAACTGAGCGTCTCTCATACATATATATCCGGAGGGGACTTCGGTCCGGACCAGGTGCCGAAGTCTGAAGTGTACACCGGCTGGCTGGGCGCCGACCTCGTACCCGACAATTCTGCAGGCTACTACAAGTTTGCCACCATCTACGGGCCGACGGAGTACAACCTCAATCTCAAATCGCCGCTCGTCAGGCCGGACATCGACCTTAAGGAAGGCGATTACCTGATCGCCATCGATGGCCACCAGATCAGAGTGCCGGAGGATTACTTCAAGTATCTCCAGGTCATAAAAGGACAGAAGGTAAGCGTCACCGTAAACAGCAATCCCACCGAAGTCGGCGCTAAGACTTACGAAGTTGAGCCGATCAGGAACGGGCCTCAGCTGAGATACTTCAGATGGCTGACGAACAACATAAACACCGTCGAGAAGGAAAGCCACGGCGAACTCGGTTACATGCACATCAATGCCATGGGCGCGCCGAATATCGGAGAGTTCGACAAGTTCTGGAGGGCGTTCCGTTACAAGAAGGGAATCATCATCGATGTACGCCGCAATTCCGGCGGCTGGACGGAATACTTCCTTATCGATAAGCTCGAGCGCGAGATGGTGGCGCACAACGTCCTTGCGAACATGGTGCCGTTCCGGTATCCCGGAAGCACGTCAACAGGCAAATACGTCGTCATTTCGAACGAGTACAACGGCTCTGACGGAGAGGCGTTCCTTGAAGATTTCAAGGCGAGAAACCTCGGAACCATCGTCGGCACAAGGTCGTGGGGAGGTTTGACGGGCATCGTCAACACACAGACCACAATCGATAATGGCCACGTTGACCAGTCGAACAATGGTTTTTACGGCACGCAGGACAAGTGGTGGATTGAGAACCATGGCATGGATCCGGGTATCTATGTGGAAAACGATCCGGCGTCGGTGATGGCGGGCAAGGACCCGCAGCTTCAGATGGCGATCAAGACTGCGATGAAGGAGATCAAGGAGCATCCCTTCACGTTTCCGCCGAGGCCGCCGTACCCGGTGAAGACGAAGTAGAGCCGTCTGGCTGACCATCGCCGGGAACCTGATCGACCCGGCGATGGTCCCTAATTCGGTACAAAATACGAAGGGGCGCAGATACGGGGCGGAAACTGCGGGGGCAAAAATAACGAACGGGGGAACACCTGCTGCCGCTTCATCAACGGCAAAAATTGGGGCGATTGAATCGCTGAGGGGTACATTCCCCGCCGCTTGCGGCGACGTGGTTCATTCCTAATTATCTAACGAGTCGGAAATTCTGAACTACGGTTCCGGATTCAGTGACGGTGATCGCGGCCGATGCGCGCTGGTAGAAACCGTGCCATGCACTCAGGACGTAATGCCCTGGCGGAACGTTGCGGATTTCGAAACTACCGTCATCTTTGGCAATTGTGAAGTAAGGGTTTTGGAGGACAGCGATCCAAGCCTGCATTTGTGGGTGTACATTGCATAGAATGATCGAGAAGCAATCGGGCTGACTGAAAACATGCGAGCGGCTTTCCCCTTTCGGCCATGTACCCAGATCGAAACTGCCTGCGCATTGACTCGGAGAGAAGACATTGTGGAGTACGTTATCGCTGTTTAGAAACGTTACTTTCGTCCCGGCAAGTACAGCGAGTACGCTGGGGATGAACTTCATGTCTTTCTGATCCATCATAACTGGCCTGGACGGAGGCTTGAAAGTACTGTCAACCCGCTGGATGTACACGACGGTACCCGTGCTGCCGGTGTGGTCGGCGAGACGGACAATTCCCTTTATGTCCCCGGCAAAGGCCTTGTAAGGCAAGAGCAGCGCCACGGTTGCGGCGGCGACTGTGAGCAAAAGGGTTCCGGCAAGGCTTGGTTTGCTTCGTGGGATCAATTTGTATTTACGGGTTGTGCTTTGGCTTTCCATTTCGTCCTTAATGTTAATGCCCCGATGGATGAAAGTAAAGACAGATATGAGCTGTTGCTGCGGATTTCAGTGAAGTCAGTCTCGGGTCAGGTGACTGCCTGGCTAACAGGGACCCGACCCGAGACTTTTCTGATTTTACCGCTCTTTCGATTCTTCAGCCAGCAGGGTTCTCCGCCGCACGGAGACCAATCGAAATGCACCGAGAATAAGCCAAAGTACGATGAAGACTGCGAGCGAGAAGAAAAAGAAAGTCTTCGGGGCTACGCCAGCGTCATCGATGTGTGCCCGATTGACTCCGTTGACGTGCATAATGTACGCGATGATGTTCGAGATCTCCGGCTGAGTCAGGGACTGAGTCTTTCCATAGGCAACCATGCTCATCGGAGGCATTCCCGTCGAAGAGCTCGGACCGGGTGCCTGTGCGCCGTTTTGAATGAATCTATCGAGGTTACCGGAAAAGACGGCCGGATCCCTGCTGAAAATGTCGCTTCTTACCGGATTGAGTGCGGGAATTGTCCCGAGGTATGATCCGGGGTTTGGTATGCCGCCTCTTCCGTCCTTCCCGTGACAACTGATGCAGTTCGCATCGAAGAGCTTCTTACCGTGCCCTGCATTGCCGATCATGTCGGCGGCAGCTCCCGGTTCACCCACTTCTGCGGGAGGCTGGATTGCGCTGACTCCAGGCGGCAATGCGATCTGGTTAGTGTCCTGGACGCCGGATGTGCCGGCAGGATAAACAACAGGGAGAATGCTTGCAGACTTCTGGTTCGAGCCTTGTGAAACAGCAGCGTCGGTCGAAGGCGCTCGGGATTGAGCTTCGGTTTTATTCTTCGGGTTAGCCTGCAGATTAGGGTGACTGTAATATCCGGTGATCGTCAGGGTTATTACACCGACTGCTAGTATGGCAGCGACGCTCATCGCGAGAGGCCGCTTCAGTGGATTCCGCTCGCGCCGCTTGTCAAAAAATGGCAGCCCAAAGAGCAATACGATAAGAGCAGTCGGGATGCCTATGGTGCCGACAGGCTCCCAGGGTCCCTGGAATGCTTTGATGGCCTGGTAAAGGAAAAGGAAATTCCATTCCGGTTTCGGCTGGAAGGTTGTGTCGATCGGGTCCGCCGGTCCGGAAAACGGCGGTGCGAGAAACGCCGCGAGTCCAATGAGGACGAGGAGGATCACCGAAAAGACCAGAGCGTCTTTGAATATCTGGTCCGGCCAGAATTGTCCCGCTCGTTTTCGCTTCGATTCCTCCCACGGTCCGATACTTCCTTTCTGTCGAAACGCTACAACGTGGAGCGCGATGAATCCGAGAAGTATCGCGGGGAGAACTGCCACGTGCAGAATGAAGAACCTTGACAATGTCAGTTGGCCCATTTGAGCTCCTCCGCGCAGGACTTGCTCCGCGAAGGTGCCGATGACCGGGATCGTTCCGGCAATACTGGTGCCGACCTCGGATGCCCAATAACCCGTCTCGTCCCATGGCAATGCCGCCCCGGTGAAGCTCATTGCAAGAGTGAAGAGCAGAAGAAAGACGCCTATGAGCCACGTAAGCTCACGCGGTTTCTTGTATGCTCCCCATACAAAAGTACGAGACAGGTGAACTGCGAGCAGTACAACCATTGCTGATGCTCCCCAGTAGTGCAGGCCGTGGACCAGCCAGCCGAACGGCACCGACAGCCGGAGATACGAGAGCGACTGATAAGCGTGATCGGTCGTCGGGACATAATAAAACATCTGCCAGATGCCGGTGACTATCTGGAGAATAAAGAGTGAAAGCGTCGCGCTTCCGAACGCGTATGCATAGCTGGCCCCACCGGGAATTTCTTCTTCGGTCGCGGATTTCCAGATCTCTTTAAGAGGCCAGCGGTCGTTTATCCATTTATCTAATTTCGCGAACATCTATGTCTATTCTCCTATACCAGTTCTCTCTTTGAAACGCCGAGCTTGAAGCGCTCCCACTTTACCGAAAGAAATCCGTTGGAGACTTTCGTGGGAAACTTGTCCAGCCCGCGTGGAGCCGGACCGTGAAGCACCTTGCCGTCTTTCGCGAAGACACTGCCGTGACACGGGCATACAAAGTGCTGGTCCTCGGCGTTCCAATTGTAGCGGCATCCTAAATGGGGGCAAACCGGGGAAAAGGCGGTGACATCATCACCATTTTTGACGACCCATACGTCACGTCTCTCAACCTCGTCAATGTATGCATCCTCATCACGTTCATCGAAGAACATCTTCTCCGGCACGCCGTCCGGAAGAAACAGGACGGGGCCCACCTTCACGAACTTGCCTATCTTCACTCGCATAGATTGACTGATAAGAGAATCCAGGAACGGAACCGCAAATATCAAACCTGCAAAGCTGGCTACGGCGCCGGTGCCCATCTTCAGGAAGGCCCGGCGTGTTTGCTCATGCTTTTCGGGAGTTCGGGGTTCTATGTTTTCTTTTTTATTCATCGGGAGTCTTCTTAATGTGTTGGTTCACTGAAGTTGTACCGTTTGATCCCGGCAGGCGGTTCTTCTAGTGCCCCGCCTGCCGGGGTACGATTGGCTATTTCGCTGTTGACCTCAGGAATTCGAGTACGGCTCTTGCCTGACTCTTGCTGAGGTTCTGGTCGGGCATCTTGGGGACGCTCTGATAATACTGCATTAACTGTTGAATGTAAGGGTCTTTCTCCTGCATCTGCGCCGTATTCAGCAGATAGTTCATGATGAACACGGGGGAAAGCGTCTTGGTCACGCCTGCCAGCGGAGGTGCAAGTTTCTGCGAGTTCATGGCGTGACACAGCGAACATTTTCCAAAAAATATTGACTGTCCTTCATCCACCATCTTCTTGTCGATTGTCTTTCCAAGCGTTACCGACTTGACGGGACCAATTCCGTTATCCTTCAACTGTGAAGATTGCTGTGCGTCTGAGGAAGCCGCGGTCAGACTCTGCGGACCCAGCGCCATAAACACGGCCGGAAGGAGAATAAGAACCGCCAGGACTAATAATTTCGATTTCATCGTTTCTCCAATTCGTTTTCGTATGTTATACCAGATCATTTTCTTAGAACAGTAGCCATCCGGATAGATACAGTGTATTATTATCCGACGCGTTTCTGCCTGAGCCGTCATAGTTGGTGCTCCCGCCGTTAAACTTGTTGTAGGCGACGTACTGTACTGCAAACTGAGTGTTCCACCAGGGGATGTAAGTGAACTGGGCCGTTACTGCGCTGCTGTTCGGGGAACCGCTGAAGCTTCCGGCGACCGCTGCAGGAGCATACAGGACCGCGTCGGTTGTTCCGCTGGTCGCCAAATAACCCAGCGTGAGTGCGACATCCGCGGGGAAATTGTAGCTGCAATCCACCTTGAATGTGTTCAATTTATTCGAAGGAGACGCAGAGCCGCCGGCGGCATAAGTCGCATCGAGGTTTTGGTTCTCTATGATGTAAGTCGTGTGGGCAATCAGACTGCCTCCACCCAGATGTTTCTCGTACTGCGCGTCGAATGCAACGTCGGTATACGTATCCGTGCTCCCTGTAATGCCTGTGGGGAAAAGGCTGGCGGACATACCGTACGTGCCGACTTCCAGATAATCGGTGCCCCAATCGTGCTGCAGCGCGAGTCTCCAGTATGGAGCGGCACCCTTGATGGTTTCACTCCATGTCCCGTCCGGCGGATATGAAACGCCCTGCGGAGTGGAGCCGTAGAGACTTATTTCGCCATAGACGAGATCGTTGTAAAGCGCATAAGCGCCGAGTCCTGCGACGTTTCCGGCCAAGGCGCCTTCGATCATCGTGCTGGCGGTGGGAGTAGGAGCTCCCCCTGACGAAACGAACGGGAAGCCCCATGCCGGGGTCGAATTCCATACATCCTGCACGGTCGGATTGTTGTTCAAGGTCAGGCCGTATAGTAAATCTCTGGAACCGACAATAGCATGATTGGCGTATCTGATGTCGGTGTTATCCATGCCGAATGTGCCGGACGTCGGATCGTAGGTGATCTGCACGAAGGTGCCGATGTTAGGAGTTACTTCGCCGGAAGCGAAGACACTCAGCTGCTGGGGTAATTCGGCAAAGCTCTGTGAAGTTCCCGACACTGCCTTGTTCACCGAATTGTACGAAGTGAGCACCATCGCCGAGAGCGGGAGTACTTCAGGGATTTTGAGATCCGTATGTTCCTTGTGAGCCGATTGAAGGGCCGGAATGCCTGTCATTGTGTACCCGTTCAATTTAAAGAGCCTGCCAAACGGAGTTAACTCCGGATATGTATAGTGACAAGCGTTGCAGGCCAGATTTGTCTGGCGCGCGTAGCTTGGCGTAGCATGCACCGTTGAGGTTGAAAAGACTATCAGCACGCTTAAGGCTGCCAGCCAATAGAGTGCTTTCGTGGATCTGCCCGTGGAGAATTTTCTAATTGACGGCAGATAGGTTCTCTGAATCATTTGAGCCTCCTTTTGTTTTTGCTCGGAAAAAAGTTCCAAATTAGAAATGTTCATGCTATTGAAGTCTTCCCGTCGTGCCAGCCCAGGCAGTGGTCGATTGCCTTATTGAGCTGGTCGAGTTCGAGAGGTTTCATTAAAATATGGCTTGCCCCGTACGTCTTCAGATCGTTCTTCGTCACGATGTCGGGATATCCCGTAATGACTATGACAGGTAGGTTGGGGCGCGCTTCTTTTGCGCGGAGGAGAAATGTGACACCCGACTGGAAGTTCAATCTGATATCTGTTATCAAGAGATCGAAGTAGCGTTTCATGACCATGTTGAAAGCGAGTTCCACATCGGATACGCCGACCATGATACAGTTCTTTGTCCTCAGATAGTCGCGGAATGCGGACAGGATGTTGGCATCGTCATCGACGACGAGGATTCTCGGTTTCCGTTTGACAGGGCTTCTTGTCATATTCATGCCCTATAGAACAACCGGCGTGCCGCGACATTCTGGAAGCAGGAAACCGCGAATTCGGGACGTTTGGAGGGGTTTTTGGAGCAGGGGGAAGTCTAGTCGAGAGGAAAGTGCCAAATAAAATTTGGCAGTGCCAAGATTTTATTGGCGTCAGGACTGAGCGGGGTCGTCGCCTCTAAAATCCTCTGCCCGCACGTCGTACTTCTTCATCATCCGTTGAAAGTTCTGCCTCGTCATGCCGGAGCTTTTAGCGGCTGCGGTGACGTTTCCGCCGTGGTGAGCGAGCTTCTCTTCGACGAACTGCTTCTCGAACATCTGGAGAACCATGCCGCGCGATTGTTTGAACGTTGAGTTCTTGACCGGCAAGAAGGAACCCTTGCCCGACGGCGAATCGAACATTCTCTGTATCATGTCCGGTGTTACTTGTTCTCCCCTTGCCAGCATGAGTGCCCGCTCGATGAGGTTTTCGAGCTCACGGACGTTACCCGGGTACTGATAGGCCCGGAGAAGCGCCATCGCTTCGCGTGAGAAGCCCTTGACGTCTTTGTTGAGCTGCTCGTTATACTTTGCGAGAAAATAATTTGCCAGAAGGGGAATGTCGTCGGTACGTTCACGCAGTGGCGGCAAGTGTATCCTGATTACATTGAGCCTGAAAAAGAGGTCATCTCTGAAATTTCCTTTCCGAATTTCATTTTCAATTTGGATATTCGCTGCAGCGACGAACCTGGCGTTTACGCGGATAGCGGTATCACCGCCAAGCCGCTCGAATTCTCTTTCCTGAAGGACGCGCAGCAGCTTCTGCTGCAGGTTCATGGAGAGTGAAGCGATCTCATCCAGAAAAATCGTGCCGCCCCGTGCAATTTCAAACTTGCCGAGCTTCCTTTCAGCAGCGCCGGTGAAGGCACCCTTTTCGTAGCCGAACAGTTCGGATTCGAGAAGAGTCTCGGGGAGAGCCGCGCAGTTTATTCCGACGAAAGGCTCGCCGGTTCCCGATCCGCTGGCGTGGATTGCTCTCGCCACCAGCTCCTTACCTGTCCCGCTCTCACCGTCGATCAGAACCGGTGCCGTTGCGGGCGTCGTGGATACAAGGCCGATGAGTTTGTAGACTTCCTGCATGCCCGGACTATTGCCGACAAGTTCATACCGGTCGACGACATCCACGGTCAGCAGTGAATGCTCATTTGGACCGTCGTCAGGTTCGCCGGCACTTGAGAGCGCCTTCCTCGTCAGTTCACGGACCTTCTCCACGTCGAGCGGCTTCGTCAGGTAATCGAACGCCCCGAGCTGCATCGCCTTGATGGCCGTCTGCATCGTTCCGTAGCCGGTGATGATTATGGTAGGCACGCTTTTGTTTCGCTCTCTCAATCTCTTCAGTGTTTCGAGCCCATCGAGGCGCGGCATAGAGATGTCCATGAAGACGACTCCAACATTCTCAGCTTCTACCTGCTCGAGCGCCTCGACGCCGTCCCGGGCGAGAACGGTCGTATAGCCGTCCTTCTTCAGGACTTCACGGAAGGCAAACCTGATTTTCTGGTCGTCATCGACCACGAGTATCTTCGGCTTGATTCTCTTTGTGGCTGCCAAACTATTTCCTATGTCCGGCGTTCAATGTCACGCCTCTCTTTTCGTGGTGAGTTTCCGGCTCTCGCTCCAGGATGGGAAGTATATGCGGAATGTCGTCCCCTTTCCTTTGTGGCTTTCAACGGTTATGATTCCGCCGTGTGAATTCACGGTCCGCTTCACCATCGACAGGCCGAGTCCGGTCCCGTTGGTTTTCGTTGTGAAAAAAGGATCGAAGACGCGGATGATGTTGTTGCGCTCGATGCCGACTCCACTGTCGCTGATCTCCAGAGTCAAACACGAGGCGCCCCGCTTGAGTACGATTTCCCTGCCGTCCTGTCCCAGCAATTCGGTATTCGGATATTCGTCGATCTCTGCTGACGGGTAATCGTGCAGCGTCTTGCTGAGGACCGTCTTCCTCAGTGTCACACTTATTACTCCCGCTTCTTCCTCAATGGATGGATCGGTCGTAATGGTTTTTCTTTTCTGGTCGACCGCCTGGATGGCGTTGACGAGTATGTTTATTATCGCTTCGCGAAGGTGTAGAACGTCGAGCGACATCGGCGGAAGCGGCGCCTCAATCGCTTTTTCGACGCGAATTCCCGCTTTTTCGAACCTGAGATCGAGAAAAGCGAGGCTCTCGTTCACAATCTTCTCCAGGCGTTCCATCTTGAACTCCATGGGAACGGGCCTCGCGTAGTTTAGAAGCTCGGACACCACGCCTTCCATGTCGCCCGCAGAGTTCAATGCCACGCCGAGAGACTTCTTCTCGGATCGCGACAGTCCGTTAGATTCTTTCAGGAGCTGCAGGATCATCTTGATAGAAGTGAGTGAATTCCTGAACTCGTGCGCGATGAGCGCCGCAATTTCGCCTGCCGCAACCAGTTTTTCCGTCTGGACGAGCCGCTGCTCCAGCTGTTTGCGCTTGGTAATGTCCGTCATCACCGCAAGCACCGCCTGCACCTCTCCGTTTTGTTTCATCGGGATAGCGATATGTTCGATATATTTCTCTTTCCGCTTGCCCTCGGACCTCTGCGTCACACGCGACTCAACCCTGCCGTACTGAAGCGCCTGCTGGCAGATGCATTCCTCGCAGATTCCGTTCGTGCCGAATATCTTGCTGCAGTCTTTGCCCCGCACTTCGTCCGGGCTGTAACCCGTTATGCGCGCAAATGCCGAGCTGGTCGTCTGGATTCTGAGACTACGGTCCAGCAGGAGAAAAGCACTAGGCACGTTGTCGAGGATGGCCTGCAGCTTGGATTTCTCCTCCGAGAGCTCGCTCGTTCTGGATTCGACGGTCTCCTCGAGATGCGTGCGGTAGCGGTGGATCTCTTTATCTCTCTCGTTTAGGGAGGAGGCCATCTGGTTGAACCGCTCCGCAAGGTCTTCTATCTCATCGCGCGTGTCGACGGTAACGCGATGGCTGTAATTTCCTTTTGCTATTATGTCCGCTCCCTGCTGAAGATCGGCAATCGGCTCGGTGAACTGGTGAGTGGCAACTATACTAAGACCGGTCGCTGTGATCAGGATAAGGACGAGAAGGCCCGAAAACTTCAGGGCATAAGAGTGCACGGGTGCCATTATCACCGCTTTGGGAACCGCATCGAAAATGAAGAGCGGCATCGTAAAGGCCGCGTTGGACGCGGCGTCATGGTCCGGCGTGTCCGGAGGAAAGAGAGGGGAGTGCGAGATAATGTCCCCGCTTCGTGTCGTGAATGTGCCGGCGGCCGGTGACAACAGCGCTTGCCGGGTGGCCGCACCGTAATCGTGATAGAGATTGTACTTGTCCCTCGCCGCCAGAAGCGCGTTCCAGTTTTTCTTTTCTTTCGAGTGGTAAAGATAATGTCCGTCCCCGCTGACAACGACGACTACTTCGCCGGATTTGAGACTCCGGTATGTGTCAAGCGCGCTGAAGAAATCCTGTGCAAAGATGTCGGCAATAAGTATTGCTTCCCTTTTACCGTGAAAGTACAGAGGCATCGCGAAACTCATGACCGGCACCGTCTTATCGTTACCGGCAGCCAGCTCTGCCGGAGCAATTGCAAACTGTCCCCTGCTGAGACTGTCCACCAAAAGCAAATAGTATTCTTCGGGGGTGTGGTGCAGGGATGCCGCGTCCACAATTTCGAACGATTTCGATGCCGCATCCGGCGATCTGGACTCGACTCGGACCAGCTCATTCCCGAACTGATCGACTATTCTTATCTGATAGTAAATTCCCCGGGTCCTGGCGAGCGATAGGATATCCTGGTTCAGGAGGCGGACCGTAGCAGGTTCCACGAGGTGACTCTGCGTGCTCAACTCCGCAAGCATCCTGTGTGTCAGGAAAGAGTTTTCCAGGACTCTCATATCCCCGGCTATGTCGGTCATGAAGTTGGCACTTCTGTTTCGGACCATGGAAAGGTCGTGAGTCAGGTCTTTCACCGCGACCTCTTTCATCATCTTCGTGTTCGAATTGATCCCGTAGAGCCCGAGCAGGAGCACGGGGAGGACAGATAGCCCGCCGAAAGCTATGATTAACTTGCTTCTTATTGAAAGCCAGGGGAAAATCTTATTGAGGTCCAACATTGCCCGACGTGATCACATCTGCTTCAAAATGGTATTTTTTTTAACAGTTCATTTTATCCAGAAATGCCATGAGATGCAAACCAGGCTCATGCCACTTGACTCCGTCGCAACATCCTGATATCTTTATCGTAAAGATACGATGAAAGAATTTGAAGCATGCCGATAACCAGGACAGATAGGTTCAAGCCGAAGGATGTGCGGCTTTCATTGTGGGCGAAGGCGCTCTCACATCCGGCGAGGGTCGCGATTCTGCGCACGCTTGCCAAACGGAACGCCTGCGTCTGTGGCGAAATCGTCGAACTATTGCCGATCGCGCAAGCGACAGTGTCTCAACACGTTAAGGAGCTGAAAAATGCCGGCCTGGTAGACGGGACCATCGAAGGGCCATCATCTTGTTACTGCCTGAACAAAGATGCGATCGAGAAACTCGCAGCCGATCTAAACGCCCTGTTCGACGAACTGAGGTCAGGATGCACCACCACGAGCTGTTCGACGAAGGGGAAGGAGTAATGGATATCGAAATTAGACGCGGAACGCGCGAGGACAGGGACCTCATCCTCACCCTGTTGAATGAAACGGAGCTTCCCACCGCAGATGTCAACGGGAACGTCACGCTGTTCTACGTCGCAGAGGAAAAGGGTGAACCGGTCGGAATAGCGGGCTTCGAATTCTACGGTAATGACGCACTGCTGCGGTCGGTTGCGGTACGCCCCGGTTCACAGCGAAACGGTGTCGGTTCGTATATCGTCGACATGATGCTTGACGAAGCCAGGAAGAAAGGGACCCGCAGCGTTGTTTTGCTGACCGAAACCGCAAGGGACTTCTTCCTTAAGAAAGGCTTTGACGTTGTGGATCGCTCAGCAATCGACAACGATGGCATGAAGCAGTCCCCGGAGTTCACCTATGCATGTCCGAGGTTTGCTGTGTGCATGAGGATCGTGCTTGCTGAGCATAACCGTGCAGGCGAGGAAACCCGGGTAATACATGGAACGATTGCACTTCAGAGCGGCGGAAAATAAATTGTCCCAGGAAAGGCAATCGAACCATACCTAAATGCCGGTCTACATCTCTCTACTTCGCGGAATAAACGTCGGCGGCAACAAGATCATTCTTATGGATGATCTAAGGAAGCTCTACGAGAAGCTTCGTCTCACGAACGTGAGGACCTACATTCAAAGCGGGAACGTCGCATTTGTCGCAAAGAAAAAGAATCCGATTGAATTGGGAAAACTGATCAAGGATGGGGTGAAGGAGTCCTTCAAATTCGAGGTAGGGGTTATAGTATTAGAACTCGGCCAACTTGATAGATTAATCGCAGGGAATCCGTTCTCGGATGGGAGAGTCAGACGCGGGGGAAGGATCTATTTTACGTTCCTGCTTCAGGCGCCTCCGAAGGAAAAGATAAATGAGCTCGACGGTATGAAGATGAAACTCGCGAAGGCTTCCATGTCGGAAGACGATTTCGAGATAATCGGCAGGACAATTTACGTGCTTTGTCGGAACGGCTGGTCGAAGTCGCCGTTTAACAGCAGCATCACCGAAAAAGTCCTGAGAGTCGAAACGACGAGCAGGAATCTGGAGACGATCGAAAAGCTCGCAGAGATCGGACGGAGCCTGAATTCCGATTGATAATCGATAATTCATGATTGGCAATTGAGAGATGACCTGGCAGGAAGCCTACCGAATACTTGAACTCTCCACTCCGAAGACGCTTGAGGAAGTGAGAGAGGCATACAGTATACAGGTCAAGGCGTGGCATCCGGACCGCTTCGAAGGCGATTTGAAGATGCATCGGGTCGGGACCGCGAAGATGAAGCTGGTCAATGAGGCATTCAAGTTCGTGAAAGACAACTGGAGCAAACGTGCCCCCGGGCAAGCCTCATCTGAATTTGAAAGCCCCACTGAATCCGCAAATCATGGCTCGACGGTCGCTGGTAAGCGCAAGACGGGCCTGCGGGACATCCTCACCGTCCTGGATAATGGGACATCAGAAGCCAGGAAGAACAAGGTGGTCGTCGCGGCAAAACGTGTTCACGAGTATCTTGGTGATGCAACGGTGACAGTATCCTATCCTGGCCACCGTCAGCGGGAGGTCAGGCTGAAGGTTGGCGAATCAGCGACGCTTGAGTTTTCACAGTCAATACTCTTTGAGATCCGGCTTCTGCAGATTCGTAAGGTATACAAAGTCAGGCGCGGTATGCTGCTGCCGCAGGCCCTTCTGGCCATTGATATGGTCGTAACAAAAATGATTTGAGGTAATGTTATGGAGGGTACTAAACGCTCCGACATAAGGCCGGGGATAAGGGTCGCTATTGTCCTCAAGCAGGACCAGCGGACCGGAAAACTAACAGAAGGCGTCGTCAAGGACATCCTGACAAACTCATCGAGTCATCCGCACGGCATCAAAGTGCGGCTTGAGGCAGGCGAAGTGGGCAGGGTAAAGAAGATCCTGCCTTAGCATTTCAGAATTGTTCTCGGTGGCGGTCAATGACGGCTGTACGCTCCTGTTCACTCGGTGAACAACCCGACAATCCTTATCTTATCAATCCCTGCCCGACATAGTGTCACCATTCCAGCATTCGGTCTTCTTATGGCCCGTTGCTTCTCTCGCCATGATAGCCTAGATTCTGTCTGCGCAGAAACGGGAAACAGGAATTGGCCACAGGCAGCAGGAAATTCGGAATCGGCAATGTCGGGAGGATGTGCGTAAATTTCGTAAATCCAAGCTCTTATCAAATGAATCCCGAAGCTCTCGGGATGAATCCATCAAAAATCTTGAAAGCGAGATGACAACATGAACGAAGAAGCTATCAATGGACTGAAACCGGAGAGGGTGTGGTTCTATTTCTCCGAAATCAGCGCGATCCCTCGCGGATCGAAAAATGAAAAGGCTGTACTCGAGTATATCAAGAAGACTGCCGCGGCGATGGGACTGAAGTCGAAACAGGACAAGGTCGGGAACGTGGTGGTGATGAAGCCGGCGAGCCAGGGGAAGGAGCAGTCGCCCACAGTCGTGCTGCAGGTCCACACCGACATGGTTTGTGAGAAGAACCGGGATGTCCAGCACGATTTCCTGAAAGATGGGATCAAATTCCACCGCGAGGGAAACTTCATTAAGGCCGACGGAACTACGCTGGGCTCCGACGACGGGATCGGCGTCGCATCGCTTCTTGCTCTGCTGGAGGACAAGTCGCTCGTCCACGGTCCGATCGAAGGTCTCTTCACGATCGACGAGGAGACGGGGCTTACGGGTGCTAATCATATCGAACCTGGTTTTATCACCGGGAAGATCATGATGAATCTCGACTCGGAGGAAGAAGGCGTTCTGTATATCGGGTGTGCCGGCGGATTAGACACGACCATGACCATACCGGTGAAGAGGAAAGCTGTTGCAGGAAAAGTATCTGTGTTCACAGTAATGGTCCGCGGACTTAAGGGAGGCCATTCGGGTGTCGACATCCATCTCGGACGTGCGAACGCGCTTAAGCTTTTGACAAGAACCCTCATGGCGATCGACAGCGGGACGAAGATGAAAATGAAGCTTGTCTCGCTCGAGGGTGGAAGCAAGCACAACGCTATCCCGCGCGAGGCGGAGGCGACAATAGTCGTCCCGGCCGCAGACGAGGCAAAGGTCCGGGAGATTGCCGCGGAATGTGAGGCAACATTCAAGAACGCCTTTGCAACAACCGACCCGGACGCGAAAGTCCTGGTGGAGAAGGCGAAGAAGGCAAAGCCGGCATTCGACGACAAGTCGAAGGCAGCAGTGCTCGATGCACTGAACGGATTTCCGCACGGCGTTATAAGAATGAGCAGCGACATACCGGATTTAGTGGAGACCTCGACGAACGTTGCCGTCATGAAAACTTCCGCCGCCGGTGTAACGATAGTAACGAGCCAGAGAAGCTCGATCGAATCCGAAAAGGATATGATCGCAGCGCAGGTCGCATCGGTCGCGAAGCTTGCCGGGGCCAGGATAAAGGTAAGCGATGGCTACCCGGGCTGGCAGCCGAACGTCGGCTCCGCCGTGCTCGCGAAAGGCAAGAACGTCTACAGGAGCCTGTATGGCAAGGAACCGGCTGTCAAGGCGATCCACGCAGGGCTCGAATGCGGCATCATCAATGACCGGGTCGGCGGAGGCGTCGATACAATTTCCTTCGGTCCCACGATCATCGGTCCGCACTCTCCCGACGAGCATGTCGCCATCGACAGTGTCGAGAAGTTCTATAATTATCTCGCCGAGATGGTGAAAAGCCTGGCTTAATTTGTCGTGTGGCCCCGCGGTTCCGCGCGGGGCCTAGGTACCTTCATATGGCAAAACTTAGACAATTGAGATGCCGCTCTACGGCATCCCGTATACGATATATAGAATAATGAGCGATAAAATACGTCAGACTCTTAAAGTACACAGGAGATAAATATTCGTTTCTTAACGCCATTTTTTCTCAGGCCGATGGGAAGCTTGCCAGAGAAGAGGAGTCCTGCCGCCACTCAAATAGACGTCTCGGCGGTCTGGGGCGTAGCTCCGCTAGAGATCCAGCCGAAAAGTGGGTGTGCGACCGGAGACTTCAGAGTGCCTTCTCCCATAACCCTACCACTGACGGTATTTCTATCGGCCCCATCGGGTCGCATCACGGCATTCCAGCCGCGGGCCGTTCAAGGCGGTGCAGACTTGACGCCATGACGAAACTCAATGACGCAGGGTTCGATCACCGTCGGCGGAGAACTTGGGAGGAGGCATCAACGGTTGAAGTCCATCTCGCCTTGTAGTATCCTGCCGAAGAAACGCAGTCGGGAAAATAAACGGGCAAAGGGAGGCGGCTATGCGGCGAAGTATCGCGCCCTTAATGATCATCATTATCTCAACATCAGCTTCTATGACGCAGACGAAAAAAGTATATAAACCGAAGAGAGTTTACGAGCTCGAGAAAATAGGAAACGCAAGAGCTGTCCAGCTCTATGCGGACGGATTCGACTCGCTGACGAGGCGCGAAAAGATTTTCGCTTACTATATGGCACAGGCTGCTGTCGCCGGCAGGAATATCGCAATAGACCAGACAAACAAGTACGCACTCGAAATAATGAGTTTATGCCAGGAAATCCTGTCCCGCCCTGATGGTGTACCTGCGAAGACGCTGAAGGCAATTCAGGAATACACGAAGCTCTTCTGGATAAATAACGGTATGTACGACTACCCCACGGCGAGGAAGTTTGTTCCGGCATGCACGCCGGAGGAATTTGAAAATGCACTGTCGATTGCCGGGAAGAACAACGACCGGCCATGCCCGGAGCCGGGGCACTGCATGGAAGTCTTCAACAAGGTCAGGCAGGCAATGTTCGGCCCGGATTTCATGGCGGTCGTTACGGATAAGACTCCCGGCCACGATTTCATCGCCGGCAGCGCGAACAATAATTACGAGGGACTGACGACCGCCGAGGTGGACGCATGGACAAAGGCGGGGAACGAGAAGTATCCGCTTAATTCGAAAGTAATCCGCAATGACGGCGGAATCGAAGAGCTTGTGTGGCGATGCGGAGGGTACGGTGTTGAGCCCGGGTTGTACGCGAAGGAATTAGGGAAAGTGGTCGAGAACCTCGAGAAGGCAAAGGAGTATGCCGCAAACGAACATCAAGCCCGTACGATCGAGCTGCTCATCAACTATTTCAAGACCGGCGACCCGGCCGACTGGGAGAAATTCAATATCAGCTGGGTGAAAGATTCCTCCAATGTCGACTTCATACTAGGCTTCATCGAGGTCTACATGGATCCGCGCGGTCAGAAGGGGAAGTATGAGGCGGTCGTGTACTTCACGGACAGAGAGCAGACGGCTCTCATGAGAAAGCTCGCCGCGAATGCGCAGTACTTCGAAGATCGTGCCCCCTGGAAAGACGAATTCAAGAAGAAGGACGCCAAGGCTCCTATTGCAAACGTCGTCAACGTGATAGTCGAAACGGGAGATGCGGGACCTGTAAGCGCAATCGGCATCAACCTACCGAACGAGCAATACATCAGGCAGAACTACGGCTCCAAGAGCGTCCTGCTCCATAACGTCGTTGCTGCTTACAATGCATCAGAGCCCAGGGGACTCCTGGAAGAATTCTGTTTTGATACTGCCGAGGTGAGGCGCGCAAAGAAATACGGGCTGGCGGCGGACGATCTGCACACGGGAATGCACGAAGTTCTCGGTCATGCCTCGGGGAAGGTAAGCGACAGCCTGAACGGAGACCCTGCGGACCATCTGCCGGGCTACTATTCGACGCTCGAAGAGGCAAGAGCGGATCTTGTCGCTCTCTGGAACGCATTCGACCCGAAGCTGAAGAGGTTGAAGATGGTCGCCACAGACGATGTGGGAAAAGCCATGTATGACGCTTATGTCAGGAATGTGTTTTTGCAGCTTCGCAGGGTTCCCTCAGGCGACCAGCTGGAGGAGGACCATATGAAGAACCGTCAGATGGTCGTCAACTACATCATGCAGAACTCCGACGCGATCGAGACCGTTAGCAAATACGGCAAGACCCGCTTTCATGTTGCCGATTATAAGAAGATGCACGGGATGGTCGGTCAACTCCTCGCCGAGGTTATGAGAATTAAGGCGGAGGGCGATCTTGCAGCCGGGAAGAATCTTGTCGATACGTACGGACTCAAGATAGACACAAGGTGGCGCGATGAAGTCCTGAAGCGTGTGAAGAAGCTCAAGCTTACGGCATATACCGGTTTCGTCATGCCGGACCTGAAGCCCGTGTATGACAAGAAAGGGAAGATAGTTGACGTGAAATTGGAATATCCGATGAGCCTGACGAAGCAGATGCTCCAATACGCACAGGCGGGAAGTTGAATCACTCAGGGTTACATTCCCCGCCCGCCGCTCGCGGCGTCATTCCGGCGAAAGCCGGAATCCAGAAACTGGATGCCAGCGTTCGCTGGCATGACCGAACGATACCTCGACGCTTGCGTCGAGGAGTTTTTCATTGCACGTCAGGCAAATAGCTCCGCTGACTGTTCGCGTCTCTGTCAGGAAGATGCACAGCGGTGAACCCTCGCTGACTCCTATCGACCATCCTGCCGTGAAAGCGGCGGCCGAGGCATTGGAGGAAGTATCCGGCGGGAAGCCGTTCTATAGTCGGGAGGGTGGATCCATTCCGGAGGTGCTGGCTTTTCAGGAAGCATTGGATGCCCCTGTGGTTCCTCTGGGCTTTGGTCTGCCGGACGAAAACAGCCACGCCCCCAACGAGCATTTGTACCTGAGGCATTTCTTTGGCGGGATAAAGACGGTGGTTGTGCTTTACGATAGACTTGCGGGGAAAAAGGAAGGAATAAAAAAATGACCGCCGGTTTTTGAACGGCGGTCACTGCCTGATTCTAAATTACGATCTATTACTGCTCTATCTTCCCATCCTTTATTTCACTCACCAGCCTGTCGGCATGATAAATATATTTCAGCGCTTCGGGGATGGCCATCGAACTCACAGCAACTGACCGGTTTACGGCGGGTACATAGATGAAATCGCCCGGCAGACTCTCGATGTTTCCGTCGAAGATGAGTCCGACCACGTGACGATTTTCATTTATGACCGCGCTGCCCGAGTTGCCGCCGATAATGTCGTTTGTCGCTACAAAGTCGAGCGGTGTGCTCAGGTTGAAGTCTGAAGGCGGGTTCTGCCAGACCGATGGGAGGCTCCACGGATACTCTTTGCCGAAGCTGTAGTATCTGTTGTACAATCCGTAGAACGTTGTATGCGGCGGGGCAATCGTCCCGTTGTATGGATATCCTTTGACCACTCCGTCCGCGATTCTGAGCGTGAACGTTGCATCAGGCGGAATCTCGGAACCGTATACATCATAGAGTGCACGCCCGAGCAGGATATTATCGGCTGTCTCTTCTGCCGAAAGCTTGCCGTACTGTGACTGGAGCTCCATCGCTTTCTTTTGCGTGGCAAGGACGTACCGGATAAACGGGTCGGTCGAATCGAGTATCGCTTCGGGGGATCCGTTCAACAAAGCCACAACTTCTGCACTGTCACCGAGTGCCGATTTTCCGGCCAGGTAATCGGCGGCGTTGTCCGGCGTCCGCCCTTCGAGCAGCGTGTTGAATGCCTCGTTGCTGGTGCCGAAGTTCGATTGCAACATGCCCAGCTGTGTTGCCAGGATAGCCGTCTCAAGCTCCTTGCTGAAGTCCTTCGGGAAGAATTTCAGCTTGAACGTGTCGAGCTTTGCACCGCGCATGTCCGCCGGACGGCTTTCCTCGGGGAGTTTCATCTGTTCCGCATATCTAATGAGCTTCGCGGCTATGCTGAAGTAACCGGAGCCGCCGCGCCCGAATACGTCGTAGGAAACCATCTCAGGAAAGACCTTTCCCTTCTCGCTCTCTATTCTCGACAAATCCTTCCAGGCCGAACCGTATTTCTGTTCCAGAGTCGGGTTGTCTTCCACTTTCTTCATGAAATCTCTCTCGAAGGCTTCCTTCCTTGCCATCAGGTAGGCGTCGCGAAGTCCGCCGAGATAACCGTTAATCGCCTTCTGGGAATTCGAGATGCCGAACAATCTGGTCTGGTACTCGAGTTTTTTGTCGGGATGATTTGCGATATACTTGGTGTAGACGTTCGCGAGGTTCCCGAGGTATTCCAGGTAGTACGGATAGAGATAATCCCGCATGAACTTCAATTGGGCCACCGACAGGAGCCTGCTGGTTCTTCCGGGGTTTCCAATTACAAATACGGGTTGACCTTCATTGGCTCCTTCCTTGCTCCATTTGAAGTAATCAGGCGAGTGGAGAGGTTTGCCGTCGCTTCCATATATCCTGAACAGTGCGAAGTCGAGGTCATATCGCGGATAAGTGAAGTTGTCGTAGTCGCCGCCGAAGTACGCGACTATCATCTGCGGTGCGAAGACTAATCTGACATCCGTGTAGCGATGATATCCGTAAAGCGAATACTTGGCCCCGTTGTAGAAGCTGACCACCTGGAACAGCATAGAGTCCGCCGGTGTTTCCTCCTTGTACTTTTTCCAGTATTCCTTTTGGATCTTCTGAATTTCTGCGTTGCCGTTTGCAACTTTCTCCTGTGCGTTAGTGCCTGTCTCGAAAGCCTTCTGCACTTCCGGAGTGACGTCCTTGATTAGGACGAGCTGGTCGGCATACATCCCCTCGACTTTCCTCTCGTCCGCAAGAGTAGGAGCGTAGAAACCGCTGTCCGGAAGATCTTCCCCCGGCTTGTTGACCTTGTCCAGTGCGTAACGAGCACAGTGGTGATTGGTCAGGACCAGGCCGTCTTCGGAAATAAACGATGCCGTGCATCCCGGCAGCCTGAGGGCCGAGAGCCTTGTCTTTGCAAACCAAGCCGAATCGGGAGCGAATTTATACTCCTGCTCAAAATATTTTGTCGGAGGATTGTCAAATGTCCACATCTTCCCGTTGTCAAATCTGCCCGCCTTGACGGTGTCCGGATTGAAATAGGTGTGAAGGGACGATTTCGTCACCTGGTAGGTTGAACAGCCCGCCATTGTGAGCACAGTCGCGATCAACACCGCTGAGAACTTTTTAAGGTTAGAAAATGCCATGATTGCCTCTCACAAATTTGTTTGACTGGATAAATTTAAGGCAACAATGGCAGAATTCCATCCTTATCGGGGGATTCGTGACGGTTGAATTCTGATCTTCGGCGTTCAAGCGAGGTAAGTTGTCCGGGAGCCCAAGTAGGTCTGCGACAAAAATGTTTTTTACAAATTTGTCGCACGTGCACACCCGGCCCAAAGTTTAAATGTTGTTATTTCTCCCGAAGCTTCATATATTTCCGCGTCCCAACACGGTCTGATTCAAATCGATATACGGACCTGCGGGATGAGAGTCAGGCAGATCAAATAGAGGAGCGCAAAATGCATTCAAAAACTGTTAAAGAGTTGTTAATTCTCATGTTCCTGGCAGTCACCTTCTCGGCATGCCAGAAGAGCACACCAGTGGCAGTCCCGGCATTGCAGGAGTTTAGAGATAGCTCCAACCTTTTCACAATCAAGGTCCCGGTTGGTTGGCCGCAATCCGCACTCCCCGGGAAATTGTGGGTCTACAACTCCAACGACGCCGCGAACAGGTTCTTTGATCCTACTTCCAGTTCGAAGGCAGGCGTGAAAATATATGCCTTCGTCGACAGCGCAGGCGCAAAGTCGCTCGACTATGTAGTGCAGCAGTTCAAGGATTCATTGAGGACGGAGCAGGCACAGATTGATCCGGATGTTCAGACAACTCTGGCGGGAAATCCCGCGGTGAAGATTCCATACGCCCTGAAAATCGACAGTAAGAATACGGTCTATTCCTACCGCGTTCTGACGGTTGTCGACAGTATGGTGTACGGCTACGAAGTAGCAGGATTTAATAATGAGTTCAAGCGCTACTCCGATGTGTTCGATACCGTACGGTCAACTTACCGCATTATCCCGAAGGCGGTGGCCAAGCAGCAGCTTCCTGACGACTTGATACCGTCCCAGACGACAAAGTCCTATGATAACAGTTATTTCTCGATCCAATATCCCGACAATTTCGCCGCAACACCGAAGGGACCATCCGGAGACATCAAGACTTCGGTCACTATTCAGGGTTACTTCCAGGATTGCACCATACTGGTCGATGTGCTCGATGCTAAGAAACTGAGCGTCGATAAGGTTTTCGACCAGAATAAGGGCAATTACCCGGGCGCCAAGAGTCAGAAAATTCAGCTCGACGGACTTCCGGCATACCTGATTTCCTATTCGCCGATGAGAGGTATTCAGAGACGCGTCTACTTCGTGGTGAAGAACGATAACTGGATCAGAGTCATCCTGACCTGGAATGAACAAAGCCAGAAGAAATACAGTGCAGACTTCGAACACGCCTTCGAAACTGCAGTTTCGAGCATCAAGTTCAAATGATGATAGCAATCAGCCTTCGGCAGTCGGCTCCCGGTAAAGACTGACTGTCGGCTGCCGACGGCTGACAGCTAATATGATTCGTTCACTTTTCGGAGATGGGGTAAAGTTCTATAACGTTGCTCATCGCGGATTCTCTGCGATAGCGCCTGAGAACACGCTCGTCGCGTTCGAGAAGGCAATCGATGCAGGTGCCAATATGCTCGAGATGGATGTGATGTTGACCGGCGATGACCATGTGATAGTGTTTCATGATTACCGTCTGGGCAGGACCACCGACGGCAGCGGCGTTATCGGCAAGACGGATTTACACTACATAAAGTCTCTCGACGCGGGAACCTGGTTCAGCCAGAGGTTCCGGTCCGAGAGAGTGCCGCTTCTCGATGAAGTGCTCGAGCTCGCAAGGGGGAAAGTCAGACTGAATATCGAACTGAAGCACCGCCGCCACAACGGGGTCTCGCAGCTAGTGGAACGATGCATCAAAACCGTAGAGCGGCACCGAATGAACGATGAGGTCGTCTTCTCATCTTTCAACCTGGAAGCTCTTCGCGTTTTGCACGTTCGCTCTCCACACCTTCGTTTCGCGCCGCTTTACCGGCACAATCTGAATCCTACCCCGCGGTCGTTCCCGCTGCAGTATAATGCCCAGGGAGTCGTGTTGAATCATCTCTTTCTGAATCAGGCAACAGTGACGGCCTTCCATCATCTCGGTCTGAAGGTCTTCGTTTACACCGTCAACGGTATCCGCAGAATAGAGAAGATGATAAGGCTGGGCGTGGATGGTGTCATTTCAGACAACCCCGCAGCCGTGCACTCTTTGGCGAAAAAAATCCTGGGCTAAGACGGATCCCCTTTTACAAAATGCTGATAAGACGGGAAGTCGGTGAATTTATCGGTCTTACCGTCGAGGCGCTTAACGGAAACCTCCGGGCTGCCGGATCTCACTCTTCCGATTGCCCGAACATTTCCTTCGAGTGAATAAAGTTTCTTGAAGTCGTCCTCGGCTATCGTAAACGCCAGCTCGAAATCTTCACCTCCGTAAAGGGCATAATCGAGAGGATTTTCGCCGAGACCTTCTGCAATTCGTCTCGTGATCGGGTCTATCGGGATCAACTCCTCTTCGATCTCTACCGAGATTCCGCTCGCCTTGCAAATGTGGAGCATATCGGAAAGAAGTCCGTCACTTATGTCGATCATTGAATGCACCCGGATCTTATCCGTGATCTCTCTTGCGAACTCTACACGTGCTGCGGGGAGGAGATGTTTCTGCAGGGCGTCGTCATATCCCTCGAAGTTAGGAGTAAAATCCGCAGGCTGGCCGGCCTCGATATACCTGTTCTTTTCTCTCTGAAGAATTTTCAGACCGGCATGAGCGCGTCCGAGGTCACCGGTGACGCAGACAATATCGCCTGCAACGGCCCCGTTCCTTGTAGTGCGCCTGTCGGGCTCGACTTCGCCCAAAAGCGTCAGATTGACTACGAAACCGATCGGCGAAGCGGAAGTATCGCCTCCGGCAATTACGCAATGATGCTTTCCCAGCTCATCGGTGAGCGAAGAGTAGAATTCACCGATCATCTCCACGCTAAGATTGGAATGTATACCGAGAGAGACGAAAGCGGCGGTTGGGAGCGCGGACATTGCGGCTATGTCGCTCAGATTTGCGGCCGCAGACTTTCGACCGAGATGGCTCATCGACGTATACGATAAGTCGAAGTGGATTCCCTGGATGAGAATATCCGTAGTCACCACGGTGAGCTTGCCCTGAGAAGGCTTGATTGTTGCGGCGTCGTCGCCGATTCCCTGAACGATGACCGGATTGGAGAAATGCGAGGCCGCTGTGCTGAATTTGTCTATCAGTCCGAATTCTCCGACCGTTGAAATGGGTGTGAATTTGATCTCCAATTTTTCCTCCTTGGGAAAAATAGTCAAAGTGGCACGCAAATCAAATTTTTCGGCGGTGACTCGGTTTGCGCGATTCGTCATGCTGAACTTGATTCAGCATCTGATTTTTGGACCCAGAAGCAGGTTCGGGGTGACAATTGAGATTGAAAATGAGTCACTGCCAACTATTCCGGGTGTAGACCCGCGAACCGACCGTCCTGAAGCCCCTGGCACTTCAACGCGCGGCAGGCAGGTCGGAACCCTAACACATCTCGTATTCGGCGGAATTGGTCGAATTTGAGGCGTGGGAAGGGGGGCAGGCTGTCTTTGAAGATTGGGCCTCCAAAGGTTATATTTTAAGACCTGCGAGAGTGGCGGAATTTGGCAGACGCGTCCCGCAAAACTCTTCAGCGGGTAGATGGCGGAACTGGCAGACGCGCTAGCCTTAGGAGCTAGTCCCGGGAACGGGATGGGGGTTCGACTCCCCCTCTACCCACGAAGGCAAGGAGGGTTTTGCGGGATGAGGAAACTCGTAGGGGTTCAAGTCCCCTCTCTCGCACATTAATCAAAAGGAGAAAAAGTGGATTACAACATCGTAGATTTAGGTGGACTAAAGAAGCAACTCGAGGTGACTGCAACTGCAGAAGATGAGCAGGTAAAAAATAAATTTGAGAGTGCATATACGGAATTTCAGCGTAATGCGGCCGTGCCGGGTTTCAGAAAGGGGAAGACTCCTCTTGCCATAGTGAAGAAGAGGTACGGCGAAGATATTGAATCCGAATCGATTCCGGACATTGTGAACGAAATCGTCAAGGGAATTTTTGAGAAAGAGAACACGAAGGTGGCAGGGGTCGTCGACTACAATCTCGACGAAAGAAAAATCGGGGAGCCCCTCCATTTCCGTCTGACATACGAAGTAGTTCCTGATATTGAGCCCAGGGATTACAGGGGAATGAAGCTCGAAAGGTCGATGTACCGGATTCTTCCTGAGAGTGTAGAGCATGAGCTGATGCATATCCAGGAGGCAAACGCGGAGCTGCAGGAGACAGATTCGCTGGAAAACGAGAGGGCTATGGCCACGGTCGACCTTCAGGTCATCGATGAAAAAGGTGTACCCTTGATCGGACAGCGCAGGGAGAACTACCGGATAGATCTCAGGAGCAAGGCACCGGAACTCAGCGAAATACGCGACAGGCTCGTGAAAAGCAAGCCCGGCGATGAGTTCAATATGGAACTCGAGACTTATGGCAAGAAAGGTGAACCTACCGGGAAGAAACCGTTCAAGGTACTGGTGAAGAAGCTCGAGAAATACGTGATGCCCGATCTTACCGATGAATTTGCGAAGAAGGTATCTGGCGGGAAGATGGAGAGCCTGGACGCGCTCAAGAAAGACATCGAGCGGGAACTTGAGCATTACTATGAAGAAAAAGCAGAAGAAGAACTCCGGAGCAAAATTGCGGAAGAGCTTCTGAAAACGAATGAGTTCGAAGTTCCTGATAGCATGGTCGAAGATTACTTGAACGACCTCATAGAAGAATTGAAGAAAGAGTCGCGGAACCAGGAAGTGGACGAAAGTTTAGTCAAGGAACGCTACAGAGAATCGTCGATACGTGCGGTCAAATGGAATCTCCTCGCCGCGGCCATAATACAGAAAGAAGGTCTTAAGGTGGACGATGCGGTACTGGAGCGAACGGCGGACGACGAGGCGTCGAAGTACAGGATGGATCGGAACAAACTGCTTGATTTCTACAAGAATTCAAACGATGTTAAGAACAAACTGTTGTTCAACGAGATGTTTAATTTCATCGTTGACAATGCTGAAATAAAGGTTGTCGACAAAGAACCGACACACGAACACGAGGACTGACTAAATGGAAATCTACAACCAACTTACAATTCCCTACGTAATCGAGCAGACGGGTCGCGGCGAACGGGCCTACGATATCTTCTCGAGGCTGCTGAAGGAAAGAATCATCTTCATCGGTACGCAAATCGATGACACTGTCGCGAGTCTTGTAATCGCTCAACTTCTCTTCCTCGAGAGCGAAGAACCGAGCAAGGACATAAATCTCTATATCAACAGTCCCGGCGGCAGCGTCTCGGCAGGCTTGGCGGTTTACGATACCATGCAGTATATCAGGCCGGATGTTGCGACCACGTGTGTCGGCCTGGCAGCAAGCATGGGGGCGGTTCTGCTCGCGGGCGGCGCTGCAGGCAAGAGGACCTCGCTTCCCAACGCCCGGATAATGATTCATCAACCGTGGGGCGGTTTCCAGGGCTCCGCGGCGGATATCAGTATTCAGGCAGAAGAGGTCATCAAGACGAAACGCCGGCTGAACGAGATACTCTCCCTCCATTCCAAGAAACCGATCGAACAAATTGAAAAAGACACGGACAGGGATTATTTTATGTCCGGCGAAGACGCTGTAAAGTACGGTTTGATAGACAATGTATTGATCAAGCGAGAAGGCAAAAAGAAGTGAAACTAACTCGGAGTTGAATAAGAACATATGGGCAGTTTGTTTCTGCTTGTAATTCTGGTCTTCGTAGTCCTGTTCACCATAGCGGTTCCAACGGTGATTGCTGACTTGAAGGCACAACGTCAAAAGGATATTGAAGAGGAATCTTAGTTTTCAATGGGTAAACAGCACCAGGAAGATATGCGTTGTTCGTTCTGCGGGCGTGAGGCGAAAGAGGTAAAGAGCCTCGTCGCGGGGCCGGGTGACGTATATATCTGCGACATCTGCGTCGAACATTCGGTCGAAATTCTGCGAAGCAACATACCGGCGTACAAACAACCTCAAAGGGAATATTCCGAGAAGGCGCCTCTGACTCCGGCGGAAATCAAGGAGGCGCTCGACGAGTATGTGATAGGGCAGGATCACGCCAAGAAAATCTTATCTGTCGCTGTTTATAACCATTATAAGCGAATCTCTCTCCCAACCGGCCTCTCTTCTGAAGACGATACGGAGATAGAGAAAAGCAATATTCTACTGATCGGTCCTACAGGAACGGGCAAGACCCTTCTTGCCCAGACCCTGGCGAAAATACTGAATGTCCCCTTTGCCATAGCCGATGCCACTACCCTGACTGAAGCGGGATACGTCGGTGACGATGTCGAGACCATTCTCGTCCACTTATTGCAGAATACGGACTACGACGTGACGCGTGCCGAGCGGGGAATAGTCTATGTCGACGAGATCGATAAGATTGCGCGCAAGAGCGACACCCCGTCGATAACGCGGGATGTGTCCGGAGAAGGGGTTCAGCAGGCTCTGCTGAAGATCCTGGAAGGTACTACGGCCGGAGTTCCACCGCGCGGAGGAAGGAAGCATCCTGAGCAGCCGCTCATCAACGTCAACACGAGAAATATCCTCTTCATCTGCGGCGGAGCTTTTGAGGGATTGGAGAAGGTGATAGGGCGGCGTACGAACAGGAATGAGATCGGCTTCGGCGCAGAAATCCACTCGATCCACGACACCGAAGTGAACGAACTGCTGCCGCTCGTTCAGCCCGACGATCTGCTAAAGTTCGGATTGATACCTGAATTTATCGGCCGACTCCCCGTGGTCGCTACGCTTCACACTCTGAGCAGGGAATCCATGAAGGACATATTGACCCTGCCTAAGAACGCGTTGGTCAAGCAGTATAAGAAGCTTTTCAAACTCGAAGGGGTCGAGCTTGAATTTGCGGACGAAGCTTTGATGGCTATCGTTGAGAAGGCAATTGACCGCGGGACCGGAGCCCGGGGACTCAGGTCCATCATAGAAGAAAAAATGCTCGATATAATGTACAACCTCCCTTCGATGTCTAACGTTTCGAAATGCATCGTTACGAAGGAAGTTGTCCTTTCAGGCGCTGATCCGGTGTTTCTCACCAGCCGGAAGCAGGCATCGGCCTAGCCTTTCAATTTCCGATTATACCGACAAACATCCTTAACTGAAGCACGGGCTGTAGCTTGCTCGTCGTTTTTACCCTGACATAACCGTCTATGCTGCTCTTCGCGGTGCTGTCGACGTAGATATCCAGATCCGAAAACTCCCCCGGTTTCAATACTTTCTTCTTAAGCTTGTAGGTCAATTCCGGGGAGGGAAGTTCCACTTTCGTTATACGAATCGTCTCATCCGATGTGTTGCTGAGCGTGACGCTGCCGCTGTCCGGTTGCCCCTTGATTATGTTGTTGAACACGATGTAGCTGGGCGTCGGCTGAAGCGCGTACACGATGTTCCCTGTCATCTTCACGGTCACGAGCCGGGACTGCGGATAAGTGTTAGTGATATAAACGTATTTTGTGACTTCGCCTATGTATCCGGTCGGGTTGAACTGAACTTTCACTTCACTTTCCTCGCCAGGAGTGAGGACGCTGTCGGTAATCGAGGCGACGGTACAGCCGCAGCTTGTGGTAATTCCGCCGATTGATATTGTGTCCGTTCCCACATTTTTCAAAGCAATCTTCTTATGTACCAGCTTGCCGGTTTGGTATACTCTCCCGAAGCTGATGTCATTTCCCCCGACCACTTTAAGCTGTGCTTCAGCTTGTTGAGTAACGAGGGCAGCTGCGACGGAAGTTATGAACAGCACAAGAATGAATTTGGTCATTTCTTTACTCCGAATACTCTTAGTAATTCGAGATCGGGATTCCCGCTCGGCTCGGGCTTCTCGCTGCCATGTTCCACCTGGTTCCCGGTTCTCAGCCCGGATCCGCGGACCTGCAGCATAAACTCCCTGCTCCCGACGGCATTTGCGCCGCATTCCTTAGCGTAGCCGATTATCGCAAGGTCATCCGTGACCACGAACAATGATCTCCTTCTCTCCGAATTGCCGATTTCCCGCTTTATGAGATCATCGGCGGTCTCATTGGGACGGGAGAATCTGATTTCAACCGACGCAGAGACTTTCTCGGTCGGCGTCGAAAATTTCCCGTCATAGATGAGTGTGACCTTGTGTCTCCTCGTTCCTGCGAACTTCATTACCTCGCGCAATAACTCACTTCGGGCAGACTCGGAATCCCTTCTAATGAGTTTCGAAAGTCTCGCATCGGCGAGAATTACGTTATATCCATCTACTATCCAGTGCATATGAAAAATATAACGACCTTCTTTCGAGCATCCAAAGCAGTGATGTTTCTGCTGCGGTTGGAGGAAATATCCGGCACAAAATGTGTCGGACAGTGCAGGAGTATGCGCTGCTTTGCAATTATCTGCGACGAAGAAAGATTATCGATTCTCGCATCGACGTTTCTGGGCCGATTCGTATGCCAAAAACGGGCTTACACTCGGTTTTTATTCGCAACTTGCAAAAGCTATCTCAAATTGCAACCAGGATATACCGGTGGCGTTCGAAAACAGCATGGAATTGGCTATTAATTTTGGCACGGCGTTGGATATTAATAGAACCAGAGAGTTGAGTTAGACAGTTCATTGAAGAAATTGATATAACAGGAAAGCGGTTTGCGGATGAGTCAATCAGTAAAAGAGTTTAGCATACCCGCAAACAGCCCCCTGACATGGGAAGAAGGTCTTGCCGCTTAGTTATCCCACGCTGCCACAAATCGCGAAGCACGACTCGCATGCCCTAATGCAGCCTCCTAATTTAGCGGTCAAACCCCAAGTGAAGATTCTTCTTCCCGCTGCGGAAAACAGGCACTCCTGCCCGGGAGTGCCTCGTTTTTTTTATCCTAATCCATTAAATGGCGGCTGTTTGATTGAGGGTTAATTGCAATTAAACGGGCAAACGTCAAGGATGTCATTGGTAGTGTCGGCAATACAAAACACGAAGAAAACCTTCCTCACGGGGGAACAACGTGATCTGCTGTTTGGAAGTTTGATCGGGTCTACCGTCGTGGCGATCATTGCGACATCGGCCGCTCATTTTGTGAGAAGCGAGCCTATTGGGTTCGGAAGAATTTTGATCGGTGGTATCTCAGGTGGCGTTGGTGGGCTGGTCGGGTTGTTCATAATTAGCGAAATGGTCGGACGAAATTGGTTGGCGGCAATCCTGCTGTCATTGACTGTGGGTGTATTGGATGGGGTTTTGATTGGTGTTGCCGTAGCTCTATTTCCATCCATGTTCTGATGTAGTACGATTAGTGATGCTGACGCACCTTTTTTGATTTATTTCTGCCTACTCATTTTTCTTCTTGACAAATACTCCAACCCTTTTTAACTTCCACAGGTCGAAATTCACAAGCTATTACGTGCGATAAAGGCCTTTATTGCTTTTTTGTGCTGTCTCCCAAAAAGCAGATTTCTCTACGCAAAGAAGGAAGTATCGATGCGAAAACTATATTATTATTCGAAGTCCGATCTGAGCTATAAGGCGATCGGGGGGGCGAGATTGTCCCTCGTGGTGATCGCGTTGGTGTTCGCTTCGTCTTTAATGACGATGTTATCGGGCTATTTTGGCCTGGATTTGTTCGGACTAAAGAGTCTGCGGGCTGACAGCATGTCAAGAGAGAATGCGGTCTTGAAGGCACAATTGACTTCCCTCAACGATAAGTTGGACAACTTTAAGCTCGTCATCAGGAAACTGGGCAACAGTGACGATCAACTGAGGACGTCCGTGAACTTGCCTTTGATACCTGAGGATGTCCGGAAGGTGGCGGTTGGCGGTGTGGAGATAAATCGTGATTACGGTGTGCCTGCCGATGCGAACAGGTTGATTGCGAATGCTTCGAACTCGCTATATACTCTCGAGAGAGAGGCGAAGCTGCAGCAACAGAGCTATGAACAGATATTGTCGAAGTACAAAAGTAACCAGCAGCTCTTCGCGCATATTCCCGCTATCGATCCGATACGCCATGGAACAATCACCGACGGATTTGGGATGAGATTCCATCCGATACTGCACATGCTTCTTATGCATGAGGGGATTGATATAGCGTGCCCGGCCGGAAGCCATGTTCACGCAACCGGTAATGGCGTTGTAACGTATGTCGGACGGCGTGGCGGATATGGCAACGTTGTGGAAATCGATAATGGTTTTGGCTATTCAACATTGTTCGCCCATCTGGAAAAACCGCTCGTTAGCGACGGTCAGAAGGTTAAACGCGGTCAGGTAATTGCCCTTAGCGGCGACACAGGCCTGTCAACGGGACCTCATCTTCATTACGGAGTAATGAAGAATGGCGTGTTTGTGGATCCAAGCGGTTACTTTTTCGAGGGCCCAGAGTATAAGACACGCGCGTTATATGCGGGCGAACTAGCACAAAAATGATTCTGTTTTGTATTTGAAAGTGTGTGAGGCGATTAGCGCCGTGGAAAGAAAGGAGGTTATAGACATGATATGGACGCCGGAACTTGCGACTTACCTCGAAGATGCTCCTTGGCCTGCTACTAAAGATGAGTTGATAGATTATGCTGTAAGAACCGGAGCGCCAACCGAGGTCGTTGAAAACCTTCGTGAGTTGGAAGACACCGATGAGCCTTATGAGAGTATAGAGGAGATTTGGCCCGATTATCCCAGCGATGACGATTTCTTCTACGAAGACGAAGGCGAGTATTAGGCTTCTAATTTTTTTATCAAAGCCCAGCTGGATTCTCGAATTCAACTGGGCTTTTTTGTATCTTGAGTTACACTAGATGAAGTTACTTGCTATTATTGCGGTGTCTCTCTCCATCGTTCCCAGAGTTGTCGCCCAGGAGAACTATATGGTTCGTTCCATTGCATTCAGCGGGAACAAGTCGTTTACCGGGAGCGAATTGCGCACGGTCCTGCTGGAGAAGGAATCTCCGGCTCCTTTTTACCAATTCACTTACGGGCTTATCCACATCATCGGCGGACCGCCGGCTTATTTTGATCCGTTCGTTCTCAGGACCGACCTGGTGCGAATCAGAGACTTTTATAAGAATAACGGCTTTTTCTTTGCGAGGGTGGACAGCGCCGTTACCTTTGATTTGAAGAAACGGAGCGTCGATATTCGTATCATTATCCGCGAGGGGCCTTCCGCTTCGGTCGATTCCGTGAATTACCATGGTATTCGAGACACCACCCGCGAATTCCGCCAGCTCCTTGAAGAGAAACCTTTTCTGGCAACTGGCGCCCGTTACTCAGCCCAGAGAGTCGAGCAGGAAAGCAGACGGATTGTCGGACTTCTGCAGGATGATGGTTACGCGTACGCAAAAAAAGACAGCTCAATTGTCACAATCGCCCGTGACAGCAGCCACGTTTACGTTGATCTTTACTTCTCTTCTGGAATAAGATACATGTGGGGCAAGCTCGCCGTTCTGTTCCCTGACAGCGGAGGCCCGTCCTTCTCGAAGGGGATCGTACTCCGGGAGATGCTTTTCAAGCCGGGTGATGTCTATAGCTACACGAGAAAGGCCGAAAGCGAGCAAAGGCTCTACGCGCTCAACTTATTCGAGATGGCAAAAATTGTGATGCCGGAGACTCCGCCCCGGATTGACTCGCTGGAAGGACGGATTTCGCTTAGGGCGCGGCCAACTCATGAGATAACCCCTGAACTACTTGTCAACGACGAGAACAACGCCTTCAATTTCGGGGGTGGACTCGGGTATCTGCACCGCGATTTCCTGGGCGATGCACGCCTCCTTAGCGTAAACACGAGTCTTTTGCTGCAGACCTTTCAACTGGTCACGTTTAACTCTAAAGTGTTGAACGACACCGTCTCGGTGGGAAGAGTCGATGCCACGGCACAGCTCACGCAGCCGTACCTCTGGTCCAATGCAACCAGTCTGACATGGGGGGTCTCCTTTCTGGTGGACAAGGAGAAACCGTATCTTCAACTCGTGCTGAGAAACAGGGTGCGGGTAAGCGACAGGCTCGCCAAATACACCACCGGTTTTTTGGACTGGGATATCGAGCGTGCTAAAGTGGATTCCCTGCAGGCAATTCCTCTTCCGCCCGGACTAGAGACTCCTCAGTTCAACTCCATTTTGTCGTTCACGCTCCAACGGGACAAGACAAACGACCTCTCGTCGCCCACAGCCGGTTTTTTCAATCTGATGACGCTGGAGGAGGGAGGAATACTGCCTGGTTTAATTCACTCTCTCTTCAGGCATTCCGACTTCCCGTATGCGCGATACTGGAAATTTACGCTCCTGGGCAAATGGTTCCTTGCCACAAATCAGAGTGCGACGAACGTTTACGCGATGAAAATAAAGGTGGGATACGCACAGGAATACGGTACATTCGCGCAAGATCTCGCCGGACCGATTCCTTTGAACTACAGGTTCTTCGCCGGCGGTTCGGGAAGCATACGCGGCTGGAGAACTCGTGAGCTCGGGCAGGTCCCGTCGCCTGAATACGGTGGAACTACTCTACTCGAATCCAATTTCGAGGACAGGTACCGCATCGTCGGAGATTTTGGAGGCGTCGTGTTCATCGACGCCGGAGACCTGTGGGACAGTTACAAGCAGATCACGATGAAGACCATCGCAGTCGCGACCGGGTTCGGTCTCAGATATAATACCTCGTTCGGTTTCCCGCTAAGGGTTGACTTCGGGTTCAGGTTGTATGATCCAAACGCGCCGGTCGGCAAGCAGTTTATGTTTCAGCAGAGCGGGACGACTATACTCAGGCAGCTCGTGGTTCACTTCGGAATTGGACAGGCATTCTGATGGGGTGGGGAAATGTAATCGGTCAGCAAAGAGTGAAGGGGCTGATACGGCAAATCCTGAGCACTGGCAAGATACCTAACGCATTTCTTTTCGAGGGCCCCGAGGGTGTCGGAAAGGACGCGATGGCAATAGAGCTGGCCAAAGTACTCAACTGCGAGAAGGGTGGTCAGGATTCCTGCGGAGAATGCGCTTCGTGCAAACAGGTTGAGACTCTCAGGCATCCGAATGTCCATCTCGTATTCCCTCTTCCCCGCGGCGAAAACGAAACCAAAGACGACGGGCCTCTGGACAAGCTCGATGAGAAAACGATGAAAAGAGTCCGGGAAGAGATTTCATTGAAGGCGCAGGACCCTTATCACCGGATCTCAGTCCCGAAAGCACAGGTGATCAAGATCAGCAGCATACGCGAGGTGATACGCGAGGATTCCCTGTCTCTGTACCAGCATGGTACCCGGGTTGTGATTGTCATGCAGGCCGAAGAGGTAGGGACCGAGTCGGCAAATGCGCTCCTCAAAGTGCTGGAAGAGCCGAGCAAAGGAAGTTTGTTTATCCTGAGCACGAGCAAGCCGAGTTCTCTTCTTCCGACGATAGCATCCCGGTGTCAGTCGATTCGATTCGACCTCCTTTCGGAGAAAGAGATTGCCGGGGAGCTGGTCTCCAGGCACGGGCTAGACGCATCCGACGCAAAACTGAAGGCGAGACTGGCGTCCGGCTCTTACAGCAAGGCAGTGGAGCTTCTCGAGGCAAATACTCTGGAGATTCGGGATGAGGCATTGGAAATCCTGCGCGATGTCGTGATGAACAATTATTCCATGTTTGCGTCGCGCGCTGCGAAGGCGCTGGAGTCAAAAGATGTTCTGAAAGTCGAGGCGCTTTTTAAGATGCTGCAAATTTGGCTTCGCGATGTCGCGGTTATGCACTTCGGCTCGCCCGGTGACGTTATCAACCAGGACAAGATCGACGTTCTCGGAAAAATGGTGGCGAGTTTCGATACGGAGCACCTTATCGAAGCGGCAAACAGCGTTGACGGTGCAATATCTCAGATTTACAATAATGTGAATTTAGGGTTGCTTTTCGTAAATTTGATGTTGAACCTGAGCGGGTTGCTGAACAAGAAAAAAGAGGCTCGTCATGTCTAATGCTCTGGGCGATTTTGAAGGCCTGGAAGGGCTTGAAGATAGAGATTTTGAGCTTTCCGTAGAAGAGGTTGAAGGCACATCAATCTCTGGAACCATCGGACCGTGCGGAAGCTGCGCGGATTGTGCCACCGGTTCGAACCCCATTGGCGGGGATTTGGAAAACGCCGAGGCTTCACTTGATACCGTTGAAGTTCAATTCAAGTCCAATCGCGGGGGGTTCTACATAAACGACTCCAACGGGACGCTACACGTGGGTTCCCGTGTCATTCTCGAGGCCGATCGAGGCGTCGACCTCGGCACGGTGGTCTCGATTGGGGAGACCGTCCGCAGGAAGAGACGGGCAAGGGGTCTCGTCGGCCAGCCGATGCGGAAAATTCTCCGGACAGCGAAGGAAGCAGAACTGACACAGCTCGATGAGAATCGACAGACAGAAGAGAAAGCCGTCTCGGTATTCAAGGAGAAATGTCAGAAACACAACCTGGTTATGAAACTGACGGCGGTGGAATACCAGTTCGACCGCTCCAGGATAACATTCTATTTTACGGCGGACAGCAGGGTTGACTTCAGAGCGCTCGTGCGTGACCTTGCCTCTATCTACAGAACGAGAATAGAGTTGAGGCAGATTGGTGCCCGCGACGAAGCTAAGAAGGTCGGCGGCGTGGGTGTCTGCGGGAGGGAAGTCTGTTGCTCGGTCTGGATGACTCAGATCCGGCGTGTCACGCTCGACCACGCCAGATTCCAGAACCTGTCCCTAAATCCGTCGAGACTGGCCGGGGCCTGCGGAAGACTGAAATGCTGCATCCTCTTCGAACTCAACAACTATCTCGAAGCATTGAAGGAATTTCCCCCGCTGAGTTCAAAGGTCGTAACGGCAAAAGGAGAGGGGTACATCGAAAAGGTGGATGTCTTCAACTACCGGGTCTACTTGCGGCACCAGGGTACGGGGGTGGTAGAAGCGGTGAACTTAAACGAAATAAAATCATTTCAGATACAAAACCACTAACGGTGATATATTGCAATCAGATTTCTCCAGAACACTTGTTACAGCAGCACTTCCATACGCGAACGGGCCCATCCATCTTGGTCATCTTGCCGGTGCTTACCTCCCGGCCGACATCTATGTCCGTTATCTCCGCCTGAAGGGCGAAGATGTCGTATTCATATGCGGCTCCGATGAACACGGAGTTGCCGTAACGATCACAGCCGAAAAGGAAGGCACCACACCGCAGGAAATAGTGGACCGTTATCATTTCATGAACAAAGAGAGCTTCGAGAAGTTCGGCGTGAGCTTTGATAATTATTCCCGAACTACCCTGCCGGTGCATCACCAGACCGGTCAGGAATTTTTCCTGGAACTCTACCGTCAGAAGATACTCGTTGAGAAATCCGAGAAGCAGCTCTATTGCGAAAACGACAGGATGTTTCTGGCCGACCGTTATGTGGAAGGGACATGTCCCGTATGCGGGAATCCGGAAGCACGCGGCGATCAGTGTGAGAAGTGCGGAACCTGGCTGGAGCAGACGCAGTTAATCGATCCGAAGTGCAAGATATGCGGGGCCACGCCGGTGGTCCGCGAGACGAAACACTGGTATTTCCCGCTCGGACGCTTTCAGAAGGAGCTGGAAAAATACGTCGATTCCAAAAAATGGAAAGAGAACGTCAGCGGTTATATAGACAGCTGGCTGAAGGAGGGACTCGAAGACCGTGCCATCACGCGCGACCTTCACTGGGGAATTCCCGTACCCCTGCAGGGTTACGAAAATAAGGTTATTTATGTGTGGTTCGAGGCCGTGCTTGGTTACATCTCCTCGACGAAGGAACTCTCGCAGAAGAGAGGGGAGCCGGACCTCTGGAAAAAATACTGGCAGGACGGCCAGACCCGGTATATCGCATTTATAGGCAAGGACAATATCGTATTCCATACTCTGATCTTTCCTGCGATACTCATGGCCTGGAACATGGGAGGAAAATCAAATTACATACTTCCCGACACCGTTCCGGCGAACGAGTTTCTGAACTTCGAGGGGAAGAAGTTTTCCAAGAGCCGCGGCTGGGGGATCGACCTTAAGGATTTTATCGAGGTCTTCCCGGCCGATACACTGCGATATTCGCTTGCGCTCAGTCTCCCCGAGTCGAGGGACAGCGATTTCTACTGGAAGGATTTCCAGGCCCGGGTCAACAACGAGCTGGCCGACACGCTCGGCAACTTCGTCAATCGTACACTGCAGTTTGTACAGAGGTACTACGACGGTAAGATACCTGCACGCACGAAAGTCGGGAAGCTGGACGAGTGGGCTATCGAACAGATGAAGAAGGCCCCAGGCAGTGTCGGAAACTTGTTCGGTGATTTCAGGTTCAGGGACGGGGTTGTCGAGGCTATGTCGCTTGCGAGAGCCGCGAACAAGTATTTCAACGATTCCGAGCCGTGGCGTACCCGAAAGGACGATCCCGAACAGTGCGCGACTACAATCAACATCTGCGCACAGTTGACCAGGTCGCTCGCAATACTCCTTTCGCCGGTGCTTCCGAACGCCTCAGAGGATATCTGGAAGATGCTGAAGCTTGACGGCACGGCGGCGGGCGCCGGGTGGGACAATGCCGCGGAAATGAAGGTTGAATCAGGTAAAGAGACAGGGGATCTTAAGATTCTCTTCACGAAAATAGAGGACTCGACGATAGAAGAACAAATTCGAAAAACGGCAAGCGGCGAGCCTGCTGTCGGACCGGCTCCATTGCCCGAAGCGGCACCGATAAAGCCAGAAATCTCCATCGACGATTTCAGGAAGGTGGATCTCCGTGTCGCGAAGATCGTCGCATGTGAGAAGGTGCAGAAGTCGGAGAAGCTCCTGAAGCTCGAGGTGCAGATAGGGAAAGAAAAGCGCCAGATAGTTGCGGGCATATCGAAGCATTACAAACCGGAAGACCTCGTAGGCAAGAACATAATTGTCGTTGCGAACCTGGCTCCGGCCAAACTCATGGGACTTGAGTCCAACGGAATGCTTCTCGCCGCGTCGACGGAAGACGGCAAACTCACCGTACTGACGACCGCCACCGACATCGACAGCGGCAGCACGGTGAGGTAGGGACCAATTACTGTTGAAAAGGAACCAGTGAAAATGCCGCCAACCGGGTCGCACCCCAGGATGCTCGTAACACGACAGATTCCGGAAATCGGTCTTGAACTTCTTAGTAAGCATTTCGCAGTGGAAGTGAACAAAGAGGACAGGGATCTATCACAGTCGGAACTATTGCGCCGGCTAAAGGGAAAGTTCGGTGTCGTCGCGATGCTGAGCAACAAGTTCGATGCCCGCGTGATTTCCGGTCTCGGCGAGCTCAAGGTCATTTCGAATTTCGCAGTCGGGTACAATAATGTGGATGTGAAAGCCGCGACCGAGAAGGGAATAGCCGTCACAAATACACCGGGGGTGCTGACCGACGCGACCGCTGACATGACGTTTGGGCTTCTTCTGGCGGCAGCCAGGCGTATCGCAGAGGGGGACAGGCTCGTGAGGGCGGGAAAGTTTAAGGGTTGGACCCCCATGATGATGCTCGGTCACGATGTTTCCGGAAAAACCATCGGGATAGTGGGCGCGGGAAGGATTGGCACGGCCGTGACGATGCGAGCGAAGGGTTTCGGAATGCGGATTTTATATTTCTCTCACAGGCGAAACAGGGTGATGGAAAGCTCAGGCGCGAGGGCAGCGAGCCTGGACAGGCTGCTGTCGCAATCTGATTTCATCAGTCTCAACGTCCCGTTGACTGAAGAAACCAGAGGAATGATTGGGAGGAGAGAGATCGGGCTGATGAAATCGAATTCCATACTCATCAATACGGCACGCGGCGAGGTTGTCGACGAGCCGGCATTGATACATGCGTTGAAGGAAAAAAAGATTGCCGGGGCGGGTCTCGATGTGTACACAAACGAGCCTAAGGTGAGAAGGGAATTCTTCAAGCTGGCGAATGTCGTTCTCGCGCCTCATCTGGGAAGCGCCACATTCGAGACGAGAGGGAAGATGTCCGAACTTGCGGCAATGAACGCCATAGCCGTTCTACAGGGGGAGAAACCGCAAGCCATTGTGAATCCGGAAGTGCTGTAGCAGCTCTTTTTGTGTAAAGTATACGGCGCTGATCCTTCAGCATCCTGGAGGTCTACCCGAGCCTTAAGAAAATCCCAAAAGGTTTGACTTATTCCAAATAAGTGATTAACCTGGGGGAAATATCTGCACAGGGGTGGGGATAATGTGGCGGAGGCAAAATGAAGGCTGGCAAAAAGGTATTCGCCTTAGGTTTTACGGTCGTCGTGGTATTCTTGAGTGGCCCCTCTTCGCTTATGATGAAGAAGCAGGCTGTGGCAGATTCGACTGCGTCTACCCGCTCCATATCCGCCTCTCCAGTCTCTGATTCGGATTACGAAGTCCAGCCCAACCCCGATGTGAATCCAGTGTTGGGGTTCACAGTAATCTCCGACAGTAACTTACTCGCTTACACAAGGACTTCGATCACACATTCGGACGGTAAGCACTGGAATGTGCTCTACCGTGCCGAGGACCGCCAGATTGGCTGCATGAGCAGCGACGGCAAATATGTGATATTTTCCCCAGAGCTGGTGAGATTCGGTGCAACCATGACAATTGCTCCGCTATACGCGGGGGTACTCGCAAAACATGGCGCGAGCTACAGACTCTCCAGGCTTACCGCATTTAAGATTCCACTCGGACATTCGCTTGTTGATATCAGGTTCACTGGACGTGGCGAAGGCTTCCTGACGACGATTTTTGAGTACGCATATTTTAAGATAACTGAGAATCAGAACGGGAAATTGGAGGCCCGATTCACCCAGCACATCCTCCCCATTGGCTCTAACTCGGGAGGTGGGGTGTTCGGTTCTAGTCCCAATCAAAAGGAGTTTCCCGTGATAGCCGTGAACGAGGGGGCGATTGTTGAGGCCAGTAATGAGGCACTTCGGATCTCTCCTTTGATAGATATTTATAAGACTGGCGTTAAGACTTTTGAACTGGATGAGGGATTGATAAGCTGCACCATGTTCGACTCAAGTACGATTTTCTTTCTAAGCTCTAAGAGGTTATTTATTGCCTCAAGAACTGATGCAGGTGCATACAAGGTCATTGAAGATTCCGCAATCAAGATTCGCACAAGAAGTCCCTATGGAGCGGGAGCGATACCGGTTGATGAAATTTGTTCCCTTTTGGCGATGAACGACTCCGATGTCTTTGCCCTGACGATGACCGGGTCGTTACTCAAGGGGGAGTACTCCAAGAAAAGAGGGACGATAAGTGACTGGCAGGTAGCTGCGATTCTTCCCCTTTATAACAGAGGAATACTGGCCAGGCTTAATCAGAATACAATCCTTATAGGTGGGACTTCGGTAGTCAAGTACTTCGTCGGTGCTAGGGGGTGGCCGACCGCCGTCGCGCCGCGAGATAGAGAATTCTTACGCACAGCGAGGTTTTCGGTCGTGATGTTTGATGCGGGCACAACCTATGGGGTCGGCATAGGTAAGTTCGACAGAAGTCTCCCAATTCCCTATGTCTACCTGGTAGAATTATCGGGACAGAACAGGCTTTATCTTAGTCAAGATGGGGCGACTTTCCCGGGCAACACGTTCGATATGGCAGACCAACATGGCGTGACCGGCAGATCCGTGGAGAACAAGTTGTATAAGTCCAACTTTGGCCTCAGTGTAGCGATAGGTGATATCAATGAAGACGGCAGTGACGATATCATAGACTCCTATCTCAGTGGTCCGCCCGTTGTACTCGTGAATAACGGGAGGGGCTATTTCAGGGACGAAACGAGTGAATCGGGTCTCGATACAGATCTGATGCGGAGTGAATGCGTGACCCTTGCAGACGTGAATAACGACGGCTATCTGGATCTTTTCGCGACAAGCTTTGTCCGCTCCGATAGATTATTCATGAACAAAGGAGGAGGAAGATTCAGGGATGTTACGAAGGAATGCGGTCTCGCTTCCAAGGGCAAGAGCATAACGGCTGTCTTCGGGGATTTGAACGGAGATGGATATCCGGATTTATACGTCGGAAGATGGAACGCGGAAAATTCTCTCTATCTGAACAATGGTGACGGAACATTTCGGGACATTACAAAGGAGAGCGGAACCGGCCGCGGCCAATTCCACGAAACTAACTCCGTCCTCCTGGCAGACTTCAATAATGATGGTAAGCTGGACATTTTTGTAGGAGATCGAGAAGCGTCAAATAGATTATTTCTAAATGAGGGGGACGGTCACTTCAGAGACGTTTCAAGGGAGTCGGGGCTGGCAGATAGCACCTACACGTACGGATCCGTATTCGGAGATTTTGAGAACGACGGCAGGCTTGATGTGCTGGTCGTCGGACTGGGAACAATCAGGTTTTACAGAAACACCGGCAATGGCAGAAATGGCGTGCCGGTCTTTGTGGATGAAACAGCGAAGTTCTTGCCCGGCTCTGATTACTACAACGGTTACAACACCGGCGCAGCTACTTTTGATGTGGATGGCAACGGCGATCTCGATGCCATAGTAGGGCAATACCAGGGGCATACCATGCTCTTCAAAAACAACTTGAATTCAGTTCCGGGGAAACACAAGAACTTCATCGAAGTGAATATCGAAGGAGATGAAAGCAACAGGGATGGAATTGGAGCGAAGATCAAGCTATTGATGAATGGAAGGATGAAAGCATATCGAGAAGTCATGAGCACATACGGATACGCGAGTTCAAGCTCGAGGACACAATTATTTGGCATTACGGATCCCGATGCAAAGTATGCTATCGAGGTCAATTTCCCTGAGAGCGGTGTGAAGCGGTTTGTCAACGTGCTTCCCGGCAGCCGCATAACAGTGTATGAGCACACTGGAATAGAAAGGGATTACTTCCTGGCAAGAAAGAATCTGACCGGTCTAATTATGAGTCCTCGGTTCCGCACAGCGACTGCCGAGTCCCTTTCTCTTTTTATTCTTGTCTTGCTTCTCTTGACCGTGAGATTTCCTTATTTCGGAAGTAAAAAGATAGCGCGTGGCCTGAAGGCCCCACTCGCCTTCTCTGCTATTGCAATGTTCGTCTTCGCGGGGATTGACGGCGGCATTTATCTGTTGGAACAGATATTCTTCAGCACAGGCAGGTGGATTCGTGGATCTCACGATCTCGTAACCGAGCATCTGCTGCCGATTTTCTTGACACTCCTCCTGACCACAGTATTGGTAAGAGTGAAGGAGAAAAGGAAGAGCGGAGAATTATTAAGAAGGGCGGCGTACGGAAGACTCTACTCGCTCCTCCGGAAATTCTCGCACGGTGAGGGACCGGCAGTTGTGTTGAACAGGCTCGCTTTCTTTGTGGACAACCTGAATGATCTAATCGGGGACTCGTCAAATCAAAAGAACGAAGTATCGGTAGATCAATCGGCGAAAGGGGTTGAAGTTCAGGATGCCAATGACGATCCGAAAGCCAGGTTCCTCGCGGTCCTGAATGAATACATAGAAAACGTTCAAGGAGAAATCGAGAACATTACTGACGCCATTGATGTGATCATTGGCAGTGGTATTCACGATCAGGGATCGGGACTTCCGCGTCCTACAGCAGGGATTCTCAAACAAGCTTCAGGGCATCTCCTTCAGAACGTCAAAGCGATGAGGGCGAAGCTGACAAGAACAATTGAGACCTCGGAGTTGGATGGACGGATACAGAAAGAGACGTTGAATAATATTTCGTCTATCAAGTCTTCTCTTGATGATCTCAGGAAGATGTTCGACGAGGAATTTGTTTCCGAAATCGGCCGCGTGGCCGCGGACGAAGTTGGCAAATTCAGAAGCGAGTATAGGGACTTTCTTTTTGGATATGAGGATAAGTCAGCAGGCGCAAGGGGCATAATTGGGGAGGGAGAGTTGAGAGAAATACTCCTAATACTAATCCGAAATTCTATCGAGGCGATATCCTCTTTTGGTTCTCCTGAGAATCCCAAAACAATATTTGTAGGCGTTCATGCAACAGCGACGAGCATAGTAATCGAGGAAGAAGACAACGGTCCGGGAGTCCCAGTTGAGTCACGATCGCTGGTCCTCTCCGGGGATTTTACCACAAAGGGGTCGGGTCATGGATTCGGTCTTCGCTATGTGTTGTCATGCCTCTCTAAGTACGGCGGCGAGATCCATCTCGATGAATCCAGGGTGGGCGCAAAGTTCGTTGTAAGAATAGAAAAAGCTGTATGAGTGAATATAAAACCGGGCGTGCATTACATCCGTTGAATCTTTTCCGTGCGGACACAAACCTCGTGTTGATGCTGATCGAAACGTCCTTCGGAACGAACATCCAGACTAAGGAAGGAGTGTGTGAATGCTTAAACTTCTGATAGTCGACGACAGCATGAAATATCTGAACGATATCGGCTCCCTGCTCAGTAAGAAATATGAAGTGGTCAAGGCAAATTCGGGTAAGAGAGCGCTGGAGATACTAAAGATCAGCACAGTGGACGCGGTATTGCTTGACCTTGAACTCCCGGATATTGACGGGTTGGAAGTGTTGTCAAGGATACATGCTGAGGTAAGTCCCTATTTGCCGATAATGATGGTAACAGATCATGGAGAGGCCGAAAACGCCGTACGGGCGATCAAGGCCGGCGCTGACGATTTCGTACCTAAGGGCTTCAACATCGAACTGCTTGCAGCTAAATTGGAGAAGGCTCTTGAGAAGAGAGAACTCGAAATTCGAGCACAGGTATTCAAGGAAAACTATGATGCTTCTCACGACAAGTTCATCTTTGCGAGTGATGCCATGAAGCGCGTAAACCTTGAGGCAGCAAGGCTTGCTAATGTCGACGAAGATGTGCTTCTTATCGGGGAATCCGGGGTTGGCAAAGATCTCATCGCACACCTGATTCATGAGAAAAGCAGGAGAAACGACAAACCTTTTGTAGAAGTACCTATTCCCAGTCTGAACGAAACCCTGATAGAATCAGAGCTGTTCGGACATGAAGCCGGAGCGTTCACTGGGGCTGACAGGGTAAAGATCGGAAAGTTCGAGTCGGCAAATGGTGGAACCATTTATCTTCCTGAAATATCTTCTCTTCGTGAGGCTGTCCAGCTAAAGCTCCTTCACTTCATGCAGTACAAGAGCATATCCAGGGTTGGGCAAGACGCGCGAAAGCCGGAAATCTCTTTGGAGGTTCGGGTTATATTTGCGACCAATCTAGATCCGGAAGATAAGGTGGTGGATGGTTCGATGAGGGCCGACTTCTACCACCGAATCATGCAGGCCGTCATTGAGATACCGCCGCTCAGAGAGCGAAGGGAAGACATCGAGCCTCTTGTCCGATACTTTCTTGATAAATACAAGTATCTCTCGGATGGGAAGAGATGTGAGATCGATCCCGATGCATTAGTCTTTCTGTTAGACCAACACTGGGATGGAAACGTGCGCTCGGTGGAAAGCGCGGTCAAGGATGCGGTAATAAAACGGAAAGGCGATACTCTGAAGGTTGAGGACTTCGTCCTTCTCCGCAGGAAATCTTCACTGTCCAAGAGGATGCGATCCGGTGTTGTCCGACCGAGACATGAATGGCCGGATGGTCAAATCCCGAAACTCAAAGAAGCGGAGATTGAGTTCAAACGTACTTACTACAAGGCGCTCTTAGAGCAATCAGATGGAAACATAAGTAGGGTGGCCAAGAAGGCGGGGATGTCTCCACAAGGTTTGAGAAAGACTCTAAAGCAGCTGGGAATTGAAGTTGTGAAGAAGGAATAAGTGGGATATCCGATAGTCATTCAAAAATCTGATTTGCCGTAAACTCCAAATCAGCGAAGTAAGTTGACCGGACTTCATCCCTGCCGCTGAATTTTCCCGACAACGAAAACCCGGTCTGTTCCAACTCATATATTTCGACAATCTTACCTGTTGGATCGACGATCCAGTACTCCTTCACGCCCTCTTTCGCGTAGAGCTTAAACTTGAAGCCCCTGTCTCGTGATTCAGTCGAATCGGAAACGATTTCGACCACTAGATCAGGAGCACCGTTGACCTTATGCTCGTCAATAATATGCAGGCGATCCTTCGAAACAAAGAGAATGTCCGGTTCTAGAACTGTCTCTTCGTCGAAATAAACGTCAAAAGGAGCGGGATAAACTTCTCCACTTGCTTTCTGCTTAACATGATTCATAAGGAGAGTTGTCAGATTGGCCGCTATTCGCTGATGCGCTCTGTTGGGCGACGGTGTCATGATAAGTTCTCCTTCGCAGATTTCATATCGGTTGCCGTCATCTGGAGTCGTGAGCAGATCCTGATATGTGTACTTCACCTGGACATTCATGGCTTTTCTCCTCGGCTTGTATTAAAACGTTAACGAACCACTCAACGAAAATCAACATAGAGACATGGCTGAAAACATCAGCTGTATAACATACGGCCAGGCTTAAATCAGTGAGGTTAGGAAACCGGAGTTTCATCCTCAAGCAACCGCAGTTTCTTTTCTCAAAGTCTGGACTCCGAATTAGAATGATTCAGGCGGTTTCCGCGCGGCATGATAGATGCCAATAGATTATGATTGAGTTTTCATGACAATCAAAAGAAGGAAGTAAATGTGTCGGGTGGACTAAGGGGCAAAAATAAAACCAGAAGATTTCAAAGGGCTTCGGAACCGGAGCGCTTTCGAATCTGTCAGTCCTGCGGAAATTTCTCGGCCTCTTTTGAGAATCAGCAGTTCTGCACATCTTGCGGCTCGAAGCTCATCGAAGTATGTCCGCGATGCGGCGAGCCTATCTATTATCCCACGGCAAGGTTTTGTCCGGAGTGCGGAGAAGCATATGGTTGGAATAGAGGAAAGAAATCATAGGTGGGGAATGGTGGAATGGAGGGAAAATGGAATACCGGAGAGACGAAATCGGGGGTAATGGGGAAATGGGTTGGCGGGTCAGTGGAGTGCCGGAAAGAAAATCATGAAGTAGCCGATTGGCAAAATGACAAAAAGGTATCAAGCGAAACAAAATCACGACAAAAGAAGGAGACACAAATGAAAACGTTCACTTTCGCCTTGGTTGTCGGCGCGGCATTTTTCCTAAGTTCCTGCAGCACTTCGGTTCAGATCGCTTCTGAGCCACAGGGAGCCGATGTCGAGATCAACGGCCAGGCACAGGGGAAAACACCGTTGTCGATAACTCTAAGTGACTTAGACTGGACGCAATACAACGTCACGCTCAGGAAGCTGGGATACCAGGATAAGACCGTGGTGCTTGAAAAAGAGCTGAAGGCGGGTCCATTCATCGGCGGCTTCTTCATCTGGCCGTTCTGGGTGTGGTGCTATGGACCGATGGATAACTACAATTTCCAACTTATCCCAAAGACTGGTCAGTGATTTTTTCATGTGGTACCTGGCGCAGCGCGGGTTTGCGCTGCGCCGGTGACTCCTGTGCGACAATACGGCTTCACGGGATACCGTGGCGTCGGCGCCGCCAGCACCCGAGCGGACGAAGAGCGAGTAGGCACAAAGTAGAAAGTAGTGGATGATGAAACACTTGTTAGAAGACCACGTTGGATAAGCGATTACGGAGTTTATGATCGCTTCCATTTTTTTACGTAACGCTTCAAGGGCTGTTTCAAGTGAGAACGAAAGGTGGAAAAATATACGATGGTCGGAAGCTTTAAGCAGATTTTCCGAAGGGTTCCGACGGTGGTTGGAAGATCAAAACCAACATTCTGTAATGTAAATATGTCATTTTAAAACTCGGAAAGGAGTTTCACTTATGGTTAAAAGAACTCTATTTCCTGTTACCCTTTTGTTTTTGTGCGTTAATGGTCTGCTAGCACAAAACAAATTCAATATTGGTGATAAAGTGCAAGCAAACGCAAACTTGAATGTGCGCTCTAGTTATAGTACTAGTGCCTCACTTGTTACGACAGAGACAGCTGGGTCTCAAGGCACAGTTGCATCTGGTCCGCAGAGCGGGAGCAGTTATACGTGGTGGTATGTAAACTGGAGCAACGGATATTCCGGTTGGTCGGTGCAAGATGGATTGGATAAAGTCCAAGCTTCGCCGGGTTCATTTACCCTTTCGGGATATGCCTATTGCAATACTACGCCGCCCCCCGCCCCCGCGGTAATGCTGACTTGGACGTCCTCAGCGGGTGCCACATCGTATGACATTTATAAAAACGGAAGCTATCGGACTACGGTAACAAGCACCTCATTTGATAATAACGCAAACGTTCTTGCCGGACAAACTTACTCGTATTATGTGATCGCGAAGAACTCTTCCGGGTCGACACAATCAAACACAATCAACGTAAGTGTACCATCCACCGTTTGTGGGGGCCCGCCGGGATCCTTTTCCTTAACTGGTACAGCAAGTTGCAACGGAACGGCAAGTCAGATAACATTGAACTGGACAACTTCAAGTGGTGCTACTTCTTATGATGTGTATAGAAATTCGACTTTATACTACTCGGGGGTAACTGGAACCCAATTCATCAATAATTCAGACATAGCCCCAGGATCAAATTACACTTACTTCATCCAGGCGAAAAACTCTTATGGATCTACTAATTCCAATACGGTTTCAGTGGTGGCATCAAACTGCATGCCGACTCTCGCCCTTAGCAGCTTGAGCCCTTCAGCTATCACAACAAGTACGGCTCCATATGATGCAACGCTCTCCGCAAGCGGAGATAATTTCAACAATGTTGACCAAGTAACATTCACCTGGAGCGGATCGACTAGTGGAAGTGTGACATGGTACAAAGGGGATGCCAATTGGAACAACAAGGTAACGGTTAACTCCAACACTTCTATGACATTGAGGCCCAGAGTGGTAGAAACAAACCCCACATGGTCAGGAACAGATTCATGGACAGCAACTTTAAAGGACGTTTCCGGTGCAACAGCATCACAAACTTTTACCGTTACCTATACACCGCCTGTTGTCTTACCAGACTTAACCATTTCAACAAACCTGAGCACAAGTGCTGCTTACACGGCAGGCCAAACTGGCGTCCACATCTATGTAACTGTAAACCATTCAGGCGGTAACCTGCCAAGTAATTCAACGTACGTGCTTGCCCGTTTATATTTTTCGACAAACTCTTCATGGGACACGGGAGACCAACAACTTTGGGAAAGCAATGGCTCAACGCCAGACTTTCCTGTCAGCTATTTGAACACTAACAACTCAAAAACGGTAGATGCGACAGTTGCTATTCCCACTGTAAATCCAGGAACCTATTATATAGTTGCTTATGTGGACCCACCGACCCAAACCTATCCGAGTGGATTTTTTAGTGAGAGCAACGAGAACAATAACACTTCTGTATATCCAGTTACGGTGAATGTACCTGTCTTAGTTCCGACGATCACGGTTACTTCCCCCAACGGTGGCGAGAACTGGCAAGTTGGAAGTGTCCACAATATCACCGCTACTGCAACAGGAAATATTACAGGGGTTCAAATTGATTATTCAACGAACGGTGGTTCAACATGGAGTTCCGTTACTACCGGATATGCAACCACTAACACTTCAATTGATTTTCCTTGGACTATTCCCAATACGCCTTCTCCTGTATGTAAGGTCAGAGTCACAGCATCCTATAATGGTGGAAGTGTGATGGATATGAGCGACGGCAGCTTTACTATTTCACCAAACAATTCTGGGTTCGCGAAAGGAAATCGCATCATGGCGGTCACAGATGGTGCCGCTGTACGTGATGTAAGCTTGACTACCGTCCTTTTCAATCAAGATGGCGGTGCCCACGGTACTATTACTGATGGTCCTATGTATGCAACAGGGGGGAGCCCGAGTTATACAGGAAATTGGTGGAAAATCCAGTGGGATTCTGAACCGCCGAGCTTGAATGGTCAGCAAGGATGGACAGCAGAGTCGAGAATTTCATCGGCACCATCGGGTGGCGATGTATCAAGACCGGACTTTACAAGCAGTTATTACACAACCGCAAACATATTTTGGCAAAGCGGTTATGCGCCGTCTTCAACGAACCCACCTAACCCTCAACTTGGTAGCGCTTTGGGAAATTGCACGTGGTACGCACATGGTCGCCTCCGAGAGTTAGGATACAATACAACGCAGCTGACTGCTCTACATGGTAATGCCAGTGACTGGGATAATGAAGCATCGGCAAATAGCATAGTTGTTGACTCGAATCCGACGGTCGGTTCAATAGCTCAGACCGACAACGGTGCTGGAGGACTTGGACACGTAGCGGTAGTAGAGAGCGTAAACGGTGATGGAACTATCACCGTTACAGAATCGAGTTATTCAACGAGCACCAGCAGTACGTGGAATTTTTTATGGCGACACAGAACAATTTCACCGACATGGTTTCAAAATTTCATCCATGTGCCAAAAAGTTCGCAGGCAGCTGCGCCTACAATCACGAATGTAACTCCAAATCCGGTGATTGGCTCCACCACTCGTCAGGTAATCACCATCAACGGAACCAATTTTGTAAACAAACCGACTTTGACACTTACCTGGAACGTTCCACCACTACCGCCAACAGGGGGGTACAAAGTCCCTGACTCGGAGGTGACTTTTATCAATAGTACCCAATTGCAGATGTCAATCATAACAGATACTTTGGCGGATACGTGGACTGTCAAAGTGACCAACCCGGATGGACAGTCTTCCGCGTCGTACAGCTTCGCTGTGCAATTGCCGAAGGGTGGTGGCACTATAGACCTCCAACCGTTGAATGTAACGCTGAGTAGCTACAGTGTAACGCCAGGCGCATCGGTTACTGTAAACTGGTGGATACGAAACAACGGCACAGGTACAGCAGGTACATCTAACTCCCAAGTGCGCATCACTGCTTCAGGTGGCTCGAACGGCTATGGCGATGCATCGAATGACATTGGTAGTTCGGAGCCGGCTGGCTCAATATCCGCAGCAGCTACGATTAGCCAGAGTGAGACTGTGACGATTCCCGCCAACTTAGTGTCGGGGACATATTATGTGTGGGTGGTAGCAGACAATAACAATTCATTGATACAGACCAGCAAAGACAACGACTATGCGGTTTCTCCCCCTCTGAATATATTGTCAGCAATTGGACAAAATCCTGCCTTAACTGATATAGATGATCAAGTGAGTTTGCTGGCTGTACAAGATTCAATTCCATCAATCATCATTGCAGCGGTCATTTCAAATGAGAGCCCGCAATGGATTCAGTTCGATAACGGAACGGGCCAAGTGCTTACTGGTCCGACCGGTGATGTTGGACTTATGCAGATCAACGTCACAAGCCCCGCAGACACCTTTAGTATTCAACAAGTGAAGACAGACTGGAAGTATAATCTGCAGGTCGGCTGCAGAATTCTGGCTAAGAAGTTTCGAAATTGGGCGGTTGATACTCCCAGTCCGTACGATACTTATTTGGATACGGATCCGGGCATTATCGAAAACTGGTACTATCCCATAGCGTGGTACAATGGCTCAGGCAGCCAAGCATATAGCTATGTGAGCAATGCACTGAATTCTTTATCCAGTCCACCTTCTCCAATGTCCCAGTTCTTTACGGGAATTCAAGGAGTCGCTGATCCACAGCTTTTGACGAATTTTCCCGGCACGATCTATACATCGCTCCCATATCCTAGTGATATCGATCTTACAACAGCGGATGCATCTCAATTGATTTCTCATGGCATGTACACTCTCATGCTGCTTAAAATGAATGGGCAGAGAATCCACAGATGGGATTGGGCAACGTCAACTGTTTCAGACGTCACTTCGCAAATTACAGCCGTCCAAGAACTCATTGATGTACCATCTTCATTCTCAATTTCCCAAAACTATCCTAACCCATTCAATCCTTCCACGACTGTCTCGTATGACATCCCAACGCCGTCACATGTTAGAATCGTCATTTATGACATCCTGGGTCGTGAAGTGAAAACACTTGTCGATGAAACGAAGACGCCGGGAAGTTATCACATGACTTTTGATGCGAGCGGCTTGCCGAGCGGTCTGTATTTCTACCGCCTCACAGCCGGAAATTTCGTGGAGACGAAAAAATTAATGTTGATGAAATGACTGGCCACTGCACCAACTCGCGAAGAAAGACGCCTGACATTGTACACGGGATCTTCTCGCTTGACGACATCGCGCGGGATGCAGAATCCGTAAAGAGGAACAATTCCGGGAAAGGTGGTCTTGGAGCAGGACTGCCGTATGCTCGGGACTTCATCGATTTAAATTGTTCTTACAGTTGTTCCGGAGTGCCCGGGCAAGAGTTCTTGCGGGCACCCCGGTAACGGAATACTCTCTCATTGCGTCAAGTCGCGTTGCGCTCCGCCGTCCAGGTAGTAATCGCTGAATGCCTTCAATATCGTCTCCTTCCCGCTGCACGATTTGCCGAGAGTCGGCAGCGCTTTCACTGCGTCTTTGAAAGCCTGGCTTGTCAGGGAGCTTCTCTCGACCGAGAACCAGCAGCGAGTGGTTGTCGGTCCGCCTGCAGCATCGTCAGGTACCTGAATACATCGTATGTCGACTTTCTGCGCGGCCGGAAGAGTAGCGAAGACCTTTAGTGTCGAGTGAAGTACCGCACTGAAAAGATCGCGGGCTACAATGCATCCCGACGGCGAGTACACATACATCGCGTTCATTATTACGCCGTAGTAGCGAAGAGTCACGTGAACGGTTGAATCCGGCGTGATATACGCATCCTGGAAAGAATTCTCCGGGAAAAATTCCGATACATCCTTCGACACATCCTTGCCTGAAGACTGTGCGAAGAGATGAGACATAACTATGAAAAGCGTGAGAAAGGCAACTGTTGCATAACGACGCATCTGAACCTCCTTTGATTTGTCCTTGGTAAAGACTTAATGGAACTACGATTCACCAAAAAGACATTACGTCAACTTCTAGAAATCAGATTTTGCTACGACGACGTTCTTGTCGGTCAAAATGTATACCTTGTTGCCGCTCATTGCCACATCATTAAAGCGGCCTATCTTTGCCCCCAATATGTCGTCGTTTGAAAATTTCCCGGTCAATGTCCCGTCAAGCTTGAAAAAGTAGAGTGTGTCCGAATCGCAGACACCGATCTGGTTGCCGTCGATTCCTATTCCCGTCGGTTCATGCAGAATTCCGACACCGATCGACCTAAGGTAATTCCCGAAATTGTCGTAGACGGCGATTCTTCCCTTGTCTGAGACGTAGACATCATCGCTCGGCCCTATCGCCACCTGCCGCGGCATTGTCAGGCTCCCGGCTCCTTCACCGTAACCTCCGAATGTGCGTTCGACCGTGGAAAATGTGTTCACTTTCACGATTCTCACGTTCTCATCGTCGCAGATGAAGAGATCTCCCAATCTCGATACGGCGACGCCGGAGGGATAGCCGAACCGCTTCGAATCGTCGTTAGACTGGTCCGTGGAGAGCGAAGCCACGTTTGCGAGTGTCCGGTCAAACCGTTCGATGCGGTTGTTATTGTAATCGGCGACGTAGATTTCCACCCCGTTGGTCGCGCAGACGTCATAGGGCATGTCGAACTGGAAGTTGCCCCATCCGTAGCCGCCGACCTCGCCCGTCGAATCTCCGGACGCGTTGAACCTGAGGAGTAAATCTGCACCCGTGTCGGCAACGTATATAGATCCTGTCGGGTCGAGGCTGATCCCTTTTGGGTCGCGGAAATGGCCGAAACTGAACTCGGCTACCAGCGAGGGAAGGGGCTGGAAGGATGTGAGCATCATAGCGAAGAGAACGCCCGACAGAAGAGCGCCGAAGCGGTACGTAGCGGTCAACGCGTGGCCGACGATTCTTCCCGGTATTCCTTCGGCAGAAGGTACTTTGACGACTTGCGGGAACATTTTCATCTATGTCAATATTCCCAATGCGGCCGAATCAATCAAGCAGAAAGTTCAAACTGGGTTTCATTGACGCAGGTCAACGGCGTCCATACCATTGAAAGGGTGTTCAGCAATGCCGTTTTCGGTTTGCATATCTGCGCGATGACGTATGTCGTAATCCGTTCCAAGCCTATCAATCATCCCGAAATAGATCGAATTGTAACCGAACTTGTCTCTTATGCTGTCTATGCCTTTGAGGAGGTTTGAGCGCTTTGTCTTGAGTGAGTCGAATAAATTAAGCTGGTCGCATTTGCCTGAAACGTTCATAACGCCGACGCCGACCAGTCTCACTTTCACCCCCTGGAGCCAGAGCTTCTTGAAAAGGGAGAAAGCCGCTGCAGCGATTTCGAACTCGGAATCTGTGGGCTCTTCAAGAGTGGAGTTCTTCTGGTAGGTCACGAACCTGCGGTCGGCATTAGCGCCGGGCGTTCGGTATCCGTTCAGCGGCGCTCCATCCGAGTAACGGAGCTTGAAGACAACGGTCGAAGCCGTCGCACCTTCTTTTCTCAGCGCATGGGCGACCTTTTCGGATAGGTAAAAAATTACGGATGTAATGAAGTTCTCGTCGTTTGAATCCTGCCCGAAAGTTGTGCCGCGAGAGATGGACCTCGGTTCACGCCTGCCGGTCGCCAGCGCGCTGGCCCCGATACCGTTTGCCGCGTTGTGCAGGTAGGTCCCCACGACCCCGAATATTTTCCTGAGAAGGTCGGGGCTTGATTGTGCAAGATCCCGCACCGATCTAATCCCGAGATCCTGTAGAGCCGCCGCGGTCCTTTTCCCGATTCCCGGGATCGCAGACACGGGAAGCGGCGAGAGAAACTCCTTTTCTCTTCCGGCTCCGACTATTAGAAGTCCGTCTGGTGGCAATATCTTTCCCCCTGCGGATTCTCTTGCGAGCTTCTTTGAATAGTCGGACGCGACTTTCGCACAAAGCTTGTTGGATGCGACTCCTATTGAAACGGTTATCTTCAGCTCTTCGAAAACTGCCCGCTTGATCGCATTTGCCATCACGCGAGGATCGCCGTTCCAGAAATGAAGACATCCGTCAGCATCCAGGAAAGCTTCATCCAGACTTACAGCCTGGACCAGCGGCGAGAAGTCATTGAGAACCTCCATGAATCTTCTCGAATATTTCTCGTAGCTCTTGTAACTGCCCCTTACGAACATCGCGTTTGGCGCGAGGGAGTATGCTTTCGACAGAGGCATCGCTGTCTTGACTCCGAGCTTTCTCGCCTCGTAATTAGGACACGATACGACACCACGATCGTTCGGAAGGCCGCCGACAATCACCGGCTTGCCCCTCAACGCAGGGCACAGCGCCTCCTCCACCGAAGCGAAGAACGCATCGATATCGATGTGGAAAATTGTGGGATGTCTTCTGCTTTCCATTTCCCGGTGCTAAACTTGGCCTTTCATAATTTCAGCGAAGGCATGCTGCAGAGAACTCCGGTGTACATTGCGGGAATGAAGATTGCCGATGGCTCAAGTTACTTCCATGCGGCAATGGCAGCAAGTCCTGCCCTGGTGCCGGTGTTTCGTACCGCTTCGGAATCGAAGGACTCCTCTATCGAAGTCTCTTGATCGTGAGTTGGTTATCCAGCAGTCTCAGGACAGCCATAATCTTGCCGATAATCTTTACCGAAACATTATCCGAATAGATAGGCTCGAAGTCGGGGTTCTCGGGCTCAAGTATGATCTGATCACCTTTGCGCTTGAATCTCTTGACGGTCGCTTCCTCATCGTTTATCAGGGCCGCCACGATGTCGCCCGTTTCTGCGCCGGTTTGTTGTCTGACCAAAACAAGATCGCCATCCAGTATCCCGGCATTTTTCATACTGAGGCCTTCCACCATCAGGAGGAAGTTGCTCTCGCCCTTTACAAAAGCGGGATCAAGCACTACCCTGTCTTCGATATTCTCTACCGCCAGTACCGGCTTGCCGGCGGTGATTCTTCCGACAATCGGGACCTCTGTTCCGGTTGAACTGTAAGGCAGTTGAAGGCCGCGGCTCTTGTCGGGCGAACGTTTCAAGTATCCCTTCCTCTCGAGGGCCTCCAGGTGGCGCTCGACCCCGTGATTCCACTTGGTGCCGAGGTGCTCGGCAATCTCCCTGATCGTCGGCGGATAGCCGAATTTCTTATCGTGATCCCGAATGAACTTCAAGACCTTTGCCTGTCGTTCCGTAAGACCTTCCATCGTCTCCTCCTTTGGATGGTAGATATATTTCTACTAAATATTGAAAAAGCATGCGATAATGTCAAGCGCCGGAAACAACTGGATAGGAGCGTGGAATGGCCTGAGCCGAGCAAGTGTTCCTCACGTGCAATTGAACGTTGTTATAGTTACCCAAGTTAATTACATTCAAAATATCACCAAATAAGCATTATCCAATGGAGAGCTTTTCGGAACATCTCAAGAGGCAGCGCGAGGAAAGGAAAATAAGGTTATCCGAAGTAGCCGTACAGACGAGGATCAGCCTTAAGTTTCTTGAAGCTATTGAAGCAGGGAATTTTGATATTCTGCCGAAGACGTACATTCGGGCCTTCATAAGGGACTATGCTTCCGCGATCGGTCTTGATCCTGATGAGACCATGAAGCGGTTCGATCTTTATTTGGAATCACTTAGCCCGGAAGCACAGAAAGTTGAAGCTGAAACTTCCCGAAAGGAATCGGAGAAGTCGGTCGGCCTCACTCGGACGCAGAAGATAGCAGGTGCAGTCGGAGGAGTGATTATACTCGTTGCTCTCTCTTACCTGGCCTTCTCGCCGACGAAGAAATCAGAGCCGGACCTCAATTCGTACGGCCGCATGCAGGAGCTTAGCCGGCGGAAATTCGACTCGGTTTACAGGGCATCGGTGCCGGCTAAGACTGACAGCACAAGGCTTGTTCTCAGCGCAAGCGACACTGTTTGGGTAAATCTCGTCGTAGACGACGGAAGGACTTACGATTTGTTGATGAAGCCCGGGACCGAAGTTGCATTCTGGGGGAAAAAGAAGTTTACGATGACGATCGGCAACGCGGGCGGCCTGGCTCTGTCGCTTAACGGCCGCGTGTTTCCGCCGCTGGGCAAGACGGGCGTTGTCATCCGCAACCTCACGATATATAAAGACGGTACTCTCAAGAAGTGAGCAAGGCGTCTCCCACGGATTTGAGGGATATAAGGTCGGAGATCGAGAGGCTCCGCAATGAAATCCGCAATCACGACTATCGTTATTACGTCCTTGCCAATCCAGCAATAAGCGATTTCGATTATGACAGGATGATGCAGGCACTTGTCGAACTTGAGTCGAAACATCCTGAGCTCATTACGCCGGATTCTCCCACACAGAGGGTCGGCGGCCGGCCCACCAGGGAATTCCGACAGGTCCGTCACTCGGTGCCGATGCTCAGCCTTTCCAACACTTACAGCGAGGAGGATCTGCGTGATTTCGACAGACGCGTGAAGACGCTGCTTGGGGGAGAGAAGTACGAATACGTCTCCGAGCTGAAATTCGACGGCGTGGCGCTTCGCCTCGTATATGAAAACGGGCTGTTGATTCTCGCCGCGACCCGCGGTGACGGCGAGTCGGGCGATGATATAACCGCAAACGTAAAGACGATCCGTATGATACCGCTCCATCTTACCTTGAACGGCGATCTCTCGAAATATTCGAACGTGGAAGTGCGCGGGGAAGTTTATATGGACCGGGACGGGTTTCAAAAAATGAACCGGGAGCGGGAAGAGCAGGGAGAAAAGACATTTGCCAATGCAAGGAACGCTACCGCGGGAACGCTGAAACTGCAGGACCCGAAGGAAGTTGCCAGAAGGCCGTTAAGGTTCGTCTCTTACTACCTCTTTTCAAGTGACGTGCAGCTAAAGGCCCAATGGGAAAATCTGAACGTATTGAGGAAACTCGGATTGCCGGTCAGTCAGCACATCCGTCTCTGCAAAAACATCGATGAGGTTATCGAGAATACGCACGGGTGGGAGAGTGATCGGGACAGTCTTCCTTATGAAATCGACGGGAGCGTAGTAAAGGTCAATTCCGTTCGTCAGCAGGATGCTCTGGGGACTGTCGCAAGAAGCCCGCGCTGGGCCATTGCTTACAAATTTGCGGCACGCCAGGCAAATACAATACTGAAGGGAATCACACTGCAGGTGGGCAGGATCGGGACCGTCACTCCGGTTGCCGAGCTGGAACCGGTCTTGCTGGCAGGATCAACCATCAGCCGTGCCACTTTGCATAATGAAGACTACATTCGTGAAAGAGACATCAGGGTCGGCGACACCGTTGTAGTTGAGAAGAGCGGTGACGTGATTCCGGCCATTGTATCGGCTGTTACCGAGAAACGGCCTGCCGGCACGAACCCCTTCAAATTCCCCCACAGATGCCCCGTCTGCGGCGGCCCGATTTACAGGTTGGAAGGGGAAGCGGCTTACTACTGCGAGAACTACGAGTGCCCTGCGCAGGTGCGCGGACGCATCGAGCACTTCGCCTCCAGAAGGGCGATGGACATCGAAGGAATGGGCGAGTCGGTCGTCGATCAACTTGTCGGCATCGGGTTGATGAAAAGCGTCGCTGACATATATGAGCTTCATGAACATCGGGACGAGCTCGAGAATCTGGAGCGATGGGGAAAGAAGAGTGTCGATAACCTCCTGAAGGCAATTGAGCAGAGCAAGTCCAGGCTGTTCAGCAAGCTTCTGTTCGGGACAGGCATCCGGCATGTCGGCGAAAGAACTGCACAGCTCCTGGCCGGCCATTTCCAGTCGATGGACAGATTGATGGGAGCTTCCGTGGAGGATTTGCAGTTTGTTTCCGACATCGGGCCGACGATCGCAGAAAGCGTACATCATTTTTTCAGTGACAAACGGAACCGTGAGCTGGTCGAGAGGTTCCGCTCGGCGGGGCTCCGTTTCGAGGAAGGAGCGACAAGGAAAGAGGGAAAGTTGTCGGGACAGACGTTCGTTCTGACCGGGTCACTGGCCAGATTGACTAGAGACGAGGCCAGGGAAATAATTCTGTCGTTGGGTGGAAAGGTGACGGAGAGCGTCAGCAAGAATACGAGTTGTGTAGTGGTGGGAGAAAAGCCGGGTTCCAAATATGAAAGGGCGCTGGCTTTGAAAGTAAACACCATGAACGAGGACGAGTTCTTGAAACTCGTCGGAAGGAGCAAATGAGAAGTATCAGAAGCAGGCTTGCCGTTAGATATGCAGCCAGTCGCACAAGGACTCCCGGCAAGTCGATAAATTTTAACGAAGCCATAAAGAAATCCGAAACCGCACTTTTCCTCATGCCGAGAATGAGTATGGAGTTCTACCTCGCACGTTCCGTGATACAGCCTCTCGCCAGGTACTTCAGAAGGGTCGTACTGGTTGTGGCGGATAATCTGCGCGAGCTGGCGGCGAATCAGGCTGAAGTGGTGGCAATCTCCCAGGCGGATGAAAACTGGTTAAAGCTTCCGGGACATCAGATCATACAACGGCTGCGCCGCGAGAAGTTCGACCTCGCCGTCGATCTGAGTTTCTCCGAAGATGTTTTTATGTCTTATCTGTGCCGCAAGTCGGAACCCGGTGTCTCTGCAGGTTTCTCAAAACCGGACTCGGATCACTTTTACGATTTGCAGGTAAGGCCGCCGGAGAGCGGCGACATGAAGAAAGCTTATGAGAACCTGACACACACTATTAAAATGTTCAAGGAAAAATGAAAAAGAAATTATTCGAAGCTGAAAATCATAAGGGGCACACGACGCTGAGGATCAATCTCGAACATCTTGATACCCAGACGTCGCCGCAGCTCAAGGCAGAGTTCCTTGTGCTCTGCAGACCTCCGTTGAAGAAACTGGTGGTCGACATGAGCTCGGTAAACTCGTGCGATTCTTCCGGCCTGAGCGCGCTCCTGGTTGCGGAAAGGATGATGCGTGACTCGAAGGGCGAGGTTCATTTGATTGTACCCAACGCTGATGTCCGAAACCTTTTCAGAGTTACTCAACTGGAAAAGGTCTTCACTATTCACGTCTCGCCGGAGACCGTAAAGTAATATTCCGTCACTATTTCCTGGAGATCAAATGGGATTCACGGTTATTGATTATATCATTGTATTGGTATACTTAGTCGGGGTTGCTTTGTTCGGCGTGCTGACGGGAGGAAAACAGACCAGCACGAAAGATTATTTTCTCGGCGGCAGAAAGATACCATGGCTTGTGGTCTCTTTTGCCGTAGTTGCGACGGAAACGAGCGCGATAACCTTCATTTCCATTCCTGGCCTCGCTTATCTTACAAACCTCAATTTCCTGCAGATTGCACTGGGCTACATACTCGGCAGGATAATCATAGCTATTCTGTTCCTGCCGCCGTACTACCGCGGCGAGCTCGTGACCGCTTATGAGCTCCTCAGGACCCGCTTCGGCGAGAAGACCCGGAACTATGCTTCCGTCGTGTTTCTCATCACCCGGACACTCGCGACAGGGGTGAGGCTTTTCACTACTGCCATTCCCCTGGCGATTATCTTCCAGGGCTATAAGATATTCAGCGGCTATCCGGTCGTTTACGTCTATGCCATAGCAATCATCATCATCACAATTTTCACATTCATCTATACCTACACTGGCGGAATAAAGGCGGTAATCTGGACGGACGTCGTACAGATGTTCATTTACATCGGCGGCGCGTCGATTGCTCTTTATATAATGTTGACTCGCATCCCCGGCGGATGGGGAACCGTCATGTCCATGGCCCTGGCGAAGGATAAGCTGGAGTTCATACACTGGGGATTCAGCGGAGGTCTCGCCCATTTCTTCACGATAAACTATACGTTCATAGCCAGCGTGTTAGGCGGCGCCTTTCTGTCGATGGCATCTCACGGCACCGACCAGCTCATAGTCCAGCGCCTCCTCGCCACCGATTCCGTTAGGAGCAGCCAGAAGGCGGTCATTGCCAGCGGGTTCTTCGTCGCACTCCAGTTTCTGTTCTTCCTGGTGATCGGGATCGTACTATATGCGTTCTACCACGCTTACCCGTTCAAGGACGGCGATCAGATTTTTCCGAAGTTCATAGTCGAACAGCTCCCGACGGGAGTCAGCGGGATTATCGTGGCGGGACTTTTCGCAAGCGCGATGGGCTCCTTGAGTGGATCGATAAACTCACTCGCTTCATCCACGCTGGTCGATCTCTACAAACCCTACTTCAGCAAGCATGAGGATGACGATGCCAAGGACCTCAGGCTGTCCAAGCTCTTCAGCCTTATCTGGACATTAATACTCGTGGGAACCGCGTTCATCTTCATACACTCGAACCAGGCTGTGATCGTCGTCGCGCTTTCAATTGCATCCGTGACTTACGGGGGGCTGCTCGGCACTTTTCTGCTCGGCGTGCTCTTCAAGAAACCGCAGCAGAAGGATGCCATCATCGGTTTTACCGCGGGTTTGATGATTCTCATCTACATCTTCTTCTTCACCCCGATCGCATGGACATGGTACACGATGATAGGCTCTTTGACCACGATCGTTGTCGGGTTGATTTCCGCCCGGTTGACGCAGGGTAAAACGGAGAGAGTTGCGTCGTGAACGGGCGGACATCAATTAAACCTGCCGTTGAATCCGGCCCTCTGACTTCACCATCTGGTTTGAAGTCTTGAAAGCATTTCGCCCTGCCATATTGCTCCTGTCATTGATTTACATGTCCTGCGGGACCCTGCGGCTTTCGAAACCTGTCGGCCAGTTTCCCGAAAACTGGCCGATGTTCGGAAGGAATTCGCTTCACACGTCGATGAGCGATATTGAATCCTCGGGGCTGACAGAGGTCTGGGAGCGCAACGTCGGAGCGGGTTTCGGGACATTCTCCCCGACAATCGCCGGCGGAATCGTTTTTGTCGGAACCCTCCGGGGCGATGTCGATCTCCTGAATGCTGCGAACGGCGACGAGATAGCGACAAAGAATTTTGGCGGGGCAGCCTTTGCGCCCCCGCTTGTCTCGGGCAGCATCATCGTCGTCGCGTCATCCCAGTCGAAGGAGAACCTGTTCGCATACAACCTGCTGACCGGCAAGCCGGTCTGGTCGAAACAGATACCGGACGTCGAGGCTCCTCCGGCTCTTCTTGACAGTTCGCTCTATGTGTCTACTGTGACGGGAGACCTGTACAGGTACGGCCTGAGAACGGGGAAAGAGATTTTTCATGAGAAATTTCCCGCCCCGATAAGGGTGGCTCCAGTGGTGGACGAGAGCCTGTGTGTCTTCGGCTGCGAGGACGGGTATGTCTATGCGGTAAGTCCTGTTGACGGGAAGGAGAAATGGAAATACAAGGCCGGATCGATGATATGGTGCTCCGCGTCCATGAATGACAGCCTGATTTTCGTCGGAGACAACGCCGGCGAGTTTCTGGCCCTCACACGCGGCGGCGTGCTTGCGTACAGCTTCCGGACCGGTGAGAAGATCCTGTCCATGCCGATCAGCGACAGGAAGCGCGTGTATTTCGGCTGCAACGACGGCGAATTCTACGCGCTGAATATCGCCAACGGGTGCCTTCTCTGGAAAGTCAGTACCGGCGCTCCCATAATCACTTCTGCAGCGCAGACGAGATCACAGATTATCTTCGGCGGGCTCGACCAGAAGATCTATGTGGTCGATAAGGACAGTGGCAAAGTGGTTCAGACAATAGATCTCGACGGACGCATTCGGACGGGTCCGGCGATTTATGAACACTATCTCGCGGTTTGCACGGATAACGGGAAAGTGTTCGGCTTCAGAATAAAGTGACGCGAAATGAGAGTTGCTGATCACGTTCAGTCCGGTCTCTTCAAGCTGGCCGGGTTCCTGGTCCGGCTTTTTCCGCTGCGTCGCGTTCAGAAGATGGCCGCTTCTTTGGGACGGTTTGTTTACAGGCACATCCCCGTTCGGGCGGCCGTCGCGCGGGCGAATCTCCATCTCTGTTTCCCTGAAAAAGGGGACGACGAGATTGAGAAGATACTCGAAGGGTCGTACGTAAACTTCGTTACCGTTCTCTTCGAGTTCCTTTATTTCCCGAAATTCACGAGGGAGAATTTGCGGGATTTCGTCGAATATTCGGACGAAACGAACCGGCTCGTACAGACCGATCTCGAGAAGGGAAGAGGGCTGGTAATGATCAGCGGGCATTTCTCGAACTGGGAGTTGATAGCGCTCACGGTCGGTGCACTGTCCCCGAAGAATCTCCTCATCATTGTGCATCCGTTTCACAACGAAGCGGTCGACAAAGTGGCCGAAGCCTACAGGGCCCATCTCGGAAATGTGACCGTGCCAATGGGAAAATCCATCCGTGCGGCACTGAGCCAGTTGATGTCCAACGGCATACTTGCCCTTCTTGCAGACCAAAGCGCGTCGAAGGAGAGCCTCACCGCAAGGTTCTTCGGCATCGACGTGCCTACGTTCCAGGGACCGTCGTCCTTTGCGCTTCGGACGGGGGCGGCAGTCCAGTTCGGCTTCATCATAAGGAACGATGACGGGACGTACCGGGTCGACCTTCAGAGTATAGACTACAGCGACCTGAAGGACGAGTCGGAGGAGAGCGTAAGGGAGCTGACACAACGTCACGTCAACATCCTGGAGGACTACATCCGAAGGTATCCCGACAAATGGCTCTGGTTCCATAAGCGATTCAAGCACGTTCCCGAATTTCACGATCTCCTCCGCAAGATGAAAAAGAGATGAAGCGGGCCCTCGTAATCCAGACGGCATTTCTCGGGGACGTCATACTCACGTTGCCACTGGTGCAGGTCCTGAAGAAGAGCGTACCCGGTATCCTCATCGATGTCCTTGTTATTCCCGAGACTTCATCTGTCCTGAAGAATCATCCCGATATCGCGGAGGCGCTGGTCTTTGACAAGCATCATCGGCATAAATCACCTCCGGCTTTCCTCCGGCTCATGAGGGAGCTTCGCGCCAGGCGCTATGACATCGTGCTCTCGCCGCACCGTTCACTAAGAAGCTGTTTGTTGTCTTCGGGGACTCGTGCGGAGGTAAGGGTCGGGTTCGATAACTCGGCTTTGAGAAGAAGTTTCACCGATCTTATGCCGTGGAGGTTCGGCGTCCATGACGTGGATCGCAGCCTGTCGCTGCTTGCTCCTCTTGGAATCACCGCCGGCAGGGAAGCGCCGAGACTCTACCCGGGAGATGAAGAAGCGAAGCAGGTTGACGACTTTCTCGCCCGGAACGGGATTGCGCTGCCGTATGCGGTGATCGCGCCCGGGACAGTATGGGAGACGAAGCGGTATCCTGTGGAAAGGATGTCCGAGGTTGCCGGTAGATTGCTCCGGAGATTCGGCAGTGTTATACTCGTTGGTGGAAAGAAGGATATTGGTTTGGTCAAGAGTTTTGCCGGGAACGGCGAGGGCGTAGTACCGGCGATCGGCGAATTCCCCGTCATGACGTCGGCTGAAATCATACGGCGCGCTTCCCTGTTAATTGCAAACGATTCTGCGCCGGTCCATATGGCGTCGGCTTTCAATACTCCCACCGTAGCTATCTTCGGTCCCACGATAAGAGACTTCGGCTTTTTTCCGTACCACGAGAAGTCGGTGGTCATTGAGACGAATGATCTCGGATGCCGCCCCTGTACCCTGCATGGGGGCCATTCTTGCCCGACACGTACTTTTGCTTGTATGATGAGAATAATGCCCGAGGAAGTCGTGCGTATAGCATTTGAACTTTTGGAGAGGGAAGATGGCTAAGATTGTCGGTGCGGATTCGGAGCGAAACGTGACGAGGGCAGCCCAGGTGATATTAAACGGCGGGGTCATAGTCTATCCTACCGAGACAATCTACGGACTCGGAGCGAACGCACTGGAAGCGAAGTCTGTTGAGAGAGTCTACCAGATAAAATCCAGACCCAAGTCCAATCCTATACTCGTCCTCATACCCGGGGTGGATGCACTGGACGAGCTTGTACTGGACGTTCCGGATGTGGGAAGAGAGTTGATGGAGAAGTTCTGGCCCGGTCCCCTGACAATTGTGTTTAAGGCGTCTCCAATAGTCTCGACGATTCTAACGGCCAACTCGGGCAAGCTCGGCATAAGGCTCTCGAGCGACCATTTCTGCCGCGAGCTGCTGGCAATCTGCCGGATTCCGATCACTTCTACCAGTGCAAATCTGTCGGGTGAGCCTAACCCGAACCGCATCGACATGATAAATAGAAAAGTTCTCAACGCTGTGGACTTGATCGTGGACGCGGGTGAGCTTGTCTCGCAGACTCCTTCCACGGTTGTGGATGTCACAAAGGGAGAGATTCAGCTGGTAAGGGAAGGTGCAATCCCCTTCAAGAGTATTTTACCGGGGAATTGAGCCGGCCGGACAAAGGGCAGCACGGCCGCGTGAAGGCCTGAAGGCACGGGGGATCGGTCGACGGAAACGCGAGCTGGCCCGTCTAGCCTGCTTTCTGGGGCTCCTGCTGTTTTTCCAGTGTAATGAACTCCGTCATTTCGGCGACGAGGGGTTTCTTCTCGAAATAGTTGAATCTCCTCGCCGAACGTGTCGGTAGATAGACTTTTCCTGCGATCCGGAAACCGGCGTCGGTAAACATTCGCTGCACTTCAAACGGGTAGTCCGCGACGCCCGCTTCTCCCGCGTCAGGCGCGACTACTACGGAAACCTTGCCGCCGATTTTAAGGACCCTGTTGGCTTCCCTGAAGATCGTCTTGAACTTCATCTTGAAATTCGAAAGGGCGACGGTCAGGTCCTCAATCCCGGAGTAAATTTCCTCGGGGGGATCGATGAATAGGTAATCCACCGAATTAGTCTCGACCGGTATGCCCGTCAGGAAGATGTTGTTCTGTTTAATCCTATCGTCGGAAGGCTCGTTATCGAACATCTGATAGCGGCGGTCGCCGAAATAAGATATCTTGTCAATGACATCTCCGAGCGTCCCGCTGCCGGCGAATGGATCTACGATGAATGCACCGTGATCGGTATAGTGATAAATCGCATTTGCCACAATCTGCCCGGCGATTCTTCCTTTGTAGCCCGACCTTCCGAAACGGGGATCCGGAACGTCGAAGTTCCACACGTTTGAATTTCTCAAATCGAAGCCGAACTTCGTTCGTTCCGACTCGCGCTCGGTCAACACGTCCTCGCGTATCTTCTTCCTCAGTTCGGCAATAGTCCACTTGTTCTGCAGCGATTCCTTCTCGTAATCTTTTCGCTTCTCTTCGTCCGAGACTTTCGTGGCAAGTTCGAAGTAGAAGTTCTCCGGAAGCCTTCTCCTCTTCAGATCGGGATAGTAAGTGAAGTACATCTGGCACTGCTTGAGGAGTGTCGGCTGAAACTTGAATCCCGGGTAGGATGTCAGAACCCTGTAGAGTTCTTCCTCCGACAATTTGTTTGACTTTGCATATGGCAGGACTTTTTCGACGATGAATCTTCCGACGTCCCAGAAGCTGTCGACCGAGAGAGAGTTTAATCTCTCAGCTAGTTTTTGAAGCGGATCGCTTTTCATTTTGACTCCAAGTTGATTCCTTTGTGTTCTTTTGCCCAATTACGAACGTAAATCACTATATCTGAAGTCAGCGTACCGGGTGTGAACAGTTCGCCCACACCGAGATCCTTTAGAGTCTTGATGTCCTTGTCGGGAATTATTCCTCCGCCGAAGAGGAGGACGCCTTCCATTCCCCTTTCATTCATGAGGCCGAGAATCTTGGGAAATATCGTCATGTGTGCGCCGCTTAGGAGGCTTATACCGATGACGTCCACGTCTTCCTGTATCGACGCTTCTACGATCATTTCCGGAGTCTGGCGCAACCCGGTATAGATGACCTCCATCCCGGCATCTCTCAACGCCGCTGCAACCACTTTAGCCCCTCTGTCGTGCCCGTCGAGCCCGGCCTTTGCGATCAAGACTCGAATTTTTCTTTCCATCGCAACCCTTTCGTACTATTGGAGAGCGCTTGTTTTACAGGCGGCCTGTAAGCATTTCAACTGCCATTCTTCTCCCCGGAATCCGGCCCGAGCCGGGGACCTGATAAAGCTAAACTTCGGGAGCCAAACCTGTACGGAGAAAACAACCAAGCATAGAGAACACGCGCCTCATAGATTTCTTACTCGGACCATTCAGCCTGTTCAATAACCTTAAACTCAACTCTGCATTCCGGAAGTCAGTTGTTCTCGAATCTCTCGTTGAGACTCACAGCATACCTTCTCTGCATGTAAGATAGCACTCCCGCGCCAATTATGACAGCGAACCAGAGTGTGCAGGCCCGGATTATGAATGTTGCCGCCACCGAAGCTCCCTTGGGAATCTTTGCCAGTATGAGGAGTCCCGCCAGAGAGGTCTCGGTTGCACCGAGTCCGCCGGGCAGGAATGAGACTGCTCCGACGACCGTGGAAAAAGCATAGATGAATGCGGCCGACAGGAGCTTCAGGTGAACACCGAGTCCGTCCAGAACGAAAAAGAAGCCGATGCACTCGGAGAACCACGCGACAAGCCCCAACAGAGTCGAGACAGTCAATACCCGGCCCATGAGGAGCGTATGCGAGCTTTCGTATGCCGTCTCGATGAGTTTGATCCACTTCGCCACGAACCGAAATCTCTGGGAAAACCTTATGATTTTCATCGACATGGTGCGGTTCGCTATGACGGAGATACCGGCCAGGAGTATGAGGCCGAACACCACGATGACTTTCTTCTCGTATCCGATGGAGTAGGCGCCGACCATCGATATTATGAGAAGTGCGAGGACGTCGGTAATTCGTTCGGCGAGGATTATGGGAGCAGACTTGCTCATCGGGATGGAATGGAGCGATTTAAGGAAATAAGATTTCACCAATTCGCCCATCTTTCCCGGAGTGACGGCCATCGATAGTGATGACATGAAGACACCGAGACTCTCCGATCGTGGAATTTCTATCCTTAGCGCACGAAGATAGAATTGCCATCGGACGAAGCGCATGAGGTAATTTATTACGGTAAGGGCAAGGATGATCGGGAGGAGCTCGTAGGCGAACGTGGCAAATGCTTCCTTGAGGTGCTCCGTGTTTGCAAAGAGGGAGAATGCCACCCCGATAAGAGCAGCTATTGCTATGGAAATAAAAAGTTTGCCGCGAAACTTGCTAAGCATTGGTGAAGTTCCTCAATGCAAGATAAAACCTTGGAAGCGGTAGTCCAACCACGTTGTAAAAATCGCCGTTTATTCTCTCCACGAACAGTGCGCTGAGATCGTCCTGGATTCCATAAGCGCCGGCTTTGTCCATGGGTGCTCCTGAACGCACGTACTCGTCTATCTCTTCACGGTCCAGCTGCCTGAACGTCACGTCGGTCATGCCGCAATCCTGCACGATCTTTCCGTCAGGTACGCTTAAAAGTGTGAAGCCGGTATAAACCTGGTGCGTCCTCCCGCTCAGCAGGCCGAGCATCCTCCGCGCATCTTCTTCGTCTGCCGGTTTGTTCATTACCTTGCCGTCCAGATAGACGATGGTATCGGCGGTGGCGACAATTCCCTTTGAGATCCTCTTTGCGGCTTCCTCGGCCTTTTTGCCCGAGAGGGTTATGACGTACTCGCGCGGGTTATCGGCGAAATGGTTGTCTTCGTCGACCTCTATGTCTATCAGCGTGAATTGTATTCCGACCATCTCCAGCATCTGGCGTCGTCTGGGTGATCTGGATGCGAGATAAATATGAGGGAGCTTCATCAGTATACTCTCTTTACCACTGTTCCGGGATAATAATGCGACAGAATTTGCAGGTAAGTGTAACCAAGTTTCGACATCCCGAGCGCGCCCCATTGACACATTCCCACCCCGTGGCCGTTACCACGCCCGTTTATTGTAACCTTATCGACATTACCGCCGAAATTCCTGTCCGTCTTTATACTGAACATGCTGCTCCGGAGAATTGTGCCGTTTTTGTCCCGGAAGAGATAGCGCGTGCGATCTCCTCTGACGTAGTACACATCCCCGTTGTCCATTGTTATCGCGAGCGTGTCAACGCGGGAGGAATTGAACCGGTCGAGAACCTTCAAATCGCTTACCTCTCCCGTCACGCGTCTGCCTGCATAGACGGGGCTCGCGAAGGAGAGGTTGGCTTTTACCAGCCTGGTAAGTTCACGCCCCGTAAACGTTGCCGTCCAGGAGAACTGCGGTGAATCGATACAGAAGGGCTGGCCGGTAACCGAGTCGGTGTCCGAGACTCCCCTAAGGTATGCAAGTGAAGGCTGGCCCTGCCAGACATTGCGGACGTCTTCGGTATGTCCTCCGCATGTGGAATGGAAGAAACACCTGGCGGGTTGTCCGTCATATTCCACGATCATTCCTGAGGTCAACTCGACGGCGCTGTCTGCGAGCGGCTGGTACCTCTCCTCTCCCGAGTACACCTGGTCGCGCGTGTCCGAGTAAACGTCGAACTGACTCGAATCCCTGGTCGTCAGCCTGTAGAAGGCGAAGTTTCTCGCAGCGATTGCCTGCGCCATGCATGCCTGGAGCTCGTTCTGCGTCATGTGGTTGACCAGCTCGTTCGGCACAACGCCGCGAAGGTATGTTTCGAGCGGCACTATGTTCAGGAGTCTGAACGTTCCGTCGCTCTCGGGAATTATCTCCATCGTACCGGGATAAGTCTCCGACGAAAATCTGATGCCCGGACCGGAAGAAGCCGTATCGCTGCCGGCATTCGCTTCGGATGAAGGCTCTATAGTTATCGGAGAGAAGAACTTCAGCTCCTGGTTGGGAAGATGCGCCTCGGGCGTCCCTTCATCGGAAAAAACGAACGTCACTCCGGTGTTTTCAATCTCGTTTATCGGAATGTCCTGATACTTCAGCTTGAAGGCCCCGTAAACATGGAGAGACAAGGTCTTAAGATTGCCCCTCAAACTCACCCTGATATTCGGCTGGCTTGTATAAGTAAAGATCGGCCGACCGAAGGCAGCAACGGAGAACAAGATGGAGAAGAATATGACAGCGAGAAATTGGAGGGTTCCCTTTCGGGAAATCATCTAAACATTGCTTTGATGCTGCCCCAGGTTCGCTGTGCCACGCCGGAGAGACTTTGTGAGAATGTATATTCGACAAGACATTGAGCCGAACCGATGGAATTGCCGCTTATGTCCTGTGCCACGATTTGGTATTTGAAGAGTGTGCTGGAGGTCGTCTTGTAAATGCCGGCATCGACGTACTGGTAAGTAGTTCCGGCACCTTTGGCGGACACGGTGCCGATATTGCTGTACTGTCCGTTGAGCTGGGATGCCTTCTGGATTACGAAGTCCTTCACGCCGTCCTCTGTCAGGGTGGACCACTGAAGAGTTATGCTGTTGGAATTCGGATCTGCCGAACCCCGCGCATCCTGGAAGGTTACGGAGGAACTCGGCATGAACGCAGCCAGCGCTATCGCGAAGAAACCTATCAGATACTTCATTGACATTGAAATTTATTCCCAAGCAAATTATAAGTCAAGTCTGAGTTCAACTTTAGTAGACAAATGGCGTCCGGGTGCGCTCGAGGCGGTGTTGAAGTTTGGGGCACCCTTTCCTAACTTATGAAATGATGTTGGAATATTTTGTGGATTTGCTGAAAATTTCCCTGCCGGTTCTATACCTGTTCACTCTCTTTCTTTACGGACTGGCTTTTTTTCTGGATGAACAGTTCGGGATTCGGAACAGGACGAAATTCCTGGTCGCAACGCTGATTGTGCAGGTGGTCTACCTTTTCTCGAGGACGCTGCTGACCGGACATCCTCCCGTGACGTCCGTATTCGAGATAATGAGCATTATTTCGCTGACTATCGGCGGTGCGTACCTTTTCATCGAGCTCAGGACTCAGGTCAAAGACACGGGGCTATTCATCCTGTCCCTGGCATTTCTGTTTGATGTCGTGTCGGCCGCGTTTATAAAGGACGACGTGCATTTGAACCCCGTTCTTAAATCGAGTGTGCTCGGGATACATGTCGCGAGTGCCATGCTCGGTTACAGCGCGCTCGCAATCTCGGCGGTCTACGGAGGCCTGTACCTGATGATGTATCACGAAATCAGGTCGAGCCGCTTCGGAATCGTCTACAGGAAACTTCCGAATCTACAGACGCTAGAGAAGCTGAGTTACGCTTCGATCATACTGGGGTTCGTTTTCCTGACTATTGCGATTCTTATCGGCTATGTGTGGCTTCCCAAAACCATCGACGACTTTTCATATTCGGATCCGAAATTGATTATCACGGACATAGTATGGGTGATTTATTTCAGCGCACTGCTGTCAAGGAAGGCTATGAGATGGACCGGGCGCACTGTTGTCATTGTCTCGATGGTTGGATTTGTTCTGACGATAGCGTCGATGGTAATTGTCAATGTATTCTTGCATAGTTTTCACAATTTTCAATAAATAGATGTTAAAATTAACGGCGGTTTCAATAAACCACAGAACCGCGAACGTTGAAGCGCGCGAGAAGATATACTACAGTTCGGAAGAGATCCGGGAGATATCCGATAAGATAAAGGCTGTTGCGCGCGAATCGCTTCTCGTATCGACCTGCAACAGGACCGAGCTTTACCTGATGCCCTCTGCAGCGCCGGAGACTCACAACAGCCTGTACCAGCTCATCCGCGAGGGAAAAAATTTCCACGGCGGGGAACTTCAGGTAGATTTTGAGACTTTCGAAGGCTTCGATGCGGTAAGACATCTTTTCTCGGTTGCCACAGGTTCCGATTCCCTGATGCTCGGCGACATTCAGATACTAGGACAGGTCAAAGAGTCGTACAACACCGGCGTCGAGCTCGGGATGGTCGGTACCGTTCTGCATCATGCCTGCCAGGTTGCCCTGAAGGTGGGCAAGCGTGCAAAGACTGAGACGAGGATTTCCGAAGGGGCCGTGTCTGTCAGCTACGCCGCCGTCGAGCTCGCGGAGAAGATCTTCGGCAACCTCAGGGGCAAAACCGCGATGCTTATCGGTGCGGGAGAGACTGCAGAACTGGCGGCCAAAGACCTGAAGCCGAAAGAAATCACCCGGCTGTTTGTCGCCAACAGGACTCTTGAGCGGGCCCGGAACCTGGTGGAACAACTCGGTATCGGCGAGGCAATTCCACTCGATGCCCTGAGCCAGAAGCTTCCACAGGTAGACATTGTCATATCGAGCGTCGGCGGATCGAACTACATCCTGACGCGTGATATCGTGGCCGCGGCAATGAAGGGGCGGGAGACGAGGCCGCTGCTGATAATCGACATTGGAGTCCCGCGAAATGTCGATCCGGGCGTGAAGAAGGTCGCCAGTGTTTTCCTGAACGACATCGATTCGCTCAACATGATCGTTCAAAAGAACCTCGATATGAGACGTTCCGAAATCCCCGCGGTGAGACGAATCGTCGACGAGGAGTTGAACGGTTTCATAAAATGGTACAACTCGCTCGAGGTCGGACCGACAATCAAAATGCTCCGCGATAAGATCGAGAAAATCAGGATCGACGAGATAAAGCGAAACAAGAACAGGATGAACGGGACTGATACAGAAATTGTCGAAGAGATCACCCGCTCCATAGTGAACAAGATTTTGCACGAACCCCTGACTAATTTGAAGAATGTGGAGGATGGAACTTCGCTTGTGGACAGGGTCAAGCTGATGAAGTCTCTCTTCGGACTATCCGAAGAATCAGGTGGGAAGAAAGATGAACAAGATTAGAATAGGCACCAGGGGAAGCCAGCTGGCGCTGTACCAGGCGAATCTCGTCGCCGGCTTCCTTCGCGGAAGCTCGAACGGAATCGAGGTAGAGATCAGGACTATAAAGACGACTGGCGATAAGATCCTTGATTCGCCGCTCTCCAAAATCGGCGACAAGGGGCTGTTCACGAAGGAGATAGAAAGGGCGCTTCTCGAGGGGGAAATTGACTGCGCGGTCCACAGCTTGAAGGATTTGCCCACCCAGCTCCCCGACGGGCTCGAGATCGCCGCATTTAGTGCGCGGGAGGATGTCCGCGATGCACTGATTGCCCAGGACGGGATGAAGCTATTGGAACTCCCGAAGGGATCGACCGTAGCGACGGGAAGCCTCAGGCGGCGTTCTCAGCTCCTTCATATGAGAAGCGATCTCAATCTCGCGGAAATGCGCGGCAACCTGAATACTCGTCTTCGCAAGCTCGAGGAGGAAGGCTATGCCGGGATGATGCTTGCTTACGCGGGCATAAAGCGGCTCGGGATGGCAGACAAGGTGACAGAAGTTCTTGATCCCGACACTATGCTTCCGGCGGTCGGGCAGGGCATCATAGCCGTCGAGGCCCGAAGCGGCGACTCCGGAATAAAAGATATACTATCCGGTTTCGATAACGGGGATTCGAGAGCTGCTGCGCTTGCCGAGCGGGATTTCCTCGGGCGGCTTGAAGGCGGATGCCAGGTGCCTATAGGTGTTTACACTTCCCTCGAGAAGAGACTTTTGACGGGCATGGTCGCCTCCCTGGACGGTGAGGTCCTGATTAAGGAGTCAGTTCCATTCGAACGTGATAATCCCTCAGGGAAGGGGATTGAATTAGCCGAGAGGCTTCTTTCATCGGGGGCCGACAAAATACTGGATGAAATAAGAGCCGCATCCGATCCGCGGAGTTCTTCGGATTGAAACTCCGATGACAAAACTGTTCGGATTGATATGACGGGCACATTAAATCCTCCATCCAACAGGCGGTTTCGGGTACTCAGGCGGATAATCGTCACTCGCACCGAGGAACAGTCAGCGTCGTTCGTCTCTCAGATGACAATGCTCGGCGCAACTGTTCTTGTGGTTCCGATGATCAGGATCGAACCTGCCGTTCTGTCTGCCGGCGAGATGTCGATGCTTGACAACTTCCATGATTACGACTTCATCGTATTCACATCTGTGAACGCGGCAGCAAATTTCTTTCCGCAGCTGAAGCCGGACCCGACCAGGCACCGGAGGCCGGCGATAATCGCAATCGGGAGCAAGACAATGGCCGCGATTCGGAATTTCGGATTCACTCCTGATTTTGTCCCTGAAAAATTCAATGCCAGGAACCTGATGAAGTCGATGGGTTCCATCGATCTCAAGGGGAAGAGAGTGCTTATTCCGAAGGGGAATCTGTCGGGGAGTGAAATCGCGGAATTCGTCAGGACAAGGGGAGGGCTTCCGGATGAGGCCGTGGTGTATCGGACTCTACCGAACGAAAATATCGACGAGCGGCTGAAAGAGGAAATCAGTTCGGGACATTTCGACACCGCTGTTTTTTTCAGTCCGTCACAGGTTAAGAATTTCCTGAACATCTTCGGGACCTCGGTGTTGAAGGGCAAACAGGTGGCAGCGATAGGACCTGCAACAAAAAAATCCGCCGAACAATACGGACTTGTCGTCGACATAATGCCTGAAAACTCAACCACAGAAGAACTAATTGCGAGCTTACTTGAACATGAAGAAATTTGATAACGATTTAATCATCAGGCTTCTGAAAGGACAATCCGTAAGTCGAACCCCTGTCTGGATCATGCGTCAGGCGGGAAGGTACTTGCCGGAGTATATGGCAGTCAGGGCGGACCACGATTTCCTGGAGATGTGCAAGACTCCGGAACTGTCAGCTGAGGTAACGATCCAGCCGGTTGACATCGTCGGAGTCGACGCGGCGATAATCTTCTCCGATATCCTCGTTCTCCCTGAAGCTATGGGAATGCACCTCGTTGTGGAAGAGGGGAAGGGTGGCCCGCGCTTCACAAACCCCGTGAAGGGCAAAAGCGCGGTTTCGCAGCTTCACGATGTCGATTGTCGCAGTTCATTGGGATACGTGGCCGATGCAATCGGGATCGCCGTCGAGCGGTTGAACGGCAGGGTGCCCATGATAGGCTTTTGCGGCTCGCCCTGGACCCTGCTGGCATACATGGTGGAGGGGAAGGGGGGCGATTTCACGCGCGCGCGCGCGATGCTTTACGACGATCCGTCGACAGCACATCAGCTTCTCGAGATGCTCGCCCGGAATTCGATTGCATACTTGAGAATGCAGTATGAAGCCGGGGCGGATTTCGTGCAGATCTTCGACACGTGGGCAGGCGTCCTCTCACCGGAGTTATATGAAGAGTTCTCACTCCGGTATATGAAGGAGATCGTGAAGTCGCTGCAGCCTGAGATCCCGGTAATTGTGTTTTCCAAGGGGGCAGGTTCGTCACTCGAGAAGATAGCTCGCATCGGCGCCTCCGCGGTGGGGGTCGACTGGACTGTTCCCATCGGAGAGGCCGCGGCGAGAACCGGCGGAGTTGTGCAGGGCAACCTTGATCCGTCCGTTCTCTTTGCGCGTCCCGATGTGATCCTCAGCCGGGCCGGCAAAGTCCTCAGGGAAGCTCCTAAAGGGAGGCATATTTTCAATCTCGGACACGGGATTCTCCCCGGGACGCCCGTCGCGAACGTGAAGGCCCTTGTTGATTTTGTTCGGAAGGGAGAGGTAGATTAACTAAATGTTTCGCCTTTCATTTCCTCTTTACGCTGTTTCATCCCCGTTTTTTGATTTCGCAGCGGCCCCAGGCGGAGGATTCAGTGAGTCTCTGTGACTTTGAGCTTTTGCCTGTCACAGGCATGTCAGGAAGAATCGGTGTCGAGGAGTTACGGGTTAATCCTCTTTCGACGGGCGTTGTAATCTGTAACGAAGGATGTTGGCATGGGTAAATATGGTGTCGTGCTTTTCAATCTCGGCGGACCGCTCTCTAAGGATGATATAGAGGAGTTTCTCTACAATCTCTTCATGGATCCTTACATAATAGAAATTCCTCTCAAGGGCTTCTTGCGGAGGGTCCTGGCTTCTGCAATTGCCAGAAGACGGGCCGGGAAAACGGCTTCCTATTACGACGTAATGGGCGGGAAGTCTCCTCAATACGAGCTGACAGTTAAGCAGGCCGCGGCATTGGAGAAGAAGCTGCGCGAGCAATGTGAGGCGAAAGTATACGTAGGAATGCGCTACTTCAAGCCTTACATAGAGGACGCTTACAAGACACTCGTCAAGGACAACATTGAGAACGTGATTCTTCTCCCTCTCTACCCGCAGTACTCGCGGACGACGACCCTTTCGAGTTTTGAAGAGTGGAACCGCGTCAGTGAGAATCCCAGCGGCAGGATGAAGGTGCTCCAAATCGAGAGTTATCACGACGATCCTCTTTATATCGAGGCAATTGCGGACCGGATCAACGTTGCGCTTTCCAGATTTCCGGAGAATGTCCGGGGCAGGGTTCATATGCTTTACAGCGCCCATGGCGTCCCGGAACGAATTATCAATCGCGGCGATCCTTATCAAAACCAGGTCGTCGAGACAGTCAACCTGGTCTCGAAGAAGTTTCCAAACCTTCACTCGCTCTCATATCAGAGCCGGGTCGGTCCGGTGAAGTGGATTGGTCCCTCCACGCCTGATGAGTTAAAGAGCCTCGCGGAAAGAGGAGTGAAATATCTCCTTGTCATTCCGATAAGTTTTGTGAGTGAGCACTCCGAGACGCTTTACGAGATTGACCATCTTTATAGGAATGAAGCAGCCGGCCTCGGCATACAACAATTCGAGATGATGCCGGCCTTGAATGACTCGCCGAAGTTCATCGAGGCGCTGTCCGGTCTCATCCTCAGGAAGATACGGGAGTTCGGTCAATGAGGAGAGGCAGACTGCAAAGAGCCTGGATGCCTCCGGGGGAGGCAATTATCCTGACGGCCCGGCTGGAAGTGTCGATCTTAACCACAAAAAATTAGAATAGTCTTTTGAAAATGAGAGTTGCAATAATCGGCGCAGGGATCTCAGGTCTTGCCGCGGCCCATTTCCTTAAACGGGGCGGCGTTGACGTGACCGTCTTTGAGAAGAACAGCGTACCCGGCGGAACAATCGGTTCCAAATTTGTGGACGGGTTCCTGGTAGAGAACGGTCCTAACAGCACATCCGAAACCAACCTCGTCATAGATGAACTTCTCTCCGATCTTTCACTAAAGGATGAGAAGGTCTATGCGGATGATAATGCCAAGTATCGGTTCATATTGCGCAACGGGAAGCTCCACGCGCTGCCTTCCGGACCCGGTTCATTTCTGTCGACCAAACTCTGGACGACGGGCGGCAAGCTGAGATTGTTCGGGGAGCCGTTTGCCGGACGCGCCGCGTACGAGGAGTCGGTTGCCGATTTCGTCACGCGCAGACTGGGAAGAGAGCTTCTCGATTACGCCATCAATCCGTTCGTCGCGGGAGTTTATGCGGGCAATCCATCCGAATTAAGTGTCAGAGCTGCGTTCCCTAAGCTGTACGCCCTGGAACAGAAGTACGGCGGTCTGCTCAAGGGCACGATCAAGGGGGCAAGGGAAAGGAAGAAACGACCGGAGAAGGCAAGAATCTCGTCGAAGCTCTTCGCCTTCAAAAGCGGGATGGGAGTTCTTCCTTCGGCAATCGCGAAATCCATGGAGGGATATGTTAACTTCGACGTTTCGGTTGACAGCATCAAACCTGACGGCCATAAGTTCATCGTGAGTTATTCCAGCAACAGAAAATTAGAGAGCGATGTGTTCGATGCCGTTGTTCTCTCCGTGCCGTCGTACGCGGCGGCCGGAATTGTCAGATCGTGGCTTCCGGAACTTTCGAGTGAGCTCTCGAAGATAAAATATCCGCCCGTGGCCGTCGCCGTCCTGGGTTACAGAAAAGAACAAATCAAGACGGACCTGAGAGGATTCGGCTTTCTTGTGCCGGAAGTCGAGAACAGGAAAATCCTCGGAACGATCTGGAGCTCCAGCATATTTCCGGAGCGCGCCCCGGACGGATGTGTGGAGCTGACGACATTCGTCGGAGGGTCGCGTCAACCGAAGCTTGTCGCCGAGCCGAGCGACCAGATAGCCAGGATTGCGCACGGAGAAAACGCCGCTCTAATGAAAATAGAGGGTGAACCCGTTTTCCGGGCAATCAGCAAATGGGATAAGGCGATTCCACAGTATAATATCGGACACCTCGCAATCCTGGATGCCGTCAAGCACGTTGAAAGCCTCCATAAGGGATTCTATATTTGCAGTAATTACAAGGATGGCATATCCGTTTCAGACTGTATCGCAAACGGAAAGAAGACCGCCGAAGCAATTTTGATAGGAGCGTAATAATATGATTACTATGACGGAATATCAGAAGAAAACCGGATTCCCGACCGTCCGCATGCGCCGGTTGAGAATGACCGAAACGATTCGTGAAATGGTGCGCGAGACTGTCTTGCATCCTTCGGACTTCATCTACCCGATGTTCGTCGTGCCGGGGAAGAACGTCCGTCATGAGATCTCATCCATGCCGAACGTGTACCAGCTGTCGACAGACAGCCTCGTGCGCGAGTGCGAGGGCGTGCTGAAGGCCGGCGTGAAATCCATTATTCTGTTTGGAATTCCTTCGCACAAGGATGAGTACGGTTCCGAGGCCTACGATGAGAACGGAATTATCCAGCAGGCTATTCGCGAATTGAAGAAGCAGCTTCCCGAGCTTTTCATCATTACCGACGTCTGCTTGTGTGAATACACGTCACACGGGCATTGCGGCATCTTGAAGGAAACCGCGCCGGGGCAGGTCGAAATTGTCAACGATGAGACGCTCGACCTTCTTGCCAAGGAGTCTTTGACTCACGTGCAGGCCGGGGCAGACATGGTCGCGCCCAGCGACATGATGGACGGAAGGGTCGCCGCAATACGGAATGTCCTCGATGAGAACGGCTTCCTCTCAACTCCGATAATGAGTTATGCCGCAAAATACAGCTCGGGCTTCTACGGACCCTTCAGGGAGGCGGCGGAATCGACGCCTAAATTCGGCGACCGCAAGAGCCACCAGATGGACCCTGCCAACAGCAACGAAGCGGTGCGCGAGGTAGCTCTCGATATCGATGAGGGAGCAGACATCGTCATGGTCAAGCCGGCTCTGGCATACCTGGACGTGATTTACCGAGTGAAGAGCGAATTCAAGATGCCGACCGCCGCATATCAGGTCAGCGGAGAATACTCAATGATCAAGGCGGCTGCACGAAACGGATGGCTGGATGAACAGAGAATCATGATGGAAACGCTGACGGCGATAAAGCGAGCGGGCGCGGATCTCATCCTGACCTATTACGCTGTTGATGCAGCGAAGCAACTGAAAATCTAGGGGCTGACCTTGCGGGGCTGTCCCCCGCAAGGTTCGACTGAATGTCAAAAGTCTTAGTCACCGGCGCAAGCGGGTTAATCGGTTCAAACCTTTGCCACAAGCTGAGCGAACTCGGCTATGAGGTTACGGCAATGGTGCGTGAAGGTTCGAATCTTCTCGGGCTGGACGGATTCAGTGGAAAGATCGTGTTGGGCGACGTCCTTCGCAAGGATCGGCTGGCGCAATTGCTCGACGGATCGGAGTTCGTGTTCCATACCGCGGGCCTCGTCAGTTTTGACAACAGGCTCAGAAAAGAACTGATGCAGGTAAACGTCGTGGGAACTGCAAATCTCCTTGATGCAGCCATTCAGGCGGGCGTGAGAAGGCTGGTCCATACGAGTTCGGTCGCCGCGGTCGGGATTCCGGCTTCAGGCGGGATCGCAGACGAGACGGACGAGTACAACAGGTTTGAACACAATGTTGCTTACAGCGACAGCAAGCACCTGAGCGAAGTCGAAGTGCACAATGCGGTTGGGCTCGGACTCGATGCAGTCATCGTCAATCCCGCATCCATAGTTGGGCAGCGCGACGTCTATTCCCATTTCGGAGTTCTCATGAAGGTATTGAAAGGGAAGAAGATAACGCCCTACGTGGCCGGAGGAATGTGCGTCGTGGGGGTGGATGACGTCGTCGACGGACAGATTGCAGCCATGCGGTCCGGCGTTACAGGTGCACGTTACATACTTGGCGGAGAAAATCTCTCATTCAAGGAACTGTTCACACGAATTGCAGAAGTCGTCGACGCCAGCCCGCCGAACGTTCGTGTCCCGCTCTGGTCTGCCAGATGGGCGGCCGCAATTCTAGAAATACTGTCGACTCTTACCGGTAAACCTCCGGTCCTTACGAAGGCACACGTTGTAAGCGCCACGCTGCCGCATTATTTTTCATCCGAAAGGGCCAAGCGAGAGCTCGGTTATGAACCGAGGCCCGTCATAGATGCCATTCGGAAATCATATCTGTGGTATCTTGAGAATAACCTGATATGAGTCTCCCGAAACCGCGAAATGATCCGGCTGATGTTGCCGGAAGCACGATACGGTCCTGGCTGAAAAACCGGATCGTGAAAAATTGGCACATGGCCCACGGCAGGATGTTCGCATTACTCAGCATCATAACGGAGATGAGATGAAGAATCTGATTACAAAAAAAAGCAGCAAACTTTTTAATGAAGCAAAGAAATATATGCCCGGCGGAGTCAACTCGCCCGTGCGGGCTTTCAAGTCCGTGGGGAGTGATCCGCTGTTTATCGCGAGGGCAAAGGGTCAGTACCTATACGACGTGGATGGAAACAAGTTCATCGACTACGTGGGATCATGGGGACCGATGGTGCTCGGCCACGCACATCCGGACGTGATTGCCGCGGTAAAGGACACGGCCTCGAAAGGGACGAGTTTTGGCGCGCCTACGCCGTACGAAGTAGATATGGCGAGACTCGTTAGAAAGATGATGCCTTCAGTCGAAGTCGTGCGAATGGTCAACAGCGGCACGGAGGCTACGATGAGCGCGGTGAGAGCCGCACGTGCGTTCACGGGACGCGAGAAGATAGTGAAGTTCGCGGGATGCTATCACGGCCACTTCGACAGCTTCCTGATTAAAGCCGGCTCGGGCGCTACGACTTTCGGACAGCCCGACTCGCCGGGAGTGCCCGCCGAACTTGCCGCAAAGACACTGGTTGCGGACTTCAACGACATATTCTCGGTGGAACGGCTCTTCAAGGACAATAACGGAGAGATCGCCGCTGTGATCGTCGAACCGGTTGTCGGCAACATGGGTGTGGTCGTTCCGGAGAACGGCTTCCTCGACAAGGTGTTGAAACTCGCCCATTCGAACGGAGCCCTCCTGATACTGGACGAGGTAATGACGGGGTTTCGCCTTGCTCGAGGAGGAGCCCAGGAGATATTCGGAATCAGGCCGGATCTGACGACATTCGGAAAGATAATCGGAGCCGGTCTCCCCGTAGGGGCGTACGGCGGACGCGAAGACATCATGAGAATGATATCACCCGACGGACCAGTATACCAGGCGGGCACACTCTCCGGAAATCCACTGGCGATGGCTGCCGGGCTGGTCCAGCTTAAAATTCTCGACAGGCAGAAAGGCCTGTACAACCGGCTGGAGAAAAAGGGAAAGCTGCTGGAGGACGGGATTAGACGGAACATCGAAAAACTCGGACTGCGGTACAGAATCAACCGGGCCGGTTCAATGTTCACGCTGTTCTTCACAGATCAAAGCGTGAGGGACTTCAAATCTGCCCTGACGAGCGATACGGGAAAATTCAGGAGGTACTTCGGCGAGATGCTGCAGCGCGGAATATATCTGCCGCCGTCACAGTTCGAGGCTGCATTTATTTCCACTGCTCATACCGAACGTGACATCGAAAGAACAATCGCTGCAAATTACGACTCTCTGAAAATAGTCGGATAAGCGGCCGTCCTTGAGAACATACTGAGGCTGATGCTATGAAGCGTATTAAGGAATCTTTGATTGTCGGAATAAGCATGGTAATCGCGGCCGCGGTCTTCGGCATCTTCTTCTACTCTGCGCGGTCTGCACATCAGACGATCTACGTGGTGGGAGCCGCGACCGGGAGATTCCAGTCGGACGTCGTGAAGTGGCGCATCGCGATAAGCCGGTCGGCTAAACCGGCGACGATCGGAATGGCTTACGACTTGCTTAAAGGTGACCTTAAGACGGTGGCTGATTTCAGATTACCGAGCCCTATTCTACGGAAATCAGCAGCTACGGGGTTTATAATACTGCAACGCAGGAAAAGGACATAACCGTAACGGTCCACTGCGACTTCGAGTTAAAGTAGGATCTTGGAAGCCTTGCGAAGGCATCGAAAGCTTGTCGTCGGCACCTTCGCAGGGTAACGGGGCAAACTTTATTTGGGGGCAGCCTGGGGCTGTTTCTTCTTTCCTCTGTACATTATCCCGATCGGGACGATGATAATGTATCCGATGAAAAGAAGTATCGGAACGAGGTCGAGCGGTATGAAACCGTATACCGAGTTGTTGGTGGCAAGCAGGACGTATGTCGCAATGATCAACAGTGCACCGCCGATAATTATCTTGTAGTTGATCGGCTTCAAAGGCATTTCCTGAGAGATCTTCGACTTTCTCTGCTTTTCTGCTCTCTTTGACCTTACCGTTCTTGCCATGTTAGTGTTTTCCTTTCGTATAATATAAACCCGATCCGGGAATTAATTCAACATCATTTTTCTCTCTCAGCCTCGCCGTCAACCTCTATTTCATTGATTGGGAATTAAGGCAAGTATATATTTATCCGTATTTAGAGGAGTTAGAGATGTCGGAAAGCACTTTGATAGATCTTCACAAGACGTTGGGTGCAAAAATGGTGCAAGTCGATGGTAGCTCGGTGCCGGAAACATACACAACCCTTGAAGAGGAATACTCTGCCGCGCGGCGTTACGTGGCCTTTTTCGATGTATCGCATTTGGGGAAGCTTAGGCTGACCGGCAAGGATGCTCTTGACCTTCTTAACAGGATTTCCACCAATGATCTGAACGGCATGCGTCCGGGGATGGGAAAGCAAACCTTCCTTACAACCGAGAAGGGACGTGTTGTTGATCTCTGCACTGTTTACGCACAACAGGGAAGTCTTCTATTGCAGACTAGTCCGGGTAATTCCGAAAATGTGAAGAAATGGATAGAGAAGTTTATCATTTCCGAAGATGTTAAGGTGGAGGATGTGACACACAACTTCCCGACGTTTCTTGTGGCAGGAACGTCGGCAGCGGATTTCCTGAAGCAGGTCGCACATTCGAGTCACCGGACCCTTCTGGACATAGACAAGATGCCTCGGCACAACTTTATACGTACTTTTCTCGGCTCGAAGGAAATCCTGCTGGCGAAGACAAATATGGCTGTCGGTGACGGATACATCGTAATTGTAAATCCTGAAGATACGGAGACAATCTGGAACACTCTGACGGAGGAAGCCAGGAAACTGGGCGGGTCACCTGCCGGGCTCGAGACTTTCGAAGTCCTGCGCATCGAAAATGGCACGCCGTTTTACCCTCATGAATTGAACGAAGATGTCAATCCGCTTGAAGTAAGTATCATGGATGCGATAAGTGATCGAAAGGGATGCTACATAGGCCAGGAAGTGATTGCGAGATTGCAGAACTACGACAAGGTAAGGAAACGCCTTGTCGGACTTGTGGCCGACTCGAAGATGCCTCACGGTTCGAAAGTGTTCGATCTAAGATCATCATCCGGTGCCGAGACAGAGATCGGTGTTGTGACGGGTTCCGTGAAGTCACCCGGTATCGGTAGGGAAATTGGACTCGCATACATTTCCATGCATCAGGTTGCTCCCGGCTCGCGCTATCGCGTCAGAGTTGGCGCAAAGGAATTTGAAGCTGAAATGTCGACGCTCCCGTTTCTGGTATGAGGAGGATTAGAGTACCTGAACTCATGAGCTTGCAGACTGTTCTCGGGTCTCCTTTAAATGACGACAGGCGAGTCATGTTTTCCCGCCGAAAAGCCGGTGTTAACGATTTGAATGCAGGTATTGATGATAGCTATGGTGTCATTTTATGGAACAGATTAGGGTATCGTCGGTAGAAGACAGGGCGGCTGTCTATAAAGAGCTCCTTCCCCAGCTGGAGTCGCTCATGGCCGATGAGCCGGATTCAATTGCCAATGCAGCGAATTTGGCTGCCGCACTCAAGCAAACACTTTATTACGCATCCTGGGTCGGCTTTTACTTCCTCAAAAACGGCGAGCTTGTCCTGGGTCCTTTCCAGGGCAAGGTGGCATGCACCCGGATCAAGGTGGGTAAAGGTGTTTGCGGTACCGCAGCCGCGCAGAGAAAGACGGTAATCGTTCCAAATGTATATGAATTTCCCGACCATATTTTTTGTGATCCCGACTCTAAGAGCGAAATAGTCCTTCCACTGATCAAGAACGGCGAACTGATCGGCGTCCTGGACCTTGACAGTTCCGAGTATGGCAGCTTCGACGATCTGGACGCGCGTAACCTGGAGCTCGTCGCCGTGATGTTCTCTGATTCATTCTCTGAGACATACCCAATTGGCAATGGCAGCTGAACCGAAGAAAGTCCCGGAGAGACTTCTAATGACCGGCAAAAGAAATGTTGCGCTTGTAACGGGTAGCGGAAGAAGATTGGGGCGGCAGTCCGCCATCGGACTTGCCAAGGACGGGTGGGACATCGTTGTGAATTATGCCCACTCGGCAGAGGAGGCAGGCAGAACGGTTGAGGAAATTAAGAGTCTGGGAGCGGACGTGATTTCGGTGAAGGCGGATATCAGAAATTCCAAACAGGTCGACAGGATGTTCAGCCGGGCGGTCGATTATTTCGGACGGATCGACCTCCTCGTGAACAACGCAGCCATATTTCCCCCGGCGAAGAAGTTTGCCGAAATCTCCGACGACCTGTGGAATTATGTGTTGTCGACCAATCTTACCGGGCAGTTCTATTGTGCAAGGGCGGCTGCCAGGGCGATGGGAAACCGGGGAGGAAAGATCATAAACTTCGCCTCGCTTGGTGGTTTACAGGTGTGGCCGGAGCACATTGCCTACAACGTGGCAAAAGCCGGCGTCGTTATGCTTACCAGGGCTCTGTCGAAGGCTCTTGCTCCCAAGATAACGGTCAACGCGATCGCACCCGGCACCATCATCATACCGGGTGAGGAGACAGCCGGGATAAAACATATCGAGGAGACGAAAGTGCCCCTCAAGAAATACGGAAAAGCCGATGACATAACTTCGGCTGTCCTTTATCTCGCGCATGCGGATTATGTTACCGGCCAGATACTGGTAATCGACGGGGGGAGATCCGTCCTGTGATTCGATTTGCAGCTATGCCTGAGAATATACCGATACATCAACTGGAGGTAAATGTCGACTAAAAAAGCTACCGCTTCCCATCCTGAAATCCCTGAAAAGGCTTACAAAAACATCCCATTCCTGAACAGCCCGGACGCGCGGATGATTCGCATGCTCTCGGAATATCTTGAACCTCTTTCGAGATTCAGGCGAAAGAGAATAAAGGACACTGTCGTGTTCTTCGGGTCTGCACGGAATTCTACGCTTAAAGAAGCGGAGGGCCGCCTCAGGAAAGCCGAGCAGGCCGTTCTGAGTCTGTCGAAGAAACGGAATGATCCGCGTCGGATGAAGAAACTTGAGGGCGATCTGAGAAGTGCCAGGGCTCAGCTGAAGATGGCCCATTATTACGAAGACGCGGTAAAACTGAGCGAAATGCTGACGAGGTGGGCAAAGGAAATAAGCGACCACCAGGGACAGAGGTTCGTCGTCTGCTCGGGAGGTGGACCGGGTATCATGCAGGCTGCGAACAAGGGGGCCATAGGAGCCAACGGTCTCTCTATCGGCCTGAATATCAGTCTGCCGCATGAGCAGTACCCAAATCCATTCATAACTCCCGATCTGAATTTTGAATTTCACTATTTCTTCATGAGAAAATTCTGGTTCGTATATCTTGCCAAGGCGCTTGTCGTTTTTCCGGGAGGATTCGGAACACTCGACGAGTTGATGGAGGTCTTGACCCTCCTGCAAACGGGCAAGATAAAAAAGAGGATGACCGTGGTTATCTACGGCTCGGAGTATTGGAAGAGAGTTCTGGATTTTGATTACCTGATAGAAGCAGGAGCTATCAGTCGCGACGACATGAAGCTGTTCTCCTTCGCCGATGATCCGGAGACGGCTTTCAAGATACTTACCCGAGAACTAAGAAAGAATTACTACAATGACCATGAATAGTGAGACACTGACCGCGAAGAAGTTCAGAGCACTGATGAGGCTCATCGATGACGATGATCCCCAGGTGGCAGCCGCCGTAGAGCGCGAATTGCGCGACGGCGGGGACGAAGTCGTGCAGCTTCTCGAAAACGAGAAGGGGAACGCCGAGTCCGCAGTCAAGAGCCGGATCGAAAACCTGATCACGAAGATCTGTGTCGACAAGCTCCAGAAGGAATACGATGTACTTCTGGATTACGTGTCTCGCCGCGATTTCTTGCTTGAACGGGGACTGTTCATGCTTGCCAAGCCGCTCTACCACGACATCGATTTCGCGCGCGTTGAGTCCGTACTTAACGAGCTTGCCAATGAATTGCGCAAGCGTATCTCGAATCTGGAAGATCCGTACGATGTCGTCCAGCATGTGAACGATTTTTTCCTGAATGAGCTCGGGTTTGCGGGCAATTCGAAGGATTACTATAACCCGGACAACAGCGTCATCCACCGGGTTCTCGAAACTCGCCGCGGAATTCCTATATCGCTCGGGGTGATCTACCTCCTGGTGGGAAGAAGGATTAACCTGCCTGTCTTCGGCGTCGGAGCGCCGGCTCATTTCCTTGTCAAGTTCATCCTTGAAGGGAAAGAGATTTATGTCGATGTTTTCAACAGAGGCAGGATCATGTCGCGCAAAGATGCGGAGGAATTTATCAGCGGGATGGGCTTCTCTTTCGAACCCCGTTTTCTCAAGGACTCTTCCGACCTTGAAATCCTGGCGCGGACCTGCCGCAACCTGGCACGCGCATTTTCCGCGGCAGATGAGCAGCCGAAAGCGAATGTGCTGATGGAGCTTTCAATTGAGCTTGAGAGGTTTATTTCTTCTTGAAAATATATACGAAGACCGGCGACAAGGGGGAGACGAGCCTGTTCGGCGGCAGGCGGACTTCTAAAGATGAACTGGTGATCGAAGCCTACGGGACCGTCGATGAGCTGAACTCGGTGATCGGAGTGGTCCGTTCGTTCCTGGCAGAGCCCGAACGGCAGGGGAGCGATGAATACAAACTTATCGACAATATTCTGCTGAAAGTCCAGCAGCAGCTCTTTGTCCTCGGAGCCGACCTGGCTTCGCCGGCCGATGTAAAAAGCACTGCCCTGACGAGAATTTCTCCCGAGGATTATGCTTATTTGGAACGCTCTATAGATGAAGTGGACACGCAGCTCGCTGAACTGAAGTCATTTGTGCTGCCGGGCGGGTCGAAGGAGGCAGCGCTCCTGCATGAGGCCAGAACTGTTTGCCGCCGGGCCGAAAGACGCGTGGTTGCATTGAAGAAACAAGGCGAGACTTCGCGGGAGACTGTCATCTACCTCAATCGTCTTTCAGATTTGCTGTTCACCCTTGCCAGGTTTGCCAACAAAATTTCCGGCGACAGGGAAATCCTCTGGAACCCACGCGGTGATTCAGAACGATCGGCATGACCTTTCTTAATGGATTTGTCCTTTTCGGTCTCGTCGCGGCAGTCGTCCCGATTCTGATCCATCTTCTGCAGCTCAAGAAGCTGCGGCAGGTCGACTTCTCCTCCATACGGTTTCTCAAGGAAATTCAGCACGCTTCAGCCAAACGCGTGAAGTTGAGGGACTATCTCCTCCTGCTCCTCCGAACGCTGGCAATCGCATCCCTCGTCGTAGCCTTTGCACGCCCGGCGCTCAATGGCACCGCCTCGGGCGACTCCAAGAGCTCTTCCGTTGTGATAATCGACAATTCTCCTTCCACCTCCGCGAGAAATGAGTACGGCGAGATCTTCTCGCAGATCAAGTCCGTTGCCTCGCAGCTGATAAACACTTTTCGTGCGGGCGACGATGTCAGCCTTGTCTTTACGTCCCGGGCGGCCGACCCCTCGCGCATACTTTCCACCATCGACCCACGTTCTCTTTCCACGAATGTGACGAGAGCAGAACGGTCCGACGTCAGCGGCAGTTATTTATCCGCGATAGATGCGGCGGTCGGCAAACTTGGATCGTCGAATTATCTCAACAAAGAGATTTACGTGATTGGGGACTTGCAGAAGGACGAGTTTACCTTGCCGTCGGGAAACTCGGGTCGCGGTGCGGCAGGGCCGCGGAACATTCCTCCGGGGACCATGATCTTCTTTCTCGGCACGCCGGCATCTCCAAACGACAATTTGTCCGTTTCGAACGTCAAGCTTATGAACCCCGTCGTCGAGATCAATACGCCCTCCGACGTACAGGCAACGCTGACTAACAACGGCGGGGCCGGAAAGAGCGGCGTCGTTGTAAGCCTCTACCTTGACGACCGCAAAGTTGCACAGTCGGTTGCCGACATGCCTCCAGGCTCTTCCAGAACCGTGGACCTGGCATTCAGTGTTTTATCCAGCGGCTATCACACGGGCGTGATTCAAATTGACGACAACTCCATCCAGAGCGATAATCGGTACTACTTCTCCTTCTATGCGATTCAGAGGCTGAAGGTCGTGCTTGTCACTTCGGATTCCGCATCCGATTTCGTGCTCAGCGCTGCGCACGCCACAATGGACACTTCAACCGTAATCGATACGAAGGTGGTAACTCCCGGCCAGTTCGTCTACACTAATCTGTCGGGAGCCGATGTGGTTATCGTAGAGTCTTATCTCGACGGTCAGAATTTCAGGCAGAAGTTGGTTCAATTTGTCCGGGACGGTGGAGGGGCCCTGCTGTTTGCCCCCGTAGCCGGCCAGTCTGCTGCGTTTGGTGAGATCACTTCCGCAATGAACCTCGGCAGGGTCTCCAAATACTTCACAACTGTCGGAGGGAGTTTCCTGAGCATCGACAGGATCGACGCAGGTGACAATTTCTTTCACGGGATTTTCTCGACCAAGCAGAGCGCGGACCAGATAAAGAATCAGCTTGTCACGAAAGTCTTCGAATGCGCGCAGATCGAGCCGAGCCCGTTCGCTCATGTCCTGATGAGTACGTCGTCGGGCCCATTTCTCATGGGCGGTGAGGTGGGGAGTGGTTTCACCCTCGTTGTCGCTTCTCCTGCCGATACGGGTTCGTCGAATTTTTCCGAATCTCCGTTTTTCCCGGTAGTCATACAGCGAGCGATGTTCTACTCGGCGGCCGTGAGGCACAAACCTATCCAGGTCTATGCCGGTGAGCCTGTCGACTACCGCTATTCTCTAGGCGGGATAAAGTCGGCGATTCTGATCTCCCCTGACCGCACGAAAACCGAAATTGTGCCGCAATACGTCGGTGCCGGTGCGGAATTCGTCATTACCGGCCTCGATCGGTTAGGCACCTACACTCTTGCGAACGGCGATACGTTATGCGAAATTTCCGTCAACGTCGATCCCCGCGAGTCTGATCTTTCGCAGGCCACAAAGTCGGAGATAGCTGCTTACATGAGGAAGTTGGGATTCAGAGAAAAGGATGTTTTTGTTTTGAATGCGGACAAAAATGCGGTCTCGAATCTCGACAAACTCAGAAGAGGAGAGGACCTGTCGTCATTTTTTGCCGGGGCGGCCCTCTTCTTTCTCGTTTTGGAAATATTCGTTTCCAGGATGAAAACTTTCGACCGGACAGCTTAAATTATTATGTGTTTATGTTAAGAAGAGAGGTGTGACAAAAACACTTGATTTCGACTAAAGATGAACTTGATCGGGCACTCGTCGCAGAGGTTTCGTTCAGAAACGATGATTCCAGGCACACAGGGGTGGAAGATTCTCTGAATGAGCTTGTGCTTCTAGGAGTCTGTCGGGGAACCGAGGGATGGGCGGCATAAATATTGCAGGAAGATAGGTGAAGGAGAGAGAGTGAGATGAGAAAGTTCAGAGAATACAACATGGATCAGTTGCTGCTGATGCCGCC
>JAKAGT010000050.1 GCA_021825585.1 Bacteroidota bacterium | reverse complement strand
CGAAGACCGATGGACGCCCGGACTCACGACCTGATGTACGTGAAGATGAGCGGATACTGGGGAACCTTCTGCACGACTTCGACTTTTCGCAGTCGCCGAGGCCTCCGATGATACTTCCTGTGCGTCCGAAAACTGACTTGATAAAGTGACATAGGGTCCTGCGAGTTGGCACGAACTTCCTAACCACACCTATTCCAAATCGCTACTCACTGGTGCAAAAAGGAGTAAGGTCATGAAGCAATCTCGTCGAGACTTCATAAAGAAGTCGGCAGCGTTTGGTATTGCTGGTGCTGCCAACTTATCTCCACTTTATAAAGTCTTGAGTCAAGCAGTTGATAGGAATAAAGCAGAACGCCCAAACATCCTTTGGTTCATTATAGAAGGTATCAATCCCACTATGCTGGGGTGTTATGGTGCAAAGTATGCGGACACGCCGAACCTCGATCGATTAGCTTCGAGAAGCCTTCGGTTCTCAACGTGCTGGTCTAATGCTCCGGTTTGCGCCCCCGCCCGAACCGCACTGATCACAGGAATCTATCCCACCGAATTAGGAGCAGAGGATATGCGAACTATGGTGCCTATGCCTTCAACCATGAAAATGCTTCCGCAACTGCTCCGCGAACTTGGATATTATTGTACAAATAACAGCAAGGAAGATTACAATCTCGAGACCCCAGGGAAAGTTTGGGATGATTCATCGCAGCGGGCGCACTGGAACAATCGGCCGGCCGGGGCGAAATTCTTTGCCGTCTTCGACATCAATACAACGCACGAACATTACTTTTATGTCCGGCCGCACACCTTGAAGCATGATCCGTCGGTCGTAGACCTCCCTACTTATGTTCCTGATGTGCCGGAGGTACGTCACGATTGGGCGCAATGCTACGACTGTATTACGGTGATGGATGACCAAGTACAAGGCCGCTTAGAAGAAATTGAACATGCAGGACTTAGTGACGATACCATCGTCTTCTTTTCCGCAGATCACGGGCCTGGTTTCCCCCGCAGTAAAAGATTTTGCTACGATTCCGGTCTCCACGTTCCACTCATTGTACACGTACCCGAGAAATTCAAGCATTTGGCTCCGAAGGAGTATACTCCTGGGGCTCTAACAAACTCGTTGGTCAGCTTTGTTGATTTTGCTCCGACAGTGTTGAGCCTTGCGGGGGGAACTCCGCCGTCATGGATGCTGGGAATATCATTCATGGGAGAAAATCAAACATCTCAGGAATTAGTCTATGGATTTCGTGGGAGAATGGACGAAAGGTACGATCTTGTGTGGAGCGTGCGTAACGAGCGGTATATCTACATCCGTAACTATATGCCGCACCTGATCTATGGTCAGCACGTGAGGTACATGTTCCTGGAGCCGACAACCTATGTATGGAACCGGCTCTATGAGGAAGACAAGCTGGAACCTCCACAGACATTCTTCTGGGAACGTAAACCCATGGAGGAATTTTACGATCTTCAGAGTGACCCCGATGAAGTGCATAACCTTGTGAATTCTCAGGAGCACCAGGAGATAATTGATCACCTCAGGAAATCTCTGCGAAGTCACATCCTTAATGTTCGCGATCTTGGATTCTTGCCGGAATCCGAAGTCTACCGACGCACGGATGGGTATAAGTCAGCGCCGTATTATATTGGCGTCAGTGAAGACACATATCCATTGCGCAAAATTCTGTCGATGGCCGAGATGGCTTCATCTATGAAAGACGAATTCACAAAGAACATGGTTGAAGGATTGAGCGATAGAGAATCTGCCATACGGTATTGGGCGATTCAAGGTCTGATTGCCCGTGGGAAAACAGCGGTCCTAAATTCACGGCCGAAGCTCACGGACCTTCTCGGCGATGAATCACCTGCCGTTTCCATATCTGCTGCCTGGGCTTTGGGAGAATTCGGCGATGGCGAAGAAATTGACCGATCGTTGACGGCGTTACGGAAATATTGCTCTCCGGTGGATAATGGAATCCCAACTGCGGTAGAAGCGTTGAACGTAGTGGATGCGCTGGGGAGAAAAGCATCTCCGCTGTTTATATATCTGTCACAGATCCCACGAATCGATCCGAAACAACCGAGACGGCTTCAGCCCTATGTAAACAGCCTACTGGAGCATATCCTTTCGGAGCCAGGAAGTATGGAGGCGAACCGCTAGTCACGGAGGAAATGAATTTCTGCGGAGCATAACTATAGTAAATCTTGCGAATGATCGGGCATGAAGCGATACCGCAGAACGGCACACAATATGTCTCATTGAGTGATGACTGACAATCGAACAGGTGAGATTCGAGCATTCCACGTGTTGGCTAAGCCCATAGGACCGAAGTGTAACCTCGATTGTGCGTATTGCTTCTATCTCGAAAAGGAGCGGCTCTATCCCGAAGACCGCGAGTGGCAGATGTCGGATGAGGTACTGGAGTTGTTCATCCGGCAGCATATCGAGTCTCAGAATATACCTCGGATCTCCTTCACATGGCAGGGAGGCGAACCGACGTTGTTGGGTGTGGATTATTTCAGGAAGGCTGTGGAATTGCAGAAGAAATGGGCCGGGGGAAAGGAAATCACGAACGGTCTGCAAACAAACGGCTTGTTGTTAAATGACGAATGGTGTTCCTTCTTCGCCGACAATAAATTTCTTATCGGCATTTCCGTCGGCGGCCCGTGCGATATCCACGATAAGTATCGGGTGAATAAAGGCGGCGGTGGCAGCTTTGATGAGGTTATGAGGGGAATCTCTTATCTGAAGAAACACGATGTTGACTTCAATACTCTGACCGTTGTTGAGCGTCATAATTCCTATTACCCGCTTGAGGTGTATCGGTTTCTGAAAGAGGTCGGCAGTGGCTATATGCAGTTTATTCCTATAGTGGAGCGGATTTCATCTTTACCAACTGCCGATAGGCTTCGGCTAATTTCCCCCGATTTTCACGGCGAGGCAAGAGTCTCAGAATGGTCTGTTGAACCGCTGCAGTACGGAAAATTCTTGGCGTCAATTTTTGACGAGTGGGTTCACCATGATGTGGGGCAAGTGTTCGTCCAACTCTTTGATGTTTCTCTCGAAAGTTGGCTGGGAATGGAACCGAGTCTTTGTGTCTTTGGCGAGACCTGCGGCAATGCGACAGCAATTGAGCATAACGGCGATCTATATTCGTGTGACCATTACGTGTACACGGAGAATAGATTGGGCAACATTATGGAGAAGCCGTTGCAATCGCTCTTGGACTCCGCTCAGCAGAAAAAGTTTGGCGCTGACAAAAGAGATACCTTACCGAAGTATTGCCGCGAGTGTTCCGTAAAATTCGCTTGCAGTGGCGAGTGCCCCAAACACCGATTCATCAAAACGCCCGACGGTGATGACGGCCTGAACTATCTCTGTGCAGGGTACAAGCATTTCTTTCAGCATGTCGATTTTGCAATGCAATTTATGGCGGAGCAGGTAAGACGACGTCATGCTCCTGCTGAAGTGATGCAATGGATGCGTGAGCAAGAGAAGAGAGTACGGGGAAGAAATGATGAGTGCTATTGCGGCAGCCGGAAGAAGTTCAAATACTGCCACGGGGCGTGACAAACGCCGTACTTCAACTCGAACCATTCTAATGACCAGAGAAACGGGGGGTGTTTTGTTTTCCAGAAGGTAAGCAACCGAATGGTCTAGGAAATCCTCGTGATCCATAAAATGAGATCTCGCTCCGTTCACTGGCAAAGTCCCTGTTGCATCCCCATAAGAGGAGTGCCGGGGACAATTGTCGAGGCTTTTGCCAAGCCAGTCAAAGATGTTTCACAAGAACAAAAAGGAAGAATCTCTTATGCTATTGAATAAAATCACGGCTTTATGGGTGGTGATCACTGTTTCGCTCGGCTTGGGCAGCATGAAAGTCGTAAATGCGCAGGAAGAAGGAATCCGTAAGATCAAACATATAATAATCATTATGCAGGAGAATCGTTCATTCGACTCGTACTTCGGGACTTTCCCCGGTGCAGATGGAATTCCGATGAAAAACGGGGTGCCGACGGTTGCTGTCCCGGATCCGAGGACAGGAAAGATGGTCAGGCCATATCACGACCCGCATGACCGCAATTTTGGAGGTCCCCATAACGCAGTCAGCGCCCTGGCAGACATCGACGACGGGAAAATGGACGGATTCATTAGAGAATCATCGAGTGGCAAGGAAGGATTCTTTGGACAAATGGAATATTACCCTCCAAAGTTTATTGTTGATACCAAGAAATACCTCGATGTCATGGGCTACCACGATGAGCGAGAGATACCGAACTACTGGGCATACACTAAGAACTTCGTTCTTCAGGACCATATGTTCGAGCCGATAGCCTCGTATAGTTTTCCATCTCACCTCTTCATGGTTTCGGCATGGTCGGCAAATACGAAAGTGCCAAGTGACCCGATGTCTTGTGTGAGCAAACTAGATCCGAGGGACCGGACCGCGAAAAATCCCACACCATTCGCATGGACAGATATCACATATCTTTTATATAAACGCGGCATTTCATGGGAATATTACCTCGACCAAGGCGCGAAGCCTGATGAAGATGACTTCGTTCCACCTCCATCTATCAAAAAGCGGGGGTGGCTTGCGGTTAATAAGATGTGGAATATCCTTCCGGGTTTCGTTGACGTGCATCAGGACAGGCAAACAGGGAACCTTGAGCAACTCTCCAGGTTCTTTAAAGCGGCAAAACACGGCACACTACCTTCGGTGTGCTGGATTATTCCCAATCGACGCGATAGCGAACATCCACCCGCTCTAGTGAGTGTCGGGCAAGCGTATGTTACGAGAGTCATCAATGCGGTCATGAGAAGTCCTGACTGGAATAGTTGTGCGATCTTTCTGACATGGGACGATTGGGGAGGGTTCTACGATCATGTTGTACCACCGCATGTAGACTCTCTGGGTTATGGACTCCGTGTTCCGGGGATCGTGATAAGCCCGTATGCTAAGAAGGGATACATCGATCATCAAACCCTGAGTTTCGATGCGTACCTTAAGTTCATCGAGGATGATTTCCTCGGCAGTCAGCGGCTTGATCCGAAGACTGACGGACGGCCGGACTCACGACCTGATGTACGTGAGAATGATCCGATACTGGGGAACCTTCTGCACGACTTCGACTTTTCGCAGTCGCCGAGGCCTCCCATGGTACTGCCGCCGTATCCGAAGAAGAGCGGTAAGTCAGTCAAAGGGAGGTAAGGTGCGCAACTACACGGCGGTAGACTTTTTATAACTAAATTTTTGAGGATGAACTAAATGGATTTGAAAAAGGACCCTGTTGAGACCCATTTTGTAACTTTGGTGCTCAATCAAGCAAGAACATTTCTATTCGTATGCCTTGTCTTTGTCATTGCATGCGCATCCTCCGCTTCAGCTGGAACTAAATTAGATCGTGCACACAAGGCTGTTTCCAGAGACTATCTTAACCCGCATCTTTCTCTTGAGACACGTGTGGATGATCTGCTTCGCCAGATGACGTTGCGGGAAAAGATAGGGCAAATGTGCATTTACCAGCCGCGTGATTCTAATCCATTGGAACTGGCCAGGGAAGGTTTAGTTGGTGCATTCGCAGGTGTATCCAACCCTGCCGAATGGATTGACAGCGTGCAAAGGGCTGCGGTTGAGGATTCAAGGTTGGGGATACCGATCCTATTTGGGGCGGATGTAATACACGGCTATTCTAAGATTTTCCCTATTCCTCTGGCGGAGGCCAGTACATGGGATCCTGACTTGGTAAAGACGTGTGCATCCATTGCGGGAAAGGAAGCTTCGTCGCAAGGAATCAGGTGGACGATGTCCCCCATGGTGGACATAGCCCGCGACCCGAGATGGGGAAGGATTGCCGAAGGAGCTGGGGAAGATACTTATCTTGGAATGATCCTCGCGAAGGCGCAGGTCGAGGGTTACCAGGGTCCGCGACTGACCCCGAATACTGATGTTGTTGCTTGTGTCAAACATTTTGTTGGATACGGCGCAGCAGAAGCCGGACGTGATTACAACACCACAGAAATTTCTGAGCGCACGCTGCGTGAAGTCTACCTACCACCGTTTAAGGCCGCCATCGACGCCGGGGCCGGGTCAGTGATGAGCGCCTTCAACGATCTTGACGGCGTACCAGCGTCCGCTGATCCATTCACGCTCAAAACGATCCTGAGAAAAGAATGGTCATTCAAAGGGATAGTCAGAGGCGATTTCGGCGCTGTTGCGGAGCTTATCGACCATGGTATAGCCTGCGATTCTGCCGAGGCGGCGTTGAAAGCAGTTACGGCGGGAGTTGACATGGACGTGGCCGGCCCTTACCACGATAAGCTGGTAGAACTGGTAAAGGAGGGCAAGGTCCCAGTGAAGGCGATCAATGATGCGGTTCGCAGAATTCTCAGGACAAAATTTGAGATTGGTCTCTTTGAGCATCCTTACGTCGACCCTGAGAAAGCTAAGACAGGTTTAATGCTTTCGGGATATAAGAAAGTTGCCAGGGAGGCCGCACGTGAATCGATCGTCCTCCTGAAAAATGAGGGCGACGTGCTTCCACTTAGCGAAGACGTCAAATCCATCGCGGTAATAGGCCCTCTTGCTGACAGCAAGGAAGATATGCTTGGCCCTTGGCATTGTGTGGGGAAACCCGATCCCGTCGTGACTCTGCTGAGCGGTATCAGATCAAAAGTCCCGCCATCTACGAAAATCATCTACGCCGCGGGATGCGGCGTGAATGACACATCCACTGCCGGTTTCGCAGATGCCATCGAGGCAGCAAAGGAGACCGACGTTGTCATCCTTGCAATAGGTGAGAGGTGGAACATGACGGGTGAGGCGGAATCCAGATCGTCTCTAGATTTGCCCGGTATTCAGCAGCGACTGGTTAAGGAGCTTGTGGCGCTGGGAAAACCTGTCATTGAAATCCTGATGAATGGACGTCCGCTCTCGATCGATTGGTCCGCCGAAAACGTCCCTGCGATCCTTGAAACATGGTTCCTCGGCACCGAAGCGGGCAACGCGATAGCGGATGTCTTATTCGGCGACTACAACCCGAGCGGAAAACTTCCCGTCACGTTTCCAAGAACTGTCGGGCAGGTTCCTACTTATTACAATCATATGAACACCGGCAGACCGCCGTCAGCAGCGCACTATACTTCGAAATACATAGACATACCATGGACACCGTTATTCTCGTTCGGCTATGGATTAAGCTACACGAAATTCGAGTTTTCAGATTTGAACGTTGTGCCTGAACCGGGGGTAAAGGATCAGTTTCTTGTCACCGTCGAGGTCACTAACAAGGGCAAAAGGAGTGGCACCGAGGTAGCGCAGCTTTATATCCGACAGAAGTGTGCTTCCGTCACGAGACCGGTTGAACAGTTGGTTGGTTTCAAGAGAGTCGAGTTGGCCCCCGGCAAATCGAAAACTATCAGCTTCATACTAACCCCTTTCGACATATCTTTCATTAATGCGAAAATGCAGCGTGTCGTTGAAGCGGGAAATCTCGAAATTATGGTGGGTGGTGATTCGGTCAACTTGATATCAAAAAATGTCAGAATCGAGAAGTCTATGCCCGTGTCTGACTACACAAATCTGGATTGAATCGACAATTCCCATTAGTACTCTTATTCTCCAGTTGGCAATTGTAATCTGTGGAACTGTGACGGCACAGACGATTCACGGCAGGGTGGTCGATCAGGATAGCATGGCTATTTCAAATGTCACGGTGTCGATACCCGCCCTTGCCCGCACTACTTCGACAGGGTATGGCGGAAGCTTCTTCTTCAATAATGTCCCTCGAGGGAACTATCTATTGCACTTGCGGAGGATAGGATACGACAGCGCTTCTGCCGCAGTTGTCGTGTCTGCCGGCGGAACAAGCACGCAGGTCCTCGTGGTTATGCAAAGCAATTACATCTTATTTCGCTCAATGACCGTCACGGCACAGCCACAGGCTATGGACATAGCCAACTCCTCACAGTCGGTTTCGATAGTAGATAGGGATGAGCTTTCAGCCAATGCAGGTTCATCGCCTTCATCGGCACTCAGCAACCTGCCGGGGATATCAATAGTACGCGAGGGGCCGTTCACTGAAAAACCAGTCATCCGCGGACTCGGTTATCAACGCGTGGTCATCCTGGAAGACGGCGTGCGACACGAGTACCAGTCATGGGATGATGACGATAGCCCCGGTATTGATGCGTTGAGCTTGGAAAGGATTGAGATCGTTAGAGGCCCGAATAGCGTTCTGTACGGCTCAGACGCGCTCGGCGGCGTGGTGAATTACATCCACGATGACGGTACTCTTCCAAGCCGCGATACGTCGGCAATGCGCGGCGACATAACGATTGAGGGGCTGAGCAACAACACGGAAGGAGGGGTGCATGCGGGGCTCAACGGGAACAGTCCGCTGGCGAAATATTATGTGGATATCACGGCACGTGGGGCCGGCGACCTGCAGACGCCGCGCGGCGTTCTTCCCAACACGGGAGCAACCGAACTTAATTTCGGCGGGAGTGTTGCAACGAAGAAGCCTTGGGGGGACCTCCTGCTTGGCTACTCACGGTTCGATCAGCACAGAGAAATACTCGCCATGGGAGAGGACGATGACGGCGAATCGCCCTCGCCGTACCAGCTAACCACCCATGAGCGGGCCTGGCTGTCATACAAGACCATACCCTCTCTTTCGAGACTGTCACTTGATTTCGTTCTTCAACAGAATGAAGGTGCTGATTACGTGGATGAGGAAGCTCCGTCTCCGATCCATGTTCTTCGCCAGAGGGCGGTGTCATTGGACGCGAAGTATTACTATAATGTGTTACAGAATAATTCCGGGACCGTCGGCGTATCCATGATGGAGGTAAAAAACGCCACCCTTGGCCCGGAACCCGTTATCCAAGCGTACGAGCAGTCGACTGCTGCGGTTTTTCTATTCGATGATTACCAGTTGAACGCTATAGATCTTTCACTCGGCGTGCGGTATGCTCGGCGTCATCTCGTTACCTCCCATAACGCAGGGCTCGATCTCATCGGTCAAACGCGAAGCTACCACGCCCTTACTGGTTCGTTTGGGCTTCTATGGCATGCTTCGGATGATTTGTCGTTTGGGATGGACGTCGGCAGCGGATGGCGCGCCCCGAATGTCGAAGAGCTATTCATTAACGGGGTGCAGGAAGGGAACCTGATGTACAAATTGGGAAATCCGGCGCTCCTTCCGGAACAGTCTTTCTCTACCGACTTCATTTCAAGGGTTACGGGTGAAAAGGTGACCGGCGAGATATCGGTGTATTACAACCGCATCAGCCGCTACATTTACCTGGGGCCAATCGGCCAAATTGACTCGGCAAGCGGGTTCATGAAATACTTGGAGCAGCAGGCTAATGCCACGCTCACAGGCGCGGATGCAAGACTAAGTGGACAGATAGCGCCGCGGACAACGCTGACTGTCGGAGGCGATTTTATAATGGCCAGAAACGAGGATAAAGATACGTGGCTCCCGTTGACACCAGCCAACCGTATCGTGGTACAGATACAGTACTTTTTCCCCTCATTCGTTTCTTTCAGGGAACCGTATATTACTGCCGGATCGGAGATAGTGTTTGATCAGAACAGGGTGGCTCCGAACGAACTACGCACCGGCGGATACACTATCTTTGGCATTCACTTCGGCGGTGATTTGCTGGTGTTCGGACGAATGATGACTGTCGAGTGTCAAGTCAACAACCTGCTTAACCGCTCATACTATGACAACATGAGCCTGTATAGGCTATATGCATATGCTCCGGGAATCGACTTCAGGTTCAACACTACGGTGCCGTTCCTGGTAATCAAATGAAATATGTGCTCGTGATGACCGAACAAGACCCCAGTCGTATTTTGGTGTTGGAGATAAAAAGGGACAACCGCGTGCATCACTGGTATATCGATCAGAAATGCGCACCGGTCACTGGACCTCTTGAGCAGCTTGCAGGCTTCAAGAAAGTTGTTCTTGACCCTGCGCAATCGAAGACCATCAACTTCGTCGTCATCCCTTATGACATTTCTTTCATCAATGCCAAATGGCAGCGGGTTGGTGAACCGGGGATCTCTAAATTGTGGCGGGTGGTGATTCGCTGAACTTGATATCATGAACCGTCAAAATAGAGAAATCGATGCCCGTGTCGGACTACACCAATCTGGATTGAACTGGCAATTGTTATTTTCGTCATATTAAGGGGTATAGTAAATAGCCGCTGGTCACTATACTCTTGACCTGCGATCTAAGCAGTCCTGAGTTGACATAACTAATACCAGCGGAGGTTTTTGATGAACCTTAGAATGTACCTGAGCAGTATTCTTTTGATTTGTTCCTCCCCGCTTGTGAATGCACAAACAAATTCCTGCAGTATTCCTAGACCGACGATAAAGATTCATATCAGAAGAATTTCTGAACAAACGCAATTAATCTTCATAAGGAGTTCACTACATGGCGAGTCAGGTGTCGACTACAACAAGTGTAAATCTGGCGTCAGAAAATCAGGAAAGGAATTACTCGTCATCTTTGGCAGTCCTTACGTCATTGTTCTTTGCCATAGGCTTCACGGCAGCCTTAAACGATATTCTCATTCCTCATCTTAGGGCTATATTTTCCTTAAGTTACGCTGAAGCAATGCTTGTTCAGTTCTGTTTTCGGTTAGCTTATCTAAGTGTGTCTCTTCCGGCCGGATGGATTGCTGGGAAGTTAGGATACAAGAAGGGAATAGTCATCGGCTTAACAACTGCCGGTGTTGGCTGCTTGATCTTTTATCCGGCGGCGAGCCTTGAACAGTATGGCGTCTTCTTGCTTGCTCTCTTTGTTCTTGCTTCTGGGTTCACGTTTCTGCAGGTGTCGGTGAACCCCTATGTTACAGTACTGGGAAAACCGGAAACTGCATCGAGCAGGTTGAATTTAACCCAGGCATTCGATTCTCTTGGGACCACTGTAGCACCTTATCTGGGTTCACTGTTGATATTATCCTTTACCGTAAAAGGCGCGCAAGAGTTACGGAAATTCAGCCCTCATCAACTTGCCTTATACAGACTCGCAGAGGCCAGATCAGTTCAGGTTCCATATTTGGGATTAGGTATAGTGCTTTTTGCTATTGCTGCAATTTTCGCGTTCCTCAAGCTTCCCGAAATCAAAGGAGGGCAACCTTCTGCTTCAGGTGGTGATGGACAGAACTATGACGATCTTCACAAGAGTGCATGGGGGTACAAAAATCTCTACCTCGGAGTGATCGGAATATTCGTATATGTCGGTGCAGAAGTATCGATAGGAAGTTTTCTAGTGAATTATTTCGGTAGCCACGATATCCTTTCGATGCCCGCCGCTGAGGCCGGGAAGTTTGTCGCTTTCTACTGGGGAGGTGCCATGGTTGGTCGCTTTATCGGCTCAGGATTGCAGAGGAAAATCAAACCGGCAAAGATGTTGGCCTTTAATGCCCTGACGGCAGCTTTACTTGTTATTGTTTCGATGTTGTCATTCGGATATCTCGCAATGTGGACTATTCTTCTCGTAGGCCTCTTTAATTCAATTATGTTCCCAACTATTTTCTCTCTTTCGATTAACGGTCTCGGAAAGCATACAAGCCAAGCCTCTGGGATACTTTGTATGGCGATTGTTGGTGGCGCGTTGATTCCTGTTGTGCAAGGGCTCATTGCGGATAATATAGGTATTCATCACGCATTCTTTATTCCTGTGCTCTGTTACCTCTATATAGCGTATTATGGGCTGAGAGGGTATGCCTCTCCTTTCGAAGCTCAAACATAATGATGACCAGCCCATCAGAAGTCGTCTACACCTGAGAGAACTGGCTGTAACGATCGCGTGGGTTGCTTCCCGCTACGGTTAACCCGTCTCAGCAACGATTTGCTGGGGCGGGTTTTCCTTTATCGGGCTTAAGGCATCGCGGCATTATTTTTGGAATTCCCGCTACCAGCACCTTTTCACATTAGCCCAAGTTCGACAGTTGTGGTCGCCGAACAAATTTTTTCCGGGAATATGTTTCGGATTGGAGGATTTGCTTGCAAAAGTCGATGTAGTGCCGACCTTGCTTATTGCGAAAGCATCGACGATGACGTACAGGTATTCGGCGGACTGCTGATCGAGCTTCTTGAAAGCAAAGTCATCGAGAATGAGAAGGTCGGTTCTTATGAGCGGCCTCCGCTGGAGGATATGGAACAATACTGGATGGACATAATTGCTCGATCAACTCATTCCGACCTACGGCCTTGAAACACGAATATGATGTCAAGGATGACTTTGTAAGGCGCGCACGCCAATGTGTAGTCCCAACGCTGGGAATGATTCCTTCCACCTAATGAGTGAGCCGGAAGCCATTCCGAACAGTTTCACCTTCATTGCGATTCAACAAAGGTCCGATTTCCACGCTGCCCATTGCAAGATACCGCTTTGGAGGGTTGCTGGTTAGCGTTCTTATTCATGATTCAAGTAACCAACCTGTAACGACAACTAGTAACGCTGTGTACCACCCTATATCCGTGTAACCAAAATGTTACCAATGATCGAAGAAAATGGCGTCGAAGCAAGTTTAGAGAGGTGAAAAAATGGTCAAAATCAGCTGGAATCGATGATTCCTAAAGTTGAAAAGTTAGGGGAAAGGATTTTGAGTCCAGTGCGTCTACCAGTTCCGCCATCTCGGCTTGTGCAAAAAATATAACAGTTTAGCGGATTTTAAGAAAGTTATTTTTGTCTTCAGCATCTTTTTTGCGCTCGTCTAACCAATGATATTTTAAAAAAGGTCTCCTTTAAGTCGAGAGAAGTAGCTATGATAAGTTGTTAAAACAAAATCTCGCCGCGTCTCACGAACCTAAAGGAGAAACCTATGTTGTACACTGGTATTGATCTTCATCGACATGTCATTGCTCTGTGCACTGTCAATGAGAATGGGACTGTAGTTGCCCGTTCAAGAATCAAAACGGATCCTGCAGCCATCCTTACTTACTTTCGCCAATGGCCAGATCCGCATCGCGCCGTCGTCGAATCCACTACCGGCTGGTACTGGTTCTGCGACCTTCTGCATACCGCAGGAATTGACATTATTCTTGCTCACGCAAAGTATCTAAAGGCTATCTCATATGCAAAAGTCAAAACCGACGCCGTTGATGCCCATACTTTAGCACAGCTCCTCAGGATGGGCTTCATTCCGGAAGCTCACCAACTCCCCATAGAATATCGCCCTCTCCGGGATCTCCTCAGGCAGCGAATGGTCATGGAGCACAAACGAACGAACATCATCCAAAGAGTGGCCAGCATCCTGGCTCAATTTAATCACTCGGGGTTGAATTCCCCGCCGCTTGCGGCGAAAGTTTTATATATTTGTGCATGAGTAAAAGCGAATACGTACACAAGTCACATAATGTATCAGTTTTGTTGTATCACTTCGTATGTCCTGCGAAATATCGGAGGGTGGTTTTTGACGTGGAAGTAGATATCACGTTGAAGGAGACATGTTTGGAGATAACAAAACGATACGAGATGCATTTTCTTGAAATAGGCACTGACAAGAACCATGTACATTTCTTGGTACAGTCAGTGCCGACATACAGTCCAACAAGGGTTATCACGGTGATCAAGAGCATAACAGGGCGGGAGATATTCAAGAAACACCCCGAGGTGAAGAAGCAACTATGGGGAGGAGAATTCTGGAGCGACGGATACTTCGTGAACACGGTAAGCAAGTTTGGAGACGAGAATAGTATTGCAAAATATGTGAGAGAACAAGGAATCGAAGATGAGTATACTGTATTACACAAGTCTGAACAACTCGCTCTTTTCTGACAAGATACCCCGCCGCTTGCGGCGGGGAGCTTCATTGTCGCTCCCGTTCCTGTCTCGCCCTATACTCCCGCGTTCGCCCAGTTCCTTGAAAGCCTGTCGCTCCCGGAGGAGTATCGAATGGTATTGTCCTTCTACAACCAGCAATGTCTTCAAACCACCAACCATAGAAAAGAACTGGAGAAATACTTCAAGTCTCGTCTCCGCAAAACTCCAACAGTACAGCTCTTAATGTCCATCCTAGTGTAGTGCCTCATAAATCTCTTGACTTATTCATTTACATTACGAAAGATATCCTTTTCACGCAGAGTCCGCAAAGGAGAAGAAAAACGCAGAGACCGCAAAGGAGAAGAAAAACGCAGAGACCGCGAAGAAAAATATTTTTCTCTGCGCGCTTTGCGCTTGTCTTTGCGTATCTCATATGTTTAGTCTGACTTAGAAACCCACTGCCTTTGGCAGTGGTGATGGAAAGATGGCTTTGCCGAAGGAAAGGGGTTAGATTAATGAGGAATGGGAAAGTACAGGAAGCTGTCAGATGCGATCTATTATT
>JAKAGT010000029.1 GCA_021825585.1 Bacteroidota bacterium | reverse complement strand
TAATTTTTCTTCTGTGGCTCCCCCTCGTTTCGATACTGACATTTTCCGCGTGGGGTGTCGGCGAATCGTCGGCGCGCGCGATATGGCCCGAGAAGCTTCACTCCTTCGACGCCGCGTCCCACTTTAAGATATTCAACGATAAACTCGGCGGATCGGTGCTGCGGGGCTACGCCTACGGCGGAATCATACTCGGCGTGTACGCTCTTCTCCACCAGATCCTTCGTCTCCACGAATATCCAAATGAATTCGTCGGCACCACCACGGCGCTCGATTCATACATCCCGTCACTCAAGGTCCTCGCGGACGCTTTCTCGATGGCTCTGTTCAGCGAGACATTTTCGAGGCTCGGCATACTCTCGTTCTTTGGCAGGAAGAAAATCAATAAGGGAATCGCGGTGTCAATGCTCCTCTTTTTCCCGTTGCTTTATTACCCGATGCCCTTCGGCACATACGGGGTGGCGACTGAAATTCTGTTCTGCCTCGCGCTTTCTGCCGCTTTCATTTACCTTTTCCTGAAATATGATTTCATCACGGTCCTGGTTACAGGCTCGATCTTCTGCTCGGCACAAGGGCTCATACCTATGTTCTCATCGTCGAACGCCTACTTCCAGACGAACTCCGTTCTTGCCGTCGTTCTTTTCGCACTGCCGGTCCTTATGTCGCTGGTCGCGCTCTGGCGCAAGCAGCCGTTCGAGCTGACAGTGGATCTCATGCCCGCGCATATCCGCCGCATAAGCGAACGCGAGCGCATGGCAAAGGAATTGGAGATTGCAAAGAACGTCCAGAACAATCTTCTTCCCCGTTCTACTCCCACTGTTCCGCTGCTGGAATTCGGCGGGATATGCATTCCGGCACTCGAGGTCGGCGGCGACTACTATGATTTCGTGCAAATGAAAGGTGGACTGCTCGGAACAGCCATTGCTGACGTTTCAGGAAAGGGATTACCCGCTGCAATCTACATGACTCTTACAAAGGGGGCTCTGCAAGCATCCGCCGAAGATCAGCCATCCCCCCGCAAGGTACTCAGCAAGATAAATTCGATCGTCTACAAATCCATATCTCGTGGAACGTTCATCAGCATGATATATGCGGTAATCGACACGAAAACCCGCAAAGTGACATTCGCACGGGCGGGACACAACCCGCTCGCGCTCTTTTCATCCGATTCAACTTCAGCGAAGCTTTTCACCCCGAACGGACTCGCGCTCGGACTGGACAACGGCGAGAAATTCGACGCCACTCTTGAAGAGATGGAGATAACTCTCAAACCCGGAGATGCACTGGTGTTTTACACTGATGGATTCACCGAGGCGATGGATTCACAGGCGAACGAATTCGGCGAGGAAAGACTTGTCGAACTTATTGAATCGACGCGTAACCTTCCGGTAAAAGAAATGCTGGAGAAGATTGACGCTGGCGTAAGGAAGTTCGTCGGAGCGGCTCCGCAGCACGACGATATGACGATGGTGGCGATCAAGATGAAGGCGGAGTAAGGCCCTGCCCGACGAAGCGCCCCCTTTCTATTGCGAAAGTTTCTGCAAAATAATCTCGTGCAGGTACGGATTCCCCGCCAGCCCAGTCTTGCCGTAGATCGTCGGATTCCCCTCAAAGTCGGTGAAGACGCCGCCTGCTTCCTCAATTATCGGCTTGATCGCCGCCACATCCCACGGGCTAACAATCGGGTCGATCATCGCCTCTGCCTCACCGTCCGCGACAAATGTGTATCCGAAGCAATCTCCGAAGCCTCTGTCGTGGAACGACGATTTTACGACGCTCAGAAAGGCCTTTTCGTACTTCGTCCCTATGAAGTAACTCAAGCCGCCGAAAACGACCGTCGACTTCTCCAGCTCGCTCAGCTTACTCACCCTGACCCTTTTGCCGTTACAGAAAGCGCCCTGTTTCTTCGCGGCGTAGTAAACCTTCTTGAGGGCGGGAAGTGAGATGATTCCTGCGACTATCTCGCCTTTCCTCGACGCGGGATCTTCGACACGCTCAAGGGCGCAGAGTGTCCCCCAGTAAGGGATGCCGCGCATGAAGTTGCGCGTGCCGTCGATCGGATCAATGATCCATCGATACTCGCTCCCCGCCGATTTATCGCCGAACTCTTCGCCGTAAAATCCGTGATGGGGAAATTTCTTCGAGAGCTCGCTGACAAGAAATTTCTCACAGGACTTATCCGCGATTGTAACCGGGCTCTTATCCGTTTTGTAGTTCACGCGGAACCTGGATCCGAAGTATTTAAGTGTAATCCGCTGAGAAGCCTTGACAACCCTCAGCGCATATTCCAGCTCATTCGCATATGATTTCAATTTATCCCTGACACATGAGTCACAGATGGGAAATTATTCTTCGATTCCCGCTTGGATTATTGTGCCCCGGCCGCTTTTTCCTTGCTGGCCTGCGTCTTGCGCGCCTTTATTTTGGCCTTGATCTTCTGAACCCTCTTGTGATGCTTCTTCTGGACGTTTTTTGTCTTTTTGTTCATTTACGTTTCCTTATTGATAGTATAAGTGTCGATTTCGATGAATCTCAGAGGAAAATATAATTTAGTAGCAGCCAAAAACAAAAGAGGCGCTGGACGGTCGATGCACCGCCCAGCGCCTGCACAAAAGTGATCCGTAAATCAACTCGTGCTGACGTCCGACAGATTGGGATCCTTGGTTTCCGTCTTCGCCTTGACTTCCGAAAACTTCAGATCGCCGGAACGCTTGTCCACTTTCACCTTGACCACCATGCCCTCGGTGAACGTGCCCTTCAGCATCTCTTCAGCGAGTGGGTCCTCAAGGTACCTCTGGATCGCCCTCCGAAGCGGACGGGCTCCGAAAGCAGGATCAAAACCTTTTTCCGCAAGGAAATCCTTCGCGTGCTTGGTCAGCTCGAGCCTAACGCCCAGCGTACTCAACCTGTTGCGAAGGCTCTCGGTGTGTATGTCGATGATCTTTTTTATGTCGTTCGTCTCAAGCGAATGGAAAATGATAACATCGTCGATCCTGTTCATGAACTCCGGATTGAACAGCCGTTTCATGGCTTCTTCTATGACATTCTTCATTGAGCTGTATTTGTCTTCGGTCGTCGACTGACCGAATCCGAACGATCCCGTGACCTTTATCTCGCGCGTGCCGATATTCGTCGTCATTATCAGTATCACGTTCTTGAAATCGACCCGCCTTCCCAGGCTGTCGGTCAGGATTCCGTCGTCCAGAACCTGGAGGAGAATGTTGAACACATCCGGGTGAGCTTTCTCGATTTCGTCAAGCAGGACAACACTGTAAGGTTTGCGCCTGACCTTTTCCGTCAGCTGGCCGCCCTCCTCGTACCCGACGTATCCGGGAGGAGCACCGACGAGCCTGCTCACGTTAAACTTCTCCATGTACTCTGACATGTCGATCCTGACGAGTGCATCGTCGGAGTCGAACAGATATTTCGCCAGGGCTTTGGCGAGCTCCGTCTTGCCGACGCCCGTCGGCCCGGCAAAAATGAAGGATCCGATCGGTCTCTTGGGGTCTTTCAGTCCGGCGCGCGCCCGGCGAATCGCCTTGCTTAGTTTCCCTATCGCTTCATCCTGTCCGACAATAACTTTCCTGAGTTCTTCAGACATCTTCAGGAGCTTTGCCGACTCGCTCTCGGCTATTTTGTTCACCGGGATACCGGTCATCATCGCGACGACGTCCGCGACATGATCCTCGGTGACTTCATGTACGGTGGTCTCGGCTTTCAGCTCCCACTCTCGTTTCGCAATCTCGAGGTCGGATAGGAGCTTCTTTTCGAGATCGCGGAGCCGCGCCGCTTCTTCAAAATCCTGTGTCTTGACGACTTTGTTCTTCTGCTGTTTTATTTTTTCGATTTCTTCTTCAAGCTCAACTATCTCTTTAGGGGCAATTATGTTCGCAAGGTGAATGCGGGAACCCGCCTCGTCCATAACGTCGATTGCCTTGTCCGGCAAAAACCTGTCGGTCATATAGCGGTCGCTTAGCTTCACGGCGGAGTCTATTGCCCTGTCCGTGAACCGCACGTTGTGATGCTCCTCATACTTCTGCTTGATATTCTGTAGGATCTGTATCGTCTCGTCGACAGAGGTCGGCTCAACCATTATTTTCTGGAATCTCCGGTCGAGCGCGCCGTCTTTCTCAATGTACTGTCTGTAATCGTCTAAGGTCGTCGCTCCTATGCACTGTATCTCGCCTCTTGCAAGAGCGGGTTTGAACATGTTCGAGGCATCGAGTGAACCGGAAGCGCCGCCGGCTCCGACGATCGTGTGGAGCTCGTCTATGAACAGAATTACATCCTTTGCCTTTTCGAGCTCGTTCAGGACGGCCTTCATGCGCTCTTCAAACTGGCCGCGATATTTAGTGCCGGCAACGAGGGCCGCCAGATCGAGAGTCACGACCCGCTTGTTGTGAAGTACCCGCGAAACCTTCTTCTGAACTATTCTCAATGCGAGGCCCTCTGCGATCGCCGTCTTGCCGACACCCGGTTCTCCGATCAGGACCGGATTATTCTTTTTTCTTCTGGCCAATACCTGTGCAACACGCTCGATTTCCTTTTCGCGGCCGATGATCGGATCGAGCTTATCTTCTATTGCCAGCTTCGTCAAATCCCTGCCAAAATTGTCGAGGACAGGGGTCTTCGACTTCTCGCCCTTTCTGGTTTCACTGCCCGGTCCAGCAGCGTGCTGGGCCTGCTGGGCAGCCGGTTGGGAAGGCCTGCCGTTTATGATATTGTCGAGTTCCTGCCGGACGCTGTCATAGCTCACGTTGAACTGGTGCAGAATCTGCGAGGCCACATTATCGTCATCGCGTAACAGCGAAAGGAGGAGGTGCTCTGTCCCGATAACGTCCGATTTATAGAGTTTCGCCTCCAAATACGTAATTTTCAGGACCTTTTCGGCCTGTTTCGTCAGGGGTATGTTGCCGATCGTCAGCGTCCCCCCCGAGGTACGGACCGTGTCTTCGACCGCTTTCTTCAGCTTATACAGATCAACGCCGAGGTTTCTAAGGATCTTGACCGCAATCCCTTCACCTTCCCTTATAATTCCCAAGAGAAGATGTTCCGTTCCGATAAAATCGTGTCCAAGCCTCAGAGCCTCTTCACGGCTGAGCCTGATAACGTCCTGCACTCGATTTGAGAAATTGCCTTCCATTTCCGACCTAGTATTTTAGTTCAATCGCTATTTCCAACACCAACGTAGGTTAACGAGTTTCAGCATGTAAACCCAAACCTCCGCACCGCGTGCTCTCAATTCAATTTAAGATAGCCGACGCCGATTATCAATCGGTGAATGAGGAGGATGCTTGCCCTCACACTTAATTTCGGAATAGTGGGGATAAAATCAAGTCAGGGACGCGGTAAGCGCGGAAAACCCGCATAATTCAAATTAGCGGAAAAAAAACCGCCAAGCCTGCTTTGAAAAACCGGATGCAACGCTTAACTTTTTCAAGCTTCGAATTCATTCAATCGATTGTGGTAGCCGCGTGAAAATTGACAGACTGATTCAAATTCTTCTGCCTCATGATGAGAAGTTTTACACGTTATTTGAGGAATCCACAAAGCTTCTGCAGAAAGCATCCATTACTCTGAGGAAGATTTTGGGGGCCGACCCTGCACAGACCCGGACTCTCGTTCTGGAAATCGAAGATCTGGAACACCAGGCAGATGAAGTCACCCACAGGATTTTTGCCGAACTCAATTCGACTTTCGTTACACCTTTCGACCGGGAGGATATACATCAACTCGCCTCCTCTCTGGACGACATTATGGATTACATAAACGGAAGCGCTTCACGATTCGTGCTGTATAATATTCAGGCCGATACGCCGTATATGCGCCGCCTCACGGAAATAATCCAGCAACAAGTCGAAGCAGTCGGGAAGGGGGTCACGTATCTGAGAGACTTTAGAAACCCCTCAGCGCTTCAGGAAATCCTGAGAGAAGTAAACGAATATGAAAACGATGCCGATACGGTCTTTGCCCTTGCGGTGGCAGACCTATTCGAAAACGAAAAAAACGTAATAGAACTCATAAAGCTGAAGGAAATATACGTCGGACTTGAAACGGCTACTGATCGCTGTGAAGACGTGGTTAACGTTCTCGAATCCATTCTGATAAAACATGCGTGATTCCATCTACTCATAGTGACAGCACTCGTAGTCTTCATCATCGCGGTCGCGCTCGTGTTTGATTTTCTAAACGGGTTTCATGATTCCGCTAATTCGATCGCCACGGTGGTATCCACCCGTGTCTTGTCGCCGCGAAAGGCCGTTGCGTGGGCTGCTTTCTTCAATTTCATCGCGGCATTCTTCTTCGGACTCAAAGTGGCTGACACTCTGGGAAAGGGCCTCGTGGAGCTCGGTGCCATAAACGTCTATGTCATATTAAGCGGCTTGTTCGGGGCAATAGCGTGGGATCTCGTTACCTGGTACTACGGGCTTCCGACCAGTTCTTCGCACGCATTGATGGGAGGGTACGGCGGGGCGGCAATAGCAAAGGCGGGGTTTTCCGCGATTCTATACAAAGGCTGGACAGGGACGGTATTGTTCATTGTCGTTGCACCGCTCATGGGACTTGTAGTCGCATTTATATTGATGACCGCCGTGACCTGGCTGTTCCACAAAAAATCTTCTACTGGAGTAAACAAAGCGTTTCGGAGACTTCAGCTGGTTTCGGCGGCTTTCCTCAGTCTTGGTCACGGAACCAATGACGCTCAGAAGACCATGGGCGTGATCACAGGTCTTCTGGTTACTTCAGGCTTTCTTCACACCTTCAATGTTCCTTTCTGGGTCATCATCGTGTGCAACTTCAGTATCGCGTTGGGAACGCTGTTCGGCGGCTGGAGAATAGTGAAGACGATGGGACAAAAGATAACAAGGCTTCGACCGGTGGACGGCTTCTGTGCCGAGACAGCGGGAGGAATAACTCTTCTGATCGCCACATTCGCCGGAATACCCGTGAGCACGACGCACACCATAAACGGCGGGATAATGGGCGTCGGGGCCACAAAAAGGGTATCGGCGGTGAGATGGGGCGTCGCCGGAAATATCGTAATTTCCTGGTTACTCACAATTCCGATGGCTGCCGTCATAGGGGCAACCGCGTATAAGATTGTTTCTCTTTTTATTCTGAAATAAGCCCCCGCTCTTCGCTCGCAAATTTCCCGAAAACTTCCTCTGGCATGTTTGGCCGCCAGGTTCTAAGTTTTGTGTGTCATGGAACAGAACTTGGGAAAACAACTAGTCCTCGACGAATTATTCGACCTCACCCTTTATAAGAAATTGAGCAAATTCGCCGCGGAAGATCTGAAACCGATGTTTGCGGAGCTCATCCCGACGGAAACGAAGCACTTTGCTTTCTGGCAGGATTTCTTCTCGGTAAAAGTGGAACAGCTGGATTTCAGGCGGCGGCTGAAACTGTCTGTGCTGACTTTCGTCGCCAGGATTTTCGGCAACCTCGGAACGCACCTTGTGCTTGAGGCAATCGAAGTGTACGGTGTCAGGAAATATGTCACAGTCTGGGAGAAGTACAAGGGAACACCGACGGGTACCGCAGTGCAGAAGATTCTGGAGGACGAGTTCAAACACGAAGATGACATCGTCTCTTCGTCGATCGAACGGCGCATACATCCGGAGCGTGTCCGCGACATCTTTCTGGGCCTGAATGACGGACTGGTGGAGATACTCGGGGCTGTGTCAGGATTCTTCGCGGCGCTGTCGAGCATTCCCGCCGTTATTTCGGCAAGCTTCGCGGTGGCGGTCGCAGGCGCATTCTCGATGGCGGCCGGCGCGTATGCCGCCGTCAACTCTCAAGGTGAAGTGGAGAGAATAGAATCGGCCAAGAAGGCATTCCTGCAGGGAAATGCAAACGAAACGGAAGGCGGATCGGCGAGCGCAATCCAATCTGCGATTGTCGTGGGCATCTCGTACATACTCGGTGCACTCGTGCCGGTAATTCCCGTGCTCGCAGGCGCCAAGAGCATATTTTGGCCGTTCGTAATCGCAGCCGTCATTATGATCTTCATCTCAACCGTCATCGCGTTCCTCTCAGGCATGCGAATGTCAAGGCGCATTCTAACCAACCTGATCATCCTCGCGATTGCAGTGAGCGTTACCTACGCGGTTGGACTCCTTGTGAGATCGGTGTTCGGCGTGAACATCTAACCTGCCCGTCGACCTGTTAGCGACCCGGACCTTAAACCCCGACCCGCGCGAAGACGGGATCTACCTTTTACGAGCTGAGAATCTCACGGACTCTACTCGCCAGTTCATGTGGGGTGAACGGTTTCTGTATATACTCTATCCCTTCGTTTAGAATCGCACCGGGCGCAATCGTATTCAACCCGTATCCCGACATGAAGATCGTCTTTATCCCCAATCTCAGTCTCGATATCCTTACGCTCAGTTCGATGCCGTTCATCTTCGGCATGATCAAGTCCGTAAGGAGCATGTGAATTTTTCCCGGGTAAGCCTCGGATAACAGAAGCGCCTCGCCGGGGTCCAGGGACGTCATCACATTGTAGCCGTAGTCCTCGAGAGACATCTTCACCATCTTGAGAAGATCTGCCTGATCCTCAACGACGAGGATCGTTTCGATGCCTTTGAGTGATTCATCGGGCAATTCCGCCGCGACCCCGTCCGCATCGCCATCGAACCGCCTCAGGTAGATTTCGAAAACGGTTCCTTCATCGGGGACACTCGAAACCAATATGGCACCGCCGTTCTGTTTCACTATACCGTAGACCGTCGACAGCCCGAGCCCGGTACCTGCCCCCTTCGGTTTCGTCGTGAAAAACGGTTCGAACATCCTCTTCATCACCTCGTTCGCCATCCCTTCGCCGTCGTCCTGGAAGATCATCCTCACATATTCGCGGCCCTCGAGATCGGGATGATTAAGAAGCAGCGCTTCACTCGCCCTGACATTGCTCGTGGCGATAGTTATGCTCCCGATGTCTCTTATCGCGTCGCGGGCATTTGTCGCAAGATTCACGAGAATCTGGTCGAACTGTGTCGGATCCATTTTGACGTTCCACAGGTCCTTGCCCGGCATGAACACGAGTCTCAGGTTCTCGCCGACTATTCTCTGGAGCATTTCACGAATTGAGTCGATCGAAGAATTTATGTTGATTACCCTCGGAGACGTTATTTCCTTTCGCGCAAACGCAAGAAGCTGCCGTGTCAGTCCGGCACCCCTCTTCGCGGCGGCAAGGATTGCCTCAATAGATTGCAGCGAAGGTTCGTTCTGTTTCGCCTTCCTTTTCAAGAGCTCGCTGTACCCTATCACTACATTGAGTATGTTGTTATAATCATGCGCGATACCTCCTGCAAGCTGTCCTATGCCCTCCAGTTTCTGTGACTGGAGGAGCTGTTCTTCAAGCAGCTTCTGGGAGCTTATATCCTGCTTAACTGCGACGAAGTGAGCAATCTCGCCCTGAATATCCCGCACTGGCGTTATCGTCATGTATTCGGTATAAAAGGAGCCGTCCTTCCGACGGTTGACAATCTCACCGTGCCACTCTCTCCCCGACAGGATGGAGTCCCACATCTCTTTGTACAGCCCCGGCTTTTCCTTTCCCGACTTGACAAGATCGCGCAGATTCTTCCCGACGGCCTCTGAGTGGCTATAGCCTGTGAGGAGCTCAAAAGCGGGATTCGTCCATGCAATCGTCCCGTCCCGTTCGGTAATGACGATGCCGTTGGCCGCAGATTCGAGGGCCGTACTCAAAAGGTGCATCCGTTCCTTGATCAGATTCTGTTCGGTCACATCGCGGATGATTGTCTGGATTGTCGGCTTGCCGTGGAACATCGTCGGGGCACTTACCGCCACAACATCCTTGACGGAGCCGTCCAGTCGAACCAACTTCTCTTCCAGAAGCTGTGCAGAAGCCTGAGGTTTTCGCAGTTTATCCAGGAGGAAGGCGACGCCGGCTTGAGAATCGGGATGAACGATTTCCAGGACCGAACTTCCGACAAGCTGTTCGGGCGAATCCGCGCAAAGGAAATCTGAGGCAGCCTGATTGAGATAAACGAACTTCCCATCCGCATGGACGGCGATCGGGTCCGGCGATAGGTGGATTAGATTTCGGTACCGCTCCTCGCTTCGCCGAAGAGTTTCCTGCGCGCGACGCCGTTCTTCCAATTCCTTTCGCGCTCTCGCCAATGCGTTCTTAATGCTCATAGTCGCGTAGTAGGGAAGCGCGGCGGCGGCGGTGAGGAACAACAGGTGCAGGAGGAGTCCGAATGACGAAAGGTACCCGGGAGCATTCGGGAGCATACCGGTCCTCATCATGTATGCAAGGACTATCTCCGTCATCCCGCAGATAATCGCGGCGATAATTCCGGCCCTCATCCCGAGTATCAATCCGGCAGCGACCACAAGTAGTATATACCTGCTGTTGTTAGGCGGGATAGCGGACGCATAGGCCGTGCTGAAAATCGTAAGTATCGCCCATTGCGCTGCAAGCGCGAAGGTCACCGCGAGACGCGTCTTACCACGACTGTTCAGCCAGAGAACAATGATGCCGCCGGTAACCTCTGCCGCGAAAATATTCAACCAATGAGCGGAATGTGCCGGAAGTATGATAGACCCAGCGACCAGGAAAACGGTAAATATCGATAACACCACCCACACGAAAGCGTGGAAGGCTATAGCGAGGTCTGTCTCCTCCGGGTTCCTTCCGATTTTGGGTTTAAACGGAAGGGACCACTTCATCATGCGCTTGAACTATCACTCTTAATCCTCTCCTAAAGGTAAATATCGGGATAAACTAAAGTAACTTTAACGCGAGCGAAATTTCCTCAGGCAGCATGCGAGTCTCGTCATCATGCCGCATTCCAGGAAAGGTGGAGAGAGTTTATCCGCAGCCGGGAAAATCTCCTGCCTTCGGCCCTCAGTGGGCGTCGAGCCAATTCGGACCCGAACCAAGTTCGACCTCGATCGGCACGCTGAGCTTCAGCGCATTCTTCATCTTCTTTTCCACCAGCTCCTGAAGTTCCTTCAACTCGCCCTTCGGGCCCTCGAAGACGAGCTCGTCATGCACCTGCAATATCATCTTTGATTTCATCTTGCGTTTTTCCATCTCGCGATAGATGTCGATCATGGCAAGCTTGATCATATCGGCCGCGGTTCCTTGTATCGGCATGTTGATCGCCTGCCTCTCCTCAGCCATGCGCACAGCCGAGTTCTTACTGTTGATGTTGGCAAGGTAGCGCCTTCTCCCGAGCAGTGTCTCAACGTATCCATGCTTTCTGGCGAACTCTACGGTCCCGCTTATGTATTCCCTGACGCGCGGGAATCTCCGGAAATATGTATCGATCACCTCTTTCGCCTCCCCCTGCGATATGCCGAGCCGGATTTTCAACCCGTACGGACCTATTCCGTAGAGGAGACCGAAGTTTACCTCCTTCGCCTTCCGCCTCATGTCTGCCGTCACTTTTTCAGGAGAAACGCCGAAGACCTTCGAGGCGGTCGTGCGGTGAATATCCTCGTGCTTCTGAAACGCATCTATCAGACCCTCATCCTTGCATATGTGTGCCATGACGCGAAGCTCGATCTGAGAATAATCCGCCGACAGCATAACCCATCCCTTTTCTCCTGGAACGAACGCCTTTCGGATTTCCTTTCCCATCTCGCCGCGAATCGGGATGTTTTGCAGGTTTGGATCTGAGGAGCTGAGCCTCCCGGTCGACGCGACAGTCTGGTTGAAGGACGTGTGAACTCTGCCGGTTCGAGGGTTAATAAGTGCCGGAAGTGCATCGACGTATGTCCCTTTCAGCTTGGTCAGTTTTCTGTAATTCAGGATATTCTCCGCTATCGGATGCTGCCCGCTCAGTTCTTCCAGCACGAAAACATCCGTCGAGAATCCAGTCTTCGTCTTTTTCGTCGGGACGAGCCCCATTTTGTTGAAAAGTATCTCGGCCAGCTGCTTGGGCGAATTGATATTGAATTTATCTCCCGCGTGCTTGTACACCTCATCTTCCATATTCTGGATCATCCGCTCGAGCTCTTTGGAAATCTGTGCAAGTATCTCGGTGTCTATCCTTACACCCGTTCTTTCGATCGCCGCAAGGACCTCAATCAACGGAAATTCCATCTTCTCGCACAGGCCCGATAGATTCGACTTCTCCAGCCTCTTCTGCAGGACTTCCATGAGCTGCAGAGCGACATCCGCGTCTTCACCGGAATATTCGGTAACGATCTCCGGCGATACATCCCGTATGCTCTTCTGATTCTTACCTTTGCCTATTAACTCTTCGATCGCAACGGGGACATATCCGAGATATTTCTTCGCCAGTGAATCGAGGTTGTGCTGCCCGTCAGGGTCTATGATATACGCGGCAACCATCGAATCGAACGAGGTGCCGCGCGTCCATATGTCGTAATTAGAGAGGACAAGAATGTCATACTTGAGATTCTGACCGATCTTCCCGATTTTCGGCGACTCGAATATCGGCTTCAAAATCTTTACAACGTCCTTCACGCTGACGCCGGGACTGGCTTCGCCGCCGGAGAAAAGGTCTCCGCCTTCGGATGCCACGTTGATGTAAAAGGCCTCGTGAGGTTTTACTGAAAAGGAAATCCCTACGAGATCGGCCTTCAAGGGGTCAATACTTGTCGTCTCGGTATCCATAGAGACGACGTTCGCTTTCTTTAATTTATCGGCCAGCTTCTGAAGTGCGGATGCATCGGTTATCAGCTCGTATTTGTGCCTGATAGATTTTATGTCTTTCAAATCGCCCACCTTTTCCTCCTCGACTGCCTCCGGCATCTCGGCGGGCGGTTCGGCCTCGGGAGCTCCGGGAATTACCTGCTGAGCCCGTTTTAGAAGCGTCCGGAATTCCAGCTCATTGAACAGCCGTGTAATTTCCGCAGAGTCTGGCTTCCTCTCCTTCAGCGTGTGAAAGTCGACCCCGAGAGGCACATCGGTCTTTATCGTGACAAGCCTCTTCGAAAGAAGCGCCATATCCCTGCCGGTCTTGAGTTTCTCGCGAAGCGCCGGCTTGTCTATCTTGTCGGCGTTCGACAGAACCTTTTCGACACTTCCGTATTCCTGAATTAACGGGATCGCAGTCTTCTCGCCCACTCCTTTTATCCCCGGAACGTTGTCCACCGCATCCCCCGTGAGTGCGAGGACATCTATTACCTGCGACGGCTTGACGCCGAATTTCTTTTCCACCCCCTTCTCGTCCACGATCTCGACGTCGGTTCCGCTCCTCCCCGGTTTGTACATCTTTATTTTCGGAGTAATGAGCTGCATGAAATCCTTGTCGCCAGTCACCATGTAGACGTCTGTGTTTTCCCTGGCGGCGAGCAAAGAGAGTGTCCCTATGACATCGTCGGCTTCGTAACCGGACCGCTCAATCGTCGGCACGCCGAACGAGTTCAGCATCTTCTTTATTTTCCCCAGCTGCTGGATCATCTCCTCAGGCATCTTCTCGCGCGTGGCCTTGTATTCGGGATACTCCTTGTGGCGGAACGTCGGTTCGGGCGTATCGAAAACTGCCACGAGATAATCGGGCTTCTCGTCGCCGATGATCTTCATGAGATAGTTGGCGAATCCGAAAATCGCGCTCGTGTTTTCGCCCCTGGAATTGATCAGCGGATGGCTTATCATCGCAAAATATGCGCGATATGCGAGCGCAGTCCCGTCGAGAATGAAGAATCTTTTCGTAGGCATTGAAGACTCCTGTTTGGAACAATTTACGAAAGAAAGGTGGAGGTATCTTCATCAGGCTGCGGAAGAAGTTGAGCGAAGCGGCCCGTGTCTGATGTGTATGCCGGGGTTGCCGCGGTACCCTTTGATTGAAATCGTGGAATGGGAGGCGGCGCCGGCGGCTTCAGAGTCGGCGGGAAATATCCTGCGTCAACTCTGCCGGGTTTACTCTCTCACACTGTGGCGCTCTCCACCTTTCCCGGTCCTCTCAAAGACGCCTTCGAACGGCGCACCGAATTATCCGATTCGGGAGTAATAGATTTGATCTCGGCTGCGATGTTGCAGCGTCAGTCTCTCCCCTTAATCAGCTCTTCCGCGATTTGGACGGCATTCGTCGCAGCACCCTTTCGGATGTTGTCCGATACGACCCACATGTTCAGCGAGTTCGGAGCTGTATCGTCGCGCCTGATCCTTCCCACGAAAACTTCGTCCTTCTCGTACGCGTCCAGCGGCATCGGGTAAACGTTGTTCGATGGATCGTCCACTACTATGAGTCCCGGCGACTTCCTAAGGACCGCGAACACGTCCTTCAGCTCGTAAGGCTTTTCGAATTCTATGTTGACGCTTTCGCTGTGCCCTCCGAAAACCGGCACGCGAACGCAGGTGGCCGTGACTTTTATCGAGTCGTCGCCCATGATTTTCGCCGTCTCGAATGTCATCTTGTGCTCTTCTTTCGTATACCCGTCGTCGAAGAACACGTCGATATGCGGGAGGCAGTTGAACGCGATCTTATGCGGAAACTTCTTCGTCGCTCCCTGCTTCTTGCCGAGCTCCTCGTCCAGCTGGTCCACCCCCTTCTGTCCCGCGCCCGTCACCGACTGGTAGGTCGAGACAACAACGCGTCTGATCCTGTACCTGTCGTGAAGAGGCTTCAGCGCCACAACCATTTGTATCGTGGAGCAGTTCGGGTTTGCTATGATGCCGTGATGTTTGAAAATGTCGGCACGATTGACTTCCGGTACGACGAGAGGAATCTCCGGATCCATTCTCCACGCGCTGCTGTTGTCGATTGCGACCGCGCCCGCTTCAGCCGCGATAGGAGCAAACTCCCTGCTAACGCTCGCTCCGGCGGAAAAGAGTGCGATCTCTATTCCGGCAAAGCTCTCAGGCGCGAGCTTCTGAACCTTTATCTTTTCCCCCCTGAAAGATATCTCCTTGCCAGCCGACCGTTCCGAGGCAAGTGGGATAAGTTTCTTTACCGGGAAATTACGTTCTTCAAGAACCTGGGTCATCTTGCGACCGACCAGACCGGTCGCACCGACCACCGCTACATTGTATTGCTTCATCTTCACAAATTTCCTTCTGAATTTTCTCTCAATCAAATAACGAATTTTTCCGTACTAAACCAAATCCTCATATGTCTCGCGGTCTCTTATTACCCGGGCGTAATCTCTATCGACAAGTATTTCCGCCGGCTTCGGTCGGGAATTGTAGCTGGACGACAACGAGTATCCATAAGCGCCGACGGTAAGAATCGCAACCAGGTCTCCTCTCTTCACCGGGGGGAACTGGCGCTGTACGGCAAACGAGTCGGTGGTTTCGCATACCGGTCCTACCACATCCACAGTTTCAAACCCGCTGCCGCTCAGCTCTACCGGGACTATCTGGTGATATGCCGAATAGAGCGCATGCCGCATCATATCGTTCATCCCCGCGTCAACGACGACAAACGTCCTCCCTGAAGACTCCTTCCTGTAAAGGACCCGGGTCAGTAACACTCCCGCTTCTGCAACGATGAATCGCCCCGGCTCAATCGTCAGCTCGCAGTCGGGGAGAGACAGTCTGTCTTTCAGAAGCTTCGCGAGAGCGGAGAGATCGATTGAGTTTTCCTCCTGCTTCTCATGCGGAAGAAGCTCATGCTTTATCGCGTTCCTGTACCTCACTCCGATGCCGCCGCCGAAGTCGATCTGCCTGACGGGTATTCCGTCCCGTCCCAGCTTCAGCGCGAATTCACGGATCGACTCCGCTGCCTCTGCGAAAGGTTCGATATCCGTTATCTGTGAACCGATATGCGAGTGTATTCCGACGAACTCGACATTCTTCATCCCCGCCGCAAGCTTCACAGTCCCCCCGGCACAATCCAGGTTGACGCCAAACTTGTTCTCCTTCAATCCGGTGGAGATATGCGGATGAGTATGTGCATCAACGTCGGGATTGACCCTGAGCGAAACACGCGCAACTTTCCCGAGCGCCTTCGCGCGCCGGGACACGACTTCAAGCTCCCCTTCCGATTCGACAATGATCACGCCGATCTCCTGCGAGATGGCGAAATCTATATCCCGGTCGCTCTTTCCCACTCCCGCGAGCGAAATCGAACCCGGGCTGAAGCCGCTCCTCAGAGCGAGGAATATCTCGCCGCCTGAGACTGTATCGGCACCCGTCCCGAGCGACCGGATGTGTTTGAGAATCTCCCCGTTTGAGTTCGCCTTCAGCGCGTAAAGAATCCTCATGCCCGGCATTACGGCAAAAGCGTTCCGCAGAGCCCTGTGCTTCCTGGTAATCTGATTCGAACTGTAAACGTAAAGCGGCGTGCCGTACTTCTCGGCAAGATCGGCCGCCTTGAGATTCTCGATATAGAGTTGATTCCCATCAAACTTGATCTGATCTGTCATTGTTGCCTTATGATTTTTTTGACGGTGATGCTGCCGATGCTCAATCGAAAATGTCGGCAGATGGACTCCGCGACGACGGATTATCAAAAAGTTCCTTATGCAGCGCCCGGACGGCAGGTTCGATGTCTTTCTCGTCGACCACGAAACCGATGTTGATTTCCGATGCGCCCTGTGAAATCATGTTGATCCTTATTCCGTCCAGGGAAGAGAATATTCTGCCGACAATGCCCGGACTATGGCGGATGTTCTCACCCACCACGCAGATGATCGCCTTGCCGCTCGAGGCCGATACTTCGGCAAATTCCTCGAACTCCTTCTTCATCGCTTCCAGCTTGGTGGTATCGTCGATGGCAACCGAAATGCTGACTTCACTCGTGGCGACCGCGTGGGCAATCGTGCTGTATCGGTTGAACACGGCAAAGACCGCTTCAAGGAAGCCGGTCGCGAGAAACATCCGGCTCGATACCAGATTCAGCAGCGTTATGCGCTCCTTGTACGCAACGGACTTTGCAATGCATTCCTCGTTCTCCTCCGCCTTCTTTATCAGCGTTCCATGATACGAGGGGTTCCGGGAATTGCGGACGTAGACCGGAATATTCTTGTCGACAGCCGGCAGTATCGTCATCGGATGCAGCACTCTCGCCCCGAAGTAGGCCAGCTCGGACGCCTCGTTGAAGGACATTTTCTTTATCCTCCGGGCATCCGGCATGATCGAAGGGTCGGCGGTCAGCACGCCGTCCACGTCGGTCCAGATTTGAATTTCTTCCGCATCGAGGAGCGCACCGATTATCGCGGCCGAATAATCCGAGCCGCCTCTGCCTATCGTCGTCGTGATTCCCGCCTCGTTCGATCCGATAAACCCCTGCGTCACAGGGACATAGGCGTCACGAACCATGGGGAGGAGCATTTCCCTGGCCTTTGCCTCCACTTTGTCGAACAGCGGCACCGCATTCGTGTATACATCGTTCGTGATCATGAATTCCCGCGCGTCCACGAATGCCGCCTTCATCGAGTCTTCTTCCATCGCCTGGGCTATTATCATCGACGAGAGGCGTTCCCCGTACGAGGCGACAGCGTCGCGCGACCTGCCGGTCACCTCCCCGAGCACGGATATGGCCTGCGAAAAATTTCTGAGTTCGTGTGCGTACACCGAGATCTTCCCCTTCAGGTAATTCTTGGGAAGCTCCGACTCGATGAGCTCGTCGACCAGTTTTTCATGTCTCGCCCGAATGACGCTGATAAGATCGTTGGCCTCGCCCTTATTCCCCTCCGCGGAGAGGCCGGCGATTTTCAGAAGTTGGTTGGTTACCCCCGCGCATGCGGAGACAAAAACAATGGGCTTTCTCGGTATCTCCGATTTTACGATGTCTATGAGCCTGTGGATTGCATCGGAGTCCTCGACCGAGGTTCCCCCAAATTTCATTACGATCATATTAGTTTTTCGTTCTTCAGTTTGTCAGGGTTCTGATTTATTCGATGGGTAAACATCTGCCAGCACTAACGGATTCTGTCGGTATTCGCTTTCATGCAAATGTGACGACAAGCTGGTACAACGGTGCATAGAAGAAATTGACGGCGGCGTTGAAGACCGCCAGGAATGCAGGCACCTGCATAAGGAGGATTATCAGGAAGATTCCGATGAATCCGATCTTGCTGTAGGTCACCGCGGCAGATTCCGGCAGGAACATCGCGAGGACGTGCGAGCCGTCGAGAGGAGGTATGGGAACAAGGTTGAACACACCCAGGATAATATTCAGGTATATTCCGCCGGAAAACATCTTCAGAAGAAACGTATAAAACATGGATGACGAAGCCGCATACCCGATAAGGGGTTGGATATGCAGAAGCGCGATCGTTATGAATGCGCATATGATAGCCATCGCCAGGTTCGAAAGGGGGCCGACAAGCGATACTATTACTTCATCGCGCCTGTAGTCGGAAAAATACATCGGGTTGATCGGCACCGGCTTAGCCCACGCTATCAGCACCTGCCCGACCGTGAGAAGCGAGAACAGCGGTACAAGTATCGAGCCGAAAAGATCGATGTGCGGGATAGGATTGAGTGTGAGCCTTCCGGAATCCCGCGCGGTCGGATCACCAAGCTTCAGCGCGGCGTAGCCGTGGGAAATCTCGTGTATGATGACGGAAAATAAAAGTATGGGAAGTATATAAAGTTCACTTAACATGTTTTCCTCGTGGGTGGAACTTGTCCAGCACTTCTTTTAGATAATTTCTGTCCAGATGAAGATAAATTTGGGTTGTACCGATGTCGCTGTGCCCGAGCATTTCCTGAACTGCCCGGATGTCCGCACCGCCTTCCAGCAGGTGCGTGGCAAACGTGTGTCTTAGAGTGTGCGGGTGAATCCGCTTCCTGATATTGGCATTCCGGGCATATTTTTGGAGCATTCTCCAGACGGAGATCCTGGACAGTCTGCCGCCGCGGGCGTTCACGAAAAGGAAATCGCCGGCTCCGGACTTGTTAGCAGCGGCCTGCTTCTGTTGCAGCCTTGATCTAACCGATACATCATAACGTTCTATCCATTCCAGCGCAATATCGCCTATGGGCACAATTCGTTCTTTCGATCCTTTTCCAAATACTCTAATTATGTTCTCACTCTTAATTAAATCTCTTTTTTTGAGATTAACAAGCTCGCTGACTCTGACTCCCGTCGCGTACAAAGTTTCTATGATCGCCCTGTCGCGAACGCCGAGTTCTGAATCAACATCAGGAGCGTTGATGAGGCACTCGATTTCCTGGAGGTTCAACACCACGGGAAGTTTCCTCGAAGGTCTGGGACGCTCGAGGTTTGCCGTGGGATCTGCCTCCGACATTTTTCTTAGGACGAGGAAGCGGTGCAGGTTTCTAACTGCCGAGAAATTCCGGGCTATGCTGCTCTGCTTCAACCCCGTGTCGAACAGCCATCTGAAGTATGTCCTGACTTCAGCCCTCGAGACTTCGTTCAGTCCGGTCGCCCCGTGCGATTCCATGAACTGCGCATATCTGTTCAGATCGTTACGATACGACGCGAGACTGTTGTCCGACAATCCCTTCTCGAACTTCATCCATTCGAAGAAGAGATCGAGCTGATTGGAAATCTTGAGACTTAATTGGGGCACAGGCATGGCCAGCTTTTCTGTATGGCGGCTATTTTCCGCGGGGACGCCTTGTCCGTTTCGAGGTTGAAGCGGCCTTAGCTTTCTTCCCCTTCTTCGCCGAAAAGTGAATCTCGCCCGCCTCCTTGTGAACCGGCCCGTCGGTCCGCTCTTCGGCCTCACCCGAAACGGGCGTTTCCTCCACTGGAACGGCCGATTGAGGCTTCTCGGCTTCGTCCGACTGTGCGGCTGGCTTGACTGCAGATTTGCCCACCGTCTGCCCGGGGTACTCTATCCTCTTGTGGTAAATTCCCGAGAGGACAGCGAGGAAACTCTCCTTGATCTTTGTCAGGTCGTTAAAGGTCAGGTTCGTCTCGTCGAGTTGGCCTTCCTCGTATCTGCTTTTCACGATTTCATCGATCATCGCGTTGACGTTCTCGATAGACTTTTCTTGAATCGACCGGGTCGCGGCTTCGACGGAATCGGCCAGCATGACGATCGCCGTCTCCTTCGAACGTGGCCTGGGACCGTCATACCTGTAGTCATCCTCAATCACATCTCCCGTCGCGAACGGTCTCCTCAGAGCCTTTCCGTAGAAATACGCGACGAGCGTCGTGCCGTGATGCATCGGAATGAAGTCTATTATCCTCTGGGGAAGATGGTGTTTCTTCGCCAGCTCGATGCCTTCAGTGACGTGGGACACGACCATCTGAACGCTGATATCAGGGGGAAGCCATTCGTGTTTCGACTTGTGTGAGTCCATTGTGTTCTCGATGAAATACTCCGCCTTGAGTGTCTTCCCGATATCGTGATAGTACGCTCCGACGCGGGCAAGGATAGGATTTGCATTGACGGCCTCCGCGGCTTTTTCGGCAAGGGTGCCGACAATTATCGAATGATGAAAGGTGCCCGGCGCTTTCTGCGAAAGCTCGCGTAGAAGCGGCTGGTTGAAATCGGACAACTCGAGGAGCGTCAGGTCCGTCGCGATGCCAAAAACCCTCTCGAAGAAAATCAGGAGGCCGAATGTGATGATAGGCGAGAGGATCGCGTTCACCGCTATGAACGAAAATTCGGTCATGATGGCCGGCGCGTCTTCACCCTTCTGCAGTGAAATTGCGAAAGCGGCAATTCCGTAACCGATGAAAATAAAGACGAGACTCCTGAAGATCTGGGTCCTGTTCTTGATGTCCCTCACGGTATAAACCGCCAGGGCACCGGCGCTCAACGACGCGAATGCGGCGCTGAAGTCGTTCCCCTTCATCGCACCGACGAGGAGCGCGATTGCCACGGTCGTCTGGAAGGCCACCCTTGAATCAAATACTATCGCCATGATCATCGATGCGACCGGGACGAGGATGAGGTACTGGAGCGGCAGTTTCGACTGTGCCGTGAAGGCAAAGTACATCATCAACGCCTCGAATACGAAGAGCACCGCGACCAACGAAAGCATCTTGTTGTTGTAGAACAGCTTCCTCCTGAAAAGAAACAGATAGATGCTCAACAGGCCGATGATAACGAACACCATCAGGAACTTGCCAAGGAACTGCAGGATGATATCGGTTTTCCCCGTCCTCTCGCGCAGCGCTCTCTCCATTGAGTCGAGCTTGAGTTTTGTCTCCTTGGTTATCCGGTCGTGCTTTCCGATGATCCGTTCGTTTTCCTTCACGAAACCCACAGTCCTTGGAACGAGGTCGATCGCAGCGTTTATCTCGCGCTGCGTTTGTCCGCGGTTGTACATGAGACTTGGCAGAATCTGGGCGGCAATTGCACTTGAAAGTATCTCTGCCACAGTAGTGTCTCCCGAAAGCATGCTCGCAGTTGCCTGCTGCAGCTCATTCGACACGTCCTGAAGAGTCAGTACCTGATCCATCGGAACGGGCGTCTCGGCATTCCTGTGCCGTATCACGATGACCGACGAACCCACCTGGTCGCGCGGCCTGTCTATTATTCCGGTCTGGTAATCGGTAACGATGATGGACGTCACGACAGGCATCAACCCTCCGAGTCTTCTGAGCATCATCGGGGATTTGTACAGGCTGACCAGAAGCTCGTGCCACTCGGAGTTGGAGAATCTATACGGAAGGTTCTCCAGCGTTTGTTGAAGTGCAGCCGAATCCTTCGCAAAGGTTTTCCTGTTCCTGCTCCGTTCAGTTCTTATCTGCAATTCGAGCGCGTCCCTTACCTGGCCGATGAAAGACGCCACTGAATCCAGCCTGGATCTCGGTATCTCGATTTTGTCGAAGACGGGCTTCACGTTCGAAACCGCCTGCTTCACCTCCCTCTGATACTCGGCCTCGTCCTTGTAAATGGGGAATGAAAAGGGTGCAATCACATCCTCGTGGGTCCAGATTGTACCCACCTCATAATGTACCGTGAGTTGATTTTGCGACGGCGCGAGCAGAGTGATAACCAGCACAAGGCCGAAGAACAGCGCGACTTTAGCAATGATGCTCTTCTCAAAATCCGTCTCCCTCAGTCTGCGAAGCAGGTTTTTCAGCCTTGATCTCAGGTCGGTCATCGTCTATTGAACATGATTAGTTCGCATTTTGTAAACGAGCTCAAAGAATTCCGCGGCACCGTCGTCATCATTAGTCCTGCTGGTCACCCAGTCTGCCTTCTCTTTCAGCTCCGCGACGGCGTTCTTCATGGCAATTCCAACTCCGGCACGATCGAATGCCATGATGTCGTTCTGGAAGTCTCCGACCACCGCCACCTCATTCTTGCCTATTCTCAGATACTTCTCCAGATGTGAGAGACCTGTGGCCTTGGATTGGTTCTTGTTCTTGACCTCAAGGTACCACGTGCCGATTTCCCGTGAGCTTCTGTAGATACTGGTTCCGACCGTGGAGAAGATTCCGCCAACACGGCGAGCCAATGCCTTTGCGTCATTACGCGAGCTTGTGCCGACTATGATCCGGATTGTCCTTTCTGCGAACAGCCGCAGGTCGTCCGTTTCAACCGTATCAAGCTCCAGGCTCTCGATGTAGCCGGGGAGAATGACTTCAGATTCGCGCCTCACCATCCTGTCGTCCGTAAAGAGGGCAACAGACAGGAATTTGGCATCCGCCTCGTCCAGGATTTTCAGCACAATCCGGGGGCTAATACAACTGCAAAAGATGTTTTCGGTCCCATGCGGGCGGCGGACCAGTCCCCCGTCCATAGAAATAATCGGCGTTTCCATACCGAGGTCGTCCGCGATTCGCTCGGCTGACGAATGCGCCCGCCCGGTCATTATGGCAAGCTGCATTCCAAGTCCCTTGAGTCTCTGAACCGATTCCCGAGTTACACCGGAGATTTGCCCGTGATCGTTAAGGAGTGTGCCGTCAAGATCCGTAGCGACGAGTTTTACCTGCCTGAGCTTTCTCTTGAAATGCGGAGATAGATTTTCCATGTGTGCTGATTAATGATTAAGTAAATCCCGTCAAAAATTCAAGCTTTCTGGTAGTGGCCCCGCGGCCCCGCCCCTTCTTTGCATTTTTTAGGCTTTAATGGTAAATTTATTGCGTTTTTCGAAGGAGCTTATGAGCAAGATCAAGAAAATTGGGATATACACCAGCGGCGGGGACGCCCCGGGAATGAATGCCGCATTAAGGGCGATCGTCAGAACTGCGGTATACGACAACATTGAAGTAGTGGGGATTCAGCACGGCTACAACGGGATGATAAAGGGGGATTTCATTCCTATGGGTCCCAGATCGGTATCCAACATAATTCAGCGCGGGGGGACGATTCTCAAGACCGCTCGTTCCGCGGAGTTCATGACGCGTGAAGGGAGAGCAATAGCCGCCGCCAATCTCAGTGCACAGGGGATAGATGGTCTTGTGGCAATAGGCGGGAACGGCACTTTTCAGGGCGCGACGCTTCTTTATGATGAGCACATGATCCCGACCGTCGGGGTGCCGGGCACTATCGACAATGACCTTTATGGGACCGACTTCACCGTCGGTTATGATACCGCCACAAATACAGCAGTCGAGGCTATCGACAAGATTCGCGACACTGCCGACGCTCACGACCGGGTGTTCTACGTCGAAGTGATGGGCCGCGATTCGGGTTTCATCGCTCTTGATGTGGGCATCAGCTCCGGAGCGGAATACATCGCAATTCCGGAAATCGAAGAGAATTTCGAGGCTATCCGGCAGAAGCTGACCACTGGCGGCCGTCAGAGAAGCAGCATCGTTGTCATAGCTGAAGGATGTTTTAATGGCGGAGCCGTGGATCTTGCCAGGCGAATGAGCGAATTCGTCCACTTGCATTACCGTGTCACCGTCCTCGGCCACATCCAGAGAGGCGGGAGTCCGAGCGCAAGAGACAGGGTTCTGGCAGCGAAGCTGGGGTCGGCCGCAGTTGAGGCCCTCCTGAGCGGCAAAGGGAACGTCATGGCCGGCGAGGTGAACAGCAAAGTCGTTCTCACCCCCATGAGAGACACCTGGGAAAAGAAGAAGCAGGTCGACAATAGTCTGGTGGAGTTGGCCCAGGTCCTTTCAATCTGAACAAGGCAGACGTCTGCGGGCATTTTGCCAACAATCCGAAAGTCAATTCTTAATGGCCGAGAGCAATCAGTGATAAAGCGGGATGTTTCAACCCTGACAGCCGCGGTTGCCGCTGTCCTCTTCTTCACGCTCCAGGGATGCAGCGTGATCACACAGATTACGATAGGCGCCACGAGCGGAATCATCCAGGGAAGCTTCAAGGCAATGAACAGGGAAACAGACCTGCAGATCGCGTCGCAGGCAATACCTGCGGATCTGAAACTGCTCGACGGCCTGATACTGGAATCGCCGAACGACGAGAGCCTGCTCCTCCTCGGCGCACAGGGCTATACAAGCTATGCGCTCGGGTTCGTCGAAGACTCCTCCGCTCCACGCGCGAGCCTGTTCTATCTCCGGGCGAGGAACTACGGACTGAGAATCCTCTTCAAGAATAAGGATTTCGAGAGAAGTTTTAAGGGCGACCTGGCAGATTTTCAGAAGGCCCTGAACGAATTCGGCAGGAGCGACGTGCCGGCGGTTTTCTGGACGGCGAACGCCTGGGGTAATTATGTCAACCTGAACCGGGACAACGTCGAGGCTCTTTCTGACCTTCCGAAGGTGGAGGCCATGATGAAGTTCGTTCTCAAATACGACGGCTCGTACTTCTACGGCGGCGCACACCTGTTCTTCGGGACGATTCTCGGAAGCCTTCCTGCAATGTTCGGCGGCGATACGACAGCGGCAAGAATTCATTTCGAGAAGGCGATACAAGTCTCGGATGGGAAGTTCCTGATGATCTATTATTACTATGCAAAGTCGTACGCCGTCATGACACAGAACAAGGAACTGTTCGAGTCTCTTTTACACAAAGTTATCGATGCACCTGTCAAGTTGCTGCCTGACCAGAATCTTGCAAATCAAATTGCCAAGGCGAAGGCGGTAGAATTATTGAAACATGAAAGCGATTATTTCTGAGAGGTTTATGATGTCAAAATTTTTTAGAGGGACGCTGGCACTTTTCTCGTTCCTGTGCCTATCGACCGTCCCGGTCCTTGCCCAGCAATACACAATCAAGTTCGCCACGGTAGCGCCGGAAGGCAGCACCTGGATGAATGTGATGAAGGAATATGACGCAGCCGTACGAAAGGAAAGCGGCGGCAGGCTCGGGTTCAAATTCTATCCAGGCGGAATTGCGGGCGACGAGAAGGACGTCCTGAGAAAGATCAGGATCGGACAATACCAGGCCGGCGGCTTCACAGGTGTCGGAATGGGCGAAATTGCCCCCGAAGAGAGGATACTCGATACTCCGTTCCTTTTCCGCAACACCGCTGAAATCGACTACATTTACAAGAAATTCACACCCGAGTTCAGCCAGGCGTTTGAAAAGGGTGGTTTCGTATTCCTCGGCTGGGCTGAAGTAGGTTTTGTTTATGTCTTCACGCAGACGCCCATTTATTCCGCGAAAGACATGCAGGGAGTGAAGGCGTGGATGTGGGAAGGAGACCCGATAGCACAGGTGTCGTTCAAGGTTCTTCATCTCTCACCCATTCCGCTTTCGATAACGGACGTGAACTCCGCACTTCAGACCGGGATGATCAACTGCGTTTACTCCCCGCCGCTCGCCATGATTGCACTGCAGTGGTTCACGAATGTGAAATACATGCTCGATCTGCCTCTTGCGAATTCGTCGGGATCGGTCCTGATTTCAAAAAGTTATTTTGACACTCTGCCGCCCGATTTGCAGCAGATTCTCGTGAAGAACGGACAGATTTATCTTTCGCAGCTCACCGAACAGAGCCGCAAGGATAATCTGGCGGCAATCAAGACGCTTCAGTCCAAAGGAATAATACTGACTCACCCGCGCTCGAAGAGCCAAACCGCCTACTATTACCAGACAGGCCAGGAAGCACGCCAGATGCTTGTCGGAAAGCTTTACTCTGCCGACCTGTTGAATCAGATTGAGTCGGCGCTTGCACAATTCCGAAAAGAGCATCCCGGAAAATGAAGATCCTGCGATCGATAGAAAACGCACTGGGGATTACCGAGAACGCACTTCTCGTAATCTTCCTTACCGTAACGGTTGTGATGGCATTCCTCCAGGTTATACTTCGGGAGTTTTGGTCGACCGGTATAATCTGGGGAGACGTCTTTCTGAGACATCTCGTCTTATGGATAGGCTTCTTCGGAGCGGCGCTTGCCGCGAAAGAGTCCCGCCACTTTTCCATAAACATAATTACGAAGCGCCTCCCGTCGATCATACAGAGAATGATACAGACATTCCTTGACCTGACAGCCGCGGTGGTCTGCTATTTTTTGGTTCAAGCTGGAGTGTCGTTCGTCTCAGATGAAATCCGGTACAACACCCAGCCGCTGTTTACGTTTATGGGGAAGAATGTGATGTCCTATTACCTGGAGATCATAATACCGATCGGCTTCGGACTGATCGGTCTTCATTTCCTGTTCAGGGCGATAGAGGTTGCAATTGCCGGTCCGCAGCAGTCCACGGAAGTTGGCTGAGCATAGTTGAGTCTCCGGCATTCCGATATTGACACCTCCGCAGCAGCGTTTCGCACAAAATTCTCGGAGGGTTTCTGACAAATGTTGTATATCATAATCGGCGCAGCTATCCTGCTCCTCGTACTTCTGGGCGAGCCTGTCTTTGTCATTATCGGCGCGGGTGGACTTCTTCTCTTTAATTCTATCGGAGTCAATACCTCCGCCGTCATCGTGGAGCTGTACCGGCTTGCAAGCCTTCCCGCACTTATAGCGATTCCTCTCTTCACGTTCGCGGGTTACCTGCTGGCGGAAAGCAACGCCCCTTTGAGACTCGTGCGTTTGGCCCAGGCATTATTCGGCTGGATGCCGGGCGGCTTGGCAATCGTTTCGATCGTGTCGACTGCGGTATTCACCGCCTTTACTGGCGCATCCGGCGTAACGATAGTCGCCCTCGGCGGTCTTCTCTATCCCATTCTCGTGAAGGAATCTTATCCAGAGAGATTTTCCCTCGGCCTTATGACCACGTCGGGGAGCCTCGGACTTCTTTTTCCGCCAAGCCTGCCGATCATTCTTTATGGCATCGTCGCCGGGATAAGCGTCGATAAGCTGTTCGCCGCTGGTGTCGTCCCGGGGGTACTTCTGATAGTAATGCTGTCGCTCTTCAGCATATATACCGGCATTCGTTCGGGAGTCAAGCGGCAGCCTTTTTCCGGACGTGAGGCATTGAGCGCCTTAAAGGGGGCCGCATGGGAGATTCCGCTGCCGATTATCATCATCGGCGGAATATATGCGGGTTTCTTCACCGCAACAGAGGCAAGCGCCATAATGGCGTTCTACGTCCTCGTCGTCGAGGTTTTCATACTTCGCGACGTGAAGTTTTTCAAGGATCTGCCCCGGATCACGAAGAAGAGTATGATGCTTGTCGGAGCGATCTTCGTGGTTCTCGGCACGGCACTCGGGCTTACGAATTATCTCATCGACGAACAAATCCCGATGCAGCTCTTCCAGCTCATCCATCATTTTGTCGCGAGTAAGCTGACATTCCTCGTGCTGCTGAATCTCTTCCTCCTCGTAATAAACATGGTGGAGATATTCTCGGCGATAATTATCGTGGTTCCCATCATCGTTCCCATCGCAGCTCAGTACGGCATCGATCCCGTTCATCTCGGGGTGATTTTTCTCCTGAACCTTGAAATCGGGTACATGCTGCCGCCCCTCGGATTGAACTTATTCATATCGAGTTTGCGTTTTGAAAAGGACATCGTGAAGATCTACCGGGCCGTCCTGCCATTCCTGGCAATTGCCCTTTTCGCCCTGTTGATCGTCACCTATTTTCCGGAATTAAGCCTGTATCTTACGAGAATATTGAAAGTTCAATAAATGAATACGCACCTGTTTGTTGCCGCGATTTACGACGCTTTGATGGTCCCGGCAGACAAGCTGGGCTTCGAACAGGTGAGAAGGATGGTCGTGAAGGGTGCCTCCGGCCGCACGCTGGAAATTGGGGCAGGTACCGGCCTGAACTTCAGGCATTTCGAAAACGCGCGGCAGGTCTACGCGATAGAACCGGACCCTAACATGTTGAGGCGCGCAGCCGGCAGAATGGAAAATGGAGTCGTCCTTGCACGAGCCGAAGCTGAGCGCCTCCCGTTTCCCGACGATACCTTCGATACCGTTGTTTCGACGCTCACCTTCTGCACGATAGGCGACCCGCTCGGCGCAGCCGGCGAAATCAAACGGGTGCTCAAGCCAGACGGCTGTTTCTTTTTCGCCGAGCATCCGATTGCCGAAAAGACTTTTCTATCACGGGCCGAAAAGATCATGTCGCCGGTATGGAAACGAATTGCGGGCGGATGCCATCTCGATAGAGATATTATTTCGTTCTTCATATCTGCCGGCCTGACCGTGTCCGAAATAGTCAGGCTCGACTCGTTCTTTGTCGCAGGCCGCGCCTCAAAAGGCGCACCGTGCAGCTTACCTGGATACACCAAATGAAATACGCCGTCATTTCCGATATGCATTCCAACCTTGAGGCCCTGACAAAAGTGCTCGCGGAGATAAAAGCGAGGAACGTGAACGAAATCATCTGCCTCGGCGATATCGTCGGCTACGGGGCGAATCCGGACGAGGTGGCTGATCTCGTTAGGCGTGAAGCACGATATGTAGTCCGGGGAAATCACGACGATGCGCTTTTCGACGAGATTTCTTTCTCCATGATTAATCCTTATGCGAGAGCCGCGATCGACTACACGAGAGCATCTTTGTCCGCGGATAATTATGATTGGCTCGGTAAGATACCGATGACGGAACGATTCGCCGACCTTCTTCTCGCCCACGCTTCCCCGTCCGAACCGCGCGAGTGGAAATATGTGTTCAGCGAGGCAGACGCTCAGATGGAGTTGTCTTCATTCGACGAGAAGATCTGCCTGATAGGGCATACACACGTCCCGGTAATCTTCAGGAAGAAAATCTCGGAAACGGAGGTAAGAGAGCTGATCAACGTCGGAAGCGTCGGTCAGCCGCGGGACGGCGATAACCGCGCGAGCTTCGGAATCATAGACACGGGCAATTACACCTACGAGAATATCCGGATAGAGTACGACTACAAAGCCGCAGCGAGCAAAATAATTGCAGCGGGGCTCCCGTCCTTCCTCGCGGAGCGCCTGTACAAGGGAAGATAACCTAAAAGATCTGACGTTGTGACCCTCAGGCAGCAAGTTGGATAATATGAGACGACACTTTGGATTAATCGAGGTAATATACGGAGGAGAAATCCTATGAGCGTCGAAGAGATGGTTAAAATGCTTCCTGAAGATTTACAGCAGGAGGTAAGGGATTTCGTGCAATTCTTGCTTGAAAGAGGAGCTAAGAGAGGGCGCGCCCCACTCAAGCTCGAATGGGAGGGGGCAATAGAGAATCTGAGGGATAGTTATACCTCTGTGCAATTACAGCATAAAGTATCCGAGTGGCGAATTGGTGACTCGTGAGAGCTCTTCTGGACACGAATGTCTTTCTTGAGGTCTTGCTCAAACAGGAAAGATCCGAAGATGTGAAGAAGCTCCTCTCTAACACAGAATGTGAGTTATTCATTTCCGACTTTTCCCTTCACTCGATAGGGATTCTACCATTTCGGACCAAACAATTTGACATCTTCAGGGAATTCGTTACGGAAATGGTGCAAAGGGCCGCCGTGGGAATTTTGGCCCTGTCCGCAAGTGAATTCTCCGTTATCTCTGACAGTGCGAAGAAGTACGGCCTAGATTTCGATGATGCATATCAGTATTCGGTTGTGACGAAATATGGACTAACCCTTATCTCATTCGACACAGACTTTGACCGCACTGATTGCAGGCGAAAGACACCCCGTGACGTTAACAAGTGATGTTTAACTTCAGGAACGAAGACTCATCGGAAGCCTTTTCCCCCTTTTGGATTTATCCTACCGCCGTCCTCTTCCTCGCCTTGTACCGCTCGTCGTGGTCGAGGATTCTCTCGCGAAGCCGGATCGACTTCGGAGTGAACTCGACATACTCGTCGTCGTTTATCCACTCTATCGCCTTCTCGACATTCATCAGCACGGGCGGTTCGAGACGTATGGCTTCGTCGGCGCCAGATGCACGCATGTTCGTCAGGTGCTTTGTCTTGCACACGTTCGCGACTATCGTATCTTCTCGGGCGTTTTCCCCGACGATCATTCCGGCGTACACCTGCGTACCCGGCTCGATGAAGAACGTCATTCTCTCCCCGAGCTTCCACATCGCGTACGCAACCGCGGTCCCCGTTTCCAACACGACAACCGCACCCTTGCTGCGTCCTTCGATCTCACCCTTGAACGGCTCGTAACCGTGATAGTTATGGTGCAGGATTCCGGTTCCCTTTGTCTGCGTCATGAACTCCGTTCTAAATCCGATTAGTCCCCGGGCAGGCACGATGAACTCGATCCTGGTATTGCCATGACTCGGCATGAGATTCTTCATTTCCCCTTTTCTGCGGCTGAGATTGTCTATGACCGTCCCGACGTAGTCATCCGGCACATCTATGACCACATGTTCTACCGGCTCTCTAAGTTCTCCGTCGATTGTCTTGTAGATAACCTTCGGTTTCCCGACCTGGAACTCGTATCCTTCCCTCCGCATTGTCTCGATAAGTATCGCCAGATGCAGCTCGCCTCTCCCGCTGACCGTGAAAATGTCGGGAGTATCACCCGGTTCGACACGCAGGCTGACGTTGGCTCGCAGCTCACGCGTTAGCCGCTCGGCAAGATTTCTCGTGGTGACGTATTTCCCCTCCTTGCCCGCGAACGGAGAGTTGTTTACGACGAAATTCATCGAAAGCGTCGGCTCCTCGATGTTCACGAACGGCAGCGGAGTCACGTCGGCGGGATCGCATATCGTCTCGCCGATATCGACGTCTTCCATCCCGGCGATGGCGATAATCTCTCCGGCGCTCGCCTCGACGGTCTCGTTCCTCTTCAGGCCTTCGAACGTGTAAATCTTCGTAATGCGTGCATCCTCGACCTTTCCGTCCTTGTGAACGACGCGCATCGGGGCGCCGTCCTTGATAGTTCCCCGGAATATTCTCCCGATCCCGAGCCGGCCGATATAGTCATTGTACTCGATATTCATGACAAGCATCTGAAACGGCGGCTCCGCGTCGGCAGGCGGCTCGGGGATTTGCTTCAGTATGGCTTCAAACAGCGGAGAAAGATCGCTGCTCTCCTGCTCCGGCGAGTGTTTTGCGATACCCTGCTTGGCAATCGTGTAGATGACGGGAAAATCTATCTGCTCATCGTTAGCGCCGAGCGATATGAACAGGTCGTAGATTTCGTTCAGGACTTCTGACGGACGCGCGTCTTTCCGGTCTATCTTGTTGATGACAACAATCGGCTTCAGGTTGAGCTCGAGTGCCTTGCGGAGGACAAACTTAGTCTGAGGCAGCGGTCCCTCGGCTGCGTCGACAAGGAGAAGAACGCCGTCTACCATCATGAGAGTCCGTTCGACTTCGCCGCCGAAATCGGAGTGGCCGGGCGTGTCGACAATATTTATCTTCACATCCTTGTATCTGACGGATACGTTCTTGGCAAGTATAGTGATTCCCTTTTCACGCTCCAGGTCGTTGGAATCGAGGATTCTCGTTCCCATGTTCTGGTTTTCCCGGAAAGTGCCTGTCTGCTTCAGCATGTAATCGACCAACGTTGTCTTCCCATGGTCAACGTGTGCAATTATAGCTATGTTTCTCAGTTTATAGTCTCTCATTTCGAAAGTTATTCTCCATCGAATCTTCTTGACAATCGGGTTGATTCACCACGCTTGCGGCGCGTTGTGCGCTGGTGAGATGGTGCTCTGGATTTCCAATCCTGATATAAGATAACATAAATGGGGGACATAGAAAAATGAGCCGCCTTGCCGACAGTTCGCTTCCCGTCGCAGCAGAAAGCATTCAAATCTATGCTCCGATTCGGCCCTCCCCCTTATCAAGGAGAAGTCGGCTTGATTCCCGCCGTGAAGGGGACTCTTCTTTGATATTCCCTGAATTGAACTAATTACGGTAAGATGCTGTTGACTATATAAACGCCGAACGGACGATTGTAGGTGTGTTAGGTTTCGTATTCGATGATAATTCCGTTCGGCTTTTTTTGTCTCAAGGCCTCGCGGAAGCTAATGCGCTTGTCTCGATCCTAATCCGCCTTCCGAGAAGCAACGCGTTGGCTATGGTGAAGCCTACAGCCGTCACATAGCAGGAAAAGATCAGGGGAACAACTGCGAATTCTGTAATGACCGCCGCGTAATTAGGATGCCGGAAATACCTGTACGGACCCTTCCTGACGATGGGGTGGCCGGGGACAATCATAATCTTCGTGTTCCAGAATATTCCAAGGGAGTGTATCGCCCAATATCGAAGAAGTTGGGCTGCGAAAAATATGGCCATGAGTATCGACCATTCAGGATTCAAGGGGCGGTCGAACGCGACTTTTTCCAGTGTGAGAGAAACGAAGAACGCAGAATGCATCCCCACAATTACCCTGTAACCATTTGTGTCAACTTCCCGCCCGCCGCGATTTTTCAGCTCCTTCTCATGTCGCCTTGCAACCTTCAGCTCGAACGCACGCTGCGCGAGAAGAAGAAAGATGAATCCGAAGAAGTATATCAATCCGTCTCGAAGAGGATTAATTCAGAACTGAACCCCGGTCCGAGCGCGGAGATAAGACCGTATTCGTGAGGCTTGTATCCGTCGCTCTTCAGAAACTCGTTCAGCACATAAAGCACAGTCGGCGACGACATGTTCCCGTGTTCGTTCAGGACTTTTCGCGAGAAGCGGAACTTATCCCCGGACAATCCGAGCGCTTCTTCATAGGCATCGATTACTTTTAACCCGCCCGGATGAACGATGTAGTGCTTGATGTCCGAGATCTGAATTCCGTTCATGGCGGCAAGTTCCTCGATGTTCGGCCTGACGGAATTGCGGACGATGGCCGGTATATCCTTGCTGAAGATTACCTTCAACCCGTCGTTCTTGACCTCCCACCCCATGACATCGAGAGAATCGTCGTAGATCGTGGAGAGCGAGTTGAGGAGCGTGATACCGTTCTTCCGATTCAGCGGATGATTCTCGCCCACTACAAGCACGGCGGCCGCTCCGTCAGAGAAAAGCGAGGTGCCGATCAGGTTGCTCTTTGAGTAATCGTCTTTACGAAAGGTCAAACCGCAGAGCTCGATAGCTATCACCAGAACCGCATGTTCCGGGATGGCAGTCGTGTATTCGAGGGCCCGACTGAGTCCGGCGGCGCCCCCAGCACAACCGAGTCCCCAGATTGGTGTTCTTCTTATATGGCGATCGAATTTCAGGACGTTGAAGAGCCTGGCATCTATGCTCGGAGTAGAAAGACCGGTACTCGAGACAAAGATGATGTGGTGTATGTCCTGAGGCCGTAGCCCCGCGTTTTCGAGACACTTTCGTGTACATTCGGCGGACATCTTCATCGCGTTCTTCACGAAAAGCCCGTTCCTCTCCTCAAAGCCGTGTTCTTTGCCGTACCACGACCTCTCCTCGGTAAAATGGCGCGAACTGATCGAAGCGTGGTCAAACACATTTATTAGCCTGTCGACGTCGCTCCGGCTGCTCGAGAAGAGTTCGTGCGCAAATTCGCGCACGTCGGATTGAGCGAATTTTGACGGAGCATCCTCCGTCGAGACTGAAATTACCTTAGACATATGAGACAGGTTCAACTTTGTTCCTGAAACATTTCATCGCTGAAGCCTCTCTATTCGGGTCGCGAAGCCTTACTTTCTTAAGCCAATCATAAATTGGGCAAAAATAGTTTTTGGCAGGACTATCAACATCCTTATTATTGAAGGACATTTTGAATATTCTGCGCTGCTTTTCCAATTTGACCTCGCGGCTCGTGATTGTGCGGGAGAAGAGTGTTGCGCATCAAATCAAGCTTTAACGGTGGAGTAGATGAAGAGATATTTCGTGTTAGCTGCCGCAGCATTTGTAATGCTGCAATTTCAGTCGGCCAAAGCTCAATCTGTCAACAAAGAGATCAACTCACAAAATGTTCAACAGACGGCACAGCAAATAAATTCCACGGACGGAGTCAACACGGGCGATACGACATGGATGTTGGTATCGACCGCACTTGTCATGCTGATGACGCCCGGGCTCGCTTTGTTTTATGGAGGAATGGTCAGGCGCAAGAATGTTCTTGGTACAATAATGCAGAGCTTCATTGCGATCGGCGTTATCACGGTGCAGTGGGTGCTCTTCGGATACTCCCTCGCTTTTGGTCCTGACGTCTTGCATCTCATCGGAAGCCTGAAATGGATCGGGCTGAGCGGGGTCGGGCTGGCACCGAACCCGAGCTACGCCCCGACGATTCCGCACGAATCATTCATGCTGTTCCAGATGATGTTTGCCGTGATAACCCCGGCGCTTATAACGGGTGCGATCGCGGAGAGATTCAAGTTCAAGACCTATTTGATCTTCCTGGTTCTCTGGGCGACTCTTGTTTATGATCCTCTTGCACACTGGGTCTGGGGAACGGGAGGTTGGTTAAGAGGACTCGGCGCATTGGACTTCGCAGGAGGGCTCGTGGTACATGTCAGCTCGGGAGTCTCGGCACTCGCAGCGGCGATCCTCATCGGAAGAAGAAGAGGTTACGGACAGGAGCCGATGCCGCCGCACAATCTGACGATGACGCTGATTGGCGCGACGCTTCTCTGGTTCGGCTGGTTCGGATTCAATGCGGGAAGCGCACTTGCTTCCGGGGCGCTCGCGGTTTCTGCATTCGTCGCCACACAGGTGTCGGCCTCCGCGGCCGCGCTCTCATGGATGTTCGCAGAGTGGTACACGAGGGGAAAGCCGACCGTCCTCGGTGCAGCATCCGGAGCAGTCGCTGGACTTGTCGCGATCACCCCCGCGTCGGGCTTCGTCGGTCCGATGGCTGCGCTCCTTATCGGGCTGGTAGGAGGCATCGTCTGCTTCGTCGCTATCCGCCTGAAAGAGAGATTCGGATACGATGATTCTCTCGACACTGTAGGAGTACACGGTGCCGGAGGTGCATGGGGTGCAATTGCCACCGGACTCTTCGCGACGAAGCTCATAAACGCATCGGGAGGCAACGGACTCTTTTACGGAAACATCGGACTGCTCGGAGCGCAGCTCCTTGCGCTGGCGGTAGCAATGGCCTACTCGTTTGGAGTCACATGGCTGATTCTGAAGCTGCTCGACAAGACCGTCGGGCTTCGTGTTTCTGAGGAGGACGAATTCGACGGCCTGGATCTCGCCCAGCACGGTGAAAGCGGCTACGTCTTTGAGGAACTCTGAAATTCCGGAATAATCTGCAGGAACATCACCTGATTATAACCGGCCCCCCCATCAGGAGGACCTTAATTAATTAAGAAAAAGCCCGAAGTTTTTGAAGTCATATTGACAGACCCTGCACACGTCGATATATTGAAGACGTGAACAGAGAAAGGAAGAACCAAATGCTGCAGAAGGAATCTCAATGGGAGGTCGTGTGCGACGTGTGCAAGGGAACCCGCTTCATAGGGATCGCGCAGAACGCAGACGGATTTGATTTCCTCGAGTGTGAGAAGTGTCATGGTACCGGATATGTGTCCGTGATTCAGTACGGATTCGCCAAAGACGAGGACGACGAATAATCCCGTACATTTACTGAGACATCGACTCTGGAAACCTCTCAACCCGCACTTGGCGGTAAGATGTGGCGCCCATTTCTTATCTCCCTTTCAATCCCGCGATGTTATTACATGCCGTTCAGACCCCTGGGTCGATTTGGAAAATTCCTCCGTTTCGGCGAAACTCTACTCACACATGATTATGATTCGCTTCCAGATTAACCGGCGCGGCTATGCACGAAAACGACATTCGCATTAACGACTCCATCGATATCTCTCCATCGGAATTGAGCTTCCGCACTTCGCGCAGCGGCGGACCGGGGGGACAAAATGTCAACAAGGTGGAGTCTAAAGTCGAGCTCCTTTTTGACGTGCGGAATTCCGTATCGCTTCCGGATAAGGAGCGCCACATTATTTTCAATCGGCTCGGAAACAAGATCGATTCCGACGGAATCCTGCACATCTCCTCCCGGATTTCAAGGAGCCAACTTGAGAACAGGGAAATCGTCGTCTCGGAATTTATCCGGATCCTTCGGGCTGCGCTGAAGCCCGTCAAGAAAAGAGTACCGACACGCCCGACGAAGACCTCAAGAGAGAAAAGGTTGAAAAAGAAGAAGATCACGGGCGAAAAGAAGAAGATGAGAAGCGCTCGTATTATCGATTGAAGTTATAGGTAGTTCTCTCTCTTCTGAACATTCTTCAGCTCCCGTCCGTCAGCAAACCGCAGGATGTTGTCGACCGCAGCCTCCAGAGCCTTGCGCCGAATCCCTTTGATAAGGTAGGAGTTGTGGGGCGAGCCGAGAAAATTATCCAGCTCGAAAAAGGGGGAGTGAATTTCGAACTTCGGTTGGTTGAAAGGCTCGACCCACCACGCATCGATGCCAGCCCTGAAGTGAGGATGCGATTTCAAATGCTCGTACAGGTCCTTCTCATCGATCAGGTCTCCCCGTGCGACGTTGACCAGCACTGCATCTTCCTTCATAAGATTCAGTTCTTTTGCCCCGATAAGATCCCTCGTGTATTTGTTCAACGCGATCGTGAGGAGCACGAAGTCGGATTCTTGCAGTACATGGTCGAGATCTTTCAGCGTCCCCGAGAAATCGACCTCCCGCTCCGTCCTGCCGGTCGAGTTTATCGCGAGTATCGTCATGCCGAATGCACGTGCAATCCCGGCAACCCGCCTTCCGATCCCGCCGAACCCGATAATCCCGAGAGTTGAGCCGTTCAACATTTTGTGTTTGGTCGACTGATCGAATTCACCGCGGCTGAGGCCGTCGTGGAGCGGGAGGAAGCTCCTCGCGAGGGCGAGCATCATCCCGATTGCATGCTCTGCAATAGGTTCGCTGTACGCCCCGCCGTTGCTGCAAATTACGATTCCGGGGCTGAGTTTCGCATACGGGACCATGTCGGCGCCGGCGAGTGTAATTTGAATAAGCTTCGCCTTCTTGATTAACGGCACTTCCTCTTCGAAGATGTCCCTGCGGAAATTCATGGCAAGTATGACGTCCGCGTTTTCGAGGAGGTGCTTCCGGCTTTCCTTATCCGCACTTGCCAGGAAATCGATGTCGAAGGCCGCACCGGCCTTCCTCATAATCAGATCGGACGCATCTTCGTCGACCCTCTGTGCCACGAGCAGCCTCATTGGATCCTGTTAAGAATGTGGTTCATGTCTTCCATGCTGCTGATCACAAAGACAAAGGTCTCGACTCTGACCGGAAGATTGACACGCAGTTTGATGTGCGCCGTCTGAGCTTCCTGCAGCAGTCCGTAGCTCGGCGAATGTTCCCACTTTTCCAGAGTGAAATCGTGCTGGAATTTCAACAGGGCATATTCCTCGCCTTCGAGGGCGATGAATTTTTTCCCGAGACCGGTCACCTTAAGCCCCGGCGCAAAATGGAACATCAACTCGATCGTATGCTCCCCATCGCCCGTAAAATTGTCCTCGATCAGGTAAGTGCGTTGGTGCTTGTTAAAGGTCAGCTTCCTCCCGTGCGTGACCGGACGTACGAGCCTCTCGTAGGCGTAGTGTTGAGCCTCCACGATATCCTGCTCGTCATTCGAGTTCCAGCGGAGGAGCTCAGGAAAGGTTCTGTCTTCCTTCACAGACCATAGTCCCGCGAAATCGGCCTGCTCGACCCCGTCGACGACTGCCGTGTTGTGAGAATATGTAGAGCGGAGCTTGTTCCTGAGTTTCGTATCGCATGTATAACAGTATGTTCCCCTGTCGACGAGAAACTGATTCCTGCCTGAAATCGTGAGGCTTAGCACGTCGTTGTGTCCATGTCCACCGCGCCCCTTTTGGCCTATGTCTCCGAAATCGAACGAGCAAAAGTCCTTCCTGGTCTTCAGGAATGCGAATCCACCCTCCCTGAAAATCATCGATCGCTTTTCTTCATCGACCTGGATTGAAGAAAACCTCTCGAATCCCCCGCCTCCCAGCAGCAAGAGTGCGAGCTCGCTGAAGTTGGGAGCAACCGTCTTCAGGTCGCTTCTTCCGAAAAGCGCGGCGCCAAGCGAGATGATGTCGCGGTGGTCATTGAAGCCGATTTCGGATTTCATCCTGAAGACCCGCCCGTCGTCGGCGTCGCCGATGTTGGGCGTTCTCCCGTCATGCATTGTAGCGGAGGCGAGAAATGTAACCATCTTCTCCAGGCGGTCGTGAAAGTCGCCCGATACATTGAAATTATTGAGCTTCAGGAGAACGTAAGCGGAAGTAAGCAGTTCGGCGACGAGCCGCTGATAGCTGGCAGATTTTTCATAATCGGTGCCGTCTTCGCAGACCTGGTTCATTATCTCCTTTTCCAGCTCCCGGTGCGCGAAATTAACCCATCGCTTTCCCGCTTTCGTATCATAGAGCAAAAAGCCAATGTAAACCAACCCGACCAGGTCCGAGACGTAATGATTCCCGTTCCGCAGACTCCGTTCGAGGTTGTGCCGGATGTAAACTCCATGCTCGTACATCGAACAGAGGAACTGCATGACAAACTCCTCCGAAAGTCTATTCGAGCCGAGGAAATAGAGGAAGCCTACTATCAGATTCATCGCCCGGATGGCGGCCTCCATGGGCGTAACCCAGTTGACGCCGTACCCCGCGGGATTGTTTTCAATCCAGTCATTCACGAGGCTTACGTATTTCTCCGTGTGTGCCTCGCTGTGGCTAATCCAGTATGCCTTTCCGAGCCAGATCGCCTGGTGGAACCTGCTGACCTCCCAGGGCACTTTAACGTCGGCGTGTTCGATGTTCGGCGTTCCGTGTTCCGTGTTCCGTTCACCCTGTTCCCGTCTGCCGCCTCCCGACTCTTGTGTCCTGTCTCTTGCCTCCTGTCTCCTGCCTCCTTTACCTATGACATCAACGTCGGAGTAAAACGCCAGCGGCCACCTCTTTCCGGACTTGAAGTCGAGATGCCAGTCCATCTTCTCACCGAACGAGTAAAGCTCCGAGCCGAGAGTCCGGTATTTGTTCTCATGCACCAGATCGGCGTCGTCCATGATGGAATCGAAGCCGCCCAACGAGGTCATGAGGTGGATATAGAATTCCTTCCGGTTGAGATCGCTGAGGAAGAATCGCTGGCGTAATGAACGCTTGAAGGATGTGATGAATTCATGCCGGCTGCGGCCGTCATATCCGGAACTTCTTAACAGCCTATCCGGAGTAACCGCGCGGCGAAGGGTCTTTGTCCTGAAGCCGTAAATGCGTCTGTCGATTATTCTCGCAAAGACGACCCGGGCAAGTTCGCGCGGAGATTGTTCAAGCATTTGCGTGACCCATGATGATTAAAGTAACCAATATTCGGAAATTTCTAAAGAAGCCAGTGGTGCGATCATTCATCAAGTTGTATTCAGGAGTCCAACGCCATGATTTCCGAGAAACGATATTTTAAGGCTTGCGAAGCACAATTTCATTAAATTATTGGTCGATACAATCCATATACGTATATATCCAGCCTTGAGTGGGCTCTTAGTTCAATATGGAAAAGCGGAGGGATTTCAACAATTGTTTGATCTTGTCTTTTGGATGAACATGCCGTCGTTCTACCAGGCCGATTTCTTCAGAGCGCTTTTGCGGACCGGCAAAGTCAATTTGAAGGCTATATTCACGAACAGAATTCCTGAAGACAGGGTGAGGCTCGGATGGCAGGATGACCTTGCAAACTACGAGCACGAGTTTCTGGACGAAAGGCATCCGCTCCGGGACTCTATCTCAAAGGCATTAAGTCACCGCCATGACATCAACATCGTAAGCGGTCTCTGGGCAGGAAAGGTGACCGAGACTGTCCTCATGTCTCTGCTCCTATCACACTCAAAATACTTCATTTATTCCGAAGCCCCTGATGCGAGAGATACCGTGCCCCCGTTGAAATTGAAGCTGACGCGCGCGTTCGGGAAGCCGATTGTGAGGCATTCCGTCGGCTTACTTCCGATCTCCCATTTCGCCTATGATTACTTCAGATCATACGGCGCCGACGGATCGAAGCTTCATCCATTCGCGTATTTCCGAAAATCCTCCGCATTCACCTCCGTGTCCAACGCTGCCCGGAATAAGACAACGGTCGATATCGTCTATGTAGGGCAGCTGGTTCATCGCAAGGGACTCGACATCCTGCTCAAGGCAATGGAACCGCTCTTTGCAATCCATCGCCAGCTGAACCTTCAGCTCATCGGGACAGGAGAGATGAGGAGCGAGTTGGAAGAGTGGGCCGGCGTCAGAAATCTCACCGGCAGGATCAGGTTCGAAGGCACCCTGAATCCCCGGCAGATAACCGAGAGGATATCGAAAGCAGATATTCTCGCGCTACCGTCGCGGTGGGACGGATGGGGGCTCGTGGTAAACGAAGCCTTGATGGCGGGCGTGCCTGTCATAGTTTCAGATATGTGCGGAGCCGCGGACGTTGTACGAGACGGCACAAATGGATACGTTTTCCGCTCAGGATGTGCGGAAAGCCTGAGAACTAAACTGGAAGAGTTTCTGAAGTGCGGCAGGCGCGAAGACGAAAGCCATGACTCTTCACGCTCCCGGGAAGCCATGGCCGCGGCGGCAAAAGAGACAGGGGCCGGTCTCGACCCCGATAATGCCGCGGAGTATTTGTTGCGGGTAATCAAAGGGGAAGTGATTGAGAGCGACCAGATCCCGAGGTATCCCTGGGTGGTAGGAAGAGTTTAGCACCTGATCTGCGTTCGAGCAGATGACGCAACGCTGACCCCGGATTTCAGACTCAAGCGGGCGCCGGCATTCAATAAGGAAGACCGTGTCCCGACTGCGAGGCATCCGTCGCGAGATCCGCGTTATGGCCTGACCGCAGCTCATGTCTGGATCTCAATAGGCTGAGACCGCGTTCCGGTACAATTCGACGTGCTGTTCGACGAACTCCGCTTGCCTGAGCAGGCCGGCTTCTATGTCAAATTTCGGACTGAATGCCAGAACTGTCCTGCTTTTGGAAATGTCCGCGCTCGTTCTTCGGACATCGCCCCTTTCCTGCTGCCTCAAGTCTATGTTCACCTTCGAGCCGGTAATATTCTCGACCAACGCTATCACCTCTCTCATGGAGACGACGTGCCCGCCTCCGATGTTGAATACGCCTCTCGCTTCAGGACTCTTTGCAGCCAGCTTCATTCCCTCGGCGACATCAAGTACGTAAGTGAAGTCGCGCTCCTGTTTCCCATCACCGTACAGCGGAAATGTCCCGCCTGAAATCGCCGCGTATATGAGGCGAGTAAATGCCATGTCAGGCCTCTGGCGAGGTCCGTAAACCGTAAATAATCTCAGTGAAACTACGGGCGTTCCATAATTCGCATTATAAAGAAAGCACAAGTTCTCACCGGCGAGCTTAGTAGCACCATACGGAGAGTGAGGCGACGTTCGATGTTCCTCATCCACCTTCTCTTCCTTGATCTGTCCATAAATTGAAGATGAAGATGCATATACAAACTTATGCAGCCGCTTTAGAGTGTTCGACGCTTCCAGCAATCTCTGTGTGACGAGAATATTGTTCTTCACGTAAACGTCGAATTGATTGCCCCAGCTTCCGCGGACTCCGGGTTGAGCGGCGAGGTGAAAAACGAAATCGACTCCATCCATGATCGCAGGGAGGTCGGCTATCATGAGATCTTGCTGGACAAAATGGAAGCTCGAGTTGCCTTCCAGGTTCTTCAAGTTGTCTCTTTTGATTTCCGCACTGTAATAATCGGTCAGTGAGTCGATGCCGACGACCTCGATTTCATCGGCCAGAAGTCTTTCGCAAAGGTGAGAGCCGATAAAACCGGCGCAACCCGTTACAAACGCTTTCACAGAGTATTCCTCCAGTTCTCGAGTTCAGAATTAAAATGTGAGAGTTGTCAATAGCTCCGTACTGAAGTAAAAATTACTGGACTATAAGTTACGACTTTTGAAGTAATCATTCATCTGAAATAACGGTAACCCCCGGGAAGATCGGGCCACGCCGTGAGCTGCGAGAAAAGCGTTTGACACTGTTTCCGGGAGCAGGGTGGGATTTCTATAGTCAGGTTGCCTGGACGCGGAGGACATTTGCCGGCCCGAATGATGTAGCCGTCTTGACTCTTCTTCTGGACGTTCTTATAATTTCCAAAAGGGAGTGCAAAACGGGATCGAGGGTAACACTGCTGCTGATTATTATGAGCTTCGTACTTGTGTCGTGCAGCCAGTCAAATATCGGACAATCCATAACGGGGGGATCGCTGACCAAATCGGAGATTGCCGTCGCGCTTTCCATGAAAGATGCGCCGTCGAGCGTGATGACAATAATGGGCGTTCTTTCGCGCAACGGTTACGACACGCTCACACAAGCATTCGTGCAATCTGGAGATTCGGCGACATGCAAGTTCACTAACGTTGCGATCGGAACCTGGCATCTCAGCGTCAACGCGTACGGTGCCTCGGACACGCTGTTGTACACGGGATCTACGGATGTGCAGGTGAATCCGGGACGAGTTACTCCGGTTGAGCTGACATTGAATCCCGCAACCGGCTCGATCAGCGTAACGGTCACCTGGGGGACTCCAGACACAAGCAGTACGGACATGGCGCTGGAATTCGACGGCAGTACAGGTTACGTTGTGTTCCCATCGGCCGCCGTTCTGCATCCCCAAAATTGTACCGTCCAATTCAAGGTATGGTTCGACACCACCGGGCCCGGTCCTTTTGCCCTGCTGGGGCCCACAAGCGCGGACCTCTACACGACCGCAGAGGGTTACGAATTGTACGAGGAAAATGGGAGCATGGGTTTTGCGGTCGCCATTCAGCCGAATTTAGGCGAACCGGTCGTACATGCATTCAACGTCCCGTATCACAAGTGGGTCTACCTGACCGGCACTTACGATGGGCACTTTCTATCACTGTACATAGACGGTCAACTGATGGCTACGGCGGCCTGGTCGGCACCGATCTGGTATGGACAGCACGGGTTCTCAATCGGAAAGATGTATCATTCGGATATTTTCCCGGGAGTGTTCTATTTCAAGGGTGCGATAGACGACCTCCGAATCTGGAACTACGCCATGACGCAATCCGAAATCGATTCCACAATGAACGAACCGGTTTCGGGAAACACGCCGGGACTCATCGGCGATTGGGATTTCAACCAGAATGCTTCGGATGTTGTCGCGTATGACCGCACAGGCAACGGAGACAACGGGCAGCTAATCGGAGGCGTAAAGTTTGTGCCGGTCAGCTCTTTGCCGGTCCAGCAATGATGTGCTGGGTGGGTTGCAATAAATTGCGGCGGAAGTCGAAAGGCCGTGAAGCCGCCAAGGGGCTTATTTAAACACTCTAAGCGCGCACTGTATCGGCCTATAGTTCGAATAATATTCCTTGGTATTCAGGACTTTATCCGGATCGGGCTGTAGTGACTGAACAAGCGCGTGGATATCCTCATCACTCTTGTGGTGCTGATATTTGTGGGATCCCATAGCGTCGAATGTGTTTACGACAGTCGACCTGTATTTGCGGTAAACATCTTTCCAGAAACTTCCTGCAGGCAAAACGACCCCTCTCACGCAAAAATGTAGCTTCTCGAGGAAGTAGCCCAGTACCGGCACGAACCCGAGGACCCCCATCGCTTTCGAGTAAAAAACCCGCAGCCAGAACGGGAATCTGCTCACGACCTTCCTGATGCCTACATTGAAAACATGAAATCTAATCCAGTTCTTGAGCCCCTTGTCGTTTCGGGAGTAGCAGTTGAAGACAAATTCCCCTCCCGGAGCCACGAGTCTGTAAAGTTCTTCCGCCGTTTTCTCAACTGACGGCGTGTGCTGGATTACGTTGTGGCACATCACGATCCCGCGGATACAATCATCCTTGATGGGGGGCTGGTCGATCGAACACTGCACCACATCATAATTATGGTATTTAGTCGGGCCCAGATTTCTCTGGATGACATCGTCAACCGAGTGGGAGAGCTCGAGCATTATCACATACTTCGCTCCGCTTTCAAGCATCCAGAAAGTCTGTGAACCACTTCCGCCGCCTGCATCGATTATTACCTTGTCCTTAAAGATTTCCGTCGATCCGAAAGTGTGCTTGACCGTGTGATTCAGCCAGTTGGCCTTGAAGTCAATGAAGTTGAAATAGTTCCATTCATCTCCGAATGATTCAACTGACTTGATGAGATCTCCTTCGGGTACAAATCGTGGTATCCCCCGGATTATGGGATATCTTTTGCCCAACGGATTTACGAGGAAGCCTTCCACAATCCGCCCTTCCGGATCGCATTTTTCCTCAACCAGCTTGAGCTCCGCCTTGGTAACCGGTTCGCAGATGTAATTGAGTAGTTCACGGTTCATCTTATGAAATTCCGTCTCCTAACTGATTGAGATTTTGTATTCTCTTCTCCAGAGTTCGAGCATCGTCAGAGCATATAACCTCTGGTAGTTGAAGATGCCGCGATACTGGAGGGAGGCTAACCTGGAAATCGTTTTATGGTCGAAAAGCGTCTGAGCTGGGTCGAGCAGTACCTCGATCATGAAATTGCCCCATCCTTCTTTAAACCAGTGACCGAGAGGAATTGAGAAACCCTGCTTGCGATTCAGATTGAGATCTGCAGGGAGTAACCTACTGGCGAGCCGCTTCAGAAGGATCTTCCGGTCGGTCTCCGTTGCCTTAAGGTAATCCGGCACCTTCCCGAACGCAAAATCCACGACACTGTAGTCCAGGAAGGGCGCTCGCACCTCGAGCGACGCAAGCATGCTTGCGCGGTCTACTTTGACGAGCACGTCGCTCGGAAGATAATTCAAGAAATCGGAAATGGCCGCCCGCCGAAAAGCAGAATATTTCTCCACTTTCTTGTCGGACGTATTGAATGAGAATCTGTCCTGTTCGGAGGTTGACAAGCTTCCGCATTTGGAGATAAGGCGTTTGATGTCGCGGCCGTCGAAGTAAGAGCCGTTTCGCACCAAGTCATGTGGAGCGTTGGAAAGAAACAATTCTGCCTTGTCCTTGTACGGAAATCCCGGCGGGAGAAACGACTCGAAGGGAAATTTGAGGACAGATCTTAAAATAGGGGGAAGAAATCGCTGGCGACGCAGCGCCTTGAGGATCATTGAGTAATGCAGGTAGCCGCCGAAGAGCTCGTCGCCACCGTCGCCACCGAGCGCCACGGTAGCGTGGCGGCGAATGAGACTCGAAACCATATATGTCGGAATCATCGAAGAATCGGCTATTGGTTCGTCATATTGCCTCGCCATATCGATCATGATCTGTGGCTGAATAGATCCTGCCCCGAGTTCAGTGTGCTCGGTTCCGAAGTGATCCGCGACAATCTTCGCGAACGGCGCCTCGTTAAATGTACCGAAGCCCGGAAATGTTACCGTAAACGTCTTGACCTTTCCGCTTGAGACTCTGGACGCCATTGCCGTAACGAGGCTTGAATCTATGCCACCGCTCAGCATGATGCCCACAGGCACGTCGGCCACGAGCTGCCGTCTCACGGAATCCTCCAGAAGCTGCTCCAACTCTTCCAGAAGATCCTCTTCTCTAATCCCTTCAAACTGAGCCTGTTCCGGCAGCTCCCAGTATTGCCATATTGTCAGCCTGTCGCTCTCCAGTTCGTACGTCATCGCATGTGCAGGCGGAAGCTTGTTGAAGCCCTGCAGGATACACTTCTCGCCCGACACGTAACCGAAAGTCAGGTAGTGCTCAAGGGAGGAATAATCCAGAGATCTTTCTACCGAATTGTCTGCAATGATAGACTTGAGTTCCGAGCCGAACCAGAATTTGTTCTGTTCATGCCGGTAGAATAGCGGTTTCTCTCCCGCGCGATCACGGGCTATGAATATGATGTCCCTTTTGATGTCGTAAACAGCTATCGCGAACATTCCGTTGAGATGGCTGACGCAGTCTGTGTTCCATTCCCTGTATGCCTCTATTATGACTTCAGTGTCTGAGGATGTCGAGAATGAATGCCCTTTCGCCTCAAGGTCCTTTTTCAAATCCCTATAATTGTATATCTCGCCGTTGAAGACGATTACGATTTCCCTGTCTCTGTCGAACATCGGCTGATGTCCCGAAGGAGAAAGGTCGATGATCGAGAGGCGTCTCATTGCCAGGCCGACATGCCCGTCTTCGGACCACCAGTCGCCGGCATCGTCGGGCCCGCGATGTGCCATGGTATCACGCATGCGCCTGAGGAGCTCGATATCCCTGACCACCTTCTTTCCGGCTTTACCTACGATTCCGCACATAGTTAATCTCTAAGAGAATTTACGACTTCCATGAATTGCTTCATCCTGCTCGTCACGTCGTGGCCGTCCCTAATCACACGCTCGTGCCCCTTCCGGGCGATCTCGTCGATCAGCTCCTGACGACCAAGATAGTACTTTATCTTCTCCATCAGCTCGTCCTTCGTCCTGAAGTATTCGGCCTCTTTTCCTTCCAGGAAAAGAGAATTCAGGTCGTCTGTGTACTCACTCAACATGAATCCCTTCATGGCCGGTAGCTCGAAGCTTCGCCTGGTATAAGTGTCCATGTTCAGCTTCGAAAGAAAGGAAAGCGCTATCTTCGACCCGCAGATCGCTTTGATGTATTGCTCCCCTCGCACTGGCCGTACAGGTAAGAGTCTCTTAAGCGGGTTGCTGGCAGGCAATCGTGAAATCGGATCCTGCCAGCCCGTTCCGAACAGCTTCAGATTCACGCCTGATTGTGCAATTTCGGATAGCAAGGTCAATCTGCCGTCGTTTTCGAAGTGCCCGACGAAGACTACGTCGCTCCTGACTTCCTCTTCCACACTTTCTTTTTCAATCGGATACGTCTCTTCAGGTATAAAGTAAGAGCGCAGGAGAGCTGCCTTCTTAGATCCCGCCAGTTCAAAGTCACGCAGGTTAGATATCCGGTAACCGAAGTTTACGTCAAAATTTGGAATAGAGTTCTTGAAATGACGCCACCGATACCTGGGTTCGGCAGTGCCCCACGGATTGTCGTTTGTGTATTGAACCAACTGAGCCTGCGGAACAATGCGCCTGATTTTCAAGAGTGTTTCGGGCCAGATATGCGTATCGTTGTAAAGCCAGACGATCTCCGGGTTAGTCTCGCGGACCATCTTGAAGAGATCTCCGTTTATTCTAAGAATCAGCGGCCCGGTTACGTACCTGTTCTGCATCCTGGCAAGAACAGAATTGAATTCAGGCTGCCCGTTTGAACCCATCTTGTAGAAAGACCTGTACCAGCCGAACCTGGCCACCTTGTGACCAAGGCTCTCGAGCGCGTTCGCGCACGCCTCCTGGTATTGCGGCCAGAGCCACTGGCCAGATATCAAGATTCTAGACATAAATAGGGCGCATCATTGAATTATTCCCGGAAGCCTCCGTCCCGAAATGTATATTCTAACCGTGATTCTTCCAGCCATAAATATTCATATGCATGTCGATGACCCGATCGCGGCCACGATCTGTCATGGGTGACTTGCGTTTCGTCGGAACCTCGATGAAGTATCTGAATCTGTTGGATTCCAATACGGTCAGTATTTCCCCGAGCTTCTGATCCCTTCCGCTCCACGAATGGAATTCGATGAATATGTTATCAACATTGTCCAGGCTGTTCTTGCAGTCCACGACTACTTCGTATTCTGCTCCCTCGATGTCTATCTTGAGAAAGTCTACACGCGGATATTTCACTAGAATGTCCCTCAGCCTCACGCACTTGACCCTGATTACGTTATCGCTCCCATATATCGACCCGCCATCTGAGCCTTCTGCAGCAAAGTCCACCTCCCCGTCGTTAATCCACACCGCTCTGTCGACGAGTTCGACATTATCCACCCCGTTGCTCTCCAGGTTGCGCTTCAGCACCGGAAGGATCTTCGGATCGGCCTCAAATGCCACTACTTTCGACTTCGGGTAACTTCTGCTGTAGTACAAACAGCTGAGCCCAATATTTGCTCCGCAGTCGATTATGGTTGGTTGATTATTTCGCGGAACAAACTTATAGCAGTCCCCGACGAATATTTCCTGAAACTGTCCCAAGAAAGTCTGAAGATCAGGAACCGTGAAGCTGTAGTCGAGGAATCGCACGTTTTCCACGGTTGAATAACGACTGTGCCCGCCCCATTTCATGAAGAGCCGGACATACTCCCTTTCATTTTCGTTCGTCAGATAATTTCCGATTCGGCGTCTCAGGCCCTTAAACAGGTTCTTTCCCATTCTCCGTCAATTTTGTTTTGTCAAGCCGTGCAATAGAGCCAGTAAGATCATCATGGTATCTCTCCAACCATACATGGGAACCGGCAGCCCTCAGATCGTACAAGAGAAGCATACAAGGGGAAAAAGCCCCGGATGACAAAGTGTTGTCCTGGTTTCTCAATAGCCCGTTAACTCCGGGTTAATCCCTCAAGTGCCCGCTCGGCTTCCTTCATGTTTGTAAGATAGACCGCTCTCTTAGAAATGATTTCGTGATTGCGTTCTCTTACCGTCAAATATTTGTTCGTTTCAGAAAATGCTCGTTGTATGACGCTTGCTATTGAGTCAGGGCTCCGCGGATCGAACAGATAACCGTTGACTCCGTCTTTAATCCATTCCCTGATCGACTCAATATCGCTCATGAGAGGAATTGCTCCAAATGTCATAGCCTCGAGCATCGAGTTCGGCGTACCGTCGTTGCGCGAAATCGAGACCGAAAAATCCGCTGCCCGCAGCGCCTCCAGCGCTTTTCCATGCGGCATCTCATCGACGAGAAACACTCTTCCTTCGAGTCGGTGTGTCTTGATGAACCTCTGAAGTTTGAAGTAGCGGAAACTGTTCTTCTTCCCGGCAATCACCAGCCTGAGATCTACTCCTCTCCCCGCAAGCAGCGTACATGCCTTGAGCAGCGGCGTATTGTCGATGTCCTGGCTCCCAAAGCCTCTCAGACTCAGCAAGATCGGACGTCCCTCTATGCCAAAATTCTCCCTGAAGAAATCCGTCCTTGAAGTGAGGGTTCCCTTGCCGGCTTCAAGATCCTCCGGCATCATGCCGCCTGCGCCGGGTAAGACAGCAAAGGGCTTCCGGTCCGAGAATCCGTGTTTGTGTGCCAGTCTTACGTCCCTCTCGCAGTCTGTGAACAAGAAGTCCGCTCGCTTGAGTGTGTCCTCGGTCATTTTTCTGAAAGCAGGCATCTGAGCCCAATAAGTCAGATCGTTTCCCCAAGTCGACACTGCAAGCGGGGATGTCGATGACAGCTTTGCCCCTATGAAGCCTTCGTTCGGAATCCTCAGACAATGAATCATGTCCGGCCTGATTGACGGAAGAATCTCTTCAATCGCATCCCTGAGAGAATCAGTGCTCGAAACCAAAGCCGATACCTTGCGGCGCAGGAACATCTTCTCAGCAACGCCCATGGCGATTCCCGAAATCGGCAATTTGAAGAAGGAAGATGCCCATTTGTTATTCGCCACGCTCGTTGGCGGAACAACCGAACCTTTCGAGAAGACTCTTGCGCCCAGAAAATCGCCGGCAAATGCGGTCGTGGAATAAATGTAAACGTCGGCTTTTCGATCGATGAAGTATCTGATCCATTTCTGCGAGTGGATGCTGTTAAGATCGCAGATAAAAAGGATTCTCATCAGCGCCCGTCGGCTAAGATCCATTCATGCAACATCTCAATCATTCCCCTGAAAGTGAAGAGACTAGCTGACGCAGTTTCGAAAGGAACTCTTGACATCGCATCAGCTGATCGTTTACATAAACTGCCGTCTTCGAGTCGTTTCATCATGCCTCCGCTTTGAGATTCCCCCACCGTCACACGGTCGCCCTTTGGGAACTGTAGATGACTTCCTTCCCCGTTGCTTTTCTGTAAAGTGTTTCGGGAGCAATATCCAGCTCGCCATTTCCCCACACAATTGTGCCATGTTCGACCCGGAACTTCTTGAAGTAATCCAAGTCTGCAAAAGATTTAAAGACTGTGTCGGGATCCGGGTAGTCAGAGAGGTCCACACTTCCTTCTGATCCGTCTTCGAAAGCAAGCCTTATTGTGTAACCATTTTCATATTCAGCTGAAATCACGTTAAAGTACATATCCTCCTCCTATCTGAGTGGCTCTATATCAAATAAAGGCTTTTTGCTCCGGGCCAAGTCCCACTCAGTCAGCAGTTCTTCCTGATGGAGCTTTGTCCACTCGGTAACCATTCCCAGCACCTTCGGAGGCAGATCCCCCTCCAGCAAACTGAAATTCCTGATGCCAATGACAGCAGCATACTCGTTGTAGATTGCGTGGAAGTAGGTATGCCGTGCTCGTCATAGTACATCTGAATCAGTATTCCGTAAAATTTTGAAATTGTGGGCATTTATATTGAATATATCACTTTTCTTGAAAAATGCATCGCGCTCTCATCGTCTCCAGGTAATACCTCACTGAAAGGGTTATTTCTCTCGCAAAGGCGCCAAGAACGCAAAGAAATGTTGACGAGCGGTTCGCTTTGCGAGCTTTGCGGCTTGGCGAGAAACCATAAGTGAGGGGTTACGTCTCCAGGTCCCATTGTCCCCCAATCCCACAGTCTCCCCGTCACTTAATCTCACCCTTTGCCGTTATGAATCTCATCGCGGTGATTGCACTCTTCCCGTTCACGAGCATCCACGCGAGAAACAAGCCGGCGCTCATTCCGATCTGAAGCTCAGTCTTGCCGGCGAGAAGAAAGTCGCCAATTATCATAATGGCGGCGATGCCGATGGTGTTCATCTGGACGCGGAGAAGATCGAAATCGATCAGCGCGTGAAGCCTGTTCAGCAGCACCACGTAAACAACCAGCGCGGTCGTCTGGCCGACGGCGAGCCCGAGGGGAAGTGCGTAATACGACACGAGATGGACGAGCGGGTAGAGTGAGATTCCGAATATCGCTATGAAGGTGATCGAACCGTAAAACGGCAGCCGGCCCTTCTTCATGGAAAGGGCGGTCATGCCGAACTCGGTCCCGACCAGCGAAGCGTAGTAGAACGGGAACAAGCTGAGAAACAGTAGAAACATCGTATCAACTCCACCCGGAGGCACCTTTCCGGCAAAGAGTATCCCGAAGACTTTCTGGAATACGAGGGCGGTCGCGAAGAACATGCCCGCAAAAAGAATGATGCTGCTTCTGGTGGTTTCGAGGAGAAGACCTTTGATATCGCCGAAGAGTTTCTTCGAGGAAAGTTCCGACGACTTAATGTAGAATATTTGAGCCAGCGGGGAGTTCGTCGTTCCCAACAGGACGGTTATAATCTTATCGGCATAGCTGTACAGCGTCAGAAAACCTGCCGGGAAATATGATAGGACCGTTGTGGTCAGGGGTCCGCGGAGCATGTGTACCATGTTCGCGGCGCGAACCGGGATGTTCTTGACAAGCAAATAACTGAGGTCCTTCTGACCAATCGGATTAGCAAACCTGGCGCCGATTTTGAATTTGCAGTAAATAAAGATGATGAGGAAGATCGCGACCGACGCAAATACAGTCGCGTACATAAGCGACGCGACGCCGTAACGCTCACCGTAAATGAAGAGTGCCAGGACGTTGAAGACCGGGGGAATCAAGTTGGTCAGGTAGGTTGCCAGGAGAAACGAATTTGCGTTCAGTGTTGAGTTCAGGATCATCGTGAGGGAAGTAAACACGATCGAGAATGAGACGATGTGCAGCATCCGCACGGCCTCATCGAACTTCCCGGCGTGAAATCCGCTCGCGAAGAGCGAAACCAGGACAGGCGCGAAGAGATAAACGATCCCCGTAAGCAACACTCCGGAGATAAGCGCGAGCGTAAGCACTCCCCCGGTCAGTCTGGTCGCATATTCCCGTCCGCGGTTCTTTGCATCGTGATAGATGGGTATGAAGAGGTCGGTCAGGAATCCGGTGGACAGCCCGGTAACGAAAGTTGTTATGGCGAGAATCAGGTAATAAATGTCGGTCGCGTTTGATGCGCCGAAGAACCGGACGATCAGTACCTGGACGATGAATCCGACCAGAACCGTTACGAGGTTTATGGCGTTAAGAAAAAAGATCATGTGGTGTCACAATATAAACTCGCGGCACGGTTCTTTCAATTTGCCCGTGGATTCTTCCCCATTCAATAATGGCCGCGGAAATGTTAAATTGAGATGGAGAGGTTCACTACTAACAGGACGATTGAGACAGACATTTGCATGGACAGCTTAGCTCAAAAATATAGATTGTTAAAAGAGTCCCTCGCCGGGTATGCCGCGGAAGGTTTGGTCGTTGCGTTCTCCGGCGGAGTTGACAGCGGTTTCCTCGTCTGGGCAGCCGAAGAGGCGAGGAAGGAATACGGCGGCCGGCTGATCGCGCTAACGACAGACAGCGAAAGCATGCCGAGGCACGATAAGGACGATGTGGAGAAATTCGTCGGACGAATCGGCGTGAGACACGTTTGGAAAGACAGCCACGAAGTGAATGATCCGGAATATGCCAGGAACGATCCCCTCAGGTGTTACTACTGCAAGACAGAATTGTTCAGCATAGCGAGGCAAGTCGCCGCTGAGAACGATTGCAGGAGAATCGCTTACGGTTACAGCGCGTCGGACAGAACGGACGTTCGACCGGGTCACAGGGCAGCACTGGAAAACGACATCCTTTTTCCGCTTGCCGAGCACGACTTCACTAAATCGGAAATCAGGGAGCTGATGCGGCTGGAAGGATTCGAGCTTTCCGACAAGCCGTCGAGCCCGTGCCTCAGCTCGCGAATCATGAGAGGAGTGCAAATCACGAAAGAGGAACTGAGAGACGTCGACGAGCTGGAGTCTATACTGCGTGACGGCGGCATGAGGATCTTCAGGCTTCGCGTGCACGAAATGAGTGGCAAGCACTTTCTCCGACTGGAAACGGAGCCCGGTGAAATGATGCTCGCCCTTAAACTAAAGGACACGCTCGTAGCTGAGGCGAAGAGACGCGGTTACCTCTGGGTCACTCTCGATCTGGAGGGATACAAAACCGGCGGCGGAACGGTTTAGATCCAACATATTGCACGCCCCTCATTGCTCCTGAATCAGGCTGAGTTTATATTTCAAAGTGTAAACTATGGGGAAAGGAGACACGATGCATTCCACGGCAAAGAAACTGAGGTTCCACACCAAGGATTTGTTGGAATCGGTGTCGCGCGGTGAGGAGGTCGTCATAACATATCGCGGGAAACCCTGCGCAAAGCTGGTCCCCTTGAAGAAGAAAAGGAAGAAGATTGGCCGGGAAAGCGAACTCTTCGGCATTTGGAGCGACCGATCGGATATGGCGGACATCAACCTGTATCTGCGCGGGTTGAGAAAGGGAAGATTTCAATAATGCTCGTGGACACAGCGGTTCATTGATGCTCGCTGATGCTTTAATCGCCGCGACTGCCGTTTCTTCCGGCCTAAAACTGCTCACCGGGAACGTCAAACACTACAGAGTCATAAAGGATATCGAGATAGAGGGATTCAAGCCATAGCAAACCGTATCAGACATTCCTACCTCCGTACCCCTGGTTCGTTTGAACTCGAGGAGATCGGGTATGCCACACTCGACCACGGCCGCCGCGTGAGACTTGGCCTCGGCGAGGTCATTTACGGGGAAAGCAAGGCGACGAAGCAAATCGTCGGCATCGCCGAGAAACTTGCAAAGTCCAAAGAGCCGATACTCATAACACGCCTGTCCGATGAGAAGATGAAGGCCCTGGCGAAGAGGTTTCCAAAGGGAAGGAAGAATCTCCTCTCGCACACGTTCACCGTGAACCCGGCGAAGCTGAAGGAGAATGTCAAAGGGGAGCCTTACGTCTGCATCATAACTGCCGGCACGAGCGACATACCGGTTGCAGAGGAAGCGGCTGACGTGTGCGCGGCGATGGGGATCGCGTTCGTCAAGTTGAACGACATCGGTGTCGCGGGGATCCATCGGGTCATGAAGAATCTTGACGTCATGGAAAATGCGTCGGCGCTCGTGGTGATCGCAGGAATGGAAGGTGCGCTCCCAAGTGTCATCGGCGGACTCGTGTCGAAACCCATATTCGCAGTTCCGACCGATGTCGGCTATGGCGCTAACTTCAAAGGCATAACCGCACTGTTGAGCATGCTATCATCGTGCGCTCCGGGAATCGCCGTAACGAATATCAACAGCGGATTCTCGGCTGCTTACGCGGCGTGCAGGGTGGTAAACACGATAAAAGACCTCGAGTTAAAGTAGACCCATCCCCGCAGCGCAAAATCCCGGGCTGCCAAACATGGACCTGCACCAAAGATCCGTTATCACCGGTCGGATATATGCTCGCTCTTCACCCAGCGCAGTTCTTATTCCGCCGTTTCCGTAAATATCGTCACGGGCCGGTCCGCCAGCTTGGCTGTTCCGCCGCACGGGAGCAGAAACGACCGATGCGACTCCACGAAAGACATGATGTATTTGTCGGCGGATTCTACGCCATGGATTCTCAACAAGTCGAGCTCGATGCTGCTCGCAGAAATTCCCGCCGAATCAGATGCCGCCGCTGTGCGTTGAATTATCCATGCCGGTTCCACGATAAGTCCAAAGCGCACATCTCCGGAAAAATCCCAATGGAGCGCGGTGAGGTTGTAGCCTATCCGGACGAGGAATTTTCCCCTGACGATGTAATCATCGTCCCGAATCATCTTGCAGCAGTTTCGATAAATCCCGAAGTAGTGCCGGCCCTTAGTTCTTGCGTCGTCAACCAGCGCCTCGATCATCAATCCTTCTGCAAGGCGCGGCGAATCCTTCAATACAACCCGTGTTTCTGAAAAGCCGTCGTCGGCGAACTTCTCCATCCCGGTTCCGTACCCGAATGCCTGTTCACCGAGAGTGAAGACCGAACTCTCCGATTTTGAAAGCCATTTCTGGTATTTAAGATCATCTATGTTTATGACATTCTTGACTTCCGCCTTCATGAACCTTATCGGTCCTTCTGGCAGTTGAACCGGAAAAGCTCGACGAAAAACTCCAATGAAACCACTGTTGTCCTTCATCACACACCTCCGTTCTTATGTCGTTTCAAGTTAATCTTTTTTTTTAAAAGTCCTAATCCACGCAACGATATATGGATTCTGGGCGTATATTTCTTACCCGGGGCGAACGGGATGCCGCCGTTGAACCGTTGGACTGGTGAAGCGTCTAAGTTAATGATTTGACATTTACTTTGGTTTTGTGTAAAATTTCAGGAGAATGCGGAGGAACCGATGAAGAAAATCGCAGGTTTACTGATGTTGGTTCTTGTTTTGAGTTCTGTCAGCTATGCACAGTTCAAGGATCAGCTTGGGCAGCCGAACGTGGAGAATTCGTTGATAAGATCCGATTACGGCGGAGGTTTGCTGTTCGGACTCTTCAACCCGGCTAACTTTTCCATGCGGCAATCCGTATCGATGAATTATATGACGATGGGAAATCAGTCCATCGCAATCGGAATGTATACGAACAGCATGAGCTACAGAATAAGCAATCCGTTGACGCTGAGCGCGGACGTCAGCATTATGAATTCACCTTACAATTCCCTCGGAAACAGCTTTGCTAAAAGCATAAACGGCATTTACCTCACGCGCGCAGAGCTTAACTACCGCCCCTCGAACAACTTTCAGATAGACGTTCAGTTCAGCCAGAATCCGATGAACGCCTATTACTATAATAGCCCCTGGGGATGGTACGGTCTCCCGAGGTAAATTGAACCGGATAAACACCCTGCGGGTCCCGAAAAAGGGACTGAAGGCAAAGTTCCGCCCTATCGTTTTTTCCTCCACATCCGATTTAATCTGTACTTTCACGCTGGTTAATGAAGAGGAATAGGGGTAAACAGAAATTTTCCGTAAGCGTAAAGAAATATTTTACCATCGCGGGTCAGGTTCTTGTCTTTCTCTTTGCGGCTGTGCTTCTTTATTCCCTGATCGATCATTTACTTGTCCGCCCTCCGGCCGTAACGGAGAGAGCGGACCTCAAGGCTCCAACACGAATTGAGAAGCAGATCCAGATCAGTGTGCGGAACGAATGCGGGGCCGACGGCGTCGCGATGGATTTCACGAACTACCTGCGGGAAAGAGGATTCGATGTCGTGGAGACAACGAACGGCTCGATGTCGGACCGCCCCGTCACAACGGTCGTCGACGCGGCAGGCAGCGTTCAAAACGCAATCAGGGTTGCGGAGGCACTCGGGGTGAGCAGGAAGGATGTAGTCACAAAACCCGATCCCCACGCCTATGTCGACGTGGAGGTCCTGATCGGAGAGGATTACCAGAAATTGAAACCAAAAGAGAACATCGAATAGCATGGCACAAACGAAAACCCTACAACGTCAGATCGCGGAACTTGCCCTTTCAAAGAAGGCGAAGGATGTCGCGATTATGGACTTGCGAGAATTAACTTCGATGACCGATTACTTCGTCGTGTGCACCGGTGAGTCGGAGACTCAGGTGAAGGCAATAGCCGACGCGGTAATGACCGGCATGCAGGAACTGGGCGAGAAAGCATGGCATGTAGAAGGATTGCAGAATCTGCAATGGGTCCTGCTCGATTACGTCGACGTTGTGGTGCACGTATTCCACAAGGATGCGAGAATGTTCTACGGCCTGGAAAAACTCTGGGGCGACGCGAAAGTCCAGAAGATTGTCGACAGGAAGCCGAGGGCCGCCAGCAAGCCGAACAAAGCCCGTACCGGGGCATCCAAGAAAGTCGGACTAACGGAGAAATGAAAGACTACCTCAAATCCAGGATCTTACTCGCCCTGGAAAAATCGGGCATGAGTGCGCCCGTCGATATTTTATTTGAGAAACCCAAAATAGAATCCTACGGGGATCTCTCGACCAACTTCGCACTCCTCGCGGCAAAAGAGCTCAAGATGAAGCCGCGGGATGTTGCACAGAAGGTCGTGGAGACCCTCGAGATCGATCCCTCACTCGTCGAAAAAGTAGATGTCGCGGGGCCGGGATTCGTCAACTTCAAATTTTCGAACAAGTATTTCCTTTCATTCATAGACGACATACTGGAAAAGGGCGACTCTTTCGGGAGATCAAACCTGGGAGCCGGAAAGAAAACCCAGGTCGAATTCGTCAGCGCAAATCCCACGGGACCGCTCACCGTTGGTCACGGCAGGAACGCCGTGTTCGGTGACACGATCGCCAACGTCCTCCAGTGGACTGGGCATGTTGTCACCCGTGAGTATTATTTCAACAACGCCGGCCGGCAGATGCGCGTCCTAGGTGACTCGGTAAGACTGAGATATAAGGAAATACTCGGCGAGGAGCTGCAGTTCCCCGAAGATTATTACCAGGGAAATTACATTAGAGACATCGCGCAACATCTTTATGACGAACAGGGCGACAAGCTGAAAAACGAGCCGGCAGAAGGGGGTTTCAAGGAGAGAGCGGAGCAGGAAATTTTTGAGGATATCAGGAAGACGCTCGAAAGACTCACGATTAAGTTCGACATCTTCTACAACGAAAACTCGCTGTATGAAACCGGCAAGATAAAGGAAGTGATAACGGCGCTGGAAGCCGCCGGGCTGACGTACGACAAGGAAGGCGCGAAGTGGTTCAAGGCGACCGCGGTCGGCGGAGACCAGGACAAGGTGATAGTCAAGAGCACGGGTGAACCGACATATCGCCTCCCCGATATAGCTTATCATATCGAGAAATTCAGGCGTGGCTTCGAGCTTGTCGTGGACATCTTCGGTTCCGACCACATCGCGACGTATCCGGACGTGTTGCTCGCCCTGAAATCCCTCGGCCACGACACGGAGAAGGTGAAGGTGCTCATCCACCAGTTCGTAACGATCTTCCAGAACGGGGAAGTCGTGAAGATGTCGACGAGGAAGGCGAACTTCATAACGCTGGATGAACTCATCGACTGGGTGGGCGCAGACGCCGTGAGGTTCTTCTTCCTGATGCGAAATATAGGTACGCACCTGAACTTCGATGTCGATCTCGCAAAGAAACAGAGCGAGGAGAACCCGGTTTTCTATCTCCAGTACGCCCACGCAAGGATTGCAAGCATCATACGTTTCGCCGAGAGCGAAGGGTTCTCAACAGGCGGGTTATATGCCGGTGGGAAGAAAGGGTTTGACTCCACCCTTCTGAAAGAGAAGGAAGAAATCGATTTGGCGAAGGCTCTTGGAGGTTTTCCGGAAGTGGTGGAAGCTGCAGCGACGACATTCGAGCCGCACAGGATAATCGGCTACCTGCAGGGAGTGGCGGAGGAGTTCCACAGATTTTATCACGCGCACAGGGTGGTGATTCCGGAGCGGCAGCTCGCCGAGTCGAGACTGGCTTTGTGTCTCGCCGCGAAGACGGTTCTGGCGAACGGATTCAAAATACTGGGAATAAGCGCGCCGGAAAAGATGTAGCTCCGGTGTAGTCCTATCCTAGCGGCGCAACTCCGAGTCCGGGTTCGTCATTTAGAATTATTTTACCGTCTTCGTTCACAGCCCCTTTGAACGGATCATTGGAAATCAGCACGTTTCCGTCGAGGTCGTTCCAATCGACAAGCGGCGAAATCTGAGCCGCAGCCGTAATCCCGACCGACGATTCGATCATGCAGCCGAGCATGATTTTCATCTTGTTGGCGCGCGCGGCGTAAATCATCTTCCTCGCCTTGAGAAGTCCGCCGTTCTTCTGAAGTTTTATGTTGATCCCGTCATATGCGGTTGCCAGTGTCGACATGTCATAAAGCGAGCCGACGGCCTCGTCGGCAACTATCGGTATCCTGACTCTCTCCCGGAGCCACCTCACGTCTTCGATCTGCGCGGCCGGCATCGGCTGCTCGATGAACTCAACGTTCTGTGACGCCAGCCAGTTGATGCGCTCGAGCGCCTCTTCTTTCGATTTCCATCCTTCATTCGCGTCCACGCGCAACGGCTTGTTCGTAACGCTGCGAACGGCTTTGATTATCTCCTCGTCGTTTGGCAGACCGACTTTGATCTTGAGGACCGGATAGTTCGCCGCCTCCTTGACCTTCTCGACTATCACCTCCGGCGTGTCGATGCCGATGGTGAACGTCGAAACGGGAGCCTTCTCTTTCTCGCCGCCGAAGAATTTGTAAAGCGGGACGCCGAGCCTCTTGCCGATCCAGTCGTGCATGACGATGTCGATTGCCGCCTTGGCGCTCGCATTATGCGGCGCAATCGAATCGAGATAATCGTTTATGTATTCCAGCTTGAACGGATCGGACAACTTGTCGAGATCTACTTTCTTGAAGAATGCCTCGACCGAATCCGGGTTCTCGTTATAGCGGGCGTTCGGGGAGGCTTCGCCGTATGCCGTTATCCCGTCTTTCTCGAACCTGACAAGTACCACGGGTACGACATCGCGTGAGCTTCTTGAAATGGTGAACGTGTGTTTCAGCTTAAGATCATAACGCCAGTAATCAAACTTCATTTTCCCATTTTCCTTACTTGTAGCGGATCGATTGGAAGTGTTAGCCGTTGAGTTCTTCGTGTCCGACCAGGATCCGAAAGCCCCTGCCCATCGGGAGCTTTCGGAAATCCCGGCCTTTGCGAGAAACAGCCCTGCACCGCCGACAGCCAGAAATCTCCTGCGGTTCACATCCTATTCTCTAATTGTTGTTGCCCTTCTCCAGAATGCTTTCACTCGGAGGAAGAACTCTTCTTGCGGTAACGAAGCGGTCGAGATCGTATTGGTCAAAAGCCGAATCGCCCTTCACAAGGCTGCTTATCCTGACCCTGCCGCTCGATTGGATGAAGTAACCGTTCCCGAGGTAAATCGCGGCGTGAACTATCTTCGCGGGTTTGCCGCCTTCGGCCTTCTTTCCGAAGAACAGCAGATCGCCCTTCTTCAAATTGACAAAGTTCGGACCCGGATCGACGCTTTCGCCGACGAAGACCTGCTGGCTCGCATCGCGCGGCAGCCTGATGCCGTTCATCCTGAAGACGGTCTTGCAGAAGCCCGAGCAGTCTACACCTTTGGCGCTCGTGCCGCCCCATAGATACGGGACGCCGATAAGCTTCATCGCGACCTTCTCAATTCCCTCCGGCGTAGGTTTGTGAGTGGCCAGGTACTGATCGTAGTATTCGGCGTCGGAAGTCGGAATGTAACCGATCCTTCCGTCGGGCATCTGTACTTTGAAATTCGAGCTGATGGTTTCCAGCGGCTTCAGCAGGTTCGCCATCACTGCATCTGACACCGAGACTCCACGGTCAGTCGGTGAAGAGTAAACGGTCGCATACACCGAAGTAACGATCAGTTTCCTCTCCGCATTGTAGGCAGCCAGTTCCGCCGAGTCGATGCGGACGATGTTGCCAGGTTCGATCCAGCCGAGGTAATTGATCTCAGACTTCACGTAATACCACCCTTTCACTTCTTTCAGGACCTTGACGGTATGTCCGAGCAGGACCTGGCTGACCATCTGTGTGGCGTACTTCGGGGCGTCATACATATTGCCGACGCTGACATCCACTATTCCAAAAGTTTTCGAGCCGAGCGACGCCTGAGGAAGGAGCACGACGGAATCAATTGCGTCGGTCAGATTCTCGCTTCTCAAGGCCGCGACGAGCGCATCTTTGGCCTTCGGGTTATCGACCTCCCCGCGAACTACGATGGCGTCGCCGCTCTGGAGAGCCTTTACGTCGAAAACGGCAACCCGCGGATCGGGGGCAAACTTGGCCTTCAGTGAATCGATCGCGTCATTTATCTGAGCGACTTTGATCGTATTGGTGTTGCAGCCCGCAACAACGAACGAGACTAACATAAGTGAGTAAAACAAACGTTTCATTATAAATAACACCTCATTTGACAATAAAAGTTATATAACCCCGGTCAATTTGGCAATCTGACTATTTTGCCGCGCTCGATGAGCGACGAATGGACCGGCAAAGTGAACGGCGACAATTGGCACTACGGGAATTCAGGAATGAAGAGGTCAAACCTGCTACTCCACCGTGGCGTCGTAGTAAAGAGCAGCAGCGCCTAGTATCGCGACGTTCTGAACTTCCGAAACCTCTATTAGAAGATTGGCGACCGATTTGGTGAACGCGAAATCTCTCAGCGAAACGTACAATTCCTTCTTGTACAAATCGAAAGATTTGCTGACCGACCCGCCCAGGATTATGATTTCCGGATCCACGGAGTACATTATCAGCTTTATCGCCTCACCGAGATTGAATCCAAACTCAGCATATATCTCTCGGGCGCGCCTGTCGCCCTGCCTCGCTTTCACAGAAAGTTCCTCACCTGTTATCTTGTACTCGCTGGTAAAGAACTGTCCGCTACAGTAGTATTCGTAGTTCCTCTCTCTGAACGGTATAGTGCCAAATTCTCCGGCGCCACAATTGCGGCCTGCGTACAGCTTGCCGTTAATCACGAGCCCGGCTCCCAACCCCGTGCCGACTATCAGGCCCACTATGTTCTCATAATTCTTCCCTTTACCGAAATACTTTTCCCCGACGGCAAAACAGTTCGCGTCATTGTTAACATAGACGGGGACCCTGAATTTCTCCTGCAACAGGTCTTTAAGGTGCACTTCCTTCCACGAAGGAATATTCTGGACGTCGTAGACGATCCCTTTTTCCACGTCGACCACGCTGGGAACTCCGACGCCGATTCCGGTAATGCCGTCCCCGCTGAACTTCTCTATCAGACGTGATATGTCGTTGACCACGTCCATAGGATCATCGGTCCTGCTTATTGGAGTTGACTCGACCTTCAAAAGAGAATCGTTCTCGACCAATCCAACCCGGACGTTGGTTCCACCCAGGTCTACGCCTAAAAGTCCCATCACAGGTTTCCTCTATCGTCCTGCACAAAAAAGTTCGTCCCGCTTCGACACCATAAATGTGCGACGCTCGATGACAGCGGCGAAGCGGCATGAAGCGAGTTTCCTTTTGAGCCTGTCCCGACACGCTCTTGGTCGGGAAGCGTCTTTTTTGCGCGTTAAGTGAGGTGGCGGCACGGAGGTCCCTCACCCCAAAAGCCCTTAAGTTGACTTCAAGTTTCCGCTATTGAAGTGTACCAGCTTATTCCAATCTATTCTCCCGTCCTCGCAGAACTCCTTGGAGAAATTTGCCGTGAACTTATTGATGACCGCGGCCAGTTCTTCCTCGTAGTGCTGGTTGTGTTGCTTCGCCTGATGGCCCAATGGCTCTATGATGTCCGTGTAAAGGTGCGTGTTGCCGCTGATGAAGTACCAGAATTCTTGTCCGCAAATGCGAAGGTACTCGCCATTGTCTTTCGTCTTACTTCTGCCGTAGCAGAACGCGAGCATCGGTTGGACTGTTTTGACCGACCTTGATTGTTTCAGAACTTGAACAGCTTTCCTGAATCTATCTCTCAACGCGTCCTTTTGCGACTTGTTTCCCCAGTTTCCGCCCGACTTGATAGAAACCAGATACACGACTTCATTCTTTGTGAACTCCAAATCGATGCCTGTGCCCGGCGACTTGCGACCGTTGAGTGTTTTGTGCGCGATAAAGATGGCGAGCTCCTCCAAGAATTTCCCGAAAAGCGTTTCTTCAGAGGAGGACAGATAAGCTTGAAGCAATGATTCGATTAGGTCCTGAGCGGTTAGAACGTTTTTAGCTCTGAAGAGATATGGATTCTTCTTCTTCAGGACGTCCTTCAGCTTGACTGTCTGGACCCTAGGAGTCTGTCGGGGAACAAACATTTTTGTGTACAAAGTTTGTTGAGCCGTAATCATGATATTTTGTTAGTTTAGAGTTGGGGCATTTTTTGTCTCGCTAAGATCCGAAGAGATGATTCCTCCA
>JAKAGT010000049.1 GCA_021825585.1 Bacteroidota bacterium | reverse complement strand
CGCTGTCTCTAAGAACCTCTTTGTCTGTGGCATTGTCTCTGCCAAGAATATAAATATTACCCCTTCACGAGTCCAGTCCCGTACCGATCTCTTCCCTTACTTTACCCCTGTAACTGAGCGGTTACCTTGCGCGCTTCACGACAGGTGCATTTTGGGGGTTTTGTTCATATATTTCCAGAGCTATGTCATCACGAGTCTGGGACACAAAGGAAATCAGGCGTAAGGACGTCAGTGTAGGCGAACTTTACAAGGTGATGCATGAAAGGACCAAATTGGAGCCCATCAACGGGAATATTGGCTTCAATAAGCTCATAACCGATAAAAACGTACACCGGCCGGGTCTCGCACTTGCGGGATATGTCGAGCTTTTCAGTTACAATCGGGTCCAGATTTTCGGCAACACCGAGGTTCGCTACCTGAGTTCAATGAAGCTTGAGGAGCGGCGCCGCGCGCTGCAGACGATATTTCAATTCGATATCCCGTGCGTCGTAATTGCAAACAGCAACGAGATCGAGCAGGAGCTGATCGACATAATCACCTCGCATGGGGTTTCCGTTTTCAGGAGCACCCTTGAGACGACGCGGCTAGTCTACTTCCTCGGTGAGTTTCTTGACGAGGTCTTCGCTCCGAGCACGGTAATTCACGGTTCACTTGTGGATGTTTACGGTATCGGCGTCCTGTTTGTCGGGTTAAGCGGCATCGGCAAGAGCGAGATCGCACTCGACCTGGTCGAGCGAGGACACCGGCTCGTGGCTGACGATGCCGTGAGCGTCTACCGGCAGGGTGAAGATATCCTGATTGGAAGGAGCTCCAGGATTGCAGAGCACTTCATGGAAGTGCGCGGCCTGGGTGTAATAGATATCAGGAGCATCTTCGGGATCCGGGCCGTCAGGAAGCGGAAAAGGATCGAGGTCGTCGTCGAGCTGGAGGAGTGGGATTCGAGCCAGGAATACACACGCACCGGTCTGGACCACGAATTTATCTCGATACTCAGCGTGGAAATTCCGCTGGTTAAGCTTCCGATTCTCCCCGGAAAGAACATTACGGTAATTGCAGAGGTTATTGCGCTGAATCATCTTCTCCTCTCGTACGATTACGATGCCGCAGAGGTGTTTAACCAGAAGATCCAGGAAGCGATAAGAAAAAAGAAGAAACAGAGCGCCGGTGCGAGCCGCTATTTCGAAAGGGATTTTGAGTAATATGTCTAAGACCAAATCAGCTGTATTGCGAGAAGAGAAGGAGCGATTGAAGAGAGACGACGGCGATCTGACCGGCAAAGTCGCAATCGTGACGGGCGGTTCCCGCGGAATGGGGAAGTACATTGCCAAGCGGCTTTGCGACGAGGGAGCCCGCGTGGTTATAGCAGGGAGAAAACTGTCCGACTTGCGGATGACCGCCGATGAGATCAGTTCGAGCGGCGGACGCGTAATATTCGTCCAGACGGATGTATCCAATGAGAAGAGCGTGCACCGGCTCCTTTCAAAGACGCTGACGGAGTTCGGGACTATCGATATACTCGTCAACAATGCCGGACAGTACATTGAGAAAGCCGTTACGGACATGTCGGTCGAAGAGTGGAACAACATAATAGGGACTAACCTGACCGGTCCTTTCCTCCTTTCACGGGCGGTACTTCCTGAAATGATGGAAAAGCAGGACGGAACGATAGTCATGATTTCTTCAACCTCCGGGAAAAGAGCGCGTGCAAACTCGGCCGCTTATGCGTCTTCCAAATTCGGGATAGAAGGATTCTCGGAGGCACTCCTGCAGGAGGTCCGCGATTATAACATAAGGGTAATCGTCGTCACGCCCAGTTCGGTCGATTCGAGCGACAGGGAAGCGCGCCAGATTCTCAAGGGAGGAAGAGGGGCGAGGCTTCGCGCCGAGGATGTCGCCGACATTGTTGTCGGTGCCATTAAGCTCCCTGCGAGGGCGCTTGTGCGGGAAGTAGAACTGTGGGCGACCAACCCGTAAAAAAGATACAAGAGCGGAATATTCGTTCGTCAGAACGTCGGATTTGATGAGATAGCGACTGAGATAGATTGACGGAATGAGAGGTTCGAAGTGTTCACACCATCCTACATAGAGCTGTTCGAGAGCGGGGAATTAAAAAGAAGGGCTGAAATTCTCGATGAGATGCTGTCATCGTGCGACATCTGTCCGCTCGATTGCCGTGTGAATCGCAGGGAAGGAGAAATCGCGCGGTGTTACTCGCGCTATCTTCCGATAGTCAGCTCCTATTGCCCGCATTTCGGCGAAGAGCCGCCGTTGATCGGGACAAAAGGTGCGGGAAATATCTTCTTCGGCAACTGCAATCTGCGCTGCGTCTACTGCCAGAACTTCCAGATAAGCCAGAATTACAAGGCGGAGCTGAAAAATGAAGTGACCTTCAAACGCCTGGCCGAAATAATGCTTGAGCTTCAAGACAAGGGCTGCCATAATATAGGCCTTGTTTCACCGACGCATTTCGTCCCGCAAATTGTGAAGGCGCTCTGCATTGCCGCGGAAAAGGGATTGAGGCTCCCTCTGATATACAATACTAATGCATACGATTCCGTCGACGTGCTGAGATTTCTCGACGGGGTCGTCGACATTTATCTTCCCGACCTGAAGTACAGCGAAGAGATGGACGGCTACTCTTTTTCCAAGGTCAAAGAGTATCCCCAATCTGCCAGGCGCGCAATCAAGGAGATGCACAGACAGGTCGGCGGCGAATTGTTGATTGACGACGACGGGCTTCTGAAGCGTGGCTTGCTGATCCGGCATCTTGTTTTGCCGAACGACCTTGCAGGGAGCGAGAGCACGCTGAAATGGATAGCGGAAGAGCTCGGGAGGGATACGGCCCTTTCCATCATGTCCCAGTACTACCCCACGAATAAGGCTGATTCGATCACGCTTCTCAGCCGCCACGTTCGTGAATCGGAATACGACAAGGTCCTTGAACTGCTCGACAAATTCGAACTAGAGAACGGGTGGATGCAGAATTTCGAAAGCCAGGATTATTACAAGCCTGACTTTACAGATAGAGCCGAGCCGTTCAAACGGTAGACGCAGTTCGAATTATTTCGACAGCTTCTCGTCTTCGTCTTCAAAGGGGAAAAATATCTCTCTTGCACTAGGGTTATCCTTCTCCTTGATAGAGATGCCCTTAGGATAAATTTCAAGGTCTATCTTGTCCTTCAAGTAACCTGTGATGATGGCTGAGAATAACTCCTCTTCCTCCTGACGCGTGAGCCTACGGGAGGGTATACCCCCAATTTTGTCATCCATGACTAACTCTCTTCTTGGTTGTTTGTCGTATCGCTCTTCCTGAGCTGCACTTCAAGCAGGCGCATTCTGCGCTATTGTGTGAGATGAAGTGCTCTACCAGATGTTATCGGAATATTGAAATCGAACTTGATTGGGATCATCCGAATCTCAGGAAGAGGGGCAACAAATAGAGGAAATATTTACGGGCGCGGAGGTGGTTTTTTCCTTCTCAAGAAAGGGTTCCCGATAAATCGCTGATTCCGGGAGGGTATACCGTTTGGTACGGCATTCTCACCTTTTTCGTCCAGGTTTCTGGATCGAAAAATAAAATCGCAGCACGTAAGAACGTACCCGGCAGGGCGTTTTCATGAGGCCGTGCAAGGGCAAATCGGGAGGTTGTCTGGCGATGAAAACGGGATCGATCAGTCTCAATTATTTGCGACGTGTCAGTTTGTGTTTTTGGGCCGACTTGTCAATATGGGCGGGGAAATTTCTGGTATTTTCATTAGTATTCTCTTGTGTCCTATCCATTCCAGTAGTGGCACAGGTACACTTGAGAGATACAATGTCAATTTCACCGAGGCATGTGTCCCGTGTGGAAACAGACGGCGAGTTTGTGGCTCCGGAAACCGGTGTAATAATGATAGGTCCGTACGAACTTGACGAAATAGCTGATTCCCCATTGCCGGATTCAGCGTGCGTAAAGATTTCTGTAAATGATACATTGAGATATCGATTTGATCTGATTCCGTTCTTTGGGGCTGATGGAAATGCGGAAGTATTTAGCTCTCAGGTCCCCTTTTATAACCAATGCACCGATCAATATGCTACCTTCATCTGGTCTGGATATGTATACTGGTGGTATAATTTTGACAACCATCCAGATTCCATCTATTCGACTGACAACGGACCAGGACGGGATGGCTGTTGTGGACAAATATGTAGCATCGCAAATCTCCGGAACATACCTCATAACTGCCTATTTGGTATCCGATCCTTCCGTGAAGGATACGGTGAATTTAAGCGTTACTACCCACCGGCGATCAATGCCGTGGAGTCCGTAGGTTTCCCTCAGTTGCCAAGCTTAAACTGGGATGTCGCGATAGCACACAATTCGGTTGCAAGCTTTGGCGTGGATACGCTCTTACCAGGACCAGGCTCGAGTGTGAACGGTTTTACTATGATGAGCAAAGCTCTTCCGGGAATTAGAGCATTTACAGCCTATCCCGATTTCAACGTTTATGAATTCTACCCTGACATTGACCAAGATACAACCGCCACACAAGATTCGATTTACAACGTGATAACCAGCTATGTTGACTCGATGCAAAATGCGGTCAACTATCACGGCTGGACAATCGGACCAACTGCACCTCCTTTGGATTCCTCCGCGTCGTCATGGATAGACACACTTATTTCGTACAAGCACCAGGCTCTTTCTCTCGGCTGGATAGACAATCAGGGTATTGCCAGCAGCCTCGACTCGAAGCTTGACAATGCAAGGAACAGGCTTGTCGCCGGTGACACCGCGGCAGCAAGAAATATTCTTAATGCTTTTGTCAATGAAGTGGAGGCGCAGAACGGGAAACACTTAACGAGTGAGGCGTATGCGCTGCTGAAGTATAACGCGGAGTATCTGATCAGGAAACTACCGTAGTAAACAGGAGAAAGGATGCAGGATGAGTGAGCGAGTGGCCGGAAGTCTGAGGTCACTAGTGAGAACTTAAGAAGTTCAGAAGTTAAGGTGGGTGGAAGGAGAATACTCAGATGAAAAAGATTGGAATTCTGTTCGTGATCCTCTGCGGGAGTGCGATTGCTCAGACTCCAAGTCATGCCTCGAACAATGCAAGCGGTCAAATGATGCAAAGCGTAATGGCGTCAAAGGCGCTCATCTGGCAAATCCCGTTTGCATCGACAGGAAACACGATCTCGCTTGTCATTCAAAACAGTTCGAGCGTTGGAGCAAAGATGGTTTCTGTGGCTTTCACCAATGTCCCGTCATGGCTCGAATTCAAATCAAGCACGGTGCTATTGAAAAATATCCCCCCAGAGAGCTCAGGAGATGCCGAGTTCGTGTTCTCCGTCGATAAGGAAGCTCCCATTGGGAAAGACACAACGTTGACGGCGGTGATAAGCACCTCCGATGGTCAGAAGTGGACAAAAGAAATGACGGTATCGGTTGCCGCACCGAAGGACTATAAACTCTATGATAACTTTCCGAACCCTTTCAATCCGTCAACGAAGATCGCTTTTGAGCTTCCGAAGGCATCGCGTGTCAGGATTGTCTCCTTATTTGAATTTTGACTTACCCTAAAAGTCTTCTGGCATTTCTGAATACCGACTCGAACATCGGCCGGGTGAGTTTTCCCGTAAACGTGTTTTGCTGGCTGGGATGATAAGAGGCGATAACCGTCAGTCCTTCGTTCACGCGGACCTTCGCTCCGTGCCCGAATTTCGGTCTCCTGTCGAAATTTGCTATACCGAGCCCGGTTAGCGACGCGAGAGTATTATCGAACGGTATCTTTCCGAGCGATATGATCACTCTTACGTTCCTAAGAAGAGTAATTTCGTCCAGCAGGTACGGTTTGCAGTTTTCGATTTCTCCGGGCAAGGGTTTGTTTGCCGGCGGGGCACACCTTATGACGGCGGTGATGTAGCAATCGGTCAGCTTCAAGCCGTCGTCGGTGGAATCGGAGCTTTCCTGGTTTGAGAAGCCGAATTTGTAGAGAGACCTGTACAGCCATTCTCCGCTCCTGTCGCCGGTGAACATCCGGCCCGTCCTGTTCGCGCCGTGTGCGGCGGGGGCGAGTCCGACTATCAGCACCCGGGCGTCAGGGTCTCCGAAACCAGGGACCGGTTTCCCCCAGTAATCCCGGCTCGAAAACCTTGCAACCTTCTCCCGCGCCACTTTCTCCCTCCACTCTACGAGCCGGGGACATCTGCGGCAGGAAATGATTTCAGAGTTCAGCTGTCCGAGAGTCGGATTTTCAGGTCTCACTTGAGTTTCATTATGACCGCCATCCTTTCGAGCAGCGGTTGTATCTCCATGTCCCAGAATTGCCAGTTATGCACACCCGGCATTTCGTGGTATTCGTATAATTTTCCGTATTTGCGGAGCATGTCTGTAAAGAGCCGATGCGCGGGTAGGAAACCGGTGAATCCGTCCTGGATCCCGACGGCACAAAAAATATAGGGGAGTTTCTCGCTGTGTTCTCTCTTCAGAAGCACGAAGATGTTGTGATCATCCCTGAACACCTTGTTCGAGTCTCCGAACGCCTTCACTATGCTCGGGTAGATCGGTCCCTGCCCGCCCGGGATCGGAGCTTTCGGATGTGCAAGGACGGAATCGATTACGCCGGGAATCGTGATTGCGCCGCTCAGGTCTCCGGCAAAGAGGAACCTCTTCGGATGTCTCAGCGCAAGCACCAGGGCGCCGTAACCTCCCATCGACAAGCCTGCAACGGCCTCGCGAGTTGTATCGATGGGGTATTTTGAACTTACAAATTCAGGCAGGTCGCGCATAATGTAATCTTCGTAGCGGGCACTGCTGTCCGTTTGTGAATTCACATACCACGAGTTCTTCGCTTCCGGCATCACTATAATGACCGGGATATGCCGGGTGTACTTCGCAAGTCCGGTCCGCGCCGTCCAGTCGACCTGGCTTCCGCCGTAGCCGTGGAGAAGAAACAGCACGGGATACAAATGTGAATGGTTATAGTGGGTTGGCAGCAATATTACGACGTGCATTGTATCGTGGACGCTCTCGGAATAGAAGCTGGCGGCATGAATCCTGGTTTGACCGATGAGCGCAGCGGGCAGGATTAGGATCAGAAACGCCCCGAGCCTGAAGAATCTTTTCATTTTTGTCTCCCCAATTGTCTCTGTGAATTATTGGAACGATGGTCTAAGTCTGCAGATTACAATGTTGTCCGGCCGCTTCAGGCGCTGAATCTGACGACTACTATGTCACCATCCTGGACGGTGTAGTCTTTTCCTTCAACGTGGAGTAGCCCCGCCTCTTTCACGCCCTGTTCGGAGCCAAGCCTCATGAGGTCTTCGTATTTTATGACCTCCATCCGGATAAAACCTTTTTCGAAATCCGAGTGGATCCGTGCAGATGCCCTCGGAGCAGGCGTGTTGGATTCCACCGTCCAGGCATGCACTTCCTTAGGCCCGGCAGTGAAGAACGTAACGAGATTGAGAAGCGAATATCCTTCTCCGATGACCCTTTGAAGGCCGGACTCGCTCAATCCGAGGTCCGCAAGGAACGCCGCGCGTTCCTCGTCTGCCAGCTGGGACAGCTCAGCCTCTATCTTGCCGGATACCATGACGACCCTCGCACCCTCGCGGGCGGCAATCTCCTTCACGATTTCCACGTATTTGTTGCCTGTCCTCACGCTTCCCTCATCCACGTTAGCAATGTACATAACCGGCTTGTCAGTAAGGAGATGGAGCATGCGGACATACTCGCGGTGAAGTTCATCCTCAAAACTCATATATCTCGCGAGTCTTCCGGAATTCATGTGTGCGGAAAGCCGCAAGTACACGTCGTATTCTTCCTTGATTTTCTTGTCACCCGAACGCGCACGCCCCTCCGTTTCCTTTATCTTCCGCTCCAGCGTGTCCAGGTCTTTTATGATAAGCTCGGTCTCGACAACCTCGATGTCCCTCTTCGGGTCTACCGAGCCGTCGACATGGACGACATTCGAATCTTCGAAGCATCTTACCACATGGGCTACGGCGTCGACCTCTCTTATATGGCCGAGGAACTGATTTCCGAGACCTTCGCCTTTGCTGGCACCGCGGACGAGTCCGGCGATGTCCACAAATTCGATCGTTGTCGGGATGATCTTCTGGGTGTTGTAGAGGGCGGCCAGTTTGTTCAGACGTCCGTCGGGCACAGGCACGATGCCGACGTTCGGCTCAATTGTGCAAAAGGGGTAGTTCTCAGCTGCAATTCCCGCTGCGGTCAGCGCGTTAAATATTGTCGACTTCCCGACGTTCGGTAAGCCGATGATTCCACAATTAAAGCCCATTCTCTATGCCACCGTATAGATTAGTTTGATAATTAATTTGATTCTTTTGTGCCACAATCACAAAAAGGAAGTTGAAGTGAAGAGGGCCGTTGTTATTGGCAGGTATCGGCGCTAGGGACGAAAATCGTCAAGGTCCAGGTCGTCCTCGTCCAGGCTGAGGTCCTCAAGGTTCTCGATGTCCTCGAGACGGATGGTCTCTCCGTCCACATCGGATTCCGTAAGAAAATCGGATTTGAAGCCCATCTCCTTCAGCCGCTTCGCAAGAGGATCCAGGTATGCCCGTGAGCTCCTCGGAGACTTCGCCTTCTTGACCTGCACAAGCACGACTTTGACAGCCTCGCTCAACTCGGCGTCCGTCACATGGAGGTCGAGCTCCTCCATTGTCGAACTCAGACGATTGACCACATTGATATGCATCATGTCCGATTCATCGTCGGATCCGTCTCTCAACCTTTCCGCGTAGGACTCGTACGTCATTTCTTTGATCAGTTTCAGAAAACTGTTGAGCGAGTCCATCACGTATTGATCACTCAACTTATCACCCTGTCCTTCGAAGATCTTGTCGACCTCGTAGATCCCGACTTCGATTTCCGAAATGATGAGCTGGGTGTCGGCGCCTTTTTGATTCTTCTTCTGCGAGGGGTGTTTCTGCGGCCCGCGGGGGGACTGCCTGGTGCTGGACGGTTTTTGCGAACGTTTCTTGTTTTGCTTCATACGTAATAAAATTCAAAAAGATAAAACAAAAAGCAATCTACTTAGAAGTCGCGGGATCGCCTGTCACCTCCGTGTTGAGTTTCGGCACCCGCCATGCCAGCGTCAGGGAAAAGAGAAGCATGATTGCGCCTGTGTAGAACGGCCATGAGAGTCCCGCCGTGCCGAGTATGAATCCGCCCCAGAAGGGGCCAACTACCCTGGCCAGGCTCGAGAAAGACCTCGAGACGCCGAGCACGCTCCCATATTCGGCCGTGCCGGCATGTTTTGAAATCAGGCTGGTCAGAGGAGGTGTGACGAGTGCGCTTCCGACGGCCAGCATCGTTACCAGTATGATAAGGACAAACAGGGAATGCGTCGACGGAAGGAAAGTCAGTCCTCCGAGAAGAAGTGCGATGCCGCCGACAATCAATCCACGCTCGCCGAATTTCTTGACCAGCCGTCCGATCGCACCTCCCTGGATGAAAACGCCGATGAGACCGATGTACGCGAACAAATAACCATTGGCTGCCGCGCCATAGTTGAAAACCTCTCCCGTGAACAGAGGGAAGGCTACGTACAGATTCGAAAATGCAACCGTGTAGAAGAATGATGCCATGACAAGGGTGCCGACCACCGGTTTGCGGAATGCGTCCCTTATCGCAGGCAAGTTCAACAGGCTGACCTTCCCGGCGTGTTTGACCTTCTCTTTGATCGATTCGGGAAGGATGAAATAGGCGAGTACTGCGTTAATCAAAGAAAGGCCGGCAGCAACAAAACCGGGCGTGCCGTAACTGATCCTGCTCGTAATTCCACCGATGAACGGACCGAACATGAATCCGACCCCGAACGCCGCCCCGATGAGTCCCATGTACTTCGCCCGGTCCTCAGCGTTTGTCGAGTCCGCGATGTACGCATATGCGGTCGAAATATTTGCTCCCATGAATCCGCCGAGGATGCGCGACAGGAAGAGGAGAAAGAGCGAGTTGGCGAATCCGAAGACCACGTAAGAGACAAACGATCCGAATACGCTTATGAGGATGATGGGCCTGCGCCCCAGCCTATCCGAAAGCCGTCCCCAGAACGGTATGAAAAGGAACTGCATCAGAGAGTACGAGGAGCTGAGGAGACCGATGACCGTCGGCGTCGCGCCGAAATGCTCTGCGTAAAACGGCAGCAAAGGTATGACTATTCCGAAACCGAGCAGGTCTACGAATACCGTCAGCAGGACGACAAAAATGGGTTTGCGCTTCATTAGAACTTATTCCAGTATTTCTCCCGGCTTCGGTGCTGCTACTTTTGTTTTCACAGAGCGGGGGATCAGTTTTCTCAATGCTTCCGGGGTTCCGCTCAGAATAGGGAATGTGCCGTAGTGCATCGGGACGACAACATTTGGCTTGAGCATCTTCACAGCTTCGGCCGCCTCGAAGGGACCCATCGTGTAGAATCCGCCGATGCACAACATGACCGTCCTGGGCTTGTAGAGTTTTGCGATCAGTCTCATGTCGGAGAAAATGCCCGTGTCGCCCGTGTCATAAAGGGTGTAGCCGTTTTCGAGCCTGATCACGAAACCCGCGGCAGTGCCTCCGTTAATGACAAGGTCGCCGTCCGTGATACCGCTGCTGTGGTCGGCATAGACCATCGTCATCTTAATCCCTTCAACTTCCACCGACCCGGATGTGTTTATGCCGATCAGGTTGTTCTCCGGGACTCCCTTGCTCTTCAGGAAAAGGGAAACCTCGAAGTTCGATATGACTTTGGCGTTTGTGCTTTTTGCTATGTCGACCGTGTTCCCGATGTGATCGAAATGTCCGTGTGTTACGATGATGATGTCTGCTCTATCCACTTGCTTCGCGTCCTGTGGGGCGCTCGGATTGTCGAGCCATGGATCGATGTAGATCACCTTCCCGCCGGGAGTTGTGATTTTGAACGCGGCGTGGCCCAGCCACTGCAGTTTAAGTCCGTTCTTGAACATAGCCGTGCCTTTCGCAACAGTCTTCGCTTCCATGATTGACTCCTTTCGCGCTTACAGTTTCTCGATTATGGCGTCGGCCATTTCGTCCGTGGTCACCGTACTGGCCGGGTTAAGATCTCTAGTGACTTTCTTGCCCTCTTTAATCACTCCCGCCACGGCCCCTTCGATCCTGCCGGCAGCATCGCTTTCCCCCAGGTGTTCAAGCATCATCACAGAGGCGAGGATGACCGCGCACGGATTGGCGATCCCCTTTCCCGCGATGTCGGGCGCACTCCCGTGTACCGCCTCAAAAACCGAATTATTGTAGCCGATGTTCGCCCCAGGTGCCATGCCAAGCCCGCCTACCAGTCCGGATGCCAGGTCGGACAGGATGTCGCCAAAAAGATTAGTGGTGACTATGACGTCGAACTGGAACGGGTTCATCACTAGCTGCATGGCCATATTGTCGATTATCCTGTCGTTGGTCTCGATTTGAGGATATTCCTTCGACAGGTTCCTCCCGATTTCCAGGAAGAGACCGCTCGTGTACTTCAGAATGTTTGCCTTATGTACTATCGTTACCTTCTTCCTGCCATGCGTGAGGGCATATTCGAACGCAAATCTGAGTATTCTCTCCGAACCGGTGCGCGTTACTATTCCAATCGTCTCGGCAGCACTTTTTTTCGCGTCGACGTAATGTTCTATACCGCTGTAAAATTCCTCTGTGTTTTCGCGGACAATTACGAGATCTACATTCTCATACCGCGATTTTATTCCCTCGAAGGATTTCGCCGGCCGGAGGTTCGAGTAAAGCTCAAATTCCTTTCTCAGCGCGACGTTGACGCTCCGGAAACCGGTGCCTATGGGAGTTGTCAAAGGGCCCTTCAGCGCGACTTTGTTTCTCGCTATCGATTCGATTACGCCTTGAGGCAGCGGATCTTTATACTTCTCGATCGCCGAAACACCGGCAATTTGGGTATCCCAGTCGATCTTAACGCCAGTTGCTTCAATGACGCGAGTCGCGGCCCCGGTTATTTCGGGTCCGATTCCATCTCCGGGAATTAGTGTAACGGTATAGGGCATAGGTCACTCAGTAAAGTTGGTCGAAAAAATTAAGACCGCTATGCCTGAAAATCAAACCGTTAGATCGGTCAGGGTGTGCAACAAGACACATGAATTCGGTCCCTGCGCCAGAGGATTCTCCGGCACGGCGGGCAATGCCTCAGTTATGGGAGGGTGAAGAGGGGGTTTCTAAATATAGTGGTACAGTTAAGCACAATAAATATCCCCATTCTCCTCTTTTTCAAAGAGGGGGTGTTGGCAAAAGCGAAGCCTGAACCCTCCCCCTTTGCAAAATGGGGAAAGAGGGGGATTTTCAAGCTTTCAAAGGACCTGAAAACCAGTGAGTTCCTTTGTGAGAACAGCCGGGCTGAAAGATGAATGAAAGGTATTTTTGCGAGCAATTCATCTGAGCGCAGAAGAAGCAGAGGGTCGAGAGCCAACCCTTTGAGTGAGCGATTACCACGGCGGCCCTCCATCCTTTGCAATTGCTCCCCGCAATGGTTAAATTTTGCAGTATTTTTTCGAGGAAATCTCCCAATTGGATTACGAGACCTACTATCACATAATGCCTGACGGCACGACAAAGCAGTTGAATCCCTTCACCGGGACGGAGGTGTGGGCTGTCCCCGGGAGAAGCAGTAAGCCTGTCTCCACGACCCATCAGGTTATCCCACAGAAGGTCATGTTGAAGGAGAAGGAAGACTACTGCAGCTTCTGTGAAACCAGATTCTTCGAGACTCCGCCTGAAAAGGCGCGGCTCGTGAAACAGGGGAGTAACTACAACAAAGTTGAATTCCTGTCCCCCGACAAGTACACCGAAACCGTTGCAGAATTCAGGCGCATTCCAAATCTCTTCGAGATTGTCACATTGGATTACTGGCGGAAGAACTACGGCTACAAGATGACGCAGCGGCAGCTGGAGTGGCGTGAGAGTTATCTCGGCAGCCCGGTTGGACTGAGACACATCATCGATATTATCAATTTTAAGATGAATCGGATGGGGATGTCGTTCGATGAGATAGAGAAGGCTCCGCTGGAGGAGAAACTCCATCTCGCCGATTCATTTTTTGGCGGAAGCCATGAGATAATAATCGCCCACAGACACTATGCGGCGGACGCGAAATATGACACTCAGGTTTTTTCTTCGGGGGATCTGACCCCTGAGCAGCATTATCAGTACGTGCGTTTTGCGATAGACTCGATGATTGACATTTTCAGATCCAACAGATATGCGAGATACATAAGTGTCTTCCAGAACTGGCTGGGTCCGGCAGGAGCATCCGTCGATCACCTTCACAAGCAGCTTGTCGCGCTCGACGAATGGGGCGAATCTATCGATGCGCAAACGAAGATGGTTAGACAGGACCCGAACATCTTCAATGAATACGGTCCGAATTTCGCGGGACACAGGAACCTCGTGTTTGCTGAAAACGAGCAGGCGATAGCATTTGTCGGCATCGGGCACCGGTTTCCGACGATTGAGATCTACTCGAAATCTCATGCTTCGCGTCCTCAGGAGCACAGTGACGATGAGATCCGCGGCATGAGCAATCTTGTGCACGCAGTGCATGCTGCAACCGGCTCCCAGATTTCCTGCAATGAGGAATGGTACTACACGCCGATCGATTCGGTCTACAAGATGCCGTGGAGAGTCCTTGTGAAATGGCGGGTAAACGTCCCTGCCGGTTTCGAAGGCGGAACGAGCATCTACATCAACCCCATGACACCGGTAGAGCTCCGCGACAGGGTTGTTCCGATCCTCTACAAGTTGAGAGACGACAAGAAAATTGAGTTTGCCAGGATTGCCGAGGAATGCAAACTCCAACCAAATCCACTGAAATATTACTTAAAATGATAGAAAGGAAGATTAATGGCACAGCATAAGTCGGCGGAAAAGAGATCCCGCCAGAGCGTCAAGCGCCATACTGCCAACAAGACTACCCGATCCGAAATGAGAACCCTGGTGAAGAAGGTTCGTACCGAGAAAGATAAAGAAAAGGCGTCTGCCGCTTTGAAAGAGGCTGTTTCCGCTCTTGACAAGCTCGCGGCCAAGGGAATTATTCACAGGAACAAGGCGGCAAATCAGAAATCAAAGCTGACGAAGTTGGTCAATAAGACGGGCGTAATTCCGAACCAGGCAGCGTAGTTCCGCCTAGTCTTTTGTGCAGGGGGCCATTTCGCCTCCTGAATGTTATCTCAATTCCGTCCTTCCGTGGCGTTCAGAAACACGGTGCAACTTGTCCAGCGGCGGCCTTGTTGAATCGCTGAGGGGTACATTCCCCGCCGCTCGCGACGTCGTCATTTTATGGATGCCCGACATAAGCACTCGGGGATGACACGATACCTCACCGCTTGCAGCGAGGTGGTTCATTCCCCTAAGGCTTTCACTTCCGACTAGCGCGAGGAGATATTCATGAACATGCTTATCGGGTTTGGTCATGCGCGTTCTGATTGAGCCTTTCGGAAAGCTCCGGCACGTAGCTCGGTCAGCTTATCGACTGTCGGGGCGGCGAATTGTTCGCTCTCATCTTTTGTGCAATAAA
>JAKAGT010000086.1 GCA_021825585.1 Bacteroidota bacterium | reverse complement strand
CAAGTGATGTCCTGATATGAAGCGAAAGGTGAGATGATGAAGAGCACCACAGTTCGCAAAACAGCTCCGTTGCCCAAGCATGTCCTCGATCTTCTTTGGGAATATCCGAAGGATTCGGTTTCCTGGCAGAAAGACTCTGACCTTATAATCCGTAAGGTTCTCGAAAGTGGAGGATGGGTCAGCATCAAATGGCTCCTCGCGACAACTGGATTCGCCTGGTTGAAAAGCTGGTTAATCCAACGGCAAGGCGCAGGGTTGGAGCCCAAAAGATTGCGCTTCTGGCAACTTGCGCTGAATTTGTCCAAAGATACAGTCGATAAATGGATTCTGGAAACTCGATCAAATCCATGGCACGCAAGAGGGCAAAGATGAGATACTACCACAGTGTACTTTCATCTAGCCAACTCGATCTTCTAAAATTGCTTGGACCATTTCTCTCGGAGCAAGGTCTTTATCTTGCCGGAGGAACAGCCATTGCACTTATGCTCGGACATAGAAGATCAATTGATCTTGATTGGTTTTCTCCGACAAATACCTCAAACCCACGCTTGTGGGTTAAGAAGATCAAGAGCGTATCTCTCACTCCGAAGAACATTGATGTCGATGAGGGAACATTCTACGCAACAATAAACGGAGTTCGTACTTCTATTATTGATTACGAATATCCGATGCTAAAGCCGCTTGTGAAATGGGAAGCTATGAATTGTTCTTTATGTTCGCTCGACGATCTTTCATGCATGAAACTATCAGCCATCACTTCAAGGGGCTCAAAGAAAGATTTTGTCGATGTTTATGCATTGAAAATGAAACATAAAACATTGAATGCACTCATTAAGCTTTATCAGAAGAAATATCCGGATGTCGATCTATTCCCGGTATTTCGAGGACTTGGCTACTTCGACGATGCTGATAAAGAACCGATGCCTGAGATGATATGGAAAGTGTCCTGGCAAGAAATAAAAAATGAAATCGAGAAAGATTTGAAGCAAATAATCCGATGAAACTCGCTATCGAAGAATCCTTCCCCATTGTCGAAATAAACCGGCTCGCCGTTCCGGAGAGGAACGCGTTCAAGCCGATCTACACCATGCACAAGTGGTTCGCGCGCCGTTCGTCCTCGGTCTTCCGTGCCATCCTGCTCGGCGCTTTGAAACCGGCCGGCACAGACATAATGAAAGAGTTCTACAAGGACCATACTAACGACCCCGACACCAAAGGGAAGGTGGTCCTCGACCCATTTATGGGAGGTGGAACGACCGTCGTCGAAGCACTGCGTCTTGGCTGCAAAGTCATTGGCGTTGACCTCAACCCGGTCGCCTGGTTCATAGTCAAAACAGAAGTTGAGCCGGTTGACCTTGATGAGCTTAAGGCCGCCTTTGACCGGCTCGCGAACCGGACTGTCGATTGGTCTGGCAAACCGCTCAAGGAAACTCTTCTCAGCCTCTACAAGACTGAATGCCCCGCCTGCGGCAACACGGACGCTGATATTATCTATACTTTCTGGGTGAAATCTGCGCCTTGCACAACCGGCACATGCAACCACTACACACCTCTCTTCGCAGATTACATAATCGCTCAGAAGAAGCCGTCCATCCGCTATTTTCCTGACTGCGAATGCCCGAAGTGCAGGAAGACATTCGACTGGGAGCGCGAGCCCGCATCTCTCGTTGGAAATCTGAAGCTGATGGTAAACTCCCCGAAATTCTCTGCCGGTGAAGGACGCACGAGCGCTCGCTGGGCTTACTCTTCCGGCGATAGTGTCGTCTGCCCGTGGTGCGAAGAGTCAGTCAAGCCCACACCGCCGTCAAGCAAACCGAGACGGAAAAAGGTTGACCTGTCGGTTCTCTACTGTCCGCACTGCGAAGAAGTCTGGCAATACCGCGGCGAGCTTTCCGCAGGATCCTTCGGACAGGACAAAGTGGAATGCCCGTCCTGTCATCATACTTATAACCCGAACGAGGGCAATATTCCAGAGAAAGGGAAATTCATTTGCCGTGGAACGTGCAACGGTAACGTGGACGCGATAATAACCGCCATCCGGACTTTACCTGAGGACAAACTCCTTCCTGCTCAGCCCTACGGAATAGAAGGATATTGCTCAAAGTGCGCAGGGGAAAGGAAGAGCGGGCAGCCAAAAGATCTTTTTGATGAAGCGCCAGACGAAAATCAGGAGATAGAAGTTGACACCGATTCAAACTCGTTGTTGAGGAAAAACAATGGCAAGTTTTTTAAGAGAGTATCGGCTACCGACGCAGCTCTCTACAAGAAAGCAGAAGAACTGTGGGAACAGAACAAGGCATATGTTCCCTATCCGAAGTACGAGATTCCCGCTGGTTACAATACGAACCAGATATTGAAACACAATTATCGTTACTGGCATCAGATGTTCAATTCGAGGCAATTGTTGGCCCTCAGTACGTTGCTAAGCAAAATCGATGAAGAGCCGAATCAATTGATTAAGGAAATGATACTTAGTGTGTACGAAATGACGCTTGAAGCAAACAATTCATTTACATGGAACAGAGCTAAGCGTAATACACCCGGAGGGACCGCCCCCGCTGGTATTTTTCGACGTCACGAGTATCATCCCAAACTTCGGACTTGCGAGCAAAACGTATGGGGAACAGTCTCGGGAGCGAACACATTTCGTAACCGCGAGAAGATGCTCTACGAAGCACTTTCATATTCTCAAAAACCTTTTGACAACGTTGTGAACGCCAAAGGCGAAGTGGTAAGCCGAGTGACCCCTGGGGACTCTGTGAGTCTAGCGGGCATCAAGCCCGTCCTTGTCGCAGGCTCTTCAGTTAATGTGTCTTTCCCAGATAATCCCGTTGATGCTATCATCACTGACCCACCTTACGCCGACAATGTTAACTATTCTGAGCTGTCCGATTTCTTCTATGTTTGGCTGCGCCTCTCACTTGCCAAGACCTATTCTCAGTTCAAACCTGAATATTGCCCGAAAGCGGAAGAAATAGTCGAGAACCGCAGTCGCGGTAAAACAAGCCAAGACTTTCAGGAAGGGCTGACACAAGTATTCGCGCGTGCGAAATCAATTCTAAAGAAAGATGGAATCCTCGCATTCACTTTTCACCATTCTGAGGGAGATGCCTGGATTGCATTGCTTCAAGCTCTTGTCGATGCGGGGTTTTACGTCGAAGCCGTTATTCCGATTCACGGCGAGGCAGAAAACTCATTGCATCTTATGGGTAACGAGAGTATTTCCTATGACCTTATTCACGTTTGCAGAAAGAGGGAAAGCGGCGCCGAGTCATCCCGCAAATCTTGGGCGACGGTCAGGCAGGACATAAGACGAAGGGCTCGAGAGGAGACGAAGCTTATCGAGTCCGGTCGTTACGGGAACGAGCCGTTGTCCTCGATGGACGTCGGGCTGCTCCTAATCGGCAAATGCCTCGAGGTTTACAGCAAACATTATGGGACGATTGTCGACCATGAAGACAAACCGGTCCCGATAAAGAGAGCACTGGAGGAAATTAAGCTGCTGATCGACCAGCTTGTCACCAAAGGACAACCGATGCCGGCCGAGCTTGAAGACCTCATGGTTGAGGACAAGGTTTCATATGTCTATTTCACAGCACTCTGCGGCTACAAGGAGATCAGCGCCGATGAG
>JAKAGT010000028.1 GCA_021825585.1 Bacteroidota bacterium | reverse complement strand
TGTCATCGGCTTCTTTTTCGTCGCGACGATGTCCAAAAACCACTTCCTTTAGTTTGTTGCAACTGAGTTCAACCCTGTAGACCGGGCAGGATCGACAGTCTTCCAGTTGGCACTTTGATCCGACTTTCTCGAGTGTCCAGCAGGGTCCCTCAGCGTCATAGTAAGCAGGGCACTTTTTGCATTCAGAGTCGAGTCCTCCCTTGAATTCCCAGCACGGGATCATCGACATGAGTCGCCTTATTCCGCTGATGTTTAGACCGTGATCCACGATCATCCTCCGGATGCATCTCAACCTTTCAAGGTCGCTGGTAGAATACATGCGGCGGCCGGTCTTTGTCTTATGCGGAATGACAAGCCCTTCACGCTCGTAGAGGCGAATCGTCTGGACTGCGACGCCAAGTGCGCCTGAGACGGTGCCAATTGTCAGGAGTGGTTCGTAATGCATAACTCTCTTCTTCATGTCCTATTACTTTCGCGACTGTTGTGCAGGAGTTCTGCCACAGGCATCCTTTCGGGAAAGTCCTGCACGGCCTTACCTATCTACAGGAGCCGATAGAGTTATTCTACATTGGCCAATGTAGAAGTTACACAAACCGTGCCGTGCAAACGGGCAGCCTGACGGGCGATCTCCCGATGCCACGAAACAAGTCACGAGCCTCGTACCTACTTGAGATTACATTGGTTGCAAGGATTCCCGCCGATGTGACTGTGATCAAGTTAAGGGTGTTTCTTGACGGAGACGGTCACATTGTTCCATCATTCAGCGGCATTTTGACACAAGATCGATTGATCTTGAAGATTGGGACCCCGCAGAAAAGCAATATGTATGAATAAAATTCTGGGTCCGGTATATAGGATGGAAGCCAGCAGGATAAAGATCAGAGCAAGCGCAGCAACCAGAGGCGCGTTCATTTGACAAAGCTATCATATATGAGACGCGAGATTTTTGCAATGAGGACATCTGCAGAGTTGTCTGTTATCCAGCGCTGATCGGCGTTCTTATTTGTGAAGACAGCGATGACGTAATTAACCCTGGGTGTGTAAACAATTCCGCAGTCATTTCTCGTCGCGTTCAATTCGCCGGCCTTGTGTGCGATCGTTATAGTATCTTTGTAGGTCGGAAGGAACCGCGGAATGTCGATATTGTAAGTTTGATCTTCCATCAGTTTAATCATCGCCATGGAGCTGGCAGAATCGACTATCTCACCGTTGTAGAGTTTCGTGAGATAGATCGCTGTCTCGCGAGGAGTAGTTACTCCGATTCCGAATTTCTTTCCAAGCACGGTATCGATCGATGTGTGCGGTACAAAAATTTTTGAGATCATCTTCGTTTTCTTTAGTCCAACGGATTGGATGAAGTCGTCCACTTTCTTAAGCCCGCCCACCTGATCGACGAGCATATTGGCGGCGCTATTGTCGCTGAGGTCGATCATAAGCCATGCAAGGTCATGCAGTGTCGGGTTTAGGCCGGCATTCATGAACTGAAGAATGCCGCTTCCGGGTACTTTGTTGGAATCTGTAAGCACGACTCTGTCGTTCAGCGACAGTTTACCATTTTGGGCTTCCTGGTAAAGTTTGCCGAGTATCCAAATCTTGATCACGCTGGCTGTCTCGAAACGCTTGTCCGGGTTGCAGGTGACCGTGTCGCCGTTTGCGAGATCGACGGCGTATATCCCGACTTCGCCTTTATATTTCGCTACGAGTGCGTTAACCGAATCTTGAAGAGATTGCGCATTTGCCGACAAGACGAACGTCATCATGATCATCAAAGATGCGATTGTCTTCATCTGTTCTCCTTTGTTTCCTATAATATACATTATAAGGATAAGGAACCATTCTGCCGGAACATAGCGGATTCATGGTAAGGTCAACCTCAACCACCATATTTCCTTCTGTGCGGCATTTGATCCCTCATGGACATTCAATTGTCAAAATGTGAACACCTTGTCCGCTTCAACCGTCCACTTCGCAAGTTCAGCCATGTTGCTGACTTCAACTCCGTCGATGAGCTGCAGGTTTTTCAGCCCTCTCGCATCCAGACACGTCCCGCAAGCCTTGATCTTCCCACCTTTGTTAACAACTGACTTTATCATTCTCTCGATGTTATAATAACCCTGCGCCGTGCTCTGGTTCGGTATCCCGCAGCCGACGGCATCAGCCATCAGGAAAACATTTACCTGGACTTCTGTGTGGTCCTTCTGAACTGCCATTGCGAGTCGGAATGCGTTGTAAGCTTTCTCTGTTCCATATGGGGCGTCGTTAATCAGAATAAGAATGTTCATTTGATCTTCCTGGTTTTGTTCTATTTTTCGTGATTGTGTGTATGTACATGCGAATGTCTCTCGCCTGACAGAAGGGCGACACCTGCGACGAGGAGCGGTAACGAGATAATGAAATTGATGTCTGGCGATTCATGAAAGAGGGCTAAAGAAATTGCCGCACCGATGAAAGGCGCCGCCGCGAAATAAGCGCTCGTGCGGGCAGAACCCAGATCGCGCATTGCGCGTATGAAGAATGCGATGCTGAGTCCGTAAGATAAGACCGCAGAAGTCAGGACATAGACGATTGATGTTCCCTTAGCTTGCATGTATCTCAGCGTTTCTAACGTGTCACGTTTACTGGGTACGAAGATGATTTGACAAGCTGCATTCCCCAATGATAAGGTTCGAGAATCCTGCTGTTACCATCGAAGCGCAAATCGAGGCCGTTTATCGAATCGAGTATTATCTGTTGATCGGGACGCGACTCAAGATTCGGTCCACGGGGTGTCTGGATATCCTTCCTCCAGTGTATTATCGCGACGACGCCGCCAGGTTTCAATATCCGGCCGGCCTCTTCGAGCAAAACCCTTCTCTCATCAAAATGCAGGATGTTGAAGAGTAAGACCATGCCGACGCTGTCCGAACCGAGTCCCGATCCCTTCTCAAGAACATCGCGGAGGTAGAAGTTCACGTTATTGATGGCGTGTACTTGCACGTTTCTCTTTGCAGCTTCAATCATGGCTGGTTCTATATCGAACGCATAGACTTGAGATTGTGTTCGCTTTGCGACAGGCACGGTGAATGTGCCATAGCCGCAGCCGATTTCGACAATTGGACCGACAACGTCCTTTATATTTAGCCAATCGACAATGAGAGGAATATCGAGCAGGCTGTTCCAGTATGCCTCATCGGGCATTCCGCTGTCAAAGACTTTCATATCGTGACCTGACTTTTCGGGTTCAGTTACGCGCCAGTAGTCCTGCCACCGTGTCTGAGGTCTGCGACGCCAAGACTCAGCGTTGCGATCAGCGCGGCGCCAAAGGCATAATAATATGGTGCGAGCGGCTGAAAGTAAAAAGAATTTCTCTAATGAGGTGAGGATGGGACATCCCAAATTGCAAACACTGGAACCCAGATGCCCATGGGAGTGATGATGTAACCTACCCCGTAAGAAGCTCCCAGGACCTCGAAGGCGGACCCGTTGGTCCGCCTTCTCCTGGTACATGTCCCGGGACTCGTCCTCGTCGTTATTCAATCATCAACCTGCCAGGAAGAGTGGCGGATTTCTGATCAAGTGATTTCATCACTTGATCATCAACATCTTTTTCACCGACTGGAACAATTCGCCGTCCGATGCCCTTGCTCTTATCGAGTAGAAATACACGCCACTGGCAAAGCTGCTTCCGTCAAAGGTGACACTGTATTCACCCGCGCTTTTTCTTTCGTCAACCAACTTCGCCACCTTCTGTCCCAGGACATTGTAAACAGCGACGGTCACATCGGCGCTCCTGGCGATCGAGTAACCAATTGTGGTGGTCGGGTTAAACGGGTCGGGGTAATTCTGCATAAGCCCGAATTTCACTGCTACTTCCGGCGGAGTTTGCTTGATTCCTGTCACAATGTACTGTGATTTGGCAATCGCATCGTTCAACAAAGCAACCGAATAACCATGGTTATGGACTCCACCGCTCTCATCGTCTTCGGCAACGGTCATGTTCTGGGTGGCCTCCGCCAGATATGTTGCCTTCAGGGAATCATCGGGGTGGCTGGTCATGAATGCATTAGCAGCCGCAACGTCTGCTTCTGCAGTCGAATCGAGCTGAGTAAACTGCGCCTTCCACGAGGCGACAATTGCCATGGCGGAGTCTGCCGACATCGTGGGGTGACAGGTCGTGCAGCTCGCGGTAACCGAGCCGTCAGGCTCCTTTACAAACACCTGCCAGCTGTGCCCCTCATACATTATTGAGTTCAATCCATCCGTGTCAGATTTGTGCATGTGGCAATCGATGCATGTCGGTTGTCCGTTCATATCGACCTGGGACTGTACCCCGATGCCGCCTTCACCTTTCAGGAAGTTGTAACTTATATGATCGGTTCCGGGAAAGCGAAGGTTGCCGTGGCATTGTCCGCAGAGCGAATCTGGAGAACTCATGCCCTGATACTGGCCGGTTGACGAGTTGAAATATGATAATGCACGCGGGTTGTGCGGATCGTGACAGGCCGTACAGGCCACGTTTGGATAATCCACTGTATCCTGTGAAACCGTTGACGAGGTAATCTTGCCTCCCGTGGTGGTGAAGAAATTTGATAAAGCCTGCCCTTCCGTGATCAGAGACGGTCCGATGCTCGTATTCACAACGACCGACGTGGGAGCGTGACAACCGATACAGTCCTCATCCTGAACAACCTGGTCGGGAGTCTCGCCAGTATCGTTCGCTGAAAGTTCCCCGGCAACATCGAACTGACCACCATGACCGTGCTTACTCATTTTCCATGCATCATAAATGCGATGATCGGTGTCCGGAAAGTGAAGGCTTCCGTGGCATTGGCCACAGAGGACTGAGGAGCTTTGGGCCGAATCGTACTTAGCCGTCTGCGAATTGAACACGGAAAGTGTCGGCATAGACACGAAATGATCCGATGGCACATTGTGACACGTCACGCAATTGACGTTGGGCCAGTTTAGCGAGTCCTTGGCTACGGTTGAACCGGTATAGAGTCCATTTGTCGTGGTAAAGAATGTTCCCATCACCTGTGATTCGGTCATACCCCCGTTCATGGCGACCGCTACCGGGCCATGACACGCGACACAGTCTTCGTCCTGGACCACTTGACTAGGGCTCTTGCCCACATCATCCGTGGAAAGTTCTGAAGCCACGTCCGTTTGAGTATACGAGTGAGGACTCCTAAGGGACGCCACGTACTCCGCCGGGTGACACCTCTGGCAATCAAGGGCGGACTGGGCAAAAGCGAGATTCGAGAGAAGTAAAGCAAAGGAAAGAATAAGGAATAAAAAAAAAGAATCCTGGTAAAGTGTACTTCATGTCAGCACCTCTAGATTGTTTTTCATGAAACGGCATTAACATATTGCCAGGAAGGATAGCTCAATACCCGTGCCGGAAAATCTGTTGTGGCTGACAGGTGAGCGAACCCAGTCTCCAAAATGGTTTTGTTTCGAAGCGCCTTGAACAGATTCCTGGGAAACCTTTCCCCTGCCGTTCCACAATCCACACAGATCCGTGGAGGATTCGTCCTGCAACGCTCCATGGAGGCACTCCTGACCCTCTCGGTGGCACGACGCGGGAAAAATGGGACATTAGAGGACACCGAAGGCTGGAGACGTGAGACCGGACCATGTTGGTGAGATGCTTGCACAACGTGCCGTCGTCGGTCAACGCGAGCACCCACGATGGTTTCACTTCGGATACTACAGGATTTCCCGTGGGGACGACGTTCGACACATGACCGAAAGCTATAACAACGGTGCCACCGTCATTAATCCTGTGCCGAATATGAGAGCGAGAAACGCCCAGTAAACTACCTTATTCGTCCTCCCGAGAGCGTAGCCGCCCATGAGCCCCTTGTTCGACGAGATGAAACCAAGTATCACAGCCGTCCCACGAGTACCAGAATCTGGAGCACCATCAGACTAAGTGCCATGTTGGCCAAATTTAGTGTTACGATCGGGACAACCAGAGCCGGAAGGGACTCTGCGAGATACACCTTGAACCAGTTCCTTCTTCCCCACGCCCCATTGCTTCCGTAACACCCCAGCAGCTGCCCAAAGAGATGACGATAAGAGCCATGAAAGAAGCAGCTATCAGACCTATCGCAAACACGCGTGGAGCAAATCTCCCGGCGACCCCAGACAACGCATTCGAGATGAAGTCGGCATTCCTTTTGAGTTGGAAGTTCTAACGGTGCTGAGGCTTGATTCTAATTCGACCTTAGCGTATCACGCCTAGATCGTCTCATCCAATGCAGCAGCTCATTGTGCTTATGTCCCGCGTGAATGCCTGCGCGGCGATCTTGAGTCCTTCTGAGAACGCAGGGAAAATGTGCACCGTGTCTATAAGATCATAGATAGTCATCTTGTTCCTTATGGCAAGCGCGGCTTCGTGGATCATTTCAGCGGCAACCGGAGAGACTATCCCCGCCCCGACGATCTCCGCGGTATGCGGGTTGATCACAAGTTTCACTATCCCGTATTTCTCCTTGAGAGCCCGTCCCTTTGGAACTGAGCTTATCGGCACTGTCCGACACGCACAAACTTTGATTCTCTTCATGATCTCGGCCTCAGTTATTCCGACGCTTGCAACCTGGGGAGTCGTGAAGACCGCGTGCGGAATCTGCTCGTAGTTGATCGTCTTTTCAGAGCCGGTCAGGGCGTTTTCCGCCGCGACGGCGCCTTCTTTCGCTGCGACAGTCTCGAGTGCCATCTTACCGACGCAATCTCCAGCCGCATAGATGTTCGGGTTTGAGGTGCGGAGATGTTCATCTGTTTCGACGAATCCTCGCTGATTTATTTTTACACCCGCTGACTCAAGATTCAATCTGGCCGTATTCGGCTGCACCCCCGTTGCAATCAGAATCTCGTCAAAGTCTATCTCGACCACATCGCCGTTGTAATCAATCTTAGCATGCTTCAGCGTTCCGTTGTTTGAAAGCTCCATGAGTTTCGACGACGTCATGAACTGTATACCCTCGTCCTCGAGAGCCCGCTGGATTTCCCTCGACACTTCGGATTCCTCCAGCGGCAGCACGCGCTTTTCCATCTCGATAACCAGGACTTCACTTCCGAAGTGCCTGTACATTTGAGCGAACTCGAGTCCGAGCGGGCCGCCGCCAAGTACAACAAAATGTTCCGGAACCCTTTTGAGGCTCAGCGCTTCTATGTTTGTCAGGTATTTCACTTTCTCGATTCCCTTTATTGGTGGAATCTTTGCTCTCGAACCGGTCGCTACTATAAACTTCTCAGCTTCGATTGTTCTACTTCGATTGCCGGTAACCTCGACAGCATTCGGTGAAATGAACCGGCCCGTCCCCTCGACGAACTCGACATTTTTGAGCGCCGATATGACATCCCGGTAATTCGATTGCCGTAATGACTCGACTATTTCGTCCTTCTCGGCGATTATCTTCGTGATGTCCGGGGGCGAATTCTTATATTGAGCGGAATTCTTAAGCGACGCGAACCGGCGGTTCTGCGGATAGTAAAGTTGGGCGCCAATCTCAAGGAGAACTTTGCTCGGCACGCAGCCTACGTTTACACACGTGCCGCCGATGGGGAGTCCGGCATTTATGATGATCGCTTTCTGATTCAAGTCATTGGCTTTAGTCGCGGCCGCGAACGCCGCGGCACCGCCGCCGATTATTGCGAGCTGATATTCTTTCATGATTTGTCCTTAAGATAGGTTATCGAATTGATGAAGAAACAATTTTCTTCTTTGCGAGCTTAGCGCATCCTTTGTGTCCTGCGGTTAAGTCTTTTTGGTTCCGGCTTTACCGAGTTAGAGAGTTCCTTCAATAGCGACCGCCAACCAATTTTAGCAACCACCAGGACACGCCACCGGAGCCGGGTCTTTGACCTGCGCGGCGGCGGGTGTCGTTTTCACAACAGTCGATTTGTAGCCCGCCTTAGTTAGAAAGTTTGCAAATGTATTCGGCGCAACCTCTGCGGGATCATATTTTATTATGGCAGATCCCGAGTTGTATCTTACAACTGCCGATTTGACCCCCTCCATCTGCGACAACGAAGCCTGAAGTCCGTTCGCGCATGCTTTACAATCCATCCCTTTGATATTCAAGACTGCCGTTGCATAATGGACTTGCTTGCTGGAAGTTGCCGAAGGCGATGCGATCACTGACGGGCTGAAGTTGACGTACGGAAAAAGGATGGCAGCGAAAGCGATGACAGCCGATGTCCAGACGCCGATCTTGTTCCACTTCCCTGCCTTCACCACCTTGCAGCTACCGTCTTCGCAGGCAACTTCCTTCTTCCGGTAAGTGAAATAAAATGCGAGAGCAAGAAGCACGGCTGTTAAGGCGATGAAATAGGGCCTGTAGCTCTCAAGTGCTCCGAAAGCTCCCAGGCTTCCGACTCCGAGAATTGCGAGAAGAGCCGGGCCGATGCAGCACACTGATGCGACTATTGCGGTCAACACAGAGCCGGCCGCCGATATATTTGAGCGTTTCATTGTGTTATCTCCTTATACATGAATGAATGTGGTTCTTTTGTTTCCTCACCTTCAAGGATATCTTCCAGATTAGATGTGAACACGTTTGAAACGAGCGAATAGAAGATTGTCTGCTTCTCCCTTCTCGAACGGAGTATGTTCTTGTCTTTGAGCTTCCTCAAATGCTGGGAGACTGCCGAGGTCTTCATCTCGAGGCACTCGGCCAGATCACAAACGCACATCTCTTTATGGGCATGCAGAAGATAAATGATCCTCAATCGCTGCCGGTTTCCGGAAACAGCGAGGAGATCGGCGAGGCCATCGAGCCCCCGCTGTTGTGAAAGGTTCTTCTTTATGAGCGAAAACTCTGCCTTCGTGAATGTAGGCCCGGTACAAAGCTGGCCTTCTACATACGCTTTGGTCATTTGTATTTCCTTATATTAGCAATTACTAATATACATAACACTGACTGGCAAGTCAATGGTTCCACGGATCGTAACCCCTCACTTATGGTTTCTCGCCAAGCCGCTCGCAAAGCGAACCGCTCGTCAACATTTCTTTGCGTTCTTGGCGCCTTTGCGAGAGAAATAACCCTTTCAGTGAGGCATTACCACGGATCGTGCAAAAGTCACTTATTTCGTTATTCTTCTTAACGTCCCAAATCTTCGACACCCTTGATACCAAGCGCCTTGCCGCGTGCGATTGCAGCTTCAGTCTCGCGGAACAGCGCATCGGTGGTCCATGTCGAGCCGCGATAGATCGGCACGGTAGCTTGTCCCCTTCAACATCACGATGACCCCGGGGAGTGCTTGGCCGGTATGGGTATTTTTCATCCAACCTCGCATGTTGGAACCAGCTGCCCAAGCGCCGCTTGCAATGAACAGAGTTAGAAAGAGAGCAGTGTTAAGGCCGTATTAACTCCTCTTCGTACCTCCCGCCGAGCTGGAACAGAAGCGATGCAAGCACGTTCGGATCGTCGTCCACGATCAGAATTTTTTCACTCACAGATTCATCTCTCCAGCTGTTTATCATACGGTGAGTTCGCTTAGACCGCACAAGCAGGGCGCCCCCCTCGTCGGTGCCGCAACAACTACGCATTCTCATTGTCAAGTATCTCCCGAATCCTCTTTGCAACTAACCGTGGAGAATATGGCTTCTGTATTACGTCGATTATCCCAGAGTTTATCAGTTGCGACCTGAAACTAGTATCCACGTAGCCGCTGGCGATGACTACCTTTACACCCGGATTTATAGCCTTGAGTTTGCTGAAGAGAGTCACGCCGTCGAATAAAGGCAGTCCCATGTCTGTTACGACGAGCGCGATATCTCTTTGATGTCCGATGTAGGTATCCAGCGCGTTCTGACCATCTGCAGCACTGAAGATATTGTATCCCATGTCTTTCAGGAACATTTGCAACATATTCAAGATGAGTTCTTCATCATCGACGATCAGGATGGTCTCATGGCCTTGTAGCCCTTCAATTCGGGCGGCGTCCCTATCGCTTTCCTCGTTTTCCGCAAAGTCTACGATCGGGAAATATAGCCGAAAGGTCGTGCCCTCACCAACTTTGCTGTCGACATCGACAAATCCACCATGGCCCTGGACGATGCCGTACACGACGGCGAGGCCGAGACCTGTTCCTCTCCCGGGTCCCTTAGTTGTGAAGAATGGTTCAAAAATTCGGGCCTTTGTGGCCTCATCCATACCTATCCCCGTATCGGAGACCGAGATACAACAATACCTTTTTGCCGAATGAATACTGTCGAACATTCCGGAAAGATGCTCTGGAGTAACAACATCTGTCTTTATTAATACGGAACCGCTCGTTCCGGTATCACGGTTCCTGTCGAGAACAGCATCTCTGGCGTTAAGACACAGGTTCAACAGGGCCTGGTGCAGCTGCCCAGAATCCATACGAATGATGGGTAAATCATCCCTCGTTTGAGCCGATATAGTGACAGTTTTCGGGAAGGTTTCCTCAAGCATCCTAAGAAGTTCTTTCACAACAAGTGCCACGTTTACCGGTTCAGGCACTACGTCCGTTTTCCTGGCAAAGGTCAAAATCTGCCCGACCAAGGCTGCACCGCGCTGAACAGCCTTATTGATGGAATAGACACTGGTAGAGAGGCGTGCAGGATCCGGATTACCGACATCAAGAGAGTCAGCATATCCAAGTATAATTCCAAGAACGTTATTGAAATCGTGGGCAATTCCACTTGCCAGAGTCCCGATGCTCTCCAATCTTTGAGAGCGCAGGAGCTGGTTCTCGATGCTCTTTTTCTCGGTGATGTCCGTCTTGATAGCGAGTATGGATTGGGGACAACCTTTTTCATCGCGGACTAATGTCAGTCTTGCATCAACTATGATTTCATTGCCGGTTCGGGTTGTTTGCTTAAGCTCGCCGACCCATTCACCCTCCTCGGTCACTTTTTTCTTGCCTTCTTCAAACTCAGGCGGAATGTCCTTGAACAGTATTTCAGTTACCTTTCTGCCTATTGCCTCTTTAGCGCTCCAGCCATACATTTTTTCTGCGCCTTTGCTCCAGAACAGAATCCTGTCCTCCAGGTCCCGAACCATGATAGCATCCTGAGTTTTGTCAAGCAGCGCTGCCTGTTCGCGTATCTTCTCCTCTCTACGCTTCAGCTCTGAGATGTCCCTGGCGATTGTCGACAGGAATTGCACCTCGCCGTTTTGATCCTTGTGCGCGATGATGACCTGCAATACGGGAATCTCCCACCCGTCGCCGGAAAGTATAGCTGTTTCCCCGCGCCATATACCCTCACGGGTCGCAGTTGGAATCGCCTCATTGAGTACAAGCTTGCGTGCCCAATCAGGGTGAACCATGCTAATTGTTAGAGTTGAGGCATCCGTATTTTCATTGATTCCCAGCATTCTGCGCCCTGCTCTGTTGATATAGACTCCACGTCCGTCCATATCGGCCGTGGCTACAAAATCTGTTGTCGCTTCAAGCATCGCAACAAGTCGGGCCTGCTCATCCAAAGCAAGCTTACGTTCAGTGATGTCTTCGACAGTCCCTATGTAGGAGATCACGATCCCGTTTTCATCTCGGATGGTGCGTGCGTTTTCCGACCACCATCTTCTGTTACCATCCCTTTGGTAGACCTCGTATTCGAATTTCTCAACGAGACCTCGTTCCTGCATTACACGTCTGAACTCGTCCCGGCGGCGGGGATCGACGTACACTTGTCTTCCGATGTCGTCCCTGCTCCTCATCAGGTCAGCGGGGGAATCGTAGCCGTACATGCGTGCCATGGCGGGATTGACCGCAAGGTATCTGCCGTCAGAGGTGGTTTGGAAAATGCCAACGATGGCTTCGTCGAAGATCGCGCGATACTTCTCTTCTGCCTGCCTCAAAGCTTCCTGCGCCCTTTTGCGGCCGGTGATATCGACTGTCGTCCCTTCAAATCCCATGAGTCTGCCGCCCGCGCCGGCGACTGTCCGGGCGTTCTCCGAAATCCATATCACGCTGCCGTCCTTTTTGTAAACCTGAGATTCAAATTCGGAGATGAAGCCGTGTTCAAGTATCAGCCTGATAAACTCAGCACGTCTTTCTTTGTCCACATAGAATCTCTCCCCAAAGGCTGAAACAGTTGACATCATTTCGTCAGGAGTCTCATAGCCCAGTATCCGCGCCATGGCTGGATTTGCAGTGATGAAACGCCCATCCAGAGCGGTCTGATAAATTCCGGTAATCATGTTATCGAAAATGTTCCTGTAATTCGCCTCTGTTTCACGCTGAGCTGCGATCGCCTTCCGTCGCTCCATTTCATTTCTCTTTTTCTCCAGGGCTCCACGCACTGCAGATGGCAATCTCTTCAACGTCGTCTTTAATATATAGTCGTCAGCGCCGCGTTTTATGCATTCCACTGCGACCTCTTCTGATTGACTTCCCGTTACCAGTATGAATGCCGCATTGCTTCTGCTCGACTTATATATTTCAAGAGCCCCAAAAGCATCGAACCGAGGGAGTGAGAAATCTGAAAGCACAACGTCAGGGTCGAGAGTTTTCAGCTCTTCTGCGAATGCATCACGTGTTTCCACACGTTTCGAAACAAGCGAGATTCCGCCTTTGCGAAGCTCAGTTTCCACCAATTCCGCATCAATTGGGTTGTCCTCGAGAAGCAGGATTCTTAGTGTCGAGTCTTTGGTTTTGTTTTCGGAATCAGGAGCTGCATGGCCTAAGTTCCTTTCGATCATGGTCGCCTCCTTTGTTTCACGATTTAAGTGACTTTCGGTTTGGGAACTCTGAAATAGAACGTTGTGCCTTTGCCCGGATTCGATTCAACCCAAATCCGGCCACCATGGAATTCAACAACCCGTTTCACTATTGCAAGACCAATACCGGTTCCTTCGTACTTCGTATCTCGTGCCGCCCGCTGGAACGGCATGAAGATCCTTTCCCGTTCACCTTCAGGAATACCAATGCCGTTGTCCCTGACGTAGAACCTGTACATTGTGCTATCTTGGCGATCCGATTCACATCCGATTTCAACAAGGGGAGACGGGGAGTCGTTGTATTTGACTGCGTTCCCAATGAGATTTTTCCAGACCTGGGAGAACCGCACCGGGTCACACATGATGGCAGGCAGGTTTCCTTTTACCACCAGCTTCGCATTATGCTCCTTGAGATAAAGGTCATAATCAGTTTCCACGTCCTGAAGAAGGTCATCCATCGAAACGGCCTCCTTCGCAAACTCGATTCTGCCTGCACGCGCAAACTCGAGAAGATCGTCGATAAGTGCCGACATTCGCTTGCCAGACGCAATGATGTCGTTCAGGAATCCCCTTGCCTCGTTCTCAAGCCTCTCACTGAAGTCAGTGAAGAGAATTTCCGCCATCCCAATGATATTTGCCAGAGGAGCCTTCAAGTCGTGAGCCACGATGTATGCAAAGTTTTCCAGATCGTCATATCGTCGGTTGATTTCGTCCGCCATCGCATTGAAAGCCAAGATGAGCATGCCGATCTCATCACCCGTCTCGGCTGCCAACTTTACCGAAAAATCACGTGCAGCAATCCGCTGTGCAATCCCAACAAGTTCTGTAATTGGCCGCGAAATTCGGCGCATAGTCCATACTGTAACGGTGATACCGATGCCAACCGCAATTATTGTGGATACAATAAGGAGGGCAATTGCCCAGCGGCGATCTTTATCGACAGTCAGTGACGCCGCTGTCAGGCGTTCCGCTGCAAGCTCGGAAATGGCGGACATTTGATTGTAGACCTGGCCGCCATATCGGTAGTCCATCTCCTGCATCAGAGAGGACGCCTGAGGATTCCTCCTTACATTGGGAAGGATGTCAACCTTCCTCGCCACATCGGTCACTTTACCCAACCGAATTCGCATATTCTGCAACACATTTCGCTCTTCGGCGGATGTTGCGAGAGGTAAAAGGCTCTCCGTTTCAGCGTCTAACTTCTTTGCGTATCCCATGTAGTCATCACGGTACTTGCCGTTTCCTGTTATAATGTAGCCGTTCACCGCCGTCAGCAGCGAAGCAAAAGTTGACTGCATGTTTACCACGGCCATCTGCTTTTTAGCTTCGAAACGCATCTTAAGGATACTGTCGTCTGCTTTGTGATAACCTATCAGCGAAACAACTCCCATCGAGGCGACGAGCAAGACAATTATAAAAAAGGGAAGGCCAATCTTTTTTGCGAGTGTAAATCTCATGGGCGCTCCATCGTGTTTGGTGCTTATCGTGGTGGTTGGTTGAGAAGAAGCCAGTAAAGTCCCAATTCTGAGACCGCATCGACAAATTTGTCAAAGTCGACTGGCTTAACTATGTAGCTGTTGACGCCGAGCTTGTAGCTTCTGACAATGTCCTGCTCCTCTCTCGAAGAGGTGAGCATGACAACCGGGATGGTCTTTGTCCTTTCATCCGACTTGATCTTGCGAAGCACCTCCAGGCCGTCGACTTTCGGGAGTTTCAAATCGAGAAAGACAACTTTGGGAACATCTTCTATTTTTCTATCGGAATAATTTCCGTCGGCAAAGATATAATCGAGCGCTTCTGCCCCGTCTCTTACAACGAAAACCTTATTTGCGATATTGTGTTTATTCAATGCCCTCATCGTCAGTTCAACATCGTTGGGGTTGTCTTCTACAAGAAGAATTTCGACTGGATTAGCATTCATGGTTTCCTTTGTTTATAGTTGTAAGTTTCGAGTTTGAAAGTTTCAACTCGTAACTCGAAACTCCGTAACTTTAAACTCGTAACTCTAAAGTTGTTTATACTTCGTTCCTCTAATGTTTGACGTTCTAAGGTAGTTCATGAAACCTCCAATCATGGAGCTGACTTCGGTCGTTAGATCAACAAAGTTGCGGAATTTACCGTCGTTGATATAGCCCTGATCGAGCGCAACGTAAAGCTGGCTTCTGACCTCTCCCGCCGAGCCTTTTCCTATGGAAAGGAACTGTACAAATTCTTTGGTACCTCCTCGTTCAAATCCCTCAGCTATATTTGACATCACTGAAACACTCGCCCTGCGTATTTGATCGCGCAGTCCGAAATCCTTAGAAAAGGGCGTCAGCTTTGTGATGTCATAAACCTCTTTTGTTAATATGCGAGCTTTCTGCCACGCCTGAATTTCCTCAAAGCTTTTGATGGTTCCCATTGTTTTTTCCTTTCTTTAGTTTTTAAGTTTCGAGTTTATGAGTTTCGAGTTTGCAAGTTTATCAGTTTCGAGTTTTGAAGTTTCGGGTTTGGAAGTTTCAACTCGTAACTCGAAACTCCGTAACTTTAAACTCGTAACTCGAAACTCCGTAACTTTAAACTCGTAACTCGAAACTTTTATATTACCCTTTCGGTAAACTAAAGTAAAATGTGGCGCCTTCGTTCACCTTTCCTTCAGTCCAGACTTTGCCGCCATGTTTGTGGATTATACGTTGAACAATCGCCAGACCTACTCCAGTCCCTTCGAACTCGTCTGCAGTATGGAGTCTCTGAAAGACTCCGAACAACTTGTTTGAGTATCTCTCATCGAATCCGGCTCCGTTGTCTTTGACGTAGTAAATATTTTGATCTCCCTCGGCATATCCGCGCATCTCGATTAACGCGTGCTCTTTGTTTCTTGTAAATTTGACGGCGTTGGAAACCAGGTTCACAAAAACTTGTCGGATCATTGAAGTGTCACCATAAGCTTCCGGTAACTCGTTAATGCTGAATTCCACACTCCTGTTCGTCGGCTTCAGTTCATCCGCTATTGAAGTGGCAAGATATCGCATATCAATGGTCCTTTTCTCAACCTGTTTTCTTCCTATACGAGAGAAGGCAAGCAGGTCATCGATTAGTTGTCCCATCTGCTGTGTGCTCGTGCGGACAACGTTTAGAATGCGCAGGCCTTCGTCATCGAGTTTGCTTGCGTGATCCTCGTATAAAATGCGGGAGAATCCATCTATCGCTCTGAGAGGCGCCCGAAGGTCATGCGAAACGGAGTATGAGAATGCTTCCAGCTCCGTGTTCGCGGCTTCGAGTTCAGCGGTACGTTCAACAACTCGCTGCTCAAGCTCGTCGTTCAGCTTTCGTACCTGCTCCTCCGCATTCTTTCGTTCGGTGATGTCATGGACGGCTCCAATAAGGTTTGTGCAACGACCATTCGCATCAAAAATCGGGGTGACAGAAACCTCTCCATGCTTCGTGCCGGCAGGATAGGCAGACGTTTCTTCCCACTTCACTGTTTTCTTGTCGCGAATAGCTTCATTATACTTCCCGAGAACCATGGTCAGTGATGGCTCCGGGATAACTTCCCGAACAAATTTGCCAACCACTTGACCTTCTGCCAGACCGGTTGCCTTCATGAATGCCGGATTAACAGAGACAAAGCGAAAGCGCTCATCCGACTCTACTGTCAGGTAGAAGATAATGTCAGATACATTGTTGTAAACCAGAGAGAGTTGTCGTTCACTTTCGCGCAATGCTTCTTCCGCCTGTTTGCGACGGGTAATGTCACGTAAGACAACGGTAAAGGTGGCTGCTCCACCTTGCGTTAATTTCGAGATGGCCGCCTCTGCTGGAAATTCTGTCCCATCTTTGCGCTGCCCGGTGATTTCAGGCCTATTATGCGTACGCCGATACGACTCGGATGACTGACCAAATCTTACAACATGCTGGCGATGCGCCTCGACAAAGCGCTGGGGGATGAGCACATCCAGGGGTTTGCCAATTAGTTCCGCACTCGAATAGCCAAAGATTTTTTCCGTCTGTGAGTCGAGTGCGATAATGCACTGTGCCTCATCAGTGGTGATCACCGCAGCCTCGGAAATTTCCAATGCTTCTGCCAATCGCTGCTCCGAGAGAGCAACTTTTTCTTCAGCCCACTTACGCTGTTCAATCTCTACCGAAAGGACTTTCGTTCTCTCTTTGACTCTTTCCTCCAGTTCCTCATTCAATTCTCTTAATTCATTAGTTACTTTAGCCAGCTCCTGATTTTTTTGAACAGCGGTTTCGTATGTCGAAAGGAGAAGATCGAGTATTTGAAGCCGATCAGAGGAAATGCTATGTCGCTGCCCCCCAAAATAAATAGCCAGTCCGACTTCAGTTTTCACCTGCTCACGGAGCTTTCGGTTGATGAGAATGTACTCGATTCGAGAAAGAAGATATTTCTCATCGTAAGGCTTTACGACGAAGTTATCTGCGCCGGACAATAAACCACGGATGATGTCTGCCGGATCAGAGAGCGAGGTTAACAGAATAACCGGAACATTCTTTAGACTCTTATCCGATTTGATAAGGCGGCAGAGTTCAAATCCGTCCATTTCGGGCATGATGATGTCGCTAACCACGACGGTTGGCCTACTCTCATTTATCAGTTTAAGTGCTTCCTTCCCGTTAAAGGCAAGGGAAACTTTAAAGCCTTCCTGCTCGAGGATGTTTTTCAGATACTCGGCTTGGGTCAGACTATCTTCGACGACCAGTATTTCAGCGTGGTTCTTCGTAGCGCTTTCCTGGGTGTTCATTTGGCAGAGTCCTTTGCCCTTTGATTTGACAGGTTGACAAGCAGCTCTGAGATTTTGTCAGGAGGCAGCACAAGCGTAGCCGCATCAAGTCTTATTGCTTCACCCGGCATGCCGTGGATGGCAGAGCTCTCTTCATCTTGCGCGACAGTCAGTGCACCTTTTTCCTTTAACAATTTCAGTCCTGTTGCGCCGTCTTTTCCCATTCCCGTGAGCAACACAGCGACTGCGTTCTGCCCAAAAACCCCTGCAACTGACCGAAAGAGATAGGAGATCGCAGGGCGCGAGCCGTTCTCGACCTCGCCTCTGTCAAGCATTATCCGACCGCCCACTTTCACTCCCAGATGAAAACCGTCTGGAGCAACATAAGCGTGTGCAGGCAAGATGCATTCACCGTCATCGGCTACATGGACAGAATAACGGGAGGATTGAGCGAGCCACTCTGCAAATCCTTGAATGAACCCAGACGCCATGTGCTGAACGATGAGTATCGGAATTGGGAAATCCCTTGGAAGCGCGGACAAAATGGTTCGGAGAACCACAGGCCCGCCTGTTGAAGCACCGATGGCGACGACACCTACCGCCGCGCGGGAGTTCAGCTCCCGCACATCAGAGGGAACCTGCAGAACCGCCGGCCTGCCTTTGGTTTTGGGCCACCGCCTGACTACCTTTACCTCGGACATCGTCTTCAGAGTCTGGACCAATTCCCTCGCAGTCGCCGCATGCTCCGGGTGACCTTTGCCCGCCGGTCGTCGGACAACCGCGAGTGCTCCCGCCTCGAGAGCGCGAAACGTGGTAGCGACTTCCTCCGTGCTCGAACTTCCACTTACAATGACAATCGGCGTCGGACAGGTTTCCATTATATTGCGAGTTGCATCGAAGCCATCGACCTTAGGCATGTGAATGTCCATTGTAATAACATCGGGCTTCGAGTTCTTCACTGCTTCGATCGCTTCTTCTCCATTGTTTGCAGTTCCAACGATCTTTATTTCAGGATCGGAGCTCAAAACGTAAACGAGAAATTCCTGCACCACTGGAGAGTCCTCAACGACAAGCACTTTAATCATGGTCAAACTCCAAACTCGTCAACTCGAAACTCGCAAACTCGGAACTTCCAAACTCGTAACTCACCAACTTGCAAACTCGCAACTGATAAACTCAAAACTCTCATACCAACCTCCGTATCACTTCCAGTAGATTGCTCTGGTCAAAACTGCTTTTTACGATGTAGGCGTTTGCACCTGCCTCGATGCCTCGCTCCCGATCCTCACGGGATTCCAGTGCAGTCACCAGCACAACGGGAAGTTCTGCGAATTTCTTCTCTGCCCGAATCTTCGCGGTAAGATCGAACCCGTTCATCCTTGGCATATCGACATCCGAGACAACCATGGTGTAGTTTCCCATCTTTAGAATTGTAAATGCGTCCAAGCCGTCTACTGCGGTCGTGACATCATATCCCGCCACTTCCAGGATATTTTTCAGGAGGGTGCGAGCGGTGATTGAATCTTCAGCTACAAGAATCGATTTCTTTTTCGTTTCAACTTCCTCTGTTGCCGCAGCACGGGTCGGAGGGACGCTCACAGCGGATTTCAGCAGGTCGGGCACGTTGAGGATAGGCACCACCTTGCCGCTGCCGAGAACCGTTGCGCTGGCAACATTCCGCACGCGCGAGAGCTGTCTGCCAAGACTCTTTACCAGCACTTCCTCTTCGTCGAGGACCTCATCCACCTGGAATGCGATGCGCTTCTCTGCGGAACCCAGAATAACGACCGGCACCTTGTCCGGATCGCTGCGGCCGACCTTTTTCGTGCCTAATGCCAGTACATTCCCAAGCCTGACCAGGGATACGGCTTGACCGTCCACTGAAATTGTTTCCCGGTTCTCAACCGTTTTAATGTCTTCTTTGTCCACCCTCATCACCCGATCTACACTGGTTGTAGGAAGAACGTACAGATTTTCGCCTAACCGGACGACTACTCCTCGAAATCTGGCAAGCGTCATGGGCAGAGTAATCTTGAATGTTGTGCCCACATCCTGATGAGTCTCTACGTTAACCACACCACCGAGCTTCCCCACCTTTTCGCGGACAATGGCAAGGCCAATGCCTCTTCCCGATAAATCCGTGATGATTGGGCTGGTTGATACTCCCGACTGAAAAATAAGCGCAAGTACTTCCTGCTCATTTAGTTTTCGGACCTCTTCTTGAGAAATAACACCAGACTTCAATGCAGCCGACTTCACTTTTTCGGCGTCGATTCCTGTTCCGTCGTCAGCAATCAGAATTTCAACCTTGCTTCCATTTTTCGGAGCAATTGCAATTGTAACAGTGCCGCGAGGCGGTTTCTTTCTTCTCTCTCGCTCCGATGGAGTCTCGACCCCGTGATCGATGCAGTTTCTCACTAAATGGATGAGAGGGTCTTTCATTTCTTCCAGGATTCGTCTGTCAACCTCGATATCTCCTCCCTCAATCACCATCTCCACGTCTTTCCCTTGATCGCGTGAAAGTTCACGCACAAATCTCGGAAAGACTTCCAGAAGCGATGAGAAGGGAAGCATCAATGCCTTCTTCATATCATCGAGGAGACTGTCTACCATTCCGTTAAGCAGCCGCCGATTTTCCTCAGCTGACTTTTCCTGCACTGCGAACCTGGCCTCGAGGGATTTGAAAAAGCCGGCATTCCATTCAAGAAAGTCGAGGATTCTCCCGGTCGGCAAATCTGATTTCCCTTCTCCTTTCCGTTTCTTCTCTCTGTCGAATGACCGCTGAACGGTTCGCACGTGTGGGGAGATTCTTGACCACTCCTTTTCCCATGCATGAAGCAAGATGCCGGTCTCTCGCAGATCAGCAGCACGTTGACCTGCGGCCAATTTTGCGGAAACCAACTCCTCAGCTTGAAGTAGAACGGAATCCAACTTTGTAGCAGATATCCTTACCGTATCCATCAACGCCGGCCTTTCCTCAGTCGAGGTTCGGGAATCGGCATCCTCGTTCGAAGGCTGGCGAACCTCCGGTATCGTCTCAAGGGGAGTTTCTTGTTCCTCATTTTTCGATTCTTCCTGCTCGTGCAGCGGTGGACCCCCCTTCGACACGCTCTCAAGATCTCGGGTAAGCTCGCTTATTCGCAACCTTTCTTCCGCGCCTTGTCCTGTTCCGGCAGCTGAAAGGAGTTTACTGAGAAAATCGACGACCTTATGAAGAATATCAAACAGCTCGGGGGACAAGGCAACCTTGCTGCGCTTGAGTGCGGCAAAGACGCTTTCAAGCGATTGGCAAATCGTCTCAATTCCAGCCATGTTCACGGCACGCGCAGCGCCTTTCAGACTGTGCGCTTCACGGAAGATAGTCTCGATTATTTCCTCCCCCTTTTTTCGAACGGCGCCTGAATCCTCTACAATAGCCGCTTCCTTCTCAAGTTCAATCAGACCGGATGAAATGGTATTAACGTGCTCCTGGGCTTCGACCTTGAACGTTGCCAGGAGTCTTTTCTGAAAGTCTCCTTCTTTCTTGAGCATGTGTCTTGTCCCTGCTACACCTTAAATCTTTCCACGAGCTCCTTCAGTTTTTGGCCGAGGTCATGCAAACCTTGTGCTGCCGTTTCAGCCTGTTTCGTACTGGCAACATTTTGCGTGCTCGCCTGTTTGATGTTTTCCATTGCCGATGCCACCTGATCCATTCCGATCAATTGCTGCTGACTCGACGCGGCAATTTGAGCCGCCGCCTGCGTCGACTCCGCAATACTGTCTGCCATCATGCGTATAGACTCGCCTGCCGTGGTCGATTGCTTCACGCCGGCTTCGACAGCCTTGGTGCCTTGTTCTGTTGCCATCACTGCTGCGCCAGTTGCTTTTTGTATATCGCTCAAGATAGCGCGCACCTGTGCGCTTGCCTGCTTCGATTGCTCAGCAAGACTCTTAATTTCCTGCGCCACAACCGCAAAGCCTTTACCCTGCTCACCCGCCTTTGCCGCTTCGATGGCAGCATTCACTGCAAGGAGATTCGATTGTTCGGCGAGGTCATTGACGGTGGCGATGATCTCTCCGATTGCCTGGCTCTGCTCGCTGAGCCTAACGATGCTCTCACCGATGGAATCCATCTGTTCCCTGATGTGATTCATCCCGTCGATGGACTCCTGTACAGATTTCTTTCCGCTTTCCGATGCATGTACCATCCTCTGTGCATTGTCGGAAACGTACTTCGATTTTTGACTGGCGACCTGTGCTGTTTGCTTAACTTCTTCGACGGTCGTAGTAGTCTCGCTTACGGCCGCTGCTGTTTCGGCCGCACCGGAAGCAACCTGGGTAGTTGCAGCCAGGATCTCGCTGGCGGAAGAGGCGAGCACGTTGACTCCCTCCCTGATTTCGTTGGTCATCCCCCGAAGATTCTCCACCATGGTAGCGAAAGCATTTCCGAGTACATCGCGCTGCGATTGAGGTTTTACCTGCACGTTCAGGTATCCTGCGGCGATCTTTTCTGCCGCCTTCGCCATCTCCTGGAGAAACCGTGCCATCCGATCGAAAGTCTGTGTCAGGACACCTACCTCGTCCCTTCGGTTATTTGAAGGGACGCTCACGGTCAAGTCTCCGGAAGCGATGAGTTCAGCAGCGTCGGAGATTCGCCTGAGTGGCCGCGCTATGTCCCGGGTAGTAAAGAAACCGACAAAAGCCAGGAGGAGGAAGGCAAATGGAATTCCATAAAGGATTGTAGAAATCGTTCGTTGTGTGTCCGCATTCACGCGGGCATCACGGACCACCAACAAACCATTCTCTTCGTTCTCCATTCTGGCAACTACCTTTCGGATGTCGTCCATCTTCTGCTTCCCTTCATCGGACAGGACCACCTGCGAAGCAGCCTGGAATCCCTTGCTCTCTCGCAACTCTATGGTAAGCTTAAGCTCGTCAATTTTGCTCTTGATTAACGGCGCCAGAGTGTCGAGCCTCCGCTGTTGACTTGCGTTGTCCGAAGTTAACTCCCGGATCCTTTGGATTTCCGGATCAATCACAGAAATGGCGGCATTATATGGTTGCAGATAGTTTTTTTCTCCGGTTATGATATAGCCCCGTTGGCCGGTCTCGGCATTTTCCATTGTAGAGAGTAATCCGTCGAGATCCTTAAGCACCTCGTAGGTGTGCGTCTTCATCTGCGCGGCATCGATGAGTTCAGTCGTGCTCCGATAAGCCATCACGCCAATGACTACGAGGATTGCCAGTGCCAGAGCAAACCCTCCACCTATCTTAGTTCCGACAGACCATCTCATGTGCTACTCCTCCTTTTCGTGTACGATAATCTTCTTATCTGACAAAAGTTTTCTCGCATCTAAGATTACCACCCGCTCGGTTGTAACTCCCATGAGATACTCTTCCCGAATGCCTGTCAGCGTGGGGAGGGAAGGCTGCAGTTGACTCAACGCGACGCTGTGCACACCAAGAATGACATCCGCCAGGATGCCGATCGGCCCGCTAACTGACGTCATCGGGGTTTCAGCGGACAAACTATCGGGCTGAATAATAATGACCTTGTTAAGATCGGTTAGTCCCTTTTCGGGAATGTCGAAGAATTTCTTGATGTCAATGACAGAAATGATTTGGCCGCGTACGTTGACGATGCCGAGAACAAAAGGCGGCGTACATGGTACCGGCGTCAGATCTCTCAACGGATAGACCTCGCGAACGTAAGATGATACGACGCCATATCTCTCATAAGCCAAAAGGAACTCAACAACTTCAATGCATTCTTGTTCCTCAACTTTTGGCTCCTGGGCAAGGACCTTTGCTCTCTCCTTAAGGATTCTTTTCTTTTCACCGGGTGTCGGATCCACCGTGTGCCCGAGGGAAGCTTGCGCAAGTTCCATACGGCGGTGAACTTCGTTCCAGTCCATTGTCCTGAGAACCCTCCTGTTAAGTTGTCAACCGGATAATCTCTTTCAATCGCCCTGTGGTCAAACCATCCGACTCCGGGAGGATTTCATCCTGACGATATGAACCCAACAAGCCGAGGGCATTCTGAAAATGCTTTCTTGCTTCGGCATGCTTCTCCTGTCGGTGAGCAAGGTTTCCAAGAGCGAAGTGGATAAGAACAGAATTCTGATCGAGATAAAGAGCGTGCTTAAGGGAGTCCCTTGCCGCGTCCAGTTGACCCTGCTCCTGCAAGATCGTCGCGAGCAGATACCGATAAGTGGGATTCAGCTTGTCGAGCGAAATTGCTCTTTTGCACCACTCGCATGCCTCGGCAAGTTTGCCCTGGTTCGCGTAAACTCTTGCAAGGAGCGCTATCAGTTTTGCGTCATCGCCATGAGCCGACAGTAAACCGATGCTCTTCTCTTCCGCTTGATCATAGGAGCCGTGCTCGTACAAAGCCAGGAGTTCCTCATATTGATGCGGCTCCAACCCTGGTTTGCAATCTCCCTCCGCCTCAACTATGGGCGTTCCGGTTCCATCATTCCTTGACACTAAATCCAACTTTTGTTTATCGACAAATTCGAACTGAATTGCGGATTGAGGATTTCTCAGTTCAATATCTGACGGAGCGAAAAGATCATGGGTTCTCCCCGGCGAGGAGCTGTCTTTTTTATACAAAATTGCGCCAGGAAAATTGACAGTGACGAATTGAGGATAGAGAACCTGTGAAGCTTCGCTCGGACTAACGATGAGCCAGCCACCATCTACGATGGACCGATGGAAATTCCGAACGACTTTCTTCGCGCGCTCTGGGCTGAAATACATGAGGACATTCCGGCAAAATATGACATCCATGGCATTGGTATCGTTCAACAGTGACGGACAGGAATCTTCAGCCAGGTTGAGATAAGAAAAATGGACCATCTTCTTTATCGACGGCAGGATTTCGAAGCGATTATCTCTTGTCTTGCTGAAATATTTCTCCTTGATCAACGAGGACGTTTCCCGAAACGACCACTCACTGTAAAGCCCATCCGATGCCTTTTTCAGAAAACGTGGATTAATGTCTGTTGCCAGAATAGTGATGTTCCAGTTTTTCCAGTCGGGGATTAGCTTCGAGATTAGCAGCGCGATCGAGTACGGCTCTTCACCGGTACAGCAGCCGGCACTCCAGATTCTTATTCGTCGATCGTTGTTCTTGCGCGCGTGAATCAACTCGGGAAGAATATGCTCCTCGAGAACTTCAAAACTTCTTTTCTCCCGAAAGAAATACGTTTCGCCCACCGTGAGATGGCTTGCGATAATCTCGATTTGCTCCCTCTTCAGCGGTGAAGCCAGCAGAGATTGGATTGATGGTTCGGTGATCTCAAAGCCCAGGTCTCGAGCGGCAAGGTTCATGCCCCGCGCCAGGTCACTCCACCTTCCTTTCGGAAAGTGCAAGCCTGTCTGTGCCTCGACGAGATTGCTGAGCTCGCGTAAGATTGCATCGGAAACAGTATCAATCATCTCTTTTCCGCCTATCTCCTTCCCATCGCATCATCGAGCGCTTCTTCCTCATCGAGCGATAGAAACTTATCGAGGTCATGGATGAGAACGATTCCCTCTTCGAGCCTAAGTACACCTTCAACATATTCAGTATTTGGCAGGACATCCTCCGCAGCAGTCACTTCAGTAACCGACCGTTCGATAACACCGGTAACTGAATCCACAATAAGTGCGACGCTCCGCTTCAAAGCATTGGCAATGATTAGTTGGTCGCTCAGGTTTGTTTCCCGTTTCGCCAGCCGAAAACGGCTGCGGACATCTAAGACAGGAATGATTTTCCCCGCAACATTGATTACGCCAAGGACAATTTCAGGCGCTCCCGGCAACGGCGTAATCTCGACAACGGACACAATTCTCCCCACTGCTGAAAGATGCACCGCATAAAGCCCCCTATCGAGTGTGAATACGACAAACTGACCTGTGTCGTTCATAGGCATCACTTCTTGTCTCTCCATAAAATGGAAATTCTTTTGCAAGAACGCCTAAGTCTCGACGGTGTAATCCGCCGCAATGTCCGAACGAATGTCTACGGTTTTCCCGCTTTGCTGATCCGGTTCTTCTCCCTCATGTTCGTGTGAATCTCGGACAAAATCTGGCAAAATCTCGTCGATCTTGTACTGTAGTTGGCGGAACAGAGTCCTCTCGTTTCCTATTCCAGAACGAATTTAGTCCCGATCATGCTGAATGTCAATATCCCCTACAGAATATGGACGTAATGCCTTACTGACGGGGTTACATCTGACAACAGTGGGCATGAAACCGCCAAGACCGCATAAGGACGCAAGGATAACCAATTATGATACAAGAACTTCGCGATCTTGGCGCGCATGGCGGTTTAATTGAAACTTTCGGATGCCTCCCATAAGTGAGGCATTACAATATGGACCGAGCCGGACTTAGACTCTGGGGCATCAATCGATCTGGACAACAGCCACGACGCATGCAAACAACTGTGAATTTGTCATTCATGCTTGATTCCAAAGAGCGTTCTGACCTCACAGACCAGCCGGTCGTTGTCAGAGAGCATCAGAACTTTCTTGCTTTCTCTCGCATCCTCAAGAAGATCGGCGATACTTTTGTGATCCAGCATGGACCTGATCTGATTCTTAATTCTGAACCATCTGCCGTGGAGAACGCGGATCCCTGCGTGATATCGTTGCGTCTGGCAACCGAATGTCGGCACTCATCAACGATCTTCTCGAGTTTGCACGCGCAGGCGAAGTCGAGTTTGCGGAAGATCCCGTTTCCATGAATGACCTTCTCCAGGACGTGCAGATTGATTATGCCTTTCATCTCAAAGAGCGTAATGCGAAGCTGGTGGTAAAAGGTCAATAAAGAGTCCAAGAAACGTGGACGAAAAGTATGTTTGGTGAAAATTCGTCTTCGAGTTTTGCAGATATTCAAGCGTCCCTCCTTCAACATGGGGGTTCTCGTCCACGTCTCAAGCTACGAACTAACGCCGGCTATTTATGATATGGGCTCAGAATCATCGGCGGCCTCGGCGGCTGTGAGAAGTCGAAATCATGGATGAGGTTACCCAGCCCCGGATCATCCTCCCGCACATCCGGCCTCGAGTCGGGACGGCCATCGGTCTTCGGGTCGATCCGCTGTCCGCCCAGGAAGTCGTCTTCGATGAACTTCAGGTATGCATCGAAGCTCAGCGTCTGGTGGTCTATGTAGCCCTTCTTTGCATACGGACTGATCACGATTCCCGGCACGCGCAGCCCGTAGCCGAGTGAATCGACGTGCGGCGGAACCACATGGTCGTAAAATCCGCCCCAGTCATCCCACGCGAGAAAGATGGCACAGCTGTCCCAGTCCGGGCTCTTCATTATCGCATTGATCAAGTTCGTAACATAAGCCTGACCGGTACTAACGAGCGAGGTCGGATGTTCGGAGTCCTTGTTGTTTGGGATAATCCACGAGACGGCAGGAAGAGTTCCTGCTTTTGCCGCTGCAAAGAATTCTGTTAAGGGGTCGATATTCGTAATCTGACTGTCCTGGTGCACCGTAACAAAACCCGGCAGAATATTCCAGGTACTCGGCACATACGCTGTAAACCCTCCCACATCACGTGTTGCCGTGTGAAGCGCGAGGTATTCATCCCTCTTCAAAGCGGCCCCGGTGACCCCATAATCGAGATAACACGCCCAGCTCACCCCGGCCTTGTGGAGAAGATAAGTTATGTCGGTCCAGGCGAACGGTGTGGGGTCGTCATCGGTTCGATTGGGCGGATCGAGAGCACTCACACATGACATCGGATCGTCCGGCTTCTCGGCTCTTGCCGACCAGGCGGACACCATGAACAGATGCGACGGAAAGCTCCATGAAGCTATCTGCTCAAACATATGATCCTGCAGAACATAGTCTCTCGCGTACGTCCAGTAGTTCGGAATCTCATGGTAATCATGGTACCCCATCACATCCAGATATCTTTTCGTTTTGACAATCAGCTTCGGCGGGAAGTCTTTCATCCCCTGCTTGTTAAGCCCCTCTCTTCCCCTTGAAGATTCCCTGATGAACCCGTCCATCTTCCCACCATCGATGTCTGCGACCGCATTGACGGCATTGTGAGGCCCTCCCAGATTCATGTCACTCGTGTCGTGATAAGGGCGAACCATCTTTCCTGTCAGCGGATCAGGAACGGCAACGGTAGGGATACCATTCTTCATCGGAATTCCGTCTGCACCCGGAAATGTCCCGAAGTATGAGTCGAACGAGCGGTTTTCCTGCATTATGATAATGATGTGCCTGATCTTATGGATTCCCGTTTCTTGAGCATTCACAACGGCAGTATCGCAAGAGGCGAGCATCACAATGCCTGCTAATAACGCGGCTACGGCTCTATTCTGCAACATGGTACATCACTCCTTTATTTCAGCTATGTGTTATCATTTGTGCCTGTTCGGTTACGGCTTCTCATCATGGCTACTTGTCACACTCTTTTGAATCGGATAGAACTGTCCGCCTCTGCTGATGAATATGCCCTCATCAAGATGCGTGTCGAAGAGTCCGACCATCTTGCTATGCAACTGTTCCAGTCGCTCCACGCCGTTTTCGACATACGCCCCCGCCATGCGCATAGAGAGCTCGCCGATCTTCAGGTCGAGGGTAGTGTACTCAAGGGAAAGCGATAGTTTGTGCAGCAGGAAAACGGCGTTGGAATCCGATTCAGCGCGTGCTTTCTGCTCCGCATCTTCAAGGAGTTGCGCACACTTTTTCAGGTTCTTCAAATAGTCTTCGGTCTGCTCCAGACTCGGAGTTGTATTGAATGCTACCCTGTTCTGAAAGGGGAGAGTCTGTTCAATAATGTTGAAATATTTCTCCACCTCCGGACCCGCCGCACCGAACCGGTCCGCGCAATATTCCTTGACAAGCGAAGGGATACTGACGTCGACATTCCAGGAGAGTCTCGCGATCACGTAATGCTGCAATTCATAAGTGAACCAATCACCAGGTTCAGAATATGATCTCATGCCGGTTACACCCAACGAATGATACCAGCGCATTTCAGAGGCGATAAGATTGGGAATAACGACGGGAAGAGACCTCCAGATGTATCGGCGATAGTAAGAGTAAATGCCAATGTCTCCCTTGAAAACGTCCCGCTTGAACCATTTCAACAACGCCTCGTGATACGGCACATTTTGCTTTGCCGACCAATCCCAAATCGGCCGTGCAAAAGTCTGACGAATCGGGCAGAAGTCCATGACGACGTTGCTGTCGATCTCTGTGTTCTCCGGCGGGGACAGGTAGGTCTGATAGGCGATGAACTCGATCTTAACGTGAGGGGCATCCTTCGCGGCAGCCCTTGCGACTGCGTTGAGTATAATAGCCTGGCGCTTTGACGGGCTTCCCTGTTTGAGACTCTGTGCGTCCTCAGACCATTCGGCATTATCCGGAGGCCACAGATCAAGGATGTCAACCTCAGGATGGTCCGTAAGATATTTCATTACGTTTTGAGTGAACGTGTCAAGTGCCGCCTTATTTGAAGTATTGAAGACCGCACGCAGATCGGAGGTGCGCTTGCCGTCGATTTCGGCAAACCAATCGGGATGCTCCTTGAAGTATTTTTCAGGCGGAAGAAAATTAGGATAACCATGCTGTCCGACCTCAACCAGTATCCCCCGCTTCTTCAAATCCGGTATCAGGGCCTGCCTCACAATGTCCCATTCCACTCTTCCCTGGTGGAACATGTCCATCGGATAGCAAAAGACATTCAGCCTCGCCTTCGCCATCCAGTCTATCAATTCCTTCATATTCTTTATGGTGTACGTCCATCCTTCATCCACGTCTATTTTTCGATACTTGAATGATGGGCGTGCCACTTTATCGATATGCGGCAGATTGATATTAGCTAACTTTGGGACGAATTCACCACCAACTCTGCCGTAGAACGAGAAACCTGGGGCGTACCACCTGCATCCGATTTCTTCCAAAAGGTCGTAAACTGCATAAAGCGTCCCCCGTTGCTCGCTGCCCGCAAGAAGTATATTCCCGTTCATCGACTTCATCACAAATCCGTCAAGCCCCGGATAGTCACTGTTGATCTTCAATCCAAACAGCGGCGTGAATTCCGCCCCTATGTAGATTCCATGCCCGCGACTCAGACCATCACCAACTTCAACAGGGATTGGTACCCCTGAAATCCGATTAACATATTTCTGCAGCTCATGAGCCGCGAATTGTTCCACGGCAGACGCATGCTTTGGTGTGTAAATGATATAGCTGGAATTTCCCTCATCAATCAGTCTAATTTCGGCAGCAAGTGCAGGCTGCAGGAAAGAAATTGACAATGCGAACAAGGTAAGCAGAAAGTTCTTCATAGATTCTCCCTCGATTCATATGGCGGCTCCGGCATGTTGATCGTCATTTGCCGGCAATCGCCGATTTCCATGATCTCAGTTTGTGCCCTTTTAACGCATAGAGAAGAATTGCTAAATAGCATGGCAGCAGGATCCAATAGGATGTCTGCGGCGAATACGAATCAGACAAGAGCCCGTATAAGGGCGGAATGATCGCGCCGCCGGCGATTGCTGTAACCAGAATCGCGGAACCGATCTTCGTAAATCTTCCAAGGCCATCCAACGCAAGGGGCCATATCGTCGGCCACACCATGGCATTCGCAAATCCGAGCAATGCAACGAACATAACAGAATTCGGTATTGGAGAAACGCCCGTCCATCCAAGCAGCACCCTGGAGATTCCGTAATTCGTCGTCGATGAGAACAACACACCGATGCTGAAAATAATCCCCAGCGATGCAGAAATTGCCAGCGCAGTCTTCTGAGCAATAATTCTCGGAATAGTTAAGATTCCGGCCAGATATCCAATTACCATAAATGTCATTGTGTATGAGGTGAGTTTGCCGAAGAATGAGATGCCCAGAGACCTTCCGTACATCCCTATGGTGTCGCCGGCCATAACTTCAACTCCCACGTAAAAAAATAGGGCAATCGCGCCAAGTATCAATTGGGGAAATTGCATAATGCTTTCCTTATCGGGATCGGATTTGCCTTCGCTTCCGTCATCGTCATCAGTGTCTATTTCCGGTAATGGAGATACTTGTATCATCCCGGCGAGAAAAACCAGGATTATTGCCATAACCACATAAGGCAGAACCAATCGCCCTGCCAGTTGATTGTACGCGGCAATCCTGCTACCAGGGCTCATCAGCTTTAGGTTCGCATCGCTGTATTTGCCAATTCCCTGGAACATCAATGCAGTGAAGATCAGAGGACTAAGTATGCCTGCCGCCTTATTGGCAATACCCATGAACCCGATTCTCACTGCAGCGCTCTTCCTCGGGCCCATCACGACCACATATGGGTTTGAGGCCGTCTGGAGAAGCGTCAGGCTCGTACCCGTCACAAACAACCCGAGAAGAAATACCAGATATATTCTGGTGTGGGCGGCTGGAATGAATATCAGAGCTCCGATTGCCATGCCGGCCAAACCGAGAGCCATCGCCTTCTTGTAACCCGTTCTCACGAGAACAGCAGCTAACGGAAGTGCCATTATACTGTGTGAAATATAAAACACGAGAGAGACCAGATATGACTCGGCCTGGTTGAGTTCACAGGTTATCTTCAGAAACGGAATTAAGGAGCCATTTATCCATGCAACAAAGCCGAAAATGAAGAACAAGACTCCTATTATACTAATCGATACGAAATAACCTCTGTGAGAAAAACCGTTGCTGCGTGATCGCACGATATTCCCTTTCCGTTATCTTTATTAATCCGGCTAAACAGATATGTGTCCAACCGCATCGAATGTCAGGTCTCTACAGCATGCAAGAGAATTCACTGGTTCACACTACCCTGTCAGAACATCTGTCGGGACGAAAGTCGTGGGCTGCCAACCTGCGATGAGTAGATCAACCGGAATCTCAACCGACTAGTGCAGGCGGGCACCCACATCAAATATAAACGACAGAAGGGCAGCCGCGATTGCCGTCAGCTGCTCACACCAATCGCTTCCAGGCTTTCCTTTTTCACAATATTCATCCTCAGATCGTGCGAACCGTCCGGTCTGCAGCACTCGTAATAGACATACAATTCATCACCCACGGCGACTGCGCTTGCATATCTCAGCGACCCGGTCCCGTACGGCGAGACGAGCGCAGGCCGTTCGGAAGAAACACGGTCATAATGAACGAGATCCTTGCTGGTCGCGAGCCCTGTAAACTCTTCATAGTTACGGTTGCCATCTGAATATCCATCATAAAAGATAACAAAGCCACCTTTGACCGGCAGGACACAGGTGACGCGTGACGTGTGAGAATCCCACGAATTACCCACCGAAAGTACCTCCCGCAGCCATTTGAAAGAGAGACCATCCTGGCTCACTGCCAATCCGGACAGGGACTTGACTTGTCCAGTATTGAAAATGTCGCCGGTAGAGTGGAGTTGCGCGAGGTGTTCCGCAGAGCCATTCTGTGGTTTTCCGGCGTAACTGAAGAACATGTAGTATGCTCCATCAAGAATAAGGAAATGGGGATCCTTTACCCCCTCTGCTTCCATTCCGCCTCCATTCATTATCAACCTTCGTTTTGCGATATCCAGATCTCGCAGGTTGTCAGCCTCTACCAAGTCGATGCGCCATTTGTTAGTGACGGGATCAACATAGCTTATATATAACCGATGCCTTCCATCGGGGGTAATCATAATCGCGGAGCGCTCCATTGAACTGGTCTCCAAATCCTCTTTCCTCACTGACCAGATATCCGTGAACTTCAGGCCGTCTGTGCTTTCAGCGATCCGGCTCTCAGATCCACGCTGTGGGTGAGGCTTTCGCAGCCGGTAACTGAGGTAGAATTTCTCTTTGACGTTGTCAAAGTATATGCTCGGCGCTCCAGCCCAATTTCCCGATCCTTTTCCGGGAGGCGCGATTATTATATTTCCATCTTTTGGATCAAATAGCGTTGTTCTTTGGAATTCTCTTTCCCTTACGGTAGACATGGTATTTTCCTGTAATTTTTTGAAAATAGTTTCAATTTCTTAAAGCGTAAGCATCATCGCCATATACATGAACTTTTCCTTAGTCGTCTCCTCCTTTTCATGATTTTCCTGGACCAATACGCGCCATTTCTTTCCAACTAAATCCCATCGGATGCACTAATCTACTTTTTGGGATATGGGGGCAGAATGATCGGCGGCCTCGGCGGCTGTGAGAAGTCAAAGTCGTTAACGAGGTTGCCTAGCTGCTTCATGTCCTCCCGTACATCCGGACGCGAATCCGGACGGCCGTCAGTATTCGGATCGAGCCGCTGTCCATCCATGAAATCATCCTCGATAAACTTAAGGTATGCGTCGTGACTGAGTATCTGATGATCTATGTATCCCTTCTTTGCATACGGGCTTATCACGATGCCGGGTACGCGTATTCCGTACCCGAGTTCGTCAACTTTCGGCGGCACGACATGGTCATAAAACCCGCCCCAGTCATCCCATGACAAAAAGACGGCTGTGCTGTTCCAGTCAGGACTCTTCATGACCGCATTGATTACCCTGGTGACGTATGCCTGTCCGACGCTCACGAGCGCCGGTGGATGCTCCGAATCTTTTATATTCGGTATAACCCACGATACTTTAGGTAACGTTCCTTCCTCGGCTGCCTTGAAGAAGTCTGAAATCGGCTTGATGTTGCCAATCTGGCTGTCCTGATGTACGGTAACAAATCCGGGCAGGACGTTCCAGATTACCGGAACTGCCCCTGTGTCGATCTTGAACCAATTCTGGCTCATGTCTGTATCGACCACCGCACCTTCATCAAGATAGTATGCCCAGCTGACATTATACTTATGCATCAGATAGGTTATATCCGTCCAGGCAAACGGGGTCGGATCGTCGGCAGTACGGTCGGGAGGGTTGAGCCTGTTTACGCACGTCATGGGATCACCCGGAACTGTGGCGAGTGCAGACCATGCTGAGACCATGAAAAGATGGGCGGGAAAACTCCAGGAGATTATCGGCTCGAACATATGGTCCTGAAGGACAAAGTTCTTCGCATAATCCCAGTAGTTGGGTATCTCGCGCTCATCATGGTATCCCATCACGTCGAGATATGGTGGCCTGGGCACAGGCCTGTTGTCATTAGTATACAATAGTTTCTTGTAGCGCTCAGCGAGACCGGGTGTTCTGAGGAGCCTTCGGTACGACCTCTCAGCCTGTGCAAGGAAGCCGTCCATCTTTCCGTCATCAATGTCAGCAAATGCGTTTAGTACCATGTGTGGTCCATCGTAATTGGCATCGTCCGGATCGTGAAACGGCTTAACCATCTTTCCCGTGTACGGGTCGGGGACGGAGACGGTCGGGACGCCATTCTTCATCGGTATCCCGTCTGCGCCGGGAAACGTCCCGAAGTAGGAGTCGAACGTACGGTTCTCCTGCATTATGATTATCACGTGTTTAATCTTATGGATCCCTTCCTCCTGGGCATTTACAACTTTTACGCCGCTAAAGGCAAATATCGCAACGACTGCTATCGATAAAGCTGTGGTTCTATTCAGTAACATCGGACATCGCTCCTTAATTGTAGTTCAATATTCTCTCTCAATGTGACTCAATCGATTTCTTCGGGTAAGGCGGCAGAATCATAGGTGGCCTTGGCCGCTGTGAGAAGTCGAAATCATTCATGAGATTCCCCAGAATCGGGTCATTCTCCCGTACATCTGGCCGTGAATCGGGTCTTCCGTCTGTCTTCGGATCGATACGTTCTCCGCCTAAGAAGTCATCTTCGATGAATTTTAGATAGGCGTCGAAACTAAGTGTCTGATGATCTATGTAACCTTTCTTCGCGTACGGACTGATCACGATGCCGGGGACGCGAATTCCATAACCAAGCGAATCGACATGCGGCGGAACGACGTGATCATAAAACCCGCCCCAATCATCCCATGTCAGGAAAATCGCCGTGCTATTCCAATCCGGGCCTTTCATGATCGCGTTGACGGCACGAGTGACGTAAGCCTGACCTGTGCTGACAAGGCCCGTAGGATGTTCGCTGTCACGTCCGTTGGGAATCAGCCAGCAGACGGATGGGAGAGTGCCTTCTTTAGCAGCCTTGAAAAAGTTGAGTATGGGCTGAAGGTTCCCCATTTGACTGTCCTGGTGAACCGTCGTAAAGCCGGGAAGAACATTCCATATTTTGGGTACGTCCACCCAATTTGGATTCTTCTCAGACGTAGGAGCGACGAAGTCGTCATTGTCGGGATTCGCCCCCTGGTCAAGGTAGTATATCCACGAGACACCTTTCTTATACAGAAGGTACGTGATATCTGTCCAGGCAAACGGCGTGGGATCTTTCGCAGTTCGATCCCTAGGATCCAGCTCGCTGACACACGACATCGGATCGCCCGGCACCTCCGTGTTTGCCGACCACGCAGAGACCATAAACAGATGAGACGGGAAACTCCAGGATGCTATCGGCTCGAACATGTGGTCCTGCAAGACGAAATCCTTGGCGTAGTCCCAGTAATTTGGTATCTCATGCTGATCGTGGTATCCCATCACTCCAAGGTAATCACCGTGATAAGTAAGATTAGGATTGTAGAACTTCGGCTTCTTTCTCCGGAGCATTCCCGGCGACTTTTCCAGTGCCTCCTTGATGAAGCCGTCCATCTTGCCTCCGTCGACGTCGGCAAAGTCGTTGACGGCATTGTGGGGCCCACCATAGTTTTTGTCCGATGTATCGTGAAAGGGCCTTACCATTTTCCCCGTCTTCGGATCAGGGACCGCCACCGTCGGCACTCCGTTTTTCATCGGTATTCCGTCAGCACCCGGAAATGTCCCGAAGTAAGAGTCGAAGGAACGGTTCTCCTGCATGATGATTACGATGTGTTTGATCTTATGGATCCCTTCGTCCTGCCCATTTGCCGCTGTCGCGCCGCTGAAGACGAGTGCCGCGATGATTCCTATCCACAAAGTTGTGGTTCTATTCACTAACATAGAGGTTTCCTCACTTTTGCTTTTGTGAAAAGTTATTGACTTTCTTCATTAAAGCCTCGACAATTGCTTTATGAACTGCTCTTCTGAGCGGGAGAATCTTTTCATTTCTTCTTGTGGGACAAACGCGGTTTGTCAGCAGAACTGCGATAATCTTTTTTTCGGGATAAACGTAAACCGACGTCCCCGTAAATCCGGTATGACCAAATGCATTAGGACCGAATGCTCCGCCAAGCGCACTCCTTCCGTACGGAGAGAGCGCATTATCGAAACCCAAACAGTAATTATTAACCTGGCGTTTCGTGAACAACTCGACCGTCCTTTTGCTGAAGAATCTCTTGCCGTTGTATGTCCCTCCGTTCAGTATCATTTGCATGAGAACTGCCAGATCATGCGCGGAAGAGAACAATCCGGCGTGACCGGAAACACCGCCGAGCGCCCTCGCATTTCTGTCATGAACGAAACCGTGAATGTATGTTCCCAGTGTACTGTCGTACTCCGTTGGAGCAATCCTGTCCAGCCAGGCTTTAGGTGGATTGTACGTAGTCGATTTCATTCCGAGCGGTTCATAGAATGTCTTCTTCACATATTGGTTAAGAGGCATTCCAGTTACTTTTTCAACCAGCCTACCAAGCGTTATGAAATCAAGGTCGCTGTAAACCATAGTATCAATGCCGGTTTTGTATATCAGCCGCGTTGCATAAAGAGAATCAAAAACTTCCTGTGGCGTGCGGCACATCCGGTAGAAGGGGCGGTCGGGAGGAAATCCTCCGTCGTGCATGAGGAGGTTCTTTATTGTCACTTTACCTTTGCCATTCTCCGCAAACCGCGGTAAGTATTTTGCTATGGGGTCATCAAGGCCTATCTTCCCTTCATCGTACAATCTCATTATCGAGACCGTTGTCGCCGCGATTTTCGTAACTGATGCCAGATCATATATTGTCCCGGGCGTCACTTTCTCAGAACGAGGAGAATAGGTGAACCTGCCGAAGGCTTTCTGGTATACAATCACCCCATCCTTGGCAACCAAAAGGACAGCACCGGGTGTTGCCCCGTTCTTGATGGCATCTTGCATGATCGTATCAAGTTCGGAAAACCTCTCCGCAATGAAGCCGACTTGTCCGGGCGTACCCACGTGTAGAACTGGCGTCGAGTCAGCCTGATTGCCACTTGTCCCCATGATATCATTCGGAGGGTTTGCTATCCCGGCACCAGGAAAAGCAAGGGACATGGCAATTGTCGAGACGGCAAACATAACACTTGCCACGACGTAAGAAGGAAATTGTTTCATGGTAAACATCCTTTTCTTGAACATGACCTTACATCTCCACTCTGCAGCCAAATTGGATTTCACGTGCCGGATACGCGCCTGTCGGCTGCATGAAGTTAGTATATGGATGCCCCAAGGCATCCTCCATTCGCGCACCGTAAGCGGAGGCATCGAACCAGTTAAACACGTTGAACGCATCCACTTCTAGCCTTACCACTGTGCCTCCCACCGGAAAGATCTTTGTAAGTTGAAGGTTCACATTCTTGAACCAGTTTCTGATTCTGAACAGGCTCGGCCGTCCGCTATTGCGCTGACCGTTCGGCCAGTCGTCGCTGTAATTGTTGTCGTTGTTCAGGTCCTCACCTATGATTACCGCGACGGGGGTGGGGCTCCCAAGACTCGCTATGCCGCTCAGCTGGAACTGAAGCGGGAGAGCCAGTATAAAATTCATGCTGAAGTTATGTAGCTCATCGGATATAGCCGGAGCATTAGTGAAGCTGGACAGGAAAGTGTAGCCGGAAGACGGGACATCGACGGTAGAACGAGCCTCAGATAGGGCGTACGAAAACTGGAGCATCCAACCGTCACTGTACGGTTTCGTTATACCGACAAGAATGCCCTGATAGAAATTACTCCCGAAGTTTCCCCACAGGTAAATGTTACCGTACTTATTGGTTATCGTCCTGCTCTTGGTGCTTGGCTGGTAATAATTCAGAATGTAGTCCGAATAGTACCGGGTGCCTCGGTTGTTAACGTAGTCTATGCTGACGCTGAGGTCATTGGAAATGTACTGGGTGACACCAAGCGAAAATTCTTGCACCATAGGATTCTTGATGTTTATGTCCATAAGGTTCACCGACGGTTGAGCGGCGCCTTTGCCTGAAAGTGCCAGATTTCTGAGCTGCGCAGGGTCCATCGTACCGGGATTATTTAACGTATAGGTAATCCACTGGACACCCGTCTGTTCGGCAGAGGCGTAGGCATACGCCACCTCGTCATAGAAGATTCCAAAGCCTCCGCGGAGTGTTGTACGCCCCGTACCGAAAATATCCCATGAGAAACCGAGGCGTGGGCCGATGTCAGAAAGATCATTCTTCCTGTCCGCGCGATTGATATAGTTTGACGGGACATTATTCGTTATGGTCGTGTCATTGGCCAGCGGATTATAGAAATGATTGTTCAGCGCATTGAACTCGGCATCCCAGCGAACTCCTAGATTCAGGATGAGCCGCGAAGTCGGGTTCCAGGTATCCTGTATGAAAAGACCCAGTGATGACGAATTGCTTATCGATCCGGCATTGCTGGTCCCATTCGGATCGGTGGTCCCGACGGAAATCACCGCTTGGTAGGGCATCGTACTGGTATCTGTTTTGAATTTGAATAACGGCACCTGGTAGATAGGCTGCCAGAAATTTACAGTATGGATTCCCAATCGCACTCCAGCCTTGAAAACATGATTCCCCAGCCAATTGCTCTTTATATATGTAAAGTTGTCCATGAGGTGAAAAGCGTCTTCTTTGACATGCTCCGGGTAGGAATCGATTCGTCCTCCCAATATGATGCCGGGGTATTGTAGTTCGGGGAGAGTTGAATTGAGCTCAGAATACACCCTCCAACCGATATATTGTAGTGTCAGTTCGTTGAGTGAGCTTCCCGAGAGCGACCACGTATCCTTCAGCAGCACATTGTCAACATACTGATGAGAGTTGATCCCTCCTTGTTTTGGCCGCAGGCCTCCCCAGAACCTCGAACCGACAGAATAACGCCCCTGCCAGATTACATCGACAAGTTGATTCGTTGACGCTTGACCCGTAAGACGCATATCCCAAAGATTGTCGGTCCACGGAGACTGTCCCAGTCCCAGATATTGGTTCCACTGATTGGGATTGTAACTCGGTTCATATGGAGTTGTTTGAATGAAAGTTGTCGTTCCCGTCCTCTCATATGTTCCCGCGAAAAAAAGCTTATCCGTCATGATCGGGCCTGAAAGGGAAAGTCCCGTCTGGTAGCGTCTGAAATCGGGTTTGATTTTTTCGAACGGACCTCTGGAGTCGAGAGCCTCATTGCGAAGATAATAGAATGCGTCGCCGTGCAGGTTATTGGTTCCACGCTTGGTCACGGCGCTAACAATATAGGCACCACCTCGTCCATATTCCGCGCTGTAGTTGTCGGTCAGAACACGGAATTCCTGAATGGCGTCCTGCGGCACCACCCCGCCCTGTACGTTACCCATCGTATTCCCGTTGATGTGGTTCTTCCAGTCGGCGCCATCAACATACACGTTTATAAACCGAAGCTGGTTAAATGCACCAAAGGAAGGTACTCCGCCAGGGCGCTGCTGAAACCCGGGTGCGAGACCTGCCAGCGAGATGAAATTGCGACTGTTGAGCGGCAAATCGTGGATCTGTTCCTGGCGAATGGGCATCGACACGGCAGCCTGGCTGACTTCCACCGGCGCGATCCGGGACGCCGTGACCTCCACTCCGCCTAACTTAACAGCCGACGAAACAAGCTCGAAATTCAAACGTGTGGTCTGCCCGACAGAAATCCTGACGTTCGCACGAACCGACTTCACGTAACCGACAGAGCTGGCCGAGACATTGTAGATGCCGGGAGGTAAAGCCTGGACATCGTAAGTCCCATTTATACTTGTCGAATTACCGCGCATTAACCCGGTGCTCTTTTCGGTCACGATTACAGTTGCACCGGGAATCGGAGAATTCGCAGAATCGACAACCGTCCCCTGCAGCGAACCGGTTGAAATCTGCGCCCATGACTGCGAGGCTGCAAGTGTTCCGAGAATTACAACAGAAGCCATAAGCATTCTTGCAGACAAGCGGCCGGAGAATTCGTCACATTTTTTCATGTTACTCACTCCTCCTTTAAGTTGTTTGTTTGTCAGCACTACCTACCTATGTTTTGCTCGATGAACCAGCACGCGATCAGTACAACAAAAACCGTCGGCGCTCAGCCGCGAACTTCTTCAGAGCCGGCTGCCAGGATTTCTCGATGGAATCAATTGGAACGTCATGCTTTATTTGTTCGATGAGCTCCCTTGATCGGGTTACGTGCCATATTTCGTCAACGTTAAACCTGTCAGGGTACAGTTTGTATAATGTTTCGAGTACTTCGACACCACATGCGACCGGACGAAGCGCATCCCGGTTGATGACGTCGATGGCCACTCCTTCACATTCTTGGCCGAGATACTTCTCATTTAAGTAGTTCTCTTTTGCCGGCACGAAACGAATCGGCACAAAACGGACACCCGGTATCTTGCGCTCATTAAGCTGTGCCACCAGACGCGTCGCGTTTATCCACGGCGCACCGAACTCTTCAAACGGCCTTGTGAGTCCCTGCTTGTCGGTCACGTCAGTTCGCTCCAGAAGCCCGATGCCCGGGTAAAGCTCGGCCTCGTATAGATCTATTATCTTCGGAGAAGGAGAGACCCAGGGAAGACCCGTCTGATCAAACCACATCCAGCGCTTCCACCCCTTCATCCTGATCACATGCAGATCTGCCCCAATTTTTCCTTCTTTGTTGAACATCATCGCCAGTTCCCCCACCGTCATGCCGTGCCTGATGGGAATTGGAAACGTTCCGGCTAGTTCGAATACCTGAGCGGGGTCAAGCACGGGTCCTTCGAACTGCAACCCGTTTATTGGATTTGGCCGGTCGAGCACGAAAAACTCAATATGGTGCTCTGCCGCCGCTTCCATGCACTCCTTCATGGTACCTATGAATGTATAGAAACGTGTCCCGACGTCCTGTATGTCGAAGACAAGCGCGTCGATACCTTTGAGCATCTCTCTCGTAGGTTTGCGCGTCTTCCCGAACAGGCTGTAGATGGGCAAGCCCGTGGCGCTGTCTACCCCGTTGGATATGGCAGTCGTCCCGATCCCGCGGATCCCATGCTCCGGACTGAAGAGGGCAACAAGATGTACACCCTTTGCGTGATATAACAGATCGATGTCCGATTGCCAATGACGATCTATCCCCGTTTGATTCGTGATGAGACCCACGTTCTTTCCAACAAGCGGGGAGAAATGTTCGGCCTCAAGCACATCGATTCCAGTTAGCACATGATAGTCCTGCGCCCTTGCGGTCATTGTGTAGCCGTAAGCCAACGCGAGGACGATTAGATAGAATGCTCTCCTGTAAAACATATTGCTGTGTCTCATTTTCCATTCTTACCTTTCAGCTTTGGGTACGGAGCCAGAATCATCGGGGGCCTGGGCGGCTGTGAAAAGTCGAAATCACTTTTCAGGTTGCCCAGCCTCGGATCGTTCTCCCGAACATCCGGCCTTGAATCGGGACGACCGTCCGTCTTCGGGTCGATGCGCTGCCCACCCAAAAAGTCATCCTCGATAAACTTGAGATACGCATCAAAGCTAAGTGTCTGATGGTCTATGTAACCCTTCCTCGCATACGGGCTGATCACGATCCCCGGTACGCGGAGCCCATAACCGAGAGAGTCGACGTGCGGCGGAACTACATGGTCGTAGAACCCACCCCAGTCATCCCATGCCAGAAATATGGCGCAGCTGTCCCAGTTTGGACTCTTCATTATTGCATTGATCACATTCGTAACATACGCCTGGCCGGTACTAACAAGAGCGGTTGGATGCTCGCTGTCCTTTATGTTCGGGAGAACCCATGAAACCGGAGGGAGAGTACCTTCTTTCGCAGCCCTGAAAAAGTTGTCGATTGGCTGGATGTTCTCCATCTGACTGTCCTCGTGAACGTCCACGAAGCCAGGGAGAATGTTCCAGAGAAATGAAACGACGCGCCTGTCCTCACGCGGAGGAGTCATGCCGCCTTGTTCGTCCATGTTATCGTCTTCATCATTCAGACTGGCACCCTGGTCGAGATAACACGCCCAGTTCACGCCAGCTTTGTAAAGCAGATAGGTTATATCTGTCCATGCGAATGGCGTGGGATTTTTTTTCGTACGATTAGGCGGATCGAGTTCACTCACACAAGACATTGGATCATCCGGTTTGGTTGTCTTTGCCGACCAAGCCGACACCATGAACAAATGTGATGGAAAACTGTAGGAGGAGATCGGTTCAAACATATGGTCCTGCAGGACGAAGTTCTTTGCGTATGACCAGTAGTTCGGTATTTCACGCTCATCATGGTAACCCATGACATCGAGATATAACTTGGCATCGATAATAACCTTCGGAGGATAGTAATCCATTCCCTCTCTCGTAAGTCCTTCCTTCCCTCTGGAAGATTCCTTGATGAATCCGTCCATCTTCCCGCCGTCGATGTCCGCAACCGTGTTGACAGCATTATGGGGTCCGCCAACGTTCAGGTCGTTCGGATCATGATATGGCTTAACCATCTTCCCTGTCAACGGATCTGGAACGGCAACCGTTGGCACACCGTTCTTCATCGGAATTCCGTCTGCTCCCGGGAAAGTCCCGAAATACGAGTCGAACGAGCGGTTCTCCTGCATGATGATTATGACGTGCTTGATCTTATGGATCCCTTCGTCTTGAGCATTTACTGCTTTCGGCAGGCTGAAGGCGGCCATGGCAATAAAAGCCATCCACCTGGTTAGATCCTTTCTTGACGGCATACGAGAATCCTCCTTTCATTGGAAATCGCTGATCCTTTAAGATATAGTTTCAAAATGCACCGCATTATGTTGCGTATTTAACGAAGCTACGCCTCAGACCGCCAAGATCTGGGGTTGAGTCACTATGAAGTTCCTGATGTACAACATTGTTTCGATCGGCCTGAGAAAAAATGGCGTTAAGAAACGAATATTCGGCTCCTGTGTGCTTTGAAGATATGACGAATTTTATCCCGGTCATTAATATTAAAAATGGATATTGCGGGATGCCGCAGGGCGGCATATGTTGGGATGCTGTAGAGCGGCATCTCATTCGTCTGAGTTTTGCCACACGAAGGTACCTAGAAGCAACTCGCTTCACTTTAGAACCTTCCAAATCCCGGGGTCCTCAGATCCGAGAACCCACGCAGAAAAACCACGGAGATCGTACTTTTTCACGAGCCCAAGCTTCGCTCCAAAGCTCTGTGCATTTTCTATGTACAGATACTCGAAAAGCCCGTCATTGTCGAGTATTGCATAGTTCACGTCATCCATCTCGTCCAGGTGAGCTTTGGCTTTGTATTCTTCTAGCGTACCCTGTACCTGGTCATAATCAAGTGTCATGGCAGTTGAGTGTGCATATTTAGTGGAAACATTGCTGGGGGAAGAATCATAGGCGGTGTACCAGAGCCTGGAATAGAGCGGTATGCCCAGCGACAGTTTCTCGGCAGGGACATATTTTAGAAAATAATCGATCACACCCTTCACCCACGGGATGGAGGCTGCTGGACCGGGTGTCGTAAGCGGCGTGTGCTCACCGTATGTCATGACGGACATGAAATCCACTATGCCCGCAAGCTTCTTCAAGTCATATCCGCCTCGCCAGTTTTCAAATATCCAAGCAGTATAGTTGGTTGTTCCGCCTGACATCTCAGACCTTGGAACTACAGCGAGTGTAACTATCAAACCGTTTTTGTGAAATGCTTCGGCTGCCCTTCGGCACATATTTGTGAATAGGTTTCTGTCACTTATGTTGAGATCTTCAAAGTCGAATTGAATGCCTACAAACTTGTTCACAGTACAAATGTGAAGCAGACTCTTCAGCATCCTGCCTACGGCGACAGAATCGCTCAGGAGCTTATGCAGCAATTCCTGATTGAACTTCATATTCTTCACAAGGGGCATAATCCTCACGCCGTGTTCTCGCGCAAGCTCAACGACACGCGGGTCGACCGATCCCCACACTGTTCCCTTCGCATCGACATCGTAGGCCTTTGGCGATAGAATTGTAATTTGATCTATATGCTCTTGGAGGCTTTTAAACGCGGACTCAGTATTGACATAATAGAAAAGACGTTCTTCTTTCTTTGGAGTCTCGCCGTGTCCCTGGTTGACAAAGCATGCCACGACAGCAATTGCGATAGCGACACATAAGTGTTTCATTGGTATCTCCTGTTTCTTCCGAATCTATTTGAGAATCTGCCAGATTCTTGGATCCTCCAAACCCAGCGTGAACGCGGAAAACCCCAGCAGGTTATACCGCTTATAAAGGTCTTTCTTGTATGCGAATCCTCTGGCATCTTCGACGTACATGTACTGAAAAGAGCCGTTGGTGTGGAAGACTGCATAGTCCACCCCATCTGTGCTATCCCACTTGACTTCAGCATTATGGCGGTCCACCAATCCCATCGCTGACTCATAATTGAGGGAAGTTCGCTTGCCGCCATCAGACCAGTACCTTGAGAAAAGGGGGATGCCAACGGATAGTTTGTTCGGCGGCACAGACTTCAGCGCATATTTTATCACATCAATTATTCCCTTACCATGCTTACCGTAAGCCATGACCGTGACGAAATCCGTAACTTTGGCGAGTTCGCCTAAGTCATACCCGCCGCTCCAGTTTTCGAACCCATGTGCGCTGGCCTCAGTCGGACCGGCGAAATCACTGGCTCTGCCGACGATCGCCACACTGAATTCAAGACCATGGGCGTGCAGCGCTTCCGATGCTTCCCTGCACATATTCGTATAGAGATCCTTGTCAGCCACGTTTAGATCTTCAAAGTCGAATTGTATCCCGACAAAATCTTTCATCTTGCAAAGATCGACCAGTGTAGACAGCATGCGTTTGATAGCAGCCGGGTTAGTCATCAGCTTATGCAGCAAGACCTGGTTGAACTTCGCATTATGGATCAAAGGCATTACCTCAACTTTATGCTTTTCTGCCAGGTCGATTGCGCGCGGATCGACTTCACCCCAGACAACGCCTTCTTCATCCACATTGAAAGCCGTCGGTGCGAGGATATCTATTTGATCGATGTGCTGCTTCAGATCTCTGTAGGCTGATTCTGTATCATTATAATAGAACAGGCGTTGCAGCTTGGTTCCGGCCTGCACAAAGCCCGGCCTCGCGCAACAGAGCGCCGCGAATATTGCAGCACCCACGAGATAAATCCACCTTGAGCGCATGATTGGTTCACATTCCTTTCATGATTAATTCCGTTTTGTCCGGCAGCTTTCGGAAGCTATCGTGAACACCGACTCACAATATCGCGTGGCCGTGGTCCACCATTTTGTCGGCCTGGGAGCCGACCTCTCACAGAAGCGCAGAGAGGTCGGCTTATCCAGGCACGTGACGGGTACCTTAGCATACCCTTACTTAAGGAGGACCATTTTCTTCGCGATGAAATTCGAACCCTCTCTGAGAGTGTAGAAATAAACGCCGCTGGCAAAATCATCCATGTTCACATTATAAGTGTATTCGCCTGCCGGCTTGTAGCCCTCGTCGACCACTTTGACCAACTGCCCCAGCACATTATATAACTTCAGACTCACCAAGCCGGATCTCGCCAGATCCACTTTGATTGTTGTGGATGGGTTGAAGGGATTGGGATAATTGTTGCTCAGGTTGAACTTCGAGGGCACAGAATTTGGTGTTTGATGGACAGCCAATGGAAGCTGATTCGGAAACCAGTTCAAGTCACCCAACGCTTTGCCATCAGTGCCCGCATGCTGGAGCGCCGCATTGGTGTAACTCAGGTTCTCAGGTACGGCGTAATTCTGTGTCGTTGCCCAATTCTGAGGCACCGACGAAAACACAGTCAATGGATTATCGGGCAACTGGGTCCAGACATAGGTCGCCAGTTTGCCGGTCCACTGCATGTTAACGTACTTAATCAAGCTGTCGAGCGCAGGCGTCACCAGCGATGAGGAGAATCCAGGATCCACGCTGTCATTGCCTGATTGCACGAAACCGGGCCATGTATTATGATCGGCAAACATTCCTTTCGTTCTGCTGTTCATCCAAACCGGGGGAACAATTACGCCCGGACCGTTGGCGGAGGCGGTGTCATTAAGTGCAGTCCAGTTGTCATAGAGTGCCTTCGGCCAGAAGTACGCATTATTCTCAACTACGAGCTGTCTCTGGGCTTCAGTAAAATTATATGGAGGCGCTGCGGCTGTAGATAATGTGTCGAAACTGATTGTCCCTGAACCCTGGTGGTCCCAATCGAACCATCCACTTTTTATCTGGGCAGAGTCTTGTCCCATGGCAAGTGTACCATAGAAAATGTTATTTGCGATGATTCCATCGGTGAGCTCCGGTGTAAAGAAAGGATTCACACTCGTCAAGAATATCGTGTTATGCTCAAACTTGACATACTTATTATACGCCACGGGTGCGAACGCATAAGAATTGACGCAGAAGAAAGTGTTGTCTACCATTTCCACCGTATCAGTTGGAACGTGACCAGTTGTAACAAAAGCTATCCCGTGGAACCACGATCTGGGGTGGATAGCGTTTCTAAACTCACAATTTGTGATGAAGAACTTGTCCCAGCTTGCACTTGTTGTGAAAGATTGCCAGTTCCAATTGTCAAACACGCAATGGTCTGCAACGATTCTCATGCTGTCACCTGCCACCTGTACTGCGACTCCCTTAGCTATAGCTTCTCCATCCGTCCTAACGCCTAGCAGATACAGGCCCTTTAGCGTGACGTTTCCTGTGTCGGCGAGGATAAACGGCGCTGGTGACGAGTTATCCGGATTGATAAACGGTGCTATTACCGGCGGTCTGCCTGTAGTGGGATTGATTTTCCCAATGATTGTCAAATTGAAATTTGTGTACATCGTAGCATTAAAGAAGTAAGTTGTGTCCACAGAGCCCGTCTGTTGTAGCACATACACACGGTTAGGATTGTTTCTCTGACCTGTCGCGGTCGTATCCCCCATAATGACAGTGTTAATGTTCCCCGGCGGCAACGCGGAGACCACAACAGTGTCCGGTGCCTGGGCAAATGACTGGTTCGGTGCTGCGAGAAGCACCACCATCGCAATTGTCAGCATCACGGTAAATAACGCTTTCATAAGGATCCTCCTTTAAGTTGAACTTTATGTTACCTGCGACTCACACAACCGGCACGTTTGGCAATCCCTCCTGAGGTTGTCAGTGCCGAATTTCTGGTGAACAAACTTCTCTATCACCTCCTTCTCCAACCGGCGAACAAGGCACTCGCCTTGCAAAACCGGGATTAATTCGTAAAACAATTTTATATTGCCGGCATCTCAGCGCGTAAAGCGAGCTTTGATTTCTTCTGAAATCAGGTGCATTGGGTTTCGACACATCTACTGCAGGCTCCAACGAAGTCCCAAATCTGCAGTCATGCCGTAGTCCTGTTCCGATTGCGGGAAACCTGAGCCATGCACCACATAGATATCACTCTCGCTGTTGATATTATTGAGATCAAAGAACGCCTCCAGCCCAAACCACGGCAAATCCTGCTTGGCAGAAAGGTCCCAACGGACGTACTTTGCCTTGTCGGCACGAAGTTCGGGCCAAAAATTTGTCTGATTGAAAACGTTAGCCTGGTATATCATAGAGACTCGTACCGAGAATCCCAAGTAATCGTACCCTACTGCCAGATTGGCAATGTCATTCGGCTGATACAAAAGCCGGTCGGTGTAGAATGTGTCGACGTGTGTCGGAATATAAGTTGGATAGACTCCTGGAACCGTTAGTGTATACGGATATTTTGCGCCTGAGAAAATATGAGTGTAATTCACATTCAATACGAAGCCGGACAAAGGTCCGGGTAGATACCAGAAATGAGTTTGCCAATCGAGTTCCGCCCCCCAAACGTTGACGCGATAGGGATCGTTGATATAAGTATTAATTAGGTAACCTCCGGTGCTGCTGGGAAGTCCCGGATACAGAGAAGGATTGGTAATATAACTGCTGGATGGGAAAATCAAATTGTCGATCTGCTTCAAGAATCCACCCGCAGTGAGCAGTCCTATAGTGTTGTCGTAGAATGATAGGTAGAGATCATAGTTTTGAGAATGAGCCGGATTGAGCGCATAGTTGTTCCATGCAACTGAATTCGAGACCCCGATATCGATCCTGGGTACAATGGTCACGAAGTCCGGATAAGAGAGTGTATTAGTGTAGGCAAGCCGCACATCGAACCAAGACAATGGCTTGTACCTCACGCTCACGTCGGGCAGCCAATATCCGTGATACTCGTTGAAGGTTGTATCGTGATAAGTATACGTCAATTGGGACGCCATTGTCTCGACGCCACGAGGGGCGGTGTAAGAAGTCAGAAGCCCCTGATAGCGCACGCCGGGTACAATAGTTATTTCTGGCCCGATGTGTACGGTGGCCATGATGTACCCCGCATTTTCATACTCGTTTCCCGAGTAATCGTGGGTGACGGAAGCGGCGGCATTGTTGGAATATGCCCCCAGGGTGCCGTATTTCTTAGAGATGTCTATTAACTGTGATAGCATTCCGAAATTTGTTGCCGGTCCCATCGCATAATTGCCGTTGAGAAACTTACCATAGCTGAAGCTTGAATCTTCGAAGGCAGTGATAGGAAGCGGGACCGTCCCGTCTGCCTTTAGGTTGTATGGAGGCTGCGTCATCCATGGAAAGGCGCGGATGATTGCAGCGCGCAGGTCTTGACCGCTCGCTAAGTATAGATCACCATCTCCCTCGTCATAATTATATGACCGTTCCGTGTAACGAAACTTCCCCCCAAATTTCAATATGCTGGTAACCAAATCCGAGAAATTAATGTTCGATTCAAGGTCGACGGACCCGGTGATGTTCCTTTGTCTGGAAAAACTATTGTCGCTTTGCGTGGTATATACGAACATGTTGTTGGGATCTATCTTGGACGCGCCTGTCTTAGCAATCAGTTGAGGGGATTCACTTCTGGGAACGGTGGAAAGGCCGGCCGAACTCTGAAGAAAAGTGATCGCCCAGTTATTGGGCGAGATATTCTCCGAGTATGAGTGTGATAGCCTTACATCCAGCTTGGATGCAGAAAATGTCTGCTCATAATCAAGGAGATCAGTTATGACGTTCAGCGTATTAGGCAAATTTGCCGCCGTGAAGCCTATTTGGCTGTTGACCAGGTCATAAGATTGGCCGCGCGATTGTGTCACTGTGTTACTTCGGCTGAAGAAATTCATGAAGTCGAGTTTTCCCCTGGGCAACCTGTAATCCATTACAATCGTGGCATCATAACGCTCCCTGTTACGAGGATGATCAGTGAGATTCAGTTGATTAAGGATTGTCGGATTTGGTTTCCCATACACCTTTGTAGAAAGGTCATACGCTCCGCCCAGATTGTTGGATGTAAGGTTGATCCTCTCAACGTCTACCTGTGCAAAGACACCGAAACGTTTATCGAAGAACCTGTCACCTATGCTCCCCACTGACTTATAATCACTGTATGCGTTCTGAAGGCCGTTATACCCGCCCTGGGTAAGAAGCCCGATCTCAGGCCCACCCGTCGCATTCTGTTTTGCTTCCCTCAGCTGAAAGTTCACGACGCCCCCTAGAACTGCCGCGTCCATGTCAGGTGTCACTGTTTTGTAGACTTCTATTCCCTCAAGCATATTTGACGAAATCATGCTCAGGTCCGTGCCCCGATCTCCCACATCGGTGGCGGCCATTTGTACGCCGTCGATCAGGATCTGGTTGTACTGAGGTGCAAGTCCACGAATTACAATAGAGGCCCCCTCCCCGCCTTCTCTAATTAGTGAGACCCCCGGCAATCTCCCCACCGATTCAGCCGCGTTTGCATCAGGAAGTTCCTGAATTCTGGCGGCAGATACAGAGTTCATAATCCTGTTCGATGAAAGCTGCTGGTTTATCGCAGCATTCTGCCCGCTCGCCTGCCCGGTAACGACAACGGTCTTGCCCTGCACACCTACCGCTTCAAGCTTGAAATCACGCCTAATCTCACCGCCCTGCTTGACACGAATAGGCAATTCTTGATTTTTGTAGCCGATATATGCCGCCCGAATTACATATGACCCCGGCGGTACATTGCGGATCACATACCTTCCGTTTAAATCCGTCGATGCTCCGAGGCTGGTGCCCTTCAACATGACATTCGCGCCGGGGAGCGGACTCTTTGTCTGTGCGTCCCACACATGTCCCTCTATGTTGGAATTCTCTGCTGCATAAGCAGAATTCCCTGCTAACGAAATGGTCAAAACAATTATGCCTAGTATGAGAATGATCTCTCTGCGCATTTTGTTCTCCTTCGCAAAAGGGTTTTCTTTTGTCGTTGTCGACGTAGCCAAGCAATACATAGCCGATATACAACCGGCAACCGCACTCCAAAGGGGGCCCTCCGGACCCTGAAACGAAAACCGGATCACCTAATCACTTTCCAAATCTGAGGATCCTCATATCCAAGAACGAATGCTGAGAAACCGCGGAGATTGTATTTCCTGACAAGCTCCAGTTTTGCCTTGAAACTGCGGGCGTCCGAAATAAACAGATACTCGAAGAGACCGTCGTTGTCGACTACCGCATAATTGACCTTGTCCTTCTCGTCCCAGTGAGCCTTTGCATTGAATTGTTCCAGCACCCCTTGCGCCTCTTCGTAATTGAGTGTCTTTGCCGTAGAATGTGCATACTTCGTGGAAGGGTCACTGGGTGAAGCATCAAAGGCGGTATACCATAATTTGGAAGAAAGCGGTATGCCTATGGATATCTTGTCAGAAGGGACGTATTTTAAAACATACTTGAGCCCTGCTACGACCCACGGCATCGTACCACCGGGGCCAGGTGTCGTTCGTCCGGTATGCTGAGCATATGCCATGAGGGACATGAAGTCCATTATTTTCCCAAGCTGCTCCAGATCGTATCCGGCCCGCCAATTTTCATACAGCCACGCCAGATAAGTGGTCGTGTTCGGAGATTCCTCAGGCGTAACGGGCCTGACGAGTGCCAGGCTGAGTATCAAACCGTGCTTGTGAAATTCCTCGGCTGCCTTCCTGCACATGTTCGTGAATGGATCTCTGTCGTTAATGTTGAGATCCTCAAAATCGAACTGGATACCCGCAAATTTATTCTGAGCGCAGATGTGTATAAGAGTCCGAAGCATTCGGTCAACGGCAACAGGATCCTTGAGGAGACGGTGAAGCAACTTCTGATTGAAGGCTCTGTTGTGTATAAGAGGCATGACCTCTACATCGTGTTTCCGCGCCAGTTCAATCACGCGTGGGTCAACTTCTCCCCACACGACTCCGTTCGCATCGACGTTATATGCGATAGGCGCTACGATTGTTATCTCATCGATGTGTTCTTCGAGACTCTTGTATGCAGATTCCCTGTCGCCATAATAGAACAGGCGCTCCATTTTCTTGGGAGATTGAGTTTGAGCGTGACTGTGACCGACGAAACATGTCATCAGTGCGACTGCAATAGCAAGGAAAATGTGTTTCATGACTATCTCCTGTTCTGTTTGAATGTCCCGTAAATCGAGAGATGCCTCCGGCGTGCGTCGAACCCAGGGGTCTTTCCGCGACTCTGACGGAGCCGTCCACGACTTATCGTCAGAGGTAGCATGACATCCCATCGAAATGCGTTAATAATCGTGACATTTTAAATTATTCTCCAGCAATTCATCATACTTGCACGTTATTGCGCCTGAAATAAATCGTACCGCGTAATAATTTGACGATATTCCAACCCAATTTTCTATAATTATTCCAACATCTTAAATAACCAGATAAAAAATTGCTTGGCCTTAGACACGCTAACCCCCTCGGAAACATGATATCCTGACATCCCGCTTCCTTTTCCACAGCAACCCAACCTTTAGCTTCGTTTATCAGAAGACCCAACCAAGACGTACCCGGAATATTAACGGGTTTTGGTAAAAGGCTCTTGTGGATGTCAGCCTCCGTTCTGCCAATGAGAATAGACATGGCAACGACTGTAGGTATGGCAGCTACCATTTGATCGGCAACGCGCTCTTTAGCTCAAGGATCCCGAAGCCTTCGGCGAGAACATCATGGATGAAGTAACAAAAGGTCAATATCCTGCTGCAGCTCCTTTCTCTTTTACACGCTTACTGGTGAAGCAACAAACTCCTGTATTATCGGTACCGCCGAGCCGAGAGCGCTTGCGTTCTCGCCAAGCTCGCTGAAAACGACCTCAACCGCCTTACGGGGAAGTTCCAGAGCCTGCCTTATGAGTACATCCTTTATAGACTCGAGAACGAGTTGACCCGTCTGGACAAAGTCACCACCTATGATTATCAATTCCGGATTCAGCAGATTTACAAGACTTACAACACCTTCGCCTAGATACCGGCCTGCATCAGTGAAAAGCTTATATGCGAGCTTGTCGCCCTGCTTCGAGGCATCAACCAGCATCTGAAAAGTAACAGAGTCATTGTCCCCATTTGACATATCATTGATTGCGGACGTGACTCCATCGGCGATGAGGTTCTTTGCGCTCTGGACAAGGGCGGGCACACTTGTAAGCGTCTCGAGGCATCCGACATTGCCACACGTGCAAACGGGTCCTCGATCATCGACGGTGATATGCCCGAACTCACCTGCGGTTCCAGTAGTCCCTCTGTAAAGCTCACCATTCAGCACAATGCCCATACCGATTCCGTCTCTGACATTGATGAAGAGAAAATTTTTCTTCCCACGACCCAGGCCATACCAGAGTTCGCCCAGGGCGGCAGCGGCTGAATTGTTTTGAATACTTACTTTCAGCTGGAACTCCCTTTCCACCGATTCCCTCAGCGAGATGCTTCCCCAGTTGGGCAGGTGAGGAAGGATTGATACAGTGTCATCCTTTGGGTTAACCAATCCGCCAACTCCGATCCCTACGCCAAGAAATCGATTCGTATCGCCCTTATGAATGTCGATCTGGTCCCGGATTTGCCGGAGAAGAAGTTCAAGGAAACCCTCCTTCCCTATTCGCTTGTCGAACGAGGTTGTGCTCTGACTTATCGTATGACCCGCAAGATCCGATACGATGAGGCGAAACCTGTCGTGTTGCGCCTCAATTCCTATCACATAGCGATACGTGGAGTTACGTCTATAGATAGCCGAAGGACGTCCGCCGTTGGTGGAGGACTCAGTGCTGTGTTCAACAACTCCCCTTTTCTCCAGACCCGAGACAATCGAAGCGACAGTCGTAAAACTGAGTCCGGAAATTCTCGATATTTCCCGCTGGGTTATCGGGCCATTATAAAAAATATTGGCAAATACGACGGACGTATTGTGCTGACTTAAGGATGTTGCACGAATAGAGGGACTTATTCTTTTCATTGGAATTACTGTCTGCTTTGAAACGATTGGCCGATATACTTATTACGCATGTCCGAAGAAGTTAAGTGGTAAACAGCACCAAGTCAAGCAATAAATTAAAGATTTTTTAACAATTCCTTTTAATGTTGCGATCGCTGCCGACAGTCATTTCACAATAACGAAAGGTACTCTGATGCTCACCAGGAATCCGATTCCTGGCTCATATGCATACGCTTTGTAAAGACTTATGTTATCGTGATAGGCACGATTGAGTGAATTATGAATCCGACAATCCACCGTCACTGGATGATTATACAAACGGAGCGTGCCTCCGAAGCCGACATCGAATACCGTATATCCAGGCGTTCTTGTTTCCGACGGAGCAACTTCGTTCTGATCAAACACGATATCTGCTGTTGCAGAACAGTAGGGCTGATAGATAGAGCTGGTTGATTGAAATATCCTTTTCAGCTCCAACATAATCCGATTAGCCGGAGTAAGAGGGAGCCATGTTCCTGCATCGTTGTTTCTGGCGACCAGGAAATCCACACCAACGGTCAGCAATGTCTGCGGAGAAGCCACCAGACTAAACTGGGCGTCAATGCCCGTTAATGTTGCATTTGCCTGGCGTTCACTATACTTCATGATTCCGCTCGTGGAATCAATTTGTCCCGTTGGACCGAGATAGATATAGTGGCTGATGCGATTATAGTACGCAGCTACCTCGCCGCTGAGAAATGGGCCGGTTACTCTTGCCAGGAAATCCGTGGAGAAAGATTGCTCCGGCAAGAGATATGGGTTTCCCTGCTTGTACATCAGGCTTCCCCCCTGCAGACCGTCTATGAACAGCTCCTCAACATTCGGGGCGCGCCATCCACTGCCGACATCCATTCCGAATGAAGTATAATCAAACGCATGCCACAATAGCCCCAGCGATCCGGTGAACGCGCCATAGTTCCGTGTCTGACCAACGACATTCAGGATCGCATTGTCGGAGGTCACTAAAATGCGGTGGTCATACCGTGCACCGACCGAGACATCGACCGTCTTCAATCGGTAATCATCGAAAAAGAAGGCGGCGGTTGTCATCTGGTGATAGGCAGGGATCACGGGTTCCTGGCCGAGTGTAGCATCCTGTTCAGCGGTCGTAGAGACACCGATAGTTGCAGAGTTGTTTTCGAGCCCACTGTAATACAACTTTCCGTCCAAAGACAGTGCTCCCAGGCGCAAATGATTCTCCGGAACCGGGTCATCTTCATCCTCGTATTCTGCCCCGTCATTTTGTTGAAGAACGCCGTGAAACGAGAAGTATACAGTGGACGGAATACTCTTGTAAGAAAGCCATAGCCGATCATGCACGGTAGCCTGATATGGCGAACCCGAGCCGGCATTGTCGCCGAAGAGAAGGATTTCTCTGTCCTGATCAAAACGCGAGTAGCCGAGGAAAAGACTTCCCCACGTCCTTTGAGTAGAAATTGCTCCCTCGAAATTCATTTCCGTCGCACCGGAGTTTGGGAGAACACCCTTCGGTGTATGTGTGTTACCAGCTTCCCTAAACGTCAAGTCGGTATAGTATTTCCCAAGCGCGGACGTTCCAGCAAGCGCCACATGTGCAGCACCTTCTGTGTTGTTGCTGAAAGCGTTCAGTACTACCTCGCCATGCATGCCGGGGGAATTCGAGCCTTCCAACAGCCCATCATCATGAATGAAGTTCACCACACCACCGAGTGCGTCAGATCCATAGAGAACGCTGTTCGGACCCCTCACAACTTCGACACGTTGCAGGCTTAGGACATCAATCCCCGGGCTGTCGTCGTCGTCCCACGATTGGTAATCATGTCGCTCACCATCCTCCAGGACTACGACTCGCTGGTTCCCGAGTCCCCTGATTACCGGCTTCTGGCTAAAGGGTCCCCCGTCGACTATGGATACACCCGGAAGATCTGCTAGTTCTGATGCCGCGGTCGATGCCACATTCCGGAGGAGCTTACTCTTGCGGATAACCGAAATAGACTGAGATGAGTTGTCAATAGCAGATGGCTGAGGTTTGGCTGTCACCGTGACCTCACTGACCGTCACGAAATTACTGTGCAAGACTACAAAGAGATGAGTGCTATCCGAAGAGATGGTAACATTTTGCGACACACCGTCATAACCAATTCGTCGGAAGCTCAGCGTATGCACACCCCTGGAAATATCGCGGAGAAGGAAGTGCCCACTATTGTCTGTTGAAGCTGTCAGTTTCAATCTCGAAATGGTTACAGTAACGGCGGAGAGTGGCAGGCCGTCGTCATCAACCACGGTACCGGAGAGAATTTGGGAGAATCCCAGGCTGGGATCACCTAGAATTAGGCAAAGTATGAACAAGCTGAACCTTTGACGCGTTAAATGAAAACTCATATATCACCTTACTCTGATGAACATGAAAGTATCCGGGATCACAGCCGGCAGAAACCTATTTCGGAATACTTGATGCCTCGCCCCGCTTGCCAGCTCAACTTCAACAATAGAGGCCAGTCAAGAAGAAGGAAACTCGATTTCAGGCGGCGTCCTGCGCAAACCAGGCATGTTATTCCGCTCAACATCATAAGTTTCCACAAATTTCCATAGACAATAAGAAGTTATTGCAATGTGCGGATTAAATGCAAGCAAAGCCAAGAGAACTGGGCGCCGAATATTCCAGATACTTCAATAATTGGTGACCTCATGCCTACTATTATTACGGCGGGTTTTAATTTGCCGCCCTCGTCCAGATCACAGCGTTGCAGTATTTGCAACCTTAAGCCGACTGCCAAAATTACCGCTGAGAGAGAAGATCCGCTGGTTTTGCAAGCCCCATGCGAGGTATGCTGTACCTCAAGGCGCTAAGTGACGTCCCAATCTCGCTCAGCCCTATCGGCCATCTGTTAGGAGTCTTTAAAAGCCGGGTGAAGAAATTTGACAATCTGAGAGGAGCAAAAGATTTTGTCTTTCAAGGAGGTAATCTTCGAGATGGTAAACGTGAAAGGGTTCAGAGGGTCACGGATATTTGAAGAGATAAGGTTAAAAGGATATACTGTCGGGACAATCCACGCGCCCGCCGTGCCTTCGGCTCGGTCTTCGACATGGGGCGCAGTACCAATGCGGCAATCCCCCCTCAAAGGTTCGTCTCTTCAACTCTCCCTGGTATCGAGGGCGGGAGCTGTTTCACGGACTTATAAAATGTCACGGGCAGCCGTCCTGCCGGGTTGTAGTCACCGAAGAGAACATCTGCCACCGCGTTTCCTCCTTCTTCACCCGGGTACCACGCGTCGACGATTGCCGGTATGTTTTTCTCCGCCCGATTTACCGCGAGCGCGCTTCCGCCGACCAGGACGAGAACTAACGGTTTGCCGGTCTTATACAGCGCCTTCAGCAACGCCTCCTCACCTGAAGGAAGCCCGAGTCTCGTCCTGTCGCCCCCTACAAATCCCGGCATTCTCATGTTGCTGTTTTCTTCACTCTCAAGCTGGGCGGAAATCCCGGCGACTGCTATGATGACATCCGATTTGCGCGCCGCTCTCAATGCCCCTTCGATTCGGCTCTGCCGGCTCGGGAGCTTCATCGGCCTGAACCATTCAAGCCTAATCCCGGCAAACCTGCCGCTGTCGGCATACTCAATTTTTATTCTGTACTCTCTTCCCCTTTTCAGGTGAACCAGCTTCGAGTTGAATATGTCTCTTCTGGGAGGCTTCACATCGTCCACGATCAGCTTCCCGTCAAGGAAGAGTCTGCCTCCCTCGTTGGTTGTCAGCCCAAGCTCGTAGTCTCCGCTTGCGGGAGGAGTAACCGTCCCGGTCCACCTTACCGAGAAGTCCATCGCGGGGACGCCCTTCCCAGGCGAAACGAATCCCCACCCCCAATATGGATCCAACACGCTGTCCACCCTGCTGAGCACGGGCTCGCCGTTGTAATGCGGATTGTCAAAATACTCCCCGTAGAGACCGGGACCCGAATGGCCTTTCCCCGGACTGAGATACTGTGGAGCGATTACGGTTGGATTAACCACTCTGTCGTCGAGCGGGTTGTACCCGGCCGCATAATTGACTGCCGCGCCCGGCCCGAGCTTGTTCTTAATCCCCTGAAGTATCGTCACGGGATTCGACGGATTACCATGATAATTTCCGAGGAGCACATTGGCATCGTTAGCATACGCTCCTATGACCGCGACGGACTTCACATCCTTATTCAAAGGAAGCAAGTGCCGAGAATTCTTTAACAGTACCATGCTCTCGTCTGCAACTTTTCTGGCAAGCTTCATATGGTCCGGAGTGTTATTGTCCGCAATGGTAATCGTATCGTACGGGACCGCCGACGGCGGATCGAACAATCCGAGCTTCATTCTGGCAAGCATCAACCTGGTCACTGCCGTATCGATTACGGCTTCGGAAATGAGCCCCTGCTTGAAGGCGTCCTCCAAAACCGAGTACTGGTTTCCATAACAGTTCAGGTCGCAACCTGCCTTCACAGCATCTGCCGCGGCTGCATTCAAACTGGGCGCATAATCGTGTCCACGATAGATATACCATATAGCCCCGCAGTCCGACACCACATAACCTCTGAAGCCCCATCTTTTCCTCAGGATATCTGTCAGGAGGTAGCCGTTTGCACAGTCGGGCACTCCGTTAAGCGCGGTATATGCGGCCATGACGGAGAAAGCCCCGCCTTCTTTCACCGCCGCCTCGAATGCCGGAAGATATGTATCGAAGAGATCGCGCTTGCCGACCACCGCGTCAAATCTGTGCCGCCCCAGCTCCGGACCGCTATGTGCATCGAAGTGTTTCGGAGTGGCAATCACCTTGAAGTATCTTGGATTTTCTCCCTGGAGGCCGGTGACGAAGGCAACCGCCATCCTTGAAGTCAGGTACGGGTCCTCGCCATAGGTCTCCTGGTCTCTTCCCCACCTCGGGTCCCTGGCTATATTGATGTTAGGAGCGAAGAAATCCAACCCCGGGTCTCCCGCGTGTGCAGCTCCGCTCTCGGCATAATTGAACTGCGCGCGTGCCTCGGTGGAGATGCATTCCGCCTCCCGGTGTATCAAGTCAGGGTCCCAGGTTGCCGCCATGCCGATTACCTGTGGGAACACAGTTGCGAACTCTTTCCCAAGAACGCCGTGAAGGCACTCGTTCCCCCAGCTGTATGCGGGAATCCCGAGCGCCGGTACTGCAGGCGCATCGCTCTCCATCTGAGAAATCTTTTCCATGAGCGTCATGCGCGTAACGAGATCCGCCGCACGCCGCTCGAAAGTAAGGCTCGTGTCGAGGTAGGCCGGCTTTCCCGTCCGGCGCGGGTCACCAGTAACCTGCGCAGACAAAGCCGGCGACAGCGAGAAGATTACAAGAATCGGGATGATGGCCCTGCTGAAGATTCGATTCATCGTCAAGCTTCCCTTTTCATGCTTTTTTAGGAGGGGACCGGCTTTTGCCGGCGGCAGGAGGATTTCAGAAGTCTCTGTTTCATGGTCCTGTGAGTTGCACTCCCAGCAGGTTGCCGTAGCCGATTATCAACGTTGAACCGATGAGCGTGAAGAGCGCCATCCCAAGCAGGAATTTCGACAGGCCGCCTGTGTTTTTCCATTCCTTCAGGAATATCCCCCACATGGAGCCGAAGATAATTATGCTCGCCATGTGTATGGTCCAGCTCGAGAATTTATAACTTCCCATTTGTGAGGCACCCATCGTGTAGAAAAAGAACTGGAAGTACCACGTCACTCCGGCGAGCGCGCTGAATAGATAGTTGGTCAGAAGCGGAACATGCGAAGTGCGGTCGGCCGGGGGATCGAGTTCGGCGACGGAGTTCGCGCCCACTCCCGGTTGAGGTGTTACAGGTGCCGCATCGTCCGCAGGGACGTCCTTGACCCGGTACCCGGCATGCAATCCAAAGTACTCACCAAATGTCCGGTTCTTTCTCAACAGGTAACCACACCAGACCAGGTTTGTCAGGAGGCCTCCTCCCGTGATCACGATGATTTCCGGCAGGCCTGTCCAGATTGGCTCTACTCCCAAGCGCAGCGCCGTCACGGATATTGGAGTGGCAGAATCCAGACCGAATGCGAAGCAGGAACTCATTACACCCGAGAATATCGCTACCAGGATTCCCTTTTTTAGATTGAACTCTTCTAATGTAAGTGCCGAATACCGCCGTGAGCCCCAGGATTATTCCTGTGCCCAATGACAGCCCGAGGTATCTCATTGTCAGCCCGTAGGTCAGTCCTCCGAATCCCCACATCATCCCCCAGAAGAATGTCCAGCCCAGGACGCTGAAAGGTTGACTACCAAGAATCTGAGTCAGGTGCGGCACGATGATGAGGGCAAGTACCCATGGAGCGATTAACCAGCTGAATATTCCGCCCAACAGCCAGTACACTTCCCATGACCACCTCTTCACGGCCTTATACGGTACGTAGAAGCTTCCGGAGGCAAAGCCTCCCAGCCAATGATAGAAGACACCGAGAATGGGATTGGGATTCAACTATTGTCTCCTTGTTGAACACTTTCGTGAATGATTTGGCATATGTAGTTATAGCGCAGGAGCGTGTCAAGTGGGTGGAAGCGACTTTCTTAGTCTGCGGTTGCCGGTTAAGAGAATCACGAAGGGGTGACATAATCCGATCACAAGAGAAACGGAGACACATAGAGACCGATCTATTTCCTCCGCGCCTATTGTGCCTCTGTGGTTCGATTGAATCAGGTGCATTCGCAATAATAACTCCGTCAAGACCGGCAGGCGAACAAGGAGTCCAACGAATACTGCGACTTCGCCGGCGTGAACCCGCGATTTCACTTCCGTGCTCTTCGCGTTCGCTCCCCACCTGGCAATCGTGAATATCCCGACAGCTTATTCCCTGGGCAGTGCGATCTTAAATGGCACTTTCAGATTGTCCCACCAGAGGTAAGCAGTGGCCGAAGTTCCCGCGAGATCATCAAATCCGTACATCAGCCACTCCATATGGGGCGCTTCGACCGGCGTCACGGTTATCCGGAGCGCGTCCTCCGACTCCTTGTACGAGAAGCTTCCCCAGGCCGAGCTGTTCTTGCTGAAAATAATGATCCAGTCTTTTTTCGAAGGGATCATAAAGAGGCCGTATTTGCCTGCCGGCAGTTTGTGACCTTCGACGAGAACTTCCCTGCTGAATTCTATAGTCGTATTTTCGTTGGCGCCTGCCCGCCAGGGAAAAGGCTTCCCTTTTGATTCCTTGTTTCCCGGAGCCATGCCGTATGGGACGAGTCCGCCCCATATCTTTCTCCCTTTTACTCCAGGCCTGCTGTAAACAATCGTAATATCTGTATTTACTCCCAGTCTCTGCATGACGCTGGCTTTCAGGCTGAGGCGGACCTTGCTCTCCTGGGCGGAACTGACCGAAGGCAGACTCAGGAAAAAAGACAAGACCAGTAAAGAACTGAGTATGGTAAGACGCTTCATGGTTCCCTCCTTTTTTCAGAATCTAATTCAATCCATCCATTATATACAGCCTCATATTGAACATCTTTGAAATCCCTCTATCTCAACTTTCGGGAAGGAGACTCATTCCAGGCAACCCATCATCTGAACTCACATACCGGGTGATTCAGAAAACATGCCCTGCTTTAATCATGCGTCATAATAATTGACAGCAATTATTCGCCTGCGGCGTAATAGTCACGGAAGTGACCCCGATGCGGCACCGCGTAATTATCTCTTTGTTTCAGACGATTTGCCGGTTTTCCCGGAAATTGGTGGAATTCGGCCCACATTAACCTTTGTGACAATACTATCTTTATAATATGCTGCGATTGCATGCCGCTCGCCTGTGACCATGCCTGATGGGAAGACAAAAGGGATACAACGAAGAGAGCTGCACAACACCATTGAAGAGTCATGTAAGGTCTTCCAGTCGGAGCACTTAAATCCTTTCTGACTTATTATGCACAAAATCTTCGACAAAGCGGTAATGAAAATTATTCCATCGAATGACCTTACTTCGGCTCTATACGTCTTCACATTGTATTTTCACAACCGGCACTTTAATTTGAACCGGAGGCCGATAAGAAATGATTAAGGTGAAACTCCGAAAGGAATGTTTCTTATCGAACACTCGAAGATGTCCGGGGAGATTTAAAATGAAAAAGAATCTATTCTGGGTTTTGCTTCTGATAACATCGACCCGCCTTTTGGGAAACCCGGTGGCACCGCCGCACGCTCTTATATCTGTATTTAAATTCGATCCTGTCGACAGATGGGAGCTGCAGATTAGTTTATACAACTGGCCCGATTGGCCAGGCCTGCGCGGCGTGCACAGCTATTATGACAGCATTTGTATTGTAACTTCTTCCGGAAGAGCGCAAGTAAGATTGGATAACGTCAGGGACAGCACATCGATATTGGTGATAACACCGGATAGCCTGAGTATTCCTCTTTCCGTCGACAGCCGCGGCGACCAAATCGCGATCTATTCTTATCTGTCGGATTCATCCGGATTTGGACCGCTCGTGCTATCGGATGAAATGTCCTTCGGTAATTCTCCCTGGTCCGACTGCGATTCACCTGCGGGCGAGTACTCGATTCGAAGGTTCAATTATTATTTCAGTGCCGAGGATAATGGATTTTATTTCTGTCTCTCGAAAAATGTGGCCATGGGAGTCCCATATGACACGTCAGGATGCTGTGCCACATTAACAGGGTATATGTTCGACAAGAATGGCAGAAAGGTAACCGGTGGCAATTTTGAACTTGATTTCCCCGTTACATTTAACGCGGACAGCACATACTCATTGCAGATTTATGCGATGAGATATGATATAGGTGCACTGAGAGACCTCTCGAAAGGAACATGGCCGACAGTTGCGATTGATTCATTGAGTTTCGATGCACATCCCGATTCGGTCATCAGGAAAGATATCCATTGCATAAATCTCACTGGAATCAGATTGAATTCGCCGCCGTCAAATCCGGATTTGTATATCGTCAACTTTCCCAATCCTTCGAACCCGGGTACGAATTTCCTCGTCAGAATTCCAGATGACTTGAGACGTGAAGCCGGTGAAATAGACATCTATAACTCCATCGGGCAGAAAGTTTTTGTCATTCCGCTATCAACTGCATCTTATTATAAATGGGATGGCGTGGACGCCAGAGGAAGAATGGCTGCGTCAGGAGTTTATTTTTACAGGCTTGTTCTGGGTAAAGCAATTTACAAGACCGGCTCGATGGTTTTACTCAAGTGAAACCATGAAGACATTGGCCATGTTCTTTGTACTGTTGAATTCACAGGCTTTCTGCCAGGAGCTTGCCTTCACAAATGAAAACATCAAGTTCAGGTTGACCAGGACATATTTCTATGTCGATGGCACTTACTGGTTCGTCAACTTATCCGACCATGAAACGACAAGACTGATTTACTATCCTCTTCCGACCATCGACCAGAGTGATACGATTGATTCGGTGGATATATTCAATATCACTGAAGGTACTCGACCTGAGATTTCAAGCAAGACAAAATCCGGGTTCAGCTTCATATTATCCTTAAGGAATCACGATAGCGTCATATACCATATCGCTTATCGGCAAAAAGTGAGCGGAGACAGCGCAGTCTATATCTTGCGCTCGACTCAAGCATGGAACCAGCCTTTGAAGTCGGCTGAATACATGCTCCACGTCGATGATGCCATCGATGTAACTACCTTTTCATATGATCCCGATAAGACATACGACATAGCAGGCAGGCGCTACTACCTCTGGAAGCGAGATGATTTTATGCCAGCGAAGGATTTCGTGGTGCATTTCAAATTGAGATGATATAGTGGGTGTCCCCAAAGCAGCTGTCCAATGAATCGGACGGCTGGCAACGACACAAAGCCCTCCGGGATTCGCGCTTTGAGAGGCGTCGATGCTTCAATATCTCGCCGCGCCGGAGGCGGATTCTCATTGGTAAGGGTGTGGAGGAAAAGGCTCAACGATTAATTGCAGGCAGCGGGACTTCCTGGCGAGCCATATTCAGGGCTCGAATTGAGAGACCGTCCAGATCATTGCGGTCGTTCAGTTCAACCAGCCGACGACGTTCCTCGTCGTTCCTATCTATCCATAGCGCAACTCTTGCAACGGTATGCTGGATTGGACCAAATCACGACCTCCCATCCGCGTCGTTCCCGAAATGGTGCGCTCCCGGCTACTGATATTTCCTGAAATTGTATTGCCGGGCGATTCTCGATTTTTCTTCCGGGCTTAGCGCGATGAAGTATTTCCTCCAGCCCGGGCAGAAGTTGATATGCCAACGCCAAAATCGCCCTGCCAGTGGCTTCGGGTTTTAATCATGTTTTGCCCGCAATGGACAGTTCTCACAAGTCCGATCTGCCATCGTTTTGCTCCCTGAGATTAGTTCTTCCTGTGTCTTTTCCTGCATCCCGACTGTAGACTTCTTTCATTTTAATCTTCAGATTTCGCGATCATCCTGCCCCTGTTATTGCATCAGTGGCAAGTTAATGTTCGGGTGCGGCATTGGCAAACCCTGCCTCACAATCATCCGCCCGGTGTAGTCTCTATTTTCCCGGTAACAAAAATCCCGGATACCGACCTGATCCGGGATATATGTAGTGCCTGTCCGGGCTTCTCCCGATGGCAACATTCCGCCCGCGACAACGTATTTGACATTATATGATGCTAATCCTGGCGCGATGAAAGAGCTGGTTCAATCGTTAAAAGAGAATACGAAAAGTCTCTGGGATAACTCCGGCACGGAGTTTCAAGAGAATGGCATTCATTATTCCGTGACCGATCAGAGCCAAAACGAGCAGGAAATGGACCGTTTGATTCAGCCTCTTGTCGACAAATTCGGAGACAGTCCTTCCGGCTTTCGGAGAAGTAAAACCCAATTCAAGAAGGATAAATCTGGATTCGACCGATACGGGATCGGACGCAAAACGTGAGTTCAACAGGCGGCTATCATGCAGGCTCAAAGGGGAGAATTTGATACCGGTAATAGAAAATGACAAGCACATATTCGACCTGATCGCTATGATCGAACAGGAATCTGATCGTACCACTTATCATCAGGTCTTCGAAAGTCTTCTGGCAATCCATGATGCCCAAATCAGAAGTATCGGCCAGCAGACGGGGAAACATGATATTGGAATCGATGAGCTGCTCGATATTACATTTGAAAAGGGTGGGACTTCGGTGTTAGCCGACGGATATCTTGTAGCCGGAAACTTGCGAAGCGATGAGGCCGAATTCCTTTTTCAGTTAGGAGTGGTCCTCCAGCTCATCGATGATCTCCAGGATATTCGCGAAGATGTGACAAGCCGTCAGATCACCTTCCCGGTCGTTTGCAGGAATGAGAACAAGCTGACTGAAGCAACGAACCATTTGTTTTCTTTTTCGGGAAATGTGTTCTCATCCCCGTACTGCAATGAGCGTGACACGGACAAGCATACTTATGACTTGATGGAAACAGGCTGCCGGTTACTGATACTTGATTCCATATCGTCAAATCGGAAATTATATCATACAAGCTATGTATCGACACTCGAACAGTATTCGCCCGTTCGCTTCGAGTATCTCGTTCGTTTGAAAAGATTTCTGAAAGAAAAATCGAATCAATCCTGCCGGGCGAAAGATCGGTTCCGTACATTCTTACGAGGTCGCGCAGCGGCACCGGCTTCGATAAGAGCGGTCATGTAACATCCGCGGTGTATCACATGCCCGGCCGGGAGGAGGTAACCGTCTTTGCAAACGGATGCACACGCTCGCAGGGAATTCTGGTAGTTTCACAATTTTAACCTGGCACTGCTTGCGCGATCTATTAACCGCAAAGAGCGGCAAGCAACGCAAACCAATTCATTCAAAAAGGGGATAAGAATACCTGGCGCCTCCCGGCGAGCGTTTCAGTTTATGGAGTTTTTCAAATCAGGACGCTACCCGAAATCCCAAAATCGTGGGTCTAAGAAATCGGTGAACTAAACCTGTAATCGTTGACAAAAGGGTGCTGAATTAATTCGGCCCTGCCATGGGAAATTACGTGGTTCTCGACATTCGTTGTCCTTAAGAATTTACCTGAAATTTCCGATATAGGAACAGGAACGCATATGAGAAAATTCTTTCTGTTCGTAATCTCCCTCAGCCTGATTCTTGAAGGTTGTGGCGGAGGTCTCGACATGACGATGAGGCCCAGCAAAGGGTTCAAGGTGAAATCGACCGTGGAAGTCGAGAGCAACGGCTTCGACCCTGCAAGCATGCAATCGAAAATTGAGAGGGCCCTCTTTGAGAATGGAGTCAACATCGAATCGCCTTCACTCACTCGGGACGGAAGTGTTCTTCAACATGATTTGATGAGCCAGGCTGGAAGTCCATCTCCTGGAAAGACCACTGATTCTGTCTCGGCTCGTTCATCTGCGGCCAATGGGCGGGAAGAAGGTGCGGTTTACTTGCTGGAGTTTACCTATGAATCGAATTACACATTTTCAGGGATAGTGATTACGGATTTCACAGCAACCGTCTTCAATGCCGGGGAGACTGTTGGAATGATAGATTATCATGGCGGTCAAATGACGGCGGATAAGTTGGCACAAAATGTCGGGAAGGAACTATCACAACAATTGAAATGAGAGCCGCAGGTTGTCGGGGCAACAACTTGTTATCTGAGAGGACGAATCGGAGCATAACCCGCTCCCCATTGTTGCGGCGGTAGTGAGATGGAGGTCCGGCACGCCATCTTCCCGGATCCCGTCATGGCCAACGCTCCCATCGACCGGCTTGCTCACACCGCTCATCAAATCTCAACCAAAGGAGAATCCTACATAAAAAAGCTTTCGCCAAAATCGCAAAATCTTGACTCTAAGGAATCGGTAAAGTGGACTTATTCCCGTTAACAAAAGGGTGGGGAATTAATTTGGCCCTGCCATGGGGGATAGCGTGGCCCTCGACATCGTAAGATGCAGGAAAAAGGCGGGTTGCTTTGAGATGTCGATTTTTCCGACTGCGTATCTCACGAGGCCGCCAACTTTAGTTATCCCCTCCATCTTCTGAGTCGATCCTGGCACTCATCGTTCGGCAGTCGTGCTCCCGCCTTAAGCATCTCTTCGAGTGCTTTAGCTGCCGCACTTTGAGTAATTATCGTTTCCGCAACAAGCTGATCAAGAATCCAAATTGTACCGTGAACTTCAACCTTCTCTTTTTTAGCAGCACTCCTAAGATCTTTATCCCCACTTAGAAGAATAAGCCCTCTGCTTTTTGCGATTGTCAGTGCAAAGAGATCATTCCTTCCATTCGGAATGTATGAGAGAGGTTCTATTCTGCACAGCAAAGACAAATTGCAGATAAATTTGCGTATATGTGTTTGCCATAGGACTCCTATCTCGCCCCTAAAGGGGCGAATATGTGGTTAATGAATATGCTTCTACAAGTATTTTGTCCCTATCGGGACAACCACAGTTCGGGCGGAGTAACGTTGTATATGCAGGTCTCCGTGGATTCCATTTTCCGTCGCCTTCTTCCGTTATGAACATAATTTCAAAACCTCTTCAACAAAGTGCAGGAAATCCGAAAAGCCAGGTTGCTCTGCGAGCCCTAACTTTTCGACTTCGTGAGACACGCTTCTCCTCCCACAAGTTCGGCTCCCATTTGTCTGCGGAATTCGTTCAGAGGCATCCCAAGAAGTTCGGCGGCACGAGCAGGAGAGAGTAAATCTTCGCTGACAGCCTGTAGAATCAGCCTTTCAAACTTCTTCGGCTCCTCGCCCGGTACGATGGGCCCTGGCTCCTGCACGCTCCATCCTCTTGCCCGAAAAGTCTTGTAGAGCACGGATGCCTGAGCACTTGAGATTATCGCGAGGTCCAGTGCTCTGTAAACCCATGCCTGCATGCTCATGCCGTACTTCTGCTTCAACATAGAAAGCTCAAGGAGATCGATATGGCGCCTCTTCCTCCCAAGCTCCTGAAAGACGGCTTCGGCCGGTACGAGAAAAGATGCGGCAAACCTGTGCGCAGCCTTCTCCGGATCGACACTCTTTGGCAGCGCCAGCAGCAGATGCCCGAGCTCGTGAGCAAGATCAAACCGTTCCCGGTCTCCTGGCAGATGTTTCTTCACAACGACCACGGGCAACTTTCCATTCGCCCAGCAGGATAACCCGTCGAAGCTGTACTCCCCGTCGAGCAGAATCACTTTCACTCCCCTGTCCTCGAATACCTCGACGACGTTCTCAATCGGGTCAATCCCAAGATTCCACTTTTTTCGGAGTGCGAGCGATGCTTTCTCTGCGTCTTCCACTTTTCTTAAATGGCTGTCGGAAACAGGCAGCCTGCTGAACCGGCGGAATCGTTCGGACGGGAACAACGACTCCACAAAGAGATATCTCTCCAATACCTCCCGGGTCTTCGCTTGAAGGGCCTGAAGCCCCTTAGCTGAGCCACCTCCGCGCTTCCGATAGGCGGGCTCACTCAGCTCGACCGAGTGTTCGTGCTCGCGGAAGAAGAACTCCACCTTCACAGCGAGTGCCTCCGCAAGGTGCGATAGAACATCTGAACCGGGCATCGAGGTGCCCTGTTCATATTTATGGATGGCCTGCCTGGTAACGTAGTTCTGAGTCCTCTCGGCAAGCTCTTCAAGGGAAAGTCCAAGCGCGATTCTGCGCTGCTTTATGCGTTCCCCTATCATGATTCTAACCTCCTGATGACAGTTGACAAATTAACGATTAATTAAACAGTTGTCAACTGCCTGAAATTCCCGGCTAAAGCAAAGAAGGACGCCTGCTGTCGTTCAGCATCGCCCTCAGTGGGGAGTCAAGAATGGCCCTGTGCGACTACGGCCAGTCGGCTACTACATGCGTGGTACTCTTTTGCCACCTTTCACCTCCCCGTATCGTGTACCAATGGAGAGTTAGTGATCTTATCGGGCATTGGCAAGCTCCCGGGAGCAAGGCGCAGGGAACAAAGCGGGCAGGACATCGGGAAGTCGTGTGCCTTTTCTTCCCCATTGATTTCTCCTCTGATCCATCGTTCACGACATGCTGTTGTCTGTAACATCTCTTTCCGCTACTTTTACCGCACACTAAGAGGAAGAGTGTATCACATGCCGGAAACAAAGATAGAAGAGAAGTCTGCAAT
>JAKAGT010000027.1 GCA_021825585.1 Bacteroidota bacterium | reverse complement strand
AATAATAGATCGCATCTGACAGCTTCCTGTACTTTCCCATTCCTCATTAATCTAACCCCTTTCCTTCGGCAAAGCCATCTTTCCATCACCACTGCCAAAGGCAGTGGGTTTCTAAGTCAGACTAAACCGACCGGCCTTCCGCCGTCCAGAGCAGTGATAATCAGGTTACAGTTCTCCAGCATCCCTTCAAGGCATTCGTCGTCGTCAACGGGCCGCCTTTCTCCGAGTGTCGATCTCATCAGCAGCTCACGGAACTGTTGCACGAAGCGACATACGCGGACAAAGACAGGAAGCTTGCAGATCTCTGGGGCCATTCCACCTTAAGCGACGCAGTACGAGTTTTCAGGGAGAGCGGCGCAAAACATCTTGTACCGGTCCATCTTACGGAATCATCGAACGCTGTCGCGTCAAAAATGCCGGGTAAAATCGATGGGCTGGTCTATCCGGTGGACACCCTGACATTCTGATATTGTACGCACGACGTCCAGAGAAAAGAAAAAGCCTTAACCCACCAAAAACCGAAAGGTTAGCATGTGCTACATTCCTTACGCCCTAGCACCCAGCGAGAAGAATCATGCAGGCATATCAGTATGCGTGACCGCTGCGTTCAAACCTAAAGGACGAGCGGACACCTTGGTATTAGGTCATTGAGCTGACTTGTCCCTCCGTATTCAACGACCTTCTTCTGGCCGGGCAAAAGGGTAAAGAAGTTGTCCGACAGCTCACCTATTCGCTCATCCAACGGAAGATATATTCCCTGGACGAACTTGTCCGAGGTTAATGCGATGTCCTTCCCGGCTGCCTGCTCACTCAACGATACCTCGATCTTCGGCTTCTGAAATCCGAAATCCAGCCACGGGACAAGCACGATTTGCTCCTCATCGAGAATAGTACCCGTTTTCCTGTCCCGAAGCGATGCAGAGATAAAGTCGTTCTCCCTGTCCAAACCGCTGAGGTCCAACTTTTCGATCTTAAGTGCGACGTTGGGCTTTCCGAGAATCTTTCTCGTTCTTGACCATTTCACATCACCATTCGTGTTTACAGCCGACAACGTCAACTCGCCGTCAATACTTCCGTGAGTATCGTTCACCAGGTGAACGGACACTTCTCCCTGCCTGTTGACGATCACGATCTTGACAGGCTTGAAGAATTTCTTGGACCAATAGTAAAGTGCTTTCGGCTTCTTGTTGGAGTCGATGGCGGACCAGCTGGAGACAGGCCAGCAGTCGTTGAGCTGCCAGTAGAGTGTCCCTGCGGTCATCCACTTCCTGGCCCTCCAGTGTTCTACGCCGGTCCTGATCGCTTTCGCCTGGACCAATTGCATTTGAAGTACGACGTCTTCGAAATCGTCCGCGATCTTAACCTCTCCGGTCAGGAACCTGAACAGCCGTTCCGTTCCCTCCACCTGCTTGTTGTGGTGGCGCATCACTTTGCTCTGCATGTTCCGATCTTCGGGTCGAGTAAAGTCACTTATCGTACCTATAGCAGGGGGAGCCTGGAATCCGAATTCGGTCACAAACCTCGCCGTATCGTTCAGATATTCCGAGGGCGGCTTGAAAGCGCTCCACACCTCCCACTGGTGGTGATTGCCCGAAGATTGGCTGTTCGGAGTCTCGCCGCCGAACGGAGAGGAGCGCCAGTAAGGAACCTCCGGCGAAATTTTTCCCACGATGGCCGGAAGTATCTTGTCGAATATCTTTGCGCCGGGCATGCGGTCGACCGGATTACCTGTCTTCATATTCCAGATCCATTCAGCCTCATTGTTACCGCAGAAAACGGCGGCGCAGGGATGGTTTGATATCCGCCTGACATTCTCGACCGCCTCCTGCTCCACTTCGCTTACGAATTCTTTGTAATCGGGATAGGAAGCGCAGGCAAACATGAAGTCCTGCCAGACAAGTATTCCGTTCGCATCGCAAGTGCTATAAAACTCTTCGTCTTCGTAAACCCCGCCTCCCCAGACGCGCAGCATGTTCATGTTCGCCGCACGCGCAGCCCCAATCAGATCCCGGTAGGTCTTCCCATCGACTCTTGGGAGGAAACTGTCGGAGGGAATCCAGTCTGCTCCCTTGGCGAAGATTCTTATGCCGTTCAGCTCGAATATGAAACCTTCTCCTGTCTTATCCCGATCGCGCAGAAGCCTGATCGTCCGGAAGCCCGTCTTGAATTCCCTGATAAAATGCGAATTTCCGTCGCTGTTCAGCAATTCAACCCTGACACCATAGAGTTTCGGTTCGCCATGATCATGCGTCCACCAGGGTTGCACCCCCTTAAGATCGATCTCGCCCTTCACGTTTGTCGCAGCCGGGAAATAAAAGTCCTGCGCTCTTTCTGCGTCAGAAACGGTCACGCGGATGCGCTTCCCTCGCATCGCCGCCGGAGACACAGGACTACATTTCGCAGTGAACAGGGCTCGCGCGCCGCCGCGCCGTAATTCCAATGTAGAGAGGTGGATGTCTTCAATGGCGACTTCTCCGATAAAGTCTATGTGAACGCCGCGCCATATCCCGCTCGTGGCGAGCCTCGGTCCCCAGTCCCAACCGAAGGAGTACTGAGCCTTCCGTATATGTACCCTGTAGGAATCGAGCTCGGCAAAAATTGCCCCGTGCTTCTTCTCCCGTTTGATGGCGAACACCTTTGGGGAATACAAAACAACTCGCAGTGAATTCGATCCGGTATGTACATGTTTCTCGATTCGTACACGGTGTGTTACAAACATATTCTGTGCATGGAGTATTCTCCTGTCGTTCAGGTACAGATCGGCAACGGTGTCGATCCCTTCAAATACCAGACTGATTGCGGAAAAGGCAATCTCGTCCTCTTTCAATTCGAACTCTCTCGAATATTCCCAATCGACATCTTCGATCCACTGCACCTGAGACTCGTTGTCCAGATAGAAAGGGTCCGGTATAATGCCCGCAGCAATTAGATCCGTATGCACGGTCCCCGGCACGTTGGCACCGACCACAGAATTCGACAGCTCAGCCGCCTTTGGAGATTCCCCGATCGCACGGAGTCTCCACTCTCCGTTCAGATTTATTGAGTGACTCATACGATCTTTCATAGTTGGCACCCCTGACTATTCAGAAGTTATGGTTTAAGTTTTATTCTCGCCGCGAGTACGACGCTGTCTGCGCCCGCATAGGGGAAATACAGAGAGTCACGATAAAGATATCCTGCACAGACGAAAAGAACGTTGTTCACACCTAGTGATCCGTTGCCCACAGTCTCGTGAACGGTTTCCGGAACCATGAAGCGTTCGATTCTTTCGATCACTTTCGGTTTGTCACGGAATTCAATTGTGCACAGTCCAAGGTCGTACTCCCGCGTGCCGTCCGGCTTGTAATGCCCGGTATGATAAAGACTGATGTATTTGTTCTCTCCGAGTGCCAGCGGAGGCCCTCCTGCACCGATCCACGACCGCGTAAAATTCGCATCGTCGTTCGCCGACATCAGAGACCCATCATCGGTCCACTCACCGAGCAAAGAATCCGCATGGGCTGTATGGACGGTCATGGGTTCGGCACCTTCCATCGGCCTGTGCAGGATGCGGTACGACCCGCCTATCTTCGACGGAAAGAGCGCGCCGTTTTTGTTATCGATTTCATTAAGCTCCCCTTCCAGCGGTCCCTTCTTCTCCCAATGTACAAGGTCATCTGAGAAAGCGATGCAAATACTTATCTTGTTCTCCCCGGAATGCCGGGTCCCGGCCGGCGGGTGGGATGAATATCCCGCGTAAAGCATCACATACCTGCCGTCGATTTTTGTAATGCGCGCGTCTTCGACTCCGAGGTCCTCAAATTCTTTCTCGGGTACCATGATCGGTTCCGGATGCCTGTAAATCAGTTCAAGCGTAGGGGTGAGAATCGCTATCCCGAACCTGGAATGGCGGAAGTCTTCCGCCTCCGTTTCTTTCCCCTGTGCACGATAGACGAGCACACAGACTGCGTCATGCTCCTCGACGTTTCTCCGATCCGGCTCCCGAAGCGCGAGGGCCGCGGCCGTTCTCTGTATTGATTTCGTGTCTTCCAGCAGAAAACAGGCCGGGTTAAAGACAACCTCGTTTTCCCACGCATGATCGCCGACCGGCGTCAGTATCGGTTGGGCGTTGTTGAGCCGCTCCGGAGATAATTTACCCAGTGAAATACTTTCTATCATCTATTGCGACCTCAATCCTGATTTAGAGATTCCTAATTGCGAACGAGACTCACCTTATTTCGAAACCGAGCGGCCCCATCACTAGCCGCACTTCGTTACCATCAACCCGGTAATGATACTCATTGGCCCCAAAAGAAGGATTTGAAATTAGCTCTATCCCTTTGGGATTCGCCTGAACCTCGTGAGCAGCCACCAATGACATCAGAGCTTCGATCGTGGACTCGGCACCCGAGTTTTTGTTTACTTGCAGCGAATCGACGCTGCCATCGAAACAAATGCCTGTCTTCTCGTAATAAAAATCGATCTTCGCCGTGTTGTTCCCGAAGAGCCATGACGAAATTATGGCCGCGAGGGTCGCGTATTTCCTCTCATGAGTATACTCGTATGCCTGCGCTGCCGCGCATGCGGCAGGTCCGATGTCATATGCAATCTGGCCCGAGTAATCGAGTTCCCCTCCCGACATATTGCAGGACCTGAAGAAGAGCGCGCCGGCCCATCTCGGGAGGAAACAGTCTACTTCATCGAGCGCCTCTCTGACCATGGAAGTATCATGGGTAAGGCGCGTATACTGTAGAATCGCTTCCGCCTGAGAACCTGCCCACGCATGCCAGCCGTCTCCGTTGGAAGGGATCATTCCATACGGCATCTCACCGCAGCTCCCTTTCTGCATTGCGACCATTCCTTTGCAGAATGTCCTGGACATTGCGACAAATCTGGCGTCTCCCGTAGCCTTGTACATCTCGTTAAGGCCGAGTACCAGCTCCGATGTGGCATCCGCACCGTCGCCGTAGAGGAGCCATGCCGGGTTCCCTGCCTTGTCGATCTTTCCGGATTTTCGAACCAGAGATTCGACCTGAGGGATCGACTTATTCACTGCGGCGATAATCTCACGATACAGCGGGCGATTGCTTTCCTTCACATACACCGCGGCGCTTCCGAGGGCCCAGACGGCCCGCGCCGCCCACCATCCGAAGCTCGCAACGCTCGTACGTCCATTCTCATTGATTACGACTTTGCCGTTCCTTCTTTGTACGAAGTTGTAGAAGAGGCCGTCTTTAGTCTGCATGCCCATGACAAACCTTGCGAGTCCTTCGATGACATTTTCATTTGCATGCTTATGGAACACCTCGTTGTACCGAATGAGTAAGACCGCAGCGCGCGCCGCGTCATCGACGCAGGCGAACCCTTCCCCTTTAGCGTCGACGGGCTTGTAGGAGGGATAATCAGCGTATACATCGATGACCTTCACGCTTCGTCCGTTCAGTTTGACGGTCTGCACGAGCGACAATAAATGATCCAGGTTGACGCGCGGCAATTCCGCGGCTCCCGCAACCGAGATGCCCAGAAACAGCAGCAAGAGAATGTTAATCTGCCTCTTCAACATCGATCTCCTTCAATTCATTGGCTCCAAGCTTGAAATCAATTTCTTCAGAATGCTCGTTCAACGGGATCGATGCGTTTCCTTCAAACTTCACGGGAGAGAAGGCAAACATTCGCGTACCGTGACTATCGGTGAACTTGAAGACCCTCAATTCGTCCGAGTGCTTCAGGTGAGTGAATTCACCACGGTAGACAGGCAGACTGCATTCGATGTCTGAGTCGGTGTACACGGCACCCTGATAGACAACTATGCTGATGCGTTTACCTCGTACAGGGATGCCGAACGCGCATAAGAATCTCCAGTCGCTCGGCAGATTCGGGTTTATCCGGGCCGTTTTCCTGCGAGCATCGAAACCCAGGAGCCCTTCGATGGCAAGCCATAGATAAGTTGGGGGCATCCATGGACTCATTCCCATCCCCATGCTGGTAAAATCGTCTCCATGCAGCCTCTCCGGAAACTCACCGGGGACCACGTTTCCGAATTCGGCAGGATTGCCTACTTCACTTATTGTATAGATTTTCTCCATTGCCTCGGCAATCCGCCCGGGATAAAATTCCGCGGCCGCCATGGCAAACCACGCGGTCAGGTTCGGCCACACTCCGCCCATAAGATTCATCCCGAACTTCGGATCATAAGTTGGATCCTTGCCCGCCACGGTTCTTGCACCGTACACGGTCCACAGGTCCTCTTCAAACAACCGGTCGACAATCTTTCGCCGAAGCTCACGGTCTCCTACATTGAATAACGCCGGGAAGACCAAATCGCCCGTAACATCGGCGTGGGGGATCCCCTTCTGGTCGATGTTCAGGTAAAATAGACTCTTCCCGTCCTGTCTGAGCTTGGAAAGGACATTCTCTTCGATCTTCTTCGCCTCGGTTAAGTATCTCTCAGCCTCGGACTTCTCGCCGGCCATTTCTGCCAATTCGGAAACCGCACGCAGGGCCTCTACGCATTCTGCGTTTATCTCCGTCACGTAACCGGTTAGATTATAATCGTCGATGATATTCCTCCAGCTTGCGATTCCCATCACGTTCGTACCATTCGCGTCGCAGTAGACCAGACCGTTTTTTACCTGAGACAGGATGTAGTTCGCCGCACGTGAGGCGAGCCTGAACGCCCGACCCGTGAACTCCTGTTCACCGCTGAGTTTGGCATGATGCAGTAGGGCTAAGATGAAAAGAGGCGTGTCGTCATTAATGTTCAGGTCGTAGTCGTGGAGCTCCGGCTTGATCTCACCCGCATGTATGAACTCCGTCAGCTTGCCGTCCGTGTGGTAGCAATACTTCTCGGTGAGATCTATCAGTTTCCGGGAGAAAGCCGGGTTCAGATAATCGCATCCCATGATGTACCAGGCAAGATCCCTGACGACGACGATGTCCTGCGGAGGGTCGTTCGTAAACCCGAATCCGCTTCTGAACCTGTGCTGCACCTGGACTGTGTTTGCCTTGGCCCAGTAAATTCCTCTGTTGATGATTCCGCTCGGCGTCAGGATGTCACTGGCTTGAAGCAGTTTATCGAGCGCTGCCGAGGAATCGTTGGACCTCGTCCAGTTCCGATTTACTTGTGCTGCCGGGCTGATGTTCGGGCCCGACGAAGGTTCGATCATGAGCGTGGTCTTCAGCGAGACTGTCTCACCTGCTGGAATGCTTATCTCGAACTCCACATGAGCCGTTTTCCCGTCGCTCACCATGATTGACGCTGGTTCGGAAAACCTGACAACCAGCTTCCCGCTTGTTGAAAGCTCCCGGACCGTAACTGACCTGGAGTCGTGGCTTGTCGAGAACTGTTTATTGGTTTCTTCGGCAGGGGGTTTTTTGGTAAACAGAGGTGATGGCATCGCAGGAAAGGTCAGGTTTACCACAATTCTCAATTCTGAGGCCGATGCCGACGTGTTTCTAGCATCTATCTCGAGGAATACTCTCCGCAGCTCATCCTGCGGACTTTCGAGGTTGTCGGAAAAAGCGATTCTTATTTTCTTACTTATCTCCAGGCCGCTCTCGCGAAACAGAGTGGTTTGACACAGCGGCTCGAACACAGTTTCGACCGGGACCACCTTTCTGCCATCGGACGAAAATTCTATCGACAGCCGGCCGAGGTAAAAACTGTTGTCTGCGGCGGACCAGAGTCCGTGTATATTTCCTTCCGGATCGAGTTGAACAAAAGTAGCTAGATTACCCAGACTTGAACCTGCGTGAAGCTTAATTGTCGGATAAATGTATCTCAATATTTGCATCTCCTATGGAATTATTTTTTCCCAGATCTGATCAATAGTTGGAAAGGCTTTCCGAGGGAATGTCCCTCCGGTCTTAAAGAAAAACGCATCGACAGCTCTTCCTTTCGGCGGCGGGAGCAGAACCAGCCTGTCTACGACGGAATAGTATTCATGCACCTTCACATATCGCCCGGCTAAAGCTACTGTGTGCAGCAGCGCCGCTCTTGTCATGTATTCTATATAATCACGCCGCACGCTGTCGTAATCGGAATGAAAGTCGGCTGTCGTGTCGCCAGTCACCTTGTTCGACTGTTCATATTTGTAGCTCATGTAGTTGTCTTTGAAATAATGTTCAACGTCGTTCGAATCTACGCGCATCAGTCCGTATATGTGCTGCATGAGGGAGAGGTATGACAGTTTCAGATTCCATTTTGCCATTTGCTCTTTGACGTAAGGGAGTTTCCCGAACCCCTCCTTCTCCGCCCTCCGGACGAGCAGCTTATCTCTCAGCATCCTCCATACATATCCTTCCAGGCTCTCCATGAAATTGTCGCGCGTCTTTATGTTCATATCGAAATCGGTGCTCCTGAGGTCATACCAGTGGAAAAACTCGCCGAGAGTGACCGAACCGCCGTCGTATTTAATCAGGTCCGTAGATTTCAGGTTCCTTACCTGGGCGGCCGAGATCGGGCCCGCCTCGGTCATAAGAAGCCGCGACATGTTCCATCTGTTGAATTTGTCCGTCGGAAGATACTTGGATGCGATGCTGCCGCAGAGGAGACTGAACGCGTTCCACTTTATTATCGGATACGCAGATTTCAGGATGTTGTTCACGTACATATCGGATGCGATGTCCGCTTCGTATTGCTTCAGCTGTTTCTCGATCTCATGGCCCATGGTTGCACGCTGCGACTGCGTCATGATAGGCGAGTAAACGATCTGATCGGTATCGAAAATATAATAGCCGTCGGGACCTTCCATTGGCTTGGATATTTCCCCCTCCTTCATCGACTTCATCATCTTGTATATCAGCGGGGAGGTGATCCTGAGGTGGAAGAAATCTGCGGTTCTCTGGAAACCGTGCATCGAGTCCGCCTTCGAATAGGCTGCGTCGAACCCCAGACTGTCCACGATACTCTCAAGACTGTCGGCCGCGTCTTTGGTATCTGCATACAGCCAGCGGAAAGAAACCTGCTTCTGCGACTCATGCAGTGCCTTGTCGATCTCCCGGGGGGTGACTTTTACGGTGTCCCAGATCTGCTTCCGGTACATCTGTGTGGTAATCAGGTCGCCATAGATAGCGTGGGAGACGGGGGCTATCTCCGATTTAACGGTCGTGTCCGGAGGACCGACACCGAAATGCGGATCCCTCCCTTCCCATTTATACAGGTAGACGATGCATGGCAGACTATCGCGTGCAGCTACCCCGAGGAGCGCTTCGTCTGTCATCGCATCCAATAGCGCATGCCTCGGATTCCTGGCCTTATAAAAAAATGACGGCCCAAGATAGTAGTTTATCACGAAATCTTTTGCCGTCAGCTTCACATTCCCGACCTCTGCGACGACTATCGAATCCAGTTTCGGATCGGACATCGAACCGAACCTGATCGAATCGACTTCCGCTTTGGGCGACGCAGTCCCCCCGACGCCGGGAAAACCCACGACAAATGCGAGAAGTATTGCTAATGCACTCAACCTTTTACTCCTGACGAAATAAAGCTCTGAATGAAATAACGCTGGAAAAACATGTAAAGGAGCAGAATCGGTACTGCAAGCATCGTGGAAGCCGCCAGCTCGGCGCCTAGATGCGACTCCGCCTCTCCACCGAGTACGAATACAGTAATCAGCTGAGGAAGCGTCATTAAATTCTGGTTGCGAATCACTATCAAAGGCCACAAGACGTCGTTCCAGGATGTCAGGAAAGTTATGATCGCAACGGTCATCACAGCCGGTTTTGAAAGCGGCATCACGACCTTGAAAATCAATTTCAGCTCGCTGCATCCGTCCATACGTGCCGCTTCGATCAGAGAATCGGGTATGGAAACGAAAAACTGCCTGAACATTATTATTGAAAGCGCCGTCATCATGTTGGGAAGAATCAGGCCGAGGAGATTGTCGGTCAATCCGAACTTGACGACCATAGTGTATAACGGTATCAGCGTCAGCTGGAATGGAAGCGTCATCGTAAACAGAAGGAATACCGTAAGGTATCTGGATCCTTTCCACTTTATCTTGGCGAGCGAATATCCGACAATCCCGCCGAACACCACGACGCTTCCGGTCACGGCCATCGCGACGATCAGGCTGTTAAAGAATGCCCTCACTATGGGTATCCTGCTGAAGACGAGCGCGTAGTTTCCCAGCGTGAAGTGCGAAGACAACAGGCTCAACTTCATGACATCGAAGTCCGGTTTGAACGAGCCGGACAGCATCCACAGAAACGGGTAAAGGAACCCGGCGGCAAAGACGGCCAGGAAAAAGTAAGTTACCAGCGAAGAAAGGTTCCTCTTCATTCGGTCTCCAGGAATTTTCGCTGCACCAGGACGGCAACGAGTATTATAATTGCGAAGACGAACCCAAGCGCTGAGGCGTAGCCGAGATGTCCGAATGAAAACGCCTGGTTATAGATGTAGAGGACCGACGACAGCGTCGCGTTCAGGGGGCCGCCGCCTGTCATGACGAACGGCTCGACGAACAGCGAGAAGCCGTTTATTGTGGAAAGAATCACGACGAGCGTCATCGTCGGAGCAAGGAGCGGAACGGTAATCCTGAAGAACTTACGCACGGCCGATGCCCCGTCGATTGTCGCGGCTTCGTAGTACTCTTCCGGCACACTCTGCAGGCCCGCGAGGAACATCACAGTGTACAATCCGACGTTCTTCCACGTCGCCATGATGGCAATCGACGGCATCGCAAGCGAAGTGCTGACGAGCCACGGCAGCGGAGGCAAACCAACCTGTGTGAGCATATTGTTCAGGATCCCGTTATCGAACGAATAGAGCTGCAGCCAGACGATCGTAACCACGACACCGGAAACGACCACTGGCATGAAATACACGGCCCTGAAAAAGCTCCTCAGGACTTTTATGGAATTCAACGTGACCGCAAAGATCAGTGCGAAGAATATCTGGAGCGGAATCTGAATGACGAGGAACTGCAGCGTGTTCAGCAGCGACTGGTAGAAAAGAGAATCGCTTACCAGCCTGTCGAGATTCTTCATCCCGATCCACACCGGCGCCGACATACCGTCCCACCTGTGAAAAATCAGATATATCGAGAAGAGGAGCGGGAACACGACGAACGTCAGTGCGTAGATGATATACGGCGCCGACAGAGTCAGCCCTACTTTTCCTGGACGTTTCATCACTTATCCCAATCGAGCAAGACTTTGACGTTTCGGACGAGGTCTTCTGTAGCCTTTTGAGGCGAGGAGACGTCGTAGACGGAGCATTTCTCGAATTCCTGCGAAATAGCGTCGAAGATTTCTTTCTGGTCCGGGGTCTGGTCAACTTCGTGTGCGTAAGGTGCCTCTTCGGCAAACGTCTTCATGTCTGGATGCCTATCGAAAAATTCGGCGAACTTCTTCGACTTCAGCAGGTCCTTCCTCACGGGCAGTTGGCTTGCTATCTTCAAGAGGTCGAGGTCCGAACTCTCGCTGAGAAGGTATTTCAAGAATTCCCACGACGCCTTCGGATGTTTGGTCGTGCTGAAGATGCACATGCACTTGTGATCGCCGTAGGTATCCACCGGTCCGACATGATTGTCCGGAACGGGGATCGGTACTATTCCGAAGTCGAGTTTGCCGCCGTAGTTGCTCTCGATGTACGAAATCGTCCATGGACCGACGAACTCCGTTGCCACAACGCCCTCCAGAAAAGGGTCATATGAGAAAACTGTCCGGGGAAAATAATCGTTCCTGAAGCACTGCTGGAAGAAGCTGAACACTTCTCTTACGGCCTGGGTATCGGCGACGACTTCGCCGTTCCGTGTGAATGGTTTCCCGTAAGACGCAGCCTTGTACAGCGCGAAGAAGTCGAAGAAACGCTGCCACCAAACCGGCCTGATGTCCCTGTACCCCATCCAGTGATCGATAACACCGTTGCCCTTCGAAGAGTAGGTTAGCTTCTTCGCGTCAGCCAGAAATTCTGAGTAGGTCAACGGAGGCTTGGCAATGCCGGCTTTCTTGAAGAGCTTCTTGTTGTAGATCATCATCAAAGGATTGGCCTTCCAGGGAATCTGGTAGTAGTTGCCGTCCGCTGACTTAAACTGCTTCATGTAGCTCATGCCCACCCTTGTGGAGACGAGAGAGTCGAAATCAGGGAACGAGCTGAGCCTCACTATCGCGCCGGCCCGGGCGTATTCAGGCACGCTGCCGGGCCAGATGTTGGAACAGACGTCGGGCGTAGTCTTCGCTGCGATGGCCGCCATCAGGACTTCTTCTGTTGAGCGATTGACCGGAAGCGGCTGCATCTTGACGAATATGTTCGGGTGCAGTTTGTTCCATTTTTTGACCAGGACAGTCGCCAGCTCTATCTCCTGCGGATTCGGCGCCGGCCAATAAATCAGGTTGATCCTGCCGCTCCTGGTGTCCTCCTCCCTTTGCCCGCCTCCGCACCCGGCTTCCAGGACAATTAACGGAAGAAATAAAATCAGGAATGCCAGCCGGATCAAACGACCCTTTCCAAAACCGGCACATATTGCCCTATTCGTTATCACTCGCAACTCTTTCAAAGACTCAGTTAGAATATAAAATGTGCTTTCTCAAGCTGTCTTGCAAAGGGGAAACTCACTTTGATCGAATAGACCCCACCTTTGTCCGTCGAGACTGCCTGTGAAGTCATATCTTTACTACCGACAATCACTTTTCGCATCGGCTTCGGCGAGATAACAGCCAAGCCTGCATACTGACCGACCAGTCCTTTGGCGTTTACTTCAAGCGTATGGGTATTGCCCGAATAGCTGACGGCGTTAATAACACATGATGCTGATGCCAGATACGGACTGTCGGGCGTACCGAGTTCGGCACGGATGTCCTTCCCTTTTCCATCGATTACCGCAGAGTGCAAATTTGCACCGTCGGCGGAAATTTCCCTGAAATATCCGCCCGTGCCTGTCCAGGTCACCCGGTGCATTCGGCCGGCGGAAGTCAGATCGTATGCTGTATTCTGGAAACCGTTCGGCAAGTGAGGCGTGAGATAGATATTCCACTCGTTCTCCCTTACCCCCGCAAGATGGTACAGCGAGTTCAGGTACCAACCGCCCGCCCAGAGGAAGTTGGGCTTGTCGATCTTCCCGTAAAGCGGAGAAGACGGATCGGAAAAGCGATATTCGAAGAATGACGGCTGTCCGTTCGGACTGTCCTCAATACCGCCGATGCTGAGGTATTTTGACAAAGCCTCTCTCGCCTGGTTGACGTGATCGTTCTGGATCAACGCCAGAATGTACCAGGCCGTGGTCTGCGGCCACACCGCCCCGTTCATATAAACATACGGACCGCCCGCTTCGCCGTCCTGGAATTTGTACAGGGATGCAAGCTTGTCGAAGTCGTCGGGCATCGCGTTCCTTATGCCAAGGTGAGTATCCAGGAGTTCCTTTCTGGCGGTTGCAAGAAGTGAATCCGATCTTTCCCTGTCGAGCACATTGAAATCTACGGCGACGAGGGAACCGGCGTAATAATGATAGTCCACGGTGGTCGTATCGAGAGTGTTGAGAAGATAACCTGCCTTGGAATTCCACAGCTTCTTGACAAGATCCTTCTGCAGCAAGTCCGATGTCCGGAGACATTTCGCAGCGAACCCGTTGTCTCTATGCAATGTCAGCGCGACGTAGCCGTATTCCCTTAAGGCCCGCACCATCAGCGCGGTGAGGTACGAGCGTGCGCCATAATTGTTGCCGATGTCCCACCAGTCCGGTCTCGTCGAATACGCCAGCCCTCCGGGCCCAAGATTGGAAAGAGTCATCTCTACGCTCTTCTTCAATATCGGATATAACAAGTCGAGCGTCTCGATGTCATTGCTGTGCTTCAAATAAGTACCGCACACGATCATGAACCATAGGTGGTTCCAGTTATCCGCCGCCGCGAATTCGGTCTTGAAACCGTTGTCGCGCCAGTAGAATGCGTGGGGCAGAATGGAATCGCGCCGCGTAAGTGACCGGATGAACAGGAGATCATGCCTCACCCTCGCAAGATCGTAATTGACCGCGCCGAGATCCGTGAGGAGTACATCGTGCGTGAAGAAGAAGTTATACTCGGCCGGGCAGGGCATCGGAACTATCGAGCCGTCGATATAATGCCTGTCCGTGGCGAGCATAGCTTTCGACCACATCGCTGTGTGTTCAAGATTTTTGTCAGGAACCTCGATCAGAGCGTCGCGGTATGCATAATTGACAATCCGCGCATCGTTCTTTTTCACGCTTTCTTTCCAGCGGGCGAGTGCCTTCGCCACCATGCTCTTTGTCTCGCCTATTCTGCATGATCCGACGAGTTGCACGATGGTGAAACTTCCTGATGGCTTAACCGTCTCAGCATATTCGAATCTCGCGGCAGGATCGAGTTCCGTTCTTCCAGACGTTTCCTCTTTCCCATTCACCGGCACGGCGCCGCCTGCATTCGCAACTATCACGGATGCCGAATCGGTGTCCAGATACCTGAAGTCTGCTACGTATACCCTGCCGCCGCGCATGTACTCAACACGTGCCGTGTCCTTCCATGCGTAAGTCTGGCAGGTGCGCAGAATTGTAGAGAGCACCGTTCTCACATGAAACGTCTTCGCCGACCCGGATAAATTCCTGAACTTCATCTCGACCACCATGAACGGAAGGTCGTCGCAGAAGCGGTAAGAGATGTCAACCTTGTACCCGGGAAGGTTATCGGTGAAGTCAGCAGCGTAAGGCGTCCACCGATAGTCGCACGGCTTCACGCCGATTGTATCAACCCTGTCGCCGATGTTCACGAACACCTTAAATGGTTCGGATTCGCCCCTTTTCCAGTAGTCGGTACTCAGATCTATACTGTTGGCAACCGGATAGTAGAGACTTATTCTGGAAGGAAGCGGCCGGCTGCGGTGAAACTCCGCGCCGACATAATTGCCTCCGACTTCCACCTGGCCGTACCTGCGATCGAACGACACTGCCAGCTTCCCGATGCTGCCCGTCTGTGCCAGACAAGTCCCGGAAAGAAAAACAAAGGCCAGGAAAAACGAGGTAACGTGATTTTGTTTCAAGTCTTCTCCATTTCACAAAGCAAGATGATCATCACTAATTCCTAGAATCCAACCGCAAGCGAAAACGTGTTCGTTGCACTGAGCCTTCCGTAGTTGTTGTAGGCATAGTCGAAAGCGACGGAGAGATTGCTGTATGGTATCTCGTAATGCAGACCGACTCCTGCCGAGAGTCCCCCTTCACTGTCCTTCAGGAACAGGTTTCGATAGCCGGCCCGGAAATAGATGAACTTCTTGAAACTGTACTCTCCTCCGACATTGATGCTTTCATAGTTATCGCTGGGATGGAGTGCGTCCATGTCGATAGTCAGCGTGTTGTCTTCGGTTTTTATGATGTCTGTCGCCAGACCGAACTGGAAGTTCAACGGCAGCGGCCAGCTGTTGGTTTCGATGTCTTCAGGAATGTTCTGGTTCGTACCGAGTTTTGTCGGGTCTATCGGATGGAATTGCCTCAGATCGGGGCCGGCCATTTGCATGTTGGTACCGAAATTATATATCGTCGCTCCGATCCGCAGGCCGTTCAGAAAATTTGTCGTCAGAAGAGTGCCGATGTCGATGGCAAATGCGCTCGCCTGCTCGTTCCAGATGCTTTCCTGGATGTACTTCGCGTTGACTCCGATTGAGAATTTGTCGGTAAGCTGGCGGGCATACGCGACTCCGAGCGCGATGTCGTTCACGCTGAAATAAAGACCGTTGCCGTTCGGAAAATCGATGTTCGTCACCTCCATTTGTCCGGAATTGAATGAAGTGACCGATGCACCGATGGTGCCTAACTCTCCCAACGGAAAGACTGCACCGCCGTAATCGAACGTCGTACCGGCCAACCAGTTCGTGTGTTGTATGAATGCCTGGTTGCTCTGCACTCTCGCAATTCCCGCGGGGTTCCAGTAGAGTGCGCTTGCATCTTCAGCGGTGGCAACGAATGCATCGCCCATAGCAAGCGCTCTGGCGCCGACCGGTATCTCGAGGAATGCGCCGGCGGTCGTCCCCACCTTTGAAACGTTCGACACGAAGAGCTGCGAGTACGCGCTTCCTGCGACAAGAATCTGTAATGCGAACACGAGGAGCAAACTCTTTTTCATTTTGTCATTCTCCTCACTTTACCACCGCGAATTTGCCTATCTTCGTACCGATGCCCGGGGCATCCACCTGATAGATGTACAAACCATACGCGATGTCCATCCCGTCTTTCGACAACAGGTTCCACGGCTCCTGTCCGTCGTTGTCGGGTGCATCGTGGTGCAAAGTCTGAACCAGTGCTCCGCTCACCGTGTAGATCCTTATCGTGCAGAACTTAGGGAGATGCGTGAAATAGAGAAGCCTCTGCCCTCTTCCCGTCTGGAACAACAGCGGCGGCTCCCAGGATACCGCACCCAGATACGGATTCGGCACTACTTTTATATCGCCTAGCTGGTTCTTAGCTAGCGTCGTATCTATCGTCTCGCCCCTCATGGCGAACGTGAAACTCTCGTTGTCGCGGAAGGGCTTCGTCGTCATTATCTCGTATACGTCACCAGGGGAAGGCGCAATCTGCGTCGCCTGAGTGGTGTCGGTGACGAACTTCACGCTCCATGTCGTGTGATACTGTCCCGGCGCAGGCGGAGCGCCGGCAGAATCGCCGCATACGATCACAACCTCATCTCCGGCGTCGAACTTTCCATTTTCATTGTTGTCGTAGAATATGAACGGTGCTTTCGAGTTCTCGGTCATGTTCCACACCGTGAAATCCACCGGCTGTGCGGGCGGACCTCCGAAAAAGAGATGCTGAGATGTATCCACAACGTGATCGTAAAACTTTATCTGAAAGTCCGCCGGGTAGGCTATGTTGGTCGTCGCGAACTGCTGGTCCAACCTGGGTATCACCGTGTAGTTGCACTGACCCTTGAGCCATGCGGTGCTGTCGATCTTTACAAGAGTATCGTTGTAGATATATCCTATCGACCCGTCGAAAACCGGCATCTCCTGGCCGTAGTAGTTGATCGGGACGTTGTTATCCAGCACTTGACCGGTCGTTAAGTTCTCCAGGCTGTATGAGGACACAGTCGAATTATAGAACGGCCCATTGTTCTGGAACGTCATCTGGTAAGTGTCCCCGTTCTTGACAAGATCGGAATTCAGAACCGTTATCTGTATCGAACCTGTTCCCGGACCGTTGTGCTGCAAATTTCCCACGAGTCCGGCGGGAATGAAGCCTGCCGCAGGCGCGCCAGGAGTCACCACGGCACAGTTCACGTCGGTGTAAAGTACGTTGCCGTTTGCGTCCACCTTTATGTTGCTCGTGCATTCGGCCGGGAGTATTCCCAGGACCTGACCCTGAACGTTCGTCGTAACGTAACCCTGATTGTACGAGACCACTGCATAGTAGTACCTTTGTCCGTTCTGCACAGTTGAATCGACAAACGAGTGCCTTAGGCCGGAATTATCTCCCAAATAATATTGCACGCCGTTCAATGCGAATGGGAAGAAACCCTCAACGCTGTCTATCTTGTCGAACTGCGCAATGGGCTTTCGGAAGGTGGGATTCCCAAAGGCGTCCGTGATCACTTGAGACTCAAGGAAGCTCGGGTCCGTAGAACGGTAGACCTTATAGCCTTCGAAATCGTACTTCTGCAGAAACCTGTCGTATGTCTTCTCAGCTCCGTCGTCCCAGTACAGCGTCACTTTATGGTCGCCGGGGACGGCGGTAAGTATAGGCTTGTTCGGCGGCTTGAAGAACTGATAGTTGGCGTTATAAATCTGCTGAATAGTCTGTTTCCTCTGCGCGAGGTCTTGAAGATTGTTTCCGAAAAGCAGCGCCATTGAGAATCTCTCGATATCTCCATGGTTGAGTGGGAACAGACCGCACGCAAACATGTTGGCGAGGTTGACACCTTTGAGTATTTCAGCACTCGGCGGGGCCAGAGAGGTCAGCACCTGCCAGTTCTGCTCATCGTCGAGCAGCTCGTATTGATGTACCGGGAAAATGTTGTAGCCGGTCAGACCGAGCTGGTCCGATTCATCCTTATCGAGCCTCCCGAAGTCAGGCTCTCCCTGCTCCGGTTTGCCGTCACCCTGCGACCCGTTAGGGTCGGTACCCGGATATCCTGGATCCAGCGGGCCAATACCGTCAGAACCCACGTCGTCGTTCAAGGGCTCGTCGGGTTCCCACTTGCCGTCATGGTTGAGGTCGGTGTAAGACACCCAGTTCTCATTCTCGTCCCCGAGCCAGTGGGGGTGCCAGGAAGTATGGTAAAAGTTCTTGAAGGCAACAGAATCCGTGAAGAAATAATCCTGGTTCTGATTCGTGACGTATGCCATCGCATCATTATCCTGGCTCTCGTCGGTGAGACCGTCGCCGTCGTTATCTATGTGGTCGGTCGAATTGCCCGGACTCTGAAGGAACGCGTAACCGGCCATCCCGACGGGGCTCCAGTTGCCCGGTTGACCGTACGGAAGCTCGCTCCACGAATAAGATATGTCCAGACCAAGATCGAATGCTCCGCTGTTGAAATCGCTACCTCCTACTCCGCCGATTCCCCAGTCGACGTACTGGGCGAAGAGAGTCTTGGGATAGTCGCGTTGAGTAATGTTCTGGAGTTCGTAATACCAGAAGATGTTGTTCTGGGCAAGGACCTGGGACCACTGAAATCCTCGTCCTCTAACCTGGATGCCAAGACCGCCGCGGGCCGTATCTGATGGAATTGGGTAATATCCGTAGAGAGAAGTATACTGCTTGTCGCTGGCATCGTCAAACACGAAATACGATTCGAGGTCTGCGTTCTGCACTCCCTTGCCGAAGAACCCGTTCCAGTAACCCGCCCAATCCGCCGGCCTGTCAGGCCACTGAGTGGGCCACGTGCTCGGATCGGTGCTCAGCGCAGGCGATCCCTGGTTCTGGTTCGCATAGCCCGGAAGAGGCTCCCATCCCCACGGTGTCCCGTCGGGCGCGGCGCGCATAAATTCCCTGTACCGTGTCTCGAGCGGATGGAAGATGTGTCCGTTGTAGTTCACTTCTGTCTGCGCTATCAACGCCACACCGTCGACATATGAATGTCCCGAGCCTTTCGGCCACTCACCGGAAGGCTGATAGGGCCAATCCGCAATCATGCCGTAATTGAAAAACAGGGTCCTGACGAGGTTGCCGTCCATTATCCCCTGCTTGGTGTAAAGGATGTTGCCCTTGTTCATATCAAGAATCACCTGGCTTCGCGCAGATGAGGCAGCAAGAAACAGCGACGCTATTAGGAAAACTTTTTTCATCATATTCCTCTTACAGATTTACCTGAAAGCCTACAAGTATTTGGCGCGGAGCCGAATAGAAATCCGGCCGGGTGTAGTATTCGGCCAGCGAGTTCACCCCCTGAGGAGGCGGGTCCAGTACCAGAGCGGTCGTATAACTTGCGCTTCCGGTGTCCGTGAATACGTTCAATACGTTCTCTGTATCAAAAAGGTTATACACTTTCATGAACACCGAGAATCTTCTTCCTCCCAGCTCGAAATACTTCGTCGCGTAGAGGTCGAAAGTGTAGAACGCGGGCATCCGCGCGCTGTTAACACCGGCAGATTGGTAAGTTGACTGCGAAGGAGTGTACGGCAGGCCTGAACCCATCTGCCCAATTACGCTTATGTCGTAATTGTCCGGAACGCCATAAGTCATGGTTAAATTGAGGGAATGGGTACGATCCCAGTTGAGCGGCACCAGGGACTTAGGAGTCTCCGCAGGAGGGTTCGTCTGATATGCCTGGTATACGGTCAACGGATCCGATGCGTCGCCGGTCGCAATCTGATAGGTATAATCGATGTTGGCGGCGAAGTTGTTCGAAAGCCGCTTCTCGAAGCTGATCACTATTCCTTTGACGTTGCCGTAATCCAGATTGATGTAGCGCGCGTACTGAGCTGCCCCGTTCAGGTAATTCAGGATCTGAGTGTCGATAAGGTTGCGGATGTCCTTGTAGTACAGGGTGGCGTCAACCGCAATGTCGTCAGTCAGCTGCTGCTGGAGTCCGACTTCATAAGCCGTCGTCTGCTGCGGTTTGAGATCGGCGTTCCCCATTATCGTGCTGACCTGTCCGGAGGCAACCACGACCTTGAATCCGGGGTCTTCATACAGATATTGAAGCGGGGGTATCTGGAAAAAATTGCCGTAACTGATGTGAATTACTCCGCGGTCCGTTATCGGGTAGGCCAGACCAAGACGCGGACTCAATTGATATTTCACGGCGGCGGGGAGAAGAGGAGAATTGGGTAGAGCATTCGGGTTCTGCGGCACGAGATATCTGGGATTGAAGTAGTCGAGCCTTACGCCGGCATTCACTATAAGATAGTTGTATTCAATCTTGTCCTGAGCGTATGCCGAAAACTGATAAGGATACCTGAGATACTGAAGGTTGTCGGGTGAATCAGGCGCCGGCAGCGCGGGCAGGTAGTTTGTCGTGGGGTCCCGGTGTACCTGATAATCGTGAAGCCAAAGGCGGTTGTAGTCGAACTCAAATCCCAGTTTGATTAGATGATGGTCTGTCACCTGGCTCGTTAAGTCACCCTTGGCAGTGTACGTCCTGGAGTCGTGATTATAGTGATAGTTTTCAGTCCCGCCGGTGAAGAATGTATCGGCGGGGCGCTGGTTCAGTCTTGACGGATCGACGTACCGCATATCGAGCGGGTTCGAATAAAGATACTGATAGTACCTCCCGTCCAGGATCGAGCCCCTCAGTGTAAGAAAAGTCTTGTCGCTGAACACATGTGTAAATTCCAGTGACCCCTCATAGCTTCCGTTGAGCGTTTGATACGTTCCGTCCGGATTCAGCCTGAAATTCTGATCGTATATTTTCGAATACTGGTTCTGATAAAGACCCGTGAAATCCAGGTTGTCGGCCGAAAACACTTTGAACGACAATTTGCCGAGGACAGTCCATCTCCTGTCGGGGCTCATCGGGACATAGGCCCCATTCCCCGTTGCCTGGATCTGCCATGGACTCGTACCGTAATTGGAGCTATCGGTCGGCTCATAGACCCTCTTCCCGTACAGATAACCGTCGTTGTTGTAGAATCTGCCGTTCAGGAAGAACGACACTCTCTTGTTCGTGAGAGGGACAGGGCCGCTCAGGACTCCGTCAAAGTTGTAAATGCTTTGGGGCCTGAAAGTCCCGGTGTTCCAGAAGATGTTGGTGTGAGACGTGAGATAACTTCCGGCATAAGTCGAGAAGCTCCCGGTGACATGGTCTCCTCCATCCTTTGTTATCACGTTTACGACACCCGACATGGCCTGCCCGTATTCGGCATTGAAGGTCCCGCTTATCACCTGAATTTCCTGGACAGCGGAATTTTCAACCTGGAGTGTCGGATCGCCCGAGTAAACATCGTTTACGTTAAGCCCGTCGATCATATATGCCACTTCCCCGGACCGGCCTCCCCTGAAGTGTCCGTCCACAACCCCGGCCTGCAGGTTCACTAAACTCTGCACATCTTCGACCGGAAGGGTCTGAATCTGGCTCGCACCTATCGTTGTCTCGCTCGAAGTCAGGTCCTTCTGGATCAGGGGCCGGTGCGCCGTTACCACGACTTCTTTCGTTTGTATCGACGCTTCGGTGAGTTTGAACTCAACGTTTGTAGTTAGATCGGCTGAGACGCGGACATTGTTCACAAGCATGGCCGAGTACCCGACTGCACTGGCACGTATCGAGTATGTGCCTGGAGGGAGATTGATAATCACGTAATCCCCGTTCAAGTCGGAGGCAGCCCCGGACTGCGTGCCGACAACCACAACTGAGGCGCCGATTATGGGCTGCCCGTTTTGAGAGTCGACGACTTTTCCCGCGACCTTCCCTGTAGTCCCCCCGAACGCGCTGTATGAAGTCATAAGCACGCAAATGCTTACCAGCCATAGTTTCAATCGAATCATTATTTCCTCTGGATTTAGAGCGATGCGGGACAACGAGATGTTGCCCCGCATCCTGCACGGTTACTTCAGGAGAATCATCTTCTTTGTCAGTAGAGTCGAACCGGCGTGTAACGTGTAGAAATAGACTCCGCTGGCAAGTCTTGAGGCGTCAAATTGGACGGTGTGAGCTCCGGGCCCTGCCATTCCCTGGTACAGCGTGGCAACTCTCTGTCCGAGGATGTTGTACACACCCAGGGTGATGAAAGCTCTTTGCGGGACCTGATAAGTTATCTCAGTCGTCGGATTGAACGGGTTAGGATAATTCTGGTCGAGCCCGTAACTGGTCGGGACACTCTTCGTTGCCGTCGGACCGGGCTCGTTGATTGCCGTGAGTACCGTCTGCGGTATGCTCACAAGAGACATATCGTCGAAGTAAGCAGTCCCGATGAAGTCAGCATAGGCGCGCGGCCTTATCGCGACACTTGTGACCAGGTTGCTCGGAACCGAAATCACCGTATCGTATTGAGTCCAATCGGTAGCTGTATCCGTCGGAGGCAGAGGAAGCTTGTACTCCGGCGAAGTTAGTTCATTCCATCCGGTCGCGGTGTCGTTCACGCCTTCCATCCAGTCCCACGTGAAACCAAGCCTGTACGCGGGATCGCTGCGCATAGAATCAGGAAGGATGTGTTCAGTCTTCACCCAGCCGCTGATTACATACATCTGACCCGCGCTGTTCGGAGGAACAGGGATGAACTGGGAAATCCATACGCATTCGCCGGTCGTCCGCCCGAGAGGTGCGTTGATCTTCAGCGAATAATTGCCGGTATGTGCAAACTCGGTCGATACTCCCGTTCCGGCAAATACGGCTGGAGCAACAAGATCAGTCGGCTCCCAATAGAACCAACCGTCGTCTGCCTCAACTGCATCGTTGAACATTGCTCCTGCCCAGGCTCCACCCCTTCCCTGGAATATGAAATCGTCGACCCATACGGTGCCTGTCGCGTTCTTCCCGCCTACTACTGAAACCACCAGGCTCCACGCGTTCTTCGGTAGGATTACAGACCCGACAGCGTTCGTGTCTGCTACCCATCCTCCGGTGCTCGCGCTCGTCTGCGGTATCGGCAAGATGAACGGCTGTCCTCCTATCATCGCTCCCGATGAATCAAGAAACGTATACTGCAGGTACCATTGCGCATCCTGATTCGCAGGGTTCGTGTTTACGTTCTGTGTCATCACGTAAGCGCCCAGCTCTATATCCACTCCGGCGTATATCCGCGTGGTCCAGTAACGCACCATGTTCGCGCTCTGCCACATCGCCGGGCCTGTGCCCGTGTTCGGCTTGTCGATCTTTAGCGAGTGTGTCGGACTGTGATATTGATCGGTTGCCCAAGTCAGCGTCGCTCCACTGTTGCCTGGCACTGCATTCCACAACGCTGGTTTCCCGCTCTCGAAACTCGGATTGTAGACCAGGTTGTTTGTGGGCAGCGGGATCAGGTAGAAATCGTCGAAGTAGGCCGTCCCGACGAAATCAGCATAAGCGCGCGCCCGTACAGATACGCTCGTGACAAGGTTGCTCGGTACGGTAATGACCACAGCATATTGCGTCCAGTCGGTGGCTGTATCCGTTGCCGGCAGAGTGAACTTCCATTCCGGCGCCGAATATTCGTTCCATCCTGTAGCGGTATCGTTGACACCCTCCATCCATGTGACCGTGAATCCGATCGCATAAGCCGGGTCGTTCTTCATGGAGTCCGGAATGATGTGATTTGTCTTGACCCACGCGCTCAGGACGTACTGCTGACCGACGCTGTTCGAAGGTATCGGTATAAATTGGGAAATCCATACGCATTCTCCGCTGGTCCGTCCGAGAGGTGCGTTGATCTTCAACGAATAATTGCCGGTATGTGCCGTCTCGGTCGTTACTCCCGTTCCGGCAAATGTCGCGGGCGCCACCAGGTCGTTCGGCTCCCAGTAGAACCAGCCCTGGTCCGCTTCAACCGCATCATTGAACATCGCTCCTGCCCAGGCTCCGCCTCGTCCCTGGAATATGAAATCGTCGACCCATACCGTGCCGGTAGCGTTCTTGCCGCCCACCACCGAAACGACAAGGCTCCACGCGGCCTTCGGCAGGATCACAGACCCTACCGCGTTCGTGTCTGCTACCCATCCTCCGGTGCTCGCGTTCGTCTGAGGTATCGGCAATAAGAACGGCTGTCCTCCTATCATTGCTCCCGATGAATCGAGGAACGTGTACTGCAGGTACCATTGCGCATCCTGATTCGCAGGGTTCGTGTTCACATTCTGCGTCATCACCCATGCGCCCAGCTCTATATCCACTGCGGGATATATTTCACTGGTCCAGTAGCGTACCATGTTAGAACTTTGCCACATGGCCGCCCCTGCTCCAGTGTTGGGCTTGTCTATCTTCAATGAGTGTGTCGGACTGTGATATTGATCGGTTGCCCATGTCAGTGTCGCTCCGCTATTTCCGGGCACTGCATTCCACAACGCCGGTTTCCCGCTCTCGAAACTCGGATTGTAAATCATGTTTGTTTGGGCATTGGCAATGACGGCAAAGCCGAAGAAAACGGCAAGTCCGATCAATCTGCCAATAAAACTGCGGTACTGCATTTTAGTTGTCCTCCCTTTTTAGTTGATTCTTGTTCTCAATCCACTGAATCCTCTCGAAGAAACAAGTTTCTTTCCCATTCCACCTCCTCTCAAATTGGATTTGATGAGACGTTCGATATCAATCTTTGTGGGCATCGAATCGGCACCCCCCAATTTTGTAGCCGCAGCCGCGCCTGCGGCATTGGCCCAGCGGAGAAGTTGGGTAAGGCTGGAGTGCGCACCAGTGTCCTTTTCATCGCATATCTTGGAGATGATCGCTGCGGTGAAGGCATCACCGCATCCGGTCGAGTCGACGGCTTTGACCTTGAAAGACCTCATAAACTCGAATTCGCCATCCCGGCAGGCGTAGCTGCCGACCGGGCCGTCGGTAACGAAGACCGTATGAGGCCCTTCGGCTAGTAACCAGGCTGTCGCTTTCCGGACAAAGGCCTGCTTTCTTCCCTTGGAGTTCTTCCCGTAAATAAACTTTAGTTCGTCCACATTGAGCCTTACCACATCCGAAAGACTGAGCAGCTCAAGGCAGATCTTTCTGGCTTCGTCTTGATTCGCAAAGATCCCGAGTCGAATGTTGGGATCGAATACCGTTGCGATGCCCGCTTCACGCGCGCTTCTCACAAAGTTCTTGAAATCCGGTAATCCGCTCCCCCTGCTGAACGGGAAGGAACCGAAATACAATATTTCGTACCCGCCGGCAAGCGTGCGTTCGTCCGGCATCACGGCATTCTCTGCTGCAACCCCTGGTGAAAATTTGAAGGAGCGTTCCCTGTTACGGTCGTGGCTGATCACGGTCATCCTTGTGGGCAAATCGGGAAGCGTACTGACTATACTGCGTATCCGTTTCGATTTCAGATAGGAGAGCCCCTTCTCACCAAACCAGTCGCCGCCGACCGCGCTGAACAACGTGCTTCTTTCGCCCAGTCGACCAAGCCCGACTGCAACGTTCAGCGGCGCTCCACCCACTTTGCACATGAGAACCCCGTCCTTGCCCTCGATCAGATCTGCGACAATTTCACCGAAACATAGTATCCTTTGATTCAAATTGCCCCCTCTGCACGGAAAGCTACCTTCGAGTAGTCTCCGCTTCTTGAGGCTTCGAATGCTTCGCTGAAATCCTCGAGTTTGAAATATTTTACTTCAAGGGAGGACAGAGGGATCTTGCCCCCGGCTATTACGGCAATCGCTCGCTTGAAAGTGTTCGGATTTACGTATGACCCCATTATGGAAAGTTCTTTTCTGTAGATAACGTTGGGATTGATCTGGGCACGATCTTCAATCGGTGTGACCCCAAAAATGAGGATCCTTCCTCCCGGTCTGACACAACTTATTGCCTTGTTAAAACCCGTTATCGTCCCTGAACACTCGATGACGGCGTCGAAGTAATCTTCCCGTCCTGTTCCCGCCTTACCGGCGCCCAATGACACTGCCTTTTCCAATCGCGATGGATTTACCTCATCGACAAGAATTTCTCCTGCAAAGTCTCGCAGCATAAGAAGCTGCATCAGCCCGATGGTGCCGTTCCCGATTATCAGGACTCTCTCGCCGTGTCTTACGGAAACACGATCTAGCCCATGCAGCACGCACGAAAGAGGTTCCACGAACGGGAGAAATGCCGGATCGAATCCTTCCGGTACGGTGTATACCTGGCTGGCCGGAACCACGCATCTGTCGCTCATCCCTCCGTCGATGTCGATTCCAATAGCCGTTAACTTTTCGCACAAGTGAGTGTTACCGTCGCGGCAATGTTCGCACGCATAACAGGAAATGTTCGGATCGATTGCTACCAGGCCGCCTGGTCTCACGGATGCGACGCTCTCTCCTGTATCGATGACGATTCCGCCGAATTCGTGGCCTAGAACCACAGGCGGAGACACTCTCGCTTCGCCTTTGATTATGTGGTTGTCCGTGCCACAGATTCCGCAGGCGCTTACTTTGACAAGGACTTCATTTCCTTTCAAAGCCTTCTGGTCTTTGCGGACAAGAGAAAGCCTCAGCTTCTGGTCCAGCTCGACTCCGACCATTCTATAGTTCCTTTGTTAAGACAGACTTACAGTGGACTGGCGCGCAACGAGTCTCGGCTCGATGAGGACGGAAGAAATCGGGCGCTCTTTCTCCTTGATCATTCTTGAGAGGATCCTCAATGCCGTTGCGCCCAGGTCCTCCTTGGGAACGCTTATGCTGGTAAGTCTCGGATCGATGTTGTCACACAATTCTATATCGTCGAACCCCACGGTCGAACAATCGTCCGGTAGATTCATTCCATTTTCACGGAAGGCTCGGATGGCGCCGATCGCGACGGCATCGTTGCACGCCACGACCGAAGTGAAATCGGATTTCCTGCTCAACAGTTTCTTTGCCGCCTGGTAGCCATCCTCCGTGCCTGTTCCCGGTTCTTCGGTTGAGATAAGTGAATCGCATTTATCGAGGCCAAATCTCTCAATCGCCTCCAGGTAGCCATCCAGCCTCGACCTGATTGAAGGGTGGTCCATGTCGCCTCCGATGAATGCAATCTTCTTGTGTCCGAGCTTGAAAAGATGTTCGACGGCAAGCGCTGTTCCCCTGGTGTTGTCTATATTGATGGCTGGAATCCGGACCTGCTTGAACTCGAAATCCACGACGACCGATGGAATGTTCTCACTTATCACGGCCTTGGCATAAGCCTCGCTTATCTTGCCGGCAAAGATCACACCGTCGACGTTCCGTTCGAGAATGAATCGTGGTATATGGGAGGAATGGAATTTGTTGGGCACGGTTGTGAGCAGCACGTAGAAGTCCTGTTGTCGGGCTTCGAATTCCGTACCGAGGAACACGCGGGTGTAAAACGGTTCGGCTGTTGAGAAGTGCTCTTCGCTGACAATGAATCCGATATTCCCGGTGGCTTTGTTTATGAGGGAGCGTGCAGTCCTGTTTGGTACGTAGCCTAGTTCCTCCACGGCAAGCTGGACCTTCTTACGGAGGTCGCTGCTCACATACCCCTTGTTGTTCAGTACAAGGGAAGCGGTGCTGACGGCCACTCCGGCCCTCGATGCGACATCCTTGATGGTGAATCTCTGCTTGGTCATGAAACGATTTTAGGCTAAATATCCACTTTTCTTCTTATTTTCAAGGTGAAACGCTCAAAATAGCGAAACGTTTCGACAAAGTTTAATCATTTCATAACGTTGTGTCAAGCCCGAAATGAAAATATTTTCACATGAAAGAAAGCGGTCGCTGGGCATGCCACACAGTATGCTCCTCACGGCCACATCCAAAAGTCATCCTCACTTCAGCAGCATCATTGCCTTCACGGCGGAGTAGTCCCCCGCTTTCAACCGGCAGAAGTAGACGCCGCTCGCGAGATCACTCGCATCGAAGCTCACTTCGTGTGTTCCAGCCTGCTCCATATTATCGGTTAGCGTCCTGACTTTCCTCCCAAGGACATCGTAGACTTGAAGTACGACTTCTGCTCTTTCGGGAAGATCATACTGAATGATCGTCGAAGGGTTGAACGGGTTGGGAAAATTCTGCCGCAGCGCGAACGTCTTCGGGATTGCACCCACCCCGTTCTGATGCACAACAGTGAGAAGTCCCTGAATGGCCGGAAATGAAAGCGCGTAGTTGTAAATCCTGATGTCGTCAAGTGTACCATAGAATTGGTTCTGGTTAGGTCCGGCAGCAGCGGCACCGATTACCAAATTCTGAGTCGTAGTCGCCAGCGGCCCCGACATCGGCGCATATGCATCAAGATTCCCGTTCAGGTAAATCTCCATGTCTGAGCCGGTATAAACAACCGTGACAAAATATAGGCTGTCTGCAACCAGAGGAGTCTCGGAATCCAGATCCCTGGTGGCATTGGTTGTGATGCTCCATCTCAAATGTCCGCCCGAGATGGAGACCTTCCACCTGTACCACTTGTTATGCGAGATCGGATATTCCTCGCTCGAAAATATCTGAGCGATCTTCATCCAGAAACTCACTGTTATTGCATTCTGAAAATCAAGAGACAGACTGTTCCGGACGCTGACATAGCTGGTCGATCCGTCGAAAAACATGGCGCCGGTAGGATTCCCGAATCTGTCCGTGTCCGGTGATGCGTAATAGTTGAATCCGTTGTTATTGTTTCCGCTCACATCTGCTACACTTCCGTTGTCGAAAGGATAATAAGCGACGAGACTGCCGGTCTGCGACTTTGAGAAGTCCTGCACGAGTGTCCCGATACTGTCGGTAGCAATCCCGCCATTGCCGTCGTTCACCGTGCAGTAAACGTAATAATATCCTTCGCTTTGAGGTGCGGTCCAGGTTACAATCGAATCGGATCCCGCCACGGCCCCCGCGGATTGCGTCCAGTTATAAGTGAGGGTGTCTCCGTCTGGATCGGAAGCGCGGCAGGTTAGCTGCAGCGCTCCGCCGACATCCACGACCCGTGGCTTCCCGTCGATACCGGTAATCACAGGGAGTGAATTTATCTTCTGCACAACATTGATAGTCACGCTGGCAGTATCCTGAAAGCCGTGACCGTCGCTTACAGTGCACGCGATTACATATGTCCCGGTTGTATCCGGCGCTATCCAGCTAAGCACGGCACCCGTTCCCACGACTGTGCCATGCATGTAACTCCAGTTGTAGGTCAGCGAATCATTATCGTTATCGGCGGCGGTGCAGTATATCTTCGTCGTATCCCCCATGACCACCGTCGAATTTCCCGCCGCCAGACTCTTGATCCGCGGAGGCAGGTTGGAAGGCGTGAGGTAGTGATAGTCTACCACCACTCCGTTCACCAGCATCGCACCGAGGGAATTATAAGTCGTTGTTCCAGTGTAAGGCGTTATCACGGCGACGATCGCAGAATTTGCAGGAATTGATACTGAGAGGACACCGGTCCCCTGGGCAATGTAAGTCTTGGAGACCGCATCGTAGACACTACAGGCGGTGTCGCCAACATTGAGAGTCACGGTCTGCATCGTTGAATCGGGATTGTAATAGAGATAAGAAGGATATGCAGGAGCATGGTAATAATCGGTCGCTAGCAGGTTCAGCCGCAGGATTCCCGGAACATCAGTTGTGTCGATTATCGCACCTAGAATTCCCACATGGGAAGAACCGTATAGTGTCAGTGTCGTGCGTCCCCAGCCTCCTGCAATCGCATCTCCCGAGGCAAAAGGCGAAATGGTTTTGCTGTTCGGATCGAACTGATGAATCGCCTCATGAGCGATATAAGAGCTTGAGTCGTACTTCATTGCCCAATTGTAGCTTGTGTCCTGATTGGCCTGCGGAAGGTACTTCGGATAAAAATACCGTGCAGCGTTCGCGGCGTTTAGAACCCACTTCCCTATCGCTGTGGCAAATCTCGCATCGTACCTCACCATGGGAACAAGGCAGCCGATTTGCTCAAACGTGTTCATTGCGAAAGCATAACCGTTCTGATAGTCATCCTGGCCGACCAGCCCCCCCACATCATATTTTCCCCATTTCCCAGTGATAATGCCCCAATCACGCACTGAGCTCGTACTGTAAAGCCACGTCACAATCTTCTGGAGGTTATAATTTGTGCCCAGCTCGGCGTTCATCCTCGCAGCAGTATACGCACCATAGGATAACTGCAACTCATAGGCGGGGTTCCCGGGAAAGTTGTTCAGCGCTTCCATCGACAGTTCCGCCCCGATGCGGTATTGCGGGTTCCCTGTTTCGACGTATGCGTTGTACAGTATCCACCCGATTGCCCCCGCGGCCTCCGGTTCCGTCCATGATGCATCGACAGGTACCATCTTCTCGAAATCGAACCCCTCGTGATTTATGCCAGGAAGCTTCCACGGCGTTGTGCTTCCTCCGAGTGCAGTCACGACCTTCAGAAACTGATTTGCCACTGACATGAATTGGCTGCTGAAGATGCTATTGTTCGGATGAAGGTAGCTCAGTTCGAAGAAGAACACGTTCGGCATCGTCTCATACCAGAAGTCGTCGTTTGTCATGTCGTTGAATCCGTTCATGTAGACATTCTCGCCGTTAGCCTTGTTGAACCACTGTTCGCACATCTGCACCCAGTTCCTGTTAAACTGATTCGTCTTATCTACGCCTACCAGTGATGCTCCGACGACCGCAGGGATGCAGTTTATCGCCTCCGCGTTACCGGTGCTCGCTGTGGGGCCGACAACGGTATACAGTCCGAAAGTCGGATCGGACGGATAGTTATTGGAAACGCCGGGGTTGGTGACCAAAGGAAGGTACTCTCCCGACAGGCTTGAGTTGAACACGAGCGAATCGTATCCAATCGTCACTTTCCTCCAATCTCTCATGTGATACGGCTGAGGAAAATTCGGCATCGTATCAATCGCCACGATGTGAACCTGCTGTGCGGTTGCACGAACACCGGGGAAAAAGAGTGCGGTCGAAAAGGTAAGAATTAGTATCAGCACATTGCCGAGCATTAAAAGTCGGAAGCGTAACCTATTCATCATATCCTCTCCAATTTTGGAAGAGAATTTAATCGACTTCCACTATTCTTGCCACAACACATCATTTCCCGGCATTAAGAAACCCGGCGGGCATTGCACACAACTGGGTGGGGTTTAAACAGATAGCCCTGCCTATCGGCAGGGCCTGACTTCACGGAATACAGGCAAGACGATCTTACAGCGCGAGCGCTGCCGGGTTCTCCAATATCTTCTTCAACGTCTGCATGAATCTTGCAGAGAGCGCACCGTCCACAACGCGATGATCCGACGACAGCGTCATCCTCATCCGTCTTCCTATTTTGATCTCACCATCCTCGACAACGGGTTTCTCAGCGACAGCACCTACGGCCAGTATGGCAGCTTCCGGAGGATTGATGATCGCGGTAAACTCGTCGACTCCGAACATGCCCAGGTTGCTGACGGTGAACGTGCTCCCCGTGTATTCTTCGGGTTTCAGTTTTCTCGACCTGGCGCGCGCGGCGATGTCCTTCGCCTCATTCGAAATATCCCTCAAGCCCTTCTTGTCGACATTGCGTATCACGGGAGTTATCAGGCCTTCTTCAATGGCGACAGCCACCCCGATATGTATGTCGCCAAAGATCCTTATTTTGTCCCTCATGAAAGTCGCGTTCACTTCCGGATGCTCCTGAAGGGCCGTGGCACAGGCCTTCACGATGATGTCGTTTAAGCTGATCTTGTTCTCCTCGTCGAAGCTGTTCAGAGACTCCCTGAATGCGATGGCGTTTTCCATTTTAACTTCTACAGTCAGGAAGAAATGAGGGGCCTCAACGTTGCTCTGACTGAGACGCTTTGCGATGGCTTCGCGCATCATGGTAAGCGGATGGTCAGTAAACTCTCCAGATGACATGTTGCGGCTTGTGCGGCCCGCGGCGGCAGGAACGAAAGCCTCCACGTCGCGCTTGACTATGCGCCCGCTTGTGCCGCTCCCCTTTACATCACCGATATCTATGCCTCGCTCTTTGGCAAGCCTTTTCGCCAGAGGGGACGCTTTTAGCCTTTCATCACCCTCGGAAGGTTGCACCGTCGCGGTCCTCGCGGGCGGAACGTTCGTTCCGCCGACCGGAGGCTGATCGGAAACTGCGGCCGCCGTTTTCACCTGCTTTGCCGGCAATTTATCGACGTTCACTTTCGCAGCTCCGCTTTCAGGTTGAGCAATAAGTGATGACACATCTTCGCCTTGCGTGCCCAATATGCCCAGCAATCCGCCGACAGGTACGCGATCTCCCTCCTTGGCGATGATTTTCAAAAGCGTTCCTTCGTCGTATGCCTCCATATCCATGTTGGCTTTGTCGGTCTCGACTTCGGCAATGACGTCGCCCGGAGAGATGGACTCCCCTTCTTTCTTCAACCATTTTATGATTCTGCCCGTATCCATCGTGTCGCTGAGTTTGGGCATCTGAATTCTAGTGGCCATTTCTGGTTTGCTCCTTCAAGACTCTTGGGAAAAATCTGTCACAGATATTCATTCAATGAAAACACCGCTGAGCATGTCCGACCGCATTCCTGGATGGGACGGATATCGGACGATGATCGGATTGAAGCGCGGTCATTTCCGGTACAGCGATCTCCGCGCCGCAGCAATGATTTTCTCAGGCGTAGGCAGCACATTGTGCTCCAGCGTCTTTGAGTACGGCATCGGGACGTCTTCGGATGAGACAAGCTCGACGGGTGAGTCAAGATAATCGAATGCCTTCGACGACACGCGATAGGCTATTTCGCTCCCCGCGCTCGCAAAGGGCCATGAGTCGGTGACGACTACGCAGCGGTTCGTCTTCTTCACGCTTTCGATGATCGTTTGATCGTCGAGGGGACGTATCGTCATCGGATCGACGATCTCCGCTTCGATTCCTTCCTTTGCCAGCTCTTCGGCCGCACTCAAGGCTGCGCCGAGCATCTTCGAGTAAGCAACTATGGTCACGTCTTTACCCTGTCTCTTGACATCGGAAACGCCGAGCGGTATCGTGTACTCCCCTTCGGGAACTTCACCCTTCATGCCGTACATCACTTCGCTTTCCATGAAGATCACCGGATTGTCATCCCGTATGGAAGATTTCAGGAGGCCTTTGGCGTCCCTGGGTGTTCCAGGCAATACTACTTTCAGTCCGGGCACGTGGGCATACATGCTCTCCAGGGCCTGCGAGTGTGTGGCCGCGAGTTGATGGGCGGCGCCGTTCGGACCGCGGATTACCATCGGCACTTTCAATTGCCCGCCAGACATGTGGCGCATCTTCGCCGCGTTATTTATTATCTGATCGAACGCAACAAGTGAAAAATTGAAGGTCATCACCTCGACGATAGGTCTCAGTCCGACCATCGCCGCACCGACGCTGAGCCCGGTGAAGCCTGTCTCGGAAATCGGTGCATCTATCACCCGCTGCGGACCGAATTTCTGGAGCAGACCCTGTGTTACCTTATATGCACCCTGATACTGCGCCACTTCTTCACCGACGATAAAAACGGAATCGTCGCGTTCCATCTCCTCTGCAAGCGCCTGATTGAGTGCTTCTCTGTATGTTATTTCCGGCATTTATCGAAACTCCTGGTTATTAATTTCTCCAATTACACATAGATGTCGTCATACATCGACTCGAGCGGCGGCTCCGGACTATTCTCGGCAAACTCCACGCACTCCGCGACGGCCTTCTTCACTTCCGCCTCGACGCCGTCGATCTCCTTCTGCGTCGCGATCTTCTCGGCGAGAAGGAATTTCTTCATCTGTTCAATCGGGTCTCTCCGCTTCTCTTCTTCGACTTCCTGCTTGGTCCTGTAGATAGAATCGGGGTCCGACATCGAATGACCGCGGTAACGGTATGTCCTCAGCTCGAGAAGTGTCGGCAGGCTGAGCTCGCGCGCCTTCTTCGCCGCCTCTTTTATGGCGTCATAAACCGAAAATACGTTCATCCCGTCCGCGACCATTCCTTCAATGCCGTAAGAACATCCTCGCTTGTATAATTCGGTCACCGCGGAAGCACGGTCCACGGCAGTCCCCATTCCGTACATATTGTTCTCGACGATGTACACGACCGGGAGTTTCCACAGGGCAGCGAGGTTGAGCGACTCGTGGAAGCTTCCCTGGTTCATTGCCGCATCGCCCATGAACGTCAGGCAGATACGATCTTCTTCCTTATACTTTATCTTGAACGCGATTCCTGTTCCGAGCGGGATCTGGCCGCCCACGATCGCGTGTCCGCCGAGCATGTTCTTCGCCGCATTAAAGAAATGCATCGATCCGCCCTTGCCTTTGCTCGTGCCGTTGTACTTTCCGTATAGCTCCGACATCAGAAGCTTCGGATCGGTGCCCTTTGCTATTGCGTGACCGTGGTCCCGGTATGCAGTTATCAGGTAATCGTCTTCGCGGGTTGCGGCAACTGAGCCGACCGCCACTGCTTCCTGGCCTATGTACAGGTGGAGAAAGCCGCTTATCTTCTGCATGCTGTATGCTTTCGCCGATGCCTCTTCAAAACGTCGAATCAGCACCATCGTGTGGTACATCTCGACTAATTTATTTCTGCCCAGACTTAGGTATTCTTCCATATTCGTCTCGACTTCGAAGTCGCTCATCTATCTTTTCTCCGTGATTTTTTAGAGTACTATCTGCTCATCGGCATGGTATGAACTCCGAACCAGTGGTCCCGATTCGACAAATTTGAATCCCATTTCGAGTCCGGTATTTTTGTACATCTCAAACTCGTCGGGCGTAACGTACCTGTCGATCGGTAGATGTTCCTTCGTGGGCTGCAGATACTGACCGACCGTGAGAATGTCCACATTCGACTTCCTCAGGTCCCGCATCACTTCCAGCACCTCTTCAGGCTTCTCTCCTATGCCGACCATTACGCCGCTCTTTGTGACCAGGCCGTGTTTCTTAAAATATTCCAGAACTTCCAGTGACCTTTCGTACTTTGCCTGCGGCCTCACGACGCCGTAAAGTCGAGGCACCGTTTCGAGGTTGTGATTCAGAATATCGGGTGCCGAGTCTACGACTATATCGAGCGCGAGTTTTTCTCCCTTGAAATCCGGTACGAGGATTTCGATCCTGCATTTCGGCTCCTTTATTCTGATCTGCCTGATGGTCTCGGAAAAAATGGATGCGCCGCCATCAAGTAATTCGTCCCTGTTCACGGACGTGATAACTACGTGCCGCAGATTCATCGATGCTACCGCTTCTGCGACTCTTCTCGGTTCGTCGGTGTCGAGCTCCGTCGGACGGCCGGTCTTGACAGCGCAGAAGCCGCAGCTCCGCGTGCAGACATCGCCGAGGATCATGAATGTCGCCGTCCCTCGCCCCCAGCACTCACCCAGATTAGGGCAATGCGCCTCTTCGCAAACGGTATGAAGCTGCTTCCCTCTCATCAGGCCCAATAGCCTGGCGTAGTTTTCGCCGTAGGGGAGTTTCGCGCGGATCCACTCGGGCCTGCGCGGCTGAGGCCTTTCCTGTGCTGTAATTTTCTCTCTAGCGTCGGTCATATTTCAAGCTCTAAAGTCGAGGTTAATATCTTGAATTCCGTCAATCCAAACTTTCGTTTCAGTGTACCACCTTCCCTGCATCCCACGTTCACGACACCTGCTTAGTGTCGAAGTTTTCCAGGTAGTGAACGATCATCTCCAGGAATTGTCCTCCGAGGGCGCCGTCGACCAGCCTGTGGTCGAAGGAGAGCGTCAGAAATCCCATTTGCCTTATCGCGATTGCGTCGTTGATGACCACCGGCCTCTTCTTGACCGCTCCGACGCCGAGAATTGCAACGTTGGGCTGATTTATGATCGGCGTTCCCATCAGGTTTCCGAAGACACCGTAGTTCGTGATCGAGAAGGTCGAGCCGATAGTATCGTCACCGGTGAGTCGTTTAGTCCGGGCGCGAGTGGCGAGGTCCTTGATGGCTCTCGCGAGTCCGAGGACGTTCTTCTCCTCGGCCCGCTTGATGACGGGCACAAGCAGCCCCGTAGTCTCGACGGCCACCGCGATTCCCAGGTTCACGTAGTTATGCTGAACGATGTTCGTTCCCTGGATGCTGCTGTTCACAAGGGGAAAATCCTTCAAAGCCTTTATTGCAGCGTGCGAGATGAACGGCATGAACGTCAGCGGAAAACCCTCGCGTTTCTGAAAAGCTTCGCCGTTGCGGGATACGTAGTCCGCTATCCCGGTCATATCGACCTCGGTTATCGCGGCGACATGCACCGACGCGTCCCGGCTCGCAACCATGTGTTCCATGATGCGCTGGCGCATATTATCCATGGGGATCACCTGCTCCCGCGCGGATTCGTATTTGACCTGCGGCGCTGCGGGCTGGCTTGAAACTTCCTTCCTGGCCCTCGTCGTCGGCGCAGTCCGATTCTCTATGTATCGAATCACATCTTCCTTCGTGACCCGTCCGGCCGATCCCGTCCCCTCAAGGCCCGTCAGCTCATCCAGGGATATACCTTCGGCTTTTGCTATGCTCTTCACAAGCGGCGAATAGAACTTGTCCCCGTTGTATCCGCGAGAGGGCGCGGCTCCATAATTCTTCCGGTCAACTGCCCGATGAGCGGATGTATTCTCAGCAGACGCCATCCGGACATCTTCGTGTTCCGGTTCCGGTCGTTCGTCCGCAACACCCGTTCCCTGTCCCGCACCGGTTTCAATGTAGGCAATGACGGTTCCGACCTCTGCGGTCTCCTGTTCCTGTACCAGCACCTTCGAAAGTACACCCTCAGCGGCAGAAGGAATTTCGGTGTCGACTTTATCGGTGCTGATTTCCAGGAGGACCTCGTCACGGTCGATCTTATCACCAGCCTTCTTGTGCCATCTTACTATTTTCCCTTCGGTGATGCTCTCACCCATCTTCGGCATTAGGACAGCAACCTGCATCGTGACTCCTCCTGCTTAATAACTGGCAAGTTCTTCGAGTGCTTTCGTGATCTGAGCCTCTGTAGGAAGAATAACCGGCTCAAGCGAAGGACTGTACGGGATCGGGAAATCCCTGGCTGTGATTCGCTTAATCGGGGCATCAAGATGTTCGAACGCTTCTTCGGCAATGACGCTGGATATTTCGGCGGCAAATCCGCTTGTCCGCGTATCCTCGCTCAACACGAGAACCTTGTTCGTCTTCTTGACGCTTTCCAAAACAGCCTCTTTATCGAAGGGCACGATCGTGCGAAGATCTATCACTTCGACCTCTGTCCCCTGCTCAGCAAGTTTCTTGGAAGCATTCAGCGCCATATAAACCATCGAGCCGTATGTGACGACGGTGATGTCCTTTCCTTCCCTGCGGATGGACGCTTTTCCGAAGGGAACGAGGTACCCGTCGTCCGGTTCCGGGCTCATCGCATAGCTTTGTCGATATAAGCCCTTATGTTCCAGAAACATCACCGGATCTTCCATTCTTATAGCCGTCTTGAGGAGGCCTTTGGCATCGGCAGAAGTCGACGGGTACGCGATGTATAATCCGGGACAATGAGCGAAGAGGCTCTCGATGCTCTGGCTGTGATAATGACCGCCATGGATGTACCCTCCAACGGGTACACGAATTACCATCGGACAGGCCCAGCTGTTGTTCGAACGATATCGCATCATTCCGACCTCGTTCTTGAGCTGCATCATGGCAGGAAAGATGTAGTCCGCAAACTGTATCTCGACAACCGGTTTGAATCCGCGGACTGAGGCGCCGAATGCGGTGCCCACTATGCTTGCCTCCGCAAGCTGCGAATTGAAAACTCTTTCTCTTCCGAATTTGGTCGACAAGCCTTTTGTAGCCGTGAAAACACCCCCCTTGCCGTCTTCAACATCTTCTCCCCATATCAACATCTTCGGGTTCTTAAGCATCTCTTCATGAAGCGCATGGTTTATCGCATCCACCATGACGATCCGCTTGCCCGAAGGCACGCTCTTCTCGAACTCGAAATGTGAGTAAGTCTCCGCAGGAGCAAAGAGATGCAAAGTCACCGTGGACGGGTCCGGCAGCGGCCGCGACTCTGCCCAGTCCGCAGCCTCGTCGACACGCCTCTTGGTTTCTTTCTGGATGGACTCTACTTCAGCCTGCGTCACTATCTGTTCGGAAATGAGGAGCGACTCCATAACCAGCAAAGGATCGCGCGCGTGATCCTTCTCGATTTCATCCTTCGGTCTGTACTTCCTGTCGTCATCCGAAGACGAATGAGAGAGGAGTCGAACGACGTCGGCTACAATCAGACTCGGTCCTTCGCCTTTCCTTGCGCGCGCCACCGCTTCTTTCGCTGCCGCATAGCTCTCGCGGAAGTCCGTACCGTTCACTTTATACCGGGCGAGATTCTCGTAACCTTTCGCAATCTCGTACACGGAACCGCCGGCTGTTTGCTGCCACTCAGGGACGCTGATGGCATAATGATTATCCTCAATGCAAAAGATCACCGGGAGTTTCTCTCTCGAAGCCCAGTTCAACGCCTCCGAGAATTCTCCTTCGCTCGTTGCACCTTCTCCTGACGAAACGTAAACCACCTGGTCTTTTTTGTCCCTCACGCACGCAAGCGCCGTTCCGACCGCCTGAAGAAACTGGGTGCCTGTCGGACTCGACTGCGTCGGAATATTGAGGGAAGGTTTGCCGTAATGTCCGGGCATTTGCCTACCGCCTGTCATCACATCTTCTGCTCTGTGAAGCTCGGCCAGCATTATCTCTTCGGACGTGAACCCTACACCCATAGCGAACCCAAGCCCGCGGTAGTAAGGGTATGCCCAGTCGTAACTTGGTTTTAGGTTCATGGCACATGCGACCTGGACAGCCTCGTGGCCTGATCCGCCTATATGGAAAAAAGCCTTCCCCTGTTTGAGGAGCGCCAGCTCCTTTTCGTCGAGCCTGCGCGCGAGGAGCATAAGTTTGTATGCGTCGACAAGCTGCTCGTGCGTCGGCAGTCCGTCCGCCAATTCGACGGCGAGCTCGCTTTTCCCGTTCGTCTTATCTGCCTGTTTGGCATCTCTCTTAGTTGGAGGCATGTTCTTTCTCCATCACTATCTGATATTCTTCGATAAGCTGCTCCGGTCCCACCGGGACAATTTCTGTTTGAAATACGTCGGCAAACTTCAGAGCAACAACCTTTTTCACCTCTTGCATGTCGACCGCTCTTCCGAGCAGTTGAGACAGCGACGTGACTCCCTTATGGAAAATTCCGCAGGGAATGATCCTTCCGAAATATGACAGGTCGGTGTTGATGTTGAAAGCAAAACCATGCATCGTGACCCAACGGCTGACCTTGACGCCGATGGCGCATATCTTCTCGCTCCCCACCCAGACACCCGTATATTCGGGTTCCCGGTGTGCGATGATCCCATATTGGCCCAGCACCCTGATGACAACTTCCTCGAGATCGCGGAGGTAGCGGTGAACATCGCGGTAATAATCTTCAAGATCGATTATCGGATAGCAGACGATCTGCCCGGGGCCGTGATAGGTAATGTCTCCGCCCCGGTCGATCTTGTACACTTCTACGTTCTTCTCGCGAAGCTCCTGATCAGAAGCGAGAAGGTGGTCATCGCCCCCGGATTTTCCGATTGTGTAGGTGTTGAAATGCTCAGTTAAGATGACGGCATCAGGAATTTTCCGGGAAACTCTCGCCTGATGTATCGCCTTTTGTAGCTCCCAGGCATATGCGTAATCGGTAGTGCCTATATCTGAAAGTAAGACTTTTCTCAATTCTCTTTGCTTTAGATGTCTATTGCGTGTCCCAGCGCGTCCTCCGCCGCTTCCATAACTGCTTCACTGAGAGTCGGATGCGCATGAACCGTTCGAATGATCTCGTATGGTGTAGTTTCAAGCTTCTTAGCAATTCCCAATTCCGCGATGAGCTCGGTTGCACCGTGTCCAATTATGTGAGCGCCCAGCAGTTCGCCATATTTCTTGTCAAATACCAGCTTGACGAAGCCCACAGCCTCATTGGTGGCGATCGCTTTTCCATTAGCTGTGAACGGAAACCGCCCGATCTTAGTTTCATAGCCCTGCTCCTTCGCTTTCGCCTCGGTCAGCCCGATGCTGGCTACCTGCGGCTGGCAATAGGTGCAGCCCGGAATGCTGTTGTAATCGAGCGGCTCAGTCTCGACACCCGCTATTCCCTCGACACATCGGATTCCCTCCGCAGATGCCACATGTGCGAGCCACGGAGCTCCGATAACATCGCCGATCGCGTAAACGCCGTCGACTGCCGTCTTGTAGTTTGCCTTGTCGACACTTACCCAAGACTTCTCGACCTTTACTCCGATGTTCTCCAGCCCGATATTATCGGTGTTGCCTTGTATGCCTACGGCCACCAGAGCCACATCGGCTTTCAGCTCCTGTGAGCCCTTCTTGTTTGAGATCTTTACCGAGACTCCATCCCCGGCTGCAGCCGCAGACTCCACCTTCGTGTCGGTCAGGATTTCAACTCCCTGCTTCTTGAATTCTCTTTCGAGCTGGGCTGTAACTTCCGCGTCTTCAATGGGTAAGACATTCGGCATCATCTCTATCAACGTGATCTTTGTGCCGAATGCGTTATAGAAGTAAGCGAACTCTGCACCTATGGCACCGGCGCCGATTATTATCATCTGCTTTGGAACAGATTCGAGAAGCATCGCTTCCGTGCTTGTGATGACCTTCTTCCGGTCGATCTTTATACCCGGCAATTCCCGCGGCCTGGCGCCCGTGGATACTATAATGTTCTTCCCTTCAACGAGTGCGACTTCTTTGCCGTAGTTATCGGTAACCGAAAGCGTATTCTTGTTGACAAACTTGCCGGTCCCGGCTACTTTTTCTATCTTGTTTTTCTTGAAAAGGTACTCAACTCCCTGAGAAAGCCTGTTTGCAGCGTCCCTGCTTCTCTTTATCACTTTCTTGAAGTCTACAGTCAGATTATCGTACGAAATCCCATATTCCTTCGATTCTTTGAAATTCCACATTACTTCAGCACTCTTAAGGAGCGCCTTGGACGGTATACAGCCCCAGTTAAGACAAATCCCGCCGAGTTTATCTCGTTCGACACAGCCAACCTTCATCCCCAGCTGTGCCGCTCTAATTGCGGCAACGTAGCCCCCAGGGCCACCGCCGAGGATAACAAGATCAAACTTCTTTGATTCCGCCATTTTTTCTCCTCTGAAATTAGGGACAGAAAAAGAACACGCAACTGTCCACTTGCAGGTTTTCTAGTCTAATTTCGTCCTTCGGGGATTTCCCAATTTACGAAACCGTTCTGTTTAGGTTCACTGTGACTGCGTAAAAATATAACAGAAACGGGGTATTTAAATCAAACTCACGTCGGGAACCTCAGGACACTCCCTTTAACAAAGAGATCGGCCAATAAATTGCAGTATAGTCCAGGAACCGCGAACAGCTCTTTTCATCCGGAGTCCCCGGCTCTTCAGCCAGAATATTCCGGCTATCCTCGCCTTATTCCATGATGATTTCCGAACTGGACGGAGTTTCCGCCAGAAGCAGGGAATGCCTCAGGCTTTTGAATCGCAGTCAACCGCCCTGAGTCTGATCCTGAATGTCGATCCCTTCCCCGTCTTGCTGTCCTTCAGGAATATTTCACCGCCGTGATATGATTCGACTATCCGTTTGGCCAGGCTCAGGCCTAATCCCCAACCTCTCTTCTTCGTCGAGTATCCGGGTCTGAATATGTCACGTCTGAACTTCATATTGATCCCCTTACCCGTGTCCGAAACATCTATGTTTACAAATTGGTCCTCTTTAGAGATATGAATGGTTATACTCCCTTCGTTGTCTTCTATTGCGTCAAGGGAGTTCTTAACGAGGTTCTCGAGAACCCACTCGAAGAGCTCGGGGTTGAGCCTGACACAAAGCGATCTGTCTCCCGTCAACGCCAGGGAAACCCTCTTGCCGGTTTGGGGGATTCGTTTCCCAAAATAAGCGATGACATCATCGACGGTTTCCGCTATCCTCTTTTTCCTTAATTCAGGCAGAGAACCTATTCTGGAGAATCGCATCGTCACCTTGTTCAGTCGATTTAGATCCTGTTCAACATCGGATAGTATTTCGAACTTCCGGGTGTTATCCATATCGGATTTAAGAAGCTCCGTCCAGCCCATCAAACTCGAAAGAGGGGTCCCAAGTTGATGCGCGGTTTCACGCGACATTCCGACCCAAATATTCGATTGCTCACTCCGCTTCAGGTAGCTGAAGGCAATGTAACTGATAAGGATGAAGAGACCGGCCACTGCAAATTCAACGTAAGGGACATACCTCAGTTGTGTAACCAGGTCCGACTCTCCATAATGGACATAATTCAGCACCACGGTGCCGATTGAGACCTTGATGGGAGAATACTGCTTGTCCATCTTCTTTATCAGGTCCATAAGATATGCATGCTGTTGCTGCAGCGTCATATTTGTGTCCAGGTCGATATTCCGGACGTTACGGAAGTAAGGCTGGTACGGCTGGTTGTGGCTGTCCGTAAGAATCATCGGAAAATCAATCGACCGCAGCACATCGTCGAAAATAAAGCTGTAATCCTGCGATGTCGACTGGTCGCTGGCCAAATACTGAAGTGATCGCGCGTACAGGTGAGCGATTCTTGCCTGGCGCTGGATTAGTCGATTGGCTATCGATTGGGTGTAAATAAGAGTTCCTGCGGCAATTACGGCTGCAAAAACCAGAAGCCCGGCTTTTATGTTGACAGAAGAAGGGTTAGAAGACGCCATCTTTTCTGATTATAATTTTGGTAGACTCCACTTTCAAGACAATCCGGAATGAGATTATTTCGTGTTGGGAATTGCCGTGCACTCAGATATTCCTGAGTGCTCATGTCCTTGATTAGGTGACGTTAGAATCTTAAATTTAACTTGATTTATGCCATTTTAGCGCCAATGACACACGAACTTAATGATAGAGAAAGAGAAGTCCTGCGGGCAGTCGTTCACAATTTTATTTTGACGGCGACGCCGGTGGGGTCGAAATTCATAGCTCAGAAGCAGGACATAGATCTGAGTCCCGCAACCATCAGGCACGTGATGGCAGTGCTTGAAGAGCTCGGGTATCTCAATCATCCTCACACATCGGCCGGAAGGGTTCCGACAGACGAGGGATACCGTTTCTATCTGGACTCCCTGATGTCGCTCGAAGCGTTGCAGGAAGATGAGCAGGCACGAATAGCATTCGGGTTGAAGTCTTCATTCGATTCAAGCGAGTTGTTGAGTGAGGCATCAAAACTCCTCGGCAAGGTGTCCAGACAACTTAGCCTCGTCTCCGCTCCGTACCTTGGAGACGCAATCCTGACCAGAATAGAATTGATGTTTCTCAATCGCTCCCGGATACTTGTTGTTATTTCGCTTGAAACAGGCTTAATTAAAACCATCGTCCTGGAAGTCGAGTCTGAAGTAAGCCAGGACGGATTGAAGAAGGTCAATTCACTCCTCAACGAACGTCTGGCCGGTTTGAGACTCTCCGAGATTCGGGAGACTATACTGGAGAGAGTGGGTGACTATGCCGACGAAGAAGTCATCAGCCGATTCACCAGCATGAGCGAGAAGATTTTCTCTGCAAGACCGGAGGCAGACAAGGTCCATATCGGGATGCCTCGCGGCCTGCTTTCACATCCGGAATTCGACCTGCCGGAGAATCTGAAAGGGATACTGGAAATTCTCGGAGACGAAGACGTCATACTCCATATCCTGGAAAAAAGCGACTCCAGCGAACCTATCACCGTGAAAATCGGAAGTGAAAACGAGGATGAAAAGCTGAAGGATTACAGTCTGATTACTGCGCGGTACGAGGCAGGTGGCGTCAAGGGAACTGTGGGGATCATCGGTCCCCGAAGGATGCAGTATTCCAGGCTGATACCGCTCGTGGATTTTGTCGCGAAAGTCATCACGAACAAGTTAGAATCATAAACCGGGGTGTTTGGGAAGAAGATGGGAAACACCGAAGAAGAAAATGAAGGAAAAGTACCTGAGATGAGCGAAGCAGACAGAGAATCTGAACATCAGAAAGAGGCTGAAGAACGGTCATCGACATCCGGCACAGAGAACGGGACTGCTGCCGGCTTGGAGAAATTACAGAAGCAATTTAGCGAGTCGGAAGCTCTCATAGCGTCATACAAAGACCAGCTGCTTAGACTCGCGGCCGAATTCGAGAACTTCAGGAAGAGAGTTGAAATCGAGAGGGCTGAGTTCGTGAAATTCTCAAACGAGAAAATCATCAGGGATATCCTGCCCATCCTGGACGATTTCAACAGAGCTTTGACAAACGGCAAAGCAAACCCCGACTTCGATTCCTTCTACAGGGGAATCGAGATGATATACCAGAAGTTGTACAGGCAACTGGAGGACAAAGGTCTCAAGCCGATCGAGTCTATCGGCAGGATATTCGACGTAACGTACCATGATGTCCTGATGCAGATCCGGCGCCCGGAGGTGAAGCCCCATACCATCGTAGAAGAGATAGAACGCGGCTATACGCTGCATGGGAAGGTGATCAAACATGCCAAGGTCATTGTCGCCGCCGAACAAGAGGAACAGCCTGACGCTACAAAAGAGAATTGATTTAACAAAGGAACGAGATGGCAAAGAGAGACTACTACGAAATACTGGGACTGTCTAAAGGAGCATCGGTAGAGGACATCAAGAAGGCGTATAGAAAGCTGGCGATGCAATACCACCCCGACCGTAATCCGGGAAACAAACAGGCGGAGGAGAAATTCAAGGAAGCTACAGAAGCGTATGAGGTATTGAGCGATCAGGATAAGAGGTCGCGGTACGATAGATTCGGACACGAGGGGGTCAGACAGGGCGCGGACTTCCATGATTGGACAAACTCGAACGCCAGCGACATATTCACGGTATTCAACGACATATTCGGCGGCGGATTGGGCGGCTCCATATTCGGAGACTTCTTCGGCGGCGGGACTCGGACAAGGTCGCGCACCGGCTCGACGACCGGAGAAAGAGGCAGCGATCTTAAAATTTCCGTGAAGCTGACGCTGGAAGAGATTGCCACAGGCATAGAGAAGAAGATCAAGATAAAACGGCAGGAGAAGTGCCAGACCTGCGGCGGCTCCGGGGCTAAGTCGGGATCGGGAATGTCGACGTGCCCGACATGCGGCGGAAGCGGCGAAATCCGGAAAGCGACCAGAACGATGTTCGGCCAATTTGTCAACATTGTACAGTGCTCGACATGTGGCGGCCTCGGGAAAATAATTAAGGACCCCTGCCCTTCATGCGGCGGAGCCGGAAGAGTGAACGGGGAATCCACCATCAAAGTCAAGATACCCGCAGGGGTTAACGACGGGAACTACCTCACACTTCGCGGCGAAGGAAATGCCGGAAGGCGGGGCGGACCGAGCGGTGATCTCATCGTTGTAATAGAAGAAGCAACTCACGAGTATTTCAAGCGTGACGGCGACGACATCATTTTCGATCTGGAACTAAGTTTCCCTGAAGCCGCACTGGGTAGCGATGTCGAAGTCCCCACTCTTGCCGGAAGAGCGAAGCTCAAAATCGAACCGGGCATCCAGTCGGGGAAAATCCTGAGAATGCGGGAGAAGGGACTGCCCCACCTGAACGGCTACGGCAAAGGCGACCAACTTGTTGCAATTAACGTCTATACGCCGACAAAACTGAGCCAGCACGAAAAGGACTTGCTGAAGGATCTGGCTCGTTCCTCCAATTTGAAACCGCCGTCCAGGGACGGCACCACCTTAGACTGAAGACTTATCACACCAGTGCGCTGGAATCGTCTGAGCTGAACTCCGGTCGATTTATCCAACATTCCGTTTGAAATCAGAATCATAGTATATTTGACTGAGATGTTGAACAAGGTAACCCGCAATATCCAGGAAAAATTAGGACTTACCAAAAGCGAGGCAGGCATCATCCTCTTTCTTTGTTTCGGATTGATTCTCGGCGGAACTGCAAAGATTCTGAATCTGGACAAGTCAACCGAGAGATACGACTTCAGCAGGTCGGATTCCTTCTTCGTCGCAGCATCTTCCAGGATCGATTCGCTGATCGCTGCTGACGAAGACACGGCGGAAAAAAGTCTGAACGCCGGGATGAGTAAGAAGGCTTCTCTCGCGTCTCCCGTAGACTTGAACACTGCAAGCATCGGTGACCTCGTCAGCATCCCTGGAATAGGAAAAGTGATCGCGCAAAGGATAGTCGACTACAGGAACGCGAATGGGAAATTCGGCTCAGTCGAGGAACTAAGCAACGTCAAAGGCATCGGGACAAAGAAACTCGAGCGGGTGAAACCTTACGTGAGGGTTGAGTAAATGGAACAGTACCGGATTGTCCTCGGGCTCGAAATAGGACGTGACTTCCTGCGCGCAGCAGAAGTTGAAGACAGAAACGGGGAGTACTTCCTTTCAAGAATCGCCGAAAGGAAACTCGAAAGTTTGAATGTGGAGGAAATGGTTCAGGTAATTTCTCTTTTGATGAACGAGGAATCGATCCTGAGCCGGATTGTCTCGGCGGCCATAGACACGACGCTCGTCGATAAGGGCACAATCGACGTCGATTCCGATATGCGACACGAAGAGATAGTGAGTTTTCTCAGGGCCGAAACTGCTTTTCACAACGATTTCGTGGAAAAAGAGTTGCGCCCTGCTTACGAGGTAATCTCCGTGAAGGGAGACGGTACGAAAGAGATATTCTACGCTGCAGTCGACAAATATCTTCTGGAATCACTGAGGAATGCCTGCACACGGTGCGGACTCGAGTTGAATTTCATCGACCTCGATCATTCCTGCAGTGAATTGACCGTGAACAAGCTTATCAAGCCGCCGGAGAATTACATCCTAATCACGGTGAAAGGACAACAGATAGAGGGTAGTTTCTGCAGGAACGGAGAACGTGCTGCATATAAGTACGTCAATTACACCGGAGAACCGTTTTACTTCGTCACCAGGATGTCCAATGACTTGGAATCACTGGTCGACGATTATGCCGGCAGAATATTCATCACCGGCTCGTCTGCAGACGGTTTCCTGATAGACCTTCTCCAGAAGAGCGCGGATTCCAGATATGAGCTGCTTGTCCCGAACGAGAACATACTGCAGTCACCGGCTGTCCTGTCGAACCAGAAACTCACCCCCCTTCCACACTATTTCTCCTCCGTTATCGGTGCGGCGCTGAAATAGGCATGCGAATAACCGGCGGTATACTCGGGAGCAGGAAACTGCAGTCCGTCGACTCTGCGAAGCTGAGACCGGCGACTGACAGGCTGCGTGAAACGATGTTCAATATCCTGCTCAACATGATGGACCTTGAAGGAATGATCGGACTCGATCTGTATGCGGGCACAGGAAGTGTCGGCTTCGAGGCTATCAGCAGAGGTGCACGGAAAGTCGTCTTTGTGGAAGCGGACAGGAAGATAGCCGATGTACTTCGCAGGAATGCTGCCGCACTCGGCATAGAGGGACAATGCGACATACGTACGGTTCGAGTGGAGAAGTTCCTGAAGGTCAACAAGGAAAAATTCGACATAGTGTTCGTCGATCCGCCATACGCGCTGAACAGTACGACTCACGGAATCATAGACGAACTGCTTTCCAGTGAAGCAGTTCGGAAGACCGGAATTATCTGCGTCGAGCATTCGAGGTACTACACACCTCCTCCTTCCCTGCTCATCCGTCAGAAGGCATTCGGTTCAACCTTACTTTCGTTTTTAAATCCGGAGACAAAATGTCAAAATTGATCACATCTGGAAGAACGGCGATCTACCCGGGCACTTTCGATCCGGTTACTTATGGACACGTCGATGTTGCAAAGCGTGCGGCAGAGTTGTTCGACAGGGTAACAATCTGCGTTGCTGTGAACACGACGAAGACCCCCCTCTTTTCCGGCAAGGAACGAGTCGGCATGATTGAGGAAGCTGTGAAAGGGATTGAAAATATCGGAGTCGAAGAATTCGAGGGGCTGCTGGTAGACTATGCATTGAAAAAGAAAGCGAACGCTATCGTCCGCGGACTTCGCGCCGTTTCCGACTTCGAATACGAATTCCAGATGGCATTGACAAACAGGAAGCTTTGCAAGAATATCGATACGGTATTCCTCATGCCTCATGAGAAGTACACCTACTTGAACAGCACCATTGTCAGGGAAATCGCACGGTTCGGCGGAGATGTCAGCGAGTTTGTACCTGAACATGTGAAAATCAAACTTACAGATAAATTCAGAGATGCTAAACCAGAAGATGGGAGGAAGCAACCTAGATGACCTCGCTTTCCAAAAAAGTCGACACGATTGAAGAGTCGCAAACGATCGCAATCACTTCCCTTGCTAAGAAGCTTCGAGCGGAGGGGAAGAAGGTGATCAGCCTGAGCGCCGGAGAACCGGATTTTCCGACGCCGGAAAATGTGAAGCAGGCTGCGATAAGAGCGATAAATGATAATTTCACCAAATACACGCAGAATGAAGGCATGCCGGAACTGCGGGAAGCTGTCGCAGAAAAGTTTTGCCGTGACAACAGCATGAACGTGACGGCATCCAACATTCTCGTTTCAAACGGCGGAAAGCATTCGATCTTCAATGCACTCCAGGCGATCTGCAATCCCGGTGATGAAGTGATAATACCGGCTCCATACTGGGTCAGCTTTCCCGAGATGGTCAAGCTGGTCGATGCGACTCCTGTCATACTCCACACGAAAGAGGAACACGGATTCAGTTTCACGGCGGACGATCTGAAACCGCTGCTGACATCGAAGACCAAGGCGCTGATCATAAACTCCCCCTCAAATCCGACTGGAAGTGTCCTAAGCGAAGAGACGCTCCGGGGCATTGCGAATCTCGCAGCCCAACGCGACTTCTATGTCATCTCCGACGAGATCTACGAGAAGATCATATTTGACGGCAACAGGCATTTCTCAATCGGCTCCATACCCGAAGTGCAGGACCGGGTTATTACGGCCAGCGGTGTTTCGAAGGCATATTCTATGACCGGCTGGCGCATAGGGTTCATGGCTGCAAACGAAGAAATCGTGAGGCGCGCGTCTAAAATACAGAGTCAACTGACTTCAAATGCATCATCTATTTCACAGGCGGCGGCGCTGGAGGCCATAAAGGGATCTCAGTCCGATGTCGAGAAGATGCGACTTTCGTTCCAGCACAGGAGAGACCTGATGATGAACCGGCTGTTGAAAATCGACGGAATCACACTCGCTAAACCCGGAGGCGCATTCTATTTCTTCCCGTCGGTAAAGGGATTGATAGGCAAGTCCCACGACGGACGGGTACTTGAGAATTCATCCGACGTGGCAAGCTATTTCCTGATGGAAGCCCAGGTCGCGCTTGTTCCAGGCACCGCGTTCGGTTCGGACGGTTATATAAGAATATCATACGCTTACTCTGAAAGAGAACTAACGGAAGCCGTCGACCGGATGGCCGCTGCGGTGTCGAGACTAGGATGACGATTCCGACAATACGCCTGCGCCCCAAAGAAGAAAAGCGGATTCTATCCGGTCATCTGTGGGTTTTCAGCAATGAAATTGCAGCTATAGAAGGCTCACCCGCCGCCGGCGACGTTGTGAGCGTCAAGAGAAACGGCGGCGGGCACATCGGCTTTGGCTTTTACAATCCGCAGACGCTCATAGCCGTGAGGCTCTTCTCGAAAGAGTATGTCGAGCCGGACAAGGAATTCTTTGCGGGCAGAATGACTTCCGCCCTGCAATTGCGGGAGACTTTGTTTCATTCCCCCTTCTACCGGCTCATCCACAGCGAAAGCGATTTTCTACCGGGACTCATCATAGAGAGATTCGGAACACTATTCAGCGTCCAGATTCTCTCTGCCGCAATGGAAATAAGGAAAGAAATCATCTACGGCTGCCTGCGGGAAATGTTCGAGCCCGCCGCCATCTATGAGCGAAACGAAGGGAGCTCACGCGAGCTTGAGGGACTCCCCCAGTCGAGGGCAATCGTCCATGGTCAAGAGAGTACGGTGGATTACGACGAGAGCGGAGTCACGTTCAGAATAAATCCGTTCAGCGGTCAGAAAACGGGATTCTATTTCGACCAGAGACTCAATAGGATTTTTTCCAGGGAACTTGCCTCGAGTTCATCCGTGCTCGACCTTTTCTCCAACGAGGGCGGGTTTGCCCTGAACATGGCCCACGCCGGAGCCGGCAAGGTCGTCGCTGTCGATTCTTCCCTACCTGCGATCAATGCTCTTCAACTGAATTTGGATCTGAATGGACTCAAGAACGTCCGTGCAATCGCAGACGACGTGAGCTCGTTCCTCGCGAAGGCCCCGGAAGCCGGCGAGAAATACGACGTAGTGGTTTCCGATCCGCCGAGCTTCACTAAGAACAGGAAGAGTGTGCCGGCAGCCAAGGCGGGATATAAGCATCTGCATGAGGCAATTTTTTCCGTTCTAAAGAAGGGCGGAATTCTCCTGACCGCGTCATGTTCTCACCACATTTTCAGAGAGACTTTTGAGGAAGTCATCGCCGCGGCGGCGGAACGATCCGGACGAACACTTCAACTGCTCCATCGCGCCGGGGCTTCGCCGGATCATCCGGTTCTGCCCGGAATGCCGGAGACCGAGTATCTTAAGTTCAATGCCTACCGTGTTTTCTGAGGTCGGAGACACCCCGGATGAGCATGCTGGAACTATTTCGCTCCGTTTGGTATTGAACCTATAAAATTAGATGGTCGTCTAACATTGTGATGAAAATGACCTTAAGGCGTATTAATTTCACTTCAGGTGTAACAAAATGAGAAATCTGACCGTTTTAATCGTTCTTGCCCTTACGACTACCGCTTTCGCGGGTCAGCCGGATGTTGCCGCAAGGCCCGACTCACTGTATTCTTCTTTGCCCGTCAGGAATATTTCACGCCCCGACACGAACTTGAAGCCGAACGCACTCGGCCTCGATCTCATGATTGGAAACTCGGGCTTTGGACTTGGATTCTCGTACATTCACGCTCTGAGTAGCACGCTATCGTGGACGCTCACCCTCACCGCTTCCGAAGCCAAGGCACCGAATGAGATAGACTACATCGACCCTTTCACGGGGCAGAAGTTTGTACCGGGAAAGATCAATCAGCTTTTCGTGTTTCCCGCTATGATAGGTTTGCAGTACAGGTTATTCAAAGACCAGATCACTGACTCTTTCCGTCCGTACGTCTTCGCAGGACTTGGCCCGAACGCGGTCTTTGCGGCTCCGTATGATCAGCCGTTAGGCTACAGCTTCTCGCACGGCAAGGGATATTTCGGGATGGGTGCATACTTCGGTGCAGGTGCCTATTTCGGACTTGACCCGCACAGCTTGATGGGTGTGAGCCTGAGGTACTATGTACTCCCGATGTCACACGGTATCGAGAGCATGCAAAACGAGCCGATGGCAAATTTCAATACGTTCTTCATCGCCTTCAATATCGCTACTCAGTACTGAACCTCGCTTAATACCTTCTTCAGCGCCGCGCCTGTTCTCGATTCGCTGACCTGCATTATTTGTTCCGGTGTGCCTGCGGCTACAACCCTGCCGCCATCTTCTCCGGCCTCCGGTCCGAGATCGATAACGTAGTCCGCGCACTTGATCACATCCAGATTGTGTTCGACGACGATCACGCTGTTCCCGCGGTCCCGAAGCTCAAGAAGCACGTCGAGCAATTTCGCTATCTCTTCGAAGTGCAATCCGGTTGTCGGTTCGTCGAGCACGAATAGTACTTCACTTTCGCTGCTGCCGGTGAGATAGCTGGATATCTTGAGCCGCTGTGCCTCGCCGCCCGAGAGGGTTGAGAGTCTCTGACCCAGCTTCAGGTAGCTGAGTCCCACCTTATCCAGGAGCTTAAGCGGCTTGACAACGTCCTTTTTGTCGCCGAAGAACTCCAGGGCTTCGGAAACTGTCAGGTCAAGGACGTCTGCGATGTTCTTACCCCGGTATCTGATTTCGAGAGCTTCGGAGTTGTACCTGCGTCCATTGCACGCCTCACAGTCAAGCGTGACGTCCGCAAGGAACTGCATCTCCACTACCTGTATTCCTTCCCCGTTGCACGTTTCGCACCTTCCACCCCAGCCTACATTGAAAGAGAAGTAGCTCGATGTCAGGTTTCTCTCTCTTGCAAGAGGAGTGTCTGCAAAAATGTTCCTTATCGAATCGAAAGTGCCGCTGTAAGTGGCAACGTTCGACCTGGAGATTCTTCCAACAGCACTCTGGTCCACGAGTTCTACCGATTCCGGCATGTAGTCGAACGAGATTCCTTTCACGCGGCTCGTGGATATTTCGACGTTCTCACGCGGCACGTTTAGACCCTCCTCGATGCCTTTTTCCTTGATCGCATCGAAGAGTATGTCGTACACGAGTGTGCTCTTTCCGGAACCGCTGACGCCCGTTATGCACACGAATGAATACAACGGGATATCGACGCTCAGATTGTCCAGGTTGTGCATCGTTGCCCCCTTGACACGGATGAACTTCTCCACGGGCTTCCTTCTCTTCGGCAACGCTATCTTCTTCTCGCCGCGAAGATACCTTCCGGTCAGGGACTTCTTCGATTTCACCAAACCTTTGAAAGAACCTTCGTAGATTATCTCGCCGCCCAGGGCACCCGAGCCCGGCCCGAGGTCGATTATGTAGTCGGCATTCTTCATCATCTCCGCATCGTGCTCGACAACGATCACCGTGTTCTGGTAGGATTTCAGGTTCTTAAGGATCGACACCAGCCTGTCCATGTCGCGCGGATGGAGACCGATGCTCGGCTCATCGAGCACATATGCCGTGGCGACAAGCGTCGATGCGAGACTCGTGGCCAGGTTCACTCTTTGCGCTTCGCCCCCGGATAATGTGGACGAAAGCCTGTCGAGCGTCAGGTAACCAAGCCCGATCTGGAAGAGGTAACCGACTCTCTTCCGAATTTCGTCGAGCACCTGCTCGGCTATGACAGCATTTTCACCCTCAAGTCTGACCAATTCGAAGAATTTAGAGGCCCTCGCAACAGTCATCGACACGATGCCCGCCATAGTTTGCCCGTCTATCTGCACGGCGAGAGCCTCCTGCCGTAATCTCGCACCGTTGCAGGTCGGACAAGTCACATAGCCGCGATACTTGTCGAGAAAATACTTCACAGAAAAAGAGTAAGATTTCTTTTCGAGGTGCTTGACAAATCCACGTAATCCGACGAAACTCTGATCGCCGTTTATGAGAAAGCGCCATTCTCCTTCCGTAAGGTCCCTGATCGGCACGTCCAGCCGAATCTTCGCCGAAGCAGCGGCTTTCATGAGCGAACGCCTGTAAACATCGAATGCAGGCGCGGATATGAGACTGTTGCCGCCGTGCAAAATGCTCTGGAAGGGATTGGCGACGGTGCGGTCCCAGTCATATCCCATGATTGTACCGAAACCCTGACATTCGGGACACGCCCCGTACGGATTGTTGAACGAGAAAAGACGCGGCTCGGGTTCGAGGTAGCTCTTCCCGCATCGCGAGCACTCGAACTTGCTTGAAAACCTGTAGGTCTTGTCATCGTCGACATCGTGAATGAATATGCTGCCGGCCCCATTAAGGAACCCCTGCTCACAGGCCTCGATCATCCGATCTTCATATCCTTCAGTTCCCACGACAAGCCGGTCCGCGAGGACCAGGAATTCGGTCTCCAACCTGGACACAGCGTCTTCAGACTCAACTATGACGCCGGGTTTATTCTTGTCGGCAAATCTGAAAAATCCCCGCCGTTTGAGGTCCGCTGCCAGCGCAGCGCTATTGCCATTCGTAACATTGAACAAAACGTATATTCTCTTACCGGCACAAGTATCGCTAACTGCTTTCACGATAAGCTGTGGAGAATATTTTACAACCGGAATGTTACACTTGGAACAAATGACCGTGCCTGCCCTGCCGAAGAGGAGTCTCAGGTAGTCGTATATTTCGGTCATAGTGGCAACTGTCGACCTGGGGTTCCTGCTGAGGCGCCGCTGTTCAATTGCAACTGTAGGCGAGATGCCGCGGACGGTGTCGACATCAGGCTTCTCCATGCGCTCCAGGAACTGTCTAACATAAGCGGAAAGGCTCTCTATATATCTCCGCTGCCCTTCGGCGTAGATAGTGTCGAACGCGAGGCTGGATTTCCCGCTCCCGGAAGGACCCGTTACCACGGTAATCTTTCCCTTAGGAATTCTGACCGTAATATTCTTAAGGTTATGCGTGCGCACGCCCTCGAGAACCAAATCTGTTTCCTGGCTCACTTCCGTAGATTCACTCATCCTTTGAATTGCCTCGTCTAAATGCGGTTGTTTCTGAAAAATTGCTGAAGAGTCACGCAGATTTCCTTCGATAATTTAACAAAGAGAGAACAATCTTCGTAACATGATGGTTCACGCCCCGCGCCATTGCACCGGCAGTTCACTCCGCTACCTGAAGCGTTTCGGTGGAAACTTGAACCCAAGCTCCCCAAAAACTATATTTTTTTGTGAAATTAGCAATGCCAACCCTTTCCCTGCGAACGAGAATTACTGCAGTAGTGGTACTTATCCTGTTTGCGGCGGGTTTGTTGATCACATACTTCAACTCAATCGCCACGGAAAAAATGTTGTTCCGCGATGCGGAAAGCAGCGCTCAACTGATCGCCGCCGAGTTTAATCTTGCAACGCGTTCCACCATGAAGACCGACACTCTCACACTCGAAGTGAACGCGAGGCTGGCCCTACGACTCCTCCATGAAGCTGAATTTATCGCCTTCTTCCGGCGAGTAGGCCCGGATTCACTATCTCTCGTTGCTTCAGCCGGAAAAATCCCCGAAGCCAATCACCTCGCTTTCGTTCGAAGCACCCTCGTGAACGATTTCCTGAAGAAGACACCGGTAGCTTCCGTTCGTTATGGAAATTCATTGTATTCCTACTCGGTCCTGCTGCGGGACAAAGATCAGGTCTGGGGATACGCAGTGACTGAGGTTACCCTGAGGAGTGTCAGGCAGACAGTCCGGCGCAGCCAAGTAATAGGAGCGACGATAACCCTTGCGGTCAGCGTATTCGCCTCATTCCTCCTCCTCTTCGCGATGAGATTGACCTTTCTGAGACCCTTCGGCGATCTCGAAAAGGCGATGCGAGATGCTGCGGCGGGAGATATGGATATGAGGCTGTCACTTAGTTCCGGGGCGGAGTTCCGCACGCTTTCATCGATATACAACGAGATGATGACCGAACTCCAGCGGGCGCATGAGATCAGCAGATCGGAAGTGAGACGACAGGAAGAATACAATGATCGGCTGAAAAGAGAAATTGCAGTGGCTACGGAATCGCTGCGTGAGAAAAGCAACGAAATCATGGCCATGCAGGAAAAGCTCCGTTTGTTCGAATCCCAGGCGTCGCTCGGCAAGGTAGCTTCTAAACTTGCACACGAACTCGGTAGCCCGCTCAACGCAATCTACACTTCGGTCCAGCTAATGATGGAGAACAACATACCTGAGAGCGGCAAGAAGAAGCTAAGAGTTATCGAACGTCAGGTTGAGACCATGATCGGCATCATAAATCGTTCTCTTCAGGCGCGGAAAATCGCAATGCCGTCAAAACAACGAGTGGTTCTCAAGAACCTTGTCGAGGAGACGAAGCTGGTAATGGATCCAAAGTTAAGCGACAAATCGATAACCCTTGTCGTCTCGTTGGACGCCCCGACGGCCGTGCTGGACGTGGACCCCGTGCAAATCCAACAGGTTCTCATAAATTTGTTGAATAATTCTATCGATGCCATTGAATCAAAGAAAGACACGGAATCCTCCGGCAGGATAACGGTTAATGTGTATGAGGATAAGAACCAAGGATACCGAAACTTAAGGTTCGACGTATCGGACAATGGCAATGGCGTTCCTCAGGAGATCGTCGGTCAACTCTTCAGCGATTTCATCAACAGCACAAAACCCAACGGCAACGGGATAGGATTGGTAATCTGCAAGGAAATTGTCGACCGCCACGGCGGACGGATATTCCTCTCAAAAACCTCGAACGAAGGCTCCACATTTTCTCTAATAATTCCGTTGATGTCATGAAAGATAAGATTGCAGTAATAGACGATCACGCTGACTCACTCGAGCTTCTGAGGGAGGCACTGTCTCCAGCATACGAAGTTGAGACTTTCTCCGACCCTGTTGAGGCACTCGAGAAAATCAGGAAACTTACTTTTTCGGCTGTTGTAACGGATGTCATGATGCCGACAATGAACGGCACAGAACTAATGAACCGCATCCTTGAACTCAAGCCGACGCTTCCGGTCATTCTCATTACCGCATTCGGTACACTCGAAGCGGCGGCAAACACGATAAAGAGCGGAGCATTCGATTATCTCAGCAAGCCGCTTAACTTGAATGAGATACGGCTGGTTGTCTCGAATGCGGTCTCGCATTACCACATTAATGCTGATGCCCAAACTGGAGCCGGTGGCAAGCGCGACGAGATCAATGTCTCCAATGTTGTCGGCAAGAGTGAGAAGATGTTGCGAGTCTTCAAGATCATAGGGCGCGCCGCTCCGACAAATTCGAGTATTCTGATACAAGGCGAAAGCGGAACGGGAAAAGAGATAGTTGCCCGCTCCGTACACATAAACAGCCCCCGGGCCGACAGGCCGTTCATACCCATCAATGTTGCGGCCATCCCGGAACAGCTGCTCGAGGCGGAACTGTTCGGACACGAAAAAGGGGCGTTCACCGGGGCCCTCTTCGCGCGGGACGGCTTCTTCACTGAAGCTGACGGGGGCACGCTGTTCCTCGACGAGGTGGGCGAGATTCCACTTCTCCTTCAGCCGAAGCTATTGAGGGTCCTGCAGGAACATGAGGTGCGGAGGATCGGAAGTACGGCATCTAAGATCGTGGACGTCAGAATAATTGCCGCCACAAACCGAAACCTCGAAGAACTGGTACACGATAAACTTTTCAGAGAAGATTTGTTCTATAGGTTGAGCGTAATCAAGATAGAACTTCCCCCGCTTCGCGAGCGCAAGGAGGACGTTCCCCTCCTCATCGAATTTTTCATAAACAAGTATAACCGGCGGCACAACAAGCAGGTGACGGGCATGTCGGAAGACCTCTCTTCGAAGCTTCTCAACCTTGACTGGCCGGGCAACGTCCGTGAGCTCGAGAACTTCGTCGACAGGGCTATTGCGCTCGCAGCCGGCCCGGTGCTCACATTATCCGATACCGACCTCCCGACAACTAGAAAAGTCGACGACGAATGGGCGAACAGGATTCCGCCGAACATCAGTCTCGAGGAACTGGAGAGCGAGTATATCAAGCGCGTCCTCAAAGAGCATGACAACAATTACGTTGAAGCGGCGGAAATTCTAAAAATAAACAAAAGCACACTTTATAGAAAGCTGGGTAGACCGCAAAAATGAGACTCAATAAGTACATCCTTCTGTCAATCATCGCTTTCTTTTCAACCGCCCTGACCGCATCATCTCGCACCAGAGAAACCAGATCGGAATACCTTCTGAAGAAGGAAATAGGTTTCATAGTAGGGCATTCTAAGTCGCGGGGGACGATAAAGGCGATTGAAGTGTACTCCAGAAGACAAAGGAGAACGCTTTATCACTCCTACTCGCACCTGCTTCTCCATCCGGCAAGCAACCTGAAAATCGTGACGACCTCCTGCGCCCTGCAAAACCTCGGCGGAAGCTACAATTTCAAGACGAAGTTCGAAGCCTCCGGGGTTCAAAGGGGAGATACTCTTTTCGGCAATATCGTTGCAGTTGGAGGCGGCGACCCAATTCTCAGTTATGCAGACCTTGATTCATCCGCCCGTAACATTTCAAACAGCGGAATCAAATACGTCGACGGAAATCTCGTGATCGATATTGCGAAGTTCGACTCGCTTCAATGGGGAAACGGCTGGATGTGGGACGATGAGCCGGCGTCGTTTGCCATGTTCATCAGCCCTACCTGCCTCGACCATAACACGATCACCGTCAATGTCTCCCTAGATCCGTTCATGCACAAATTACTGGTCACAACCGACCCGTCGACGGACTTTGTGAAGATTGCATGCACTGCCATTCCCGGCCCGACTGACAGCCTTTATGTTACCAGAGTTATGGTAAACAATACGAACACGATCTACGTCGGCGGCACTTATACCGGGGACCTCACGCCGTCAACCTACGATTTTTCCGTCAGGCATCCGGCCCATTATTTCGGGACGGTGTTGAAGGAACTTCTGCTGAAGTACGGGGTGAACATCCGCGGTAAGCTCGTGGTGACACGGGACGTTCGCGATCCGTTCGACTTGAGGAACTTGTTCACTTACCGACACTCAATCGATACCGTAGTCACCTACACGAATAAGATCTCCGACAATCTCGGCGCAGAATGCTTCCTGCGGGAAGTCCCTTCCGAAGTTTACGGCGAAATCGGGAGCGCTGAGAACGGCATCGCCGATGAGAAGCAATACCTTGAAGAATGCGGTGTCGACTCCACACAATATTACATCGTGGACGGTTCGGGCGTCTCTCACTACGACCTGATCACTCCGAACGCGATTGTAAAAGTGTTGACTCACATGCTCGACCAGAGCACTTCGGATATTTTCTTTCACAGTCTTCCGATAGCTGGATATGACGGTTCACTTTCCGACAGAATGAGCGAGGACTTTGTCCGAGGCAGAGTGCATGCGAAGACCGGGTCAATCAGCGGCGTAAGCACACTCTCCGGATACGTGGTGGTTCCCGGAGACACGCTTGTATTCTCTATGATGATGCAAAACTTTGTGGGCAGCGAGGACTCCATGCTCGCCCTTCAGAACAGGCTCTGTGCACTTCTAACGCAATACAGAGAAAATCCAAGACTTTTTGCGCACAATCTCAGGGTGCACAAGATTGGAACTTACGGAATTTTGAGCGAAGCCCATGACGGTCGGAAACGCGGAGACAGGGAAGAAATCGGAAGGGCCGAGCGAATACATCCCCGCGTCCCATCCCAAAAACCGCTCGAAAAACGTTGAGCTTTTGGCGGTCTTTCGTTAAATTATGTTGCAAGTTTGTGTGACGCTGGCGTAGCTCAGTTTGGTTAGAGCGCCTGACTGTGGATCAGGAGGTCGACGGTTCGAACCCGTCCGCCAGTACGGATTTTGAAGGTTTTTGAAAAGTTGTGACGGATTTGTGACAGACCTTTTTTATGACTGCTCTCACATCATGGTACACTACCCACTTCCCCAGTGACCAGTTCTCCCTGATCAGTAGTGTTCAGAGGTGAATGGTCGCTAAATTTCCACTCAAGTGAGCGCCTTGCCGCATACCATTTTACCTTGTCCGAAACCTTGGAGGGAGAACGCCTCTCCCTCCTCATCCAGATAGCCGGGGAACAGCTTCTCTCGGCACTCATTTAAGGAGGAGAAGTTTTCTCGTTCGGCTGAAAGCTCCTGCCTGCAGCCGATAGAAGTAGACTCCGCTGGGAAGATTTGCCGCATCGAATACCACCAAATGTTCTCCGGGGGACTGCCGCCCGTCGACCAGCGTCCTGACCGTTCTTCCCAATATATCGTACACCTCCAGTTTGGCATTGCTGACCGCTGAAAGCCGATAGCTGATAACTGTAGTTGGGTTGAACGGGTTAGGAAAGTTCTGATCAAGACTGAATCCCGAAACTGAACCGTTTTCCCCGTCCCGAACAAAAGTTGCTGCGCCCGCGACTTTGACGTGCAGGAGGATGTCAGCTTCAAACGATGGGGCACTCAACTTCAGCGTATCATCAGGACTTATACCTGACGACTCAGCTATTGAATCCCCGGTCACCGGATCGATCCAGACTGCTTTCCATTGCTTTCCTGCAATTCCCCGAAGCCGTAAAGTACATGAAAGACCCGCGATCTGAGCCGTATCGCTCGTGAACGCACGGAAATACACTACAACATCAGAGTCACCCTGCAATGTGTAACCCCGGACAAATGTGGGCATGCTCGTAACTGTCACGTCGTTGGCCGGACGCAAACTCGAAAGAGCGCTGAGTTCCGAAGACAGGCTCCTGGCAGCATTTACCAGTTCAAGTTCGGCCTGATTGAAGGCAGTTCCCGCCGTCGTAAAATCACCAGACCACCACAAGATGGGGTAACCACCACCGGTAAATGCCGCCCAGTATCCCGCCCGGATGAATACAAGCCACGACGGGCCGTAAGTGGCGTCACCGCTGCCGAATTCTCCGAACATTACCGGCTTCTTATATTGCCAATAGCGACTGATACTTTGTGCGTTCGCAGCTGAATCAATATCGAATTCAGTCCAACCGTTGGAAGCATAAAGATGATCGTCCGTCACGTTGATGCCGGGCAGCGAGTCTACAGGACTTGCGCTGCTGTAAGAGTAATTCCAGAACGATACGGAATGTGGACGCCCATAGGGATCATTGGCTCTGATTACACTGTCGACCATGGCTATCCATGGAGGCAGACTATAATAGCCATACTCGTTATCATATTCCCACCCGAACAAATTCCTGTAGGCCCCCCATCTACTCACCACGTAGGTGTAATAGTCTTCTTCTAACTGCGCACCAGTACCGGTTGCAGATGCATACGGGGCGTTGCTATCCGTAAATGGTCCGCCGCTTGAGGATGACCACGGTGATGTATTGAAAGGATACGAGCTAACATCGAAAAGGACAAACATGTTCAGATAAACGTTAATGTTGTGCGCCAATGCCTGTTGAAACCACCTGTCCATCAGCTTACCTACACGAAGGTCGTACATGTCCAGACTGTCGGTGTTGTAAACAAGATTTGCCATGCCTTCGTCGGTATTCCAGGAGAATGAGTCGGCAAATGCCTCCTGGTTAAACATATACAGCCTGTAGGTATTCACCCCGTGCACTTCCAGAGAATCCCACATTGATCGGACCTGCTGAGGTCCCGGTGGTATTCCCAGATAAGCCGCAGTCACTGCGGGAGTGTGACCGTTCACGCCGATTGGAAGAAAACTGGTCCCGTCGGTGTATGAAAACATGTTCGGATTTGACTGGCTCACCCGAATAAATCCATGGCTTGACCCGTTCGCAACCATGAATGAACCGCTGAAGTTTACAGTGTCCTGAGTACGCATGTAATTCACTTCAAAAGTCCACTGGCCAGTCTCAGTGGGTGCAAAGCGGGTCTTCCACGTTGAGGCGTCGTAATAGAAACCACGGATTCTATAAGTTATTCCGCCCGGAGACTTGAAATAGGCGTAGATTGTTACATCCCAGAATGGATTCGGGTAAAATGTCGAATCGTTAAAGGTCAGCTCATAAACCTCCCACTGCTGGCCAGTTGGAGACGGCATCTGCATCACCGGAACTGCCGCATAGATGGTCGATGCCGTAAACAAAACTAGTGCGAATGGCTTCATGACGGTTGCCTCAAGGACTTTCTTGAGGAAGATTGACAGTTGTGCTTTCGACACGCTGCAAACAACCGCAAGATAGCGTAATTTCCCCCAGGAATCCAAAATTCCTTGCACGAGTTTACCCGTTTTTTGGCCACAGATTAAGGGCCAAGACAAAGGTGGTGGCCATTTGGAGTGCATCAAGGACCCGATAGTAGACACACTTTGAATCTGGGTCGAGTTCAGATTGCGTTCCCCCAAAAAGTGGGAGGAGACACTTTCTCTTGGCGCAGATATACTCGATAAACAACCTTACGTAGCCTCTGGTTCTCCTATTCGAGATCCTTGTACCGCTTCATCCAAGGACAACACCTTCTCAAGGTCAAGGACTATCAGAAGCCCTTCCTCAAGCTTGGCAATTCCACGCACGTAGCGAGTGTTTACTTTCACGGCACTGGCCGGTACTGATTCGATTGTTTCAGCTTTTGCCGTCCTCACCTCTGTAACGCTGTCGACCATGAATCCGACAGGGCCGCCCTTAAGTTCCGTGACGATGATCCTCGATTCATTTTGACGTGTCCTTCGTTCAAAACCGGATTTCTTCCTGAGGTCTACCACCGGCGTCACGTTTCCACGAAGGTTCACGACTCCTTCGATAAAGTTGGGAGAGTCGGGCAGAGTCGCCAGTTTTACCTCTCTTATTATTTCCCGAATCTGTTTGATGTCGACCCCGAATTCCTGTGAGCCGACCTGAAACCCGACCAGCTGGCATTCGTCATACAGTCTCGATGAATCGGCGCCGGATTCAGGAAAGCTCCGCTCTTTAATTTTCGTATCTTTCATCTTTATTTTCTCCGATGATCAGGATTGTTTGAGAATCATTTCAGCTAATCAGAAACCATGACGACAAGCGGGGATGTCATCCCCCGCTTGTCGTGCGTATTACGGCCTGTCTACGCACCTACTTGTGAAACGGACTTGAGATCGTCCAGGAGCACAACCACGTGCTTGCTGAATTCGTCAATTTCCGAAAGCTTGGCCCTCGCGTCCTCGGTTTTCCCGTTTGCAATCAGCTTTATGATTAACGCTGCCGTCTTGTGCAGGTCGGCGTGCCACTTGCCGAGTTCCTCAAAAGCGGTCTTGCCCTTGAATTGGCGGGCGCCGTCCGAGTAGTACCATTTCCCAAGCTCGCAGCCGTGGAAGTCTCCGGCCTGCTTTTCGTCAACTTCTTCCCTTCCGGCGATTACGTTTGCTAGCCTCATTTTCCACATCCGATGGGCGGATTTGGCGCGTTCGAAGTCAAATTTTGCAGTCTTGTGTTGATGGTCGTTTCCGTGGTTATTGCCGTTCCCGCTATGCGGCCGGGTGTCTGTTTCCAGTTTGCGTGCGTTATCGACCCTAAACTTCGAGACGAGATTTCTGAGATTTTCCGTAAGCCTGTTCAAATCGTCGGCGGAGCGTGCGATTTGTGATACTCCGGCGGCGGATTCGTTCGACACAGACGAGATGGCCTCGACATTCTTGGAGATTTGTTCACTCGTTGATGACTGTTCCTCGCTCGCTGCTGCGATTTGATTTATCATGTCGACAGACTTTTGCGTCTCCGAGACTATTTTCTCCAGCGCTTCGCCCGCTTTGTCTGCGAGTTTCATCCCTTCCTCCACTTCTTTGGTACCGCGCTTCATGGAGTCTACGGCTTCCCGCGTCTCAGACTGAATTGCCTTTATCATCTCTTCGATCTGCTTCGTTGCCTGCGTGGTCCGCTCGGCCAGCTTCCTTACCTCGTCGGCGACTACGGCAAAGCCCTTGCCTTGCTCGCCTGCACGAGCCGCCTCGATTGCTGCATTCAGGGCCAGAAGATTTGTCTGGTCTGCTATATCGTCGATTACCGAAATTATTTCACTTATCTGCTGGCTGGATACTCCCAGCTTCTCGACTGTACCTGCAGATTTGGTAACAACGTCTGCAATTTCCCTCATCTTCTTAGTGGTCTCCAGGACTGTTTCGCCACCCGCCTGGGCCATTTTTCCGTTCTCCGTCGCGACCTGGGCTGTTCGGGTTGCATTGTTTGAGTTGTCGATGATCGTTCTCGTCATCTCTTCCACGGCGGCGGCGACTTCGCTGGATTGCGCCGATTGCTCCTGCACGCCGGCCGCGAGTTCCTCGCTGGAGCTGCTTATCTGTGTGGCGGCACTCGCCGTCGTTTCGATGGACTCCTGAAGCTGCTGGATCATCCGGTGGATGTTTGCCACAGACCTATTGAACCCTGCGAAGAGCTTGCCTATGTCGTCGTCCTTCTCAATATCGAGCCTAACGGTGAGGTTACCGTCGGCGAACTCATTCATCTCGCCAAGGATAGTTTCCACGCTTTGTGACAGGTATTCAGACTGTTCCTCGGACTGTGCTTTGGCTTCTTCCGCCTCGCGTGCAGCCAGCTGGGCGGCCTCGCCTTTCTCGCGCACTTCTTGCATCGCCGTCTTTATATTGAGAACCATAGTATTGAAACTGCCTCCAAGCTTTCCTATCTCATCTTTCGAACCGATCTCCACGGATACGTCCGTATTTCCCCCCGCAACTTTCTCCGCCGCCTTTTCCAAAGCTACGATAGGTTTGCTGAACAAACGGGAGATGAAAACGCCGAACAACATTCCCAACACAACCGATACGAGCACAAGACCAATCAGGATGCTTCTGCTTTGTGAATAGATTGCGTCGCTTTGATTATATACTTTCTGTCCGTTTGCTTCGTGGTCCTGCGCTATCTGACTCATAATTGTATCCACATTGTCTGCCGCGATTTGCCCGTCGCCGTTAACCATGTCAACCACATCTTTGTTCTGAGTCGAGACTTTTGTCGCGGCAGCGAGCGAAATGATCTTGTCCGTCATATTCTTGTATGCCTGCCACGCCGGCCAAAACTTTGAGAGCAGCTGCTTCCCTCTTTCCGATCTGATCGAAGGCGACGCTGCCGATATTTCGGCAAGCATTTTTGACTCGTACGTCTTCATGTCAGCCAACCGCTGTTTGCGTTCCCCCTCCGAGGTAGCGAGTATGTAATTTCTTACGGCACGCTCGTGGGCGATCAGGTTGGAGTTTGCCCCCTTGATGTGGGAAATACCAAGCGTTTCGTTTTGGTAAAGAGACTTGAGCATCCCGTTGATTGTTGACATGTCACGGATTCCTACATAGCCCACGAGCCCTACGAGAAGGCTCATGATAGCGAAAGAGACAACCAGTTTCGCTGCTACCTTGAGGTTCTTAAACCATTTCATTTGAATTCTCCCTTACGAATTAAGTTAAAACAAACTGTGTGGCGTCGCCGGCGCCTGCGGAGCTCCTTCCGCAATTTTCTCCAGCAAAGCAATCAATTCACGCGAGACAAATGGCTTGTGCAATAGTCTCCCGCCTGCTTTCGCAAGGAATTCCTGCATCCCACGTTTCGAAGGACATTCGCCAGCATCTCTCTCACATCATTTTCATCATCGACGACCAATACGTGGAGTCCTTAAACGTGGTGGGACGCAGCACTAATTGATTCGGCTGTGCCTTCGCCGTTCTCGCCCACAGTTGGCAATTCAATGATGAATGATGCCCCGCTGCCTGGTTCGCTCTCAACCCGCATTGTCCCGTGAAGATCCGTGATTATCCCATGGCAAATACTCAGACCTAAACCTGTTCCCTTCCCCACAGGTTTCGTCGTGAAAAACGGCTCGAAAATCTTCGAGTGCATCCATGCAGGAATTCCGGGCCCGTTGTCAGACACGATCGCTTTCACATTCTTGCCATCGTTGAACGTGCGGATGGCGAGTCGAGCATCCTCCCTGCCCTCCATTGCCTGCATTGCGTTGGTGACAAGATTTAGAAATACCTGCTGTAATTCCTGGCGATCACCAATGACATCTCTCAGTCCGGACTGGAGTTCATACAAACCCTGGATCTTGCTCAGCTTTAATGGATGTGCGAGGATTTCAAGGACGCTTCTTACTACATCGTTCAAACTTACGAGCTCAGTCTTGTGAGGCTGCTTTCGTGAGAGTGTCAGCAGATTCTTGACAATGCCTGATGCTCTCTGTGCTGCCTCCCAGATTCTTGCCGCGTAGGTTGCATACTTGTCATTAGAAGCTGCTTCCTCGAGGAGATCTGCATACCCCATAATAATTCCCATGGGATTGTTTAATTCGTGTGCCACGCCCGAAACAAGCTGACCTATAGCGGACATTTTTTCCGAATGGATGAGCTCGTCCTTCAATCTCCTTATGTTCTGCAGGTCATCTTCTATCTGGTGAAAGTAGTATGAGTTCTGGATTGCAACGGCCGCCTGGTGGGCAAAAGTACCAAGCAGCTCTACGTCTAATTCAGTAAAATCAGACCCGTCATCACAATTGATAGCTGCAAGCACTCCACCTGTTCTGTCGCGCAACAAAAGCGGGACCCCCATGATTTGTTTGACAAGTGGGCGTCCGTCGGGACCACGTAGGTCTAAACTCTCCAGGTCAATATTGTTTTCGACGATGGGTTTCTTAGTCGTAATTATCTCCATAATTGTAGGCAGGTCTTTCCACGCAAAGTTCTGTGCCGCGGTACAACCCTGAAAACCGGCGATTGATTTTGATTCCAATTCACCGATCTCGTTAGGCATTAGCAGCGCGCAGGCTGCGACGTTCATCGATGCGTATACTGCCTGGACAATACGTTCGCTGATATTGTTTTCTCTGATATCGGACACAAGAGTTGCTCCGAGCGAATTCAACGTCGAAAGCCTCTTGTAACTCCGATTCAGCGAGCCGCCAATCTTATTGAAGATCCCGATAAGCTCGTCTGCTTCGCCGCCCAGGTTCAGAGTTATCGGCTGAAACTTTTCCAGGGCAACGGTCCGTGTTGCACCTACTAGCTTTCTTACCGGAGTAGTGAGCGTCCTCACTACCCACAGAGAGAAGAGAAGCAGAAGGACAGTCGAAATAAGACCCATCAGAAGAATAGCTTCCCTGACATGATTCATTTCCGAATTCAATCCAGCGGTCGACTGGCGAACAAACACATACCAAGGGGTCGAAGGGACTCCTGCAAAGGTGTAGACCTCGTCGTTCTGCAGGACCGAACCGGCCTTCTTATTCATGCCCATCAGTTGGTTGAGGGATTTCTTCTTCAGCCGAGGTAATTTTGATCCGACCCTGGCGAGAGTGTCTCCGTTCATGTCCGCAAGGAACATTTCCTTGCCCTGGCTGGCTTCAAAGGACCGGATAGACTCACCAAAAGGGGAATCAGATGCTGAAACGTAGGTAACCAGGCTGCCGAGGAACTTCCCGCCCCCGGAGACACAAGGGATCGCAAGGAGCAAACCCTCACCATCAGCTATAATGACGTGTTCATGAAGAAGAGAAGTGTCGACAATTTCGCAGCTCCATGCGCGAGTGACCTTTTTCAGCCCCTCAATCGCCGCGTTGCTAAGTCTCCGTGTAGATGTCGAACAAACTATCCGGCAGGAACGCGGCACAACCATGAAATCTGTCAGTGATGCCGTAGTGACTCCTGACGAATGGAGGCCTGCCACAGCCTCCCTAGTACTGGCGCCTTTCCCCGTTAATATTGAGACATAGCCCGCTGTTGTGCTCAACCTACTTAATTCCCAGTCGATCCATTCATGGATTTCCAAGGCTTCATCTTCCGCGGAAGCCAGTCCAGCCGCTTTCCTCGATTCGACCCAGCGCTCCCTCACAACCTGAACAGCAAGTCGATATGCCAGGATTCCTCCCCCGATAATTATGAGGAAGCTTAAGATGACTATCCTGGTTGGTGTGGAGATCCCCTGCCAGAATCTCCTGGAATTCACTTGCAACACTGCTAATTCCCCTGACCGCTAAGGCGATTTGGGTGATTCGTGGGCTTGCACGTTAGGTCAGTCTCGCGGCCGGAATACGAATTTCTTAGCTTTGCATCTCGCCCCGGAGCGCTCAATTTGTACTTGTCTAACGTGATGATGTTATTTGCAACACTGCTCGTCACACTATGACTTTTCGGAATTCGTCTGGTACCCGAAGAGAGAAAGGCTTATGAACTTCCTGTCGAAACAGGGATGATTCCTGTGTACCAATAACGATTACAGGCAACTGAGTGTCGGATCTATCGATCAGTCGGTGCTATGAGTTTTGCTGAACCTCGACCTTCATTCCAACAGGTGATTTTCCATCACATATCTCATTAACTCGGCATTCGTCATCAGGTTCATTTTGGAGAGGACACGCCTGCGGTATGTGCTCACGGTAGCCGGACTCAAGTTCAACCGTTTTGCTATTTCCGCCCGGGTCTTGCCAGAGCCCATAAGCAGCATTATCTCGAATTCCCGGTCCGACAATCGTTCGTGTTCCTCCAACCCTCTTTCATAGTGTACTTCAGCGGCAAGCGCCTCTGCAAGTCCCTGGGGAATGTATTTAGCCCCTTTGTATATCATTCGAACTGCCTTCACCAAATCCTCGGCTGCGCTTCCCTTTGAGATGTAACCTGAAGCACCTGCTTGAATAGACCGCACTCCAAATCGGTCTTCTGCGTGCATGCTGAGCATCAGGACGGAAATGTCTTTGAAATCACGCCGTATTTCTTTGAGTACTTCTATCCCATTTCTATCAGGAAGGACAATATCAAGCACAACAATGCCAACGGTGCGACGACGAAGGAACTCTATCGTTTCCGCCCCGCAACCCGTCTCTCCGACAATCCGAATATCCGACTCACGCTCAATAATCAGCCTAAGTCCTTCCCGAACCATAGCGTGATCGTCAACAATCAAGATTTCAATCATATCAGCCACCTTTCAGCTGCGCTCATAATTCTCCCGTCTACATTAGAACAATGCAATCCTATTAAGGGCGACTCGACGCCGCCCTCGTCAATCATCAGATTCCCTAATTGGTACGTATCCCTGTAGAATGATCCTCGCACGCTAAGGGAATTCTTTTTCATATCATAGTTCGGATCGGCCTGAGAAAAAATGGCGTTAAGAAAATTTCGGAGCGGAGCGTTAAGAAACGAATATTCGTCTCCTGTGTGCCTTAGGGATGAGACGTATTTTATTCGTTTTAGCTCCGCGGA